>JAMPAK010000001.1:964323-1061370 GCA_023667285.1 Muribaculaceae bacterium
TCACCTACCGCCGCCCCGACAGCATCCGCGGACACACACTCGCCTACATACTCCTGCTCAACACCCAGGACGCCAAAACCTTCTCACCCCTGCAGGCACGGCCCGACGGCTTCCTCCGGCTCTGGAACGCCCTGCTCCCCGCCCTCTCAGGCTGCGGATTCTTCATCGTCCACATCACCGCGCCGCGCACCCGCGGCCACGCCGAGAAACTCGCCCGGCTATTCGGACGGCGCATGCACCGCATCCTCAAACCCGACACTAGCAAGACGCCCGACGACCCGCAACCCACCATCGTCATCACCATCCCCGTAAAACTGCCCCCCTTATCACCCCCATCACCCCCGTCAACCCCCACAACCTACACCACCCCTCCACACCCACTCTAGCGGTACGCCGTGCTCCGCGACCCAAAGTCAAACCGCACGGCAAGCGATCTTTGACATTTTGGAAAAACCATTTCGGCATTTGCACACTATTCTGTCAACCTCCTATCATATTGATATAGGGAAGAGGATTCTGGCGAGGGGCCAGGTGAGGCGGCCGAAGATGAGGTTGTGGCGGTAGATGATGCGCATGCGCACGGGATATGGGGTGCGGCTCAACACCTGCTCCCTGAGGCAGTCTGCGAGGCTCTGTGAGCCCTCGGCGGCATATCGGGCTGCGAGTATCATGGAGCGCGCGTCAATCCATTTCAGCAGGTCGTCTCGTCCGGCTGCTATGACAGCCTCACGGGCCGTCAAGAGGGCGGTTTCCCAATCGCCGGGACGGGCGGAGAATGAGAGGCCCGTCAAGGACTCCTCTGTGAAGACTGCATGATAGGTGGGTTCACCCCCTATATCCACAACCTTAGGATTTTGGAGCAGGAGACGCACCCCAAGTTCCCAGTCGTCCCAGCCGCGCAGGCTCTCGTTCCAGCCCCCTGCCTGGCGGCCAAGGGAGGTGCGATAGACTATTCTGGCTGTGGCACATGTGGCGCGGAAGATATGACTGAACAGAGGGGCGCGGGCTGAGAAATAGTTTCTCACACTGCTCCCATCTGGCATCAAGGTGAGGACATCCCGACCGAAAAGGTCAGCATCAGGATGACTCGCAATGGCGCGGGCATAGTCACTGACATGAGATGGAAGAAGGATGTCATCTGAGTCGACAAACATCACCCAGGGAGTCTTGACCATCGCCAGGCCGCAGTTTCTTGCACAGCAAGCGCCGCGGCGTCTCTCGACAGCCACGGCGGCATAGGGCCGTGATTCGGCCCAGTGATTGAGAATGGAAAGAGAGGAGTCTGTCGAGCCATTGTCGACAAGGATAACGGCGGCCGGGGGGAGCGTCTGAGAGTCGATGGAGTCAAGCAGGCGCCCGACGGTGGCTGCGCGGTTGTAGACGGGAACGACAATTGTGATGAGATTGCCGCCCGTGGGGGTGCTGACCATCAGCGGCGACGGTTGCGCACAGAGCGGGTGGCAGACGATGATGAGCTTGTACCCTTGGGTTTCTTCACCTTGGGGGTCTTTTTCTTGGCAGGCTTGGCTGCGCTCGACGATGAGCCACGCTTTGAGCGTGTGGCGCGCACATTCCTGGGCTTGTCCTCAGCGGCGGCTACGGCGCTATCATCACCCTCTGCTGCAGCCTCGGCCTCAGCCTCAGCCTTCTCTGCTGCCTCACGGCGAGCCTGAAGCTCCTCGAGCGAAGGCACCCAAAGTTTCTTCTCATAAGAGTCAAGGCGCTGCTGGATAGAGTCGCGTGCATGGGCGAGCTCATCGGGGTCAGGATACATCTGCATGAGCGAGCGGTTCTTCAAGTTGCGCGTCTTATAGATGTCACCCTTATAGAGGCCGAGCTGGAAGAAATCATCGTAGGTGTATGTGGCCAGATTGTTGTCGTCGTCAGTAAAGATGTTCTGAGTGGTGAGATAGGGACGGAGGTCAGCATAGCGCACCCAGAACATGGGATACTTGATGGCCTCGCCGCCGAAATCGCCCGAGCGGTGAAGCACGGGGCAGATTGCCTCGACAACTGTGCGCATGCGGTTTGAGCGTTTGTCAAACTCCCAGCGCTCTATGATGTAGTAGGTCAGCACCTCAGTGGTAGGGATATCTGACTCCTCGATGGTGAACTTAGGATTTTTCTCAGTCGAGCCCTTGGCCTGGGTGTAAGGGATATAGAAGCGGTCGAGGACATCGTTCATCTTCACGCGGAAGTCATCGTTGAAGACCTCGCGGCCGTCAAGATACTCATATCCGCCGAGCGAGCCGTCGGCCATACGGTGCATGATGATGCGGAAGAGGTTATCCTGGCCCTCCACGTGTTCATCGGGGTAATATAAGGCGCCATTCTCGTCCTTGGTGAGGTCGAGTTCACGATACATGACACGCATCCACTGGAGCTCGCTCTCGTCGGCTTCAGATGTGCCGAGGCGGGCCTGCATGCGCTGTGTCACACCGGGGGTCTCCGTCTTGTTGCGGTCAGCGGGACCACGGCGGCGCACAACGCTGCCGCTCGACGATGACTCCTGCTGCCCGAAGGCAGTGGCGGCGGTGATGAGTGTGATGGCTATGAGAAGAAACTTCTTTATCATGGGGATGGGAGATGATGACAGAGGGGATTGGGGTATTAATTGACTATGACCTCCATGGGCGAGAGTGTGCGCTCGATTCCGTCAGGGCCCTTGGCACGGATGCGCGATATGTAGAAGCGCTTTCCACGTGACAGACGCTTGAACTGGTCGCGCTGACGCTGGGAGAAGGCTGCTCCCTGTGAGACCTCAGGGATGGCATTGCCCATCTGGTCGAAGAACACAGTCTCAAACCCAAGCACCTGGAAATCAATGTTGAGCATATCGTCGTCGATAGCGGCCTCGATTCCGGGGGCGGTGTTGAGGAGAGCCTTCGATATGGGCTTCCCGCCTTTATAGCGGTCCTTGGCACCTCCGGCAGCCGTGAAGGTTATGAAGGCTGTGGGGTCAGGGAGCTTGCGGACACGGAAAGTGGAGGTCGACACTGTCTGAGGGTGTCCGTCAATGTTGGCGGTCACGGTGATAGTGGCATCCTCGCCCACCTTTGAGGGGCGGGCTATCCAGGTGTCCCCCTGACGGGTCAGAGTGCCGTTTGTCATTGTGGCAGACACTCCGTTCATGGCCACGCCCGGGACAGAGATGCTCATGGGGTTATTGATGCCGGCATAAAGCACATTCATCATCGTGGCAGATACGGTGGCCGTAGGCTCCATTACGGTGTATGAGGACGAGAATGGGTGGCGTGTGGTCGAGCCATCACCGTGGGCCACCTCGATGTAGCCGGAGTAGTCGAATGTGCCGGTGGAGGAGGTGTTGAACTCATAGAGCCCCTTGTCGCCTGGGAGCTGCTTGCCCCCGATGAAGATGTCAGGACGGGCTGTGGTGTCGACAGCCGCAAGGACAATGGATGCGGAGTAACGGCCGCCTCTCATCACCATCCTGGACTGAGGAATGACGAAAGCGTTGAGCTCGTTGACGCGGACATCACCGGCATCGACAGCGGCCAGAAGGTTGGCGAGAGCCTCACCCTCGGCATAGCGGATGTCGTTCTGGAGTTTTGTGAGCAGGGTCACAGATGCCACCACGGGCTGGTTCTCAAACTTGGCCTCCTCCCAAGGCTGCGGGGTCACTGTGCCGGGACGGCGGAAGGGAGCTGTGGAGAGAGCCTCGTTGATTGAGGCGCGCTTGATTGAGTCAGAGACAAGAGTGGTGACAAAGTCGCGATATGTGTCGATGCGGCCACGCAGGCGCTCACCCTGGCTGTTGCCTGGTGCTAGCATCACCACAGCGGCGCTCTCAAGGTCGTCGCGGCGGTTGATGGCAGAGACATCACCCTTGGGGCCGTCGGCCTCACGGACAATGGCGAGTTTGAGCGAGTCGACATACTCATAGAGCGCGGCGGCGCGGCGGCGCACGTCAGATGCCTTCTCGAGCCATGGTGTACCCTTGCCGGGATTCTGCTCCGTGAAACTCTCAAGCTGACGATATATGGCATCGTTTCTCCTCCCCACACTGGCGTTGGTGCGCGCCAGACCATCCTCGACCTGGACAAAGCCGTCGAGGACGTCGCTGGACACATTGAGAGCCAGCATGGCAGTGAGGACGATATACATGAGGTTTATCATCTTCTGCCTTGGTGAGAGGCGTACTACTGATTCAGCCATTTGACTAAGAGGGTACTAATTTGATCGGTGTGATTTGAATTTTAGATTGTGCCTGAGGATGCAGCGCCGGGGATGTCGTTCATCATGGGGCGATACATGCTGACAGTCATCGCATTGAGCATCTTCTCATAGACCTGGTTGAGCTGCTGGATGTGGCGCGACATCTTCTCGGTCTCCTCACAGTAGCGGGCGCTCTGCGAGGCGCTTTTCTCATACATGTCGCGTATATCCTTGATGCCGCGGTTGACACGGTCGATTGAGTCGAGCTGTGTGGAGACACTCTTGAGCTGGATCTCATAGATTGTGTTGAGGCCGCCGAGATTGCGGTTGAGATCAGCCATGCGGGCAATATAGCCCTGCGAGTTGGCAGTGATGTCGGCAGAGTTCTCAGTGATTGTCTTGTATGACTCAAGGAGGACGGACGACACCTGGTTGAGAGCCTCGGTGGTGCGGCTCAGTTGCTCCATCTGCTCGGCTATGGTGCTCATGCGGGCCAGATAATCCTGAGTGGCCGAAGCGAGGTCAGCCATCTGCGAGAGCTGGTCAGCGGCGGCAGTCATGCGGGTGATAGAGTTTGAGAGGGCCTCGGTGTCAGACTTGGAAAGCCCGGCCACCTCGCCGAGAGCCGTAGCAGCAGGCTGCAGGACCACTGGACCATCGGCGGGCTGGCCGCCAACAATGACAGTGCCGCCGTTGCCGCCAAGGAGACGGCTGCCGGCTTCCTCATCGGCTGCCTGGCGCTTGTCGAGCTCAGGGAAGACCTCCTCCCAATGATACTCCTTGGGGGGACGGTCGAAGGCTGTGAGGATAAACATAAGCACCTCAGTGCCCATGCCTATACAGAGGAGAGCATTGCCACCGGGAAGGTGGAGAATCTTGAAGAGCGCGCCCCAGATGACGATGGCTGCGCCGACAGAGTAGGCGAAGTTGAAGAGGCGCTGACCCCCTTCCCACGTCATTATGGTGTCAAATTTATTCTTGAGTTTTTCTTTTTCCATCATGGTTTTGAGAGAGAGCTATGGTGCTTATTTTTATGGTGCTTATTTCTTGAGTTTATTGCCTTTTGCAAATCCTATCTGTGAGCGGACACAGCGGAAGCCAATGTAGGAGCGCTGCTCGTTCTGATATTCCCACATGCGGATGTCGGAGCGGACATTGTGGGCCACGTCCTTCCATGAGCCGCCGCGCACAATCTTGCGTTTGAGTTTGTAGGGGTCCTCCTTGGCGGCGTCATACCTGAACTCAGGGTTGAGGTCGGAGGTGAGCTTGCCCACACTCTCATTGTAGGCCGTGGAGGTCCACTCGCTCACGTTTCCGGCCATGTCATAGAGTCCGAAGTCGTTAGGCGAGTATGTGCCCACACGGGCTGTGATGAGCTGGCCGTCCTGGACGAAGTTTCCTTCCTGAGGCTTGAAGTTGGCATAGAAGCATCCCTGGTCCTCGGTGAGGGGGAGGTCGCCGTCCCATGGGAACATGTTCTCACTCTTGCCGGCGCGGGCTGCATATTCCCACTCGGCCTCGGTGGGGAGGCGGTAAGGCTCGATATAGACCCCCTCGCGCCCCAATGAGCGGCGCAGGAAGTCGGTGCGCCAGTTGGCGAAGGCATTTGCCTGCTCCCAGCTGACGCCTACGACGGGATAGTCGCTGTATCCGCCGTGAGAGAAGTATAGGCGGACGTAGGGCTCATTGTATGCGTTGTCGAAGTCGTTGATCCAGGCTGTGGTGTCGGGATAGACGTTGACGATATATGTGTTGAGGAAGTCGTAGTCGCCGGTAAGAGCGCGTGTGACTGTCTCGCGGCGGATCTCGCCGTCGTCATCGATATATGCGGTGTCCTTCGAGATGATGGGGAGGTCAGTGGGGACAGGGCGGTCGGTGTTATACTCGCGGCGCGATGCGTCGAGGCGGTTCTTGCGCTTGGCAGCCTCGGTGAGATTGTAGATCTCATATCTGTAGTTGAGCTGGGTGGGGTCGAGCTCGCGCACACCTGTGATAGGGTTGTTGCGATAGAGGCTCTCGATGGCCCTCTGCTCATCCTCGTTGGCGTTGCGCCAGGGGATTGGCTTGGCCCAGTTGAGATGTGGGGTGACGGGGTTGCCCTCGCGGTCCTCCTCGATCTTGAACTCCTCGTTGCCGCCATATCGGGGGTCAGCGAGGCGCTCGCGAATGATGGAGTCGCGCACCCAGAAGACGAACTGCTTGTATTTGGCGTTGGTCACTTCGGTCTCGTCCATCCAGAACGCATCGACCGAGACGCCGCGCTGGTCAGCGCGGATATTCCAGAGGGAATCATCCTGGGCGGGGCCCATCTTGACGGATCCACGCCCCACAAGCACCATGCCGTAAGGTGTAGGCTCTGACCACGACATGCCGCCGACGCCGGTGACCTCGCCGCCCATGGAACTGCGTGACCCTGAGGCACACGCCACAGCCATGAGCAGGAGAGAGAGTGAGAAGAGTATGTGTATGATACGTTTCATAAGTTACATTATGCGGATGCTCTTGTGTTTGTTGCGGTTTTTCTCGGAGAAATCGAGTTTAAGGTTGTAGCCGGCGAAGATCTCGTGGCTTCCGGATGATGCCTTGGCGATGTCTGAGATATGATAGTCATAGCTGTAGCCTATGAATATCCCCTTCAGTTCGGCCGAGAGGAGAAGCGAGACGGCGTCGTTGTGACGGTAGCCCACGCCCGCGCTGAACATCTTGTTGTAGCGGACGCGCCCCGTGACGGCAAAGTCAGTGAATGTGAAATCGCTGCGCACCAGCACGGAGGGTAACACTTCAAATAACGTATTGCGGACGGGAATATTGCCCTCGGCGCTGAAATAGAGGGTGCGGTCAGCGGTGAATTGATATTTTTTAGCAGTTTCTGAGGCTGCGCCCCCCATGCCGCTGCCTGAACTCTGGTCGTTCTCGTCGGTGAAGGTGACTGTGGGTGAGTTGGCATGCAGAAGTGATATGCCTGTCTTGAAGTATTTGTGGACGTAGTAGACACCCAGGCCGAGGTCGAGTGCGTTTCCGGCCACATCGTTCTGAGGGATGGCGTCGTCAGCGCTCTGATGGTAGTCATCATCGTCAGGGATGTATACTTCCGACCCCTTGAACTGTTCGTTGAAGAAGCCCACCTGGAGCGAGGCTGTGAACTCTCCCTTGAGGAGTTTAAACTTGTAGCCTATCTGGGCGTCGACAGTGAGATTGCGGAAGAGGCCATATGACTCCTGCTGGATGGTGAGTCCGGTGCCGAAGCGCTTGCCGAGAAACTTGAAGGGCATGTCGGCTGCGGCGAGAAATGTGCGCGGGGCGTTGTCGATGCCCACCCACTGCATTCTCATTCCGCCGCGGATGCGTATGTTGTCAGTGTCGCCTGCGGCTCCTGGATTATAATATGTGGGGACGGCCCAGTATTGCGTGAGCATGGCGTCGCCCTGGGCGCGGAGCACAGGGACAGCGGCAAGCACACAGAGGAGTGTGCAGAGCAGTCGGAGCATTGGTTTCATCATTCGAAATAGAAGGTAAACACAACCATTCGCGACAGAGCCTTCTTGAGCGAGCGCGATATCTTGAGTTTGTCAGGCTCGTCCTCAAGATCGGGGCGGTCGTGGTCGATGACGTCAGTCAGGCCGAAGCAGAACTTCACCTCGGGGATAAACTTGAAATAAGGGAGATAGAAGTCACACCCGAATCCGGCGGTGAGATAGAACTCCATGGGCTTGGTGCGCAGATAGTCAGCCTTCTTGACTGTGACATTGAAGGCGGGCATGATTCCGGCAGTGAGATAGGGCCGGGAGTTGTGGAGGCGGAGGCCTGAGAACTTGAGGTCGACTGGGAGAACCACATATGCTGCCTTGACATTCTGGCGGAGCTCAGCGCCGGTGTTGTACTCGCGCATGGTGACATCACGGTTGCCGAAATACATGCCGGGAGTGAACCTGAGGTTGAAGAGGTTGTTGAGGCGGTAGTCAATGAGGCCGTTGACACAGAATCCGGGTGAGAAGGCGGGCTGCTCCATGTACCACTCCTCGCCCGCATCGCTGACATAGCCGTTGTGGGTGAAGATGAAGTCCTGGGTGTGGACACCGACTGAGAATCCGAGGTGCCAGCGGCGCATGTCGGCATAAGGGCGGTTCAGCACTTTGTCGTTGAAGCCTTGAGCCATAACGCCAAAAGCCGCTGTCATCATGATGAGCAGCGACAGGAGCCTGTGATATGATTGGAAATGCCGGTTCATTAGTATCTTAACGCACGGCAGGGTCGATTTATTGTATCTCTTCCCAATCAGCGTCTGACACTTGTGGTTCCATTGGTGTGTGGCGAGTCTCCGGAGGGGGCGGGAGCGGAATCTCGGTCTCCTCAAACTCCACATATTCGCCCACGTCGCGAGTGAATATCTTCCCTGTGCGGCGAGTGGAGCGGCGCCGGGACTCGTGAGGGGGCTGCTGGCGGGGGGTGTCGAAGTTCATCCCGAACTGCTCGCGAAACATGTTGTGGAGCCTCTCCTCCATCTTGCGGCGCGCATAGCGGGCCATCCATGTCTTCACGATGGGCCACACGAGGTAGACCGTCAGATAAACTATGGCTATGGTAAGAAAAAATTCAATCATGTTTTGCATCGGGGTCAGCCCGCTTGCCAAAGAGTGATATGAGTATGTAAAGCACGATGGTCCATGCGAGGCCGGCGAGGCCGTCGGTGATGAGGAAAAGGATGCATGCGAGTATGATGACGTAGCGGCGCACGTTCTCGCGGAGACCCCACGATGAGAATTTGAGTGAGAACATCTTCACCTCGCTCACCATGAGGAGTGAGATGACGGCGACAAGCACACACATCACTATGTCGCCGGGATAGCCATGGACATTGATCCACCCCAGCGCTCCTATCCAGAAGATGGCGTTGGCAGGGATGGGAAGCCCTATGAAGGAGGTGGTCTGACGGGTGTCGACGTTGAACTTGGCCAGACGGAGCGCGCCACAGACCACAATCATGAGGCTCACAAATGGGATGACGGGGCTGCTTGAGCACTCGCGCATCAGGGACAGCACCAGCATGGCGGGTGCGATGCCGAAACTGACGAGGTCGCTGAGGGAATCGAGTTCCTTGCCCATGGGGGAGTATGCCTTGAGGAGCCGCGCTGAGAAGCCGTCGCAGAAATCGAAGACGGCCGCGGCGGCGATGAGGATGAAAGCCAGTGATTGGGGCGACAGCCCCCATGGCGTAATCTGTGGCGACAGAGCCATGACGACGGCCAGGGTGCCACAGAGGAGGTTGAGACAGGTGATTGTGTTAGGTATGAATGAGCTGAAGGATTTCAAAGTAGAGATGGGAGTTGAGAGTTTGTGGTGAGGGGATTGATGATTATTTCAGTCGGGCGACGGTGGTGACGCCACCAACAGTCTTATCGCCTATCTTCACGAAGATCTCGGCGTCGAGCGGCAGATAGATGTCGACTCGCGAACCAAACTTGATGAAGCCCATGTGGTCCTCAATGTCGGCCTGCTCTCCGGGAGCGGCATATGTGACGATGCGCCGGGCCACAGCACCCGCTATCTGACGCATGAGTATCTCTTGGCCGTTTGTGGCGCGGATGAGCACCGTGGAGCGCTCGTTCTCGATGCTTGCCTTGGGGAGATATGCGCTGAGGAAGCGTCCTTTGTGATGGCGCACCATCAGCACCTCTCCGTCGACGGGAAACCAGTTGGCATGCACATTGAACACCGACATGAACACCGAGAGCATCCTGACACGGCGCCTAAGCACCTCAGGCTCAAAAACCTCCTCGAGAGCCACGACGGTCCCGTCGACGCTTGAGACGACCACGCGCTCGCGGTCGCCGCGAAATGTGCGCCGCGGTGAGCGGAAGAAGTTCACCACGAGGAGATAGAACACGCCGCAGATGCTTGAGAAGACGATGGGTATGGCCACAGGGCGAATGAACATCCATGCCGACAGATTGATGACAATCATTATCAGCATTAATACTATCAGGATGTTTGTGCCTTCGCTGTGGATTTTTACTCTCATTTCTATGTAGAGTGGACGCGGTGAGCGAGCCGACCGATGCAGGATTTGGATTAATTGCGCAAATATAGCGATTTTTCTGCAAATATGTGCAATCGGCGCTGTGCTTTATAATCCTTTAACCCTTCCGGCCTTTGGTTTTGAGCATGTATTGGGCAATCTGGACTGCGTTGAGGGCTGCACCTTTCTTGATCTGGTCTCCAACAAGCCAGAAGGCCAGTCCGCATGGATTGTCGAGGTCTCGACGGAGACGCCCCACATAGACGGGGTCTGTCCCGCTGGCGTCAAGGGGCATGGGATAGAGCTTCTCAGCGGGATTGTCGACCACGACAAGTCCTGGGGCTTTCTCAAAGGCTGCGCGGACAGCCTCGAGCGAGAGTGGCTCGCGTGTCTGCACCCATAGAGCCTCGCTGTGGGCTCTGAGCACCGGGACGCGCACGCAGGTAGCGCTGACGCTAAGGTCAGGGGCATGCATGATCTTGCGGGTCTCGTTATACATCTTCATCTCCTCCTTGGTGTAGTCGTTGTCGGTGAAGACATCTATCTGGGGGATGAGGTTGTTGGCGAGCTGATAGGCAAACTTCTCGACCGTAGGCTTCTTGCCGGCGAGGAGCTCGGCATACTGGTTGACGAGCTCGTCCATGGCTGAGGCTCCGGCGCCGCTTGCGGCTTGATAAGAGGCCACGTGGACGCGCTCGATGGGCGAGAGGTCCATGATGGGCTTCAGGGCCACCACCATGATGATGGTTGTGCAGTTGGGGTTGGCAATGATGCCTCGCGGTGCATCGAAGGCGTCGTCGCCGTTGACCTCAGGCACTACCAGGGGGACATCGGGGTCCATGCGGAAGGCCGAGGAATTGTCAATCATCACGGCGCCACGGGCAGTGATGACCGAAGCATATTTCTTAGACACGCCGGCGCCGGCCGAGGTGAAGGCGAAATCTACGCCATCAAAGTCGGCAGGCTCCTCGCGGAGGAGACGGACGGTGTATTCCTTGCCGCGGAATGTGTATCTGCGTCCGGCAGAACGCTCTGAGCCGAACAGAAGAAGATTTTCGACAGGGAAGCCCTGTTCATCAAGCACACGGAGAAACTCCTGGCCCACGGCGCCGCTGGCGCCAACTATAGCAATTTTCATCGTTGATTTAATTATACATCTTCTCAATCGCCTTCTTGTACTTCTCAGCTACAACGCGGCGCTTGAGTTTGAGCGTATTTGTGAGTTCGCCCGCCTCCATTGAGAATTCGCGGGGCATGATGGTGAAGCGTTTGATTCTCTCGTAAGAGGCCAGGGGGCGCTGGAGTTTCTCGAGTCGTGCCTCCATCATCTTGTGGACCTCGGGGGAGTTGGCAATCTGATCAGGTGTCGAGATGTCGAGCTTATTGTCTTTTGCCCAGAGGCGGATGGCCTCGTAGTTTGGGACAATGAGGGCTGAGACAAACTTGCGGTTGTCTCCTATGACGGCCACCTGCTCAATCAGTTTGTCGGTTCCCAGCAGGGCCTCGATGGCCTGGGGAGCAATATACTTTCCGTTTGAGGTCTTGAAGAGGTCTTTGATTCGGTCTGTGAGGAATAGTGCGCCATGGGAGTCGATGCGCCCGGCGTCGCCGGTCTTGAACCATCCGTCGGCTGTGAATGCCTCTTCGGTGGCATAGGGCTTGTTGTAGTAGCCTCTCATCACAGTGGGGCCTTTGACCTCGACCTCGGAGTTGGGGCCTATCCTCACCTCCACACCCGGGAGAGTCGTGCCTACGGAGCCTATCTCATAGCCCTCCATTGGGAAGCATGTGACAGTGGCCGTGGTCTCTGAGAGTCCGTAGCCCACCATGAGGAAGAGTCCGCAGGAGTGGAAGAACTCCACGATAGTATCAGACACGGGGGCGCCGGCTGTCGGGAAGATGTTGGGGTTGTCAATGCCGATGGCGCTGCGCAGCAGCGAGAACACCTTGGCGTCAAAGAATTGATATGACTTCTCGAGCATTGCGGGAACCGGGCGGCCACGGCGGACATAGTCGATGTTGCGCTTGTGGCCAACACGGAGCGCGAGCCTCACCATCAAGCGCTGTGCAATCCCCATGGTCGAGATTTTCTCCTGGACGGCGGTGTAGACCTTCTCCCAGAATCTCGGGACAGCACACATGCAGGTGGGCCTCACCACTTTTATGGTGTCCTGGATGAGATGAGGGTCGCGGTTTACGGCAACTTTTGCCCCTACTAGCAGGCAATAATATGTGAATCCCTTCTCGAAGATGTGGCTTAAGGGGAGGAAGGCCATCGAGACATCGGTGGGCTTGACCATTGTGAGCCTCTCGAGGTGAGCGTTGAGAGCATATGTGTAATTTGAGTGAGTCAGCACGGCTCCCTTCGGCTCGCCTGTTGTGCCTGAAGTGTAGACAAGGGTTGCAATATCCTCAGGGATGGCTGTCGAGGTGAGTGCCTCGACCGTTTTGGCAATGTCAGGGGAGGCCTCGCGGCCAAGTTTCATGAAGTCGTCCCAGAGGAGCGACGTCTCGTCGTCGGCATCAAGGGTGATGGGCTTGATGACAATGATCTGCTTCAGCCCCGGGAGCATGCGCTGCACTTCGCGGGCATGATGATATTGTGTGGCGTTTCCGGCAAAAAGTACCTCACACTTGGCGTCGTCCACGATATATGTGGCCTGCTCTATCGAGGAGGTTGCGTAGATGGACACCGAGACGGCGCGCAGCCTGTAGAGCGCGAAGTCGGTGACAAGATTTTCAGGGCGATTGGCCGAGAATGTGGCCACACAGTCCTGGCGTCCCACACCAAGGGACGCAAGGGCTTTGGCGGCACACTCGACGTCGCTGTTGAAGGATGCCCAGGATATGTCGTGCCAGTTTCCTTCTGCATCGGGCGCGGCGAGCGCCGGAGCATCAGGATGCTCGGCGGCATGGCGCGCAGGCAGAAGTGTCAGGATATTCTCCATAGTTGAAAAGTGTTGTGGAAGTGCAAAGTTAACCCTAATTTCATTGTGGCGGGCAATTATGGGGCTTAAAAGTTGATGATTGTTAACATTTCCTCATAATCTGCACACTTTCGTTAACTTTTCGTAACATAGACGCTTGTGATGATGAATGTCCTCGAATTTTAATGAGATAGATGACTCGGCGGCGGATAGAATATTTGTGAAAATATGTTAAAACTAAAGAGGGTCATGAACTTTCCTGTAGGACGGATTGTATTAATGTTGTAGTTACTATATTTGCACTGTGTTTTCATGGTATTAGATTTAAGGTTAAAAAAACGGATCGTCGTGATGACGGTCCGTTTTTTGTTACACCCGTCCATCCATGGACAATTTAGTCGAATGTCCTCATTTGTGATACACGTTGTCGCCGAATTGGCCACAGGAAATCCGACTTACAAATCCCCTTTTATGTACTTTTGCAGAATAAATAACTCATAATAAACATTCAATGGAAAAGTTGATTAAACCACTCTTCCTATTCATCTTAACAATCTCAATATCGGCTGTCCTTATATCATGCGGTGGCGATGAGGAAAAAGAAGATGAACCGGAAATGCCAAAGGTTAGCAAGACCCTGTTAACCAAAATAACGGGAGATGAAATCTTTCAGTTTTCCTATAATCCTGATGGTTGCTTATCCAAAATATACGATGGAGACGAATTTACTATAACCATCTCTTACAATCCTATCCTCATCAATATAGATGGCAATCAAATCAACGTAACCACAAACAATGATGGTTATATAAAGGTCTTGCATGATGAATATTACGATACGTACACAACATATACCTACGACTCAGCAGGACATCTCACCAAATATGAAATGACTTTTTTACAAAGTCCGGGACAATATGAACAGAGTGAATACACCTGGGAAAACGATGTGATAACTCACGTTATACTCGAACGCTATGTCATGCAAGGATCTGAGAAAATTAGCAGATGGCAAATTTCTACTGATATAGAATATTCTGGAACAACAAACAATGGGGTAATAACCCAAATGATAGACAATATATTTGGCTACTATATCAGTGGGTATGATGCTCCATATTTAATAATGAGTGGACTTTTCGGAAAAATACCGTCTAAACTGCCATCTAAAATCAGTTCATTTAACAATGTCATTGAAGCCGACGAATGCTCTTGGCATGATTATAATATCATCTATCGTACCAATAACGAAGGTAATCCCATCAGAGAAGAAATAATTTATAATTATTCTAACTCATATGGTGGCTCATATGAGGAGCGCTACACCAACAATTACTCCTATGAAACTATTTGCCTTCCCTAGGGCGAAATATCTGTATAACCGTCCGCGATAGCAGAGGGTTCCTAAACAAGATAGCTGCCCATGATGGGGTGGCTATCTTTTTTATGTCTAGATGCTAACGCGGACAGTTATACTCAGGTGCATGGAGGATCTTACTGACACGGGAATTCCGTACTTTAGACTGGGGCAATATCATGCTCCACTTCTTTTCTGACGGCTCTATTGATTATTTCATTGATTGTTGTGCCAGTCGCTTCAGCCAGAGCGGCAACGCGGCTATGGAGGTCGGAAGCCATACGCACTACAAATTTACCGCTGTATGGTTTAGCCGGCTCAATCCCTCGTTCCTTGCAACTTGCGAGGTAGTCATCAATCGCGCCCTCGAAATCCTCCTTAATCTCTTCAACGGTCATACCCTCGTAGGAAATGAGTGTGCCGTGGAGTCCTTGAACTTTTCCGAAAAGACAATTATCTTCATCGTTGAACTCCACAGAGCCGGTGTAACCTTTGTATTTCAAATATCCCATATTCAGACAAGTTTTAATGTTTGCAATGTTTCAATTATCTGCTTCACTTGATATGGCTTCAGCACACCAGAGGGATGCGGCTTGTGAAGCAATATCGTATCCTTACCTTTGGCATACTCAACTCTTGACCCCGACGTCTTTCCTTTGCTTCTCTCTTCAAAACCGAGAGCGCAAAGCAAAGTCCTTGCTTCATCATACGTGAAGTCCTTCGGACGTGCCAAAAGTCTTGCGACCAGTTTCTCTTTCTTGCTCATGCCAGTAAATCCTATGCAAAGATACTAAATTTAGTATCAATAACAAAATTTTCCATGGAAAAGTTTCTTGCCCGTTATGTTTACAAAAAACGGATCGTCGTGATGACGGTCCGTTTTTTGTTTTGTGTCAGAGTGGAATTACTTGCGTGCCTCTGCTACGTAGCCGAGAGCCTCACGACACTTGTCGGTGACATATTTCCAGTCCTGGGCAGCTACGCGATCCTTGGGGAAGAGCTTTGAGCCCATGCCTACGCAGAACACGCCGGCCTTGATCCAACCCTCGATGTTCTCCTTGGTAGGCTCAACACCGCCGGTGACCATGAGTTTGCTCCAGGGCATTGGAGCGAGAAGACCCTTGACGAGCTTTGCGCCGAGGACGTCGCCGGGGAAGATCTTGCACAGGTCGCATCCGGTCTCCTGAGCGGCGCCAACCTCGCTGACAGAGCCGCAGCCGGGGGTGTAGGGGACGAGACGGCGGTTGCAGATTTTTGAGATCTCAGGGTTGAAGAGGGGGCCGACAACGAAGCATGCTCCGAGCTGGATATAGAGTGCTGCAGTGGCGGGATCGACGATTGAGCCTACGCCCATTGCCATTTCGGGACACTCCTTGGCTGCGAACTTCACAACCTCGGCGAAGACCTCGTGAGCGAAGTCGCCACGGTTTGTGAACTCGAAGGCGCGCACACCTCCGTCATAGCAAGCCTTGACGACCTGCTTTGCCACTTCGGGATCTTTGTGATAGAACACGGGTACCATGCCGGTCGAGCCAATCTTCTCGAGGACGGCAATCTTATCAAACTTTGCCATTTTTCTTTACAATGATATTTAGTTAGTAAGGTTATGTTATTTCTTGTTGCGGTTGCGCCAGAGGGCTGTCATGTCCTCGAGGGTCTTGCCCTTAGTCTCGGGAACGAGGCGGGCCACAAACCATGCGGCTATGACGCAGATGACACCGTAGAGAGCGTAGGCGAACATGTGGCCGAACTTATCGCCCATGCCGAGTCCCTGCATGTTATACATGGGGACGAAGGTCGATGAGACGATGAAGTTGAATATCCACTGGAAGGCCACTGCGATGGCCACGGCCTGGGAGCGGATGGTGTTGGGGAAGATCTCTGCGATGAGAACCCAGCAGATGGGACCCCATGAGAACATGAACGAGGCTGAGTAGACCATGATTGAGACTACGGGCACGATGGGAGCGGTCTCGACAACGTTTGAGAGAGCCACACCGAAGGCGCCGATGGCCATGCCGATGGAGCCCCAGATGAGGAGGGGCTTGCGGCCGAGTTTCTCAACAGTGAATACAGCCACGAGGGTGAACGATATGTTGACGATGCCCATGATGACGGTCTGAACCATCGGATTGCCCATGTTCATCGACTCGAAGATGCGGGGAGCATAGTAGAGGACGGCATTGATGCCCACTGCCTGCTGGAACACTGAGAGCATGACTCCAACGAAGATGACCATGACGCCAAACGAGAAGAGGTTCTCGCTCTTGACATCGACAGATGTCTTGATTTGATTCAGGATCTCCTTGGCCTTATCGTAGCCATTGATGTGAGATAGCACCATGAGGGCCTTGTCGTCCTGACCGGTGAGGGCGAGATAGCGTGGAGACTCAGGCACGAGACACACGAGGAGGGTGAAGAGACCGGCCACGATGGCCTCTGAGCCGAACATATAGCGCCATCCGGTGGCTATGGTCCAGGGGTCGGATGACTCTGAGACTCGGTAGATGGTCTCACCAATTTTCTCGATGACGGGTTGTGTGTGCTCGCCGAGGATGAGGAAATTGACGAAGTAGACCACGAGCTGACCGAAGATGATGGCAAACTGGTTCCAGGACACGAGGGTGCCGCGGAGGTTTGAGGGAGCTACCTCAGCGATATACATGGGGCAGATGGCCGATGCGAGACCTACGCCAATGCCGCCGAGGACACGATAGATATTGAATGCGACGAGCAGGGAGGCTGTGGGGACTCCGTGGTCGAAGAACATGAATTCAGGAGCATAGCTGCCGAGGGCAGAGAGGAAGAAGAACACGCCGGCGATGGCGAGACTCTTCTTGCGGCCAAACATTGTGGCGAAAAATCCGGAGAAAGCCGAGCCGAGAATACAACCCAGAAGGGCGCTGGAGGAGGTGATTCCGTGAATGGTGTCGGTGTAGACAAAGTCCTTTGCGCCAAGGAAGAAGGCTTGCAGGCCTTTCTCGGCACCAGAGATTACGGCTGTGTCATAGCCGAACAGCAGACCTCCGAGCACCGCCACGAGGACGATGGAAAAGAGATATGCCTTGCTTCCGTTGCGGGGGTAGTCCATGGTAGATTAAGGGAGTGAGATGTTGAAAAGTGAATAAAGGTATGCCGGCATCCCGGCCCCTCCTCGGGAGGGGCGGGACACCCGCACACCGGTATGTGTGATGGATGGAGATTAGCAATACATGTTGATGATTGCCTCGTAGAGCTCCTGCTTGCCTGAGGTCATCTTGGGCTCGGGCTGAGTCTTTGCATAGGCCACGACGTCCTCGAGGGTAAGCTTGCCCTCCTCAAACTTCTTGCCCTCGCCGGCGTCAAACGAAGCGTAGCGCTCCTTGAGCATGCCGCAGAGGGGTGACTTCTCGATGATCTCGACTGCACACTCGAGCGCGCGGGCCATGGCGTCCATGCCGGCGATGTGAGCGATGAAGATGTCCTCGAGGTCAGTTGAGTTGCGACGGGTCTTGGCGTCGAAGTTTGTGCCGCCGTTGCCGAGGCCGCCGTTGCGTACAATCTGCATCATGGCCTGGGTGAGCTCGTAGTTGTCCACAGGGAACTGGTCAGTGTCCCAGCCGTTCTGATAGTCGCCGCGGTTAGCGTCGATGCTGCCGAGCATGTTGTTGTCGACGGCGACACAGAGCTCATGCTCGAATGTGTGGCCAGCGAGAGTGGCGTGGTTCACCTCGATGTTCACCTTGAAGTCCTTGTCGAGGCCGTTGGCCTTGAGGAAGCCTACAACAGTCTCGGTGTCGACGTCATACTGGTGCTTGCTTGGCTCCATGGGTTTGGGTTCGATGAGGAATGTGCCTGTGAAACCCTTTGAGCGTGCATAGTCGCGGGCCATCTTGAGCATGGTGGCGAGGTGTTCCTTCTCACGCTTCTGGTCTGTGTTGAGGAGGCTCATGTAGCCTTCGCGGCCACCCCAGAACACATAGTTCTGACCGCCGAGGGCGATGGTGGCGTCGATGGCGTTCTTGATCTGGACAGCAGCACGGGCCACAACGTCGAAGTCGGGGTTTGTGGCGGCGCCGTTCATGTAGCGGCCGTTGCCGAAGACGTTTGCAGTGCCCCAGAGGTTCTTGATGCCGGTGGCGGCCATCTTCTCCTTGAGGTAAGCGACAATCTCCTTCATGCGGGCCTCATAGCTGTCGATGTCGCCGAGGTCACCGATGAGGTCTGTGTCGTGGAAGCAGAAATATTCGACACCGAGTTTCTGCATGATCTCGAAGCCGGCGTCGGCCTTCTGCTTTGCCACTGTCATGACATCCTCGCCTTCGTTCCAGGGGAACTTCTTGGTACCTGTGCCGAACTGGTCGCCGCCCTCAGCGCAGAGAGTGTGCCACCATGCCATGGCAAACTTGAGCCATTCCTTCATGGGTTTGCCGAGGATCATCTTTTCAGCGTCATAGTAACGGTATGCGAGGGGATTCTTTGAATCTTTGCCCTCAAACTTGATTTTCCCAATCTCGGGGAAATATTCTTTCACTGCCATTGTGATAAAAAATTATTAGGTTTAGAATTATTTTTCAAATTTCGTGTCATGCCTTGAGGACGGCGGCGAGCCGTTGCTTCCAGAGGTCGTAGGCGGCGCGATAGGCGGCGCGGTCAGCCTCGACCGGCTCAATCACCTCAATCTTCTCGAGCGATGCAAACGCCTCGTTGTTGTCGGCATAGATTCCGGCGCCCATGCCTGCGCCCTTGGCAGCGCCGACGGAGCCGTCGGTGTCGTAGAGCTCGATGGTGGCGCCGCTCACACCGGCGAGGGTGTCGCGGAAGAGGGGCGAGAGGAACATGTTGGCATGTCCGGCATGAATCTTGCTGAGTTTCATGCCCATCTGCTCCATGATCTCCATGCCATACATGAATGAGAAGACGATTCCCTCCTGCTCGGCGCGGAGAAGATGACTCTTGTCGTGGGTGAGGAAGTTGACTCCATGGATGGAAGCACCCACCTCTTTATTGCGCAACACACGCTCGGCGCCGTTGCCGAAGGGAATCACTGAGACTCCGGCGGAGCCTATGGGAGCCTTGGCGGCGAGGTCGTTCATGCCGGGATAAGATATGCCTTCCGGCGCAATCACGCGCTTGGACCATGAGTTGAGAATGCCTGTTCCGTTGATGCAGAGCAGCACTCCGAGACGAGTCTGCTCAGGGGTGTGGTTGACGTGGGCGAATGTGTTGACGCGGCTCTGGGGGTCGTAGTTGACGTCGCCAAGCACACCATAGACTACGCCTGAGGTGCCTGCGGTCGATGCGACCTCGCCGGGGTTGAACACATTGAGAGAGAGGGCATTGTTGGGCTGGTCGCCAGCGCGATAGCTGACGGGGGTGCCGGGAGCCAGGCCGAGCTCGGCGGCGGCCTCAGGTGTCACCTCACCCTGGATTGAGAATGTGGGGACAATCTCCGGGAGGATGTCCGGGTCAAAGCCGAGATAGTCGAGCAGGAAGGCTGCGGGGCGCGATTCCTTGAAGTCCCAGAGCATCATCTCTGAGAGGCCTGAGAGGGTTGTGCAGAGACGCCCTGTGAGACGCATGGCGGCATAGTCGCCGGGGAGCATTATCTTATAGATCTTCTCAAATATCTCAGGCTCGTTCTCCTTGACCCATGCCAGTTTTGTGGCTGTGAAGTTGCCTGGAGAGTTGAGGAGGGTGCTCAGGCATGCTGTCTCACCGAGTTCGGTGAAGGCTTTCTCACCATAGGGGACACCGCGGGAGTCACACCAGATGATGGCGGGGCGCAGGGGCTGAAGGTCCTTGTCGACAACAACGAGGCCGTGCATCTGATAAGATATGCCGATGGCGGCGATATCCTTGGGGTCAATCTTAGAGGATGCGAGCACTGAGGCTGTAGCCTCCTTCATGCAGTCCCACCACTGCTGCGGGCGCTGCTCGGCCCATCCGGGACGGAGCGCGATGATCTCCGCCTCTGTGCGAGGATAGAAATCGGAGGCCACGGTCTTGCCGCTCTGAGCGTCGACCAGGCTGGCCTTGACAGACGAACTGCCTATGTCATATCCGAGAAGATACATAGTTTTTATCGTGAGGTGTTATAGATTTTACGATCGAATTTGAAATAACGGGCAGCGCGGTGTGCCACACCCTTCTGTCGCTCCTCGAGAGCCACCACATATGGCATCTGGGCTATCTTCTTGTGGAAGTTTCGGACATCTAGGGGCTTGTTGTAGATAATCTCGGTGAGCATGCGCAGCTGTGAGGCTGTGAACTTCTTGGGCAGGAGGTCAAAGAGGATTGTGCGGTTGTTGTCGGCCTCGCGCCTCATGAACTTGAGGGCATCTCTGATGATGATGTTGTGGTCGAAAGCGAGGTGGCCGACGGCATTGACCGGCACCCACTCCACCTCCTCGCGCTCGGCCACGCGCATCATGGCGGAGTCGAGTTTCACCACGGCGAGATAAGCGATTGTGACGATGCTGTCGACATGAGCCTGCTGGGCGCGCTCGAGCCAGATGACGTCGCGGGGGTCTTTTGTGCGGTCCTTTGAGCCGAATGCCTTGAACTGTGCGAGTTTCACTTCCTTGACACCGGTGAGTTCCGTGAGCACACGGGCGGCAGCCTGGTCAAGGTCCTCATCTTTATAAATGAGCGACCCCGGGAGTTTCATGTCGTTAAACTCACCGGCATGATCCTGGCCGTTTCGCTTCACGAGCAGCACACGCAGGCTCTCGCCGTCAAATCCGATGACGACACAGTCCACGGAGATATGGTTGTTAGCTAACGGAGTCATGGTCATTGATAGATTATAGGCTTTTTGTGCGGGCCGTACCCGTGAGGAGGCCGTTTCCCGCTATGGTAATGACACCGCAAATTTACAAATCTTTTTTTGAATAATCAAAATAAAAACATGGCAAATACTGTGTTATAAAACATTAAAATATACATTTTTAGTTTTCATATCCTCAACAATATCCCACCGCAGGGCGGAGGGTGCCTTCCAAAACACTGAACATCAAAACTTCACAAATGAAATGGCATTTTCTTCAACCTTTCCCAATGCCGATTGTTTAGAAAAATAGAAGGGAGGCTGAGACGCTCCTCCCGGACCGTGGCAAACAACATAAAACGATCAACTATCAAACACGTCTTCAACCAAAACATCAAAGAAAAACAACCAACACATTCTGTTATGAAACGACTATTACTCGCGGCAGCCGCCATCACTTCAGGCTGTCTGTTCGGGATCAGCGCCCAGAACGTCATCGAACGCCCCACATTGGCTGACAACTGGAACATCGGTATCGACGCCGGTGTGACCACTCCCCTCAAGGGCCACTCCTTCTTCCAGAACATGCGTGGACAGTATGGTCTGCACTTCGGAAAACAGCTCACACCCATTATCGGCGCCGGTATCGAAGGCGCATGGGGTGTCAACACAACCCGCTCAGCCACAGCTTTCGACACCCAGTATGTGGGTCTCTACGGAACGGCTGACCTCATGACCCTCTTCGGAGGCTTCAGCTGCACACCGCGCTGCTTCACCATCGACGCTGTTGTTGGTGCCGGCTGGCTGCACGGATACTATGCTCACGCTCACGACACCAATGACATGGGCGCCAAGTTTGGCCTCAACTTCAATTTCAATGTGTCTGAGAAGGTCAGCATCTCTCTTAAGCCGTCTGTGGTCTACAATGTCACCAACGGAAAGGCCGACCTCGATGCCAGAAGAGCCACATTCAACTGCATGGTGGGCATCAACTACAACTTCGGCCCCGGTTTCAAGTGTGTGAATGTTCCTCAGGACTACTCGGCTGACGTCGCCGCGCTCAACGCTCAGGTCAACGCCCTGCGTGCCGACCTCGACGGAACCGCTGCCGCCCTTGCCGCCACAACTGCTGAGAACGCAGCCCTGGCTGCATCGCTCGCAGAGTGCCAGAACCGTCCCGCCACAGTAGTCGCCGACAGTACTCTCCAGTCTGTCCGCTACATCTTCTTCAAGATTGGCTCATCAGTCATCACTCCGGACCAGCAGCCTAACGTTGAGATGGTTGCGGCTTATCTCAACAACCACCCCGAGAGCATCGTAGTAGTCAAGGGTTATGCATCGCAGGATGGCAACCTCGATTTCAACCTCAAGCTCGCCGCCAAGCGTGCTGAGGCTGTGAAGACCGCCCTCATCAAGCGCTACAAGATCAACCCCGACCGCATCAAGGCAGAGGGTCAGGGCATCGGCCACATGTTCTCTGAGGAGTCATGGAACCGCGTTTCAATCTGTACGCTCGAGACTAACAAATAAACACTTCTAAGTGACACAATATTCAATCCCCCGACCGCTGCTAATGAGCGGCCGGGGGATTGTTCCATTTTATGGTGTGCCTCAAATGTTCACATCCACGCCATCGGTGGCCTCAGAAGAGGAGCCGATGAGCAGACGGTATGAGCCGGGGCGGGTAGTCATGCGGCCTGCGGAATGGTCATATGTGGCAAACTGGATCGGGGCGAGCGTGAACTTGACCTCGACGGTCTCCCCGGCTGGGATGGAGACGCGCTTGTAGGCGCGGAGAGCCTTGGATGGGCCTGAGGGGTCGGAGGGATTCTGGAGATATACCTGCACAACCTCGTCGCCGTCCATGGCGCCTGTGTTGGTGACGGGCACCGTGAGAAGGACATCGTCGCCTGAGCGCTCAGCCTTTGCCTCACCATATTTGAATGTGGTGTAGCTGAGGCCGTGGCCGAATGGATAGAGGGGCTTGCCGGTAAAATAGCGGTAGGTGCGGCCCGCCATCGAATAGTCCTGGAAGTCGGGGAGCTGGTCGTCTGAGGCATAGAAGGTGACGGGGAGACGCCCTGCGGGATTGTAGTCGCCGAAAAGCACCTCGGCCACGGCCTGTCCGCCTGCCTGTCCGGGATACCATGCCTGTAGAACGGCAGAGCTGATGGAGTCCTCGGGGGTGAGGGCTAAGGCAGAGCCTGAGCAGTTGACAAACACGACTTTCTTGCCTGCATCATGAGCGCGGCGGACGAGGTCGCGCTGGACAGCGGGAAGCTCGATGGTCTCGCGGTCGCCGCCACGGAATCCGGGGACAGTGACCTTCATCTCCTCGCCCTCTAGTTTGGGCGAGATGCCGCCAACGAATATCACCACATCTGCATCGGCGAAGTCTATCACCTCTCTTGAGGGAGCAAGAACGTCAAACTTCAGAGCCGCATCGCCCTCATATGTACGGTAGTCTACCTCGATGTCGACGGGTATACCTTTCACAGCGTGGAACATATATGAGCCTGTATGAGCGTTTCGGCCGCCCGGCTCGCGGACTATCACCTCCTTGCCGTTGACCTTGACGACCTCACGACCGAGGCCACCCTTTAGGTCGAGGATATAGTCGCCGTCCTCGTTGGGGATGAACTTGCCTGTATATCGGGCTGAGAAGTCAGTGAGGTTGACGCCGGGAGCAAAGACAGTGGCACCTCCGTTGTCGAAGCTGAGGGGCTGTGTGTAGGTGGCCTCGGCTGCGGGGGCTGAGGCGTCGGCGTCGCCATTCCAGTAAGTGCCCTTCATGCCTCCGTCAAAGAGATTGAACACTGAGACCTTGTCGGCGCTGACCACATGGTCGCATCCGCGGAGGTATCGGGCGTCGGGATAATACTCGCGGATGCCGTCGAGGATTGTGGTGGTGAATGTGGGGAATCCGTTGTAGTTGCCCCACTGCATGGCAGAGTCAGCGGCATTCGGGCCCATCACAAGCACTTTGAGGCCGGACTTGGCCAGGGGAAGGATGCCGTCGTTCTTGAGCATGGTCATAGACTTGCGGGCCATGTCGAGGGCTATCTGGCGGTGAGCCGGGATATCGACAGTGTTCTCGACGGTGAGGGTGTCCCAAGGCACGCTGGCATGGTCTATCTCGCCCAGACGGAAGCGCTCTGTGAGCACTCGGAGGACTGCCTGGTCAATGGCTGCCTCGGTGATCAGCCCCTGGTCGTAGGCTGCGCGGAGATTTTTGAAGAATGGGCCGCACTCGAGGTCGGTTCCGGATGCCACTGCGTCAGAGGTTGATTCGGCGTCAGAGGCGTGGGTGTGATGCCCCCAGTCGGCGGTAAAGTCGCGCATGGCCCAGCAGTCGGTGACGATGACGCGGTCATAGCCCCACTCGCCACGCAGAATCTGAGTGAGCAGGCGCTTGTTGGAGCAGCAAGGCTCACCTTCAAAACGGTTGTAGGCACACATCACCTGAGCCACGCCTGAGTCTACGAGAGCCTTGAATGAGGGGAGATATGTCTCCCAGAGGTCACGGGGATCGATATCCTTGGCGTCAAACTCGTGTCGGTTCCATTCAGGGCCGCTGTGGACGGCAAAGTGCTTGGCTCCCGCGAGGGTCTTGATGTAGGGTAGGTCGCGCGGGCCCTGCAGACCGCGCAGCACAGCCACACCCATTGTCTCTGTGAGCCACGGGTCCTCGCCATAGGTCTCCTGGCCTCGTCCCCAACGCGGGTCGCGGAAGATGTTGACATTAGGGGTCCAGAATGCCAGGCCCTCATAGCGCTTGATGCCGTCGCCGCTGTCGCGGAAACCGTTAAACTTGGCACGAGCCTCATCGCTCACCATAGTGAAAGCCTCTAGAACTGCGGCATCATCGAAGGTGGCAGCCATACCGATGGCCTGTGGAAGCACTGTGGCTGTCCCGGCGCGGGCCACACCGTGGAGAGCTTCGCTCCACCAGTTGAACTGCGGGATATTGAGACGCGGGATGGCGGGGGAGCCGTCCATCATCAGCGAGATTTTCTCATCGAGGGTGAGCTGCTGCAACATATCCTCGGCCTTCTGTCGGGCCGGATCCGGACTGGCTGCAAGCGCCGCCACGGCCAGGGAGGCTGTGGCCAGAAGGGTGGCAAGTCTTTTCATGGCATTAAATATATATATTGTGTTTCTGACACAAAGGTATGTAAAATTTTCCGAAACTTCTACACTGGCATAGATATTTGCCTCTTCTTTGATCGAAAATCACTATATTTGTCAGCCGGTTTCAACATAGAAGACACAAACGTTTCATGAAAAAATCCATCTTGCAGCAGTGCATGCGTCACATACATCGTCTTCTCATCATCATTGCGCTCCTGATGTGTCAGGTGCAGGACCTTTCGGGGCAGATCGTCGAGAAGATAGGAAACGAGGATATCAAGGTCAACAGCGACAGTGTGCGCCGCGCCTTTGACTCGGGGCCTTACTTCGGGCTATACAAGGACAACTATTTCATATTCGGTCCTCCCATCGGGCAGCGCATACGAAAGGACAACACCAATATCAAGTTTCAGATATCTATAGCCCAGAGGCTCACCCGCAGCACTCTCCCTCTGGGGTCGTATCTCTATCTTTTTTATTCGCAGAAGTGTTTCTGGAATGTCCTGGAGAACTCCATGCCCATGACCGACCTCAACTTCAATCCCGGCATCGGCCTGACCAAGCCACTGTTTGTCAAGGGGAGATATGTGGGTAAGGTCAGCCTCATAGTGGAGCATGAGTCCAACGGACGCGACGGCACTGACTCGCGCTCATGGAACAAGATCTCGCTCGGGGGGAGCATACTCATTGACCCGCAGATCATGGTGCATGCCAAATTTTGGATACCCATCATCGATGGCATGGAGAACAAGGATATCCTCGACTACTCCGGCATCTATCAGATGGGCACAAGCTTCACGTCGCTCAATGAGCGTTTCGGGGCAGCCGTCACCCTTGTTAAGAGAAAGGGATGGAAGCTCAACTACAACACTATCCTTGAGTTCAACTACAGGCTCTTCAAGTCTGAGAATCAGTATTTCTTCGTCCAGTATTACAACGGATATGGCGAGGGGCTCCTGGCCTACAAGGAGTTTCACTCACAGTTGCGCGTAGGGCTTGTCATCAAGCCTCGCCTCTTCAGCGACTATTGATTCTGGATGAACCCGTCGAGGTCTGTGTCCTTGTCGAGATTCAGCCGGCGCCGCAGACGGTAGCGGGCGCTGTTGAGGCTCGCCCTCGAGATGCCCAGAGATGCGGCCATGTCGATTGACGGGACTTTCAGATAGATGAGCATACAGAGGAGTTCATCGCCCTGTGTCAGAGCCGGATAGTCTCTGCGGAGTTTCTTCAGGACATGAGGATGGAGCGACATGAAAGCCCTGCGGAAGTTTGTCCCGTCCTCGCCGTTGAGCATGGCAGGATTGATCTGTTCGGTCACACGGTCGATCACGGCATCGTTCTCCTTTTTCTCCAGCTGCTCATTGAGCATTTCAATCTGATTGTTGAGCATCACCTGTTTCGATAGGATATCAGAGATTTCCATCTGATGGGACTCCCTCTCCTTTCTCGATTTTGACTTGAGCTTGATATAGATGAAGGCCAGGAATGCGCCCGCGATAAGTCCGAGCAACAGCACCACACCTCCCAGAAGAATGATTTTCTGCGAGATTGCATTCTCTTCCCTGAGGGTGTCGACCTGATGCTGCTTGTCTCTGAGCCGGTACTTGAAGTCGGCACCAATGAGGGTGTTGAGTTTCGCACGGTTCATCAGGTCGTCCTCCGTGGCGTCCACCTCAGGATATAAAGCAGCCAACTTGTCGCCACGCCCGGCCTGGGCATAGCTCATGGCAAGGAGCTGCAGGCCCCATTCGACCCCCTCTTTCCAGTTCTGGGCACGATACTCCTGCAGTCCGCGCTCCATCAGGTCCAATCCTTCATTGTGACGCCCGGCCAGCACATAGGCACGTCCGAGCATCATCTTCGCCGATGAGCCGGAGAACCGGCCGGCCTCATGTTGCTCCAGAAGTTTGATGGCAGTGCCCAGTGAGTCAGGATATAAATCAGGAAACTCAACAAAAAGCCCGGCTTTCTCTAAATTACACTTGTCAAGATGTAGTTCCTGCACATCGGGCCGCATCTTGGGTACGAAGGAATAAGCCATGTTGATGCAGTAGAGCATCGAGTCGCACAGCTCCTGTTTATTTTCCGCACCATTTATAAATAAGGAGTAGATAGCGCTCCTCATTCGCCAGAGGTCCACCATGTGAGCGTATCCATTGAGAGCAGAGACCTCAATGGCCCTGGCGTTCTCAGCAAGGGCCTCGTCCATAAGCCCATATCGCGCTATCACTGAACCGAGATTGCCATGGAGCTGTATCGTCCCTGCCTCCACACGCCCTTCCTGCACCCGGACGCGGGCGGAGTCTGAAGCCTCCTGCAGATATTCCAGGGCCTCTATATAGTCGCCATGCCGCATTAGGAAATGTCCGGTCTGTGAGAGAATCAGGATGGCATCGTCCTGAGGATGGCCGCTGCGCAGCTGAGCCACTGCCTCCATCTGCACGGGCATATATTCCTCAAACGGCCTCCCATCCCTCACCATGTTGAAGGCACGGGTCAATGGAGACACCGTGTCATTGGCCGATTCAGTGAGTGGAGCATTGTCCTTCTGAGTGTGTTTCTTACAGCCAACGGTCGAAAACAAGACAAATATCAGAACCAAAACTACAATTTGGCTCCTTCTTAGAGAAAAATCAGAGCGATTCATAGCGGAAATATTCAAGGCGCAAATTTAAAGATAATATTCAATTTCCACCTATCCACCGCGCCAAAATTTGAGCATAAATGACGACACAGATCAATAGATTTTTTAATAGACAATAAGCACTTTAAACTGATTTTAAGTGTTTTAAGCGTTGTTGATGCATCCGGGAGTCTATCATCTAATCTATATGTCTCTAACCGCTCGCACGGGGGAAACATCATAACTTTGCGCCTGTGTTTTCAAAAAAATATCTCTTCCCCACCGGAGCGATGAAGACACCGGTGCATAATCTCGATATATGAGGAAATTTAAATTTGCCATAACCTTAAACCTTATGCTGCTATTGGCTCAGTCAGTGGCCTCGGCTCAGTGTGTGGCTGATGCTCCCTCTGACTCGGTCAGTGGAAACACCCACAGGTCGTTCTGCATGAGTGCCCGCACCAATATGCTGTATGACGCACTAGCCTTACCTAACATCGGGGTGGAGTTCTATCTTGGCAAAAACATCACCATAGGCGCCAACTGGATGTACGGTTGGTGGTCGCGCCCCACAAGCCACCGCTACTGGCGGGCATATGGGGGCGAGATAAATGTAGGATATTGGTTTGGCCGGGAGGCTGTGAACAAACCTTTGACAGGCCACCACGCGGGTCTGTATGCCGGAGCCTATATCTACGACTTTGAATTCGGCGGCAAGGGACAGTTGGGAGGCACTCCCGGCAAGCCTATCTGGCATAATCCGAGCTATATGGTGGGTATATCCTATGGCTACTCACTCCCCATAGCCCGGCGGCTGAACCTTGATTTCACAGCCGGTGTAGGATATTTCGGAGGCAAATACTATGAATACAGACCTGTAGACAACCACTATGTGTGGACCCGGACCAAGCGGCGCAACTGGCTGGGCCCGACAAAACTTGAGGTGACGCTCGTGTGGCTGATTGGCCACGACAACTTCAACAAACGGAAGTGAAAAACCGGCATGAAAACTCTACAACTAACGCTCTCTCTGCTGGCCCTGCTGTGGCTCTCATCGTGCAACGAGAAGGACCTCTGTTTCGACCATTGGGACCATGCCTCGAGATATTCCGTGGACTTTCGGGCCTCATGGGTGCTGGACTGGCAACAGCCTGAGGGGAATGGCACAGACTGGGAACAGGCCTGGGGGACACATGACTTCGGGATGACCTACAACTCACTGCGACCCACGCGCCCCACCGGCATCCGCTCACAGGTCTATACCGATGGACACGACAATGACAACTCCAATATCCCGGCCGATGGTGGCATCGTCGATATGACACCCGGCGAGCATCAGATACTCTTCTACAACAATGACACTGAATATATTGTGATCAACGACATCACTTCTTTGGCCAGTGCGAAGGCCACTACTCGCAGCCGCTCGCGCTCAACCTACATAGGCAACTCCTATGTGGAGGGTGACGCCAAGGAGAATACTGTCAATCCACCTGACTTCCTCTTCGGACACTACATACCAGAATATACCGCACAGAAAAGCCATGTGCCACCAATTGTCGACATCACCATGCGTCCGCTTGTCTACCGCTACCTTGTCAGATACAGGTTCAAATACGGGCTAGGCTATGTGGCCCTGGGGCGAGGAGCCATGGCCGGAATGGCGGGCTCAGTCTATCTTAACGACGGACATACGGGTGACGATGCCGTGACCGTGCTTTATGACTGCTATCTCACCGAGGGGGGCGTCGAGGCAATCGTAAACACATTTGGAGTGCCTGACTATCCCAATCCCGAATACTCCCGTGCATCGCGCAAATATGGACTCAACCTGGAGGTTAGGCTCACTAACGGCCGAATCCTCAACTTCGATTTCGATATCTCACGCCAGATAGAGGCCCAGCCCCGCGGAGGTGTCATAGAGGTGGATGGCATTGAGATCTCAGACGAACTGGGCAAGGACCAGTCAGGTTCATTTGACGTAGACCTGGAGGGGTGGGGTGAATATGAGGATGTGACAATAGACTTCGGGAACCCGAAGGATCAAGGATAAAGAAAAATCAACCCAATTACTAATATTAAAATACTCAGACGTATGAAGAAAACATTCTTGCTTCTCAGCTGTGTCGGGATGCTCGCATCCTGCTCCAATGACGAGGTGATCGATGTTGCGAAGACCACCACGATAGGGTTCAACACCTTCGTGAACAACTCATCGCGCGCCACAGATCTCACCACCGCCAACTTCACCAGTTTCGATGTCTGGGGCGTCACCACCGACCCCGACAATGCCGCCACCGGCCTCACCGCCCTCTTCAATGACCAGCAGGTGACAAAGCAGGCCGACGGCAGTTGGACATACACCCCCCTCCGCTACTGGGTTGTGGGCAACGACTATCGCTTCACCGCGCTTGCCCCCTCAGGAGCCACCGGAATCACCAACATTGTTCAGAATCTTGATCCGGCCGCTGTTATCGCCGATGCCCAGGGTGGCCTTACCATCACCTTCAACAACCAGACAGCAGCAGCTAACGTAGACCTCTGCTATGCTTTCGCCAAGGCCCTCAACGTGACAGCCACCCAGGGAGCTGTGAATCTTGAATTCAGCCACATGCTCAGCCGTGTGAAGTTCACCTTCAAGAACACCTTTGCGGCCGAAGGCTCACTGATCCGCATCCAGAATGTCAAGATCACCGATGCCACCGCTGAGGCTACCATCAACAAGGTGAACGGCGAGACAACATGGTCAGAGCCTAACGGAGTGTTCACGATTCCCTTCACCAACGTTCGCAATTCGACAATGATTCAGAACACATCCTTTGTGCCGGGTGGCGGGACAGCCTATGTAGCCACAGACCATCAGTATATCATTCCTCTGACAGCCGAGACATCATATCAACTCAGCTTTACCGCAACTCTCATGAACTATAATGAGATCAAGGAGGAATATGATGTGGTGCGTGCCTACGACCACGTTGTGGACCTTCCCACAATGGCTTACCTGAGCAACCACAGCTACAACTTCATTGCTGAGATAAACGATGAGACCATCGACCCCGAGCATGCCCTGCGCCCCATCGAGTTCACAGCCTCCATCTCAGACTGGGAGGACTTTGAGGACAATGACGTGACCTTCCCAGACAAAACCGAATAATCCATCCATCCCCCCAATTGACTGAACTATGAGAACGACCGTGCTGAGAACGCTTGCAATGATGAGCATCTGCGCCTTTACGGCAGGATGCTCCGACGACACTGTGCTCAACCGCGAGCCGGCCATCGACTCAGAGGGGTCAGGCTGCATTGTTTTCACGGTCAGTCAATCAGACAGCCGCGGACGCGGCGGCTCCCCCCTCGGGAGCCGCCCGGCCGGGAGCTGCTATATATTCTCAGGTCCGGACTCCTTATATATGGATGTTGAGGAGAGCCAGATCAGCCCCGCCCGTGAGAGCCGTGCCTCATACATCACCGGCGATGACATGAACACACTGATGATGACATGTCGCCGCCGCACATCTGCCACCGCATACGACTATTATTTCACCGACATCCCCTTCACACTGTCTGATGGGACATGGAAGTCAGACCCTCCCTACTGGTGGCTGTCAGACAATTCACATTACACCTTCTACGGCTATGCCCCTTCGGATGCTCCCGGAGTGACTTTCACTGCAGATGAGACTGACTGGCAGCCCAAACTGCGATATGCCCTCCCCACAGACGCAAAGCAACAGGCAGACATTGTGTTCAACTCCTCGGTGCCTGAATACATCTCGTCGGCCAATCAGACCGTGCCGCTGACCATGCGCCATGCCTTGGCCAACATCACGTTTGTGACCGGAGACGACATGCAGCGGGGCCGCATCACAGCCGTGAGGCTGAAAAATGTGATAGGGAGCGGTGTCCTCAACCTCACCACCGGAGACTGGACACTCGACGAAGCCACCATCGACTGCACAGCCTCTGTCAACGTGCAGTCAGCAGACAACACAGACATCACCACCGGAGAGACGGATACTTATTTCATGCTTCTGCCGGGGTCGTGTACCCGAGATACACAAGTTGAGGTTGACATCACAATGCCGAGCGGAGCAAATAAGACATTCTCAAGTCCGCTTTCCACTGTGTGGGAGGCCGGGCGGCAATACAAGTACACCATATCCATATATCCGCAGGTGAGCATCGATCTCGTGCCTGAGACCCAGGATGCCCACTATGTCATAACCCGTGTCCATGTGAGCGCCGAGCTTGGGGTGGGCCAGTCGTGGCATCTCACAGCCAGTGCCTCAGACGGAGCCGATGTCACCATCCTCCCCGCTGACCAGATCAACGAGTTTCAGGCTGACGGGTTCTGGGTCGACAAGATCATTGAGAATGGCGTGGCCACCAATGCCCGTGGCACAGCAACCGCCGCAGGCTCAGGCTCGACATATCTCTATATCTTCCTCCCCGAAAATATCTCTGATGACAACCGCGTGGTGACCCTCTCGCTGAAATCGGGCGAGAGCGGCCGTGAATATGACGTGGAGACCTTTGAGCAGTTCCATCCGGCCTGGACACAGTCCGGCCACGGGTGGGAGCAGACTCACGACTCCTCAGCACAGTTCGGATTTGCCTGGGACTACAAGGTTTCCTATGGCTATCTATACTCAGCCATAGGATCAAACCGGACATATCGTGATTACTGCCAGTCGATAATCGACGAGAACAACGCCGCCTCCTATGCCTCTGTTGAGACCTATCGTTACTCATGGTTACAAATAAGATATTGCATCACCATCGACTATTCAAAACTGAGCTCGCTGAACTATGTGAACAGCCTTGACAACGGCCTTGGCAACACACGCGAGATGAACCAACTGGCGGGAATCGCTGTGACAAATGCATTTGAGACAGTGATTCAGAACATCAAGAAAACCGAGAGCGGACATCAGTCGGAAAACGCTTTCCGCAAAGGCAATGGCGCCTCAGGAGAGGCACCGGCTCCATCAGGCACCGAAATCACGAGCAGTCCGGCCATCGGAGAGTGTCTGAAGAAGAACCGCTATACCCTGTTGAAGACCACCACCACAGTGGACGGGCAGGTGAACACGGCCTATATCCCTCAGATAGCCCAAGAGGATATCGTGTGGTATCTGCCGGCTGTCAATCAGTTTGCCTCGCGCCCCTCTGACGTGAGAGATGCGATAGTCCCCGGAGAGTGCTGGTCATCAAACACACAGGCATCCTCCAACACGAACGCCTATCTTGGAGACGGTTCCGTGGCCGGACGCCTCACCGAGCATAAAATCCGAGCCTGCCGCGACCGTTGACCTTCGGAGTGCCGGCCGCAGATTTTTCAACAGTCCATTCATTGCAGTTCATAAAATTGTTGTACCTTTGCGATACGTATCATTTTCAACTTTTTTATGAACTACAGTTTCTTAGACTTCCTCTGCCTGATAGGCTCAGTAGCCCTGTTCCTGTATGGAATGAAGGTGATGAGCGAGGGTTTGCAGAAAGCCGCGGGCGACCGACTCCGCAACATCCTCTCGGCCATGACCCGCAATAGGTTCACAGGCATGCTCACGGGCATCCTTATCACTGCGCTTATACAGTCTTCGTCAGCCTCCACTGTGATGGTGGTGAGTTTCGTGAACGCGGGTCTGATGTCGCTGGGGCAGTCCATGGCCGTCATCATGGGCGCCAATGTCGGCACGACGTTCACCGCATGGGTCATCGCCCTCTTCGGGTTCAAAGTCAACATTTCGGCATTTGTCCTGCCGCTCATCGGCCTCTCCATTCCCCTGCTTTTCACCAAGAGCAGCCGCAACAAGTCAATCGGAGAGTTCTTCATAGGCTTCTCGTTCCTCTTCATGGGTCTCGACCTGATCAGCCAGTATGTGCCTGACCTGCAGAGCAACCCTGAGATGTTTGCCTTCCTGCAGCGCTACACCACCATGGGCTTCGGCTCAGTCCTCATCTTTGCGTTTGTAGGACTTCTGCTCACCATGGTCATACAGTCGTCAGCAGCCACATTTGCCATCACCCTTATCATGTGTTCAAAGGGTTGGATTGATTTCGACCTCTCATGCGCACTGGTGCTGGGCTCTAACATCGGAACGACCATCACGCCGCTCATGGCCTCGCTCGGTGGAAATATCGCTGCGAAACGCGCCTCCATGGGCCACCTGCTCTTCAATGTCCTGGGCACAGTCTGGACCCTGGCCATATTCTTCCCGTTCTGTCATCTGGCACAGTGGCTCACAGAGGAGCTCGGTCAAGGTGACCCCGCCGCCCTCTCCGCCTTTGTGAACCACATCGAGGCCACCGACCCCGACACATACAACCATCTGTTTGACAACTCACTTCCCGCCGGCCATCCCGTGGCCATCCAAGTGGCGGCCATGCAGCAGAGCGTTTCGATAGGCCTGTCTGTGTTCCACACCATCTTCAACCTCATCAATCTCTCCATCATGATCTGGCTGACGGGCCTCTATGTCAAGATTGTTGAGCGCCTTGTCCCGGCCAAGCCCAACCAGGAGGAGGAGTTCCAGCTCAAGTTCATCCAGGGCGGTATGGTGTCAGCCTCCGAGCTCAACCTCTCGCAGGCTGAGAAGGAGCTTGTGGTCTATGCACAGCGTGTCCAACGAATGGTTGGTATGGCCCAGAACATCGTCCACACTAAGGTCAACTCCGAGGATTTCACAAAGCAGTTCACCCGGCTCGAGAAATATGAGGAAATCTCAGACCGCATGGAGATCGAGATTGCCGACTATCTGAACCGATGCTCCGAAGGCCGTCTCTCCAATGAGGGCAAGCATAGGATTGCTGCCATGTTCCGCATAGTGAGCGAGACGGAGTCGATAGCTGACTGCTGCTATGGCATAGGGAAGGTGCTGATCCGCAAGCGCGAGAGCGGCGCCAAGTTCAACGACGAGATATATCACAACATCGACACGATGTTCATAGCCGTTGAGGCCGCTGTGGCCAACCTGATTGTGCTGCTGCGCGACTTCGAGCATACTGAGGAGAAGGACATCATCACCTCCTACAACTGTGAGCGTGAGATCAACAACCTCCGCAACCAGCTCCGCACGGCAAATGTGGCCAACATCAACGACCACCACTATGAGTATCAGGCCGGAACATACTACATGGATATCATCGGCTCGCTCGAGAAGATTGGCGACTATATAATAAATGTGGTCGACGAGCTCAAGAACCTCTCGCGCAATAAGGCCGCCTGACATAGGCTCCAGCTGACTCTCTCCATCCTTCATCTCTGAACCAACATCATCCCAACCATCTATGCAGTCTCTCCAAGCCGTACGCGACTATTTCAAGGGATATTTCGACCTCAGGCCCTGGCTCGTCAGCCAGGCTGAGGCCGAGGCATCAATCCGCGAAGGTGTCACCTTCCGTGGCACCAATATCCTCATCCTCATCCTGGCCATCTTCATAGCCTCACTGGGATTGAACACCAACTCGACAGCCGTCATCATCGGCGCGATGCTCATATCTCCCCTAATGGGGCCTATCATAGGCATAGGCCTAGGTGTGGGTATCCAGGACTTCCCCCTCATCAAGAGAGCCCTGCGCAATCTAGTGATGGCAGCCGGGTTCTCAGTGCTCACGTCGACACTCTACTTCATCATCTCACCCGTGTCTGAGGGACACTCAGAGCTGCTGGCGCGCACATCGCCCACCATCTACGATGTGCTTATAGGGTTCTTTGGCGGAGGTGCCGGCATCATAGGGATAGGCTCGAAGTCGAAGGGAAATGTCATCCCCGGTGTGGCCATCGCCACCGCCCTCATGCCCCCGCTCTGCACCGCGGGCTATGGCATAGCCACCCTGCAGCCCACCTACATTCTGGGAGCCTCCTATCTGTTTCTCATCAACGCCATCTTCATAGCCCTCTCGACATTCATCGGTGTGAAACTGATGCACTTCACACCCGCCGCCACCGATAATCCCGTGCGTGCAAAGAAGGTGAGACGTCTGGTCTACACGGTAGCCATCCTGACGCTCCTACCGTCGCTCTATCTCACTTACACCATGCTGAGGCAGACCAAGTTTGACAAAGACGCACAGTCGTTTGTGTCTCATGAATGTATATTCCCGGCCACAAGGGTCCTCTCCTCAGAGGCCGATATGGTGAATGGACAGAAGGTGCTGACCATTACGCTCATCGGAAAGATTCTCCCCACTGACTCACTCAACCTGGCTCTCTCCTCGCGTCTGAGGTTCTACGGACTTGAGGGCACCAAGATTCACATTGTGCAGGGAGACATGGGATATAATCCGGGCGACAACGCATCGCAGTCTGTCAAGGATATCTATGAGATGGCCCAGGCTTCGCTTGTGTCCAAGCAGGCAGCCATCGACTCGCTCACCAACATAATCCACGAGGCTAACATCAACGACACCATAGCGGGACGCATAGCCCCCGAGGTGAGAGTGCTCTTCCCGCAGGTGAAGGAACTGGCGGTTACACGGGCCATCTTCGGCAATATAGCGACAGCATCGCTCGACACAGTCTATGTGGCCCTCGCATCGTTCAGCCACGCGATGCCCGCGGCCAAAGAGCGCGAGATGGCACGCTATCTTGAGGCGAGGCTGCAGCTGAAATCTGTTTCAATCGTAAATATCGGCAATCTGAAAATCAGCACATCTGACAACAAGAATAAAGATGACGGAAAATCATCAAAACACACCGGCACCCGTCCCTGACAAACTCAAGGGCAAGAAGATTGTCCTTGTGAACCACAGCGACACCCTCGGGGGTGCCTCTGTCGTCACATTCAGACTCCTGCAAGCGTTGAGAAAACGCGGCCTGGACGTCAGGATGGTAGTATTCACCAAGACCTCAAACGAGAGCTACGTCTCGGCCAACGGCTCACGGTTCGGGCGCGCGATGCGCTTCTGCATGGAGCGGTTGTGGATGCTTGTCCGCGGTTCCATCCCTTACGACAAGATATTCCAGGTCTCCACCGGCGACTTCGCGCTCAATGTCCATAACCATCCCTGGATCAAGGAGGCTGACATCGTCTGCCTCAACTGGATAAACCAGGGGCTGATGGGGCTCGACGGCATCCGCCATCTGCACAAGATGGGGAAGAAGATTGTGTGGACTCTCCACGACATGTGGGCCTTCACTGGGATTTGTCACCATGCCTACGACTGCGACCACTATCGCGACCAGTGTGGCGGCTGCATGTTTGTCGACGGGGGTGGCTCGCTCGACGACCTCTCTCACCGGGTGTGGAATAAGAAGATGGCTCTCTACTCATCGGTGCCCATCACGTTTGTCACCGTGTCGCGCTGGCTCGAGAAGAGAGCGCGCTCATCATCGCTCCTTCACGACCGTCCCGTGATGACTATCCACAATGCTTTTCCCATTGAGACATTCTACACCACACCTCCCGCACATATCGACTCACTGCTGTCGTTGACGAAGCCTAACCTCATCCTCTTTGGAGCGGCTCGTCTAGACGACCCCATCAAGGGTCTGCAATATGCCATCGATGCCTTCAACTACATCTTCGACCACTATCCGGAACTGGCCACAACCACGGCGGTCTATCTCTTCGGAAGCATGAAGACCCCCGAGATGCTCGACTCAATCCGCATGTCCCACCGATGGCTCGGCATGGTGAAAGACATCAAGATACTCCGCTATCTATATGCCTCAGCCAAGGTTGTCGTGTCGACCTCTCTGAGTGAGTCGCTTCAAGGCACCCTCATCGAGGGTCAGGCTGCCGGAGCAATCCCCGTGACATTCGGAGGGGATGGACGCGAGGATATAGTCAGCCATCTCAAGACCGGCTATATAGCGCGCTATATGGACATAGAGGATGTAGCCAACGGCATTAAATGGGCCTTGGAGGCCGACATCTCACGCGACTACCTGCACCAGACTGTGGCTGAACGCTTTGGAGCCGACCGAATCACCGAACGATACATGGATCTCTTCTCAAGCCTGTTATGAAAAAAGTACTTATAGTGGGAGCCGGGGGATTCATCGGCGGATTTATTGCCGCTGAGGCCCTGAGACGTGGCTATGAGACCTGGTGTGGAGTCCGCGAGACCACCTCACGGCGCTATCTCACAGACCCGGCACTCAAATTCATCACGCTCGATTATGACGACCCCGACAAACTGCGGGAACAACTGTCAGGACATTCGTGGGACTATGTGGTCTATAATCTCGGAGCCACCAAATGCATCAACTTCACCGACTTCAACCGCATCAACTATGGCTATCTCAGGGATTTCACTGAGACATATCTAGAGGCTGTGGGGATGCCTGAGAGATTCCTGTACATGTCGTCGCTCTCAGCGCTCGGCCCAGGCGACGAGGAGAACTACACACCTCTGGACAGCCGCACCATCCCGTCGCCCAACACCCGCTATGGGGTGTCGAAAATCAAGGCAGAGACCTTTCTAGAGACCCTTCCGGGCCTCCCATGGATAATACTGCGCCCCACCGGGGTCTATGGCCCCCATGAGCAGGACTATCTGATGATGATCAAGTGCATCGACTCACACTTCGACTTCGGAGTGGGCTTCAGGAAGCAGATGCTCACATTTATCTATGTCGAGGACCTCGCCCGAGCCATCTTTGACGCCTTGGAGAGGTCAGAGCCACGCAGGAAGTATATCATCTCGGAGCCTCGCGCCTATACTCAGGGGGAGTTCCGCAAGATAGTGTCGAAGGCTCTGGGCCGCAAGTTTGTTATTCCTGTGAGGCTCCCCCTGTGGATGCTCTCCATCGCATGCAAGGTCTCAGAGAAGTGGGGCGCCGCTAAGATGAAGGCCGTCACCCTGAACTCAGACAAATACCGCATCATGGCCCAGCGCAACTGGGACTGCGATGTGAGCGATGCCGTCAAGGGATTTGGCTTCATGCCTAAGATAGACCTTGCAGAGGGTATAAGAAGAACCGTCAAAGCCTATAAGGAATGAAGCGACCGCCTCTCTGGATCACTCTGATGATCATCATTGTCTCCCTCCCGCTCTTCTCCTTCCCGTGGCTGCTCGCATCTATCCCAGGCGGAGAGATGGCCGGGGTGGTGAAGGGGTTCGTGTGGGTCTATCCCTTCTACATGCTCCTGTCCTCATGGCTGGCATGGAAAGCCTGGACACAGCGGCCTGAGGTGACATGGATACTGCTTGCAGTGATGGTGATGACCACTGTGGCCATATACATTCTTGTCAATAATGCCGAAATGCTATGAAGATATTGATAATCAACGGTCCCAATCTCAATATGCTGGGTACACGCGAACCTGACATCTATGGCTCGCGCTCGTTTGAATCTTATCTCGCCCAATTGCGCGAGATGCTCGACGGCGATGAGATAGAATACCGTCAGTCAAACCATGAGGGAGACATCATTGACTGGCTGCAGGATGCCGACGCCGATGGGATAATCCTCAATGCCGGAGCCTATACCCACACATCGCTCGCCATTGCCGATGCCATAGCCTCGATCTCCATACCTGTCATCGAGGTGCACATCTCCAATGTGGCCGCCCGTGAGCCAATCCGCCACACCTCACTGATAGCCCCCGTCTGCCAGGGAACCATAGCCGGATTCGGACTGAAATCCTATTTCCTTGCCGCACAGGCCATAATCCTGGGCTGACACACTATGACCCGCGACGAATATATCCTCAGCCACATCTCGCCCGAGCCTGCCCACCTTGAGCGTCTCTATCGCCACACCCACCTCACATGCCTCTATCCGCGCATGTGCTCCGGTCATCACCAAGGTCGGGTGCTAGCGATGCTCACAGCCATGATAAAGCCCCGGAGAGTGCTTGAACTAGGCACCTTCACAGGCTACTCCGCCCTCTGCCTGGCCGAGAATCTCCCAGAGGGAGCAGAAGTCCACACAGTCGAGGTCGACGATGAGATGGCCGACAGCCTCGAGGAACTCTTCGCCACATCGCCCGGGGGGGACAGAATAAGGCTCCACATAGGGGATGCACTCAAAATTGTCCCTGAGATTCCGGGCAAATGGGACATGGCCTACATAGACGCCAACAAACGCGACTATACGGCCTATCTCGACATGCTACTGCCACTGATGAGCCCAGGAGGTTTCATTCTGGCAGACAACACTCTGTGGGACGACAAAGTGCTCGACACCACCACGAACCACGATGCTCAGACTCGTGGGCTCGATGAGTTCAACCGCGTGGCTGCATCCCATCCCCGACTCTCCACAGTGATTCTCCCGCTCCGCGACGGACTGACGCTAATGCAGGTGAAATGAGATTTTTAATAGCAAAATGATTGCATTTTGCCAAAAATTGCGTATATTTGCCACGCTTTTCACAATATTCATCAGTATCAGCAAAGCGGATATGGAAAAAATTGACAATCTCGACCGTAAAATCCTCGAAATTGTGATGCGCAATGCCCGAATCGCCTCCAAGGATGTCGCACAGGAGTGTGGAGTGTCGCGCGCAGCCATCCATCAGCGCATACAGCGGATGGTTGACCTGAACGTCATTACAGGCTCAGGCTACAATGTGGATCCCAAGGTGCTTGGCTACACCACCTGCACATACATCGGGGTGAACCTTGAGAGAGGCGCCATGTATAGAGAGGTGGTTCCTGAGCTTGAGAAGATTCCCGAGGTGGTGGAATGCCACTTCACCACCGGCCCATACACGATGCTCATCAAGCTGTTTGCCCGCGACAACGAACATCTCATGGACCTCCTCAACAACAAACTGCAGAATATCCCCGGGGTTGTCGGCACAGAGACCCTCATCTCCCTCGACCACTCCATTTCCCGTGTCCTCCCGGTCACATACGAAGAATCCTAATCCCACTTGACTCCAGTTATGAAGAAGACAATCACGCTGATACTGATGCTCTGCTGCATCATGCTCCCCGTAGCCGCCCAGGAATATGTCATGGTCGGAAAGACCACCAACCTTTACTCCGAGCCATCCACCTCGACCCCCATGCTCAACCAGTGGGACGACACAATCGAACTTCTCCCCGGCATGGCCTTCGAGATGAAGGGAGAGAGCGGCGACTACTATATCATCGACATCCCCGGATGGAAGGGAGCCTATCTGCCTAAGTCGGCATGCGCCACACCTGAGGCGTTTGAGTTCACTCCAGGGACATATCAGTTCAAATATGAGTCAGACTCATTCCCTGTCACCTTCACCCGGACAGCTGACGGGACATATGACATCACCGGCTACAGGCTCGACGATCTCAAGGCCAAGGAAGTGCCCGGCAACATCATAGTAATCACTTGGGACGGAGAGCCTTATGGCAGCGTCACCACCCTTGGCGGTACAATGCGTGTGTGGCTCTACGACACCACAGTCCTCCCCTGGAACTGACCCGGGGGCACCCCTGACTCGACTTCCGTCACCGCCTGCGGTTACAGTGCGGTGACATTTCTCTGCTTATATTAGGTTATCTCGCTGATTTTCGCTAACTTTGCAGCCCCGATTCCTCAGTAAAACAAATTTTTTGATCCGTAACTAACAAAGATATACAACAAACGAATGTGTGGAATAGTAGGATATATAGGCTCACAAGGAGCCTATGACATACTTATACAGGGACTTAAGCGTCTCGAATATCGTGGATATGACAGTGCCGGCGTGGCGCTCGTCGACACTGACGGCTGCATGACTGTTCACAAGAGCCATGGCAAGGTGGCCAATCTTGAGCATACGGCTGCCGCCGGCAACATCAAGGGACAACTCGGCATTGCCCACACCCGCTGGGCCACCCACGGAGAGCCCAACGACATCAACGCCCATCCTCATGTGAGCCAGGGCGGTGAGATAGCGCTTGTCCACAACGGCACAATAGAGAACTATGCTGTGCTCAAGAAAGTGCTTGCCGACCATGGCTATTCATTCAAGTCTGACACAGACACCGAAGTGCTGGTCCAGCTCATCGAATACATCAAACTCACCACCTCTTGCTCTCTCCTTGAGGCCGTGCGCGAGGCACTCCTCCAAGTTGAGGGCGCATATGCCATCGCCGTCGTTGAGAAGGGCGACCCAGACACACTGATCGTGGCCCGCAAGAGCTCACCCCTTGTGATCGGCGTGGGCGAGAATGAGACATTCATCGCATCGGACGCCACCCCCATTGTGGGCTATACAGACCAGGTCATCTATCTTAAGGACAACGAGATTGCAAAGATAACCCGCAACGAGCCAATCCAGATCATATCCATTGACTCCAACACTCCATCCAAGATTGACATTCAGAAGCTCCAGCTCTCGCTGGCGCAGCTTGAGAAGGGGGGATATGACACCTTCATGCTCAAGGAGATTTTCGAGCAGCCCACCACCCTGCGCGACTGCCTGCGTGGCCGCATCACCGACGACGGCTCACGAGTGGTGCTCTCTGGTGTGGAACTCAATAAGGACAAGTTCCTCAACTGCTCACGCATCACCCTCGTGGCATGTGGCACCTCATGGCACGCAGCACTGATAGGCAAGCGCCTCATCCAGGATTTCTGCCGCATTCCCGTGCAGGTTGAGTATGCCTCGGAGTTCCGCTACAGCAACCCCGTGCTTGGCTCCAGCGACATCGTCATAGCCATCTCCCAGTCAGGCGAGACGGCCGACACTCTCGCCGCCATCCAGATAGCCCGCGAGAAGGGCGCCTTTGTCTATGGTGTCTGCAATGTGGTGGGCGCATCCATCCCCCGCAACACTCATGCCGGAACCTACATCCATGTGGGCCCGGAGATAGGTGTGGCCTCCACAAAAGCCTTCACCGGCCAGGTGACCGTCCTCACGCTCATGGCGCTCGCCATCGGCCAGCTCCGCGGCTATCTCGATGAGAAGACTGTCAAGGACGTGGCCTCATCCCTGCTTAAGATGCCTGAGATTCTCGAGGAGACTCTGGAGTGTGACGCTGAGGTTCACAAACTCTCACGCATATTCACATATGCCCACAACTTCCTCTATTTGGGCCGCGGCTACAACTATCCCACAGCCCTCGAGGGAGCGCTCAAACTCAAGGAAATCTCCTATATACACGCTGAGGGCTATCCCGCAGCCGAGATGAAACATGGACCCATCGCTCTTATCGACCATGAGATGCCCAGTGTCATCATCGCGCCGAGCGACTCGCTCTACGACAAGATCATCTCCAATGTCCAGCAGGTGAAGAGCCGCGGAGGCGCCGTCGTCGCCATCGTCAGCAAGGGGAACACCGCCATGTCTGACATAGCCGACTTCTGCATCGAGATTCCCGAGGTGCCTGAGTGTCTCACACCCATTGTGGCCTCAGTGCCGCTGCAGCTCCTGGCTTACTATATCGCTGTCGGGAAGGGCAAGGATGTAGACCAGCCCCGCAATCTGGCAAAATCCGTGACTGTGGAGTAATCAGTCCAACTCCCTGAGGAGACTGGCTATGGAGTCAAACTCCAAGCCTCCCAGGCTGATAACATTTTCTCCGACCTTTATGACGGGTCCTGTTGAGCCGGGCGTGTAGCCCGCGCGACGCAGGGCCCGTTCTGTCAACCTGCAGCGCCTCCCCTCGCCACTCAGCACCACAGACTTTCCTGTCGGCTCCATCACCACTCTGAAGACACCCTCGTCTACGTCAAACTCAATGCCTGGACGCTCGAAATATCGGGCCAGGTCACCGCTCAGAGCCAGATCCTCAGGGATTCCGGCCGTGATGCCATAGTGCCTGTCCATAAGCCAGACGGTGTCCGCCGTGCCTAAGGCGAGTTCGAGGTCGTGTGTTGACATCAGAATGGTCTTGCCGTCGCGATGGGCCAGAGTGTGGAGCAGCCTCATGGTCTCCACCTTGCTCGGATAGTCCAGAAAAGCCGTTGGCTCGTCGAGCAGAATCATCGGAGTCTCCTGTGCAAGCGCCTTTGCTATCATCACCTTCTGCCGCTCACCGTCGCTGAGTGTGTGGACCGACCTCCCGGCCATCTTCTCCGCGCCCACAGCCTTGAGCGAGTCACTCACTATGCGGCGGTCTGAGCCCGAGAGCCTGCCCCAGAAACCGGTGTAAGGAGCGCGTCCCATCCCCACGAGTTCACTGACAGTCATCTCGCTGACCATCACCTTCTCTGTCAGCACCACACTGATGAGCCGTGAGAGTTCAGAGGATGAATAGGCCTGAAGCGGCTTGCCCATCAGCAGGACCTCACCCTCGAGAGGGTGGCTGAACCCAGAGAGGGTTCTGAGCAGCGTAGACTTTCCCGCGCCGTTAGGGCCAAGGAGGCACGTCAGCTCGCCACTGTTGAGCGACACGTCCATCCCTTCCCCTATCACCTTCCGGCCATGACGGGTATGATAGCCCGTTGTGAGGTCTTTGAGTTGCATCGTAGTCATGACACGCGCGATTTTTGTCGTTTGAACAGCACCCACATCACCACCGGGGCGCCGATGAGCGCCGTCACTGAGTTGACCGGGAGCGCACCCTCAAACCCGGGCAGACGGGCTAATAGATTGCAGAGCAGAGCCAGGGCCGCTCCCACCAGCAATGAGGCAGGCAGAAGCACCGCGTGGTTCGATGTTCGGAAAAGACCCCGACAGAGATGAGGGACGGCGAGCCCGAGAAACATGATGGGGCCACAATAAGCCGTCACTACCGCCACCAGCACACCTGAGCAGACTATCACCTGCAGCCTGGCCCGCTCGATGTCGAGTCCCAGATTGCGGGCATATGAGTCGCCGAGCAGCATGAGATTGAGCGGCTTTATGAGCAGCAGCGAGAAGGGGAGCAGACACACCATCAGAATCACAAAGACCATGGTCTCCCCCCCAGAGACACGGGCAAAACTCCCGAGTCCCCACACGACATAGGCTCGTATATCCTCCTCCGCACTGAAAAACTTCAGCACCCCGATTATGGCATTGGCCAGATAGCCTATCATCACACCCATTATCAGCAGCGTGACATTTCCCCTCACCTTCCCGGCGGTGTAGGCTATGAGGGCCATGACAAGGAGCGAACCCATGACGGCCGAGACGGTTATAGCCACACTCCCTATGGCGCCGAGGCGGCTCAATGCAGTCCCCCCAATGCTCCCTGACAGAAGCACCACGAAGGCCACACCAAGGCTGGCGCCTGAGCTTATGCCTAGCACTGACGGCCCGGCGAGGGGGTTGTGGAAGACCGTCTGCATCAGCAGGCCGCTCACTGCAAGCCCGGCTCCGGCCACAATGGCCGTGAGAGCCTGCGGGAGACGCGATTTCAGGATGATGGTGCGCGAGACATTGTCCACCTCCGCGCCCCGCCCGGTGATGACCTTCACGACATCCTCAAGCGGAATCTCCACACTTCCCAACACCAGATTGAGTGCAAGGAGCAGCAGGATGGCCCCCACCACCAGCAATATCTTTCCCGGATTCACTTCTCGAGCAACTTATAGTAAGCGGGTGTATAGTCCGGGAGGAGCTCTGGATGAAAGACATACACAAAGTCAGCCAGAATCAGGTCAGGCTCCACCGGCATGCTCTCATAGAACGGGCGCTTCTTCATGTTGCAGTAGATGACACCACCATCCTTCCATGCCTTGAAGTCGGCATATCGGGCATCGGAAGCCTTCAGCACATCATAGGAATACTCGCCGTCATAGCTGTTGACGATGCGCCAGTAGTCCGCGTCGGAGGCGGTGGCAAAGACGGTCTCATAGTCGAGCGTGACGCCCCCTGACTCGTTGTTGTCCTTAAGAAAATAGTCCCCTCCGGCATCTCGCATCAGCTCAGCCAGAAAACTCTTGCCACCCACGGCATACCAGTTGCCGCCCCTCATCTCGCCGCTGAACACCTTGGGTCTCCTGCCGTCGGCGACAACAGAGTCAACACGCGCTTTCAGCGAATTGTAGCGCGCGGCTATTGAGTCGAACGCCTCAGCGGCCTCACGCTCATTTCCGGTGAGCAGGCCTGTCACCTTCAGCCACTCAGCCTGCCCCAGGGGTGAGAGTTCCTTATAGCCCAGATGGGGGACAGTGGGTGCACCGGCATCGCGCAGAGCCTCAAAGCCGCCACGTTTGAAAGGGCTCACCATGATGACGTCAGGTGTCAGGGCCATGATAACCTCGCGGTCAAAGTTGCCCTCGATGCCTATTTTCTTTGTGTGGCCTGAGCGGAGCTGCTCATTCATCACCGGGTCCTTGAGATGGCGTGTGCTGGTGATGCCCGTCACATAATCCTGCAGCCCCAGGCGTATGAAGTTGGACAGCTGCAGTGATGTCATGCACACCACGGAGCGCACAGGGATGTCAATGCGTGTATATCCGTCAGGAATCTCCGCCTCCTCACCTCTCGGCACGAGGGCATAGTGAAATGTCTCAGCCTGGACACCCTCAGGGTCCTTTATGTCGAGCAGCCTCACCCCTGAGGGGAGCTCGCTGATCTCAAACCCTTCGGCATACTCATTTGTCAGGGGTTTCCCCTCGTCGACCTTTGAGGCACCCCCTCTACAACCACTGAGGAGAAGGAGTATCAATACAGAAAATATTATGCACTTTTTCATGGCGGATTAATGTCTCTTTAGTTGTTTTTAATCGTCACTTAACCTCGCAAAATTACAAAATATCTTGCAATCTCGCTCCGTTTTGGCTAACTTTGTATATCTCAACAATTGAACATGACTATCCGGGAATTTGCCGACAGTGTCAGAAAAGCCTTGCCATATGAGGCCAATGCGCAGCAGTCACAGCTCATCGACGCATTGGCCCGCTTCTGTGGCGGCCACTCCGACATCGGTGCTGTCTTCATTGTCAACGGCTATGCCGGCACGGGCAAGACGTCGCTGACAGGTGCTCTCGTCAAGGCTCTCACCGCTGCCGGGAGACCGGTGGTGCTGATGGCTCCGACGGGGAGAGCGGCTAAGGTGTTCTCAGCCCATGCCGGGCATCCCGCACACACCATCCACCGCAAAATATACCGTGGGCCCTCCGGAGACCTCACCATGGGCAACACTTTCCTCCAGCACAACACCCTCAGCAATGCGGTCTTCATTGTCGACGAGGCTTCCATGATAGGGGACGGCTCAGGGGAGGCCGATGCGCCAAACCTGCTCGAGGACCTGACGGAATATGTGTTCACCCCTGACAACAACCGCCTCATCCTCCTGGGGGATGTGGCTCAGCTCCCGCCTGTGGGCTCCACAGAGTCGCCGGCCATGGCGGCTGCCTCCTTCAAGCGCCTGGGGCTGAAAGTGAGCCGCGCCACACTCACCGACACTGTGCGCCAGGCCCGCGGCTCAGGGATTCTGCGCAACGCCACATGGCTCCGGCGCGCCATGCTCATGGACCCGCTCCCCACCCCTCGGCTCACCGTGGATGGTTGTGACGATATCTTCGTGACCGACAGCAACGAGGTGGCAGACATCGTGGGTGAGTGCTACCGCACAGACGGGCCGGGGGAGACCATCATTGTGACGCGCTCCAACCGCCGTGCCACAGCCTTCAACCTGGGCATACGCGCACGCATCCTCGACCTCGAGGAGGAGCTCAGCAAGGGGGAGCGGCTCCTGGTGGCCAAGAACAACTACACCTGGGCGGCCAAGACAAAAGGCCTCGATTTCATAGCCAACGGAGATGTGGCCATCGTCACCGCCATTCATGCCATCGAGGAGCGATATGGCTTCAGGTTTGCCATCGTCACCCTCAACCTCCCCGACAGAGATGTCGACGTGAGGTGCCGAATCTTCCTTGACACTCTCACCGATGAGAATGCCTCTCTGCCGCGTGAGCGGATGCAGGCTCTGGCTGAGGCCCGTATGGCTGACCCCGAGGTCAACGCTCCAACCGACACCTATGAGACGCGCCTGCGCCGCCTGCGGAAGGATGAGTATTTCAACGCCCTGCAGGTCAAGTATGCCTACGCTGTCACATGCCACAAGGCTCAGGGCGCCCAGTGGAGCAATGTCATTGTCGACCTGGGGGGCATTCCTCCTGAGGCTCAGGGCCTCGACTTCTATCGCTGGCTCTACACGGCCGTGTCGCGCGCCACACATCGTCTTTTCCTCCTCAACCCGGGTGAGATGACGGGGGACTGACACACTTTTTTGAAAATTTTCCCGAAAAAATTTTGTGGTTTCAAAAATTGCTCCTATCTTTGCGGTGTACTATTATACTAATACACCCATATGCTTGAAATCAATAAACTCACATTCTCCTACCGGCGCTCGTCCGGAAGAGTGCTGGATGGCTTCTCGCTCAACATCGGAGATGGCGGCATCTATGGTCTCCTTGGGCCGAACGGTGCCGGGAAGTCGACGCTGCTCTATCTTGTGGCCGGACTTCTGACACCGGCCTCCGGGAGCGTGACGCTCAACGGGGTCAACACCCGCCGGCGTATCCCTTCCACCATGGCCGAGATGTTTATCGTTCCCGAGGAGTTCGACCTCCCCAAAATGAAGCTGAGCAGATTCATCAAGGCCAACGCGCCCCTCTATCCCCGGTTCTCAGTCGACGACATGAGGCGCCACCTCGATGTTTTCGGGATGGCAGACGACCTCAACACCGGCGAGCTCTCGATGGGTCAGAAGAAGAAGGTCTACCTGAGCTTCGCACTGGCCACAAACGTGCCCCTCGTGCTGATGGACGAGCCTACGAACGGTCTCGACATTCCCGGCAAGGATGCCTTCCGCCGCTTCATAGCCGGAGGGATGACAGACGAGAAGAGCATAGTCCTCTCCACTCACCAGGTATGGGATGTGGAGAGCCTGCTCGACCACATCATCATCATGGACAAGTCGCGCGTGGTGCTGGACCAGAGCGTGGTCTCGATAATGGAGCGGCTGAAGTTCTCCACCGTCAACGACCGTGCCTCAATCGGGGCCGCTCTTTATGCCCATCCAACCGCCGGGGGCACCGACATCATCACCCTCAACAACGATGGCTCAGAGACCGCCCCTGACCTCGAGATGCTTTTCAACTTTGCCACAGAGCGCCCCGGCTCCGTCGAACACATATTTAATAAGCCATGAATACCCACGAACTCTTCAGCCTCCTGCGTCTGAGGATGCTGCTGTCAAAATATCTTCTCGAGAACCATCGCCGCCTCCTGCTCCAGGGTCTGATGCTCACAGCACTGATGATTATTGTGGCCACCCTGTGCGGGCTTATGTCAGACTGGGACAGCTATCTCATGAGCGGCACCTCATCATCCATCAAGCCTGAGTTGAGATGGTTTACCGCCATCACGTTCCTGATGGGATTGGTTGTGGCCTCATCGGCCTTCTCGACCATGTCTACAACCCGCGAGTCTCTCCACACACTGACATGTCCCGCCTCTTGGCTCGAGGCCTTCACGGTGAGATGGATAGTGGCAGTCCCCCTCTTCATTCTCTGGGCTTTGGCCAGCGCGCTTGTGGCCGACAGCGTGAGGGTGCTCATCACCTGGCTCACCCTCCCCTCGGCCTCCCCGTTCGCGCCAATCATTCCCCTCATATTCGGCCGTTCCTCCATCTTCGGAGCCGACCCGGGGGATTTCTGGGAACTGCTGCTCTTCATGCTGTCCCTCCAGTCGTTCTTTCTGCTTGGGGCGATTGTGTGGCGCACACACCACTTCATCAAGACGTTCATCTCACTCTGGGCCATCGGCCTGGCCTACTGCATCACCGGTTTCGGTGTAGTCCTCAGCACCTACGGTCCCTGCTTCTGGCTGAAGCAGCCCACCATAGATGTCGACACTCTGGTCAACATCGTACTGACCGTCATCATCCTCATCAACTATTCCCTCACCTGCCTCCGCTTCAAGGAGGCTGACTTGATAAACCGCTGGTAACCGTCCGCCATGATATTCAAGGAAAACACCAAGGCTATCTATCTCCAGATAGCTGACCGCATCTGCGACAGTGTGCTGGACGGGACCTTTGACGAGGAGTCGAGAATACCCTCCGTACGCGAGTATGCCGCAGAGCTCCAGGTGAACCCAAACACCGTGATGCGTACCTACGAGCATCTCACACGCGAGGAGATTATTTTCAACCGCCGCGGCATAGGATTCTTCATAGCGCCGGGAGCCAAGGGGAGGATTGAGGCTATGAACCGCGAGACATTTCTCAACGGCGAGCTCTGCGACACATTCCGCCGCCTCAGGATGCTCGGTGTCACCCCGGCTCAACTCGCTGATAGATACGACGAATGGATAAAAGAGAATTAAGAAGATATGAAACTATCAACATACATAATGGCAGGAATCTTCCTGTCCGGATTTCTGGTCACGGCTATTATAGCCAAAAAATGTGCAGTCACACGAACTCTTCAACCCACTCAGGAATATGAGCATGTCCTCGGAGGGGACACCGTGAGGATCCCGCTGGAGAGGTTTGACACCTTCGACTTCACCCAGCTGCAGTCCGACCGGGGAATCAAGATCAATAATTATAAAGGTGTAGCCGTGTGTGAGAGCGACACTGCCTCTACCCCCTGGCTCGTGACACGCGAGGACTGGGCTCCATTCCTACAGGCCGATGTCGCCAATGGGTCCCTCACCCTCTGTCTTAACCGACAGTTGCTTGACGACTACTATGGAGGAGCCTCCAGGGTTACCACCGAAGATTTTGTGCTTGCCACTGTGGTGGTGCCGCGTGGTATGGCCGACAACTTCTATGCCTCATCCCACACTCTCTATCTCGACTCGATCAAGGCTCGGAAAGTAACGGCCATGTCCAAGGACCGCATTGTGCTGAACGATTGTGACATAGACAGTCTCCTTGTTCCCGGCCATGCGCCTGAAGAGCTCAAGCTGGCCAACTCCCGCATTGGTAAGGTCTCTGTGGATGGCTCGCCGTTCCACACCCCCGGCGAGATGGAATAAACCACATCGCCCCTCCCGAGCGTTAATGTATGTTAAATTCGGGGGGGGTAATTTTATATAGTTGTTTTTAGTTACCTTTGTTGGAAATTTACATGAGAAATGCACATCGGTAACAGGATTAAGGATGTTTTGAAGCAGCAACGTCGCTCGGCAGCCTGGTTGGCGGCCGAAATTTTTGTCACGCGCACACACATATACAAAATACTCTCCAAGGAAAGCATTGATTCACAATTGCTTATGAGAATATCAAAGGCACTTGGCCATGATTTTTTTGCTGATTTGTCGCGCAATTTAGACTCAAAATAATTCTGAATCCAATTTGGAAACAAAATGTCGCTTATTTGGCTACAACATTTTGTGATTTGTTTGCAGTTTTTCAAATAATTTTGCAAAGAATATTCACACAAATCATTTTCAAAACAAAATTTCAATGGAAAAGTTTCTAAAATCACTCTTCCTTGTCCTCATCACTCTCACACTCTCAGTCAGCATGACCGCATGTGGTGGAGACGATGATGATGATGAGCCCGCAAATCTCTCTTCACGTATCACCGGGACATATGTGGGTGAACTCACATCAGGAGGATATGTAATTGACGACACCTATACAGTGTATGTAGGCTCTGTTTCAAACACAGTAGTTAGCGTGACTGCCAAACTGTTCACAAACGGGTCAGCAAACTTCAATGTTGAGAAATCAGGCAATGCATATGTCCTCAAAAGTGTCAATCAGTCCAACATGAATATCACAATCCAGGGCAGAAGCATGACAATTAACTTCTTGAACAATGCTGGTACTATGACTACGTTCATCGGCACACGAGACTAAAACAACACACATTTGCGATAATTCGACAGCCGGATGATGAGACCACCTCATCATCCGGCTTCATTTTTATGGAGCATGTGCCTTCGGGGTGGAAAATGATTGGTCGAAACGTAATTCGGCGCCCTCCGGGCGCCTTTTTGGGGTGGTGTATCGGCTTTCATGGATGTCGCAAAAAAATATCCGGCCACTCCCGTTGGCGGGGGTGGCCGGATTGGTCTATGTCACCGTGATGGCTTATTCAGCGACGGGTGAGGGCTCTGTGCCCCACTGCTGCTGTGCCAGACGGAGGTAGTTGTTGTAGCGCCACTGTGCGTTGGCCTTGGCGGCTGCGAACAGTTCGGCTGCCTCTGCGGGATACTGCTTTGCTACGGAAGCATAGCGTACCTCGCCCTTGAGGAAGTCCTCAAACTTGTCCCAATCGGGAGCCTTTGAGTCGAGAGAGAAGGGGTTCTTGCCTTCCATCTCGAGGGCGGGGTTGTAGCGCCAGAGGTGCCAGTAGCCACACTCAACGGCTGCTGCCTGCTCTTCCTGTGCGTGGCCCATGCCCTTGCGGATGCCGTGGTTGATACAGGGTGAGTAAGCGATGATGAGTGAGGGACCGTCATAAGCCTCAGCCTCGCGGATGGCCTTGAGGGTCTGGGCATTGTCAGCACCCATGGCGATCTGGGCAACGTAAACGTAGCCGTAGGTTGATGCGATGAGGCCGAGGTCTTTCTTGCGGACACGCTTGCCGGCAGCGGCAAACTTGGCGATGGCGCCCAGAGGTGTAGCCTTGGATGACTGACCGCCGGTGTTTGAGTAGACCTCAGTGTCGAGCACGAGGACGTTGACATTCTTGTCAGAAGCGAGAACGTGGTCGAGACCGCCGAAGCCTATGTCGTAAGCGGCGCCGTCGCCGGCGATGATCCACTGTGAGCGCTTGGCGATGTGCTCCTTGACTGAGAGGAGACCCTTGCAGACGTCGCAGCCGCAAGCCTCGCAGAGAGGAACGATGGCTGCTGCAACCTCCTTGGTGGCGGCAACGTCATTCTTGTTCTCAAGCCACTTGGTGGCGAGAGCCTTGATCTCTGCAGAGCATGAGGGGCAGTCGAGAGCCTTCTGCATGTAGTCGGCCACACGCTTCTGGAGTTTCTCGTGAGCGAGGCTCATGCCGAGACCGAACTCAGCGAAGTCCTCGAAGAGTGAGTTGGCCCATGCCACACCCTCGCCCTTGGCGTTCTTGGTGTAAGGAGTAGAGGGAACTGAGCCTGAGTAGATTGATGAGCAGCCTGTGGCGTTGGCAACGATCTCGTGGTCGCCGAAGAGCTGTGAGATGAGTTTCACATAAGGTGTCTCGCCGCAGCCTGAGCAAGCGCCTGAGAACTCGAAGAGGGGCTGTGCGAACTGTGAGTTCTTCACATTGGCCTTGATGTCGACGAGGTCCTGCTTGCTGGCCACCTTAGCCACGCAGTAGTCCCACTCCTTCTGAACGTCGAGCTGAGTCTCGAGAGGCTTCATTACGAGAGCCTTCACGCCCTTCTTGCCGGGGCAGACAGCCACACAGTTGGTGCAGCCGAGACAGTCGAGCACGTCGACGCTCTGGATGAAGCGCATGCCAGCGAAGCTCTTGCCCATTGCGGGGATAGTCTTGTCCTCGCCGAAGGGAGCTGCTGCCATCTCTGCAGCGTCGAGCACGAAGGGACGGATAGCGGCGTGAGGGCAGACAAATGCACACTTGTTACACTGGATACAGTTCTCCTCGAGCCATTCGGGGACGAAGGCGGCTACGCCACGCTTCTCGTAGGCAGCGGTGCCCTGCTCCCAGGTGCCATCCTCGCGCCCCTTGAAGGCGCTGACAGTGAGGAGGTCGCCGTCCTGAGCGTTGATGGGGCGAACGATTTCGTTGATGAATGCGGGATCGTTGTTGGCAGCCTTGGCCTCCTCGGTGAGGTTGCTCCAAGCCTTGTCGACGGGGAGTTCCTTGTATTCGCCGCCGCGGTCGACAGCTGCATAGTTCTTGTCGACAACGTCCTGTCCCTTCTTGCCGTAGCTCTTGACGATGAACTTCTTCATCTGCTCGACAGCGAGGTCGACGGGGATCACCTCTGTGATGCGGAAGAATGCGCTCTGGAGGATGGTGTTGGTGCGGTTGCCCAGGCCGATTTCCTGTGCAATCTTGGTGGCGTTGATGTAGTAAACGCGGATGTTGTGGTCAGCGAAATACTTCTTGATCTTGTTGGGGAGGTTCTTGGCCAGTTCCTCGCCTTCCCAGATGGTGTTGAGAAGGAATGTGCCGCCGTCGCGGAGACCGCGGGTGACGTCATACATGTGGAGGTAAGCCTGAACGTGGCAAGCCACGAAGTTAGGTGTTGTCACCAGATAAGTGGAGCGGATGGGCGCGTCGCCGAAACGGAGGTGAGAGCAGGTGAAACCGCCTGACTTCTTTGAGTCGTAAGCGAAGTATGCCTGGCAATACTTGTTGGTGTTGTCGCCGATGATCTTCACTGAGTTCTTGTTTGCACCTACAGTACCGTCGGCACCGAGGCCATAGAACTTAGCCTCAAAAGTGCTCTCGTCGCCCAGAGCGATCTCCTCCTTCTGGGGGAGTGAGGTGAAGGTGACGTCGTCGACGATGCCCACTGTGAAGTGATCCTTGGGTGTGGGGAGAGCGAGGTTCTCGAACACTGCGAGAATCTGGGCAGGAGTGGTGTCCTTTGATGCGAGACCATAGCGGCCACCCACGATGACGGGGGCGTCAGCCTGGCCATAGAAGCAGTCGCGTACGTCGAGATAGAGGGGCTCGCCGTTTGCTCCGGGTTCTTTTGTGCGGTCGAGGACTGCGATGCGCTTTGCAGTCTTGGGGACAGCTGCGAGGAAGTGCTTGGCAGAGAAGGGGCGATAGAGGTGAACGCTCACGAGACCGACCTTCTCACCCTTCTTGACGAGGTAGTCGATGGCCTCCTGGGCGGCCTGGGTGACAGAACCCATGGCGATGATGACGCGCTCTGCGTCAGCTGCGCCATAGTAGTTGAAGAGTTTGTATTCGCGGCCGGTGATGCGTGTGATTTCCTTCATGTAGTCCTCAACGATCTCAGGAACGCGGTTGTAGTATTCGTTGCATGACTCGCGGTGTTGGAAGAACACGTCGCCGTTCTCAGCCATGCCGCGTGCCACGGGCTTGCCGGGGTTGAGGCCGCGTGCGCGGAACTCGGCGAGAGCCTCCTGGTCAACGAGGGGAGCGAGATCGTCCTGGTCCATAGCCTCGATCTTCTGGATCTCGTGAGATGTGCGGAATCCGTCGAAGAAGTTGATGAAGGGGACACGTGAACGGAGGGTTGAGAGGTGTGCTACACCTGCGAGGTCCATCACCTCCTGAACAGAACCCTCAGCCAGCATTGCGAAGCCTGTCTGGCGGCATGACATCACGTCCTGGTGGTCACCGAAGATTGAGAGGGCGTGGCTGGCGAGTGTACGTGCTGAAACATGGAAGACGCAGGGGAGAAGCTCGCCGGCAATCTTATACATGTTGGGGATCATCAGGAGAAGACCCTGTGAGGCGGTGTAGGTTGTGGTAAGAGCACCGGCCTGGAGAGAGCCGTGGACGGCACCGGCGGCGCCACCCTCACTCTGCATTTCCTGCACGAGGACAGTCTCGCCGAAGATGTTTTTGCGTCCGGCGGCGGCCCACTCGTCGACATACTCAGCCATTGTTGACGACGGGGTGATGGGGTAGATGGCCGCTACCTCTGAGAACATATAGCTCACATGGGCTGCAGCCTGGTTGCCATCACAAGTCAAGAATTTTTTTTCTTTACTCATAGTGATATAATAAAATGTAGTCTGATTGTTCTTTGATTGTGTTGAATCAGGTGAGATTTGAGGTTGTTAAATACCACTTTGCAAAAATACAGATTTTTTTCAAAATCCCCAAAAAAATCCGCATCATGGACCCGGGTGAGGTGATGATGCGGATGTTTAAGGGGCGTAAAGTCAGTTTTGTCCCTCTTGGCGGCCTTTGGCGGAAAATCGCTTGTTGTCTTCCTTCTGATATTGCTTTATTTTGTTTGACTCGATGCACTCAATCTTTCTGATGGTGACGGTTATTGTGTCGTTACATTCAACGGGCACATTACCGAATATTCTTTTGAAGTTTTTTCCTTTTACCGTATAGGCTACTCGCGAACTGAGGCTTTTTAAAGTTTTGAGGCTTACGTCATGTAAAAATGATTCCTGTATGCTGCATCCGGTGATCTCGAGTCCAAGGCCGATGGTGCGGAGGGCTTTGATGGAGTTGTTGTTGTCAGAGATTTCGTATTTGAAATTCAAGACTAAAGTGTCCCCACAGCATTCAAGGCTGTCATAGTTGTCATTAACGTCTAATATGGGAGAGGGACAGAATGAATTGCTTATAGGGTTTAACCTCTTCGTTGAATCTGAACATGGATATAGATGTTTTTGGTATTCTGTCTCACCATTTTTTTGAGCATGTGAGTAATAGACAACTATGCCCTCTTCACTGTATTCCTCATCGATTGATTCTCCTCTGAGTGATCCGGATACATAGTATACTCCCTCTATCCTAATGGAATTCTTTGTCTCACAATGGATAGAAATGGTAGAATACATGAATAACAAGAGAAATGTGAGTCGTAACATAATCAATCTGTCTCCTCGGCCTCATTGGCCTTGATTATTTCGTTTTTACAAAGATACAGCGGATTTTCAAAATCCCCAAAAAAATCCGCATCATGGACCCGGGTGAGGTGATGATGCGGATGTTTTGTGGTGTCGGAGGCAGGGTGTGTTATTTGCCGCCGGGGGTGTTGATTTGCTCAGGCTTTTTGTCGTCCTTGAGGAGACCGCGGTTGCGGAGCAGGGCGTTGACAGAGGGCTTGTGGCCGCGGAACTTCACGAACAGTTCCATGGGGTCGTCGCTTCCACCCATCTCGAGGATGTTTTCCTTGAATGACTTGGCTGTGGCGGGGTCGAAGATTCCCTTTTCGGCGAATAGCTCGAAGCCGTCGGTGTCGAGGACCTCGGCCCAGAGATATGTGTAGTAGCCTGAGGCATAGCCGTCGCTGCCGAAGATGTGTTTGAAGTAGGGTGAGCGATAGCGATAGGCCACTTGTGAGGGCATGTTGAGTTTTGCGGCGATGTCTGCCTCAAACTTGTTGACGTCGATTGAGTCGCCGGGGGCTGGATTGTAGGCGCCCCAAGCGAGATCGAGGAGGGCTGCTCCGGCAAGCTCGGTGGTGGTGAAGCCCTGGTTGTGGGTCGAGGCGGCCTGGAGTTTGTTGATGAGCTCGGTTGGAATCACCTCTCCGGTCTTGTAGTGGAAGGCGAAGTCCTTGAGGAGCTCAGGCTCGAGTGCCCAGTGCTCGGTGATCTGAGAGGGGAGCTCGACAAAGTCGCGGTCGACGTTTGTGCCGCTCTGAGAGCGGAGTTTGGCGCGTGAGAGCATGCCGTGGAGGCCGTGGCCGAACTCATGGAACATTGTCTCGACCTCATCGATGGTGAGGAGGGCGGGTGTGTCAGCCGTGGGGCGTGTGAAGTTGCCGACGTTATAGATGATGGGGCGTCCCACCTTGCCGTCAGGGTCGGCATATGAGCCCTTGAATTCGCTCATCCAGGCTCCTTGGCGCTTGGAGGCGCGGGGGAAGTAGTCGGTCATGAACACTGCGATATGCTCGCCGGTGTTGGCGTCGGTGACGTCATAGACGTTGACCTCGGGGTTGTATTTAGGGGCGTCGGGCATCTCTGTGAACTTGACGCCATAGAGCTTCTCGGCGAGGGTGAAGATGCCTTTGCGGACATTGTCGAGCGAGAAGTAGGCGCTCACCTCATTCTCGTCGAGGTCGAACTTCTTAGCCCTCACCTTTTCGGCATAATAGTAGTAGTCCCAAGGCTCTATGGTTATGCCGGCGCCCTCGGAGTCAGCGAAGGTCTGCATCTCGGCCACTTCCTCTTTCACCTTGGCTGTGGCGGGTTCCCAGATCTGCATGAGGAGGTCTGTGGCAGCCTCGGGGGTCTTGGCCATGACGTTGTCGGTCATATATGAGGCGTAGTCCTTGAAGCCGAGCAGGCGGGCCTTCTCTGCGCGTGTGCGCACGATGTCGGCGATGACGGGGCGGTTGTCGTAGGGGGCCTCAGAGGCTAGAAGGGCGTAGGCATTGTACATGCGCTCGCGCAGGGCGCGGTTGTCGGCATATTTCAGCACCAGGAGGCGGCTGGGGGCATGGAGTGTGAAGACCCATTTGCCATCCTTGGAGCGCTGCTTGGCCTCGGAGGCTGCAGTGGCGACGATGCCGGCAGGGATTCCGGCGAGGTCGGCCTCGTTGTCGACGATGATCTCGCAGGCGTTTGTGGATGCGAGGAGGTTCTTGTTGAATGTGAGATAGAGGTCTGTGAGCCGTTTGTTGATGGCCTTGAGTTCCTCTTTCTTCTCGGGGGAGAGGAGGGCGCCGTTGCGTGTGAAGTTTTTGTATGACTCCTCGATGGCGCGTATCTGGGGCTTGTCCAGGCCGAGGGAGTTGCGGGTGTCATAGAGTTTCTTGACGCGCTCGAAGAGCTTGGAGTTCATCGAGATCTCGTCTGATGCCTCGGAGTAGAGGGGATATAGCACCTCGGAGATTTCCTGCATCTCGGGTGTGTTGTCGGTCTCGTCGAGCGAGGCAAACACGAGCATCACTTTGTTAACCAGCTCGCCAGACTTCTCCATGGCGAGGATGGTATTGTCGAAGGTGGGGGCCTCAGGATTCTCGGCGATGGCCTTGATCTCGGCCTTCTGGATCTCTATGCCCTGGCGCATGGCCGGAAGGTAGTCGGCATAGGTTATCTCACTGAATGGTGGAATCTCGTAGGGGGTGGTGTAGGGGACGGTGAAGGGATTGACCCTCTCTGCAGTCTGAGCGTTCATGGCCAGGGGGATTGACAAGGCCGCGGCCGCGACCGTTGCTGTGATGATTGATTTCATATATGTGTGGTTATTGTCATAATTTTCAGTTGTCCAGGAGGAATGTGGCTACCAGAGGGTAGTGGTCGCTCGAGGGGATGGCGGGGCGCTTGATGGAGACGGCGCTGAAGTCTCCCTTGTAGAGTATCTGGTCTATGCGGAAATAGAACTTGTTGCCGTGATATGTGATGGTTGGGCCCATGGCCTCGTCGGCATAAGCGTCGTGCATGTCGTCACCCATGATGGTGCGGACGGCATAGCAGGCGGGAATGTCGTTGAAGTCTCCGGCCACAATCCAGTTGCCACCGATGGAGTCGATGCACTGGCGGATGTATTGTGCCTGGAGTTTGCGCTGCTTGAATGCGGCCTGGAGCTTGGTGACGAGTCGGCTCTTCACCTCTTCCATCTCGCGCGGGATCATCCTTGCGGCTCCGGGCGATTTCTTGAGCAGGCCCTCATATAGTTCCTTGTCCTTGGGGTCTAGGCCTATTGACTGGAGATGGCAGTTGGCCAGATGGAGAATCTGTCCGTTCATGCTGATGCGGTAGAAGGACACATGGGGCTTCATATTCTCCGGGATCTCTATGCGGTCCTCGGTGAAGGGGTATTTCGACAGGACTGTGTATTGGTCCTGGACGCCGACGGCTCTGAATGGGTAGCGGTCAGCGAGCTGGCGCAGTTGGGCGCCGGTGATGTGCCATAGTGGCCATTCCTTTATCATCTCGGTCTCCTGCATGCTCACGATGTCGGCATCCTCGTTGAGGATGAAGTCGATGGTGGCGTTTGACTCCAGTCCCTCGACCTCGCCTCTGAAGTCCATGAAGTGGAGGGTGTTGTAGGTCATGAAGGTGAATGACCGTTCTTTTTCCTCAGGTGAGAGGGAGCCCGATGGGATATTTATCGGGGCGAAGGCCATGATGGGCGGGGCTGAGAGGATCCATCCGGCCAGAATGGCGAAGGCTGCCTTGCGCCACAGCAGGAGGTCGATGAGCAGGAAGGCGCATCCAAGAATAAGCACAAGCGGAAGCGCCATGGCTGCCAGAGATGCGAGCACACACTTGTCGGGGTCTATGGAGCCGCCATAGGCTGAGAAGATGGTGGTCATGGCAAGGCCTACGTTGAGTCCGGCGACTATGGCTCTCAATGTGGCCAGCCACGGACGTGATATGTATTTCTCAAGCAATGACATGTCAGGGAGAAGATGTTTGGACTTTATTGGGGTCATTTGATGCCCCGGCTGACTTCGAAGAGTCGCTTGCGCTCGTCGGGGGTTAGGGCGGAGTAGCCGGTGCGCTTTATCTTGTCAAGGATGGCGTCGAGGTCGCGGCGGTCATCGTTGCTGATGGTGGGGTTGGTGAGTGGGGCGCGGCGGCGTGTCAGCAGCCATGCGGCCGGGCGTGTGATGTCGACTCCGCGGCGGAGTGTGAGGGCGAAGATGGCTCCCATGAGGATGCCTCCGATGTGTGCCACCTCGCCTCCGGCATTCTCGCCGCTCACGCCCAGAAGGACAAGGGCGATGGTGGCGGCGGCAATCCACTTGAGCCTCACGTCGCCGATGAAGAGGAGCCTCAGCCTGAAGTCTGGGAGCAGCAAGGCGGTGGCTGTGACAATGGCCATCACAGAGGCCGATGAGCCTATGAGCATGCCTGTGGTGCCTGAGAAGAAGGGGATGGTGTTGTAGGCTATGAGGAACAGCGCTGCGCCTGCGAGGCCGCCATAGATATAGAGGACGAGCATCCGGCCGGGGGTGCATCTGAGCAGCATCACCTGGCCGAACCAGTAGAGCCACAGCATGTTGAAGATGATGTGCATGACATCATACTGCGAGAACATGTAGGTGACGATGGTCCAGGGCGCTGTCAGGAGCATGGACGGGCGGCTGGGGAGCTCGACGGCTCTGAGGACTGAGCCCAAAGGGTCGGCGGCTCCGGCCAGGAGGCCTATGATGACGGCGAGGCGCAGCATTAAGAACACAGCCACATTGACACCGATGAGCCTTGCGGGCATCGATGCGTTGACCCATGCCCGGCGCAGGGTGTCAGTAGCCTCCATAGCTGCCCCCTCCGAAGGTGCCTTGCTTTTTCCAGTAGAGGATGATGAGGAAGCCGAATATCATGCCACCGAGGTGGGCGAAATGGGCCACACCGTCGGGCCTTCCTGCTGCCTCGCTGAGCCCGATGAGGAGCTCGATGACACACATGCCCGTCACCATCCACTTTGCCTTGACCGGCACGGGGATGAAGAAGAGATAGAGGGGCGCGTTGGGGAAGAGCATGCCGAAGGCGAGGAGGATGCCGTAGATGGCACCTGAGGCTCCGATGGTGACGAGGGCGTTGAGCCACTGGCTGACCATCTTGTCGCCCTGGGGTGTCTGCATCAACTGGTGGAGAGCCTCGCGGGCCTCGGGGAAGTCTAGTCCGTTCTGATTGGCGAGCAGCGGGACGAAGGTGTTCTCCCAGGTGAGCGCCCAGGTGAGTTCCTGGATCAATCCGGCGCCAATGCCACATGAGAGGTAGAAGAAGAGGAAGCGCCCGCTCCCCATGACCCTCTCGAGCGTCATGCCGAACATCCACAGAGAGAACATGTTAAAGAATATATGGGCAAAACTGTGGGTGGAGTGCATGAACATGTAGGTGATCAGCTGGACCGGATTGAAGTCCGATGCCTTGAAATAGTGCAATCCGCCAAACTCCTCAAGCCCCGCGCCGATGCGTCCGGGAAGCACGAACATGGCTAGCCAGACAATCAGGTTGATTATAATCAGGTTCTTGGTCACCGGTGGCATTTCACCGAAGAATGACCCTCGAGAATTGAAATTCATCTTGTAGTGTGAAGCAAATTAACTGCAAAAATACAAAATTCCTACGACATATTCCCACGCCATGACGAATTTTGTACCGGAAAGGACAGTTAATTATTTTTAACACAATTGATGGCGTGTGGATTTGGCTGTTTCGGAAAAAGTTCCTACCTTTGCACCACTGAAAACGACATCGCGGGATGGAGCAGTGGTAGCTCGTTGGGCTCATAACCCAAAGGTCGCAGGTTCGAGTCCTGCTCCCGCCACTAAACTAAACTATGGAGATTGCGTCAAATAGATGCAATCTCTTTTCTTTTTTTGTTAAACCGCGACTTTCCCTTGGCTTTTTCAAAAACATCCCGTATCTTTGCGAAAATCAGTCATCCTCTATCTTTGTCATAAGATCATGGGACGAGGATTATAATCTTGTACTCACACTAGTAAGAATTGTTGATTGAATAGGTCACATTAACTGAAAGAATTAGCCATGAATGAAATTTTAAGAACAGTCGTTGTAACTATTGTTGTGTCAATGTCGGCTATTTCGGCTATAGCAGCAAATGTCCCGATATGCTATTTTGATAATGCCGAATATAAAATAATTCCTGAAGAAGGGTGTGCAGAACTCGAAGAGATTATGAAACCAAATCTCGTGCCTTCTGTCTTGGTGATTCCGGACTCCATTGACTATGGAGGAGCGAGCATACAATATCATGGGAGATATCCTGTGAAAAAAATCAAGAATATAAGGGGCTGCGAAAACCTGGAGACACTGATTTTGCCGGAAGATGTCGTATCCTTCAATGATATTTCTGACAATGTTAAGTTGAAATCAATTAGTTTGCCGAAAAGTCTTACATCTCTCGGCACTATGATGAATTGTAAAAGTTTGGAATCAATAATCATACCCGATGGAGTAGAAAGTATAGGCTATATGCGTTTTTATGGCTGTACAAGCCTTAAGGATGTCTCGCTGCCTGAGAATCTGAAGGAAATTGGATATCAAGCTTTCGCTAATTGTGACAGTCTCAGGTCTTTTACGATTCCGGGTTCGGTCTCCAAAGTGGGGAGTGGCATATTTCAAGATTGCGATAAAATTGAAGTATTGACTTTTGAGGTATCAGACGCTGAGATTGAAGGGGGCAACATGCTGGTAGAAAATTGTCCAAATTTCAAAGAACTCAGGTTGGGTAGATTTGTGGAATTATCTTATCACGATGAGCATCATAATTGGATTCTTTCTTTTGGTGATTCTCCGGTAGACATCGTGATTTTAGATGAGGCTAATTTAAAATATGACGATTATTTCAGGTATCATTTCTCATATAACAAGCGTGTGCCTAATCTGACTTTGGGGAGGGATCTTAAGGTCTTTCCATCAGACTTGTCTACGCTCAGATTCCTCGAGACTCTGACTCTGAGGGATGTGACACCGCCGGCATGTCCACAATTTAAAGATTCGCAATACTCTACTGTGAAACTGATTGTCCCCGAGGGGAGCATTGAGGCATATCGTCAGGCCGAAGGCTGGAACAGATTCCTCACCATCCAGGAGACTGCTATCAATAATCCCGATGCTATCTCAGACAAGACCGTCATCTCCAGGCATGACCTGCAGGGACGCCGTGTCAGGGACGACTATAGGGGCATCGTCATAGAGCGATACTCCGACGGTTCCGTCGGCAAAGTTCTGAAGAGGTGAGATTGTGATTGACCCGCGGTTAATTGCCTTGCCTCGAATGGTTGGCGTAGGGACCAATCCGCACAGAGGTCGCTTAGTTTTTCCTTAAGCGGCGGAGGATGTTCATGAAGTGGGTGTAGATGGGTGAGGGTGGGGCCACCATATCGGTGGCCATGATCTCGGCCATCGTCATGGGCTGCTCGGTGCCGAACTGGCCCGGGTAAAGCACTATGAGGTTGTGGTAAGGAAAATATTTCTGCAGGAAGTGGGGCACCTCCTCCATGTCTGAGTCGAAAGAGACTGAGGCACGGCGGGCGCTCACCACGATGAGCAAGTCGTCAGGCCCGACAGCGCTCTGCTTCAATACGAAGTCGTCGAAGCTCTCCACGCGCTCGAAAGAGGCGGTAATGCCTATCTTGCTCTGACGGAGTATGGTGCGTATCATAGGGGCGGTCTGATCCTCACACCAGAATGTCGCCGGGCGGCCGATGTGGCGACACAAGTTTCCTATGGCCTGGACCCAGCGGCGGAAGCCGGTCTCAAACTGAGCCTTCTTGGGGACAGCCACGAAGATGTGGGCGATGGTGGGGAGTGGGTTGAAGCAACGCGTGATGCACACCTGGCGGTTGGTGGACTGGAGCAGATGCTCAATCTTGCTGCCGAGGAAGGAGTCGATGATGGCGGTGCGCCGGTGCAGTCCAATGATGACCTCGGTGATGTCGCGCTCCTCCATAGTATTAAGGACGCCGGTGATGAAGTTTAGGTCGTAGCGCTCTATGGGGGTGAGCTCCACCTCGACTGTGGCGGCTGCGCGCTCGGCCACATCGAGCGAGTTGCGCGAGATGGAGCGCGATGACGCCGAATTGTCGTTGCGGACATGGAGCGCATAGAAGTCGCCGGGGATGGAGGAGTCCGGAAAGCGCATGGCCAGGGCCAGTTCCACAATTCCCGGGGCCGTGAGTGGGTTGGAAATGGCGATGAGTGTGCGCGGATGGGTCGCAGACTCATCTTTCTCGGCCTCCACCTGAGCCTGCTCAAGGAGCTGCACCTTGAGGCGGGCGGCCGCACGGGCGGTTCCCATTGATGAGACTGTGCATGTCACCAGGATCATCAAGATGGTGCCGTTGAGAATCTCGACGCCGAAGAGCCCCATGGTGTAGCCAATGGTGACCACGGCGAGAGCCACGGCGGTGTGGGCATTGGAGAGCTGATACATCATCAGGCGGTCAGTGCCGGTGAGGTGAAACACCTTCTGGGTGGCCAGGGCTGCGAGCCACTTGGTGAGCATGGCCACGCCACACATCACTCCGGCTATATAGATGGTCTGCCATCCCTTGGCCAGAACGCTGAGGTCGATGAGCATACCCACGCCTATAAGGAAATAGGGGATGAAGAGGGCGTTGCCCACAAACTCCAGGCGCCCCATCAGAGTGGAGCGTCCGGGAATGAAGCGGTTAAGCACAAGTCCGGCGAGGAAGGCTCCGAAGACCCCCTCGACGCCAATCCACTGAGCCACAGCTGCGGCGAGAAACACCATGACCATGATGTAGACGAACTGGGCGATGCCGTCGTGGTGTTTCTTGAAGAACCAGCGTGTGAGGCGCGGATAGAAATAGACCATCACAGCACAGTAGAGCGCCAGATAGCCCAACACCGGGAGCAGCGACGCCACGGAGCCCTCGCGGACCACTCCCATCACACCGGCAAGCACGATGAGGGAGCCAAGGACTGTGACGATGGTGCCGGCTATGGAGATGATGACCGCAGGCGACTTAGTGACACCGAAGCGCGCCACGATGGGGTATGCCAGCAGAGTGTGGGCGGCAAACATCGACGCCAGCAGGGTGGCCTCGAGCAGCCCCATCCTGAAAAAGCATATGGCTGCTATAGCTCCGAGTATCAGAGGTATGAAGAAGGTAAATCCGCCGAAGACAAGACCTTTGCCGAGATTCTTGCGCAGGTGATACATGTCAATCTCGATGCCGGCGAGAAACATCAGGTAGAGGAGGCCCACCTGTCCGAACACCTCAAAGCTCATATCCTTGTCGAGCAGCCCGAACCCGTGGGGCCCCACAGCCACGCCTGCGATGATAAGGCCGATGACATGCGGAATCTTCAGACGGTTGAACACCAACGGCGTGACCAGAAGTATGGCCATCACCGTCAGGAAGATAGGCACCGGCTGGCTTATGATGGGCGCCTTCGTCATCAGGGTCACGAAACAGGGAAGAGGCATATCAACCACAAAATTACAAAAATTCCCCCATACTTTGCAGGAAAATTCGTAACTTTGGGCCTAAATATACCCGATATTCATCTGTAATTATTCGCAACAACGTGAGAATCAGAAATATATTCCTGACAGGAGCAGCCTTCATGCTCTGCTGTCTCTATGCCGTGGCCGCCGTTGATAATGTGGCCGAGGAGGTGGTTTGGGTTGTCGGCGACACACCCATCTGGAAGTCGGAGGTCGAGGACACCTATCAGAGCATGCTCTATGAGAAAATACCCATCGACGGAGACCCTTACTGTGTCATCCCTGAGCAGATGGCCGTCGAGAAACTCTATCTCCACCAGGCCGACATGGACACCGTCGAGGTGTCGGAGAGCATGGTGATGCAGCAGGTGGAGGCCCAACTCAACTTCCTCATCAACCAGTTGGGGTCGAAGGAGAAGGTGGAGCAGTATTTCAACAAGAGCCTCCCGGCGCTCCGTGTGCAATATCACGACATGATAGCAAACCGCCAGAGGGTGCAGATGGTGCAGCGCAAGCTCACACAGAACATCACCACCACACCCACTGAGGTGCGCCGCTATTTTGACAAACTCCCTGAGGACAGCATCCCCTATGTCCCCCTTCAGGTTGAGGCTCAGATCCTCACCATCGCCCCCGCCATCCCGCGCGAGGAGATAGAGAATGTCAAGTCCCGTCTGCGCGACTACGCCGACCGCGTCAACCGTGGGGAGAGTGATTTCTCTACACTGGCCATCCTCTACTCAGAGGACCCTGAGTCAGCCCAGCGAGGAGGCGAACTCGGATTCTTCGGCCGTGGACAGATGGTGCCTGAATTCTCGGCCGCAGCCTTCAATCTCAACGACCCCAAGAAGGTCTCTAAGATTGTCGAGACCGAGTATGGCTATCATATCATCCAGTTGATAGAGAAGCGCGGCGAGCGCATCAATGCGCGCCACATCCTGCTGCGTCCTCGTGTGGCTGAGTCAGACCTCATCGAGGCTGTGAACCGCCTCGACACCGTGCGCCACGAGATGGTTGACAATAAAAAGTTCACCTTCGAGGAAGCGGTGGCAGTCCTTTCGGCCGACAAGACCACAAACAAGAACAAGGGCGTGATGGTGAACCAGGCCGATGGGACATCGCGCTTCAACATGTCGCAGCTCCCTCAGGAGGTGGCTAAGGTGGTCAACGAAATGCAGCCCGGCGAGGTCTCGCAGGCGTTCATCATGAAAGACCCCAAGACAACCCAGGACATTGTGGCGCTTGTCAAGCTCACCACCCGCATCCCCGGCCACCGCGCCAATCTCTCTGACGACTATCAGCTCATCAAGCGCCTATATGAGGAGCACCGCCAGCAGGAGGTGCTTGACAAATGGCTAGCCGATAAGATCAAATCGACCTACATACGCATAGAGTCAGGCTGGCGCGACTGTGAGTTCAAGAACCAAGGCTGGATCAAGACCGACAATCGGTCAGCAGAGAAATGACCAGGCGTCCGCTATTACCCATACTGACACTCCTGCTTCTGTGGCTTCCGGCCATGGTGGCGAGCCGTCCGGCACCCCAGCAGCCCACACATGCGCCCCGCGAGCGACTGCGCCCCTCCATCCCCCACGCTGACCGCCATCAGCCCGGCAAGGTGTTCATTGAGTATGCTGACCGTCTGATGACTGACCAGCGGCGTGACTCTGATGTACAGATTCTAGTGGGGAATGTCCAGATCAGGAAGGGAGACATGTTCATGTACTGTGACTCTGCGCGCTACAACGAGAAGACCTCTTCGCTCGAGGCATATGACAATGTGCGCATGGAGCAGGGGGACACCCTATTTGTCTATGGCGACATGCTCTTCTATGACGGCGCCACGGAGATAGCCGAGCTCCAGGCTTATGACGGGCGCGATGCCCGCCTCATCAACCGCGATGTCTCGCTGACAACCCCTGTGGTGTTCTATGACATGGCAGAGGATGTGGGCTACTATACCGTGGGCGGAACACTAACCGACAAGACCAACACCCTCACATCGCGCCAGGGATATTACTATCCATCGACCAAGGACTCCTATTTCTATCTCGACGTAGACCTCACGGGGCCGCGCGAGGGGGACACACTGCGTATGTTCACCGACTCCCTTGCATACAACACCGACACCGGCATAGCCGAACTTCTGTGCCATACACTCATCCTGAGCAAGGACGGCGAGATCACCTCAACATCAGGACTCTACTACACACGCACCGGGGTGGCCGACCTGTTTGACCGCTCGACCGTCCACACCTGGAGGGGGAACACCCTGACGGGCGACACATTGTATTACGACCGCAACAGCGGCTTCGGAGAGGCGTTCGGACACATGGTGCTGACAGACTCTGCCGGGAAATCGTCCATCATCGGAGACTATGGATTCTATGACGAGATACGCGACAGCGCTTTTGTCACCGGAAATGCCCTCGCGCTCGAATACTCGCGAACGGACACCCTCTATCTCCACGCAGACACGATAACCGCCAAGATGTATTCCGACTCATCTCGTGTCACTGACGCCTTCCGCCGCGTCAGGTTCTTCCGCCGTGACGTCCAGGGCCTCTGCGACTCTATGAGCATGGTGGAGCGCGACTCTATACTGTATATGTACTATAACCCCATCATCTGGAATGGAGACAAGCAGGTGGTGGGCAATGTGGTGTATGTCCATTTCACCGACTCGACGGCAGACTGGGCACGCCTCCCCGAGGCGGGCCTTGTGTCGCAACACATTGGTGAGGATTGCTACAACCAGTTCAGCGGGTCGGACATGACAGTGTGGATGACGGACACCGTGATAGACCGCCTGTATGCCGAGGGGAATATTCAGGTCATAATGTTCCCGATGGAGAATGATTCCACCTATAATAAGTTCTCCTTCACCGAGAGTTCATATCTTGACGCATATTTTGAGGACAACGATGTCAAGCATCTTGTGATGTGGCCCCAGACCTCAGGCAAGGTGACTCCCCTCTATCTGGCCAGGCGGAGTTCCTATTTTCTCCCAAAGTTCAGATGGTATGGGATGTTGCGGCCACTATCGCCGGACGACATATTCTATTACCCCCCAGAGATGGCCGACCTCTATGGGCAGAATATCCTAGGGAAAATGCGTAAGGATGCACTGAAGGTGCGCGGACAGGCCCTGGGACGCCCCAAGCCACCGGCGCTTCCTCCCGCTGTCCCTGATTCAATCCCCACCGGTCTGATAGACCTGACTGTGCCTACAGACTCCATGGCTCTTCCGGTCGACTCGATTGCTATGCCCATAGACTCAATCGCAATCCCCCTTGACTCAATTCCCCCGATTCATCCGGACTCAATACCCCTTAACCCCCAACTCCCATGAGCGACATCATCAGACTGCTCCCCGACTCCGTGGCAAATCAGATTGCTGCCGGAGAGGTCATACAGCGTCCCGCCTCGGTCATCAAGGAGCTGGTGGAGAACTCCATAGACGCAGGGGCCACCTCGATCACCATTGTCCTCAAGGATGCGGGGCGTACACTCATCCAGGTCATTGACAACGGGTGTGGCATGAGCGAGACCGACGCTCGCCTGGCCTTTGAGCGCCATGCCACGTCGAAAATCCGCCAGGCCGACGACCTTTTCTCGCTCCACACCATGGGGTTTCGTGGAGAGGCGCTGGCATCAATAGCTGCGATAGCCCACGTTGACCTGCGCACCATGCAGCAGGGAGCCTCCATAGGGACACGGCTCGTGATAAACGGTTCGAAGGTGGAGAGCCAGGAGCCGGAGGCATGTGTGGCCGGGTCAAACCTGATGGTGAAGGATATCTTCTTCAACGTCCCGGCGCGCCGCAAGTTTCTCAAGAAGGACTCTGTAGAGCTCTCGGCCATCATGCGCGAGTTTGAGCGTCTGGCGCTGGTGAATATAGCCGTCGACTTCACGCTGGTCAGCAACGATGTCACCCTCCACTCACTGCGACGTGGCTCCATGAAGCAGCGCATTTGTGAGCTCTTCGGCAAAAATCTCGACAAGCAGCTCATCCCCGTCGACACTGACACATCCATAGTCAGCATAACCGGTTTCATAGGTCTCCCGGCCAATGCCCGTAAGCGCAATCCGCTGCAATATTTCATGGTCAACGGGCGCAACATGCGTCATCCATATTTCCACAAGGCTGTCCTGCAGTGCTATGACCGGCTCATTCCGGCCGATGAGCAGCCCAACTATTTCATCTCCCTGCGTGTCGATCCTGAGACCATAGATGTCAATATCCACCCCACCAAGAGTGAGATAAAGTTTGAGAACGAGCAGGCCGTGTGGCAGATATTGACCGCGGCCATCCGCGACTCTCTCGGACGGTTCAATGCCGCCCCGGCTATCGACTTTGATGTTGAGGACGCGCCGGAGATACCGGTGTTCAAGCCCGATTCGATGGCCACGCACGATGTGGTGATTGACTCCGCCTACAATCCCTTTGGGACTGACGCAGTTCCTTCGGCCACAGAGTTCTTCCCCTCTGCCCCCTCGACGTCTGTGAGCCGTTCGTTTACCTCTCGCAAACAGTCTGTCCCGGCCGACTGGGAGAAACTCTATGATGACTTCGTAAAGAAGCGCGACGAGAGCCTCGCCACAATGACTGAGAGCAAGATAAACAATCAGGAGGAAAAGACGCTGCTGGACGACCTCTCGGAGCCGGCTGACCCTGGCGCCTTCTTCACGCAGCAATTCGGGTGTTCCTATATCCTCACCCCGGCGCGCGGCGGACTGATGGTGATAGACCAGCACCGAGCCCATCTGCGTGTGTTGTATGACAGTTATCTCAACCGCTCCTCAGAGGAGATGCTGGTGGCGCAGGCCACGATGTTTCCTGAGGTGATAGAACTCTCGCCTCAAAGACATGAGGCGCTTGGCGCTATCCTGCCGCGCTTGAGGGAACTGGGATTTGTGATTACGCCCCGTGGCGGGAACACCTGGAGCATCGACGGCACACCGTCGCTACTCCAGGATGCCTCGCCGTCGGCCCTTGTGGAGGAGTTAGTCGACAGTGTGGTCGACACGGGTCTTGATGCGGCCTCCGCCCTGCGCGAGCGTCTTGCGCTCGCCATGGCCCGGTCCGGTGCCATCCGCCGCGGCCGCCAGCTCTCAGCCACGGAGATGGACCGTCTTGTGGCCGATCTGTTCCGCTGCAGCTCGCCGGCCATCACTCCCGAAGGGAAGAAAATTTTTGCCATTATCCCGGCAGACTATTTCAACAAACTACTTGTCTGAGCAATGCGCATACACCTACTGTTGACACTCCTGATAAGCATCTGTGGCTCACTTCTTGCTGCTCCCAGCGTTGAGGTGTCGCTGCTCACGGCCTCAGAGGGGGCAGACATATATCAGCTTGAGGGCCACACGGCGCTGCGATTCAAGATAGATGACATGCGTGATTTCACGGTCAACTGGGGAGTGTTCGACTTCAACTCCCCGGGGTTTGTCTACAGATTCGTGAAAGGTGAGACAGACTATATGGCTGCAGCAGTCCCGACAAAACTTTTCCTTGATCAGTATAGGCTTGAGGGACGCACCGTGACGGAGCAGACTCTCAATCTCGACACCCTTCAGGTGGAGCGCCTCATTCGGCTTGTGGATGAGAATCTTCTGCCGCAGAACAGGGTGTATCGCTATAATTATGTCCTTGACAACTGTGCTACGCGGCCCCTTGCCATGATTGAGGCCGCCGTGGGCGACACACTGAGGCTCACCGCTCCGGCCGTCAGCCGTGAGGAGCGCTCCACGTTTCGCCGTGCCATGCGCCACTATCACAGGAACTATCCATGGTATCAGTTTGGCATCGACCTGGCTCTCGGCTCGGGCATCGACCGCGAGATTCCGGACAGAGCCTCGGCCTTCGCTCCCGTGATGCTCCAGGATATGCTTGCCGGCGCCACACTTCCCTCCGGCCTTCCGGCTGTTAAGGAAACACGCCTGGTGGTGGGAAGTCCGGACACCCCGTCGGCTGTCAGAGGCTCGACCCCGGTGCATCTGACACCCCTTTTCTGGGGATGGGTTGTGTTCGCCATAGCCTTCACGGTCACCGTCCTGCAGGCCAGAGGCTATCTCAGGTGGGCTAGGATATTCGACACGGTGTGGTTCACGATACTCGGTCTCACAGGTCTTCTTTTGACCTTCCTCATCTTTGTGTCCGTACATGAGGCCACCTCTCCCAACTGGCTCTATCTCTGGCTGAATCCCCTCTGCTTCATCGGCGCTGTGACCCCCTGGCTAAAATCAGGCAAACGCTTGCAGTTTTGCTATCAAAGTGTTAACTTTGCACTCTTGATTGTGCTTGCAATCATCTTTGTGATAGGGGTGCAAGTCCCCAATGCTGCCTTTGTTCCCCTCATATCCGCCACGGCCCTGAGGGCGATTGCCTCTATAAAATTTAAATGAATGACTAAGAAGATTCCCACCGGAATAGCCTGTGTGCTGGTCGCCTCGATGGTGACCATGGGGATTGCTGCGGCCACACCGCAGCCCCAGCCACCCACACCCAGGCCCACACTGGTAGTGGGGATTTTCGTCAAGGGGCTGTCGGCTGACTATATTGACCTGCTGAGGTCTAACTTCGGGACTGATGGCTTCAACCGTTTCATCTCAGACGGCCTCACCATAGAGAATGTGGACTATGGTCCCGGCATTGACGCCACGGCCGCCACGGCGATGCTTGTCACCGGCGCGGCTCCGGGTGTCAACGGTGTCCCCTCAGACCGGGTGTGGAACGCCACGACGCGCACGGATATCCCTGTCCTCCTCGACCCTCAGAAGGCGGGTTCCTACACTGACCAGGACCTCACGCCCTCACGGTTGCTCGTGTCGACTGTGAGCGATGAGGTGCGCATTGCCGACGGCGGCCTGGGTGCCGTTCATGCGCTCGCAGCAGACCCCCAGATAGCTGTCATTCTGGGCGCACATGCCGGCAACGCAGCCTTCTGGATCAGCGACCTGGACGGAAAATGGACTACATCGCGCCATTACCGTGAGACCCCGGCCCCTATAGCACGCCGCAACGTGGGACTTACGCTCGCGTCGCGCCTCGACACAATGGCGTGGGAGCCATCCCTCAAACTGGACCTCTATCCTGACCTCCCTGACTACAAGAAACTTTATCCCTTCAGGCTCACATTCCCGCAGCGTGACGCCAACCGCTTCAAGGCGTTCAAGACATCGGCCCCCGGCAACCGTGAGATAGCCGCTGCGGCCTCGGATCTCATCACGTCCACACCGCTCGGCTCACGCCAGGTGACAGACATGATAAGTGTGGGCTTCGACCTGTCGCCCTATCTCTACACCCGCGATGCTGACAACCGCATCGAGACAATGGACGCTTATGTCAGGCTCGACAGCGACATCGCCAATATCATCAGAGCCATCGAGAAGGGTCCCGGGATGGACAAGACGCTCATGTTCATAGCCGGGACTCCCGCCCCCACCGGTGGGCGCCGCGACGATGAGAAATGGGCCATCCCCTCAGGGACATTCTCGCCGCGGAAGGCCGTCTCACTGCTCAATGTATATCTCATGGCCATCCATGGCAACGGGCAGTGGGTGAGCGGTTATTACAACGGATTTTTCCATCTCAACCATAAGCAGGCCAAAGACCGTGGAGTCGACCTGGCCGAACTCCGACGGGAGTGTGCTGATTTCCTCACCCGCATGGCCGGTGTGAGCGAGGTCTACACGATAGACGACATCTTAGCGCGCCGCGCCGGAGACAATCCCGTGGCGCTCGAGCGCAATATCTCGGCCCCACATGCGGGCGACCTCCTCGTCACTGTCAATCCCGGGTGGGAAATATCTGACGGCGAGGAATTTGATGATGTTGACCTGGGTGAGACACGTCTGCCGGTGGTGCGCTGGCAGGCCACGACTTCACCGATGTACCTCCTGGCGCCCTCAGTGGAGCCTGCTGTGCTGTCTGAGCCGGTCGACGCGCGCACCATCGCGCCCACCGTGTCGCGTCTGCTCCGCATAAGGTCGCCCAACGCCGCAAAGTTGCCCCCCATCAATCTTAAAAAATAATCTCCGGGACACCACTCCGGACTAACCTATACTTGGATTACAATGTCATTTACATCATTCATAACAAAACTTTTCGGCAACAAATCTACCCGCGACCTTAAGGAAATCGAGCCTATCGTCCGCCAGATTGAGGCGCTCGAGCCGCAGGTCAAGGAACTTTCAATAGATGGTCTCCGCGATGCCATCAGCGACATCCGCGCCGACATCCGCGCGGCGGTCTCACCCCTCGAGGAGGAGAATGCCAAAATCCGCATCGACGTCGAGGAACTCCCCTTCGATGAGCGTCAGCCTCTCTGGGACAAGATAGACAAGAACGACAAGGAGATTCTCGACATCATAGAGGAGAAACTCAACTCACACCTGCCCATGGTCTTTGCGGTGATCCGTGAGACCGCTGCCCGCTTTGCAGCCAACGAGACTCTGGTGGTGAAGGCCACACAGATGGACCGTGACCTGGCCGCACAGGGCAAGGACTTCGTCACCATAGATGGCGACAATGCCATATACCGCAACCACTGGATGGCAGGCGGCAATGAGGTGACCTGGGATATGGTCCACTATCGTGTCCAGCTCATAGGCGGCATCGTGCTCCATCAGGGAAAGATTGCCGAGATGGCCACCGGTGAGGGTAAGACCCTTGTGGCCACGCTCCCCGTGTTCCTGCGCTCCCTCTCAGGCCGCGGCGTCCATGTGGTCACCGTCAACGACTATCTGGCCAAGCGTGACTCCGAGTGGATGGGCCCGCTCTACATGTTTCATGGCTCGACAGTCGACTGCATCGACAAGCATCAGCCCAACACACCAGAGCGCCGCGCAGCCTATGAGTGTGACATCACATTCGGCACCAACAATGAGTTTGGCTTCGACTATCTGCGCGACAATATGGCCATGGCTCCCGGCGACATGGTGCAGCGCAAACACTATTATGCCATCGTCGATGAGGTCGACTCAGTGCTCATCGACGATGCCCGAACACCCCTCATCATCTCAGGCCCGGTTCCCAAGGGTGACGACCAGCTTTTCGACGAGTATCGCTCAAATGTCGAGAAGGTCTATGAGGCACAGCGCCGCCTCGTCACCAAGATTCTCGCCGAGGCCAAGACAAAACTCGCTTCTGACGACAAGGCTGTCCGCAAGGAGGGCGCACTCCTGCTCTTCCGCGCCTTCAAGGGTCTCCCAAAGAACGGTGCCCTCATCAAGTTCCTCTCGCAGGAGGGTATGAAGAATGTCATGCTCGAGACGGAGGCATACTATCTGCAGGACAACCAGCGCGAGATGCCCACGGTGACAGACCCCCTATACTTTGTCATCGATGAGAAGAACCGTCAGGTCGAACTCACGGACAAGGGCATCGATGAGCTCACGGGCAAGAGCGATGACCCACAGTTCTTCGTGCTCCCCGACATCGCCTCACAGCTCTCCGAGGCCGAGACCATAGCAGACCCTGCAGAGCGTGCCCGTGTCAAGGATGAGCTGATGCAGAACTATGCCGTCAAAGCCGAGCGTGTCCACACTGTCACACAGCTCCTCAAGGCCTATACCCTCTTCGAGAAGGATGTGGAGTATGTCATCGACGACGGGAAAATCAAGATTGTCGATGAGCAGACGGGCCGCATCATGGAGGGGCGCCGCTATTCCGACGGTCTCCATCAGGCCATCGAGGCCAAGGAGCATGTCAAGGTAGAGGCCGCCACTCAGACTTTCGCCACCATCACGCTGCAGAACTATTTCCGCATGTATCACAAACTTGCGGGTATGACCGGTACGGCTGAGACAGAGGCCGGTGAGCTCTGGGACATATATAAACTCGATGTCGTCACCATCCCGACCAACCGCCCTGTGGCGCGCAAGGATCTCGACGACCGCGTCTACAAGACCAAGAAGGAGAAATATGCCGCAGTCATCGACGAGATAGTCCGTCTGCGCGATCAGGGCCGTCCGGTGCTTGTGGGCACAACATCTGTCGAGATTTCCGAACTCCTCAAGCGAATGCTCGACATGCGCCACATTGAAAGCCAAGTGCTCAATGCCAAGCTCCACCAGCAGGAGGCCATGATTGTGGCCAATGCGGGCAAGAAGGGGATGGTCACCATCGCCACCAACATGGCCGGCCGAGGCACCGACATCAAGCTCACCCCCGAGGTGAAGGAGGCGGGCGGCCTTGCTATCATAGGTACCGAGCGCCATGAGAGCCGCCGCGTCGACCGCCAGTTGCGCGGACGTTCCGGACGTCAGGGTGACCCGGGCTCATCAGTGTTCTATGTCTCCTTCGAGGACCAGCTAATGCGACTCTTCGCCACTGACCGTGTCATGAAGATGCTCGACAAACTGGGGCTGAAGGAGGGTGAGGTCATCGAGAGTTCCATGGTGACAAACGCCATCGGCAATGCCCAGAAGCGCGTCGAGGAGAACAACTTCGGCATCCGCAAGCGCCTGCTCGAGTATGACGACGTGATGAACAAGCAGCGCACCTACATCTACAACCGCCGCCACCACGCTCTTGTGGGCGAGCGCATCGGCATCGACATCGCCAACATGATGTGGGACGTCATCGAGAACTTCATCAACAACACATATCCCGCAGACTATCAGGACCTCGCTCTAGACCTCTTCAAGACCCTCACCATCGAGGTGCCCTTCACAGAGGATGAGTTCAAGAACATCTCCAAGGAGGATGCCATCGAGAAAATCCACACTGCCGCCAACGAGGCTTTCCAGCGCAAGAGCGACCGCATCATCGAGGTGGCTCTCCCAGTCATCACCGACTGTGTGGAGAACCGCGGCTTCAAGGGTCGCATCGCAGTTCCAATGACAGACGGCAAGCGCTTCTTCAATCTCGTTGCAGACATCGACGAGGCATATCGCACCGGTTGCAAGTCCATCGTCAAGGAGTGGCACAAGGCCGTTCTGCTCGTCACCATCGACGAACTCTGGAAGGAGCATCTGCGCGAGCTCGACCAACTGCGTCAGAGCGTTCAGAACGCCTCATATGAGCAGAAGGATCCTCTGGTGATATATAAGGTTGAGTCGTTCCACCTCTTCGAGGCCATGCTCAACCAACTCAATGTCAAGGCTATGTCCACCCTCATGAGAGGCCAGATATATGTCCAGCCGCCACGTCCGCAGGCTACCGTCCCCACACAGGAGGCTCAGGAGGGTCAGGCTGCCCCGGCTCCCAAGCCCGCTCCAAAGGTGGAGCGCGCCATGCCCGAACGCAAGGAGGACTACTCCAAGTATCAGACCTCAAGGGAGAACCTTCCCGGCGAGGCAGCCGCACGTGCTGCCTCACAGGGGGCCTCACGTCCGTCCGCGCCTCAGCCCGTCAAGGCAGGTCCGCGCATCAACCGAAACGATCCATGTCCCTGTGGCTCCGGCAAGAAGTATAAGAACTGCCACGGCCGAGGCCTATGATCTCCCGTCTACGCTATATAATGGAGTTGCGCCGCCTCTCACAGAGGCGGCTCGCACTCCTTTTGCGCATAGACCCCTCCAATCTCTCCAAAGTTCTGTCAGGCAAGCTCCCCTTCACCGAGGGTCTTGTCAACCGCATTGTTGTCGACCTGGGAATATCGAAGAAGTGGCTCACCACAGGGGAGGGTGTTCCGTTTGAGAAGTCGGCCATGGCTGCCGACATCCCCCTCGACACCCCTGTGGCCCCAACCCTTACTGCTGACGGCACACCGGTCTATGACCTCGACGTGACGGCCGGATGCCGCAGTCTGGAGTCGCTCTTCGGCGAGAACCGCCCGGTGGGTTCCATAAACATCCCCGGTGTGGCCCGCGACTCTAATATTGTCAAGGTGAGCGGCGACTCTATGAGCCCGCGCATAAACAATGGTGGATATATAGCCATCCGCCCCGTGTCATCGCTCCGCAATATATTCTGGGGTCAGATCTATGTGGTCGAGCTCGATGACTACCGCATGGTCAAATATCTGCGCCGCCATCCTGACCCCGAGATGGTGATTCTCCACTCTGACAATCCCGATTATGACGACATGGATGTCCCTCGCTCCGACATCCGCTCCCTCTACATCGTGGAGGCTATACTCAACTACGAACTAAAACTCTGACCACCATGAAAAAGACTCTTTCCTTGCTGACGCTTCTGCTTGTGACAATCGCAGTCCGCGCCGCCGGCTATGACAGTTACTATGACTCTCTCCCGGTCGAGATGGCACGAGTGCAGCCTGTGACCTTTCCTGATCGTCATCTCCCCATCACAGACTTCGGCGCCAAAGGTGACGGCGTGACCCTCTGTACCGAAGCGTTTGCCAAGGGTATTGCTGCCCTCTCAGAGCAGGGTGGGGGAGTCCTGGAGATTCCCGCAGGGGTGTGGCTCACGGGTCCCATCGAACTCAAGAGCGACATATGTCTGAATCTCGACAAGAATGCCATAATCCTCTTCTCGCCAGACAAGAGCCTCTACATCGACCCCTCTCCGAAGGCCAGGCGTGTCAAGGCCGGAATCTCTGCCACACGATGCCGCAACATCGGCATCACCGGCTCAGGCATCATCGACGGACGCGGCCATGAGTGGCGCCCCGTGAAGCGCGGCAAGGTGAGCGACGTGGAGTGGAATGCCTACAAGAAGCAGGGAAGTGTCCTCAACGAGAAGGGGGACCTCATGTATCAGTGGAACTCGCGCTACGGGTATCCCAACGTGGCCGACAATCCCAAGAAGCAGGAGGGGATGCGCAATGACCTCTTCCGCATCTATCACTGTGAAGGTGTGCTTCTCGAGGGTATCACATTTCAGAATGCCCCCAAATTTCATGTCCATCCCTTCAATTCGCGCAACGTCATCATTGACGGCATCACCGTCCGCGCGCCCTGGAATGCACAGAACGCCGATGCCATCGACATCAGCGACTGCCATCAGGTGCTGATTGTCAACTCAACCATTGACGCCGGAGATGACGGATTCTGCCTCAAGAGCGGCGAATATAGCAAGAACGCGCTTGTCAATGGCTGTGAGGATATCCTCATCCGCTACTGCACGGCTTTCCATGGCCATGGCGGTTTCGTGATAGGAAGCGAGGATATCTGCGGCATGACCCGTGTGGTATGCACCGACTGCCGCATGTCAGGCACCGACATAGGTCTGCGCTTCAAGAGCGCCATGGGGCGCGGAGGGAAGACAAAGGACCTCTATCTCTACAATATCGTGATGAACGATATCGTCAATGAGGCTATTGGCTTTGAGTGTTCATATATTGACCGTCCTGCCGGTTCCACCGGTGCCACGGAGACCGACAATAAACTTATCAACGTCCCTGTCTTCAAGGATATACATATCTATGACATCACATGCAACGGTTGTCGCACTGCCATCGCAGCCTCAGGAATCGAGGGTATGAGGTGTGTCTATGACATCTTCATATCGAACTCGACCTTTGTCTATCGCGACAGTGCCACGGACATCGACAACACTACAGCCGAGGTGACCCTCAAGGATGTCCGCCTGATTCAGGAGGGCAAGTAAAAAAATTCTCATCATAGTCTTAATGTTAGTAAAGACCCATGGCGCAGCCGTCAACGGCATAGACGCCCTCACTGTCACCATCGAGGTTGCCGCCCGTCAGGGAGCGGCCTTCTCGCTCGTGGGCATGGCCGACACTGCCGTCAAGGAGAGTTACCAGCGTGTGCTGTCGGCCATAACACAGACCGGATTCTCATGGCCCAGACGCAACATGGTCGTGAACCTTTCGCCGGCCGATGTGCGCAAAGAGGGTGCAGCTTACGATCTCCCTATAGCCCTCTCAATCCTGGCGGCCTGCGAGCAGATAAAGTGCGTGCGGCCGTTGGAGGGATTCATGATCATGGGCGAGCTCTCTCTCGACGGCTCGGTGCTCCCTATCAGAGGTGTGCTGCCGATGGCCATAAAGGCCAGGGCGATGGGGCTGCAGGGGATGATTGTCCCTGCTGAGAATGTGGCGGAGGCTGCCGTGGTCAACAATCTGGATGTCTATGGCGTCTCATCGCTGCGCGAGATAGTGGGCTTTTTCACCGGTGGGTGTGACCTCAGTCCGGAGGTCGTAGACACACGCGCGGAATTTGCCAAAGCCTCGGCCATCTTCGATGTGGACTTCTCTGAGGTGAAGGGACAGGAGGGGGTGAAACGCGCCATAGAGGTGGCCTGTGCCGGTGGACACAATATCCTGCTTGTGGGACCTCCCGGCTCCGGCAAGTCCATGATGGCCAAGCGCATCCCCACAATCCTCCCGCCACTCACCCTTCACGAGGCTCTCGAGACGACTAAGATCCACTCTGTGGCCGGAAAACTCAAGGGTGGTTCACGCTTGATGACCGGGCGCCCATATCGCTCGCCTCACCACACCATATCCCCCGTGGCACTCGTGGGCGGTGGCTCCAACCCTATGCCCGGCGAGATCTCGCTTGCCCACAATGGAGTGCTGTTCCTCGATGAGTTTCCCGAGTTCTCACGGTCGGTGCTGGAGGTGATGCGTCAGCCCCTTGAAGACCGCCACATCACCGTGTCGCGCGCGCGCTACTCACTCGACTATCCCGCAGGCTTCATGCTTGTGGCGAGCATGAATCCATGTCCTTGCGGATATTACAATCACCCCACCAAGGCATGCCAGTGTCTCCCTGGCGCTGTGCAGAAATATCTCAACCGCATCTCGGGGCCGCTTCTAGACCGTATAGACCTGCAGGTGGAGATAATGCCTGTGCCGTTCGATGCTCTCTCTTCGGCCCGGACGGGGGAGTCGAGCGATATTATCCGCTCTAGGGTTGTGAAGGCGCGCGAGGTCCAGGCAGCCCGTTTTGCCTCTGAGCCGGGTGTGTACTGCAACGCCCAGATGAACCGCCGACTGCTCACCACCCATTGTATGCTTGATGAAGCCTCCACACAGCACCTCCACGACACCATGTCGCGCCTCGATATGTCGGCCCGCGCCTACGATCGCATCCTCAAGGTGTCGCGCACGATAGCAGACCTTGACTATTCCATCACCCTCCCGGCCGGGGAGGCCGCCGGACGCCCCATACTCATCCATCATCTGCGCGAGGCTCTGGCCTACCGCAATCTTGACCGTGCCTCATGGGGATTGACCCGTCCCGTCACACTATAGACCTCACATCATGTCGCGCAATCTTCTCGGACGTTACGTCTGGATCATAGACACTATCAGGCGCCATGGCGCCATCACACGCGAGAGGCTCAATGCTCTCTGGCTCATGTCGCCATATTCTGATGGCGCCCCCATCCCGCGCCGCACGTTCTACAACTACAGGGCGGCCATTGAAGACCTGTTCAACATCAACATCGAGGTCAATCCCTCCACCTACGAGTATTACATCGCCGCCGGAGATCCTCAGCAGGAGGGCCTGACAGACTGGCTGCTGAACTCAGCAGCCATGAGCAATGTGATCTCGACAGTCTCAGAGGTCTCTGACCGCATCTTTCTTGAGGATGTCCCCTCGGCGCGGCTATATCTCTCGCAGGTCGTCGAGGCCGTGAGGGAATACAGGCCGCTTCGGTTCACGTATCGCCCGTACACGCGCTCCACCCCCACTCCGGGCATTGTCCTCGAGCCATATTTCCTGAAAATCTTCCGACAGCGATGGTATGTCACCGGGCGCAACACCTCTGACTCGCGCATCAAGACATATGCTCTTGACAGAATGGAGGATGTCACCATAGGCGACACCCCCTTCACTCCTGATCCGGCGTTTGACCCGGCTGATTATGTGCGCGATGCTTTCGGCATCATTTTCTCGCAGGGGGAGACTAAGGAGGTCGTCATACGCACAGACCCCCGTCAGGCCAAGTATCTGAGGGCGCTTCCGCTCCATCATTCGCAGAGCGAGAGCATCCATGATGCCTACTCCCTTTTCCACTATCGGCTGCGTCTCACCGATGATTTTGTCCAGGAACTTCTGTCGCTGGGCCCGAGGGTCACTGTTGTCTCCCCTCCGGAGCTCCGCGCAATGATGGTGTCGTCGCTGCGAGAGACGCTCGACAATTACTCAACATAAGTTCCAGAGCACCACGGCCCCCACAATCAGCAGAGCCTCAAATATGAGACCCGAGATGAGCAGATTGCGTGGAATCGTAGGAGCCTTGAAAACTACCGTGCACCCTGCCCACGCCAGAAGCATGAATGGGAGGGCTATGCAGAGAAACACAAGAGTCATGGCCCATCCCTGGATATAAGGGGCTGTGGCGGTGATGTCGAAGTTATCGAGCAGTGTCATGGTGCCGGTGGTCGAGAGCATTATCATGCCGGCGATGACGCAGAGCGCCAGGATTGACAGCGTGAAGGCTCCGATGGCTCCGCAAAATCCGAACAGCGCCATGATGAATGTCCCGGCTATCTGGCATATTTTGTTGAAGACTGATGCCGCTGAGTCATCGTTGCCCATCACAGTGGTGCCTATTGAGCTCACCGTCACAGGCTCCCCCCTCATCTCGAGAATTTGTCGCGGGGTCTTGGCAGGAGGGATTATCATCCAGGCTATGAGATAGGCAAACAGGCATGGCCAGCAATAGATGGTCAGCACCACTGTGAGGATTCGCAGCAGAGTGATGTCCCACCCCAGATAGATGCCCAGTCCTGAGAGGACACCTCCGAAGACATTGTTCTGTTCGTCGCGATACAGGCGCTTCTTCACCGGAGGAACGTAGGGTGGGGGAGTGGCGGAGCCACACTCGCGTGGTTCCTCCTCTCCTGAGATTTGCTCCGGGCGACCCATGGTCTCGATGACATTGTTGACATCGGAGAGTGTGATGACACCTTGTCCACGGGCGGTCAGGTCCTCGAAGAGCTCGCCTATGCGGCTCTCGATGTCAGAGACAATCTCCTCCCCCTCAGGGCCGGAGAATGCATTGCGCAGCTGAGTCAGATAACTGTTGAGAAGATTGTAGGCATCCTCGTCTATATAGAAAATCTTGCCGTTTATATTGGCTGGGAAGGCTTTTTTCATTGATTGAGAAGTTTTTGGTGGTTTAGAAGAATGTTGACAGATCCTGCTATCTCGTCCCACGACAGCGTCAGCTGCTCAAGGAAGCGATGGCCCAGAGGGGTGATTGAATAATATTTGCGCGGAGGCCCCTGGGTCGACTCCTCCCACCGGTAGGAGAGAAGACCATCGTTCTTGAGGCGCGTTAGTAGCGGATAGAGTGTCCCCTCCATCACTATCATGTGGGCCTCCTTAAGGCCTGCTATCATCTCTGAGGCATAGGCGTCCCCACGTTTCAGGATGAGCAGCACGCAGAATTCAAGCATCCCCTTGCGCATCTGCGACTTCATATTGTCTACATTTATTGGCATTTCCAAGTATGTTTTTAGGGGTGGATGTTTCCGTTTACGCAGCAAAGTTACAACTCTCGATAGTACTATGCAATGCAAAGTACTAAAATTTAACAAATATTAATAAAATTAGAATAGAATAGTATCCAGTCATATAATGTCTAGATTTATATCAGGATGGTCTTCTTTTCTCCTTTTTTTAGTGTTATATTTGCAGTCATAATCAACAATACGCTATGAACCTATCGAAAATCATCGCCACGGGGCTGATAGCCCTCTCCGTGATAATCCTCGGCTTCACCCTGAAGGCCGGTATCGACAACATCGCCTATCGCGACCGTGAGGTCACAGTGCGTGGCCTGGCCGAACGCGAGGTCAAGGCAAACCTTGTGACATGGCCCATCACATATTCCCTGGCGGGAAACGACCTCATGACCATCTATGACAAGGTGAGCAACAACAACAAAATCATTGTCGACTTCCTCACCTCAAACGGCATCCCGCGCGAGGAAATCTCGGTGAATCCGCCTGACACGTATGACCGCGCATCAAATCGCTATGGCTCTGACTCCTTCAACTACAATTATGCCATCTCCTGCACGGTGACGGTGACAACCCGGCAGGTCGACAAGGTGCGAGAGCTTCTCAACCGCCAGAGCGACCTGCTCAAAGAAGGAATCCCATTCTCAAACTCATACATCAACTATCAGTTCACCGGACTGAACGACATCAAGCCTGAGATGATAGCCGAGGCCACGAAGAATGCGCGCGCAGCCGCCACACAGTTTGCCAAAGACTCAGAAAGCCGTCTTGGCAAAATCAAGACGGCTTCCCAGGGTCAGTTTTCCATCGATGACTCTGACTCCTCGACGCCATTTGTCAAGAAAGTCCGCGTAGTCTCGACGATAGTCTATTATCTTGAGGACTGATTAACTTAGTCCATAAGTTTGCGGTAGCGGCGGCGGGGAGGCTCCTTGCCGTCGTTGCGCGCCCGTTTCCACTCCTCGTAGTCAGAGTAGGAGCCTTCATAGAAGACAACATTGCCGTCGCCCTCAAACGAGAGGATGTGGGTGCATATGCGGTCGAGGAACCAGCGGTCGTGGCTCACTACCACTGCACACCCTGCAAAATCCTCCAGGCCCTCCTCAAGGGCGCGGAGTGTGTTGACGTCGATGTCGTTGGTAGGTTCGTCGAGCAGGATCACGTTTCCCTCCTCTTTGAGGGCCATGGCCAGGTGGAGACGGTTGCGCTCGCCGCCTGACAGCACCGCAATCTTCTTCTCCTGGTCAGCGCCGGTGAAGTTGAAGCGCGACAGATAGGCCCTGGCGTTGACGTCGCGGCCACCCATGCGGAAACTCTCCACACCCTGCGAGATCACCTCATAGACACTCTTCTCAGGGAGAAGGTCGTGGTGTGTCTGATCCACGTAGGCTATCTTCACGGTCTCACCCACCTCAAATGAGCCTGCGTCAGGGGCCTCCTGGCCCATGATGAGGCGGAAGAGTGTGGTCTTGCCCGCGCCGTTGGGGCCGATGACACCGACAATTCCTCCCTGTGGGAGTGAGAAATCAAGGTCCTTGAAGAGCTGCTTCTTGCCGAACGCCTTGGAGAAACCCTTCACATCGATCACCTTCGAGCCGAGACGCGGACCATTGGGAATGAAAATCTCCAGACGTTCCTCCCTCTCCTTCTGGTCCTCATTGAGAAGACGGTCGTAGCTGCTCAGACGGGCTTTGCCCTTGGCCTGACGGGCCTTGGGAGCCATGCGCACCCACTCGAGCTCGCGCTCAAGGGTCTTGCGGCGCTTCGAAGCCTGCTTCTCCTCCTGTGCCATACGCTTGGTCTTCTGATCGAGCCATGATGAGTAGTTGCCCTTCCAGGGGATTCCCTCACCGCGGTCGAGCTCAAGGATCCATCCGGCCACATGGTCGAGGAAGTACCGGTCGTGGGTGATGGCGATGACTGTCCCTGGATATTGCTGCAGATGCTGCTCGAGCCAGTCGATGCTCTCAGCGTCCAGATGGTTGGTGGGCTCGTCGAGAAGCAGGATGTCAGGCTGCTGAAGCAGAAGGCGGCAGAGAGCCACACGCCTGCGCTCGCCCCCTGAGAGGGTCTTCACCGGCTGGTCGTCCGGCGGGCACTGCAGGGCGTCCATGGCGCGCTCGAGCTTGGAGTCGATGTTCCATGCGTCAGCGGCATCGAGCTTGTCCTGAAGCTCAGCCTGGCGGGCCAGGAGGGCATCCATCTTGTCAGGGTCCTCAAGCACATCCGGGTCGCCGAAACTCTCGTTTACCTTGTCGAACTCTGCCAGGAGGTCCATGATGGGCTTCACACCCTCGCGGACCACCTCGATGACGGTCTTCTCAGGGTCAAGCTGAGGTTCCTGCTCCAGATAGCCGACACTGTAGCCGGGCGAGAACACAACCTCTCCCTGATAACTCTTGTCGACCCCTGCGATGATTTTGAGCAGAGAGGACTTACCTGAGCCGTTGAGGCCGATGATGCCTATCTTGGCACCATAGAAAAAAGATAGGTAGATGTTTTTAAGCACCTGTTTCTGTGGTGGATATGTCTTGGATACACCCACCATTGAAAAAATAACTTTCTTATCGTCTGCCATTATATATGTGTGGTTGTTTAGTTGTTCAAATCACCGTATGCCTCCCGTGAGCCGGATTGTTCCTGGGGTGACAGGCAAGGATGTCAGCGCGCAGGGCCGTGCGGTCAAGGTGGAGATATATCTGCGTTGTCCCTATCGACTCATGGCCCAGCATCTGCTGGATGGCCCTCAGGTTGGCACCCCCCTCGAGCAGATGTGTCGCAAAGGAGTGTCTCAGCGTGTGGGGCGAGATGGTCTTCCTGATTCCGGCCTCCTCGGCTAGCGTGCGCACAATCTGGAACACCCTCTGGCGTGTCAGACGCCTCCCCCTGCGGTTCAGAAACAGGATGTTGCGGTCTGCCGGGTCGATGGGAAGACGGTTGCGGTCTCTCATCCAGTCGGCAATCTCCTCGACGGCATTGTCTGACATAGGCACCATCCTCTCCTTCGACCCCTTGCCGCGGACAATGAGATAGCCCTCCTCGGGAAATACCTTCGAGACCTCCAGATTCACCAGTTCGCTCACACGCAGCCCACACCCATAGAGGGTCTCGAGCATGGCCCGGTCGCGCTGTCCCTCAGCCTTAAGGGGGTCGATGGCATCCAGCATCGAGTCAATCTCCTCGACAGTCAGCACCTCCGGAAGGTGCACCCCCGTCTTGGGCGTCTCGAGCATGGCCGAAGGATCGATGTCAAGATAACCTTCGCGCTCAAGCCACTTGAATAGCGAGCGGATGGCCGACACGATTCTTGCCTGAGTCCTGGGAGCGATTCCCAGGTCGTGAAGGTCACCTATGAAGAGCTCAAGTGTCTCACGGCTGACATCGCGCAGGTTGATACACTCCTCCGCGAGCCATACCGTGAGCCTGCGGATATCCGAGAGATAGCCCTCACGTGTATTGTCGGAGGCTCCCTTCTCAAGCAGCAGATAGAGGTCATAGCCCTTCAGGGCTTTCTCGACGTCAAGATGCATCATATCTCAAAATCCTGTGGAGGAAGGTCTTTTCTCATCACAATCACCGCGAGGCGCCCGTCGATGAACACCATGCCGTGCCTTCGGCCGGATGTCAGGGCCTTGAGGCTCCCCGGGATGGCCTCACGGATTATCACCACCCCCTCGTCGGGGAGCGATGAGGGCACTGCAGGGAGATAGCTCACCGGAGCCTCGCCGTGAGTGAGACATATGCGGCTGTCGGCCGCCATGATGGCTGTCCGCTCTGCATCGGTCAGCGCTTCTGTGACATGGACCCGCTCAGGGGCAAACTCACACATCAGCCTGAACAGCAGTTTCAGCCTCCGGGGCGCTATCCCTGCTCCTTTGGCCGTCCGCTCCAGCAGCGGATAGGCATAGTAGGCACCCGGGTCTCTGAACACTTCGGTGACAAGCCGGAAGGCATATGGCGAATGGACACCATGCCCTCTCCTGCGCCATCTCCGCTTCAGAGCGTCAAACATTGCCCGTCTCCTTAGATGTCTCTTTAGGCGCGTTGAGGTGCTTTATCCAGATTCCGATGGCTGCCAGAGCCAGGAGATAGATGACCACAATTGCTGTCGTGGCCACGGCGCCGGTGGTGTGGAGCGACTGTGGGTCAAACACCATCTCCACCTCATGCTCCCCGGCCGGAATCCTCATGGCCCTCAGCACATAGTTGACCCTCCCTATCTGTGCCTCCTTGCCGTCGATGGTGGCTTTCCACCCCCATGGGAAGTAGACCTCTGAGAAGACCGCCACGCGGTCACCCTTCGAGCGGGTCTTGTATGTGAGTCGGTTTGGGGCATATGTGGTCTCGACAATCATGTCTGTCGAGTCGCCGGGAGCAGCCTGCCCTAGCAGGTCGGCAAACTTCCTGTCGGCCACCGCCTGGCGCCCGGGGTCAATCATCGAGAGGCCGTCCATCTCGCTGTCAGGCCCGTCCACATACGTGATGTTATCGACAAACCATGCATTGCCCAGCGCCTCGGGGTTCTGGAGAGGATTTCCCTCAAAGTCCACGATATACTTGGCATTTAGCATATTGACCACATTCCAGTCAGCGTCAGTCTCGCGTCCCTGTGTAAACGAGGCGAGATGGCGGTCTATGAGGTCCTGATAGCGGGTCAGTTTGGCGGCATGATAGCCACCTATCATCTTATGGTAATATGAAGGGTCTGCGCTGTAGAACCGCGGGATATCCATCACCCTGTAGTTCATCGCTGTGTCCTGCAGGATCACGGCGTCAGCCTGGGTCATGGCTATGGGAGCCCCCACGGTCAGCTGCTTGGCCACGAAGCTCTCATGGTTGAGATAGCGCTTGTTGACCATGAAGAGGTCGAGAAGCACCACCACACCCATCAGACCCACGGTGAGGCCGGCCTTCAGACGTCCCTTGACAAAGAGATAGAGCAGCACGAAGCCTGCCGCCACTATTAGGAGCGAGCGCAGCGCATCGGCCTTCACAAGGGCGAACCTCAGGGTCTCCACAGCCTGATAGATGGCCGGATTCGTGAGCGAGAACTGTGCGGCCGTCTGGCTGTCATAGCCCTGCTGCAGCAGCGACTCGGTGAGATAATGGTCTATGGAGCGGTCGTTGTCGGTGATGACACTGCCAAACACCCCCGGGATGAGCCACGCTATGATGCACAGCGCCCCCACGATGCCGAAACACCAGCACAGGGGCTTCACCCACTCCTTGCGCTCCTCAGGGGTAGACGTCACAATCCGTTGCAGAGCCATGGCGGCAAGCAGCGGCATGGTGAACTCCGCTATGACCAGGATGCTCTCGACGGTGCGGAACTTCGAATACATCGGCGCGATGTTGAGCATGATGTCGGTGAACACCATGGCATGCCGTCCCCACGCCAGCACTATCGAGAACACCGTCAGCGCCAACAGCACCCACTTCATCGGTCCCTTGACAATGACACACCCCACTATGAAGAGCGCGAATATCAGCGCCCCCACATACACGGGGCCATTGGTGCCCTCAGGGTCGCCGAAATATTGGCTCATGAAACTGATATATTGTCCTTGGAGTGCATCGATTTGCCCATCCTCCATCATTGACTTGGCTTCATCTGTCCCGGCCAGGTTCAGGGCCGTCATCCTCCCCCCCTTTGGCATGGCTGAGGAGCCTCCCTTGATGTTGGGGATCAGCAGTGAGAATGTCTCTGATGGCTGATAACTGTATTGGGTGATATAGTCCTTGTCGAGGCCCGAGGTGGCCTGTCCGGAGGCCGACTGGGCCGCCGTCAGTTCAGAGTGGCGTCCCCTCATCGTCTCCTTGGAATACTCATAAGTGTTGTAGAGGCTCGGGAGGTTGGCACACACGGCCAGGACGGCCGCACAGGCCAGCGAGCCTGTGGCCTTCCACCATTGCCCCATCTCCTTGCGTCTGATGGCACCGATGAGATATGCTATGGCCACGCCCAGAACTACATACAGGAAATAATAGGTCATCTGCACATGATTGCCGGCTATCTGCATCATGGCAAACAGGGCCGTCAGCGCCGCTCCGGCCAAATAACGCCCCCTGTATGCCAGAATCATGCCGGCGATTGTGGGCGGGATATAGGCCAGAGTGATGAATTTCCATATATGGCCCGCACCTATGATTATGATGAAATAGGTCGAGAATCCGTAGGCCACGGCCCCCAGAAGGGCCACATACCATCTCATCCTCATGGCCATCAGCAGGATGAAGAACCCCACCATCATCATGGCCGGCAGCGACGAGGGGGTGGGGAGTCCCAGCCCCATCGCCGTGTTGATCCACGAGTAGAGGCGTGTGGAGGGGTAGGAGGGAGAGATCTGGAAATTGGGCATACCCGAGAAGAGCGAGTTGGTCCAGCGCGAGGTCTCACCGGTAGCCTCAGTGAAGGCCTTCACCTCCTGGCCTATGGCCACACCCTGCTGCATGTCGTGCTGCCTCAGGAGATTCCCCTCAGAGGCGTCGGGATAGAAAAAGGCAAAGGCTATGGCTGCTATCACGGCCACTCCGAGCACAAACAGCAGCGGAGTGCGTAGTCTGTTCATCGTCATCATCATTCAGCGGGTCTGAGTTCAAGTGGGATTTCCTCGACGGTCTGCATGGAGTCTGTGGCCACGGTGTCGGGCGCGCTCTCCTCGACTGCGTTGAGCGAGCCGTCCTGGACGGCGTCATACTGTGCGAGTTTCTCGCGGAAGGCCATCGCCACCGAGTCGAAGTCTACGGCCGGATTGACGCTCTTGGCCCTTGCGAAAGCCTCGCGAGTGTCCCTGGGGTTCACGCTCAGGGCAATGTCATAGACGTCTACATACTTGCGCAGCGTCTCGAGGTCGCGGCGCGCCTCATTGTTCTCCACCGCCCTGTTGTGCACTCTCAGGAAGGCCATCAACACTTGGACGGTCTGCTCCGGTGTCAGGTCGTCGACAAATAGCGACATGCTGTCTGCCATCTCCGACGCCTTGTCGAGGCGCCCGTCGTTCAGAGCCTCGGCCAGACGCGAGTTCTGGCGCTCAGCGGCCTCGATAGCAGCCTGGTCAGGAGCCTCTGTCTGGCTTTTCTTGCCGCCGCAGGCCGTCAGTCCCAGCAGCAGCATCGCCGATAATATCTTGACTGTGGTTCTCATATAGATGTCCGGTTGATTGTGTCAGCGCCTGGGTGCATACTTCACGGGATAGTCACAGCGAGTCTTCCCGGCCACAAGGTTGTTCAGTTTCCCCTTGATCAACTGCTTGCGTATCATAGAGATGTGGTCTATGTAGAGGGCGCCCTCAAGGTGGTCGCACTCATGCTGCACTATTCTGGCCAGGAAGCCTGAGATCTCCCTCTTGTGCGGCTCGAAATTCTCGTCGACCCACTCAAGCATGATGTGCTCCGTGCGCGGCACCCTCTCGCTCAGCCCCGGGAGGCTCAGACACCCCTCCTCGCGGGTGATGGTGTCGCCGTCGAGCACAGTCACCCGCGGATTTATCAGCGTGAGGCGCTGTCCCTCACACTCCGGAAACGACTCCTTGAAGCCGTCCGCATCGATGACCACTATCCTCTCGGCGCGCCCTATCTGGGGAGCCGCCAGGCCGCAGCCATCGCTGGCATACATGGTCTCAAACATATTTGCTATCAGTTCTTTCAGCCCCTCATAGTCAGGGGTGATGTCGACACACTCCTTGCGCAGCACAGGATGGCCGTAGACGTATATGGGTAGTTTCATTGTTGTTTGGAATCAAGATAAGAGTTGAGGATGATGACGGCGGCCATGCGGTCGATGGCTCCCTTGTCGCGGCGTGTGGAGCGGTTGAAGCCCCCCTCGAGCATGGCGCGGTGTGCCAGGGTAGAGGTGAAGCGCTCGTCCCACATCACAATCTCCATTCCCGGGAGAGCCTTGCGGAGCCTCCCAAGGGCCGGTGTGATGTAGCGCATAGACTCCGACGGCTCACCGCTCATGGTGGTCGGCAGCCCCACGATGATGCGGTCCACCGGATTGGTGGCCACATATCCCTTCACATAGTCCACAAGCGAGCCTGACGGCACCGTCTCAAGCGCCGTCGCCACAATCTGCAGCGGGTCTGTCACCGCCAGGCCGCAGCGTTTCCGTCCATAGTCGATGGCCAGTAGTCGTCCCATTCTCGTGCAAAATTACAAAAATTTATTCAAAATCACCTCACAATCTTTGGCATATCCACCGAAAATCCGTAACTTTGCGCCCGATTCCGCAATCTCTGGATGGGACACGCAGCCCGCTACATTGCGGTGAATGTTCACATTTTAATCTTATATAAGTAAAATGGATTTAATTAAAGTTGTCGAAGAGGCTTTTGCCACCGGCAAGCAGCACCCCGACTTCCAGCCCGGCGACACCATCACCGTGGCTTACCGCATCAAGGAAGGCAACAAGGAGCGTATCCAGCAGTATCGCGGTGTGGTTATCCGCATCTCTGGCGAGGGCACAAAGAAGCGTTTCACTGTCCGCAAGATGTCTGACAACATCGGCGTTGAGCGCATCTTCCCCATCGAGTCACCCTTCATCGACTCAATCACCATCAACAAGTATGGCAAGGTGCGCCGTGCTAAGCTCTACTATCTCCGCGCCCTCACCGGCAAGAAAGCCCGCATAAAGGAGCGCCGCGTAGTGAAGAAAGGAGAGTGATCCACACCTTCCCTCTGATTCAGCTCAGACAGAAAAAAGAAGACTTCGGAAGCCCGGCTTCCGGAGTCTCTTTTTTCTGTCTGCTGTCAAGCGCCGGGAAGCGCATGATATATCAGCGGTGCCGAGGCGCGATACCAATCGCGCACACGGCGATATGTCTTGTTTATCTTCATAGTCGTGTGTTTTTGAGATTATGGCAGGAGCAGTCGCCGGTGGTGCGGAGACTGTCGCCGCAACTGATTGTGTCGAACACTGTCTTGAGTTCTGCGCGGAATGTCTTGAACTTACCAATCATAATGCAGAAGTTTTAGTGAATAGAATAGTTGGTTGTGATGGCGCGGCCTCAACCCCCTCCGGGGTTCTCAGCCGTTTCATAAGTAAAACAACCTGATTTGTGAAAATGTTTTGCAATCGTGCTGAAAAATTATGTTGTAAAACATGTTTTCTGCGAGCCCGCCCTTTCCTCCGTCATATAATTTAACTCACCTGTGCCTCACGGTTGCCCGGCCGTCACCCTAACTTTACCCCCGGAATGCTAAAGGAAAAACCCTGACCATCTATGCTCACTTTTCAATTCTATCGGGCCGACACCGACACCCTCCTCCCCCTGCTCTATGCTGACGCAGGGATTCCCGCCGGATTTCCCAGCCCGGCCCAGGACTACATATCAGAGACCATCGACCTGAACAAGGAGCTCATCGAGCACCCTGCATCGACATTCTATGCCCGCGTCACCGGCGACTCAATGTCAGGCGAGGGGATAACCGAGGGAGACATCCTCGTCGTCGACAAATCCATCGAGCCTGAGCACGGCGACCTGGCCGTCTGCTGCGTCAACGGCGAGTTCACCCTCAAGCGCCTCCGCTTCGACGGACACAGGCGCCTCTATCTCATGCCCTCCAATCCGCGCTACAACCCCATCGAGATCACCCCCGAGACAGACTTCCTCGTGTGGGGTGTGGTGCTTTACACCATCAAGGCCAACCGCCGCAGACGCTTGGGGACAGAGAGATGGTAGGACTGGTGGACTGCGACAACTTCTTCTGCTCGTGCGAGCGCGTCTTCCGCCCCGACCTCCGGAGCAGGCCCGTCGTTGTCCTCAGCAACAACGACGGCTGTGTCGTGGCGCGCTCGCGCGAGGCCAAAGCCCTGGGTGTCCCCGAGGGGATGCCATACTTCCAGCTCATCGAGCAATATCCCGGAGCCGGCATCGTGGCCTTCTCATCAAACTACGCCCTCTATGCCGACATGTCGGCCCGCATCATGAGCATCCTGCGCTCCGAGGCCCCTGACGTCATCCAGTATTCCATCGACGAGGCGTTCCTCGACCTCAGCGGCATGGAGAGCGTCGACCTCAAGAAGTGGGGCGAGGCGCTCTGCCGCAAGGTGGAGCGATGCACAGGTATGCCCGTCAGCCTAGGCATAGCATCCTCCAAGACCCTCGCCAAGATGGCAAGCAAGTTTGCCAAGAAATATCCCGGCTACAACAAATGCTGCCTAATCTCCACGGATGAGCAGCGCCTCAAAGCCCTGCGCCTCTTCCCGGTCGAGGATGTCTGGGGCATAGGGCGACGCACAGCGCGCACACTGCGCTGCTATGGCGTTGCCACAGCCTACGACTTCACCCTCCAGCCCGCCCCATGGGTGAAGGCCCGCTTCCGTGTCACCGGCCTGCGCACATGGGCCGAGCTTCATGGCCGGGATGTCATCTCAGTCGACGGTCTGGACACCGTGGCCCGACAGACCATCGTGACGAGCCGCAGCTTCCCCGCCATGATCACCGAGATAGACGACCTGCGCAGCCACATAGCCAACTATGCCGCCCGCTGCGCCCTCAAACTGCGACGCCAAGGCTCCGTCTGCGCCATGGTCACGGCCTTCATACAGTCAAACCACTTTCGCGAGGACCTTCCGCAATACGACTGCAGCGGCTCCCACCCATTCCTCACACCCACCGACACCACCTGTGAGATTGTCGACGCCGCCACCACTATCCTCGAGGCCATCTTCCGCCCCGGCATACGCTACAAGCGCGCAGGCATAATGGTCTCCGGCATATCATCGGCCACCGCCGTGCAGCCCGACCTCTTCGAGTACGACCCCGGCCGCAGCCGCAAGCTCAAGGACATCTCACACACCATGGACTCCGTCAACCGCCGCCTGGGAGCCGACACCGTCGTGCTGGGCGCACAGCAATATCGCGACCGCGGTCCCGACGGCAAGAGCGTGAAATTTGTCAACGCCATCCGCCGTGCCATGAAATCCCCCGACTACACCACCCGCCTCGGCGCCTTCGCCGTCTGACCCCCATCATATGAGATTGAAATTCTGGGCCATCGACACCGCCTGCGAGATATTATCCACCCCCAGTTTCTCAAACACAGCCCTCTTGTAGGTCTTCACCGTGTCCTCCGATTTATTCACAAATGCCGCTATCTCCCTGACTGTCAGTCCTTGAGTTGAGAGCGACAGAATCTCCCTCTCAATCATTTTCAAGTTTGGCAATACGGATGTCCACCAAGTCCTTGTGTTGTAATTGTAGCGGAAACACCTTCCGGCCATTCTATTAACCATAAGAGGCTCCTGATTTTCGAAATTTGAGCCAAATGAAAATGAGGTTAGGAAAATGTGTGGCGACGTGGAGTTTTGATTCTCAATCCTTAACGGTATAGTCTTTTGGAATACAAGAGACTGAAATTCATTTTCCATTAAATGGGTATGATAGAGAAACACATAGGAAAATATATCTTCCTTATGGTTAATCAGGCTTTCAATCCCTTTTGACAGAAATGCTCTTACCTCATTAAGATCATTTTCAGGAATAAAAAAGAAATCATTCCGAGATTCATAGGAATCATTAATGACATCATAATTAAGCATTTTAGTTAGGTTACTTGATGAATTCAGTATTCTCATTGTAGTGTAATCCCATAGAATAATGGTGTTATATGAGATTCGCTCGATTAAATCAATTGTGTCAAGAATGCTCTTGATATTATATACGGTCTCCATGACGTCAGTGCAAAAGATATTTGTTTGCACAAATGTATAATGAAGTTTTTAAACCATAAAACAGTTGCAATAATTTTAACACACTTTAAGGTGAAATTCTTCAAAACATTCTTTTTCACCCTTTAGTGTAACATCGCAGCGAGAGACTACCAATAACTTTGCAGTGTCCAAGAAATAACCGGTTAGGGACCTACATTTAAACACTTATACCAACATGAAACAATCATTATTATTCATTGCATTGTTGCTCGCTATGGTGAGCTGCTCGACAGACCAGGAGATGGCTTCTCCGGAAAATGTCTCACTTGAGAATCATGGATCTCGCTCAGTGGACGGAAACATCCACGCCTTCGATGCCTTTGGCGAAATGCACAATATGCTCCTTGCGTATGGCATTGAGAACTTCACCGAACCGTCTCTCCTTTATACAACCGAAGAAGAGAGAATAGGCCATGTCCTGACCCTTCAGCAAGGTGGTGTTGAAATGCTTCCCATCTCCGATGCTGATATGTTGACCGTTAAAAATGAGCTTTCATCATATAAAGGTCTTATTTCGACAACAAATCTATCTGCTAAGGTTGCCCCGATATCCCCTGCCACCGAGTATAGGAAAGATCCGTCAGAAATCATGGTAAAGAATGATGTTGACCAATTGAATATGGTTCAATTAATTGCTTTGCTTAGCGATGGCCAACTGATTGAAGAGGTGGAATATGATATTCTAATGAAACTATATTGTCTTATTGTCGATAATGCAAATGGTCGTCCCAGTGATGCGATAGAGGCTGAACTGGATAATCTCATCTCTCTTTGGGAAGAAGAATATGGAGATATTGACTACTCATGTATAGAAATGACCTATAATGCTGAACTGGAGAAATATAATCCTTGTCCATCAGTTGATTATACAGCAATCCCCAGAGGGGCTGTGAGTGGTCTGGTGCTCAATATTTCCAAGGCATCCCTTTCATACTGGAACGGTGAGGAGTCACCTATGCAATATGAGCGTATTGCCCCATGGGTTGGTGCTGATGCTGCCGGTGCGCTTGTGGGAGCCGGCTCTTCTCTTGCATATCAATTGATGAGGGCCGATGGTGTAAACTGGCAATCCGTAGGATGGAGTGCTCTTTGTAGTGCTGCAAATGGTTCCCTTGGCATCACAGCCAGAGTAGGCAAGTTTATAACAGGGCTGTTTTAAAGATATCGTTCGGGGAAATCTCCCTATCGTTTGAATTGTCCTATTACACCAAATAGATCAAAGAATCGTCGTTAGTCGCTTATGACAAGCAACTAACGGCGATTATGGCTTTTCTGATTTGTGTCACCGTTTAGAGTCGATTCTGAACTCGATATCCATGTTGCACTATGCAGGCTATTTCCACTGAAAACAACTTGACCACCATTGGAGTGAATCGTATGGGGTAGGTGCATGATGGAACTTCGGGGTGATAGTTCTCCTGAGGCTCTCGCGCTCCACTATGCCATCGACAAACCTTTCACGACTCATTTTTCGTCGAAGAATTTTAATTTATTCGTAACTTTGCAACAATACAAAATCAATCTCAAAAAACTTAGGATGCCATGAACATATCTTCTTCATCAAGAATCTTTAAAGCCATGGAGGGCATTACATATCAGTTGATTGTGCTGGTTGATTGTAAGTCTGAAACAATAGTTCATTACTCAGATAAATTCTATAAGATATTTCAAAAATTCCCTAAAGATATGAGAGGATACAATGCTTATGATTTTTTCAGAGAGTTTATCACCGAACAGGATTTAATGAGTGTGAGGATGATGCTTAAGAGTGGTATTGAGTTTATCCGCAGAAACAACCTGAATCCGGAAGATTTCGTTTTCAGATATCTGACGTCTTTTAAAAATGCCGGTTTTCATTCATTGGTGCACCACAATTCCTCGCTAATTACCGACGAGGAAGACCCGGGACATCTCTACATCATGACATCAATGTCCTTTGCTTCAAATTTTGAGATGTTCTCACCCATATTGATGTCTGACATTGACACTCGTTGCTTTGAGTTCAATGCAGCATGTTGCCACTGGGCATCATGTGAGATTCCATTTCTATCATTGATGGAACGAAATGTGCTTATCCTCTCCACTCAAGGGCTGACGGCTAAGGAGATCGCTGCGTTTATCAACAAATCAGATGAGACGGTGAAAACATATAAACGAACTATATTTGAGAAATTGAGAGCGACAAATATCTCTCAAGCCGTAGCGACAGCACAGAATTTCAATCTAATCTAATGGATTCACTCTAATGCGTGAGGGGTTAGGATCCCTCACGGAATCTCTATGCACTTTCTCACATTTTCAACATAATCTCCAAAGAATTACAATTAATAATCCCTTCGGCGAAGCAGAGGAGGCGCCCGTAGGCCGCCGAAATCTTACGTATCCGAAGGCCCTCTTTTCGCAAAATCTTCTCTAACCACCCCTTCCTCACGCCTTAGCGAGATGGCATCCGGTAGGATGCCGAAACTCGTAACCCCGGCCATGCGAGCCTCCCGCAGGGGGCGAGAATGACCTGGGTGTCCGGGGACTCACCACCTCCCTCCAAACGGCGCCCGTAGGCCGCCGATTAACCACCCCGAAGGCCCTCATCCGCATTATCGCACTGCCAAACACACATCTCATTCTTACCTTTGCAACCTAACTACACTCGAAGCCAACCATGAAAAAACTCATCACCACCTCCCGGAAACAAACCTACTCCCCCATCCTCGGGA
>JAMPAK010000001.1:1061470-1141381 GCA_023667285.1 Muribaculaceae bacterium
TCCCGAGGATGGGGGAGTAGGTTTGTTTCCGGGAGGTGGTGATGAGTTTTTTCATAGTCGGGCTTCGAGAATAGTTAGGTTGCAAAGGTAAGAATGATAAGAGGTCGGAATAGTGTGATAATGCCGAAAATGGACCTTCGGCAACGTAATTTTCGGCGTCCTGCGGACGCCGTTTGCGCTAAGGTGTGAGGGATGGGTGGTTAGGGGGTGTTTGTGTGGATTATGTCGGGGAGTGTGACGTGGGGGTTGCGGTATTGGTATTGTGATTTTTCGCCGCGGTATCGTATGGCGTTTGAGGGGCAGTTGTGGCGGCATGCGCCGCAGGTGAGACACCTCTCTCCTATCTCAGGGTATGGGGTGTATGTGATGTTGTCGATTGGGCATACTTGTGAGCAGACTCCGCATTGTGTGCATCGGGACTCGTCGATGTGAAAGCGTTTGTAGGCTTGGGGTGAGAGGGGGAAAAGGCGCATCCACCATGCGGCTATGCGGCCGAAGAGTGTGGGAGGCTGATGGAAAGCGCGGCGCGAGGCGATGTCGGCTGCTATGCGGCTTAGCTGCCGGCCGACGTGTTTGCGTCCGATGGTGCGCACTTGCTTCTCGACGTTGAACATGGGGAAATAGTTGTCGACGGTGAGAAGGGGCATGACGTAGTCGAACCAGGTGATGTTCATGAGGTCCGGGACGGCGAGTGCGGGTGTGGATCCGCAGGTGAGGATGGCAAATGTGTAGGGGGCTTTGAGATGGGCATGGTGCAGGAACCGGCTGACAGGAGCCGGAATCTTGCCGAAATAGACGGGACAGACGAGCCCGATTGCCTCGGTGTCGGTCACTTCGGTGACGCCTCGGGCAAGAAGACTCACTATGCTGAGGGTCTCTCCGCCAAGCCTACGGGCAGCGTCGAGAGAGTTGCCCGTAGTGGTGAAATATAGTATTGTCACGCCTCTTCGTTTCCGGCAAACTCCATGAGATATGCCTTGATGAAGGGATCGAGGTCACCGTCCATGACGCCACCGACATCAGCGGTCTGGTGGCCTGTGCGGTGGTCCTTGACACGACGGTCGTCGAAGACGTAGCTTCTGATCTGAGACCCCCACTCTATCTTCATCTTTCCGGCCTCGATTTTTGCCTGTTCCTGGAGGCGGTGCTGGAGTTCTTTGTCGTAGAGGATTGAGCGGAGCTGGCGCATGGCGTTCTCCTTGTTCTTGGGCTGGTCTCGCGTCTCGGTGTTCTCAATCAGAATCTCCTCATGCTCACCGGTGTAAGGGTCGGTGAACTGATAGCGCAGGCGCACACCTGACTCGACCTTGTTGACGTTCTGGCCACCGGCGCCACCAGAGCGGAAGGTGTCCCACGACAGGAGAGCGGGGTCGACCTTGACCTCGATGGTGTCGTCGACGAGGGGAGTGACGAATACGGACGCGAAAGATGTCATGCGCTTGCCCTGGGCATTGTAAGGGGAGACACGCACGAGACGGTGGACGCCATTCTCACTCTTGAGGTAGCCATAGGCAAAGTCGCCCTCAACGTTGATGGTGCAGGACTTTATGCCGGCCTCGTCGCCCTCAAGGAGGTTTGCGATGGAAGTCTTGTAGCCATGGTCCTCACACCAACGGAGATACATCCTCATGAGCATCTGCGCCCAGTCCTGGCTCTCGGTGCCGCCGGCGCCGGAGTTGATCTTGAGGACGACGCCGAGTTTATCCTCTTCGCGGCGGAGCATGTTTTTGAGCTCAAGATTCTCTATCTTGGTCATGGCGTCGGCATATAGGCGGTCGAGCTCATCTTCCTCGACGAGGCCCTCCTTGATGAAGTCGAATGCGAGCTCGAGCTCTCCGACGGCGGCCTCTACCTCCTCATAGCCCTCAATCCAAGCCTGGAGATCCTTGATTTTCTTCATTTGCGCACGTGCCTCGACAGGATGCTCCCAGAAGTCTGGGACGTGGGTGCGCAGTTCCTCTTCCTCGACCTGGATCTTCTTATTGTCTACATCGAGATACTTTTTGAGCGACACCTTGCGCTCCTGAGCCTCTTTAAGTTGTTCCTGGGTAATCATCGTGCGTGAAAAAAGTTTGAACGGGGTCAAATCTACGAAAAAAGCCGAAACCCTCGTGGGGGAATCGGCAATTTCGCTGCGTGGGCGCTGAGGGATTCGAACCCCCGACCCTCTGCTTGTAAGGCAGACGCTCTGAACCAGCTGAGCTAAGCGCCCCTAAAGGGGTATTTAAACTTAAGCAAGAAAGTGGAATTGAGATTGTGGGCGCTGAGGGATTCGAACCCCCGACCCTCTGCTTGTAAGGCAGACGCTCTGAACCAGCTGAGCTAAGCGCCCTTTCTTGCTTAAAGCGATGCAAAGGTAGGCACTTTTTTTTGACTGTGCAAATTTTTTGATGATTTTTTGCAAAAACTTTTTAATCCTGATGATATTCGGATGATTCCTCGGCCTAAGATCGGTTCACAAGCACAATATACAGAGGTGGTAAATCGTTGTTTTTTTTCAAGTTGCACATTTTATACATATACATATCCAAACCTACCCCTAACTTAAATTGTTCAAAATATGACACACAACTTTACATCAACAATTATGAGACATCTCTCCTCACTCCTCACGACTTTTTTGTGTCTTTTCATTTCAATTTCAGCCAAGGCTGCGTCAGGAACCCTGATTATAAATGAATTGATGCAGAGCAACATCGATTTGATTATGGATGACCTCAACGAGTTTCCTGACTCGTGGGTTGAGCTTTACAATCCCGGTGATAGCCCTGTGGAGCTGTCGAACTACTCCATATCGGACAAGGACAAGCCGGCCAAGGCATTCAAACTTCCCTGGAAGACGGTTGCTCCCGGGGAGCATGTGGTGATCTATTGCGACAAGACGGGCAACGGATATCACACAGACTTCCGCCTGGAGTCAGGCAAGGATGGGGCGGTGTATCTGTATGAGTCGGGGCAGAAGGTTGACTGTGTTGAGGGCATGAAGAAGCAGCCCTCTCCCAACATTGCCTACGGCCGCATGACAGACGGCTCAGACAAGTGGGGCTACATGGTGACACCTACTCCCGGGAGCGCCAACTGCGGCGAGATAGCCGCCGGTGTGCTCGGGGAACCGCTCTTCTCGCAGACCGGACGTGTATCAAATGACCCACTCACCCTGACGCTCTCAGTTCATGAGGGGTCTCCGGTCCGGACCGTGATACGCTATACACTGGACGGATCTGAACCCACAGAGGAGTCGAGCGTCTACAGCACTCCGCTCAACATCTCGGAGAGCACAGTGGTGAGGGCAAAGCTTTTCTGTGACGGCTATGTGTCGCCACGCTCCACGACCCAGAGCTACATATTCCATCCGCGCGAGATGGCCATCCCCATCGTCTCCATAGTGAGCGACGATGCATATTTCAACGACAGCAAGATAGGCATCTTTGTGGTGGGCGACAATCCGGATGACCCCAACTATGGGTATGATTGGCGGCGTCCGGTCAACATCGAGATGTTTGAGAAACCTGAGAATGAGAGTGTCATCAACCAGCTGTGTGAGACCCGTGTGAAGGGAGGCTCGACACGTGCAAGCGTTGTGAAGAGCATCATCATGTATGCCAACAAGCGGTTTGGGGAGAAGAGGCTCGACTATGAGTTCTTCCCCGAGGACGCGCCCGGGCTGACCGACTGGAAGTCCATCGAACTGCGCAACGGCGGCAATGACTTCGAAGAGCTGCGCATGCGTGACGCCGTGATACAGCGGAGCATGGGCACGAGAGTCGACATAGACTGGCAGCCGTGCAGGCCGGTGGCACTCTACATCAACGGCAAGTATGTGTCGCTAATAAACATCAGGGCGCGCTCGAACGAGGACAACATATATACATTCTATGACGGTCTGGAGGACCTTGAGATGTGGGAGAACTGGAACCAGCTCAAGGCGGGTGACGGGGACCTCTTCAAGGCGTTCAATGACTTCTATATGAACGGCACCCACACGTATGACGAGTATGCCAAATGGATGGATGTGGATGAGTATATGGATGTGATGATCCTGAACATCTTCTATCTGAACACCGACTTCCCATGCAACAACCTGGTGTTGTGGAGACCGCAGGCCGAGGGCGGACTGTGGAGATGGATTGCGAAGGATGCCGATGCTGGCCTGGGGAAATGGAATTTCCCGTATGACTTCAAGATTCTGGAATGGTGGCACGGCGAGAAGGTCGATTATGAATCCTATAAAGGCAATGAGCCACATGCCACAAAAATCCTCAACGACCTGATGGCCGACACGAAGGGGAAGGATCTCTTCATTGACAGGCTCGGAGCATATATGGGGGACTTCCTGACGGAGCGAACCGTGACGGAGGAGACCAACCGGTATTATGACATGACGAAGCCGGAGTTTGACGTGAGCATGCAGATGTATTGCAACCGCACGCCTGAGGACACGAGGAAGTCGCTGGACTACGTGCAGGACTGGACACGGCAGCGAGTGGAGTTCTTCTACTCAGACCTGGCCCGCTACTTCGGCCTGGGGAAGCCTGTGGCGCTGAAGATAGACAACGGGCGCAACGACGACATCACCATCACTGTGAACGGCCACAAGGTGTCGTATCGCGACTTTGACGGCAAGTGGTGGGCAGGGCGCACCCTCACTCTCACAGCCCTCGACACAGAGGGGAAGCAGGTGAGTGAAGGATGGATAGTCAACGTGACCAAAGATGGGGAAGCGACGTCGCAGAACTACACGACATCCACCCTCGAGATAACGCTGCCGGAGGCTGACGAGATAAGCATCCAGTCTGTGATAGACATCACCGCCATCGAAGACATCACGGCTGACAGAGAGAATGTGTTTGACCCGACACAACCGTTCAGCGTCTATGACATGACAGGCCGCTCGGCCGGCAACTACAGCACGCTGGCAGCTGCGGAGGGGGCGCTCTCGCCCGGCATCTATCTGCTGCGCCAAGGCACGGTGACAGTCAAGAGACTGATGCGCTGAGCGATTTACACATAAAAATTACAAGAATCCCGCAATCTGTTTGTGGGATTTTTGTTATCTTTGCCATCCGATTTCTAACTACCATCAGGAAACACAGTAATGAAACAGATAAAGTCATGGTTCATGGCGATGGCCATGGGAGCCGCCGCGCTCCCCGGCGCACTGGCTGAGGCACCTTCGGGCTACTATTCGACATGTGAGGGGAAGAAGGGCGCGGCGCTGCTCTCAGCCCTCTGCAGCAAGATATCGTCTCACACAAATGTGGGGTATGACGGGCTCTGGAATGTCTATCAGACATCTGATGTGCGCTCCAACGGCAAGATATGGGATATGTATTCCACCAAGGAGTGGACGTTCAGCAAAGAGCAGTGTGGCAACTATAAGAATGTGGGAGACTGCTATAACCGCGAGCACTCGATGCCCAAGAGCTGGTTCAGCGAGGCGAGCCCTATGAAGAGCGACGCCTATCACATCTATCCGACGGACGGAAAGGTGAACGGGCAGCGCAGCAATTATCCTTATGGAGAGTGTGCAAACGGCACCACCCTCCCTGCCAACGGCTCAGTGAAAGCCCTGGGGCGCCTGGGGAAATCGACATTCTCAGGATATTCAGGGACGGTGTTTGAGCCTGACGATGAGTATAAGGGAGACTTCGCGCGTACGTATTTCTATATGGCCGCCTGCTACAACGACAAGATAGGGGGCTGGAGCAGCGACATGCTGGCGAAGAATTCATATCCGGTGTTCACGCAATGGGCCATCGACCTGCTGCTGAAATGGCATAGACAGGATCCGGTCAGCACGAAGGAGACTGACAGAAATGAGGCCGTGTATGCCTATCAGAAGAACCGCAATCCCTTCATAGACCACCCAGAGCTGGCAGAGCATATCTGGGGCAACAGCAAGGACACGGGATGGAATCAGTCTGCGACACCGCAGGGAGCCATAGCCACACCGGTGGACGGGAGCACGCTCGACCTGGGGATGTGTGGGATAAACGAGACGGCCACACTCACCATCACGGTGAAGGGTCAGAACCTGACGTCGGCCGTGGCTGTCACTGTGAGCGGCAGCGGGTTCACAGCCTCGACGACAAGCATCGCAGCGGCGCAGGCATGCTCTGAGAGCGGCGCATCGCTGACGCTGAAATACACATCGGCGACCGCCGGAACCGCCACCGGCACTCTGAAACTCACATCGGGGGATGTGTCGTCGACCGTCAGCCTCAAGGCTGAGACCACGGCCGACATCACAGCGCTGGAGGCGGCTAACGTGGGGGAGACATCGTTTGACGCCCGGTGGGTGTGTGTGGACAAGGCCGGAGTGAAATATACGCTCAATGTGATGTTTAACGGGCAGCAGACCGCAGGCTATCCCAAGAGCGTCGAGGCGACTGATGAGCGCTCGACTGTCAGCGGCCTGACACCCGGGACAACATATACCTATTCACTTACATCGCCGTCGGGACGCGAGAGCAACATCATCAGCGTCACCACCACTGCGCCTGAGCCTTCGATCCAGTTCCTTTTTGACGGTGACCTCTATTTTTCATCGAAGCCCGGAGAGCCGTCGGATGTGGCTGAGCTGCTGATTGATGCTGAGAACATAGCCGACCTCATCACAGTCTCAGTCACCGCGCCGTTTGAACTCAGTTCAGACAAGTCAGCCTGGACTACCGATCTGCCTCTCGACGCCGAGCAGAACCGCTTCTACATGCGAATGAACAGCAGTGTGATAGGTCATTTCACCACTACGCTCGCGGCCAAGGCCGGATCCTATACCTATGACGACATCGAGGTGAAGGGCCAGTGCTCAGACCAGAGTGTCTTCATGGAGACCTTTGAGGCTCCGAGTGAGCTTGAGGGCTATAACGGGGGGGAGTTTAAAGGGACTGCATGCCGATGGAATGTGATTGGTGCATATGTGGGTGATGATACCCGCGATGTCCACACCGGACTCAGGGCGCTGCGCTTCAACAAGACCGAGGGCTCAGAGAGCCGCCTGGAGATGGCCGAGCCTAAGGAGCATGGCGTGGGGACGGTGAAGTTCTATGGGCGCGCCTGGGGCGGCGAGGGGGGAGACATCGCACTCGAGGCATCGACAGACGGCGGAATCACATGGAACACGGTGGGGAGATTCACCGTGGGTGACAGTGACTGGAAGCAGTATAGCGCAGAGGTGAATCTGCCGGAGTATGTGCGACTGCGGTTCAGCCGTGTGTCAGGACGCCGCATCAACATCGATGACATCGAGGCGGATGACTATGCCGTCAATGCCGTCAAGGAACTTGAGTATCACACTTGGGACGCATACTGTCTTGACGGACTTCTCACCATCGAGAACAGCACGGAGAAGCCGCTTGTGGTAACGGTCAACAGTCCGAACGGCGCCACCTGGCACAGCGGACTTGTGGCTCCCGGCCTGACCGGCCTTCAACTCCCGGCCGGGGTCTATCTGGTGACCTCGGGAGGGTTCACAAGGAAGGTGGTAGTGAGATAACGGTATCTTAAAATCTGTTAAAAGCGGCGGGCAGCGATGAAATATCGCTGCCCGTCTTGCCCTCAGTCCGCAGGAAATTAGTAATTTTGTAAAAATTTGGAATAGAATGGCCGAAAACCTCTATCAACGTGTCGAAGCCGTCAAGGCCAAAGCGGCCTTATTGACAGAGCGATACAGAGCCTTGCAGCAGAGCAAGGCGGCTTCTGACAGGAGAATCGAGGAGCTCACAGCCAGAATCAGCGACCTTGAGCGGCAGATGGCCGAGAGGGACCGCGAGATTGAGAGGCTGAAAGTGGCATCGGTTCTGGCGCCAGACCACCGCGATGTTGAGGAGACGCGGACATTCATTGCAGATTTAGTGCGCGAAATCGACAGATGTATCGCACGGTTAAGCATTTGATGAACCCCGACCGAATAATCAACATATCCATCCGCATAGCCGACCAGCCCCGAATCCCGCTTCGCATCCACGCCGGGGAGGAGGAGACAGTCAGGAGAGCAGAAGAGAATATCAACGCCCTCTGGAAGAAATGGTCGGCCATGGAGGAGTTCAGCGACAAGTCGCAGGCAGAGATTCTGGCCATGGTGACATTCAGGTTTGCGCAGTTGTATTACAGCAACCTGGAGGCGTCGCAAGACATCGACAAGGTCCTGGAAGGGCTAGAGGCGTCGTTTGACGCCATCTTGCTCGAGGAGGTGAGGCCATGAGGCCGAGCACAGGGACCACCTATATAATATATAAGCAGCCCAAGTTTCACCAAAGGCTCACACCGACATCCGGTTTCAAGCACGCTCAACAGCCACTCACCTCGGCATCAGCCGGGAAGAGAGAGGCGGTTGATTCGTGTTTTTTTATTTTCAACCATTAACCCTCACATCACATCCCTACCATTTCCATCATCCACCACAATGCAAGCAATCATAATAATAGCCACAGCCCTCGTGGGCATAGCCATCGGAGCAGCCGTGCTGCTGATGTGGCAGAAATCCACAGCGCGCTCAGCCGCCAAGACCATTGTCGACGATGCCCGCCGCGAGGCTGAGATCATCAAGAAAGACCGTCTGCTCGAGGCAGAGAAGGAGGAGCTCCGCATCAAGTCGGAGGCAGAGAAGGCCGCCAACCAAAGGCTGCAGAAAGTGCAGAGCGAGGAGCAGAAGATAAAGCAGCGCCAGAACCAGCTGAACCAGCAGCAGAACGAGAACAACCGCAACCGCAACGAGAATGAGCAGCAGCGCCGTGAGCTGGAGGCTCAGGGTGCAGTGCTTGAACAGAAGTCAGAGGAGCTCGACCGCCTGACACGGTCGGCCCGCGAGACACTGGAGCATATCTCGGGACTCTCATGCGAGGAGGCCAAGGAGAAACTCGTGGAGAGCCTTAAGGATGAGGCCAAGACGGCGGCTGCGGCCTATATCCACGACATCATGGACGACGCCAAGATGACCGCCAACAAGGAGGCCAAGAGGATAGTGGTCCAGTCAATCCAGCGTCTGGCCACGGAGACGGCCATCGAGAACTCGGTGACGGTGTTTCACATCGACTCTGACGAGATCAAGGGGCGCATCATAGGCCGCGAGGGGCGCAATATACGCGCTCTCGAGGCGGCTACAGGTATAGAGATTATTGTCGACGACACCCCGGAGGCTATTGTGCTGTCAGGGTTCGACCCGGTGAGACGCGAGATAGCCCGCCTGGCGCTCCATCAGCTGGTGGCCGACGGCCGCATCCACCCGGCCCGCATTGAGGAGGTTGTGGCTAAGGTGCGCAAGCAGATCGAGGAGGAGATCATCGAGACGGGCAAGCGCACGGCCATTGACCTGGGCATCCATGGGCTGCATCCTGACCTGATCCGCATGGTGGGCAAGATGAAGTATCGCTCGAGCTATGGGCAGAACCTGCTGCAGCACTCGCGCGAGACAGCCAATCTCTGTGCGATCATGGCCTCTGAGCTGGGTCTTAACCCCAAGAAAGCCCGCCGCGCAGGGCTTCTGCATGACATCGGGAAGGTGCCTGACGAGGAGCCTGAGCTGCCTCACGCACTCCTTGGCATGAAACTTGCGGAGAAATATAAGGAGAAGCCTGAGATATGCAACGCTATAGGCGCTCACCATGATGAGATTGAGCAGACATCGCTTCTGGCTCCCATCGTGCAGGTGTGTGACGCCATCTCGGGTGCACGACCCGGCGCCCGCCGCGAGATTGTGGAGGCCTATATCAAGCGTCTGAACGACCTTGAGCAGCTGGCGCTCTCATATCCCGGTGTTGTGAAGACCTATGCCATCCAGGCCGGACGTGAGCTTAGAGTGATAGTCGGGGCAGACAAGATTGATGATGTCGAGACAGAAAAGCTCTCAGAGGAGATAGCCCGCCGCATCCAGGATGAGATGACATATCCGGGGCAGGTGAAGATCACTGTGATCCGCGAGACCCGCTCCGTAAGTTACGCAAAGTAAATCCGGGCCATGGAAGACAGAAACAAGCGCTGTCCACGCGGCAAACTCCATTGCTGCAACTGGCTCGAGGATATACCGGGTGTCCCGGGGACGACCTTCGATATGGTGGAGGTGCAGTTCAAGAACACGCGCAAGGGGTTTTACCGCAACTCCCTTGGCCTTGACATTGAGCCGGGAGATATGGTGGCTGTGGAGGCTGCTCCGGGCCATGACATAGGGTGTGTGACGCTGAAGGGGCCGCTGGTGGCCATCCAGATGAAGCGCGCAGGCATCAAGGGGGACGCCGAGATCAAGAGAATCTTCCGCAAGGCCAAGCCGGCCGACCTGGAGAAGTATGAGGAGGCGCGCGCCCGTGAGAATGACACCATGATACGTGCCCGCAAGATAGCCGACAGCCTTAATCTGAACATGAAGATAGGGGATGTCGAGTTTCAGGGTGACGGGAACAAGGCCATCTTCTATTATATAGCCGATGAGCGTGTGGACTTCAGGCAGCTTATCAAGGTGCTTGCGGAGACCTTCAAGATCCGCATAGAGATGAAGCAGATAGGTGCGCGCCAGGAGGCGGGACGCATCGGGGGGATAGGCCCCTGCGGCCGTCCGCTGTGCTGTGCGAGCTGGATGACCTCGTTTGTAAGCGTCGGCACATCGGCTGCGCGCTATCAGGACATATCGCTCAATCCTCAGAAACTTGCGGGGCAGTGTGCCAAGCTGAAGTGTTGTCTCAACTTTGAGGTCGACACCTATGTGGAGAGCTCGAAATTCTTGCCTGACCGCACCATCAGACTTGAGACGGCAGACTCGACATACTATCATTTCAAGACGGATATCTTCAAGAAGGAGATCACATATTCGACAGACAAGAGCATAGCGGCCAACCTTGTCACCATCGACGCAGCGCGCGCCTTTGAGGTGATTGAGATGAACCGCCGCGGTGAGAAGCCTGTGAAACTGATGCGCGAGGAGGATGAGAAAGCCCGCGAGAAGCCAAAGCCTATGGACCTGGCCTCGCAGGATGACCTCACCCGGTTTGACCGCGCCAAGAAGAAGAAAAAGAAGAAGAAGCCTGCCTCGCAGGGAGGGGGTGAGCAGAAGGCGCAGGGAAAGGAATCGGTGAAGGAAACGGCGAAGGAATCACACAAAGACTCAGTCGAGAAGCCTCAGCAGCCCAAGCCGAGACCGAAACAGAAGCCTCAGAAGCCCCGCGAGCCCAAGGGTGACAATCAGCCTAAGGGCGAGGCTCAGCAAAGGCATGAACAGCCGAGGCCCAACCGCTCACCCAAGGCCTTCAGGAACCCTGATGGGAATCAGCCGAAATCATGAGACGCCTGCCTGTAATAATCATCGGATTGCTACTCCTCCTTGCCGCCTCGTGTGGGAAGGGGGAGCGCGATTACAGCCGCTGGGCAGAGATCCCGGAGGAGGGATGGGCATATGGGGACACTCTGCTGCTCATCCCGGCCGACACAACCCTGCCGGACAATGACTCCATCGTGTCGCGCAGGCTGCTGCTGGGGGTGGTCCACTCATCAGCCTATCCTTACTCAAACCTATGGCTTGAGGTGACCTATCATGGGACCGGCCACTTGTATAGAGACACGGTCAATCTGCCTCTTGCTGACATCTATGGGCGCTGGCTCGGACATGGGTTCGGGTCGTCATATCAGTGTGAGGCCACATTGTCGCCCCGAGCGGACATAGACCTGACACGCCCGGTAGAGGTGCGCCATATCATGCGCCTCGACACTCTGCCCCACATCGAGCGGATAGGGGTGGAGGTTAGATGAACCTACCTAATCCGCTGACCAATCAATCCTCACAACTCTCAATCAAGATGATAGAAGAAATCCTGCGCCACAACCGCGAGTTTGTCGAGTCAGGCGCATACAAGCGTTTTGAGACCTCGAAATATCCCGACAAGCGGATAGCGATCGTCACCTGTATGGACACCCGTCTTGTGGAGCTCCTGCCTGCCGCCCTCGGCATCAGGAACGGCGATGTCAAGATGATAAAGAATGCCGGCGCCACAATCACAAACCCTTTCGATTCCACTATGCGCTCGCTGCTCGTGGCAGTCTATGAGCTGGGTGTAAACGAGGTGATGGTAATAGGCCACACCGGTTGTGGAGTCCAGGGTATGGACGCGGCCGAGATGCTCCACCTGATGAAGGAGCGCGGTGTGGATGAGGAGCATATCAATCTGATGCGCCACTGTGGCATAGACCTAGACAGTTGGCTGCATGGATTCACGGATACCGCCGAGGCGATGAAGGAGACGGTAGACCTCATAAGGAATCATCCGCTCATGCCTCATGACATACGTGTGGCGGGCTACATCATGGACTCGACCACCGGCGCACTGTCAAGCCTGTAAATTGATTTGCATTTGACGGTGAGGTTTTGTAAATTTGCGAGCTATAACTCACCCGGGACCCATGAAGATTTTTAGCACTGAAAATATCCGTGCCATCGACCGCGCCACAATCGAGGAAGAGGGCATAAGTTCAATCGAGCTCATACACCGCGCAGCCGAGGGTATGGCAGGCGAGATTATCGCCCGCTTCAGTCCCACGCGCCCCACGGTGATATTTGCCGGCCCCGGCAACAACGGCGCCGATGCGCTGATTGTGGCCAAGCTGCTCATTGAGGCGGGTTTTAACCCTCATGTGCTTCTGTTCAACTTCAAGGGGAACTCCCTGTCGCGCGACTGCGGCGAGGCCTTCCGTGAACTTCTCGCGGTGGAGGGGCAGTACACGCTGACGGAGATACGCGACAAGGCAGAGATACCGATGCTCACGCCACGGGACCTGGTGATCGACGGACTCTTCGGCACCGGCCTGCGCGACCCTCTGCAGGGTGGCTACACATGGCTTGTGAGGAGCATCTCAGAGTCAGGCGCCACGGTTGTGTCCATCGATATCCCCTCCGGACTGTTCGGCGACTGGAATGCGCGCATCATTTCGCGCAACGTCATCCACGCAGACCTCACTCTGACTGTCCAGTTTCCCCGGCTTTCATTCTTCATGGCTGACAATGCCCCGCTTGTGGGACAGTGGAAACTTATCGACATAGGCCTGAGCCAGAAGGCCATCAACGAGACGCAGACAAAGTTCTACTATGTGGAGCGTGAGGACGTGCGCGCCGTGCTGCGCCACCGTCCACAGTTTGCCTCAAAGAATGACTTCGGGCAGGCGCTGCTCATAGCCGGGAGCTATGGCATGATGGGAGCGGCTGTCATGGCCGCTAAGGGAGCGCTCCGGAGCGGAGTTGGCAAACTCACCGTACACTCACCGAGGTGTGGATTCAATGTGATGCAGGGGCAGGTGCCAGAGGCTCTGTTCTCACCTGACAAGGATGAGATAGTGACCTCCGACATGTCGCCTCGATTCACGTATAATGCCATCGGCGTAGGGCCGGGCATAGGCGTGAACGATGCCACACGGGGCACGTTCGAGACCCTTGTGAAGAGCCAAAGGCGCCCTATGGTGATTGATGCGGACGGTCTCAACATCATAGCCCTCAACACGATGCTCCTCGACCATATCACACCGGGGTCAATTCTGACACCTCACGCCGGGGAGTTTGACCGCATATTCGGGGCGCAGAGCTCAGCGGAGGCTCGTCTGCTCAAGGCCATAGAGATGGCGAGAAAATATAAGATAATCATTGTGCTGAAGGGACACTACACCTCGACCGTGCGTCCTGACGGCAAAGTGTTCTTCAACTCAACCGGCACCCCGGCGATGGCCACTGCCGGAAGCGGCGATGTGCTGACAGGCATCATCACCTCACTGCTGGCTCAGGGCTACAAGCCTGAGGCAGCCTCAGTGGCGGGTGTCTATGTCCACGGCCTGGCCGGCGAGATTGCTGCCGAAGTCCAAGGAGAATACGGTGTGACCGGGCTTGACATAGCCGAGGCAACAGGACGCGCCATAAAAACTATAATGAAATGAAAACCATCCTCACCTCACTCATTCTGGGCATGGCAATCGTCCTGGCCCTTCCGGCTGCATCTCAGCAGACTCAGAAACTCACCGCCTCAAAGGCCAATGAGTATGGGCTGATCTATAATCTCCCACTCACAGGACTCAAGGTCACCATCGCTGCCGAGAAGACTGTCAAGACTCCCGGGGAGTTCTGCAAATATGCCCGGAAGTATCTCAACGCCGAACCTATCCTCACCCCGTCGGTGACATGGAAGGTGACGGAGGCAGTGATCACACCCACGGCCGAGGCTGACACGGGAGAGCAGTATATCGTGACTCTCAAGGGTGGCAACGGGACATATATCATGGTGTCTGACGAGGGTTTCCCCATCTCCATCAATGATGACGGCTATGACGGGTCAATGCCAGCCATCGAACTTCCCAAGGCTATCAAGGCCGCACCGACTATCCTGGACAGCCCTGAGGCCCGCCAGGCTGTGACACCTGAGATGATACAGAGCCGCTCATCGGCCAAGCGCGCCGAGCTCGCCGCCGCCAAAATCTATGAACTGCGCACCAACCGCAACGAAATCATCTCGGGGCAGGCCGACGCTATGCCCGCTGACGGTGATGCCATGAAGACAGCCCTGGCGCGCATAGACCGCCAGGAGGAAGCTTTGACGGCCATGTTCCTTGGGACGACACAGACCTCAACGGAGGTAAGGACATATAGAGTGGAGATTCCGCTGGAGCCATCGGAGGCAGGGCGAATCGTCGTGGCACGTCTCTCAGCCCTCGAGGGGCTGGTAAGTCCGGAGGACCTCTCAGGCTCGCCAATCTATCTGACGATCAATCCGCTCACCACAGGCACACTTCCTGTCAATGAGAAGGGTGAGATGAAGCAATTTCCCAAGGGGGGTGTGGCATATCGCATCCCCGGGACAGCGGAGGCCACAGTGAGTGTAGATGGCAAGGAAATAGCCCGCAAGACGTTTGACGTGGCTCAGTATGGGGTCGTGTTCGGACTTGACCCGGGACTGTTCACATCACGCAAGTCACCCTCGTATCTGCATTTCCAGCCCCTCACAGGTGCCATCCGCGAGCTCGGCACCATATCAGCCGAGTGATGGAGAGACTCGACAAGGGCCTTGTGGCCGATACAACCATCTGCAACCTGCTGCTTCGAGTGGGGCCAACGCGGCTCGACGCGGCTGTCTATAGTGTTGTCACCGACAACTCCTTCATACTACGCTCCTTCCCGCTCCAATCTGCAATCCAATCACCTATGACGATGCTTGAGGAGGCAGTGTATGACAATCCGTTGCTGCTCTCTCCTTTCCGCCGCACATACTGCACCATAGAACCGGAGAAAGTCATGGCCGTTCCCACAGAGATTCTGGAGGGCGGGCCGACAGCCGAGTCGCTGTTCAAATCACAGTGGAGCGATTTTCACGGTGAGACCCTCACATCAAATGCAGCCCCGACTGACGCCACATTTCTCTATGGTGTTGACAGCAAGCTGACAGGCTTTCTCAGACGCACATTCTCGCCGGAAATGCGGACAGACTGCCATCTGGCAGTGCTGACACGCTATTTTGCCATGCGTCCGGGACGCAGCAACTCAGTCCGCACGATAGCCAATCTGCGGCAGGGCTCCATGGACCTGCTGGCGCTGCGCGGTCAGCAACTTCTGATGGCCAACACGTTCCGCTATGAGAAGCCACTGGATGCCCTCTACTATATACTGGCCTCGAGAGAGAGCCTCGGCCTGGATGCGAGAGTCGACGAAATGCTGCTGACCGGCAATCAGCCGACACGCGAGGAACTGTCGCCACTGCTGCGGAAATATATAGCGCGAGTGATGCCTGTGATATTCCCGCCCCAGATGTTTAAGGCAGGGATGGAGACCCTGGGCTCACCGTTCGACCTAATCGTGACACCATTATGCGAATAATCCGAGGCAAATATGGGAGACGCCGCTTCGATGTCCCCACCAACATCACCGCCCGTCCCACCACAGACTTCGCGCGCGAGAACATCTTCAATGTCATTGAGAACCTTACCGATATCGAGGGAGCCAAGTGTCTTGACCTCTTTGCCGGGACCGGGGCAGTGTCGTTTGAGTTTCTCTCGCGTGGCGCCGCGTCAGTGACATCTGTCGAGAAGGCCATGACCCAGTCAAGGTTTATCGAGAAGGTGGCCCGCGAGCTGGGGGAGAAGAATATGCGGATGCTGCGGACAGACGCTCTCCGCTACATACGCGAGAGCGCAGGCGGACCTTTTGACATTGTGTTTGCCGATCCCCCCTATGACCTTCCTGGATTTGGGGATATCCCGGGCGCAGTGCTGTCGTCAGGACTCCTCAAGGAGGGATCTCTCTTTGTGATGGAGCACTCCAAGGCTTATGACTTCTCCAATCTCCCCCACTTCTATCAACACCGCGCTTATGGATCGGTCAACTTCTCGCTTTTCATCATAGAGTAAACCGAAAATGAGAAATCTTATCACCGCACTTCTTTTTGTGGCCATATTCGTAGCCCAGTGCGAGGCAAAGGTGTTTGTCGTTACAGACACTGAAGATGGCGGTCCGATAGCCGGCGCAACGATAATCGGGAAGAGCGGTGTCATCATGGGTCTGACGGATGACAAGGGACAGATCACAGTTGACGACAACGAGATACCAATCACAATAAGATGTATCGGATATGACCCCGTCACAGCCACGCTGAAGGATGACACGGTGCGGATGAGTCCCTCTGCCTTTCGCTTGAACGAGGTGGTTGTGTCGCCGATAGACAGGCCGGTGAAACGTGTGGTGTGCTTCGCCCGTGAATACAGCAGCGGGATCACCGGCACAGACACCTTGCAATATTACTGCGAGTATATGGCAGACGCCTTTGTGGCGGACGGGAAAGTGAAAGGATATAAGAAGCAGGATTCGCGCATGTCTCCTAAAAACCACCGGCGATATGCCCGGACTGTCAAGGAGGGCAGAGACAGTATATTCAAGCCGAACCGCGAGGATGACATCACACTTCTTTCGTGGTTCCCTATCCTGGCTGTTATCCCTGTGAACGAGGAAGTGCCTGAAGCGATATTGAATGGATGTGAGGCTGACACTGTCCAGGGGAAATATGGGCCGAGTCTCATATCTCGCAGGAAGAATGGATTTTACACCAAAACTGCGGATGTCCTGAGCGATCATAAGGATCATAAATGGTCGCCGTTCATATTCAAACTTTTCGGACTGACGACCGATCTAGACAGGGGACTGTTGACAACAACATTTGTGGATAAAGGCTCCAAGTCATATGATGTCCACGACCTTGTCTGCGCTACATACAATCTGCATATTATCGGGCGAGGGAAGTGGATAAAAAAGGTATTCAACAGCAAACAGCCCATTGAGATGGATACATATCTGGAACTTTACCCGATGGAGATAACCCACCATACCATCGAAGAGTATAAGGAGTTACGGGAGGATAAGTCAACAATTGACTTCCGCTTTCAGGAGAATATAGAGCCACTATCGCCGGCAATTGACAATCTGGTCAATCGGATTGACGGCTTACAAAAGTAATCTCAAGTCAATTTTATTCCTGCCGACTCAACCAATTGAGGGATGTGTTTGTTTTAGTTGATGAAACAATCAACTAAAAACGACAATTATCATGGAGAATAAGAATCAGACCATAGCAAATGCGGCCGCTGAGATTTCAAGCCAGGCAGCGAAGGTGAGCGCATCGGCAGCGAAGGTTGCAGCCGAGGCTGAGGTTAAGGCTCAGAAGGAGCAGATAGCCGACGGGGTTGAAGTAGCCAAGGAGGTAGCCGCTGAGAAGGCTGCTGAAACGAAGGAGACACTGTCAGAAAAAGCCGCTGACCTCAAGGATACTATAGCAGATAAGGCTGCTGACCTCAAAGAGAAGGCTGCACCGCTTGTAGACAAAGTTAAGTCCGGGGCAGCGAGCGCTCTTGAGTCAATCGCCAACACCGCTCACAATCTGTCGGACAAACTGAAATAAGCAGTCATCCATAGAAGAAAAATTACTGCCGTCCCCGGGACCCCTTAAACAAGGGCCATACGGGGGCGGTAAGTGTTTTTTTAGAATGAGAACTGGCACATGGCGCCGATGCGGCGGGCGGTGCGATGACGGCCTGAGAAATTGGCGCGGAGACCCCAGTCGAACTCAGCGCCGAGCTGCATTCTGGGTGTAAGGTTCCAGAAGATATTTACAGCCGAGAAAATGCCGTAGCGATATTCATCAGGGGAGACGGCCTGAGAGGGAAGATAGCGGGTTTGGGAAGCCTGGGCGCTGACAAAGAGGTTAGGCTTGATGTTGTACTGCACACCAAGGCTCCATCCATAGGAGGCAGGGGCTATGAGGTGGCCGGGCTGCTCAGTGTCAGCAACAAGGTCATAGTTGCCAATGAGGAGGTCGCCGCCAAGGGAGGCGACACCATGTCCATAGTTTGCGGTGACGTATGTGGTGATCTGATTGTGTGGACGAGCCACAGAACTGAGCTGGACACCCCACCCTGCGCGATTGCAGTTTTTCTCTGTGAGAAGGTCGCGGTAAGAGAGCGTGCGGATGATGCCTGAGAGCCTGACATGCTGCCCGCGAGCCCATTCGTATTGCGCGAAGGCAGCCCAGTCTGGCATCCAGTTTGACACCTTCTCCACCTCATCAGTGTCAGGTCCCATGGCGGGGGAGGTCGGTGTCTCAGCCGAGAGGGCGAAGTACCATCTATTCTTCACCACGGGCATGTAGCGTACCAGGACAGAGGTGGGAGAAATCTTGTTGTTGGGTCCCTGCGCATCGACTGTAGGGGGGAGTGCGGCCGGGTCGGAGAATGTGGAGGAGGCATAGCCGACGGTGAAGTCGTTGATTATGGCATATGCTTTCTTGAGATGGAAGTCGCGCCCCTGATAGCCGTTGAAGTTAGCCTCGATGTAGAGCTGATAGTCTCCGAGAGATTTATTTCGGCCCAACACGCGGAAAAAGAGGGTCGATCCGGCTGGAGTGGTGTCAAACTGTCTCCGCTGTGCGGGATTAGGGGTCATTGGGATGAGAATGGGCGCAAATCCGGCAGCAGGGATGGCGCCACCCCAGTCATAGTAGCCACGCATGCGTACACATCCGCCTATTCCCATGGCCAGACCCGCATCCTTGCTCATGAAGAGGAAGTAAGGGGCTCCCGGATCCTGGAAATGCCTGAACTGGTCATAATAGAACACAGAGATCTTCCGCCTGATGGAGTCGACCTGACGCTGCACCTCGTCAGGAGCCGGGCGTCCGTCGATAAACACTATCTTGTTTGATGCAGCTAGTGTGTCGTTGAACTGATCAGCCATGGGGTCGGCTGCCATGGCGGACAAAGCCGCCGTGGCAGTCAAAATGAACAAAACAAATCTATACATAAATCAAAGGGGCAATATGTGATGAACTTTATGAGAGTTTAACACACATTGCCCCTCGATGGTTCACGGGGAGATGTCAGAGTGCGGTCTCTGCTATCTGTGAGGGGGTGAGTCTGTTGGCCTTGAGGACATCAGCGACCTTGAAGCGGTCGAGGAACTCCTTCTTCAGCCCCAGGCATGTCACCTTCACTTCCTCTGCGGCGAGATAGGCGGCCACCTTCTGACCGAAGCCGCCGTCGATGATGCCGTCCTCGACAGTGACGACATGGCTGAAGCCCTTGAGGGAGTCGAGAGTCTCGCGGTCGACGTCAGAGAGGATTCGGGGATTGATGACCATCGGGTCTTTGCCCTGCTTGACAAGGATATCGGCGGCATCAAGGGCATTCTTGAGGAAGGGACCCTCGGCGATAATGGCTATCTCCCGGCCGGGGCGCACGACGTCATAGCGTGTGAATGGCTCAAGGACTGGGTGGTTCTGGTCGACGATGGAGCCTCCAGGGGTGCGGATGACGACAGGACGCTCCGTCTGGCCGACGGCCCAATCGATCATCGCCTCATACTCCTGGCGCGAGGCCGGGGCAAGCATGAGGATGTTGGGGATGTTTGAGACCATGGCGATGTCGAAGAACCCGAGGTGGGTCATGTCGTTCATTCCAAAGACTGAGCCATAGAACTCCACGAAGACCACGGGGAGGTTGTTGATAGCCACATCGTGAGAGAGCTGGTCGTAGGCTCGCTGGAGGAATGTGGCCACGACACCCATGACGGGACGGGCGCCACCCTTGGCGAGGCCGGTGGCCATTGTCACTGCATCCTGCTCGGCGATGCCAACGTCAATGAACTGACGGCCAGCCTGCGCCCTCTTCTCGGGTGTGAAGCCGATGGCGCCCGGAGTTCCGGCAGTCATGGTGATGACGCGGCTGTCGTGGGCCATCTTCTCAAGCATCTTCATGGTGAAGATGTCGTCGTAGCTCTCAGCATATGAGGGGGATGAGAGGGCTCCGGTGTGGACGTCGAAGGGTGCAGAGAAGTGGAACCGCTCCTTGTGGGCCTCAGCCGGCGGGAGCCCCATGCCTTTCATGGTGTTGAGATGGACAAGCACAGCGTGAGGGGCATCCTTGACCATGCGGAAGGCGCGTATCAGCGAGTTGAGGTCGTTGCCGTCGCGGACGTAGACATACTCATAGCCGAGGGCTTTGAAAATGTTTTCGGGGTCAGTGCCGTTGCTGTCGCGAAGAACCTTGAGGTGGTGATAGAGTGAGCCGTGATTCTCAGCGATGGACATCTGATTGTCGTTGAGCACGATGATTATGTTTGAACCGAGTTCAGGAGCATAATTCAGTGCCTCGAGAGCCATGCCGCCTCCCAGCGAGGCATCGCCGATGAAGGCCACGACATTCTCCTTACCGCCTGAGAGGTCGCGCGCCTTGGCGAGCCCGGTGGCCAGTGCTATCGAGGTGGAGGTATGGCCTACCTCGAAGAGGTCATATTCGCTTTCACGGGGACAGGTGTAGCCAGTCACCTCATCATAGCGGGTCGGGTCGATGAAGGCGCCGATACGTCCGGTGAGCATCTTGTGGACATAACTCTGGTGAGAGACGTCGAATACAATCTTGTCCTCAGGTGCGTTGAATACGTAGTGAAGAGCCACGGTAGCCTCGACAACACCGAGGTTGGGACCAACGTGACCGCCGTGGGCGGCGAGTTTCCTGACAAGGATAGCGCGGAGCTCATCGCTGAGATGGGCGAGTTCCTCGACATTGAGTCTCTTGATATCTTCAGGTGATTTGATAGTGCTTGGATCCATATTTGATGATTATAATTTCTACTTATAGATAACGGTGTGAGGCATAAGTATGTTTTACCAAAATTATGGCAAAATATACCAAAACCCCATAATTTTTTTGTAACTTTGCGCCATCATTATCACATAAGTTACTCACATTTCACAAAATTTCACAAGTCATGAAGAAAATCTTAATCATGCTATGTGCCGCTGTGGGCTTGTTTGTGGCATCGTCTCAGACAAGCGCCCAGGGACTCGGAATCGGCAATCACCTGGGGCTTGACCTCGGTGTGGGCACCACCGGTATCAGCGTTGAGGCATCGACCCCTATCACACAGTTTGTACAGGCCCGCCTCGGTGTCAGCATCATGCCCGGCATCAACTTCCATGTGGACTCAGAGGTTGAGTTTGACACCCCCATGGGAACACAGTACTCAGACCTTGACCTGGACGGCTCGCTGAAGCGTGTGCAGGGTTCACTCATCTTTAACGTCTACCCCCTGGGCAACCGCTTCCCTCTGTTCATCGCAGTGGGTGGATATCTCGGAGGCAAGGATGTTGTGGGCATCAAGGGATATGCTCCTGAGGCAGCAGGCATGAATGGTTTTGTTGAGGTGGGCGACTATCAACTTCCTCTCGATGCCACCGGCCACGCCAAGGGTGCACTCCGTGTGAACAATTTCCGCCCCTATATCGGCATCGGTACAGGCCGTCCCTGCCCACTCGGACGTGTCAACTTCATGTGGGAGCTCGGTGTGCAGTTCCAGAAGAAGCCTTATCTTTATGACGACATCAACAAGGAGAAAATCGATATAGCCTCTGTGATGGGCGAGGATGACACATTCCAGAAGATTATGGATAAGCTCACTGTCTACCCTGTGCTTAAATTCACACTCTCAGGCCGTCTGTTCTAATCAGATCCGCCCCGAATCACTCCCCTCTCACGGCCGTGATGAAATCGGCCGTGAGGGGGGTGTCTGTTTTATAGTCCCAGAGGGTCAGCGAGCGCAGCTGGTAGAAGTAATACCAGTAAGAGTAGAGTTCGCTGATGTATTCCCTGCGTGTCTCGTCCTTCTTCACCTGGGAGTCGTTGAGGTCGAGGGTGGAGATCTTTCCTATGAGATATGTCTCGACGTTTGTGTCGTAGCGGCGGCGGGCAATCTCGTCGGCGCGGGCCGCGAGAGCCAGCTGTCCCCTCTGGTTGTTGAAGCGCTCGACGAGGATGAAGATGTCTTGCGAGAAATTCTGCGACTCCTGCCTCAGACGGCTGGCCACCACTTGACGGTTACTCTCAGCCACCTTGACCTTTCCGGCCCGCTTGCCCCAGTCGAGAATCGGTATCTTGACGCCAATCTCTACCACCTGATTGTCTTTCAAAGGGCTGTAGGCATCGCGTACCTGTGTGCCGACGCCGGTGAAACCCACTTGGGCGTATAGGTCTATGCGGCGGCGGTCTCCCTTGGCCTTGGCCACTTCATAGTCAGCCTCAAGCTGGCGGCGACGTATGTTGTGTGAGAATTTGTTGCGTTCAAGAGCCTTGGAGAGTGCGTCGGCATATGTCACCTCCACCTCAGGGATGCCGTCAGGGAGGACAGGCTCTATGAGGGTTCCCTCGCCGTAGTCAAGTAGGGAGATGAGGCGGAACATATGGCTCTTCATATTGCTCTCAGCCTCTGTGAGGGCCGAGCGGGCCGTGAGTTCATTGAGTTCCATCTGGAGTAGGTCGTTGCCGCTGATGCGCCCCATCTCGCGCTTGACCTTTGCCACCTCGAGGAGCCTCGTGGCGTTGCTGAGGTTCTGGCGCTCAATCTCGACGGCCTCGCGGGCGGAGAGGAGGTTGAAGAAGTATGTGATGGTGGTCATGGCTACCTCCTCGGTGGCACTGAGGAACTTGGCCTTTGCCTCCTCGAATCGTACGGGCTCGATGCGCCGGCTCCACTTCACGGTGTTTGCTGCGAAGATGGGCTGGTTGAGTGTCAGAGCCACGGGGATGGACATGAATCTGTTGTACTTAGCGTCGCTGAGCTGGCGCATGTAGTCTAACTGAGAGTTGATGGAGAGGGTACCCCCCGTGGCCCAGATGTTCTGAGTCACGGACAGGGTGCCGACGATGTCCATGTAGTTGTTGCGCACGAAGGAGAACTCACCGTCCTGATTCTGATAGAGAGAGTATTTCTTGCTGTAGCTCGGGAGAGTGGCCTCGAAAGTCACCTCAGGGAGGAGCTCGGCGCGATATGTGCGATATTGCCAGTAGGCTGTGCGGAGCTCGTTGAGCGCCACGGCCGCATCGACGCTTCTGGACCTGGCGCGGGCCACGGCATCGTCGAGGGTCAGCACAACTGGCTGAACCTCAGACTGCGCCCGGCTGCAGGGCACGTACATGAGTATTACTGACAGAATCAGAATTTGAATAATCTTCATATCAATCATTTTGAGGCCGTCACTCATCCTTCAGGGCTATGGCGGGTTCTATCCTCATGGCCCGGCGCGCGGGAATCCATATGCCTGCGGCCACGATGAGGGAGATGGAGAGGATTGTGACGAGGGCATTGAGGATTCTGTCCCGGAGGCTGAGGAAATCATCGGAGTAGACCGTCATATCGTTCACTTCATAGTAATCTATGAGCCATATCAGGCCGGCGGCTATGATGACGGCCACCGCGAGCAGGATGAAGCCCTCGGCAATCAGAGAGCGGAACACGGATGTCCTCGAGGCGCCGAAACTCATGCGCAGGGCTATCTCAGGCACACGGCAGCGGGTGCGATACCAGAATGTCCCGAGCAGCCCCAGGAAGAGGTTGGCCAATAGGAACACCATTATTGCAGTGAATCTGGTGATGGTGTTGTTGACCTTCCCTTCATCTGCGTGCATGAGATCAGAGAATGGGCGGACATCGTTGAAATAGTATCTGCCTACATGAAACTGCTTCTTGAAATCACTCCTCAGGCGCTCGGCAAAACCCTTGTCAGCCTCCGGGGACACACGGATGGCAATTTCTGAGAATGGTTTGGGCTTGTCCGCTCCGGCCAAGGCCAGGGAATAGCGGTCGAGCATATTGTAGCGGTTGCGTTTCACTTGATTGATGACACCGACGAGCTCATAGTTTCTGTCGGACATCAAAAAGCGGTGTCCCAAAAGCCGGTATGGGTCAGTGGGGGCGCCATCAACGATAGAGTCGCGCATAGCCACAACCTCAGGAGAGATCATCATCCAGTCACTGCTCCTCTCAGCGAGCTCTGCCAACTGCTCAGGGGTCTCGCCACGTGGTCCGGTGACACGAAACACTCTGAAATAACCTGGGTTTACCCGTCCGATGCGGATGCCTCTTGCGGAGCCGCCTCCATAACTGACAGAGTCGTCATCAATGTCAGTGATGCTTGACAATGACATAGAGCCGGAGAAGGGCTGCACACCGTCGCGCGAGTGAGAGATGGCCTCAACACCGGGATAGCGAGCAAGGCGGTCGAGCAGTTCGGCAACCATATCATCCTTTGACATGCCTTCATATTCAGGGGCGACGTCGCCTCCGTTTCCGATATTGACCTGATATACCCTCTCGATGTCAAATCCATGAGGCTCTTTCAGGGGCTTGTAGGTCTGCGAGAGGAGATCGATTATAAACCATGTGACGACTGTGAGGATGGAGAGCTCGATGATGAGCCACAGATTAGGGCGCCACTGCCTCAGCATCTGTTTTATCAATAGTTTCATACTCTCTTATTTAATGCCTCAACCGGGTTGACGCGCGCCGCTTTGAGGGAAGGCACACCTGAGCTGAGAAGATTTAACACAAAACATACCACAAGGGCCATGAGGAAAATGCGCCAGCTGAACAGCGCTCCGAGGGGAAGGCTAACCTCGGCCATGGGGTGGTTCCATCCCTGGTCGATAAGATTTCCGGCAAAGAGCCATGCGAAGAGCATGCACAGCCCCAGGCCTATCGCGCCACCGATGAGTGTCATCACGAAGTTCTCGGAGAGGAGCTCTGAGAAGATTTCCCAACGGGTGGCTCCAAAGGCACGGCGCACCCCTATCTCATGACGGCGGCGCTCCAGGCGACCGCGCATCATGCTTGAGAGGTTTATGGACGGGACAATCAGGAAGACTGCCACCAGAATCCACCAGAACCGGCGCTCGCCGTCGGCGTCAGAGCCAAACTCCTTGGCCTTGAGGGATGCCACATCAAACGGGACATCCTCTGCCTCGACACGCTTCCATCCGCCCATGGCGTCGAGCTCGCGGTTCATGGCGTCGAGGTTGGAGCGGGCCTGGCGCTTGACGGTCTCCACGGCCTCGGCTGAGGGGCAGAGTATCACGGCGGCATATTGGCCTGCGAAGTCATTGATGCGCGCCTCCTCACCCCCTGAGCCGGGGAGATCGTTCACGATCCACAGTTGAGCATAGCTCATGTTCATCAACGGAGAGACATCGGCCACAACGCCCTTGACGATATATGGTTTGCTCGACACCCTTACGGTTTTGCCTATGGCCTGTTCGTTTCCACCGAAGAGCTTGCGGGCCATATACTCAGTGAGGATGGCCACATTGGCTCCTGAGGCCACTTCCTCGTCAGAGAAGGTCCTGCCTGCACGGACGGGGTGGTCGAAGATGCGCCAGTAGTTGGCGTCGGTCGTCCTCACGTCGGCCACAGACATGTCTGAACCATCGGTCTCCACATCTGTGGTCCCGAACCAGGCCGAACAGACAGAGACCATCTCGGCTGAGGGGAGATTGCCGTAAAGGCGGTCGACAGCGAGCCTCCCAAGCCCGGAGCCTCTCCACGTGTTTCCGTCAGTCAGCATGATGTGGTTGTCATAAAGGATGCGGCTACGGTTTGACTCCGGGGAGTATGCGGCCTCGGTGAGGTCGCCTATGATGCTGATCATCATCACCAGCAGCAGGCAAAGGGATGTCCCAATGACTGACAGCCACCCCATCACCGGCTCTGACTTAAGATTGTATAAAGTTTGCTTTATCATGGCGTTCTCAGCTTATCTGGCGTCCGTCAAAGAATCTCACTATACGGTCTGTCTCCTTGGCCTGCGCCTCGTTGTGGGTCACCATGAGAATGGTGCGCCCGTCGCGCTTGTTAAGGTTGTGGAGGAGTTCCATCACGTCTGCGCCCATTTTGGAGTCGAGATTGCCGGTTGGCTCATCGGCAAGGATTATTTCGGGGTCACCGACGATGGCGCGTGCTATGGCGACGCGCTGGCACTGTCCGCCTGAGAGCTGGGATGGCATGTGGCGTGCGCGATGTGTGAGGCCGACATGCTCCAGCATCTGACGCACCTTGTGGCGGCGGTCGCTGTCGGACAGTCCTTTACGATAGGTCAGCGGGAGGAGGACGTTGTCGAAGACGCTGAGCGAGGGAATGAGGTGGAAACTCTGGAATACGAACCCGAGATTGCGGTTGCGGAAGTGAGCGAGGGCCGAGTCTCCCATAGCGGGGCCAATCAGGGTGCCTGCCAGCTCTACGGTGCCTGAGGTGGGACGGTCAAGGAGCCCTACGATATTGAGGAGTGTGGACTTCCCACAGCCGGAAGGGCCCATGACAGATACGAACTCACCTTTGCTGACTTCAAGATTCACATTCTCGAGGGCCTGTGTCTCTATCTCGTCTGTGCGATAGATTTTGTTTACTTCCTTCAGTCTGATTATATGCATGGGAAGATGGGATGGTTTAGAGGTTTATTATTTGACTTTTATGTTTTTTGACTTGGAATGTTCCTTCATGTCTGAGACCCCTACACTTTCGCCGGGATAGAGGCCTGAGACAACCTCGACCCAGTCATAGTTTGAGTCGCCGAGACGGACGCTGCGGCGCGAGATGGTGCCGTCGCCATTATCGACAAAAAGATTGTATTGGCCGGGGCCTTGATAGTATGAGCCGTTGCGGATGCGGAGGATGTCCTCCTTGATGTCGCACATGACGTAGACGTCCGTGCGGAGTCCGGAGCGGAGGCGCGGATTGTCATCGTCGTCAAGCCTGACGGTGAACTCTATCACGCCGTTGCGGCTCATAGGGCTTACGGTAGCCACGGTCCCTCGGATCACCATTTTGCCGATCTTGACGTCGACGGGGGCGCCGGCCACCACTCTATCGCCATAACTGTCGGCAATCTCGGCGTCGACCCTGAAGTGGCTGAGGTCTGAGATAACGGCCACTTTCTCACCCTGTCCCACACGCGAACCGACCTCATTGTTGATGTAGGTGAGTGTGGCATTGCGGGGGGATAGGATGCGCGCATCCTCAAGCGTGCGCTGCTGCTCAAGGAGATTTTTCTGGAATATGGCGAGCTCGAGTTCGGCGCGCTGAGCCTCGGCGGCCTTCACTTCGCGCTCACTCTCGAGCTGTTTGCGCAACTGCTCGAGTTCGAGGCGGGCGGTGTTGTAGGCAAACTCAGCCTCCCTCACCTTGTCGCCGGTGCCTGAGCCGAGAGAGTCAAGGCGCATCTCGTTTGTCACCTCTGCCTTCAGGCGGTTTAGACTCATCTCCTTCACCTGAACTTTCATGGAGAGATCCTTAAGATAAGTGGCGATGCTGAGACGGGTCTGCCGGAGGGCGAGTTGCTTGATGCGCAGTTCGTCGTTGAGTTTTGCCAGTTCTGTCTGGGTGCTCTGGAGGTCGAGCCTCATGAGCGGAGTGCCGGCGCTGACGCTGTCGCCGCTCTTGCGATAGACCTCGACCACTTTGGTGGCGATTGGTGAGTTAATGATTTCCTCAAACCCCGGGGCTACTTTGCCGGAGGCTGTTATGGAGGTCTCGATGGCGCCTTTCTCGACTGTAGAGAAGGCGAGTGAGGACGCTTTGATGGTCTTCTGCATCGAACTGACCACACATACTGCCACAATGGCCACCACAGCAACGCTTGCTGCGACCTTGATCCATCTCATGCGCCGCCGGCGGGCAATCTCATTTTGAGGTATCTCTCTGTCCATATTTGATTTTTGTTGTTCTGCCAGATTGTGATACAAAAACCGTGCCAATCTTATAATCAATTGATTTACAAACTATTTATTAGAGCGCGTAACTATCCGATTTCGTACACCTGTCCGAAGCCGTACACCAAAAACGGACATAGGCGCTGAGAAAGTGTGGATTTTTTCATTAACTTTGCGACAGAATCACTGCCATGAGACATCTCCTCACCATACTGCTTGCCATATTGCTTCTGACTCCCTTGCATTCAGGGGGAGCGACCCCTTATGTTGAGGCAACGCTCTATGATGAGAAGGATGGTCTGTCGCAGCAGTCGGTGAAGCAGATTGTGATGGGCAGGGACGGGATGGCGTGGATAGCCACCTGGAATGGGCTCAACCGTTTTGACGGATATGACTTCTCAGTTATCCGCCCGGCTCCCGGGGAGAGCGTGCGCCGATATTCCTCACGCTATCGCGACATCCGCAGGGGAGCCTCAGGGCGGCTGTGGTGCAGGATAGATGACCGGTTTGTGAGCCTCGACCCGGCCACTAATCATTTCGATGATATCCACACGCGTCTTGAGGAGAGATTTGGACGCCGATTTGCGCTCAAGTCACTGAGGCAGAGTGCCAGAGGGGACACACTGGTCATGAAGTGTGAGGATGTATATGTTGCCATCCCCGACCACGACCCGGTGGAGGGGGCTGTGGTGTCTGCTAATGAGCCGCTGCTGAAATATGCCTCGACCTCAAACCGCAAGATTGGCGATTTCGGGTCTTATCCTTACCAATCCCAGGCATATGGACGCACCGACAGCCATGGACATGTGTGGATCGTGACCCGCACAGGGATTGTGGCCTATGCTCCTGACCTCAACTCAGACCCTGTGGTGATCAGAGACCTCGGCGTGACCGACGGCTCCCTCACTTATTCGATGACTGACGACCGCGGGAGCCACTGGTTTCGCAGCTCGCAGGGGGCACACCGCGTCACCACCGGCATCCTCCCCTTCGACCCTCTTCCGGGCGATAACTCCGGCCGTGTCCTCGCTGCGGCCAGAGACTCACGGGGGCGCGTATGGGTGGCTGAGGATACCAGAAAGGGGATTGCGGTCTATCCGCCCGGACTCGACGGGGAGCCGATGTATCTCTCCTCCTCGGGGGACTTGAAAAAAGAGTTCACACCATGGGGGCTTGCGGCCTACACAATCGCCGTCACCACTGACGGCAGTGTCTGGATAGGCACCAAGCCCCATGGACTCTTCCGCCTCATCCCTGAGGGGATGGAGAGATTCAGGGTTGAGTCAGTCTGTCCCGGCAATATATATGACCTCACCACCGACCCTCAGGGGCGCCTCTGGATAGCCACCATGGGTTCAGGGGTGAGACGTATCGACAAACCTTCGGCCCCTCAGGTCATCGTCACTGCCCTCCCCGGCTATCCCGCCGAGGCCATGAGCGCGCGGCGTGTAGTGGCCGCCGGCGACTCTCTGATCCTCGCCGCCACGACGGGAGGGCTTGTGGCCATCTCTCAGAAGGATGACCGCGACATCTATCTGCATGTCACTGAGGCCGGCCGCTCCTCGTCGCTCGGTTGCATCGCCGTGACAGACATTGCCCTCGCCCCCGATGGGGAATTCTTCATATCGACGGAGAGCGACGGAGTGAACACCACCCGTGGCCCCATGCTCGGCAGAGCCTCATTCAGTCGTCTCAACCGCCGCGGGATCGCTTCGCCTGATGTGGCGCTCACACTCTGCCAGGACGGGGAGCGGCTGCTCATTGTCGGTCCGAGCCATATCTATGCTCTTGACGATACGGAGGGTTCTCAGGTCTATGGGGAGGCTTTCTGGCACCGCGACATGCACTTCACAGAGATGCGGCCGTTCCCGCTCGGCGAAGGACGTCTCCTCTTAGGCACCCGTGAGGGCGCCCTGGTCGCTGACCTTGAGGAGCGACACCTCTCCCCCCTACCCCATCATGCCCCCCTCTTCACCGCGGCTACCATCCGCGGCCGGGGGGACACGCTCCTCACATCGGCCACCAGTCTACTCACCCTCGGCCCCGGGGAGCGCACCCTCACACTGCAGTTCGCCTACCCGGAGTTTGACCATCCGGTAGATATCCTCTACAGTGTCCGCATCAATGGTGGCGAATGGAGCGAGGCGGGGAGGTCACGCTCAGTCACTCTCTACGACCTCAAGCCGGGCCGCTATGAGATAGAGGTGAGAAACACCGACCCCTCAGGAAGGATCAATCCCGCCACCGGGAGCCTCGCTCTCGAGGTTACCCCGATGTTTCATGAGACTCTGCTCGCACGCATACTGCTATTGGGAGCATTGTTCCTTGTCATCGGGGCGTGTGTAGGGATATGGCTCTACATCCGCGCTATCAAGCGGAAGCAGGCCGAAACCCTCAGAGCCTATCTGAGCCTGCTCGACCAGACCTCCAAGACCCCGGAGGTTTCGGATGTCTCCGGCGGCGAAGAGGCGCATCTCCCAACCGTGAGCGAGGCCGATGATGAGTTCATGCACAAGGTGATGGACTATGTGACATCCCATATGGCCGACCAGGAGGCCGGAGTGGACGATATGGCGTCTGCCGTAGGTGTGAGCCGCAGCGGACTCTCGCGCAAGATGAAGTCGCTGATGGGTGTCTCGCCCGCTGACTTCATGCGCCGCACACGTCTCTCGCATGCTGCGTCGCTGCTGGCCACTACCGACCTGCCCATCAAGGAGATTGCCTGGCGATGTGGGTTTGCTGACCTCAATTATTTCGGCAAATGCTTCAAGGCTCTCAATGGCGCCACCCCCTCTGCCTTTCGGGCCGGGAAGTAAAAACAATTGAACCTATTACTAAAATAGTATACAAAATATTTGTATTTTCCGCGAAAAGGTTATATATTTGTAGCCACCATCTCTCCAAACGCGATTATTGATGGTCAATTTAACCCACAAAATTCAATTGATATGAACACCAGACTTACACAATCGCTACCCTCCCCGTCAACATCAGAAACAGCGCGAAAGATTCCCAGAATTCTTGGAACAATCCTTCCAAGGCTAATATTGTTCGTTACTTTATTAATGTGCAGTATTCCGGCATATTCCGTTAATTTCTTTTTTGACTATGACGGAATTCAGTATCGTGGCGATGATGAGACTCAAACGGCCGTGGCTTGTGGTTTTCCAGATGATAATAAAAATCGTCTTACGAACCTTGATATTCCTTCTATTGTTGAACATGAGGGTATAAAATACCGTGTCACAGGAGCGCACTTTGCTGGATATGAAGAGCTTGAAAGCATCATCTTTCCGTCTTCAGTTGAAGACATCCTTGGCTTTGATGATTGCCCAAACCTTACTTCCGTCACATTTTCATCTCCATCTTCACTTAAAACCATAGGTGGCTTTTACATATGCGAAGGACTATATTCCATATCCTTACCCGGAAGCCTGGAGGAAATTTACATGAACGCATTCTATCATTGTCCAAATTTAGGAACCTTTATACTTGAAAAATCAGATAACAAACTTTTCTTTGATCCAAACTTTGGGGGTACCTCTATGCAGTTGACATGGGTCAAAAAATTAATCATTGGAAGACCGGTAAAAATTTATCAGGGAGATGGTCCATATGGTGACCCGTCTGATCCATTATGGAGCCTCATGTCCATAGTTGTAATGGACAATACCGATGCACAAGGTTTGAACCACATTAAACGGTTCAAAAGCACCCCGGCCTACGACGTCACTCTAGGGAAGAATGCCAAATTTTTACCTGATGATTGCACTAAGTGGACGATGAAGACCCTGACTCTTGCTGACGTGGTGCCTCCGGTTTGTCCGACGTTCTCTAAGGAGCAGTATGACACTCTGCAGCTCTTTGTGCCGGCTGAGGGGATTGAGGCTTATCGCCAGGCCGAGGGATGGAAGAACTTCTTCAATATCAAAGTCTCAGGCATTGAGGAGATTGAGAACCCTTCTGAGCGCACAGTCGTCGCCCGGCTCGACCTGCAGGGTCGCCCCGTCAGAGAGAACTACAAAGGCATCGTCATCGAACGCTATTCAGACGGCACCGTCGGCAACGTGCTGGTGAAGTGAACCAACCAACCTCCATTCTCGTTTAAAGAATGTTAAACTTAAAATTTACATTCTATGGGAAAAAACATACTTGCCCAATCAAACCGACACCATGTCCACTGTTAGAGTTTTAGAAAAAGAAAATGTGTACAGAGATGGGGTGTTCAAGGTCTTGACATCCTCCGTGTCACCCTACAATATGGGAAAGGTCATTGTTACCAGTCAGTCCTCCGGCTCCGGAGTCCTGCATCTTAAGGACCTTCTTCCGGCTACGGATCTGGGAGACAATGTTGATGCTATTCCTCAGACACTTAGAGTCGAGTCATCCAACAATGCCAATACCATAATTGACCTCAGCGGGCTGCGCTCTTTTGTGCCATGCATCACAAATTTGTATGCATCACTGAGTTCAGGTGGTAAAATCACACTCCGAACCTCCTCCAACCCAAGTTGGATGGTCATGTCTAATGACCGTCAGAACAAGTTTAAGGAGAAGACATTTACCACCGGAGGTTTTTTCCGCCTCACATGGGACTTGGATTATAATTTAATCATATCTCAATTTAGCAACTGATTTGTTTTCTCCATTCTTGTTAATCATCAAGGATGGAGAAAACAGCAATATTCATTAATTCATCTAGTTATGGGAAAGACGTTCAGATTAATCAGAACATTTGCCATGCAGCTTGCTGTATCTGCTGTATTCGCGGCTCAGGCCTCTTCTATTGACTTCACAGTGGGAGACCTTGCATATAATATCTCAGATGAAGACCTCAGAGAGGGTGAGTGCAAGGTTTCAGCCAATCCAAACGTCAAGTATGAGGACAGAATCACCATACCTGAAGAAGTGTCATACAATGGCAAGACTTATAAGGTCGTAGCTGTCGCCGATAAAGGCTTCATGAACCAAAAATACCTAAAATGGGTTGATTTCCCTAATTCATTGAGGGAGATTGGGGACCAGGCCTTCTACTGTTGCTATGACCTTAGACAACTTGACTTCCCGGAATCTGTGGAAAGGATAGGTCACGATGCCTTTCTTGGAGGAGTTGATGGGATACTAAATCTTAAGGCCATAAAAGAAATCGGAGCGTACGCTTTTTCTGGCTCAAGCATTCTTGAGGCTAATATTTCAGGCCCGATAACTAAGATTTACAATGGTACTTTCAGCGATTGCAGAAATCTCAAGGAGATTCATCTCCCTGAGAGCATAGACAGTATTGGAAGCAGTGCTTTCTTGGATTGTGACTCATTGCGAAATTTTAAATTTCCAAGCGCCTTGAAATATATCGGAGAAGCGGCTTTCCAAGACTGCAGGCTAGGTTCTATAGTTCTCCCAGACGGGATAGAGACTATTGAAAAAAATACGTTTTGGCGTTGCAGACTAAATGATGTTGTTCTGCCAAACTCACTAAAAACCATCAAGCAATTTGCCTTTCAGTTTTGTAGTCTGAATCCCCCGAAGTTTCCGGAGTCAATTGAGAAAATTGAGGAATATGCCTTTTATTATAGCAACATACACGGGATTTTGGATCTCACAAATGTAAAAGAGGTTGGTGAGCATGCATTTGCAAATTGTGGAGCCAGTGAGGTAATAATCCCGGGGACAATAGAATGGATTGAGTATAAGACATTTGACAATTGCTATAAACTTGAGAAAGTTCAATTTTTAGATGGAGTTAAAGGCATCAGCAATTGTGCTTTCTACTATTGCAAGGCACTGAAAACTGTAATATTTCCGAATACATTAGAATATATAAATAGTTGGGTATTCTATCATTGCGACAATCTTACGCATGTTGAACTGCCCAATTCATTGAAAAAAATTGGCTCCTTTTCCTTCAACTCATGCTATAAACTTGGTCCCATCACTATACCCGGATCAGTGGAGGAATTAGATAATCAAATATTTAGAGGAAGCAACATAGGGACAATGACCTTTGCCCCGTCAGAGACTGAGTTAAATTGGCCGTCATTATACGGTTGTAACGTTGACACTGTTGTCATAGGACGTAAAATACATTTTGATGAATACGATCTTGATCCCAGCAATGACCCATTAGAAGGTATATCAAGTTTTATATTTCTCAAGGACATTGACGCAACCAATTTCCTGAATCTAAATCATTTTAGGAATACGGAAGCAAAAGGTCAACCTTACAACCTTGTACTGGGGGTAAATGTAGCAACGCCGAACGACTTTTCGCAGATGCTGCTCAAGACTCTGACTCTTGCTGACGTGGTGCCTCCGGTTTGTCCGACATTCTCGAAGGAGCAGTATGACACTCTGCAGCTCTTTGTGCCTGCTGAGGGGATTGAGGCATATCGCCAGGCCGAGGGATGGAAGAACTTCTTCAATATCAAAGTCTCAGGCATAGAGGAGATTGAGAGCTCTTCTGAGCGCACAGTCGTTGCCCGCCTCGACCTGCAGGGGCGCCCCGTCAGAGAGGACTATAAAGGCATTGTCATCGAACGCTATTCAGACGGAACCGTCGGCAAGGTGCTGGTGAAGTGACCGTCCGGGCTCAATAATATTTGAAAAGACGGGTGTGTCATGCTCGAGCATGACACACCCGTCTAAGTTTTTGCGTGGTGGGCGGTTACTTCTTGAAGAAGCGATTGTAGAGGCCCTGGAATCCCTGGCCGTGGCGCGCCTCATCCTTGGCCATCTCATGGACGGTGTCGTGGATGGCGTCGAGGTTGAGTTCCTTGGCGCGACGTGCGATGCGCATCTTGTCCTCGTTGGCTCCGGCCTCGGCAGCCATGCGGCGCTTGAGGTTTTCCTCGGTGCTCCAGACACACTCGCCCAGGAGCTCGGCAAACCTTGAGGCATGCTCGGCCTCCTCAAGGGCATAGCGCTTGAAAGCCTCGGCAATCTCGGGGTAGCCCTCGCGGTCGGCCTGGCGCGACATGGCGAGATACATGCCCACCTCTGAGCATTCGCCCTCAAAGTGAGCGCGGAGGTCGGCCTTCATCTGATCGTCGGTGTCCTTGGCAATACCTATCACATGCTCTGTGACAAACTCGAGAGCCTTCTCGGGGTCGTCGCTGAGTTCCTTGAAAGCATCTTTGCCGGCATGGCAGAGGGGGCACTCTTCGGGGGCCTCATCGCCTTCGTGTACGTAGCCGCACACTGTGCAGATAAATTTCTTCTTCATAGCGAATTGATGATTGGTGTTATTGTTGGTGTGATGAATGTGGCGCAAAATTAGTAAATAATCCAGAACGCCGCGCACCAATTAACACTTTTTTCATCAGAACGAGTAGCTGACTCCGATGGAGGGAGCGAAGGCGTGGAGCTTGTAGTCGGCGCGGAATGTGGCGGTGGGTGAGAACATCTTCTGAGCCTCATTCCCCAGGCCGATGGCCGACATCTTCTGAATCATTGTGGCGCCGAGCAGGTCGGTGTACTCACATGAGGTGTTCTTGGCTCCGCAGCCGTGGATATACATGAATGCGAGGTCGATGGAGAGGCCCTTGACGGGGCGGAACGAGAGGCCGATGGTAGGCTCAATCTTGGTCATGCCGGGGGTCTCGGGGTTGTAAAACTCCTTGTTGACAGGGGTGGTGTCTATCATGAGGCCGAGACGGGCGTCGAAACGGCGGGTCACCTCATATTGGGCACCGACAGAGTAGGTCCATGAGTTCTTGTAACGCTTCTCGATGTTCTGGTTGTAAGCCTGCAGCTGCTCAGCCAGAAACTCGATGTCGAGCTTCTTATAGGCGTGCCATCCTGTCAGACGGGCGTCTGCAGCAATGGTGAGACGCTCGATGGGCTTATAGGCCACGCCGAAGCCAAGCACCCAGCATGCGGGCATCTGAGCCTTGAAGTTGGCCTGGTTGATGAGGTCGAGTGTCTCGCCAAGGACGAGCTGGGCAGCCTGGTTGGCATACTTCACGGAAGCCTCGCCGGCCTTCACCTTCATCATCTGCTGTGAGCGCCATGACGCACCGACACGCCACTGGTCGTTGATCCTATACTGGGCGCCGATGTTGACTCCGAAGGCCATGCGTGTAGTGCCCTTGAGGTTGACGGAGGCGGGGGTGACATCGCCGAAGGGGGGTACGCCCTGAAGCTCGGGCTGCAACTGCTGGAGGACGCCGATGGCCTTGTCCATGGTGGCAGCGGTGACGAGGCCTTTGTTGAGGTCGACAGTGCCCCACGACACCATCAGGCCGGCGCCGATGGAGAGATTCTCAATGGGCTTCCATGCCACAGTGGGCTGGATTGTGAACACCTTGAGGTTCACCTCCTGGGAGAGCACTGAGCCGGGCCAATTTTCTGTCCAGTTGATTGAGCTGCCATAGGGGGTGTAGATTGATATGCCTGCCTTGAGGTTGGGGTAGATGGAGAAGGCCGCGTTGACGTTGAAGGGTGTAGACATGGCGCAGTCTGTCTCATATTTCTTGCCGTCGACAGTGGCGGTGCATGATGGCTGGATGCCGGTGATGGCCGCTGAGACATCGAGGGTCTTGTCCATGAATCCCATCCCGGCGGGGTTGAAGAACATGCTCTCGCCTCCGAGTGGGAGTGCGATGCCTGTGTGGCCCATGCCGAGCTGCTTGGCTGAGAGAGTGTTGACCTGATAGCCTTCGGCCATGGCGGCGCCTGAACCGAGGAGAGCAGCAAGAGCCGCAATAAATAATTTTCTCATAAATAGATGATTGGAGATTATATGGTGCAAAGGTAGGGCTATATGTCCGTTTGACAAAGGAATTTAAGGATTTATAACACAATTTTAGGCCATATTCTCATGTGTTTTGGTCAATTTGTCGGATATTTGGATTCCTCACCGAAAAAGCCTACATTTGCATAAATCAAAATATCAAAAACCCTTAAATCATGCACAGCGATCCCCAGAAGTGCCTCTACTGCACAAACAACCAGACTCTCCACGACCTGATGATTGAAATCGCGCCCCTGAGCGTGTCACGAGTGTTCCTCTTCAAGGAGCAGACCTATCACGGCCGCTGCCTTGTGGCATACAAGGACCATGTCAACGACCTCTTTGAGCTCTCAGACGAGGAGCGCAACAAGTTTATGGAGGATGTCACCCGTGTGACCCGAGCCATGGACAAGGTGTTCAAGCCCGAGAAGATCAACTATGGCGCCTATAGCGACAAGCTCTCACACCTCCACTTCCACCTGGCACCCAAGTATGTCGACGGCCCCGACTATGGCGGCACATTCCGCATGAACCCGGGTGAGGTTTATCTCAGCGACGAGGAGTATGACAAGATGGTCTCCGACATGCGCGAGGCTCTCAAGGAGTGCTGACAATGTCCCTCAAGGAAAATGAAACAAGGCCCGCAACCATCACGGCTGCGGGCCTTTCCTATTCAAGAATTCACCTTATCCTTACTTGATGATTTTGCGGGCAGAGACAGTGCCGTCAGACATGAGGACGCGCACGATGTTGATGCCCTTGACGGGGGCGGGGAGGGAGCGGCCATTGAGGTCGTAGATCCCTATCACTGTCTCCTCTCCCTCAGAGGCGACGACGTCGTTGATGCCGGAAATATAGTCGAGGGTCTTTCCCTTTTCGGAGAGTCCGCCAAATTCGTTGACAGCCTGAACGTAATAGTTGGGGTAGTCAGCCTCGGTAAAGGTGCCTGCCACCTTAGGCTCGGTAGTGATCTCGACAACCTCATCGCCCTTGGTGACTACATAGCATATGGCATAGGGGACAGGCTCCCATGTGATTGTGCCATCAGTCTTCCACATGGGCTTAGGGGTCTCACATTCCTCAGTCTTGATGACGGGCTCCCAGGCGTCTGAGCCGGAGAGGACATTGCGCACGGTATACTGTGCGGCCTCCTCGTCGGTGAGGAAATTCTTGGCTGTGCCGTAGACCTTGTTACCCTGACTGTCGGTGTAATAGTATGTGTCGCGGCGCTGCGAGAGGTCAACAGGATTGCCGTTGGCGTCGACAGTGTTCCAGTCAGCCCAAAGGACGGGGAGTCCACCCATGGTCTCATACCATCCGGCGGCCGGGATAGTCACCTCGGCGCGGGTGTTGAGGAAGACGGTCTTGGGGAAGTTGTGCCATGGGCGTCCGAGCCATACAGAGGTCTCTGAGGGGACACCGGGAGCCGTGATGGTGCAGTTGTTGAAGACATATCCCCAGAGGACATCCTTGGCATGTGATGGAGCCACGATATAGCCGCCGCTCTTGCGGTTGATCCAGAGGGTGGTGTTTTCGATATAGATGTTGCCGCTGTTGTAGATGAAGTCCACAGCGCCCTCGATGAACGAATTGCGGACATAGGCACGATAGTTTGAGGTTGAGGGTGTGATCCAAGTGTCCTGATAGGATAGCATAGCCACATTATTGAATATCGTGCGGTCTCCCATGGTGTTCAGGGCCAGAGCCTGAGGGCCGTTCTCCTTCTCGTGGCCATAGGAGTTCTCAAGAGTGATGTTCTCGAAGAGGCAGTCGTTGGAGCGAACAACCACTGTGGCGCCCTTGTCGACACTGAGGGCATTGTCGCCGCCACAGAGCAGGTCGTCGAGAATCACGGCCTTGTCGCGGTCCTGTCCGATGATGTGGAGCATGGATTTGTTGGCCGGGATGTCGATGTGCTCCTTATAGCGCCCATTCTTCACGAAGATGAGCCAGGGGGTCACACGCCCCTCGGGAGCAGCATTGACAGCGGCCTGGAGGGAAGTGTAGTCGCCGGAGCCGTCAGCTGCCACGATGACATCAAAGAGGCGCGCCTCGGGCTGCTTGCGCTCCATGGTGGTGAAGGTCGAGGTGAGCTGTGCACACTTGTTGCCTGAGCGGTCGACCACCGCGCCCTCCGGGAGGGTGAAGGTGTAGGCCGTATTATAAGCCAGACCCTGATAGGGGAACACCGCAGCCTTGCCTGAGACAGTCATGGCTAGGGGCTGGCCGTTGAGGGTGGCCGTGCCTGATCCGGCCTTGATTTTCTCGTTGAAGGTCACGATGATCGAGCCTGTGGCCGAGGCACCGGTCGATTTGTCGGCTGGAAGGATGTTGACAACCTCAGGAGCCTTGTCATCGTTGGCAGCGTCGACATCGGCAAGCACGTAGAGGTCGCTTATGCAGAGTCCGTCATAGTCGCCGGTGTTGCCGACCATGGGCGATGTGGTGTCGGGCATGTAGCGCACCCAGATGCGCGGCTTTCCGGCAGCCTCGGCGGGGAGCTGGAACTCCTCGTCGACCCATCCTCCTGCCTGGAGGGTGTAAGTGCCTACGGTGTTGAAGTCTGTCCCGTTGTCAGACCACTGGAGATCCACTTTGGAGTATGTGTTGTAGCTAACGCTCAGACCTGCGGCCACTGAGATGTTTGAGTATCCGGTTGTGCCAAACGACACCTCGAAGTAGTATCCATCCTTGAACACCTTCCAGATGCGAGCGCCCCAGCGGCCATTCTCGGCACCGTTGCTGACACCGCGTGTGAGCCATGATGTCGTGGTTCCCGAAGCATTGCGGAGCGAGAGGAGGCCGGCGTTGTCGGTCTCGGCCTTATAGTCGGCCGCGCGCTGGGAGTTGGGCTGGTCATAGTAGAAGTCCCATCCCACGATGTAGTCTGCGGCTGAGAAGTTGGCTGTGACATTCTTCTCACCATCCATCCTGATGATGCGCTCGGCGGCAGTAGTGTTGTCATCCCAGTTTGTGAAAGTGATGATGCGGTTGCTGAGAGCGTTGAGGCTGACATCTGTCCCCTCCTCATAATAATGGACACCGTCTACCACATTTCCCTCAGGCGTGAACTGCACCTGGTTCCTGTTGGCCCCACCCTCGAGAGTAAGATTGAGGGCATAGACCGGTGTGTGGGAATAGTTGGCGGTCAGGGCCGTGTTTGCTTTGAGTTCGAATGTGTAGGGGTTGTCAGTAGACACCACCTTGCCGGCGGCATCGGTCCAGTTGGTGAAGTGGTAGCCAAAGTTTTCGGTGGCCTTCACCGTGAGGATGGTGCCCTCGTCAAACTCTGAGCCTGCGGGAGTGCTGCTCACTGTGCCTGCACCCTCTGTGCCAACTTTTACAGAGAAGGTGTAGACAGGGACTGCGATAATCTCACCGGCCACATCGACAGTCAGCACCACATTCTGGAAGGCATACTGTTTGGACACCGCGAGGTCCTTGATATAGATCTTTGTCACAAGAGCTCCGGTAGTTGCCTGGATTTTTGTGAGGTCGATGTCGTATTTTGTGAAATAGGGAGCTTCCTTGACCAGGGCAGGAGTCTGACCCTCGAGGACGATGGTCTCAGCGCCGTTCGTTGTCACGCCAACATCAATCTTGCCGCCGTTTGTGCCGACACGGCTTGCCTGAAATGAGAGGCTCTTGGGAGTGAGTGTTAGACCATTTTTGGGCTTCAGAGTGAAGATGAGGGCATTCTCATCTGTGTTTGTGCCGTTGTTGCCTGTGATGGGCTCAAACTGGGTGGCGCAGATGCCTCCATCGGTGCGCACGGCATTCATCTTGAGATTGGAGCCATACTCAAACGAACACACAGAGAAAGCCTCCGGATTGTCGAGCACAGCGTTCATTTCGTTGTCAGTGCCCTTGTCGAGGGGCCAGGTAGCCTTGGTGGCCGCGAGATTGACGGCATTGCCTGTCACGACGTTTCCGCTGATGCCCTCTTGCACTAGACCACGTCCGGCAAGAGGAAGAGCCTCGAGGGTAGTGGCGACGACAGCAGCCATCGCAGTCCCGACAAGCAGGCTGAACAGTTTGCTATTCATGATAGATATATGATTTAAGTTAGATTAGAACAGTACTTTCTCATGTTTCACGGAGCCGTCTGCATAGGTGGTGGATACTATGCATAGGCCGCTGTCGGGGCGACTGACCTGATGGCCCATGATGTTGTGATATACGGTCTTGACAGGCTCTAAGAAGGCCGATGCGGCAGCCAGGCCGGAATTTCCGGCGGCATAGCCATGAAATTTGATGTCCGAGAGGCAGAGGGTCTTGCCCGAGGCGGCGCCGTTATACCAGGGATAGAACCGGAGGCGCAGCGACTTGCCGCCCTCAATCTTGAGGACAGGTATCTCCTTTATATACTGCATATTGTTGGCAGGAAGGCTCTTGTACTCGTAGATCTGCTTGGGCTGCGAGAAGTCGTCGTTTGTGGAGTAGTAGACCTTCACACACATTCCGTTGCCGCCACATCCACAGAGAAAAAAACTGATCTCGTCGATGTTGATCTCAGCATCCTGATTGGCCTTGAGGCCGAACTCAATATAGCGTGTGGACACCTCGTCGATTTCATCGGCAGGCCACTGGCCGCCGGCGATATAGTTGCGCTGGGTCTTGCGCGACGCCTCATAGCCGGTCCAGTCGGGCCAGACAGTATTGGCATTAGGATTTGAGTAGCGCTGCATCTCCATCCCCACCCAGGTCTCGGGGAGAGCCTCGGCAGGGCCATCAAGGACACACTGGTCATTGCTCTCAAGGCGCCAGTAGGCATTGACCTCAACACCTCCAGCCAGCTCGATGCCGGTGGCTGTGACGGCGACATCTTTCTTCATGCCACCGGGTGTGGTGATGAAGATTGTGGCGGTCTGCTCTCCGGCCGCAGCCAAAGCCATGCGGACAAGAAATTTCTCTATAAGGGTGGCTCCGGTATAACTGACAGAAGCATTTGAAGTCCATGTCTTGCCACCGTCGGTCGACACCTCGGCGGGAGCTGTGGCCGCGATGGCCACCGTCCCAGAGGCAGGTTCGAGACCGAAGGCTGACATCAGAAACTCCTTCTGGAGAGACTGCCCAACGTAGCCCTGGCCGAGATTGCCGTCGGCGGGGCTGACACTGAGGTCGGCAGGGATGTTGACATACTCGGTCAGCAGGTTGCTGTCCTTGAGGAGCTGTGCGAAGGTGCGGGCGATGAGAGTGGCACCCACAGTGCTGAGATGAGTCGAGCCGTCGCCGTCACTGAGGATATCGTGGCAATCCTGGTCGCCATAACTCAGATAGAGGTTGGCTGTGGCGGTTGTGAGGTCGACGAATGGGACATTCATCTCCTCGGCCACCTGCTTCATGGCATAGACATAGTCCATGGAGTCGTCAGAGGCGGGCACTGACTGCTTTTCTTTGATTCCGTCGGCAGTGAGGACAGAGAAACTGTCTCCGAGGTCGTGGCGGCCGTTGCGGCGGATGTCGTTGCCTGAGAAATACATGCGGCAGATGGCACCCACGAGGATGGGTGTGCACTGAAGCTCGCGGGTCTCGTTGACATACTTGCGCAGATATTCTTTATAAGTGGTGTGGGGGGTAGTGCCTCGATAGTCGGTAGCGTCGGCCTTGGCAGCATCGCCGATGGAGTTGTAGTAAGCCTTCACCTCGTCGCCGTCCATGCCGCTGTTCTTCTCATCGTTGTGGGCAAACTGGATGACCACATAGTCTCCAGGCTGCATCTGCTTCTTGACCGAAGTCCAGTAGGCTGACTCATTGTAGAAACTCTTGGACGAAGCACCGGCCTTGCCTCGGTTGTTCACCTCGATGCCGTTGAGGAACTGCTGCAGGTACTGCCCCCAGCCGCGGGTGACGGTAGCGCTCTCGTCATAGGTCTGCATCGTCGAGTCGCCGATGGTGTGAACCTTCTTAGCACCGGTAGCTGCGAGCGCGATGGCGGCTGCGGCGAGCAGTGTTGCGAATTTTTTCATGGATATGTTGTCTGGTTAAAATTACATTGCAAAATTAGCCCTAAATATATAAAAGGAGTGGTAAAATCGGCTCAAACGACCGTAAAATCATCCCAACTGTCCAAAAACACTCAGATTTTTTAACGTCTTGTGGAATTTTTTTGTAATTTTGCACCCAAATCTATACCATTCGTTCATCACGTTCATTCCACTACACGTAAATGGATAATCTAATCACCATCTCACCGTCGCCACATGCCCAGACGCCTACCACGGTGCAGCGACTGATGCTTCACGTCATCATCGCCCTCATTCCGGCAGTCCTGGTGGCCCTCTACTACTTCGGCCTAGGGGCCGCAATCGTCATCGCCACCTCTATTATAGGCTGTGTGGCAGTGGAGTATCTCATCACTCGCTACATGCTCGGCCAGACACCCACCATCGGCAACCTCTCGGCTGTCCTGACGGGCCTGCTTCTGGCGCTCAATCTCCCGTCAAACCTTCCGGTGTGGACCATCCTGATTGGCTGTGTCGTAGCCATCGGCATCGGCAAGATGGCCTTCGGAGGCCTGGGCTGCAACATATTTAACCCCGCTCTTGTGGGGCGTGTGTTCCTGCTCCTCTCATTCCCCGTGGCCATGACCACATGGCCCGTTCCCGGCACCACCGGCTATGCTGACGCTGAGACCGGCGCCACAGTGCTGGGCCTGCTCAAGCAGGGGCTCATCGACCCCTCGGATGTCAACCTCCTCGACTCAGCCATGGGCAATGTGGGAGGCTCGCTCGGTGAGGTCGGCGCCATCGCCCTCATCATCGGCTTCATCTACATGCTCTGCATGAAGGTGATCACCTGGCACATCCCCGTCAGCATCATCGCCACAGTGGCAGTCTTCTCGCTCTGTGTGGGCGCACCCGTCGGAGTCGAGCTCCTCTCGGGCGGCCTGCTCCTCGGCGCCATCTTCATGGCCACAGACTACGTCACCTCACCCATGTCCCACAAGGGACAGATACTCTATGGTGTAATGATTGGCATCATCACCCTCGTCATCCGCCTCTGGGGCGCATATCCTGAGGGCATGTCGTTTGCCATCCTCATCATGAACGGTGTCACACCCCTCATCAACAGATATATGAAACCCCGCAAGTTTGGAGAAGGGAGGGTAGCAGCATGAAATCGACTCTTCTCAACATGGTGCTCTCACTGGGCATCATAACAATCGTGGCCGCCGGACTCCTTTCGTGGATATACACCATCACAGAGGCTCCCATCGAGCAGGCTAAACTCGACAAGCAGATTGAGGCTGTCAAAGCCGTCACCCCCGCCTTCGACAATGACCCCGTCTCAGAGGCAATCGAGATTATCCCCGAGGGGGAGACACAGGCGCTCAAAGTGTTCCCCGCCCGCCAAGGTGGCGAGCTGGTAGGCGCAGCCGTGGAGAGCTACTCATTCAAGGGCTTCTCAGGCGACATCAAGCTCATTTATGGCTTTGACATCAACGGAGTCATCACGGGCTATGCCGTGATGGAGCATGCAGAGACCCCCGGCCTTGGTGCCAAGATGGACACATGGTTCACCGAGGGTGGAAAGGGAAATGTCCTGGGCATGAACCCGACGGAGGCACCCCTCACCGTCAGCAAGGACGGAGGCCAGGTTGACGCTATCACTGCCGCCACCATCACCTCGCGCGCATTTCTCGACGCCCTCAACCGCGCCGCGGCGGCCTTCACCCAACTCAAGGCCGAGGACAAATAACAATCACGCATACCTGTCATCTTCAGCAAAGCCATGAACTCAAAACTCAGAATACTCTATAACGGCATCGTTGCCGAAAACCCCACCTTTGTGCTGATGCTGGGCATGTGTCCCACACTCGGCACCACAGGAAGCGCCATGAACGGCATGTCGATGGGCCTCGCCACAATGGGTGTGCTCATCTGCTCGAACGTCGTCATCTCGATGATCAAGAAACTTGTGCCTGCCAAGGTGCGCATCCCGGCCTACATTGTGGTCATTGCCACCTTCGTGTCGATGCTCCAGCTCGTCATGCAGGCATATCTCCCAGCGCTCTATGCAACACTGGGCATCTTCATTCCCCTCATCGTTGTGAACTGTATCCTGCTGGGCCGCGCAGAGTCGTTTGCCTCGCGCAACGGAGTGTTTGACTCCCTCCTCGACGGCATCGGCATCGGTCTTGGATTCACCCTGGCGCTGACAGTGCTCGGAGCCTTCCGTGAACTGCTCGGCACAGGAGCCATCTTCGGCGCCACAATCTACCCCGAGACCTACGGCTCACTCGTCTTCGTGCTTGCCCCCGGCGCCTTCATCGCTCTCGGTCTTCTCATAGCCCTCTTCACCAAACTCAGAACAAAATAAGCCATGCTCGAATATATCTCCATCATCATCACGGCAATCTTTGTCAACAACATTGTCTTTGCCCAGTTCCTCGGCATCTGCCCCTTCATCGGAGTCTCGCGCAAACTCTCATCGGCCGTCGGCATGGGAGCCGCCGTCACCTTTGTGATGGTGCTCGCAACCACCGTGACATGGCTTCTTCAGGATCTCGTCCTTGTGCCTCTGAACCTCACGTTCATGCAGACGATTGTCTTCATCCTCGTCATCGCCGCCCTGGTGCAGATGCTCGAGATCATCCTCAAGAAGATTGCCCCCGCGCTCTACAGCGCTCTGGGTGTGTTCCTTCCGCTCATCACCACCAACTGCGCCGTACTGGGTGTGGCCATCGAGGTGACCCGCAAGGGGTTCAATCTCGGTGAGTCTGTGGTCTATGCACTCGCCATAGCCATCGGCTTCACCATGGCCATCTCAATCTTCGCAGGCATCCGTGAGCAACTCCAGCTCGCATCGATACCCAAGGCCATGAAGGGTGTGCCCATCGCCCTCATCTGCGCAGGTCTCCTCGCCATGGCTTTCATGGGATTCTCCGGTATAAAAATAGGATAAACTTCACAAAATAATTCCCTTTAAAGTGCTTGCCTGAGAAGGTAGGCACTTTTTTTATGATTAATTCGTGACGATCAAAACCATATCGGGGCAATACATGTTATATAATCGAACGTCGAACTATTGTCAATTTATGAAAGGGATTGTAAGATTGTTAATGGTGTTAACAGCGATAATCCCCTTGAGCCTTAAGGCTCAGGGGATTGCTGACATTGCCCGTGTGTTGTCCGAGGCCGGATGTTATGAAGCTGAGGCACGTCTGAGCGTGACCCTGCCTCAGACAGACACTGACGTCACCTACAGCCTGAAATTCAACTCCATGGCCACACCCTCTGACTCGCTCTCGCCGGCCACATATGCTGTGGAGTGGAGCCTCCCGACGCCATCGGGCGTGGCTGAGGGGTTCACCGCTTATTTTGACGGCAATCTTTACAGATTCCGCGACTCACGCCTCCAGGAATATCACATGGACTGGGACGCGATGCCCTTCCGCCGGTCGGCTCCCGGAGGTGGTGTGCAGCGCTCGGCTCAGTTCGTCAATCTGCTTCCACAGTTCATGGGTGAGGAGATTATGGAGAATCTCAGCGACAGCGCCTACAGTTTCACCCTCAACACGGAGCGCACGTTTGACGGCTCTCCGGCCACAGAGATTCGAGAAGTGATGACTATAGGGGGCGAGACGGTGAGGGAACGCACCTATATACTGGACCGCGCCACATCGCTCCCCATCCGCGTCGTCACCGAAAGCAGCCCCGGAGCCATATCGGAGCAGACCATCATAGTGGACTATACCACTGCCCCGACACCACAATGCTCTCCTCTGAGCGAGGAGGTCCTCATGGAGCGCTACCCGGAGGTGTTTGAGAAATATCGCGTCAGCAACTTCCGCATCGAGAATCTGCGCGACACGCCCCTCCCGGCATTCGCCCTCCCCACCCTCACCGGTGAGCGCCACATACACCATCGCGGCGACCCGTTCAGACAGTCGACCGTCATAGCCATCATTGACCCGACATCAGGCTCGTTCAACGCTGATATGGTCAAGGCATTGCGCACAGCGGCCGACAATGCCTCGGCGCCCTCAGACCTCATACTGGCCTTCGCCACGACAAACGCTGACATGGCCGAGCAGACAGCCGGGACGCCTCGCTCCGGAGAAACCATGCTGCTCAATGCGCGCTCGCTGGCTCGCGACTGTGGGGCCACAGATCTTCCGGTGGTCATAGTGACCGACGCCACGGGGACGGTGCGAAATGTTGTGCTGGGCTACAACAATAACCTCTCTGAAATTGTTTTACAATCGCTTGAGCTTCTATAAATAATCCAACCACATCCACCAACCAAACATTTAAACCCTATATATGGAAACCGTATTCTTCAAAGGCACAGCATGCCACACCTGCGGGACCGTTCCCGGCATCGGGGAGACCGCACCCTGCTTCCATCTCGCAGGCCCTGACCTTTCGCAAATCATCTGTTCAGACTTCGCAGGCAAGCGCGTTGTCCTCAACGTGTTCCCCAGCCTTGACACCGAGGTGTGCGCCCGTTCAGTGCGCCGCTTCAACGAGGAGGCCGCCAGCCTTGATGATGTCACAGTCATCTGTGTGTCCATGGACCTTCCGTTTGCCATGGGACGTTTCTGTACCATCGAGGGTATCAAGAATGTCCTCTTCGGGTCGGCCTTCCGTTCTCCGCTCTTCGGGCAGAAATATGGCCTGCAGTTGGTCGATGGTCCTCTCGCAGGGCTCCTGACACGCGCCGTCCTCGTTCTCGATGAGAACCGCCGCGTCATCTTCCGCGACCTCGTGAGCGAGATCACCAATGAGCCTGACTATGACGCCGCACTCAAAGTGCTCCGCAAGGAAGTGTAATTCTTATTATCGCTAAATATAGCGACAAATTATGACATATCGCCCCTGCAAGTGACGCCAGAGAATTCAACGTCCACATGCAGGGGTGAGATATGTGTCTGCGAAGGGAGATAGCCTTTACATAGCATCAACCATCATGAAATCACAAAATTTAATAGACATGCTATTTTTTCGCTTGAAAATGTAGTGTTTCTATTTCTTTATTTTGTAACTTTGCGAATAAACCAAAAGAAATATGAAACAAAAATTAATATTCATATCTGGATTCACTCTTATCCTCTTTGGACTCCTAGTGTCATGTTATTCCGAACCTGATTGTCTCAATAAGCATACCCAAGACATAATTTCCGCACGCCAAATAGGAAAATATCACAATCAATTAATCAATCAGACGATATCATCCTTAAATCTTAGAGAATCTAGGACGGGGAACAAAACAATAAAATCAATAAAGACTGAAATTTTTCAAGAAATAGTCACAACATGTCAAAACAAATACGGTCTAAGTGACACAGACCTAAATAATTTGGGAAGAATCGCCTATACAAATATCGATTCCATAAGATCTAATTGCACAGAATTCGAAACGAATATAGTAGAAATGTGCAACAAGCATATATTGGACAATGTACCATTCGACGATATATATGATTATATTGAGGAGACAGAGTTAATTGAAAGCCAAAAGGAGGCTCTTACTGCATTTGTGTCTACCCTTGAATCATCTACAGAATATTGGGCAACCAGCAGAGACGATTTTTTTAGATATATATCAGGGAATTTAGATGAGAATTTATTGGCAGAATCATTAGATATACAGTATCGAAACATTCGATGGGGAGATGTCGCATTCTCTGATGCATACTACGCTTGGTATGGTTTTGTCTCTTCTGGATGTAACGTTTATGTATGTGTAGGAGCATCTGCAGTCGGATCTGCTTTTGCCGTACTCAATTGCTTCCAATAAATCATGTCAGTAAAACCACTCTTCTGTCCTGACTCATTGAGGTTTGGACTAATAACCGCCATAATCTTCCTTCTCACAATAATAATTTTATTCTCAGCATCCACAAATTTTTTAGAACTGACTTCGGAATGGCAGTTTAAAGTATTTTTGGGAGTATGGACCCTAATGGCAGGATGGTCGGCATATGGGCTCCGCCGACAATATCTGTCAACAATCGATATGGTAAAATGTCAATATCCAAACTCCAGCGCTAAAAAGGCAAACACCTTAGGTAAATTATTCTATCGTCAAAAATATTTCAAGGGGTTCGCCCTTACTCTTGCGCTTTTCCCATTGTCATGGATTGTACTCAATCTCTCTTTGCCCAAAACGGCTATTGGGATTACATTATGTATAGCATGCTTATCGGCCGCTATATTGATATATCTATCTATACCGACCAGACATAGATGAAATTGAGCCGTGAAGGGTTCCCCGGGCATTCTCGGCTCCTTCTGCGGAGGGACTCGCATAACCGGGGATACGAGTAAAACGACAACCTACGGGCGCCTTCTCGGCCACACTGAGGTGTTTCAGGATTATAATATAGGCGGTCTAACGGGCACCATTTGTGTTTGTACATTCGTCACCCTGGGCATACTGGCCATGGAGGTGGCCCTCGTCACCGGACATGTCCGGGATGGACGGCAAAAATTTGAGAAGGCACCCGTAGGGCCACCGTTATACGGATTGAATAAACCATTTCACATCCGGAATATATAGGGACGATGCAAAATTGGACGCATGGGGGGGGTGGGAACCCATTTTTTGTTTCTATTTTGGAGACAGATTGATGTCTTTTAGGAGACATGGGATTATGATTTGTTTACATGATTTCAAGTAATTTTGCACAAGTTTAATCATAATCAAAACCAACAAGAATCAATGGAAAAGTTTCTCAGATCTCTTCTCCTTGCCCTCTTTGTCCTCCCCCTGGCTGTCTGCATGACATCTTGTGGCGACGATGACAAAGATGATGAGCCGAACAACCCCGACACACCCGAAAACGGAAGCACTACCGTCAATAGGCCTCAATTGCTCAGAGTCTCTGGCAGTGAGGATCTCTCGTTTTCCTACAATTCCAACGGGCAGTTAATCAGAATTGTTGAAGATGGATATGAGGAATACCCAACCATTATCAACTATAACCCTATCTCATTGATAAACGATAACTCACCCATCAATGTCACTACAAACAGTCAAGGCTATATTGCCACCTCCTTTGACACTAATGATAGTGACTTTGAGACATACACCTATGACTCAAGGGGTCAACTAATCCAATTTGAAGAGACGTGGGCACAGTATCCTAATGATTACTTGAGGAAGAAATACTCCTGGGAGAATGGTGTCATCACAAAAGTAGACATTGAAGAGTATGAAGAACATGATACCTACACTTATCTTGATAGAGAGACAATCGATATCACCTACTCTGAATCAAACCCCAACCAAAATCTCACCTATGCACTTGATGAAATTTTAGGCATTGAACCTGGAGCTTTTTCAATTGATTTTATAGCTCTGACCGGACTGTTTGGACAAATCCCTTCAAAACTTCCTTCAAATATAGTTTCCTCCTATATTGAAGAAGACGGCGATTGGCATCAATACAATTACGACATCATCTATCGCATGGATAATGACGGGAATCCCCTCCGAGAGGAAATCGTTGAGAATTACTATAGTTCAACCGGTGATAAACATACAGACAACCACTATTACAATTACACCTACAACACCACATCTCGTTCGTATGATGCAGAGGAGCAGACGGAATCGAAACCACTTTCGCTCCGCCATCGCCGCCACGAATCAAAGCATCACAGCAAGAAGCATTAATCAGTTAATCTGAAGCAGAATGTAGCATGACCCGGTGTTCCGCAAGACACCGGGTCATTGTATTGTCCGTGTGATTCCCATTGCAATATAGGGGTCTGCGGTATCGTAATTTCGGCGACCTCCGCATAGTTCGCTATGCTCCTGCAAGATAAGAACGAAAATCTCCCGAAAATCCGGCCTAAAATTTTACCTACTCATTTTTTTACGATTACTAATTTCGTGTGGGTCTGTTTTTTCAAAAAGATTTTTGTAATTTTGCATACCATGAAAAAATTCTAAACGTCAAGATAAATGGCAAAAGTAACCAAAGAGATGGCGCTGGACTACCACAGGTATCCGCGCCCCGGCAAAATAGAAGTAATCCCCACGAAGCCTTATGCCTCGCAGGCTGACCTGGCTCTGGCTTATTCGCCCGGTGTGGCTTATCCGTGCCTGGAGATCAAGGATGACCCGACAAAGGCCTATGACTACACTGACCGCGGCAATCTGGTTGCTGTGATCTCAAACGGAACGGCCGTGCTAGGCCTGGGCAATATCGGCGCCATAGCCGGCAAGCCCGTAATGGAGGGCAAGGCTCTGCTTTTCAAGATATTCGCTGGCCTCGATTGCTATGATATCGAGGTGGATGAGAAGGATCCTGAGAAATTCATCCAGATTGTGAAGGCTCTGGGACCGACATTTGGCGGCATCAACCTTGAGGACATCAAGGCTCCCGAGTGTTTTGAGATTGAGACACGCCTGAAGGCTGAGATGGATATCCCCGTGATGCACGACGACCAGCACGGCACGGCCATCATCTCGTCGGCCGGCCTGCTCAACGCCCTTGAGATCCAGGGGAAGAAGATTGAGGATATCCGCCTTGTGGTCAATGGGGCCGGCGCGGCTGCAGTGAGCTGCACCAAACTCTATATGGCTCTGGGTGTGAAGAAAGAGAATGTGGTGATGGTCGACTCGAAGGGTGTCATCACAGACCGCCGCACAGACCTCAATCCGCAGAAGCAGTTCTTTGCCACCTCGCGTCCCATCACCACCCTGGCTGAGGCTATGGTGGATGCCGATGTCTTCCTGGGGCTCTCTGTCAAGGATGTAGTGACCCCGGAGATGATCAAGTCGATGGCTCCCAGGCCCATTGTATTTGCCCTGGCCAATCCTGACCCTGAGATCAACTACGACCTGGCCACCTCGACCCGTCCGGACCTCATCATGGCCACAGGACGCTCAGACTATCCCAACCAGATCAACAATGTGCTGGGATTCCCCTACATCTTCCGCGGCGCGCTCGACTGCGGCGCCTCGGAGATCAACGAGACCATGAAGATCTATGCTGTCAAGGCCATCGCTGAGATAGCACGCAAGCCGGTGCCCCCGGTTGTGAATGCCGCCTACGGCAAGTCAAACCTGAAGTTTGGCCGCGAATATATAGTCCCTACCCCCTTCGACCCGCGTCTGCTCACGGCAGTGTCGCCCGCAGTGGCCCGCGGCGCCATGGACAGCGGTGTGGCCCGCAGACCCATCGAGGACTGGGACGCATATGACGAGAAACTGCTGCGCCTCAAGGGGAACGACCGTAAGTTCACACGCCGCATCCACGAGGCTGCGCGCTCCAACCCGAAGCGCGTCGTCTTTGCGGATGCCAACACCGACAATATGCTCCGCGCTGCGGCCATCGCTGCGTCAGACGGCCTGTGTGTGCCCATCCTGCTCGGCAACGAGGAGATGATAGGTAAGCGCGCAGCACGCCTGGGCATCGACATCTCAGGCATCGAGATTGTCAACCTGCGCCACGACCGCGAGGCTCCGCGCCGCGAGAAATATGCCCGCATGCTGGCTGAGAAGCACCGCCGCCAGGGCGAAAACTTCGAGAATGCCCTCGAGAAGATGTTTGACCGCCCCTATTTCGGCATGATGATGGTGGAGAACGGGGATGCCGATGCCTATATCGCCGGCATACGCTCTGCCAACAACAAGGCTGCGGAGATAGCCCGCGAGGTGGTGGGCCTGCGCGACGGCTACAATCACTTCGCCACACTCCATGTGCTTGAGACCACCAAGGGCACATACTTCCTGGCCGACACGATGATCAACGGCACGACCGATGAGGAGACCCTCTATGACATCACACGCCTCACCGCCGACACTGTGAAGTTCTATGCCCATGAGCCGGTGATGGCCCTTGTGTCCTACTCAAACTTCGGCTCGAACAACGAATCAGAGTGCTCGAAGGTGCACAGCGTGGTCGACCGCATGCACGAGCTCGCGCCTGACCTTGCCATTGACGGTGAGATGCAGATCAACTATGCTTTCAACACCCCGGTGCGCGACAAGGTGTTCCCCTTCAACCGCCTCAAGGGCCGCGACGTCAACACGCTGGTGTTCCCCAATCTCTCGGCTGCAAACGCTGCCTACCGCATCATGCTTGAGATGGGTGTGGGCGAGAGCATAGGCCCGATCCAGATGGGTCTGAAGAAGCCCATCCACTTCATCAACGTGGATGCCGATGTGCGCGACATCATCAATCTCATCTCAGTGGCTGTCCTGGACGCAGCCGTCAAGGACAACGAGTGAGGCTGGCCACACATATAGCGGTAAAAAAACAGATATGACTTTTTGCCCCGCCGGGATGACCGGCGGGGATTTTTTTGACTTTTTTTCACGCCCTGTATTCCCCTACAGCCCAATTTTTTCATTAACTTTGTAAATCTCACACGACAGAATGTTTAACAGTCCTATCAAAAGCATGATTAAACGGCTAATATTCAGTCTTCTGACGCTCGTATCATTCACTGCGGGCGCTCAGACAGACCATTATTTCCAATATCCCATAGTCCCTGACTCAATCCGCACCCTTTATGGCCGGTGTGACTATCTCGCGGAACATTTCTTTGATTTCTGCGACCTTTCGAAGTCATTCTCAAACCGTGCGCGCATGGGGGAGGAGTTCAAGACATATCTCTCCATCATTGCAAACGCCACCCCTGAGACGGCGGTCAAGCATGCAGCAAACCTGATGAAAAAGCTTGAGAAGCAGCCATCCGACCAGGTGTTCCTGGCCAATATAGCCGAGGGTATGCTCTATGGCGACACAGCGCGCGCATGGATCGACGAGCTCTATCTTCCCTTTGCGGAGGCTGTTGCGGGGAACCGCCGCGTGGACAAGGCGGAGAAGGCCCGCTTCGCGCAGCAGGCTGAGATACTGCGCAACAATATGATAGGCGCTGTGGCTCCTGAGATTGACTATATCAAGCCTGACGGGAGCGCCGGACACTTCGCACCAGACTCGACGGAGGTCACAGTGATTTTCTTCAACGACCCTGACTGCTCGGGGTGCTCCATGGCCCGACTGCGCCTTAGCGCCGACATCTCGACCGGGGAGCTCATCAAGGAGGGGAGAATGAGGGTCGTGGCCCTGTCGCTATCAGAGCCTGATGAGAACTGGAAGAAGTTTGCCGCAGAGATGCCCGCCGAATGGATTGTGGGTGCCACGCCTGACGCTGACCTTACCTTCGACCTGCGCGACGGGACGCCTGACTTCTACGTCCTGGGGCGCAACAACAAAATCAAGTTCAAGCATCTCGACGCAGACCAGCTGCTCGACATCTCGCGCCAACTCAAACGCCGCTGACAGGCTGAAACCTCACCCACTCCACCCATTAACATCCCCATTGGACCAATGCTCGACTCACCCATCATAAACTGTTTCCTGCGTCTCACAGGCTATACATACACGAATCTTGCGCGTCTCTTCATGCGCCTCTTTGTCGGCATAATGATGCTTCAGTTCGGCATCCGCCACATGGTGCACTACGAGGAACTGTGCCTAACGTTTCCCACCGTCTTCTCCCTCTCGCCCACCACATCGCTGATACTGATGATTGTTATCGAGACCGTATGTTCGCTGCTCATCATGTTGGGGTTCCTCACACGCCTGTCGACACTGCCGCTCATCGGAGCGATGTGTGCGGCTGAGTATTACATCCTGCACGATATGGTGCCTAATCTGCCCGTCTATGGCCTCGACTCGACTGATCCGGGCTATCTGCCCATAATGTTTATCGGCATCTACATCTGGATGCTCATAGCCGGCCCGGGCAAGATATCGCTCGACTATTTCATCTCGCTCTTCATCATCAATGCCCGCGGCAAGGATGAGGAGGAGGAACTTGAGGAGGTCTGACATGAGGACAGCAGTATTGATATCGGGAGGCGTCGACAGCGCTGTGGCGGTCCACAGGCTCGTGGAGCAGGGCCACGACCTGCATCTCTTCTATATCCGCATCGGACTCGATGACGGCCGCGGCGACTGCTCGGCCGAGGAGGATATAGAGATGTGTCAGGTGATAGCGCGGCGCTATGGAGTGCCGTTTGATGTGGTGAACCTCCATGAGGAATACTGGGACAATGTGATGCAGTATGCGCTCGAGACGGTGAGGCAGGGGCTGACTCCTAACCCGGACGTAATGTGCAACAAGATGATAAAGTTCGGGTTCTTTGAGGAGCGCTGGGGTCATGAGTTTGACCGCACTGCCACCGGCCACTATGCGCGCACCATAGAGCGCGACGGGCTGACATGGCTGGCGACGGCGCCTGACCCTGTGAAGGACCAGACAGATTTCCTCTGCCGCATATCCTACGGTCAGCTCTCCCACCTCATATTCCCCATCGGTGATCTACCGAAGGCCCGAGTGAGGGAGATAGCCGTGGAGCAGGGGCTGCCCAACGCATTCCGCCGCGACAGCCAGGGCATCTGCTTCCTGGGCAAAATAAACTACAACGACTTTATCCGCCGCCACCTGGGCGAGAAGCCTGGCCCGATTATAGAGATTGAGACCGGGAAGAAACTGGGTGAGCACCGGGGGGTGTGGTTCCACACGATAGGGCAGCGCAAGGGGCTGGGACTGAGCGGGGGACCATGGTTTGTGGTGAAGAAGAATGTGAGGGACGGGGTCATCTACGTGTCGCGCGGATATGACACGGAGAAGCAGTTTGGCCACACACTGCATCTTGATGAGATGCACTGGCTGACACGCGACCCGTGGCCCGCGGATTGTGACAGGGTCAATATCCAGTTCAAGAACCGCCACACGCCCCAGTTTCTCGCGGGATCGCTCTCGAGGGTGGCTGAGGGTGAGTATGTCATAGAGAGTCCGGAACCGGTCCAGGGGATTGCGCCCGGGCAGTTTGCGGTAATCTACACACCCGACGCTGAGCTCTGTCTCGGCAGCGGAATAATCACTGGCAGAAACGTAATATAGACACATGGAAGACAACCGAATACCCCTCAGAGTCCTGGGCATCTCCTACAGTCAGGTGCAGACAGGAGTCTTCGCCCTCATCCTGGCTCAGACCGACGGGCCATATCGCATCCCTGTGATGATCGGGGCAGCCGAGGCACAGGCAATTGCCATGAAAATCGAGGGCGTGGCGGCTCCGCGGCCTCTCACCCACGACCTTTTTCCGGGAATCTGGAAAGCCTTCGGCATCAAGCTCACCGAGGTTACCATCTATCGCTTTGAGGATGGGATTTTCTACTCTGAGCTCACGCTGACTGACGGGGAGCGCACCATACGCATGGACTCGCGGACATCTGACGCCGTGGCGCTTGCCATGCGCACCGGGTCGCCGATATACACCACCCCTGAGGTGCTCTCGGAGACCGGATTTGAGATGGAGGAGGTCGACATCCCGGACGCTCCAAACCCTGAGGAGACAGACACCGGGCGCACGGAGGCTCCGATAGAGAACTATACGATTGCTGAGCTTGAACGCACACTGGCAGGCCTCATCGAGCGTGAGGACTATGAGGAGGCGGCCCGCATCTCAGCCATCCTGAAGAAAAAACGCGAAGGACAATAAACTCTAAAACTATGGCAAAGATAAAACCCATCCAGGTGCGGCTCGCCGCAATGAACTTTCTAGAATTCGGTGTCTGGGGCGCATATCTCATCTCTCTCGGCAATTTCCTCGGCTCTGTAGGGCTTGCCACACAGATAGGCTGGTTCTATGCAGTGCAGGGAATCGTCTCATTGATCATGCCCGCCATCGTCGGCATTGTGGCAGACCGCTGGATCCAGGCACAGCGCATGTTGAGCCTGTGTCATGTAATAGCGGGTCTGTTCATGGGAGCGGCGGGAATCTATGCTCTCACCACAGACCAGGTGGAGTTCGGTCCGCTATTCACGCTCTATACGGTCTCAGTGGCGTTCTTCATGCCCACCATCGGGCTGGGCAACTCAGTGGCCTTCAACGCCCTCTCGCGCGCCGGCCTGGACACCATCACCCACTTCCCTCCCATCCGTGTGTTTGGCACAGTCGGGTTTATCTGCGCTATGCTGTTTGTCAACTTCACACAGTTTCAGACAAATGCCTTCCAGCTCATCACCTCGGCCATTCTGAGTTTCTGTCTGGCCGCCTATGCTCTCACTATGCCTAAATGTCCGGTGAACAAGGCCTCATCAGGCTCGCTGGCTGACTCGCTCGGACTCTCTGCCTTCAAACTCTTCAAGGTCAAGAAGATGGCTATATTCTTCATCTTCAGTATGCTTCTGGGAGTGTCACTGCAGATAACCAATTCATATGGCAACATCTTCATCACCTCTTTTGGCGAGATAGCACAATATGCTGACACCTGGGGGGCGCGCAATGCAAATGCCCTCATCTCTCTCTCGCAGATGAGCGAGACACTGTGCATTCTTCTCATCCCGTTCTGCCTCAAGCGATTCGGCATAAAGGGCGTGATGCTCATGGCGATGTTTGCGTGGGTGCTCCGCTTCGGATTCTTCGGGCTGGGCGACACAGGGTCAGGGCTATGGCTGCTGGTTCTCTCATGCATCGTCTATGGCATAGCCTTTGATTTCTTCAATGTCTCAGGCGGTCTCTATGTTGACCAACAGACGTCCCCCTCACTGCGTTCGTCGGCCCAGGGGCTGTTCATGGTGATGACCAATGGCATCGGAGCCACAGTCGGCACACTCACGGCTCAGGAGATTGTGAATCATCTTGTGTTCTCGCAGGCCACACCTGAGGCACAGCATGCCGGATGGACCCAGGCATGGTTCATATTCGCTGCCTATGCTCTTGTCGTGGCAGTGTTGTTCTGCATAATCTTTAAGGACTCCAAGACTCCTACGGCTGCTGAGGCACGCACACTGATCGAGGAGACGGAGTCAGACCCTGAGGGGGCAGCCAACGTCTGATGATACAGTTTTTCTCGCCCGACATAGCCGAGACCCTCACGCTCCCCGTGAGCGACTCGAGGCATGCTGTCCGCGTCCTTCGCATGGATGTGGGGGATGAGCTGCAGGTGGTTGACGGACGTGGCAATCTCTATAACTGCCGCCTGGCCGATGCCCACTCGAAGCATGCCGCCATAGAGATTGTCTCTGTGGAGCGCCATCCGCTCCCCTGGCAGCAACGGCTGGCCGTGGCGGTAGCACCAACCAAACACCTCGACAGAATGGAATGGATGGTTGAGAAGATGACCGAGATAGGGGTCAACGACATCATCCCGCTCCTGTGTCGCCGCAGTGAGCGCCGCGAGCTCAAGACAGAGCGGCTGGAGAAGATTGCAGTGTCGGCCATGAAACAGTCGCTGAAGGCTGTCTGCCCCACAGTGTGGCCGCTCACTCCCTTCAAGGAGATTATCTCATTCATGCCTGAGGGGCAACGGTTCATGGCCTATTGCGACCCATCTATCCCGCGCGTTGACATGGCTACGGTGTGTCAGCCACGCCGCGACACACTCATCCTCATCGGACCGGAGGGGGATTTCGACCCCACCGAGATACGGTCTGCCCTCGACTCAGGGTTCACACCCGTGACCCTCGGAGACAACCGTCTGCGCACAGAGACGGCGGCTCTCTACTCTCTCACCATCCCCCATATCATCGATTCCCTTCATGTCGTTGATTGAAATATTCTCCCCTACCCTCGTTTCCCGACGGATTCTGAAAATATAACAAAACAGACCGGGCATCGGTGCCATTTACAGTGGCCGCTGCCCGGTCTGTTTATGTATGCGCTGGAGTTGGTTTACTCAGCGGGTCTCTTATATCCGTCCTTCTCGCAGCGCTTTGTCATGGCCTTGATGCGGGCCTGGGTGTCAGGATGAGATGAGAACATCTTCTGGATGTAGCTCTGCTCTGAGCCTGACTCGCCCTCGAGCTGCTCAAGTTTCTCAAAGGCCATCACCATACCCCATGGGTTCTTGCCGTTTGCCACAAGGAAATCATAGCCACAGTCGTCAGCCTCTTTCTCCTGCTTCTGGGAGTATTTGGCATTGATGAGCCCCTGGCTCAGGGCTCCGAGCTGAGACTCTGTCAGAGCCGCTGCTTTGCCGCCTGTAGATGCCACGGCATCCTTGAGCGCGTCCTCGAGCAACTGGGTCTTGAAGGCATTCTTGGAGTGATGCTTCATGACATGGCCAATCTCATGGCCGATGACGCCGAGCAGCTCGTCGTCGTTCATAATGTCCATCAACGATGAGAATACCCTCACGCTCCCGTCCGGACAGGCGAAGGCATTCACATCCACGACCTCATAGACTTTGAAATTCAAGGGGATTCCGTTGGCATCGTTGATGCCGTCTGTGAGGCGTGCGAGCCGCTTGGAATACTCGCTGTCAACTGATGACACGGGATTATGCTCATCCATCCAGTCGACAGATTCCTTCACATAGGCTGCCATCTGCGCGTCTGTGAGTGTGGCAGCCTCAATCCCCTTGGCGGCCGCGCTTACAGCCTTCTTGAGGTTGAACTGGGCCGACACGGGCATGACAAAAGACGCACAAATAAGTGCGATGAAGATTCTAAGATTTTTCATGTGGAGTTGTTTTTGTAATTTTGCGGATACAAAATTACACCTTTTACGAATTATGGCAAAAGTCTCAGCCCACAAAATTCTAGTTGGATTTTTGATATTCATCATCATAGTGTGCTATATCGCCGCCATCGCCATCCATCACTTCACCATTGTGGAGTGGTGGTTGCCACTGGCCATCTCCGTCTCGCTGGCGGCGCTGTGTGCGGCTTTCGCCCGAAGGCTATGGCCCTGTATCACGCGGACACGTTCCGCATCGGTCAACTTTCTTGTCCACATCTTGGCAACTACCGGAATCTTTCTCGCCTCAATCTACTGCGTCAACCTCCTCCCCTCTCCCTCAGAGGAAATGGAGGTGGAAATTGTCGATAAGTACACACGCCTTCATCATCGCAACCGACGTGTGGGGCGGCATTATCTCCCCACAGGTGAGAAATACCGCACATATCACATCATCATCGCCCTGCCGGATGGGTCGAGCAAGACGGTCTCCCTCCCTGCCGGGCGCTATAACCGCATCCACACCGGGAAGACCGTCAGTATCCCCGTCCGCGCCGGATTTCTCGGAATGCCGGTCCTCCCCACAGGCTCTGCGTTCTAGACCTCAGAGAAGAGTAGAATAAAACCGCCCGGCGTCTCACTAAATCAGTGAGACTGCCGGGCGGCGCTATCAGAGGGTGTTGTGTCTATTTCTAAGAGTGTGGGAGTCCTGCATCACTGCTTAACGAGTGTACAGGTGTAGGGACGGGTGGCAAGGTTGAGAGTGACAATGTACTTGCCTGCGCCGGGTGTCGGTATGTCAGCGCCACCTACAGTGAGGTCCTCCATGTCACCACCGAGGTTGATGTCCCAGTTGTCGTTCATGCGGAACTTGAACATGCCATCCTTCAGCTCTACCTCGCCGCTCCAAGTCAGGAAGTCAGCCGAAGGTGTGAGGTTAGTCTGGCCATCCCAGCCGGTGGGAGTTCCGTCGCCAATGATGCCGAGAGTTGTGATCTCTGTGAGAGAGTAGGTGAGTTTCTCGGGGTCAGCGAGGTCGACGGTAGCCCAGTAGAGAGCATCGGCATCGACAGTGATGTCGCCACCGCTTGTGCTGAGTTCGCCGGGGTTCTCACCAGCACCATAGTTGGTCCCGTTCCAGTCGAGAGCATTTGTGAACTTGAACTTGCCGCTGATGTGAGCGAAGCCGCTATACCAGGTGTAGTTTGTGGTGGAGAGGGTCTGAGAGGCGCCTTGGTTCCAGCCGTTTGCATCGCCGGGAGTGTAGAGATACTGATAGGCAGACTTCATAGAGAAGGTGAGGTCCTGCATATTGAGAGCCACTACATAGGGGGCTGCATCGTTGATGACCATATAGTTGGGGGCAGTGCCTTCTGTAGCCACCAGGATGTTGTTTGCGGCGTTGGGATCGATGACGATGCCAGCATACTCGCCGCCGAGAGCGAATGTATTGACATTGCCTGAGGCTACTGTAGACTCGGGAATGATGACCCACTCGAATCCGGCACCGTCAACCACCATTGTGCCCTCGAAGTTAGGATCGTCATACTGGTTGTAGTCCTTAGAGTGATTCATCTTGATGGCCTGAGTGACATCCCAGTTGCAGAATGAGCCTACAATGTAGTAGTTTTCCTCGATGACATGACCGATTATGTCGAAGGGAATCACATTTACCTTCATGGTGTTATACCATGTAGTGGCGCTGCCCATGCGGACAGACTGAGTTCCGTTGACGGCATAGACCGGGAAGCGGACATAGCCCGTCTGCTCCTCGCGGGTCTTGCCGAAGACGGTCTTGAAAGCCTCATCCCAGTCGTCGGGATTGACCATAACCTCGCCCTCGGCGCCCATGTGAGACTTCACCTCAGCCACCTTCTCGAACGACTCGGTGTCAGAGAACTGGAAGAAGGGGACACTGGGAGTGAAACCTTCGGGCCAGTCCTCAGGAGTATTGACTGTAGCTACATTGATCTGGCCGTCGGCCTCGTTGACTGCTATCAGGTTGACCACTCCGCTGACACCCTGACCGGCGCTCACCTGCACATTCTTGGCGTCAACGCCGGGAAGCTGCGGATTGGTCTGCGGCAGCGAGTTTGAATCCTCGATGTCGTCACAGGCCACAGAGGCCAGTGCGAGAGCCGCGATTCCTATGAATTTCAGATATTTCATTGTGTTGTTGACTGTCTTTTAGAGGGGTGGGGACGCGGCGGGAGCCTGTCCCCACCCAGTGTTGTGATTACTGATAAGTGACGGTATAGGGGATCACCGAGAGGTCGAGTGTCACAGTGTGTGTGCCTGCTGTGGCGGGGAGATTCGGACCATCGAAGGTCACCTCGTCAGCCGGACCGCCATAGTTGATGGCCCATGCATTGCTGTTAGTAGGACCGTTGATGATGAACTTGTAGCCACCGTCAGCGAGCTCGCCTGTGTATGTCCACTTCTTGCAGTCAGCGGTATGCTCAGTGAACTCAGCGGGAGCAGCAGCGTTCCAACCGTTGAAGTCACCGGCCAGACCGAAGCTTGACACGATTGTGGCGCTGTAGGTGAGAGCCTTGATGTCGACCTCAACCCAGTAGAGGCCCTCGCCGGATTCAGGGAGAGGCAGGTTGCCTGCGCCGCCATCAGTGTCGAGCTGGCCTTCAGCCTTGAAGCCGAAGTTGGTGCCGTCCCAGTTGGGCTTGTCGGTGAACTTGAACTCGCCGTTGAGGAATGTGAGGCCGCGGAACTTGATCCACTGACCGCTCTCAGCGTCCTTCTCATAGCCGAGGAGCTGCATTGAGGCCTCCTGATTCCAGCCATTGGCGCTGCCGGGCACATAGAGCACAGGATAAGATGACTCAAGCGACATATAGTCCTTCACCTGGGGAAGGGTGATGGTGTTTGAGACGATAGTAGTGATGTCCTGGTTGTTGATCGAAGCGATGGCACGGACATAGAGGGGCTGAATAGACTCAGTGTAGTCTCCCTCCTCTGTGATGCCGCGCATGGCAAGGATGGCATTTGAGACCGACTGGTCCTTGATCTCGATGACAGCGCTGTAGGGGTTGTCAGGGACAATGACCACGCTGTAAGGGATGGCTTCCTCATCCTGAGGATCGATGGGCTCGAGCGACGCGCCGAAATCCTCATGGATCGAGACCTCGATTGAGTAAGCGGGGGCAAGTGTCAGCCCATAGTTGGGCTGTGAGCATGTGAACTCAATTGTGTTGCCGTTGGTGAGCTGATAGAGCTCTGAGGCAAACGGCGGTGTGTTCAGCACAAACTCTGTGGGCTCCTGGATAACGGGGGAGTCATCAGGCTCGCAGGATGTAAGTCCTGCAACAGCGAGCGCCATCATGCCGAATATCTGAAGTTTATTCATCTTCTGTTGTCTGGTGTTATTTGTTAATCTGAATCTCTTAGGCCGGGGTCTAAGCCCCGTGCCTTAAAAACCTTCAGCGAGTCTGTTTATTCCTCAACTGTGAATGAGAGTCCTGTGGGATATCCGGGATTCTGGCCCAGGGTCTCCTCGAAGGCCACGGGGATAGCATAGACTGAGCGATAGTCAGCGATGGCTGCGCCTGAGTATGTGCCGCCCTTCCATGACCAGAGGTAGTTGGAGCCGGTATATTTGCCGAAACGGATAAGGTCTGAGCGACGGTGTCCCTCCCAGTAGAGCTCGCACATGCGCTCCTTGAGGACGTCGTCGAGTGTGTAGCTGCCCACGGGAGCGCCACCTGCGCGGAGACGCACGTCGTTGAAGCGGTTCACACCGTCACATCCGGTGGCGCCATGCTTCTCACACTCGGCAAGCATCAGATAGACGTCTGCCAGGCGGAACATGGGATAGTCAGTCGAGTTGTAGGCATTGACAGCGGTGTTTGTGCCACCCACGTTGGTATAGTTGTTCTCAGGTGTGTAGACATACTTGACACACATGTAGCCGCCACCGTCTTCGGTCCAGTCCTGCATATCCTCGGGGAGGATGTCCTCGTGGAGCTTGCCCTCATAGAAGAGACGGCGCTTGTCGTTTGTGGCGATGGTGCGGGCCATCGTGGGGTTCACACGGGGGCCGGCCCACTGGTCGCCTGCACAGCCGTAGGGGAGGCAGTCAACCTTGGCGTTGTAAGCGCCCACTGAGAGATATGTGGTGCCACCATAGGTCTGCATTGTGCTGGCATCCTGAGGAACAGCCCAGATGATCTCGCCGTTGCCGACATACTTGTCGTTTGTGGCGCAGAAGAGATACTTGTATTCGAGCGAAGCGTTCCAGGGAATTGACTGCTGAATCTGCTGGCAGAGATTGGCAGCCTCCTGCCACATGCCCTTGCCAGTGTAGACCTCGGCGTTCAGGTAGAGCTTGGCGAGGAGCATCTGGCCGGCCTCCTTGGAGATACGGCCATAAATCTGCTGACGGGCGGGAAGCAGGCCGTTGATAGCGTCGGCGAGGTCAGCGGTCACAGTCTCGAAGAGCTGCTCGCGGCTATAGGTGGGAGGGATTGCGCCGATGGCGTGATCCTCGCTGATCCAGGGACCCTTGCCGAAGATGTCGATGATGTGATAGTATGAGAGGGCGCGGAGTGTACGCATCTCAGCCTTGAACTGGCTGATCTCGTCGGAGGTCAGGCCATAGTCAGCGCCACCGTCAATCACCTTGAGGACGGCGTTGCAGAGAGCAATCTGATAGTTGAAGCGTGAGTATGCCTCATAGAGCATGCGGCAGTCAGGGCCTGCGATGGCCTTCTTCACCTCGGGTATGCCGGCGTCCTTCCAGTTGTCGCCCATCACGACCTCGTCAGTGTTGAGTTCCTGGAGGTTCCACACGAGACGGGTGTAGATGGCACGGCCCTCGTCGTTTACCTGGACACCGCCTCCAAACACGAGGCCGCCATAAGCGCGGGCCACGAGTCCGAGGTAGTCGTCCTTGGAGGTGAGTTCCATTTTGGTGGTGGGGTTCTCGGGGTCAACGTTCAGATCGTCGACACACGATGTAGCGCAAAGGCTCAGAGCCACACCTACCGGTATGATATATTTGCGGAAATTCATATCGTGGATTCTTGTTGATTTGAATTGGTTATCGTGTATGTTATCAGAACGAGGCCACTAAGCCCACTGAGAAGGTGACGGGGCGGGGATAGACACCGCCGTCAATGCCACCTGAAACCTCAGGATCGATGCCTTTGTACTTGGTGATGACGAAGGGATTCTGCACGGCACCATAGAGGCGGAGACGCAGGTTGTCCTTGAGGAGGTTGCGCCAGGTGTAACCGATGGTGATGTTGTCGCAGCGCAGGAACGATGCGTTCTGCACCCAGTAGTCAGAAAGTTTGGTGTTAGTATCCTGATCCTCGAAGAGGTAGACGCCTCTCATCATGTTAGTGAGGGGAAGGGCGTTGTTAGAGGCCTTGTCGGTCGTTCCGCTCATGTTGGCATTGTAGAGCCAGTTGCCCATGTTGGAGCGGAGTACGATGCCGAAGTCCCAGTTCTTCCAATTGACGGTGTTGTTCCATGTCAGGGTCACCTTGGGAGTGGGGCTGTGATAGAAGTACTTGTCAGCCTCGTTGATCTGGCCGTCGCCGTTGCGGTCAACGAAACATCCGTCGACGGGATCGCCGTTTGAGTCATATACCTGCTCGTATACATAGAAGGAGCTTGCGGCATAGCCCATGGCATGCTTCTGTGCGGTGAGGTCAGTGCCTACGCCGCCGAAGTTGGTGTCAGCGCCCTCAGCGAGCTTGGTGATTTTGTTCTTGTTCCAGCCGATGTTGAAGGCCGATGTCCAGGTGAGGTTTGTTGTGACGATGGGGCGGGTTGTGATGTTGAACTCGATACCGATGTTCTCGAGGTTACCGATGTTCATGTTGCCCTTGTTTGTGATGTTTGAGCCTGCGGGATATGTGGTGTTGAAGAGGAGGTCCTTGGTCTCGCGCTTGTAGACCTCGAAGCTACCTGCAATGCGGTTGTTCATGAAACCGAAATCAATACCACCGTTCCACGTGTGGGTCTCCTCCCACTTGATGGCTGCGTTGTAGCCCTCGGGAGAGACGGGATAGACGGGAGATCCGCCGGGGAGAAGAGCCGGATAGATGGAGCCTGTGCCTGTCCACTGTGAGTAGACGGGGAGATAGGGGAAGTAGTCGTCGCCTATGTCCTGCTGACCTGTGACACCATAGCCGCCACGGATCTTGAGTTCGTTCAGGAAGCCGCGGGTGCCCTCCATGAAGTCTTCCTCAAGAATCTTCCAGCCCACAGCCACAGCGGGGAATGTGCCCCAGCGGTTGTCCTTTGAGAAGCGTGATGTGCCGTCGCGGCGGACAGTACCAGTGAGCAGATACTTGTCTAGGAACACGAAGTTGACACGTCCGAAGAACGAGACGAGCTGGTGAGGTGTGCGGAAGCGGTCAGTGGGGTTGGCCTGCACGCCCAGATACTTGTCGTTGGCGGGATCGCCCACTCTGTTGACATATGAGTATGAACGGCCTTTGTTCTTGAATTTCTGCCATGAGTAACCGCCGGTCACATCGACCTGAGTCTTGATGGCGTCGAAATACTTGTTGTAGTTCAACACGAAGTCCAGAAGGAGGTTCATGCGGGTCTGATTCTGCTTGGTGTACATTGTGCCTCCATCCTTGACGGTGATAGCCTCCTTGAATGAGCCGTCCTCGTTATAGACGGGATACTGCCATCCGTTAGCCCAGGCCTTGGGTGTGAAGGCGTCGACACCACCTTCCCATGTGCCGTGCTGATAGTCGTAGGCCAGGTTGAGGTCTGCGCTGAGCTCGGGGAGGAAGGGGAGCTTGTAGTTGAGCTGTAGGTTGCCGATAGACTGATATGACTTGCCCTCAGATTTCTGGGCCAAGATCTGTGAGATGGGGTTGACGGGTGCTGTGGCTGTGTTGAGGTCCTGACCCTTTGCATCGGGGCCGAGCACCTCGCCGGCAGCGTTGTAAGATGTCCAGTAGCTGAAGATGGGTGAGCCGTTCTCATAGTCGCGCACAGGGATTGTGGGGTTCATTGTGGCGCAGGTGCCGAGTGTATTGTCGGCATAGTCGTTTGTAACATATGATCCCTTGAGATTAGCGTTTACAGAGAGGCTGTTGTTGAAGAACTTTGGAGTGAGGCTGATAGAACCGGTGACGCGGTCCATGCCTGTCTTCTTGAGCACACCGTTGTTGTTGGTGTATGTCACACCTACGCGATATGGAAGCACGCCCACTGTTCCGCCCACGCTGAGTGAGTAGTCAGACGAGAGGGTTGTTCTTGTGGCCTCGCGCTGCCAGTTGGTGTTGTAGATGCCGAGCTGGGCGGCCTGTGCTGACTCCTCGCCATAGCGGTCGATGATGAACTTGCGGAACTGGTCGCCGTCCATCACGTCGAGGAGCTTGCGGGGGGTGTTGATATATGCATTTGCTGTAAAGGTGACCTGCGGACGTCCGCTCATGCCCTTCTTCGTGGTGATGATGATGACACCGTTAGAAGCACGGCTACCATAGATGGCTGTCGCTGAAGCGTCCTTGAGGATGGTCATTGACTCGACGTTCTCAGGAGAGACAAGAGCCAGAGGGTTTGAGGCACCATAGACACTCTTTGTGCTCATTGGCACACCGTCGATGACGATGAGAGGGTCGTTTGTTGCAGAGATGGAGGCACCGCCGCGGATGACGATAGATGCGCCGCCTTGGGGAGAACCGTCAGTGGTGACGACCACGCCGGGGCTTGCGCCCACGAGGAGGTCCTGGGCTGAGGTGGCAAGGCCGGCCTCAATTTCTGTAGGTTTCACAGTGGCTACAGCGCCGGTGGCGTCGCTTTTCTTCACCGTACCATAACCGATGGCCACAACCTCGCCCAGGAGGAGCGAGTTCTCAGCCATGTTGACGTTGATGGTGGTTCGGCCGTCAACCGCAATCTCCTGGGTGTCATAACCGACATAGGAGAAAACAAGTGTGCCGTCCTTGGGAGACTGCAGGGTGTAGTTGCCATCGATATCGGTGGCTGTGCCCATAGTCTCGCCCTTGACCAAGACGCTTGCGCCGATGAGGGGTTCGCCCTCGGGGTCGAGCACTGTGCCCGACACCGTGATCTTCTGCGCTAAAGCCGGGAAAGAGAAGCATAGCGTCAGCAGTGCTGCCAGCCACACTTTCCTGCTCATTTGGAAACAAATGTCCTTCATGCAAGAGTTGTTTTAGAAAGTTTTTGTAAATATGAATATTTGTTATTTCTCTACTTGAATATATGTATACGTCAACATCCTCCACGCCTGAGCGGGCATGAGGGACGGCAAGAGATAGGATTTCTTATGTGGGGTTCCCGGGAGGTGGCCTATGGCTTTATTGATGATTGAGACCGCCGTCCATGGGAGCCGGATTGCTGTTGGCAATCCGTGGAAAGTTTGGAAAGATGTCTTGTTTTCTACGTGAGGTCTGCGTCAATGGGGGGCTGCTTTCTGCCTGGAAAAATCTCTCTACCTTGCTTGTCGTCGTTTTTTTGGATGATGATGTTCGCAGCGATTCCCTTTCATTCCACCCTCTGATAGGTCTCTTGAAAGAAAAATCATGTTTGCGGAAACCTTTTTTAAGGGTTTCCGCTCGCAAATGTAAAAACATTTTTTCAATTATTCAAACATTTTCACCAAATTTCTCTCTATGTTTTTCAGCATGTTTTCGTGAAACATGGTGAGAGCACTCTGCTTAATACTGCAGATAGATGAACGGGACAATGTCTGATGACCTCACCTGAATTCCGATGAGAAGCACGATGGCCAGCAGCACTGACTGGACAATGAGCGGGGAGGCTATGAACCCACGCTTCACCGGGGCTGTGAGCCTGGTGGGGGTGACGTGGACAACATATCCTACAACCATTGCCACGACAATCATTAGATAGCCGCTCACAAACTGAGGGGCCACCGAGAGGTGGAAGTCATTGAGAATCTGATGCCACATCATGGAGACATCCTCCATGGAGCGCGCTCTGAAGAGCATGAAGGCGGCAGCCACAAGCACAAAGGTCACCACCATATTGATGGCCTTTAGCCACATGGGGACGCCCTGAGGCTCCGGCGCCCAGAGCGACACCTCACCCTCGCCGCCACTCTCGGCCACGAGGGCGCCACCCCTCACGGGCATCACGCCGCGAATCATCTTGTGGACCACGAGGAGAGCGCCGTGTGCAGCTCCCCAGATGACATACATCCACGAGGCTCCATGCCAGAAGCCACCTATCACCATGGTGGCAAACTGATTGAAATAAGCCCTGGGCCTCGAGCAGCGATTGCCTCCAAGGGGGATGTAGACATAGTCTCTCAGCCATGTCGAGAGGGAGATGTGCCAACGGTGCCAGAACTCCGTGGGATTCTGAGCCTTGAAGGGTGCATTGAAGTTCTCCTTAAATCTGAAACCGAGGAGCAGGGCTATGCCTATGGCCATGTCAGAGTAGCCTGAGAAATCGCAGTAGAGCTGTATGGTGAAGCCGAATGTGGCCATCATGTTCTCAAAGCCGCTGTAGAGAGCAGGGTTATCGAATACACGGTCGACAAAGTTGCCGGAGATAAAATCGGCTATCACCATCTTCTTGATGATGCCCAGCATGATGAGCCACACTCCCTCTCCCACCATCTCGCGGGTAGGCACAGGCTCGGCAGCAATCTGCGGCAGCAGGTCCTTGGCTCTCACTACGGGCCCGGCAAGGAGCGGAGGGAAGAATGTGAGGAAGAACATGTAGTCGAGCAGGCTCCTGCATGGCTGCAAGATGCCTCGGTAGATGTCGACGATATAGCTGATTGACCTGAAGGTAAAGAAGGATATCCCGGCAGGGAGGAGGATGTCCATCATGTCAATAGGCTCTGTGAGAAAACGGCTGATGGTGTCGGCTATGAGATTGAAATACTTGAAGTAGACAAGCATGCCTACATTCACGGTGATGTTGAGACCCACAATGAGGCGTCTCACCCAGCCACGCTCTGCTCGTCCCATCCATAGGCCCAGGAGCCAGTCGCTCAGGGCTACCCCTGCAAGGATGAGGCAGCAGAGTCCTGACGACATATAGTAGAAATAGAGCGAGAACAGGATTGTGAACAGCATCCGCAGCGTCCTGTAGGGTCTCAAAGCCCTGTAGACAATGACAAACCCTGCAAACAACAGCAGGAAGAGCCCTGTGTTGAACAGCAGGGGGCGCGCCGGGTCATAGGTCAGCACTTCGGCTACCTTGCCGAGGTCAATGTTCAGTCGGTCAAGCAACAATGTTATATTAGGTTCCAAGTATCTATCCTTATTTTACCTTAAAATCAACTCCAATCATTTGCTCTGGGGTGGACAGTGTCTCAGCTTCCTCTGAGACCATCGAGCAGAGCCTCGTAGAGGAGGCGCCCCTCGAGGGTATAGCCCGCGCGCGAGTGGTGGACGCGGTCGTGGGCAAACAGCCCCTTGTCGACCCACTTGGTGCTTGCTCCCTGGCCTCCGGCCACTTCATACCAGTCGTAGACGGCCACACCGTTCTGACGGCCATAGTCGAGGATGGCCTGGCGGAGCGGGGCTATGTTGCGGTTCACAGCATAGGAGCGTGTCTTGCGTGTCACGGTCCTTGTCTTTGCCTTGCGTCCTTTTCTTGCCTTTCCTGCCACGCGCACCTTCTTGGTCGTATAGACTGACTTCTGACACTCCATGGGAGTGGTGAGGAGTATCTGGGCCTGAGGGTTAGCAGCCTTGATGTTCTTGACCAGGCGGTCAATGGCGCGTGTGAAGGCCTGAGTGTCCAGGCGTCCGAAGGCTTCGTTGGTGCCAAGGGAGATTATGACGAGCGAGGGTTTGAGCGGCGCAATCCCTGAGCCGACGTTGCCGATGCGGTTATAGGTCTCATATGCGGCCCCATTGTTGCCGATGGCATGATAAAAAAGACCTGGACGGTCGCCTGAGAGGGATGCTCCAAAGACGGTGAGGTCTCCGGCGCTCGAAAAGTCGACAGTCACACGGGTCTGCGGCGAGGGAAGGAGAATCTGTGTATAGTCGTGGGAGGGGATGGCACGGAACTGGAGAGCCTGCCCGCCCTCGCCTGTCACCTTCTTGACAGTGAGACGCCCTGAGTGGAATATGGTGAGCGACGTAAAGGGGTTGTAGTCCTCCTTATCAGAGGTGCCTATGGTGAGTTCTGAGGTCTGTGATGAGGGGCGTATCGACAGCCCGGTGAAGCCCACTGTCTGACGCCACGACTGGCTCATCAGTTTGTTTGGGATCCATGAGTTGCGGCTCGTGAAGGTGTAGTCGGCAGGCTGGTTAGTGCCGCTCATCTTCAGGGGTGTCACCAGGCCGCGCCCGGCATTGCCGAAGTCATACTGTAGGAGCTCGCGTGTGGTGCCGCTCGAGATGTCGGCCTGCACATGGCTGTCGCCTATCAGGACAATTGAGACGGGATTTCGTCCGGAGGCCTCGAAGTCCTTGCGCAGCGCACCCCAGTCAGCGCCGTTGAAGGTGATGTGGTTTGCACCCTGTTTCACAAAGGCGGGGATGGGGATATCGATGTCGTCGGCAGTGCCGGGAATCTCAACTACTCCTGAGAGGGTGGAGCGGTCATCCCCCTCGACGTCAGAGATTTCGACTTCATCCTCTGCAGGTTCTTCAGTCTCTGCAGGGGACGCAGGTTGCTGGGCCAGGACCGCCATCGGGAATGTCAGCGGAAGGAGAAAGGCTGTGATATGTCGGATCAGACTCATTGATTCAGGCTGTGTTGTAGGGCGTTGAACAGTTCGCGTGCCAGACGTGCGCCACCCTTGTGGGTCATATGGATATAGTCCTTGTTGATGTCGCCGGCCGCGCTCCACTGAGTGATGGCGCCCTCGCCTCCCATGGCCTCCCTGGTGTCCCAGAAAAGGCAGTGTGCCCGTCGCGCAGCATCGCGCTGAGCCCTTATCATGGCCGGGGCTGTCGCCATCGACACAACGGAACCACCTTGTTTCTCGCCGCGGTCACCTACACCCATCACCAGGATGTCTGCGCGGGGATAGCACTGGCGGATGTGGTTTATCACCTCCACCATGCGCGAGGAGTAGACCGAATAGTCCTTCTGTGAGGCGCTCATGGCGTTGATGCCAAACTCGAGGACAACAAGACTATAGTCAATCCAGCGGGCTGACTGGCGGCAGAGCGCGGGGTTGATGCGCGCGAGTGTGATTCCGGAGAACCCACGGGACGACATGCAGTCGAGACTCACCCCTTCTGCATCATCAAGCCATACGCCCAGGCCGACAATACCGGCTGACGACGTCTTCACTTCAAAGCGGCCGGCTGGTGCGGCCACCTCTATACAACCAACGGAGTCACTTGCTGTTATATTGCATTCCTCCCATTCCCCTTCATCTATTTTAACAGAGACTGTGCCACCCTGGGGAGCCACGTAGAGGAAACGCGAGCAACCCCACCCTTCTGTCTGCGCGCCAAACGAGCCTGTGCCCTGATATGTGGCCGTAGCAGTTACTCCGGTCTCAGGGCGCCCATACTGCTCTGAGAGGCCGATCCACTCGCGGTCAGCCTTCTTATTGGCGGAGAATGTCTTCCATCCCTTGCCCCCCTGTTTCACTGAGCGACGAAATCCCGGGAAGTCGGTGTGCATCGACACATAGCCCACGCCACGGCCGCCATACGCCTCCTGGAGGAGGTGACGGAGGTCCTGAGTGAAGATGTCACCCTCAATCCAGCTGTCGCCAGCCACGGCAATGCGCGCTGTCTCACCTGAGGAGAGGGCCGCCTTGAGGCGCAGCAGTCCGGTAGAGTTTGTTGTATAGTCCTCGATGACCACCATGTCGCCCACGCGCGGAGCCTTGGGGGCCTGTATTATCGTATCGATGGGGAGGGACAGCACTGAGTCAGGGAGCGACAGAGGGTCAGGCTCCTCCATGGCCTCGAGCAGCGCAGGGTCAATCTGCTCCTTCGATGGGTCAGTGTATTCCATTATCCCCACTTCTCGCAGGATGTCGCTGACAAGCGAGAAATCCTTGACGCGCCCCCCGGTCCACTTGGACAGAGGCAGCAGCGAAATCACAATCAGTATAACTAAGGCGGAGAGTATTATTATCAGTGGACTTCCCTTTTTCATCACTCTTTCTGTAATCTTTCTAAACTCCAAACGACAAGTCTGTAGGATTATACTTCACCTTTCCCTCATCTACTCCCTCCACGATGATGGAGTTTAGCACAGAGCTCTTGCGGTCGAGCTCCTCCCATTCCTTGTCAGGCTCTGAAGAGGCCATGATGCCACCTCCGGCATAGATATTGTGCAGCCATCCGCCCTCACCGCCGCTCTCAGCCTTGGCGGCAAAGGCACAGCGCAGGTTGACATATGCGCTCACATCTCCATCGATGCTCACGCCTACAGCCCCGGCATAGCAGCGTCTCTGATGGCTCTCGAGGGTATCAATCTCAGCCATGGCGAGCCAGAAGGGGACTCCGGCCACAGCCGGTGTGGGGTTCAAGGCGTCCATCACACGGTCGAATTCCACATCGCCCTGTGCGGTAATGGGTGTCATAAGGTGTTCCACGCCGTTTGTGGTCAGGGTGGTGCGCTCGCCGCTCTCGGGCTGCAGCCCCACATCGCGCAGGGTTTCTAAGATATAGACCCTGACAGCCTCATGCTCAATGATATTCTTCGCATCCCAGGGGGCGGTGAGGTCCCAGCGTGTCCCGGCAAGGGCCATGGTGCGGAATAGATTGCTTTCTTTCTTTCGCTCCAGAAGGACCTCAGGAGTAGAGCCATACCACACACCCGTCTCAGGTGTGAAGCAGAGATAACCGAAGTTGCCTGGGGCCTTACTGATATACTCAACGGCAATGTCTACAATTCCCCGTGGACTGAACAGAGCAGTGTGGCGCGACAGGACAACCTTGCCGCCCACCTTGCGCAGGCGGCGCGTCACACGCTTGAACGCAGCCTCCCAGCTTGCCTTGACCGTGGAGGATGTATAGGGACGCTCCTCGGAGGCGGAGAAATTAAGATCGGGATAGTCGGCCAGAAGCCGGGCGGCCTCAGGGAGCGTGTACTCTCTTATCACACCGGCCACATAAGGCTCATCGCCTCCGAAGCGGCTGATGAAGAAACAGTCCTCCTTGCCCGGCTTGACACCGAGGCTCACAGACTCCGGTCTGCATGCCATGAACTCAATCTCAGTGGTTCCGGGCATGGAATAAAGCACAAAGGGCATATTGCGCTCAAGACACAGGGATGCTGTCTCGGTGAGTTGATTATCTTCAAATTGCATGTGACCCTCTCTCATATCTCATGTAGCGGCTCAGCCATCAGTTCAAACGGCTGTGCGTCTGTTATCTTAACGTCATAGAACTCTCCCCTATCCAGCCTGCGTGTCTTCCTGACAAGCACCTCGGGGTCAACGTCGGGAGAGTCAAACTCAGTGCGCCCCACATAATAGTCAGGCTCCTCGCGGTCTATAATCACCCTCATCACCCGACCCACCTTGCCGGCTTGGATCTCGGCTGAGATTTCCTCCTGGAGGTCCATTATGAGATCCTGGCGATGATGCTTCACCTCCTCGGGGACAGCATCGTCATAGTTGCGCTCGGCATATGTCCCATCCTCCTCACAATAGGCGAAAGCTCCCATGCGCTCAAACCGCTGGCGCTTCACAAACTCTACAAGTTCCTCAAACTCAGCCTCCCCCTCGCCGGGAAAGCCTGTCATGAGTGTGGTGCGCAGATGGATTCCCGGCACTCTGCGCCTTATCTCAGCCAGAAGCGCCTCGGTCTCCTCGACAGTGATGTGGCGGCGCATGGCGTCAAGCACCTTGTTTGAGGCATGCTGCAGGGCTATGTCGAGATATTTGCACACATTCTTTCTGCGGGCCATCACATCCAGAAGATCCATCGGAAATTCGTTGGGGTAGGCATAATGCAGCCTTATCCATTCAATTCCCTCGACATCAGCCAGTGTGTCGATGAGCCGTGCTATCTCCACACGGCCATATATATCCTTGCCATAGGATGTGAGGTCCTGGGCTATGACGTTGAGTTCCTTCACACCGCGCGCTGCAAGCCGGCGCGCCTCATCGACGATATCCTCAATGGTGCGCGATTGGTAGCGGCCGGTGATGAGCGGGATGGCGCAGAAAGCACACATTCTGTCACACCCCTCGGCTATCTTCAGGTAGGCATGATGGCGCGGAGTGGTCAGCACACGGTCGTATGGGGTCTTGCCGGGATGACGGCCCGCTATGAGCCTCACTATGTCTGCCCAGTCGGTCTTTCCCTTCCAGGCATCCACCTCAGGAATCTCTGCCTTGAGTTCTTCCATATATCTGACGGGGAGACACCCCATCACATAGAGCCCCTCAATCCTGCCCTTCCTGCGTGCCTCACACCAGGCCAGAATCTCGCTTATGCTCTCTTCTTTGGCATCGCCGATGAAGCCACAGGTGTTTATCACCACTGATACCGGTCCGGGAGCATTGAAAAACTCCTCGCCCGGCTCGAAGGCCACTTCAAGCCCCACACTTTCCATCATTTTCATGAGCCGCTCAGAATCAACAAGATTCTTGGAACAGCCCATGGATATAACAGCAACCCTGCTCATAGGTCGTCAGAACTCTTTACTCAGGATTTATTCTCATTCTCAGTTATCCGACCGTCCGAAAAGCGACCTGACAAACTCCCGTTTGTCAAACACCTGAAGGTCATCAATCTTCTCGCCCAGACCGATATATTTCACCGGAATCTTGAACTGGTCGCTGATCCCTATCACCACACCCCCCTTGGCTGTGCCGTCGAGCTTGGTGATGGCAAGCTCGTTCACCTGAGTGGCGGCCACAAACTGCTTGGCCTGCTCGAATGCGTTCTGGCCCGTGGAGCCGTCAAGCACCAACAGCACCTCATGGGGAGCCTCGGGGACAAGTTTCTGCATCACGTTCTTTACCTTGGTGAGCTCGTCCATAAGTCCCTTCTTGTTGTGGAGTCGCCCTGCAGTGTCGATGATGACAACGTCGATATCGTTTGCGATGGCGCTCTGGAGCGTATCGTAGGCCACCGAGGCTGGGTCTGCACCGATTTTCTGCTTCACCACAGGGACATCAGCCCTGCGGCCCCACTCCTCGAGCTGCTCAATGGCGGCGGCGCGGAATGTGTCGGCCGCACCCAGCATCACCTTGTTGCCGGCGCGCTTGAACTGGGCAGCCATCTTGCCGATGGTGGTGGTCTTGCCGACGCCGTTGACGCCGACTACCATTATGACATGCGGACGCTTGGCTCCGGCGGGGAGGGTGAAGTCCTCATCGGTCGAGACATTGGTGTCGTTGTCATCGAGCATCTCTGAGATCTCGTCACAGAGGAGTTCGTTAAGTTCCGATGAGTTGACATATTTATCGCGGGCCACGCGCTTCTCGAGCCTCTCGATGATGCGGAGTGTCGTCTCGACACCCACGTCAGAGGTCACGAAGATCTCCTCGAGTTCGTCGAGCACATCGTCGTCGACCTTCGATTTTCCGGCTATAGCGTGAGAAATGCGGTCGAAGAATCCGCGCTTCGTCTTCTCAAGCCCCTGGTCGAGAGTCTCTTTCTTTTCTTCCACGCTCTTTTTGCGCGAAAACATGTCGAAAAATCCCATATTCGTCGGATTATAGTGTTGTACGGAGAGTTTATCAAAGTGCAAAATTACTCAAAATTTTCCACTCACTCCTCCTCATCATCCAAAAAATCTAAATCCCAGCCTTCATCCTCGCCCATAGCCTCGGTGAAGCGCGACAGTTCGCGCCCCTCACGCTTGGTGGGGCGTCCCAGACCCTTGCGGCGGTCTATGAACCCTGAGATCTTCACAATGTCGAGGAGATCAAGCTGGCTCTGAGGTGTGATGTTCTCCATATAGTCAGGCACGAGCTTGGCTCCGAGACGGTTCTGAGTCACGGCCTTCACTCGAAACCTGTATGTCACCGGGGGCTTCCTCACCTCTACGGTGTCACCCTCCTTGACCGTGCGCGAGGGCTTCACCTCGACGCCGCCCATCATGACGCGCCCCTTCTTGCAGGCCTCAGTGGCCACTGTGCGGGTCTTGAACACTCTCATGGCCCACAGCCATTTGTCGACTCTTACCTCTGCCATCACTTATTGTTGAATTGACACATTGCTGTCTGCATCCCGGCCAGACAGAAGGTCTTGACGGCCTCGACAGCCAGCTTGACCCTCTCGCCCATAGCCTCACACTCCTCTGAGGTGAAGTGGCCCAGGACATAGTCAATCTGGGTGCCACGCGGGAAATCGTTGCCTATCCCGAACCTTAGCCTTGGATAAGCCTGTGTGCCAAGCATCTGAGCTATATTCTTCAGCCCGTTGTGTCCGGCATCGCTACCCGAGGGCTTCAGCCTGATGGCTCCGAAGGGGAGGGCGCAGTCGTCCACAATGATTAGCACGCGCTCCAGGTCAATCCCCTCCTTATCCTTCCAGTATCTCACGGCGTTGCCCGAGAGATTCATATAGGTAGAGGGCTTCAACACAGTGAGCTGGGCGTTCTTCACGCGGATGTGTGCTACGTCGCCATAGCGCTCAGTGGTGAAACTGCCTCCGGCGCTCTCCACGAGGGCATCGGCCACGATGAACCCGGCGTTGTGTCTTGTTCCTTCATATTCAGGGCCTATATTGCCAAGCCCTACTATCAGATATTTCATTTTGATATCAAAAAATAGTTGAATCGGTCAGAGCCGATCCAACTATTGTGATGAGATGTTGTCTCTTCTTACTTAGCGGCATTAGCGGCAGCGCCACGAGCGGCACGTGTGAGCTGAACGGCGCAGACAACAGCGTTCTTGGCATTCATCAGTTCGAGGCCGTCGAAGTGGAGGTCGCCGATCTGAAGGGTCTTGCCGAGGCCGAGTGAGTCGACATTGATGACCACCTTCTCGGGGATAGCTGTGTAGGGAGCCTTCACCTTGATCTTCTTCATTGAGAGGGTGAGCTTACCACCGGCCTTCACACCCTCAGCGTGGCCTTCGAGCTGCACGGGCACTTCCATAACCACGGGTTTGTCCTCAGACACCTCAAGGAGATCCATGTGGAGAATGGTGTCCTTGACGGGGTGGAACTGGAGATCCTTGAGCACAGCCATGCGCTTCTCACCATTGATGGTGAGCTCGATGGCGAAAATCTCAGGTGTATAGACGAGCTTGCGCACATCCTCCTGCTTCACTGTGAGGTCTGTGGTGATGAGACCCTTGCCATTGCCAATCTCAACAATCTTCTCACCCTCCTTGAGAGCGGGTGCATTGTTAAGCTCGACAATCTTGCCGCCGTTGAGCACAACGGGGATGAGGTTCTTGGTGCGGAGCTCTTTGGCTGCCTTCTTGCCAAGGCCTGTGCGGGGCTCGGCTGTCAGTTGGAATGTCTTCATTTCCTTTGTTTGGATTTGGTTGTGTTACTAAAAATTAAGGAGTTTTGCTTCTCAATTTCCCATCACACGTAGGGGACGCTAAAAAGCGCCGCAAAGTTACTCATTTTCTGTCAAAAATACAAACTTTTCACGCAATCCCCCTCTCAAATTTTCATACCCCACAAAGCATGTGTCACAATTAATACATTTTTTTAATTATGGGCTCTTATTTCGTTGGTAGGTGCGAAGATTCACTAGATTTCGTGTGGTGGGTGATGAAAGATTTTCGTAACTTTACAGTTTTAAAAGACAATCACATACAGAAATGCTTATAAGAAACTTCACATTAGCAGCCTCACTGCTTGCGGCGGCGGGTGTGGCCGCGGCTCCGGTCACCCCGGAGCAGGCACTTGCTCGTCTGAAAACGACGGCAATTGCGAAAAGTGTCTCTCATGACGCTCCCGCCATAACCCTGACCCTATCCCCTGAGATGCTCTATATATTTTCTTCACCCTCCGGCGATTTCATCATCACCCCCAGCGATGACCGCGCCCCGGCTCTGCTGGGTTATGGCTCAGACTTTGAACCGGACAATATCCCGCCGGCCATGCAATATTGGCTCGAGACCTATGGCGCACAACTCTCAGCCCTAAATGAACAGGACTCAGCGCCCTCCCTCTCGCCGCTCCGTGAAGCCGAGGAGGATGAGAAAGAGGACCACGCATCCATAGCCCCTCTTGTGAAGACCAAATGGAATCAGGGGAATCCCTACAACCTTCTGTGTCCCTCAGACCGCGGCGGCCGTGCAGTGACCGGATGTCTTGCCACCGCCATGGCTCAGATCATCAACTTCCACAAGCACCCCATCAAGGGCACAGGCAGACACTCATATGCCTGGAACAATACAGTCCTGACGTTCGACTATGAGAACACTACCTTTGAGTGGGACCGCATGCTCAACGCATATGATTCCTCTTCACAACAGATATACTGCAATGCCGTTGCCACACTCATGCGGGCATGTGGCATCGGTGTGAATATGGAGTATTCCTCCTCGGCCTCAGGCGCCTCTGATGTCTATGTATGCTCGTTCATCACTGAGCATATGGGATTTGACCAGAGCGCGGCCTATCTGATGCGCGACTGGTTCAGCGCAGAGGAGTGGGACAACATGGTCTACACTGAGCTCGACGAGGGACGTCCGGTGCTTTACTGCGGCCAGTCGCGCCAGGGGGGCCACGCCTTTGTCTGCGACGGATATTCTCAAAATGGTCTCTATCACATCAACTGGGGCTGGGGCGGCACATCTGACGGCTATTTCCGCCTTAACGCTCTCGATCCCTACAACCAGGGCATCGGCGGCTCTGGGGATGGCTCAGGCTTCAACACAGACCAGTCTATCGTCACCCACATCGAGCCTGCCTATAAAGGCTCCACGACGTTCCTCCCCTTCTATGGCTATGGTGCCTTTGTGTGGGTTCCGGAATATGGGATGTTCGGATTCCATGACGGAAGAGAACTTCAGGGGTGCTTCAACTTCTCAGGACGCAGCTATGATGTGACCTTTGCCATCCAGCTCGAGGATGAGAAGGGCAAATTCTATTATGCTCCCGATGAGGAGGGCATGACAACCGTCCCCGGGGCAGACGGCTATCAGATTCAGGGCATTGGAGGCATTGTCCCCGTCTATCCCACAGACCTCCCCGCCGGTACATATAAGGCCACGGCCGTTGCACAGCCCTTGGGCTCTGATACATGGCAGGACTGTCTGATTCCCTACGGAATGGAGTCGACAGTGACTGTGCGCAAGGGTGTCAACGGAACCTTCACATATGATGGCTCTGACCCTGACGAGGGCAACTCAGGCATAACGACCATACAGCCCACCGAAGGCACCGTGGACGTCTATAACATGCAGGGAACACGCATCCGCCGCGGTGTCTCATCTGCCGATGCCACCACAGGTCTCCCCTCAGGCCTCTATATTGTGGGTGGACAGAAGACACTCGTACGTTAAGATATTCATTTCCCCGGACTCGTCTGAGGGCATTCAGACACGGAAATATGTTAAAAAACATGCTTTTTTGGCATATTTCCGTGTTTTTTGTCTAACTTTGCAGCGTCTTCAATTGTTATAACACTGAATAATCACTAAAATCAACTGTAATTATGAAAGTAACAGACATGGTAAAGAAAGCAATCGAATGGTATTGCGAGTCTACTTCTACAATGTATCGCGTCAACGACACCGAAAACTATCACGAGCTCTAACATCAGGATTCGCCCAAACTAAGCAAACAAGTCAAACAACATCCCTGAGGCTCGCTCAGGGACATAAAAAAATGAGGGTGTATCATAAATCAAAATATGGTACACCCTCTTTCCATATAGGTCGG
>JAMPAK010000001.1:1141481-1174745 GCA_023667285.1 Muribaculaceae bacterium
TAGGACGCAAGATTTTCATTCTTGAAAGAGGAGTTCGATTCTCCTATGGGCTACTGAAAATCAATCATAAGATATAAAAAACAACAGAATCCAAATGGCAAATCATAAGTCATCACTTAAGAGAATCCGTCAGACTCAGTCCCGTCGTCTTCGTAACCGCTATTACGCAAAGACTGCGCGCAATGCCGTGCGCAACCTCCGCAAGATGACAGACAAGGCGCAGGCCGAGGCTGCTTTCCGCAAGATTGGCGCTATGCTCGACCGTCTGGCCTCGAAGAACGCGATCTCTAAGAACAAGGCAGCCAACCTCAAGAGCAAGCTCGCTCACCACATCGCCAAGCTCGCTGCCTGAGAAATGCTAAACTCTAGTCGCCCCGTCGGTCGTCAAGGCTGAGAGGTGACCATTGGTTCGGCCCATTCGTCTATCGGCTAGGACGCAAGATTTTCATTCTTGAAAGAGGAGTTCGATTCTCCTATGGGCTACTCCTTTTGTCACACCTTTGCACAAAAGTCCCTGTCAACAGCATCTGTCTGTGGTCAGGGCTTTTTTTGTGACCTATAGCCATCTGTGATGCTTGCTGTAAAAATAGAGGAGCGCCTTCAGATGTGTGAGCGCTCCGCGCGAAAGGAGGCTGCCAGTGGTGGCGCGTTGCCAGTCGTGAATGATTGTGATGTCAGGCATGTAAATGACTTTCAGCCCGAGGGTGCGCACGGCCATGCAAAAGTCAGCGTCCTCGGGACCGTAGAATATCCTCTCGTCTAGGCCTCCGCTCTGCTGATAGGCCATGCGTGTGAACATCTGTGCGGCTCCGATAACATAGAATGGCTCCAAGAGGGTTGATGGGATGGCAGTGGCAAGGGATGAGCGGCGTTTCCCGGTTATGACATTGCGGAGTTTGGAGAGGATTCCGGGGTAGGGACGGAAACTCGACTGGGTGTCCCCCTTGGGGCTGACAAGCCTAGGGGCCACTAGCCCGGCTCCTGGAATTGAGGCTAGTCTCCCGGAGAGGGTGAGTATGGCCTCAGGAGTAGCGATGGTGTCGTTGTCGAGAATCATCAGATGCTCGCCCGTGGCTTCGCGTAGACCTGAATTGCGTCCGGCTGCGACACCTATATTACTCTCATGGCGGATGATTTTCACCGATGGAAACTCAGACCGCACAGTCTCAACGGTGTTGTCTGTGGAGCCGTTGTCGACAAGGATAATCTCAACGTCATCGCGCTCCAGCAGGCCGCTGATTGAAAGGAGGCACCGCAGAGTCAGAACGCGCTGTGAACAGGTGAGGATGATGATGGAGAGTTTCATCCAAAGAGCTTTATTTTCAGTGCCTTGAATGCGTGTTTGAGTTCGGAGAATGACTGGAACCGACCTATCTGACGTGCCACAAAGCGTGGGGAAAGGAAGAAACTTAGATTATTGCGGTAGAGGAGACGCTCCATCTCGCGTGACGACAAGGACGGTAGATTGACAATCGACTCGCGCTGGACATCTGTGGGGACATACTCGCCCCCCTCGATCCATCCGTTCTCTTTGCAGATCTTATACCACTCAGTGCCGGGAAATGGAGAGACAATGTTGAACATCACCTGGTCTGCACCGAGTTTCTTAGACTCGTGAAGGGTCTCTATGACTGTATCGTGTGTCTCGAGGGGGCTACTGCCTATGAGGACATTGAGTTTGACGGGGACGCCGTGTTCCTTCAGCAGCGACACAGCGCGGCGGATGTCAGCAGCAGTCTCACCTTTCCTGATGTACTTGAGTATCTCATCGTTAAACGATTCAACCCCGAGGTCGACATATAGACATCCGCTCTCCCCAAGCATCTTGGCTATAGAGGGAGTGATGGCGTCAGCCCTAGCCTGGCAGCCCCAGACAATCCCGTGCTTCTTCATAATCTCACACAGGGCTGCGGTGCGCTCCTCATTCCATATGAAGTTGTCGTCCATGAAGCCGATGGCCTTGTAGCCCTCAGCGGCCAGCATGGCCACCTCAGCCTCGACATTTTCAGTGGAGCGATAGCCTATGAGCGGCTTGCGTCCATGCTCGACCCGATACTCAATCTCGCGGGCGAAGGTCAGTGAGGAGGGCACACAATAGATGCAGCGGTAAGGACAGTTGCGCGAGGTGATCATGGTGGTGTAAGGGCCACACTTCAACTTGGGGTTGTGATACTCGGCGCCGTCCAGCAGATGGCGGGCTGCAAACGGGACCTGATTGAGGTCGGCAATGAGAGGCCGGGGCGGATTGTTGACAATCTTTCCTTCAGAGTCCATCCACGACAGGCCCTTGATGGTGTTGATCGGGGAGTTGTCATGGAAAGCGTTGATGAGTTGGGCCACGGTCTCCTCAGGCTCACCGCGGACTATATAGATGTTGCTGTCGGCCAGACAACGCTTTGTGAAGTGTGTGGGGCCGGGACCCATCATCACTATCCTCACATCTGGTCGGTGGCGGCGAATTACATTGATGGCTGAGAGGTCAGTGGAGATGGATAGGTTGACAGTCCAGATGAGGTAGACATCACTGTCATCCTCAGCAAAAAATCTGTCAAACTCCTTGGGTGAGGTTTTATGATAGACGAAATCACGATATCTCACCTCGTTTCTCTTGTCCTGCTCGAGCACGGCGGCGACTGTGAGTTCATAGATGTTTGGTGCCAGATAGACCACACGTGTGCAGCCTGCCGTGCGTTCAGCCGGCTGTTTGTGGTCGTAGCAGGGTGGGACAAGAAAGGTGAGTTTCATTATCTATGGTTATATGTCTATCTGTTCAGGTGTTTATCTATATGAATAACGCACAACTCCCCGTGGAAATTGTGCGTTAGTGATGAGGATAGCGTCTTGGTCAACGGTCGCGCTCCAGAAGTTGGGACGACACAGTGTCAGCCGTATGTATGAGTGGCAGGAGCGGAGTCTGAGCAACAGCTGTGCGATAACTGCGGTCCTGCTCAATCTGTGTGTTGTCTACAGCCCAGGGTCCCATGTGCCAACGGATGGCCAGGACCTCATCGTCCTCGAGGTCAAGGCCGCTGCGGAGGAGCATCACCACGGATTTCTCGCCGTGACCCATGGGCAGGTTTGAGTAGTTCACCTCATATTCCTCAATGTCTTCCCATACACCTATCTCGTTTTTGCGCTTGCGCGACACGATGCGATAGATGTTTGCCTTGCAAGTGTCGTGAAGGAGGGCTGCGATGATGACTGAGTCCATGGGGAGTTTTTCCTCAAGGTCCGGACGGGCTTTGAGAATTCCTTCACGTAGCATTACGGCAGCGTCATAGACACTGAGCGAGTGCTCGAGGAGTCCACCGGGGAAATTGAAATGGTTTTTCACTGAGGCCGGTGCCTCAAAGAATCCCCATGTCTCGAGGTCCTCGATGACATATTCGATATTCTCGCGTCCGGTGGAGCGGAGCAGCTCGCAGAAGCGGGCTTTCTTTTCTTCCTTAGTAGCCATCAGGGTCTCAGCGTTTGAATGTTACCTCACAGCCGGGGAGGCCTGCGGTAATCAGTGAGTCAGCCATCTCAACAGTAGCCTCTCCTATGCGGCAAGGGAGTGAGACAATCTCGGTCACGGTTATCCCCGGCACCAGTGCAGCCATTATCTCTGAGAGTGAGGGCGCAGACTTCATCGCCTTGTATTCGGCGTAGGTCCAGTGGGTGAATCGTGAGTCGGGGTTGATGCCACGGTTGTCGAGCAGCCAGCCGTCTTTAAGTTTGCCAGGCATTGCTGTGAGGTCTGTTGGAGCCGGAAATGACACAATCTTGCCGCCTGTGACTGTGACAGGGACAAGTGAGTCAGAGGGGGCTGATGTGCGATAGATTACTGCATGAGGGAGCATGGCGGGTCCGGGAGAAATAGGCATGATCGGTTCAGCCGGCATGGGGACAGTGGTCTCCGGCGTCTGACCGGAAGTGGTCGGAGCGGTTGTCTGCTTCTGTGAAGAACAACCGGTGGCCGCTGCCGCCATGACGGCGGCAACGGCCACAGATGTTAAGGAGTTTCTCATTTCATAAGGATCTTATCAACCTTCTCACCCTGACGGCGGATGACGATAGAGCCTGCAGTGGGGTTGCTGACGGGCTGACCCTGAAGGTTGAAGTATTCGATGGGAGCATCATTCTCAATGATGACGCCTTCGATGGCTGTTGAGGCGCCAAGAGTGAACTCTTTAGGACCTGACAGTTTCTGAATGCCGTTGTAGATATAGACATCGTAGGTTTTTCCTTCAACTCCCTCATAGAACGGCCCGGAGATTGTGACATCCTTAGTCTCACCCTTGTTGATGTAGAGCGGACGTGAGTCGAGCTGTGCAAGGGGTGTGGCGGTATTGCCCTTGTCATAGATGCGTGCTGCGATAGTTCCGGCGAAGTAGCCCATCGAGCATGTGGCCTTGGCATTGATGACAATGTTGTCGGCAGTGGTTTCATCGATGTTCCATGCAGATGAGGAGACGCTGATGAATGTGGCCACACCACCGGTGTATTTGCTGACAGTCACATTGGCAGAGCCGAGAGACTTGCCATTGCCGTCGACCATCACAAGTGTGTAGTCTCCGGGGTTGACTGTGGTGAGCCATTTGCCTGAATAGTCTACCACGCCCTGGCCGGGTGAGACGATGGCGTTATACATCTCTGCTTTTGCCACGACAGCGCCGGCTGCGTTCTGGAGCTGAGGGGTCATCTGGAAGTAGACGTCCTTCTCTCCGTCATAGGTGTAGGGGAGGGAGAGGCCGAACAGTTTGTCGGTGTACATGGGTGATACCACCTCAAGCTCACCCCACTGGATGTTGCCGCTGACAATAGGTGTGATGGTGAATGTTGAGCCTGCGCGTACAATCTCGAAACTGCCTGTGTCGACCGGAGTGTGGTGGATGGGGTAGTACTCGTTATTGTAGAGGAATGTGAGTTCTCCACGATAGCGGCCCACGGGGAGGACGCCTACGCCAAACGAAAGGTTGCGATAGCCTGATCCGGCCGTCCATGTTGTTGATCCGGCATTGAAGGCGCGGATATATTCGCCTGTCTCCATGTCGTATATCCTCATGGAGAGACGGCCTGTCAGTGTGTAGGGGGTGTAGCTGATGAAGGGACCGGGAATAACTGCGTTTGTGCCGCTGACTGAGGCAGTGAGTGGCTGCGAGCACATGATGTAGGGTGCGGGGAGGGTGGAGTTGATGATGGGCTTCTCAGCGCCGAGGATGATGGTCTGGTCTGAGTTGAAGCCGTCTGAGTTGCCGCCGATGCCCTGCGAGCCAGGGACAAGGCGATTGAGACGGAAGTAGCCGTCGCTCATGCCGCCCCATCCCCAGTTGAAATGGAAGAGGCCATTCTTGTAGCCGTCGCATACGAACGCGTGGCCACCTGACTCGCCGCGGCCTGAATAGTAAACAGGGCCGACATTCTTAAGGTCGTTGTAGATGAGGTCTTCCCACTCCTCTGATGAATAGGCCAGACGGACAGCCATGTTGATGCCTTTGTCAAAGCCGAAGTATTCTCTCATGGCTCCGGGGACGGCTGAGGACTGTGCGCCGGATGAACTGGTGCCATATCCCATGTCGACAGCCACGCCACACGCATAGATGAGTGTGGCCACAGCATTGCGCTCAGCGGCGGTGCCTGAAGTGCTGGAGTAACTGTTGAGCATCAGGTCCCACTCAAATGTGGTGTTGGCATAGTCGAATGTGAGACGCTGTCCGTTCCATGAGTAGGAGTGTGAGCCGGTACCTTTCTCAGGATAGTCGTGATATTTGATCACCTGAGCCATAGCCACAGCTACACAACCAGCATATGTCGATTGGTTGCCCGACGTGGGGCAGAGCAGGTTGTAAGGAGCGCCCTGGTCCCACTTTGTGGTGACAAGAGGCTCTATATCCTTGCGTGAGGCTGCCGCAGCATACCCATATTCGGAAGCTCCGGCTGCGATGCCGGCCGAGATTTCAGCCTGATACTGGCTGAGCCACCAACGGAAGTTGTCTGGGAGATTGTTGAGGTCGAGATCGGTGTCTGAATAGCCGAGGAGAGGTTCGGCAACATCGTCGGCTGAGACAACTACGAAGCCCTGGCCTTCGCCACGGGAGATGACATAGAGGGCAGGCTCCTCAGACTCAAGCACATTGAGAGTGAGGGCGGCCTCCACACGTCCGGGCACGAGCATGCGGCTCATGGATGCGGGCGCATCTGCCGAGCTCATGGCTCTTCCCAGGGCCTGGGCGGGCGACAGCGGACTTGCCTGGGAAACGCCGGTGGCGGCGAGGGCTGCTGCTGCAAGTGTGATGATGGTTTTTTTCATTTGTCTTCTTAATATGTGTTTAGTTTTTTTATTCCTATTGTTTTGCTTGTTTCTTAGTTGTTTTGGATGGGCTTGATGGCTATGGCATATCCGCCACCTGCAAGGGCATGCAGTTTGAGTGTGGTCTTGGATGTGACCTTCTTGGAGGAGATGACATAGCGTGTCTGCCCGTCGACAGTGTTGGCATCCGGAGCCTCGGCATAGATTGTAGCCTCATATTTGCGTCCGGGGTCAAGGAAGTCGAGCTTGATGTTGCTGTCGCGGTCGGCCCCGGCCACAGAGCCTACATACCATTCGTCAGAGTTCTTGTCCTTGCGAGCTATGGTGATATATTCCATAGGCTCGGCCTCTAGATAGACCGAGCGCTCCCACTCTACGGGGACATCCTTGATGAACTGGAAGGCATCTAGATGCTTCTCGTAGTGTTCGGGGAGGTCGGCGGCCATCTGGAGGGGTGAGTACATGGTGACATAGAGTGCCAGCTGGCCGGGGATAGTAGATGCTATCTTTGAGTTGTTGTCGGGGGTGAATGTCGAAAGGTCGAACTCAAAGATGCCGGGAGTGTAGTCCATGGGGCCACCCTGCAGACGGGTGAAGGGGAGGATTGAGGTGTGGCCCTTGTCGTTGCCGCCCATGGCTTGATACTCTGTGCCGCGGGCGCTCTCGTTGCCAATCCAGTTGGGATATGTGCGGGCCAGGCCCGTGGGGCGCGAGGCCTCATGGGCGTTGACCATAATCTTGTGGTCGGCTGCTTTCTGGATGGCATAGAGATAGTGGTTGTTGAGCCACTGTGAGTAGTGATACTCCCCACGCGGTATTATGTTTCCTACATAGCCGCTCTTGACAGAGTTGTAGCCATATTTGTTCATCAAGTTGTATGCATCCTCGAGATGGCGCTCATAGTTGCGGATTGAGCTCGAGGTCTCGTGGTGCATCATGAGTTTCACGCCTTTTGAGTGGGCATATTCGTTGAGGGCTTCGATGTCAAAGTCAGGGTAGGGTGTTAGGAAGTCAAAGACATAGTCCTTGGATTGTCCGAACCAGTCTTCCCAACCTTCGTTCCAACCCTCCACCAGCACTTGGTCGAAGCCATGCTCGGCAGCAAAGTCGATGTAGCGTTTCACCTTCTCGTTGTTGGCGCTATGGCGTCCGTTGGGGCGTGTCTTGGAGTAGTCTGTCTCGCCGAGTTGCACTGAGTAGACGTCGTCGGTATAGTTCCATGTGCCGGAGCCTGCAATCATCTCCCACCACACGCCGATGTATTTCACGGGCTTGATCCATGAAGTGTCCTCGATCTTGGATGGTTCGTTGAGGTTGTAGGCTATGCGCGAAGCAAGGATGTCTCGTGCGTCGTCAGTGACGATGACATAGCGCCAGGGTGTCTTGACAGGTGTCTGCATGTAGCCCTTGTGGCCGCGGTTGTCAGGGGTAAGCCACGAGGTGAAGACATTTGTGGTGTCGTTGAGGTTGAGGTGCATGGTGGGGTAGTTTATTGTACCTGCCTCATGGATGTTCAGATAGATGCCGTCGTCGGTCTTGAGCTGGAGGGATGTCTGCACGCCTGTGGGGGAGAAGGGTGTTGTCGAGGCGTTGTCAGGATTGACCTTTGATGGGAAGAGTCCGCGGATCTCGCTCAGGCGTGATTTTGTATAGTTGTATTCCTGGGTATCATAGTCGCCTGGAATCCAGAAAGCAGTATGGTCGCCTGTCATGGCAAACTCTGTCTTCTCCTCGCCAATCACGAAGTAGTTCAGATTGGGCTGGGAGGGGAAGTCATAGCGGAAGGCGAAGCCGTCGTCGAATACTCGGAACTCAATGTTCATCTTGCGGTCAAACTCAGTCTGCTTGAGTTCGACTGTCATGCTGTTGTATTTGTTGAGAATCTCTGCCTCCTCGCCCCACACCGGGGTCCAGGTCTCAGAGAGTGAGTCACGGTCGGTTGTCAGTATTTCAAACCCTTTGCGCAAGGAGAGGGAGTTTGCGGCGGCCTTCTTGGCTTGTTGCTGGAAAGTGTTGCGACCGGTGTCGCTCAGCAGGTCGAATCCCAGGTGAGAAGGCGCGATGACCTGTTTGCCTTTGAAATCAACATAATAGGTGGGGGTGCCACCGTCGGTGAGTTCGAATGTCAGACGGATGTCACCATCAGGCGAGCATACGGACTCAGAGGCCCATGCTGCCATGGAAGCGGATAGAAAAGTGGTAAGTAAAATCTTCTTAAGCATGTCGAGTGTCAGGAATGGGTGGTGATAACATGCAAAGTTAGTGAAAAAACTTCACAATCTATGTCAAAAAGTCACGAAAAAGGTTTCTTACCGTCCACATTCACAAATTTTTACAAAATAAACAGCCCGATGCAAGAGGCATCGGGCTGTATTTGGTGATCAGTGGTGTCAAATGGAGTGATTAATCAATCTCCTCGTCAGCCTCATATCCTCCCATCTCGCGAATGGCATTCTTGAGCATGGTGTACTGCTGGAAGAGGTGGTTGACGGGTACCTCGCCCTTTGTGTAGTCGTGCATCGGGCTCTTGAGGAAGAAGCTCAGGAAGCGCTGGATGCCGCTCTTGCCTGCGCGGGCGGCGAGGTCGCTGAGAAGCACGAGGTCAAGGCAGAGGGGGGCGGCGAGGATTGAGTCGCGGCAGAGGAAGTTGATCTTGATCTGCATGGGATAGCCCATCCATCCGAAGATGTCGATGTTGTCCCATCCCTCCTTGTTGTCGTTGCGGGGAGGATAGTAGTTGATGCGTACCTTGTGGTAGTATTGGGTGTCCTCGTCATTGCCGTGGCCGTAGAGGTCGGGTTGCTTCTCGGGAACGAGGATTGACTCAAGTGTGGAGAGTTTTGAAACCTCCTTAGTGCGGAAGTTGGCGGGCTCGTCGAGCACAAGTCCGTCACGGTTGCCGAGGATGTTGGTTGAGAACCATCCGCTCAGACCGAGGCAGCGTGTGCCGATGATGGGGGCGAAACCGCTCTTAACAAGTGTCTGGCCTGTCTTGAAGTCCTTTCCGGCGATGGGCATGCCTGTCTGCTCGCTGAGCTCCCACATGGCGGGGATGTCAACTGTGGTGTTGGGGGCGCCCATGATGAAGGGTGCACCCTCCTTGAGGGCTGCATAAGCGTAGCACATAGAGGGGGCAATATGCTCTTTGTCGTCAGCCTTCATAGCAGCCTCGAGGGCCTCGAGCGTACCGTGAACCTTCTCGTCAACGGGAACGTAAACCTCAGTGGATGCAGCCCAGAGGACAACAACGCGGTCTACGCCGGTCTCTTTCTTGAAGTTGCGGATATCCTCGCGGAGCTGCTCTGCCATCTCCCAGCGGGTCTTGCCTTCCATGACGTTGTCGCCGGTGAGGCGCTTGGCGTAGTTCTTGTCGAACGCAGCCTTCATGGGCTTGATGGCCACGAGCTCATCCTTGACGGGGTTGATATCCTTCTCCTTGAGCACCTCAGCGTTGATGGCGCTCTCGTATGCGTTTGCAGGATAAACGTCCCATGCGCCGAACACGATGTCGTTGAGGTCAGCGATGGGTACGATTTCGTTATATTTCAGATATTTCTTGTCTGCACCTTTGCCTACGCGGATCTTGTCATACTGTGTCATTGATCCTACGGGCTTTGTGAGGCCTTTGCGAGCCATCAGAACGCCGGTCATGAAGGTGGTTGTCACGGCGCCGAGACCTACTACGAGTACGCCAAGTTTACCTGTGGCGGGTTTTACGGTAGTGTTACTCATGATTTTAGTTAAATTCTGAAGTGTGAATGATTGAAGTCGTGATTAGAGGATGCCTCATCCGGGTTTTTCATCAGACTGATGGAGGCAAAGAAACGGCCCTATCCAGACGGTGGAGCCTATTCCGGGGTCAAAAGTAGTGCTATTTTTTGAAATGTAAAATTTTTTTTATTTAAAAATTCATCTAAAATCATGAATTTTTGTATAAATTGCCTACTATGTGTTAATTAGTGTAAAAATAGTACTGCCTGACTCCAAATGAGTTAAAATGTATTAATTTAGCATCATTCCAGAATCACCACATTTAAAGTGGGTCTCTCATCGTTCTACTCTGATAAGGTCGAGGCGGGTGGAGGAGCGCTGAAGGATAGTGAACTTGAGGCCGTCTATCTCCACGGTCTCTCCTGAAGGCGGGAGTGTGCCTGTAGAGTGCATGATGTATCCGGCAAGGGTCTGGTACTCATCCTCCTCCGGGATGTCGAGGCGGAATTCATCGCGCAGGGTTCTCACCTCGATGCGTCCTGAAAACTCAAACACACCGGGACTCACCTCCTTGGCGGTCAATGCGTTCTTGTCATGCTCATCCTGGATGTCGCCGAATATTTCCTCAACAAGGTCCTCGAGGGTGACGAGGCCGGCTGTGCCACCAAACTCATCGACCACCACGGCCATGGAGCGCTTCTCGGTGAGGAGACGGCGCATCATTGTGTTGGCCAAAAGTGTCTCGGGTGCATAAAGTACCTCCATGATGTGCTGTTTCCAGTCAGCCTGCGGGTCGAAAAGTTCAGAGACATGGACATAGCCTATGACATTGTCGATATCTCCTCTATAGACCAGGATTTTGCTGCGGCCTGATGAGGTGAAGAGGTCTGAGAGTTCCTCGCGTGTGGTGTCGGCGATGTCGACAGCCACGAGCTCGTTGCGCGGAGCCATGCAGTCGCGCAGCTGTGTGGATGAGAAGTCGAGGGCGTTGTGGAAAATCTTGACTTCCTTTTCCACCTGCACCTCCTCGGGGTTCTCGAGGTCGTCTATCTTGGTCTCCAGATAGTCGTTGAGCTCGTTGATTGAGATGACTCCCAGGCGTGTGTCCTCAGCCTTGATTCCGGCCATCTTCATCAATATCTTTGACAGCCACGATGTGAAGGCCGAGATGGGCCAGAGGATTAGATAGAATAGATAGACTGGGATGGCAAATATCTTGAGCGAGGCGTTGGGGTTGATGCGGAAGATGGACTTGGGGATGAACTCGCCGGTAAACAGAATGATGAGGGTCGATATGATGGTCTGCAGCAGCAGAATGACGGCCTGATTTGATGATATGTGAGACTCAATCCAGGGCTCGAGCATGGCAGCCGCCCCCATGCCATATATCACAAGCATGATATTGTTGCCCACAAGGATGGTGGAGATGAAAAACTCTTGGTGAGAGTAGTATAGGCTTACGATGCGGTTGATGAGGCCGCCGCGGGTGGAGTCAAGCCCGATGCGCACACGGTCTGCGGTTATGAACGCTATCTCCACACCAGAGAAGAGTGCAGATAGCACAAGGGAGATGACTGTGAGTAGAATCCAGAACAAAATGCTTAGTGTTTTTAGGGTGCGGTTGGGGTTCGTTTTTGTCTGTCAGTCAGATTCGACGGAGGCGATGGTGTCTACCCGGGTCACGGATGGAGCAGGGACGGTGGCCTCGCGTCCATGTCCTCGCTGGAACTCTGAGGCGGGGAAGATGCCTGAGACGCTACGGATGGTGTAGCGTGTCAGGCGTTCATCGGAGTCAAACCCATATCCCTCAAGCACCCTGTCAGAGCGCTCGATGTGGATAAACGAATCGGAATAAAGTTTGTGTTGGCGCTGGTCCCAGAAGAGTTGCTCGGTGAGAAACTTCTCTCCCTGCATGTTTGAGATGCTCACGTTCCCGTCTAGTCGCCACAGCTGCTTGTTTTTTAGATAGATGGCTGAGTCGGCATGCACGGTGGCATCGCGCTGGAAAAGGTCGTTGAACTTCTCCATGTCCAGCCCCTGAGGGAACTTCCAGTAGGGGTCGCGCGCTTCATCGTAGACATACCACACGGGAGTGACTATCTTATAGCGCACCACTCCGGAGTCTGAGATGAGAGTCTGCACATCGTAGGTGGTCATTGTGGGAAAGTCTCTCAGGTCCTCGTCGGTGGTCTGGAGGGGTTTGTCCTCCTTGCACCCTGAGGCTGCCAGTCCTGTTGTCACAACGGCCACGGCGGCAATGCCGGGAAGGGCTCTCAGAGGGTTCATCAGCGAAGTTTATTGCGGTAGAACCACACCTGGTTGAAGTTTACGCCAAGGGTGATGTTGAGATACTGTTCCTTGAGCAAGGGGGCGGGGGTGGCTCTGCGGTTGCGATACTCTACACCGAGGTTCACGACGGTCTTGGCCGAGATGGCCGGAAATCCGAAGCCGCATGAGACGCCGAAGTCGCGGACATGATTGTTGCCCACCATTATATAATCGCGGTTGTAGAACGCACCGGCGCGATAAGTCATCCTTTTGAAGTAACCTCCACGCGAGTCAGGTGTATAGCTCACACCGGCGCCGATTTTCCATCGGTTGTCGAAGCGGGTGGCAGAGAAGTTGTCGAGTTGCTCATATTTGACATTGCTCCACGGTTGATATGTGAAGTCGACCTCACCGTGAAACTTGTCGCCATGGTCGAAGGCGATGCCCACGCCATAGCTCGACGCCAATGAGAAGCGGTTGTGGAGTTTTATGACACCAGGGGCGACGGTGTCAATCCCTTCTCCTGACGACTGCAGATATTTCAGTACATAGGTCTTGCCCAGAAGCGACTTGCCGGGCTCGTAGGAGACACCGAGTGTGACAGAATTGAGGCGTGAGAGACGATGGGTGTAGAGCGCGCCGAAACGGAAGTGATAGTCTCTCACTTCCATCACCTGCTCAAAGACTGCGCTCTGGCCCATCGATGAATAGGCATAGACATCGTTTGTGATATTGCCGAAGAGATATGAGAAGTTGAAGCCTATGGAGAATCCTTTGAAAGGCTCCCATCCTGTACCTACATAAAGCTGGTTGATGCCTCCCGAGCCCTGGTGTGACGCCGAGCCGTTGTCTATGCCCGAGCCGAAAGAGTAGCCTACGGATGAGTAGGGCACAAGGCCTGCGCTGAAGCCCACTGTGCGGCTCAGAGGAGCCTGAAGGGTGACATAGTCGATGCCTCCGCCCCAGTCGTGCTGACTCCCGGAGCCATCCTTGCGCCAGAACATCGATGCATCTGCCCCAATGTCGAAAAGGAACGTCAGGGTGTCCATGGCGGCATATGAGGCCGGGTTCATTGCGTTGATCTGGCGGCCTGAGTGCATTGCATAACCGGTGGAACCCATCTGGCGCTGGGCAGATGTGGCGTTGTCGCCAAGTATTCCGTAGGCATACTTGGAGTATGGGCTGGATGTCATCTGGGCAACCGTGGGGATGGCCAGTGATAACAGGGCCAATATGACAGCCGGAAGGCGAAGGAGATTGTGGTGTCTATGGTTCATTGTAGATTAGTATTCTGTTGAGACCCTTGCTGACAAGATGGTCATCGACATGGACGGGAAAGTCGCACACTGATGCAAGGTGATGGCCGCATCCGCCACCGAGGACGATGACCGTGTCCTCAGGAAGACGCGACCTGTAAAATTCAATTGAGGCTCTGACAGCATCGACAGCGCCGCGCGCTATGGCGCCGCGTGTGTCGCGCCCGAAGAGGTCGCTCCCTAGAGCCTTCATGGGGGAGGGGAATGGAATCAAGGGAAGCCGGGCCGTGAACTCGTGGAGAGCACGGAGGTTCATGGTGATTCCGGGGGCAATGTTGCCTCCGCAGTAGACTCCATCCGGACTCACAAGGTCATATGTCACAGCCGTACCTGCATCGACAACCAGTATGGGGTGGCCGCTGTGGTCAGCCCATGCACCGACGGCGGCCGCCACACGGTCAGCTCCCAGGGTCTGGGGTGTATTGTAGTCGATGCGCAGTGGCGTGGGTGTCTCAGGTCCGAGCCTCAGGGTGTGGGGACATATGTGACGCAGATGACACACGATGTCAACATCCTCACGGGCTACGGAACAGTATATTGCTCCGGCCAGTGGGGCATGACCCTCTATGAAACGGCTTATCCCTGCAGGTTTCAGAGTGGGGTCCATGCGTGAGTCAATCAGGCGCGTGTCCTCCCAGAGTGCCATCTTGGCCTCTGAGTTTCCCTGGTCGATGGTGAGATATAGAGCCACAGTGCTGACTTGATAATGTGGATTTTGACCTACAAAAGTAGTAATTAACTCTTAAAATTCAGAATAATTCAGAATTTTTCACGTTTCAGGGGCGTTTCTCGTTCTTCTTGTGGTTTCTCTCGCGGGGAATCATGATGGAAGTGTAGATGGTGAGGACGCCTCCGGCCATCGTGAATGCGAGCCAGTCATTGCCTCCCGAGGGGATGAGTGTGAACACGGCTCCGGCGGCAAAGATGAGGGCTGTCCATATTTCCATTCTCATCAGGCGCCTAAGCCTTAGAGGGGCATCCTTGCTTACGGGAGCCAATATGCGGCCGACAAGGAGCATGGCTGCTCCGGCGGCATAAAGCCATCCGAACCATCCGGCGCCCATCCGCAGCAGTGGCAGGGCTGAGGCTGCCATGATGGCAAGGAGTCCGCTGGTGGTTAGAGTCAGGGAGAGTGAGTTGCGTGATGATGTGGTCATGTCATTCAAAGATGTAAACATCCTCGTCGGGATGCTGCATGTGATAGTGTTCGCGTACAATCCGTTCCATCGTCTCTTTGTCGGTGTTGAGCGAGCGGTTGAGCGAGCGGTAATATTCGAGGGTGTCTGTCGCGTCTTTTATACGCACCTGGAGTTCATCGATGCGCTGCTCCTGGCTCACGGTGCGCAGCAGTGAGTTTTCGTTGAAGAAAAGCACGAGAGCCCCCACCACTATGGCGGCGAGGAGCGTGAGCGAGAGATAGCGTTGACACCAATTGTAGAAGTCTTTCATCTGGATTCGATACACTATTTGAATTCAATAACGTCTTGGCCTGAACGCCGATAAATCTAAGTATCATGAACATTCGGCCTTTAATTCAAATATTTATTTGGGATTCGTGTATTTATTGTTCGGTAATGGTCGTCGACTGCGGAATATGGTAAACATGATGTCAATTTCTGCGTTGGTTTTCACGACATCATAACTCATTATTGCCGCGGCACTTCCTAAGCATTTACGTTCCATATATTCGCGCAAAGTTCTGACCATTTGAATGTAAATGTTATACTCATCTTTATGATGATAATTAAACATATCAGCAGCTTGCTGTCTATCTTCAATGTCAACAATTTTGCAAATTCTTCTTATCTCATCAATTGCCTCTTTTTGAAATATTGCGCACTGCATGCACATTGGTTCAGCCACAGAGTCAGGGACTTCTACTGTGTCTTTTATCTCGAGCAGTGTGAAACACCAATCTCGATTAATCTTCTTAGCGTATGTCAGGTTGCTGAGTTGTGAAAGTGCGAGGGACATTAAGAAATAAAATATGATTTGCTTTGTCATTGTGTAATACGATGATTTACGTTTATAAATCTTTCAAGAACTTTTCTATGGCATCTTTGCTACCACCCCTAAATAAAACAAGGACGGAATCGTTGCCTCCCCTACCTATGTGGACGTAAAGGAGATTGTATGTTTGCTTATCAAGGAAAATTCGATCGAACTTACCTCTCTCATCGGTGTCGTCGTAAACTAATGAGCCGGTGGGCAGTTTGGAAAGGAGTGCAAGGACTGCATCTCTGGGCTCCGCATTCCCGTGAGCAATCATTTCGGGAGTTCCTATTTCTTTTGGAAACTTAATGTCATCCTCAATGTATCCTAATTTTTGGAAGCCTTCAATATTTGATGCTTCGTTGAACACCTGCTCAATTGTCATTGAACCGGTTTGTCCATAAGATGCTATGGTGAAAGCAACAAGTGTCACAAGGGTTGAAATAATCCGTATCATGTTTATTCAAGTTTCATGTAGTTCGGGATAAGGGATGCAAATTTACTTCTTTTTCCGCTGATTCACAAACACTGTCTTAAAATTTGTACTTTAGGATTATTTGGGCTAATTTTGCAGATATGCAGAAGACGATTTTCCTCACTGGCTACATGGGGTGTGGCAAGACCACGCTCGGGCAGGCTCTCGCAGAGAGAGCCGATGTCCGTTTCGTTGACCTCGATGACTATATTGAGTCCAAGGCCGGGATGCCTATAAGCGAGATTTTCAAGGTCAGCGGTGAGGCAGAGTTTCGACGGATGGAGCGTGAGGCTCTTGAGGAGGTCTCTGACGCAGCCGGATTGCCGACAGTGATAGCCTGTGGAGGGGGGACTGCATGTGTCGATGGAAACATGGAGTACATGAACTCGCTTGGCCTGACAGTGTTTCTGGACACTACAATCGACCGCCTTGTCAGCCGTCTGTCGATTGCCCGCTCGCAGCGGCCACTGATTGCAACCCTTGGGGAGGATGAACTGAGAGATTATGTGGCCAAAAATCTGTCCCGGCGTCTGCCTCACTACAAAAAGTCACAAGCATCGTTTGACTCGACTTGGCTCGAGGATGAGGAGCAGGTTGAATCGACTGCAAGAAAGTTTATAGAGAGATTTCTGAAACCATAATTATACGGAATGTCATGTCGCTAGCCACCCCTTTAGAACAACCTTGCGCCACTGAAACAGCCAGGCGCCGCTTCTCGATAGGGTTGCCCAAGTGTGAGGACCCTGCCGAGCGCCGCTTCCCACTCACCCCTGAGGGTGCCGCCCAGTTGATAGAGCGCGGGTATACGGTGAGGATGGAGGAGGATGCTGCCTCTGTAATCCATTACCCAGACCTGTCATATATGAAGGTTGGTGTCGACGTCTGTAGCCGGGCTGAGGCTCTGGGGTGTGACATTGTGCTTTATCCAGCTACACTATCCCCATTTGACGCCAAGAGGATGCGCCGTGGGTCGATGCTTCTGACGCTGCTCGAGCCTGCGTGTCGCGACGTGAAGACTCTAGCCGAACTACTTAAGCGCCATGTCATCACTGTGGCTCTCGACCTTATAGAGGATAGCCGCGGCAACACGCCGTTTGCCGATATCCTCGCAGAGATAGATGGCCGTGCCTCTGTGGCCATAGCCTCATCTCTGCTCGCGGATGCGGTGAGGGGTAAGGGCATTCTGCTGGGAGGGGTGGCCGGGATTGTCCCGTGTGAGGTGGTGATTGTTGGCTCGGGGATAGCAGCCTGTGCGGCGGCGCGCTCGGCCATGGGGCTGGGGGCGACTGTGAGGATGTTTGACAATGATGTCTATTCACTGCGCCGGGCATCGCAGGAACTGGGTGCATGGGTCATCACCTCGTCCCTTCATCCGCGCACACTTGCCGGAGCGCTCCGGTCGGCCGATGTGGTGGTGGTCACCCCGACATATGAGCCTTTCACCCTGAGTTCGGAAATCGTGTCGACAATGAAAAAGGGGGTATTGACATTTGATCTGACCCCATGCTCTGACGGGTCTGCCCTTCGCTCGATGTCGCCCGTCGATCTTGCCATGGCGTCAGCCATCGAGAGTTCGGCACGTCTCTCCAACCGCATTTGCTTCACACACGTGGGGAGCGCAGTGGCGCGCACGGCGGCTATGGCCCTTAGCAATACTCTCCTCACTTTCCTTGGATCGCTCGCGCCCGACGACACTCCACGGTCGGCACTCAAACTTCCGGCCGGAATGCAGAAGGGCGCGCTGACATTTTTCGGCAAGGCTGTGCATCAGCGTGTGGCTGAACTGCTTGGTGTCAGAATTGTAGATATAGCAATCTATCTTTCACTGTCATAGAAGGAATGGGCAAGAAGTTTTATGTTGTATGGGAGGGTAGAGCCACGGGGGTGTTTGATTCGTGGGAGGAGTGTAAACTCTATACTGAGAACTATCCTGGAGCAAAATATAAGTCGTTCCCGTCGCAGGAAGCGGCTGTCCAGGCATTTCGCGGCAATCCGTCTGAGCAGATGGACCTTCTGAAGTCCATTGCCTCCTATGCGCCTCCTGTTGCATCATATGATTCCTTCCCTGAGATCCTTCAAGACTCATTGGCGGTGGATGCCGCATGTGCCAGAAACCCTGGGCCGGTGGAGTATAGGGGGGTGTGGGTGCGCACAGGCCAGACCATCTTCCATGCAGGCCCCTTTGAGGGTGGCACTAACAATATTGGCGAGTTTCTTGCCCTTGTTCATGGCCTGGCTCTATTGAAGCAACAGGGACGCCACACCACACCTATATATACTGACTCGCTGACAGCCCGCGCTTGGGTCAGAAACCGCAAGGTGAAGACAACCCTGCAGCGCACACCTGAGAATGAGCCGCTGTTTGAGATGATGGAGCGTGCGCTCGCTTGGCTGGATCGCAATACATATGCAAATCCCATCCTGACATGGAACACTCCGGCATGGGGTGAGATTCCAGCAGACTTCGGACGGAAGTGAGTGGAAACAGTCAAGAATATGAAGAGACAATAAAAAGGTTCCTTCCCGGCTGGGAAAGAACCTTTTTATTGTTGAGGTGATGAGTTGGCCTTAGGCGTTCTTCACTTTCTCAACCACAGCCTTGAAAGCGGCAGGGTTGTTGAGGGCGAGGTCGGCGAGAACCTTGCGGTTGATCTCGATACCTGCCTTGTGGATGAGACCCATGAGCTTGCTGTAGCTGAGGTCCTCGAGGCGGGCAGCAGCGTTGATGCGCTGGATCCAGAGGGCGCGGAAGTTGTGCTTCTTGTCCTTGCGGTCGCGGTAAGCGTAGGTGAGACCCTTCTCCCATGTGTTCTTTGCTACGGTCCAGACGTTGCGGCGGCAACCGAAGTAGCCACGGGTGAGTTTGAGGATTTTTTTGCGGCGAGCCCTTGAGGCTACGTGGTTTACTGATCTTGGCATTTTTTGAATTTGTTGTGGGTGTCAGCGGCGTCCCTTCAGCGATGAGGGGTTGTGCGCTTAGGGCTGAGCATCCGGTTAAGACGAATTGAAATCTGCTTAGAGAGTTTTTGAGGGTTGTGGATCCTTACTTGAGGGCAAGAAGTTCCTTGACAGCGCTCTTGTCAGGGGTGCTGACAAGCCCGAAGTGGGTGAGGTTGCGTTTCTGCTTCTTTGTCTTCTTGGTCAGGATGTGACTCTTGTAGGCATGTTTTCTCTTGATTTGTCCTGATCCGGTAAGGGCGAACCTCTTTTTGGCACCGGAATTAGTCTTAATCTTAGGCATTTGGTGGATTGGGTTATGAAATTGATTTAATTCGTGGCCCGGCCGGGCGATCAGTTGTGGCGCCCGGCGCGGAGCTCTTGGTTAGTCTGAGTGTCGGCTCATTTCTTTTTGGGTGAGAGCATGATGGTCATGCGTTTTCCCTCGAGAATGGGCATCTGGTCAACCTTGCCATACTCCTCAAGGTCGTTGGCGAATCTGAGCAGAAGCACCTCGCCCTGCTCTTTGAAGAGGATGGAGCGACCTTTGAAGAAGACGTAGGCCTTCACCTTGGCGCCTTCCTGGAGGAACCCTATGGCATGCTTGAGCTTGAAGTTGTAGTCGTGGTCGTCAGTCTGGGGACCGAAACGTATCTCCTTGACAACAACCTTTGTCGACTTGGCCTTCTGTTCCTTCTGACGCTTCTTCTGCTGATAGAGGAACTTCTGGTAGTCAAGGATCTTGCACACCGGGGGCTCAGCCGTGGGCGAGATTTCGACGAGGTCGAGTTCCTGCTCCTGTGCGAGCCTTAACGCCTCCTGGATGGAGTAGATGCCGGCTTCGACATTGTCGCCCACAAGACGCACCTCACGTGCGCGGATGCGCTCATTGGTTGCATGGGGGTCTTTGTCACGTGGATTTGCGACGAAAGGACGGCGTGGTCCGTTGGTGCCTGCGGGGCGTGGTGGACGCGGGTGGAAGGGTTTTTTCTCCATTCAGAGGGTGTTGGGTTGTTTTTTATCAGTGGTTGATCATTTCATTGACCTCTTGGGTCAATTCGGCTGCAAAGTTAGCAATTTTCATCGAACCTTTGTCACCTTCGCCCTGTTTTCTTACAGAAACTTCGCCATTTTCAGCTTCTTTTTCGCCAACAATGAGCATATAGGGGATTCTCTTTAGCTCGTTGTCGCGGATTTTGCGGCCGATTTTCTCGTTGCGGTCATCGATGCTGACGCGGATGTCCGCAGCCTCGAGCTCGGCTGCAACCTTGGCTGCATAGTCGTTGAATTTCTCAGAAATGGGGAGGATGACCACCTGCTCAGGCGCGAGCCAGAGGGGGAAGCGGCCGGCGGTATGTTCGAGAAGCACTGCGACGAATCGTTCCATCGAGCCGAATGGGGCACGGTGGATCATGACGGGACGATGCTTCTGGTTGTCTGACCCGGTATACTCGAGCTGGAAACGCTCCGGGAGGTTGTAGTCGACCTGGATGGTGCCGAGCTGCCAGCGGCGTCCCAAAGCATCCTTCACCATGAAGTCGAGTTTGGGGCCGTAGAAGGCTGCCTCGCCCAGTTCGGTGCGGGCCTTGAGACCCTTCTCAGCACAGGCGTCGATGATGGCCTGCTCTGCCAGATGCCAATTCTCGTCTGAGCCGATGTATTTCTCCTTGTGCTCTGGGTCGCGGAGTGAGATCTGAGCCTCGAAGTTCTTGAAGTCAAGAGCCTTGAAGATATAGAAGATTATGTCCATCACCTTGAGGAACTCATCCTTGATCTGGTCAGGGGCACAATAGATATGAGCATCGTCCTGCGTAAAGCCGCGCACACGGGTCAGGCCGTGGAGCTCGCCGCTCTGCTCATAGCGATAGACGGTGCCAAACTCTGCGAGACGCAGGGGCAGGTCGCGATATGAGCGCGGAAGCGCGCGGAAAATCTCACAGTGGTGAGGGCAGTTCATCGGCTTGAGCAGATATTCCTCTCCCTCCTCGGGGGTGTGGATGGGTTGGAATGAGTCCTTGCCATATTTGGCGTAGTGGCCCGATGTGACATAGAGATTCTTGTTGCCGATGTGGGGGGTGATGACCTGCTGATAGCCGTAACGGCGCTGGATCTTACGCAGGAACTGCTCCAGACGGTCTCTGAGGGCTGCGCCCTTGGGGAGCCAGAGGGGCAGGCCGGCGCCGACATTCTGCGAGAAGGCAAAGAGTTCCATCTCGCGTCCCAGTTTGCGGTGGTCGCGCTTCTTGGCTTCCTCGAGGAGGACGAGATACTCGTCGAGCATCTTCTTCTTGGGGAAGGTGATGCCATAGACTCTGACGAGCTGGTTTCTCTTCTCGTCGCCGCGCCAGTATGCTCCGGCGAGCGATGTTATCTTGACGGCCTTTATGGGTGCGGTGTCCGGGATGTGCGGGCCGCGGCAGAGGTCTGTGAAGGCTCCCTGTGTGTATGTTGTGATGTGGCCATCCTCGAGTTCGGAGATGAGCTCGCACTTATACTCCTCGCCGCGGTCGCCGAAGAGTTTGAGGGCATCGTCCTTTGAGATGTCTGCGCGTACAATGGGCTGCTTCTCGCGGGCAAGTTCGAGCATCTTCTTCTCGATCTTCTCGAAATCTGCAGATGTGATGGTGTGGCCGGCGGGGTCGATGTCATAGTAGAACCCGTTCTCAATGGCCGGTCCGATGCCAAACTTGACACCGGGATAGAGTTCCTGAAGGGCCTCGGCCAGAAGGTGGGCAGAGGAGTGCCAGAAGGCATGCTTGCCTTCGGGGTCATCCCATTTGAAAAGACGCAGTGAGGCGTCGGCGGTTATCGGGCGGGTGAGGTCCCATTCCTGACCGTCGACAGAGGCGGCGAGGACATCGCGTGCGAGCTGCGACGAGAGGCTCTCGGCAATCTGGAGAGGGGTGATTCCGCTCTCGAATTCTTTAATCCCGCCGTCGGGAAATGTGATTTTGATGGTTGACATTGCTGTGTTTGTTTTTGGAGGGAGCCATACAAACGACCCCCTTGAGTTTCAAGGGGGCAAAGATACGAAAAAAAGCCGTAATGTGCAAATTTTCAGATTCTGTCGAGCACGGTGCCGATGAGGTCGTGGACTGCGGTCTTGTAGTTGGGGTTAGCCTCGGTGTTCATTCGGTTTGCTATGATGGAGCAGACTGTCATGGCTCGATGTCCCATGAGGCGGCCGAGACCCTGGAGGGGGGCTGACTCCATTTCATAGTTTGTCACCTTGTGGCCGTTATGTCGGAAGTGCTCTATGCGCTCGTTGAGGTCAGGATTGGCCAGCGGAAGACGGAGTTTACGGCCCTGCGGCCCGTAGAATCCTACGGCTGATATGGTGACTCCACGCACCATGTCGTCCTTGCCTATGAGGTCGACCAGTTCCTCATCGGCATTGACCACATAGGGCTTTGCCCAAAGAGGGTTCCAGCCCACGCTCTCGCAGAAATCGCGCTCAAACTCAAGGTCTGACACCTCGTTGCGTCCGGCATAATAGTTGAGGACGCCGTCAAAGCCGATTGATTTGCTCGCGATGACAGGTGTGCCGAGTTTCAGTTCGGGTTGCAGCGCGCCTGATGTGCCTATGCGCACAAGGGTGAGCCGGCGTTTCTTGTCGCGCACCTCACGGGTCTTGAAATCGATGTTAGCCAGTGCGTCGAGTTCGTTGATGACAATGTCGATGTTGTCAGGGCCGATACCGTGTGAAAGACACATGATGGGCTTGCCATTGTAGGTCCCGCCTATTGTGTGGAACTCTCGTGATGAGACTTCAAACGAGGTGGTGTCAAAGAAGGATGCCACCATGTTGACTCTGCCGGGATCGCCGACGAGGATTACGCGGTCTGTGAGTTGCTCCGGGAGCAAATGGAGGTGGAATACTGAGCCGTCGGGGTTGATGATGAGCTCAGACTCAGGGATAATCTCTTTCATATTCGGATGTTTTATGTTGTTGTTTTCTTGTCTCAAATTGGTTGTCGGGCAGGCGACACGTGCCTTTCTCGTTCAGTTGAGCCTGTAGAGGGAGCCTGGGAGGGCAAGGATTATCGAGCGAGACTCGAGGTCTATCAGTGTCGACATGATGCGGTGGACCGGTGTGTCGAGGGAGCATAGGAGGTCGGTCAGCGAAGCGTCTCCCTTGGCGCGGATCACAGCCACTATAGCCTCCTCTTCGGGGGTAAGTTCGGTGAAGAGGGCGGGCTGTGTCCCTTCCTCGCTCTTGACCGTCCACCCCATAAGGTCGATGATGTCAGTCGGAGAAGTCACAAGCCGTGCAGTGTCGCTAGCGATTAGCGAGTTGCATCCGCGAGAATAGCGATCAGATGCACGCCCTGGGAGGGCGAACACATCGCGGGAATAGGATGAGGCTAGTTTTGCTGTGACAAGTGCACCCCCATGGATGTCAGACTCAGCCACGAGCAGACAGTCTGCCAGCCCTGCCACGATGCGGTTTCGAGCCAGGAAGTTACCGCGGTGAATATGGTCGACAGTGCGGTAGTCTGTCAGCAGCATTCCTTCTGACCTCACCATTCTGACGGCAATGTCCCTGTGTGAGGCCGGATAGATTGTGTTCAGGCCATGGGCCAGGACTCCGACAGTGGGAACGTTGGCCTTCAACGATGCCTTGTGGGCGGCTATGTCGATACCATAGGCGAGGCCGCTGACCACCACTAGCGGGTCTGCCAGTTTGTCGGCAAGCTCGGTTATGGCATCCTCGACAAATCCTGTGCCGTAGACTGTGGCGTGACGTGTGCCAACGATAGAGATGATACGGGCAGAGTTCAGGTCAGTGTCTCCGATGGCATAGAGCATCAGCGGAGCGTCAGGACACTGCGCCAGCCGCTTGGGGTAGCCGGAGTCAGTGTGCCATAATGTTCTTATTGAATTACGGTTGATGAACTCCACCTCCATTGCTGCCTCGCGCACGGCCTTATGCCTGACATCGTCTGAGAGCAGACGTGAGTTCCCACCTATGACTTCGCGGAGAGCAGCCTCGGGGAGTTCAAAGAATCTTCCGACACTGCCGAGATGCTCTTCAATGAGTGTGGCTGTGTCGATGTTGATTCCTCTGAGCGACGCGAGGGCTATGTGGTGTAAGAGGGTTGTTCCGTCAGTCATGGTGGGTGTGGGGTAGAAGAGGGGGAGAGGAGGTCAGTCTGAGATTTTCAGCATCTCAGCGGCTCTGTCGCCACGGCTCAGATGTCCATGGTCAAGAATCACTACCGTAACAGTGGCATGAACCACATGCGCGCCGGTGGTGGCATTGTAAATGTCCTGGACAAACAGGAATCTAGGGCCTCGCCGCTCAACGGTTAGGCGCGAGTCCATGATGTCGTCCATAGTGAGAGACTCAAGATACTCAATCTCAATCTTTCGCACTACCGGGTCGAGTCCTTCGCGCTGCATGGCACGAAAGGATGTCCCGCGGTCCTCGCAGAAGTCATGGCGAGTGATTTCGAGATAATGGAGATAGTTGGCATTGTTGACGATGCCCTGAGAGTCAGTCTCGTAGTCGCGTACTTTTATTCGGGTTGAAAACATCGGTCGTGAGTGACACTATGCATTATAGAGATAACGTTTAATGGAGCGTTTGGGGGTCTTCTCAAACTCGTTGGCGATGAGCTGGATTTTATCTATACGCTCATAAGGAGCCACCAGTTTGTTGAGTTCGATGCGTACCTTCTCCATCTCGTCGGGAAGATGTGAATTCGACAGTTTGTTACGGTCCATGGCCTCATAGTCGGGGTAGACTAGGGCTATCAGATGTTTACCGCGCTCAACCACAAGGCTCTCGGCCACATATGGCATATTGTTGAGTTTGGCCTCGATTTCCTCAGGATAGATATTTTGGCCATTGGAGGTGAGAATCATTGTCTTGTAACGACCGCGGATGAAGATGGTGTTGTCGTGAGATATGGTGCCCATGTCGCCTGTGTGGAGCCACCCTTCGGCATCTATCACTGCCTCTGTAGCCTCGGGATTCTTGTAATAGCCCTTCATTACATTCTCGCCGCGCACACATATCTCGCCCGGACTCCGTGCAGGATCCTTGGAGTCGGCAATCTTCGCCTCCATGATGCCGGGAAGCACACGTCCCGATGAACCGGTGATGAATTTTCGCCACGGTGTGTAGCTGATCAGCGGGCCACATTCGGTCATGCCGTATCCCACGGTGAAGGGGAACCCTATCTTTTTCAAGAACTTCTCAACCTCGCTGTTGAGTGGAGCGCCACCCACGATGACCTCTTCAAACTCTCCGCCAAATGCTTCAATGAGTTGCTGGCGTATCTTGCGGTAGACCATGTTGTTGACTCCTGGAATGTTTATGAGATGCTTGACAAATCCCTTTTCGAGTACCGGGCGGAGTTTGTTGCGGTATATCTTCTCGAGGATGAGCGGCACACATATAATAAGGTTGGGCTTCACCTCTGCGAATGCCTTAAGCAGAAGTTTAGGCGTTGGGAGTTTGCCGAGCAGGGTGATATGTGTCCCGACGGCAAGAGGAGTGAGCATGTCGAACGCACAGCCGTAAGCATGGGCCAGTGGCAGGAACGATAGGCAGCGTGACCCGCGATAGTGGAGTTTTGATTCCATGCCGAAGACCACATTGCCACGCAGGTTGCGCATCTTGAGCATCACACCCTTGGAGAACCCGGTGGTTCCTGAGGTGTAGTTTATCTCTGCTACATTGTCCTCATCGATGTCGGGATACTCGACATCGGCGGTGGTGAATCCGTGGGGATAGAGACGGCGCATGCGGTCGGGGAGTTTTGCCAGGAATTTCTCGGCCTTCCCGGAGTTTGACGGATGTTCAGCCAGCACAACACGCTTGTCAAGCGAGAAGACTGCCCTGACCAATGGGATTTTGTCGAATTCCATATTGTCGAAAATCGACTCGCTGATGAAGAGGAGCACGCTTTCGGAGTGGTTGATGATGTGCTGCGCGTCCTGGACATTGAAGTCTTGAAGCACGGGGACAATCACCGCGCCATAGGTGATGACGGCCATATAGGTCTCTACCCACTGGATGGAATTCTTGCCCATGAGCGCCACCTTGTCTCCGCGGCGGACGCCACACTCCTTTAATAATAGGTGTGTGGCTGAGATGCGCCGCGCCAGGTCGGCATAGGTCATGGTTGTGCCTGTCCCATAGTCAGTAAGAGCTGGAAGACTCCAGTTCTGCCTGAATGATGAGGCATATATCTGAAGCAATTTATCGTGATTCATAAGCCCTCATAATCTGTATATATGCTTACAACGTTGATTTACAAACAATTGTTCAGCCCTTAGAATGGCCATTCCAGCGTGAGACGGTTTAATGTCTCAGCAAAGTAACTAAAAATCATTGAAATAACCAAAAAACTGAGGCGCCACCGCTGCGACATTGCAGTGTAGGCGCCTCAGGCAAGCTGAGATTGAAGGGTTGTTTGGGTTACTTGTTGACGCGGAAGCGGTCCACTCCGTTCACAAGGAAGTCTACCACCTGGCGGGCCGCGGCGAGACCGGCGTTGATGTTGGCCTCGGCGGTCTGAGCGCCCATTTTCTTAGGTGTGAAGAACACGCGGTCGCCGAAGAGAGCTTTCATCTCCTCAGCACGGCCCGGCGCCACATCAGCGGCATACTTCAAGTCAGTCCGCTCGGTGAGAGCCTGGATGAGGCTGTCTTCATCAATCACCTCCTTGCGGGCTGTGTTGATGAGCAGGCCACCCTTAGGCATGGCTGCGATGAGGTCGCGGCCTATGGAGCCGCGAGTCTCCGCAGTGGCAGGGATGTGTATGCTGACAATATCGTTAGAGGCATAGAGTTCGGTGAGGTCGTGGACTGGTGTCACGCCTGCTTCCTCCATCACCGTGTCGGGGCAGTATGGGTCAATGGCCGAGACGTTCATCTCGAATCCGCGGGCTATGCGGGCTACATTCCGTCCCACCTGGCCGAATGCCTGGATGCCAAGGCGTTTGCCCTTGAGCTCAGTCCCGGAAGTGCCGTTAAACATGTTGCGCTCCATCATTATGGCCATCCCGAACACAAGTTCGGCCACGGCGTTTGAATTCTGTCCGGGAGTGTTCTGGACACTCATCCCTGCGGCAGTGGCTGCCTCAAGGTCGATATTGTCATATCCGGCTCCGGCGCGAACGGCTATCTTGAGGTTCTTGCCGGCAGCGATGACCTCAGCGTCAACCTTGTCTGAGCGCACTATTATTGCGTCAGCGTCGGCCACAGCCTTGAGCAGATCGGCCTTCTCGGTATATTTCTCAAGAAGGATCGTCTCTGCCCCGGCCTCCTCTATCACTTTGCGCATGCCGTCGACGGCCACTGCTGCAAAGGGCTTCTCTGTTGCTATCAGTATCTTCATAACTCTCCCTGCGGCTTAGTGGAGTTTCTCGAATTCGGCCATGGTGTCGATGAGCACTTTGACACTCTCGACGGGGAGGGCGTTGTACAGCGAGGCACGGAAGCCACCCACTGAGCGGTGTCCCTTGATGCCCACGATGCCACGAGCGGTGCAGAAGTCCACGAAGTCCTTCTCGAGATCCTTATATTCAGGGGTCATCACGAATGTGACGTTCATGATTGAGCGTGAACCCTCCTCGGCGGTGCCCACAAACATCTTTGATGAGTCGATGGCCTCATAGAGCATGGCTGCCTTCTCGAGATCGATCTTCTCCATGGCCTTCACGCCCCCTATCTCCTTGTAGTAGCGGAGGGTCATGAGCGCTGAGTAGACGGGAAGCACCGGAGGTGTGTTGAACATTGAACCCTTCTTGATGTGGGTGCGATAGTCAAGCATGGTGGGAATGGGGCGGTCGACATGCCCAAGCGCGCTCTCCTTGACGATGACAAGCGTGACGCCTGCAGGGGCAAGGTTCTTCTGTGCTCCTGCATAGATGAGGTCATACTTGGCCACATCGATGGGACGGGAGAATATGTCGGACGACATGTCGGCCACCAGCGGGCAGGGAACATCGGGATCCTCTCTCAGTTCGGTGCCATAGATGGTGTTGTTGGTTGTGATGTGCAGATAGTCCAGGCCTTCGGGTACAGCATATCCCTTGGGATAGAAGGTGTAGTTGGCGTCCTTTGACGATGCAAGTACGTCGACCTCTCCGAAAAGTCGGGCTTCTTTGATGGCATTGGATGCCCATGTGCCTGTGTCAAGATAGCCTGCCTTGGTGCGCAGGAGATTCATAGGGCCCATGGCAAATTGAAGGCTGGCGCCTCCGCCCAGGAACAGAACAGAATATCCTTCGGGAACCTCAAGGAGCTCCTTCACGAGGGCCTGTGCCTCATCCATTACTGCCACAAACTCCTTTGAACGGTGGGAAACTTCGAGTATTGAAAGCCCGGTTCCGGCAAAATCCTTGACGGCATCAGCAGTCTTGCTAATGGTATACTGGCTCAGGATTGAGGGTCCGGCATAGAAATTATGTTTCTTCATACCTGATATGTTGATGATTGTTTCTGATTGCAAATGTAACGAAAATAATTGAGATTCCTCAAAATGATGGCATATAAAATTCCGTATAAATGGTGAGGATACTCACTCCTCTCTGCGCCAGCGTTGGTTCTGGAGTTCGGCGGCACGGAGCTCAGCGGGATTGTCAGCGGGTTGCCACAGTGGACGGTGGCCCAGTTCGTCGGGCATGAACTGTTGAACCACGAAATGGCCCGGATAGTCGTGGGCATATTTATAGTCGCGCCCATAGCCCATATCTTTCATCAGTCCGGTGGGAGCGTTGCGCAGATGCAGTGGCACCGGGAGGTCGCCGGTCTCGTTGACGAGCGCCATGGCGGCGTTCAGACCCATGTATGCCGAGTTGCTCTTGGGCGATGTGGCGAGATAGACCACACATTGTGCCAAGGGGATGCGCCCTTCAGGCCATCCGAGTTTGTGGACGGCGTCGAAGGTGGCATTTGCCAGCAGCAGGGCGTTGGGATTGGCAAGGCCGATATCCTCCGATGCCAATATGAGCAGACGCCGGGCTATGAACTCTGGCTCTTCGCCGCCGCTCACCATTCGCGCAAGCCAGTAGAGGGCGGCGTCAGGATCGCTCCCCCGTATGCTCTTTATGAAGGCCGAGATGATATCGTAGTGCATCTCACCACCTTTGTCGTAGGCGGCGGGGTTCTCCTGAAGGCGGTTGGTGACAATGGCGTCATCTATCACCATGGTCTCTCCCGGCGCGGTCGACTGTTCGAGCAGGTCGAGGATGTTGAGGAGTTTACGGGCATCCCCCCCGGCAAAACGAAACAAGGCTGTCGTCTGTCTCACCTCAGGCCGATGGGATGCAAGCAGGCTGTCAGTCTTAATGGCTCTGTCAAGGAGGGTCTGCAGTTCAGGCTCGCCGAGGGGCTTGAGGGTGTAGACCTGGGCGCGCGACAACAGCGGACGGATCACCTCAAACGAGGGGTTTTCCGTCGTCGCCCCTATCAGTGTGATGATCCCGCTCTCCACCGCGCCCAGCAGGCTGTCCTGTTGGGCCTTGTTGAAGCGATGGATCTCATCAATGAAGAGGATGGGGCGCCCGGTCGCGGCGGCAAATATGCCCTGTGAGTCGCGCGAGCAGCGCTCTATCACCTCCCTGACCTCTTTTACTCCTGAAGTCACGGCCGAAAGGGTGTGGAAGGGGGCATTGACGGTGTTGGCTATGATGCGGGCCAGCGTCGTCTTGCCCACTCCGGGAGGGCCCCAAAGTATGAATGAGGCGACACGGCCGCTCTCAATCATCCGGCGGACAATGCCGCCCGGCCCTACGAGATGGGTCTGGCCTATATAGTCGTCGAGCGTGCGCGGACGCAGCCGCTCTGCAAGTGGGGGTGTGTTCATGCTGTCTGTTTTGTATGCAAAATTAATGAAAATGATATTTGTTTCCTTGCCAAGGAGGCTCGAACGAGTGTTAAAGGAGATTAATTTCGCTTTGTTTTTTCCGGTGTTAAATTTTTTTATTAATTTTACCCCGACGAAAGGCGGCAGTCGTCCGTCTGCGAACTTTCGGGCATTTCCTGTGTTGATATTTAAAGGAGGCTATCCTCCTCGAAGGAAATCAACTCGAAAGTTAACGTTTTAAACTATTTCAGCAATGAGTGCCCAACGCAACTCCGGAACACCTAAGACCATGCGCAACATTTTTGGCATCATCATGATTGTCATATATTTCTGCGTAGGTATATTGTTTTTTGTGGGATATTTCAATATCCTGTTCCCCACCTGGACATGGGTCCGCTGGGTGGGTGGAGCTCTCTTTGTGGCCTATGGCGCCTGGAGGGCTTACCGCCAGTTTGCCGGCATAGACCCCGGCTACGGCAACGACTCGGACGAAGATGATGACCCCACCTCTTTTAGACCTCATAAGTGATAAACTCATATTCATACTGCCATGAAGGTTAATTTCAATACACTCCTTCGCCTTGTCCCCGCCCTCGTGCTTACGGCCGGGATGCTGTCCGGATGCTCAGGCAAGAAGGCAGAGCCTCAGCGCCAGCCCATTGCTAAAGTGGCTTGCGATGAATCGTTTGAGTCGATTATGGAACAGGAGGTGGCCGTTTTTGAGTATATCTATCCCAAGGAGGATGTGATTGCCACCTATATGCCCGAGAACGAGGTGATAGACTCCATTATGGCCATGGGCTCAATCAAGAACGGTGTGGCCACACGTCCGCTCACCGAGGAGGAGACCGCCTATCTGCGTTCCAAGAAGAAGATAGTTCACCAACAGAAGATTGCCGTCGACGCAATCGCACTGATTGTCAATCCTGAGAATCCGGTGGAGATTCTCTCCAAGAAGGACCTTGCTGAGATATTGTCAGGCGATGTCACCCGTTGGGACCAGGTTGAACCCAGCAAACTGGGTGAGATTAAGGTGGTGTTCGACCATCAGGGCTCATCGACTGTCAAGTATATGCGCGACTCCGTGCTCGACGGCAGGCCCTTCGGCCCCAATGTCACCGCTGTGAAGACAAACCCTGAGGTGTTCAAGGCTGTCGCAGACAACAAGAACGCCATCGGAGTCATCGGTGTGAGCTGGGTGACCTCCGACATGTCAGGCCGAGAGAAGTCTGTTGAGGAAATGGCACGCGCGGCTGAGGCCAGCGACACGACAACTATGGATTTCAACTCAGACGTCAAGGTGCTTAAGGTGAGAGGCAACAATGAGGTGACTGCCTACAAGCCCTATCAGGCTTACATCTTCGACGGCTCATATCCCCTCCACCGCTCCGTGTGGATGATCTGCACCGCGCCCGGCGGAACATCTCACCGCTTCTTCAGTTTCGTCACCGGATTCCAGGGACAGAAAATCATCCAGATGACAGGCATCCTTCCGGCCACAGTGCGTCCACGTATGGTCAGTGTCGAATGATGATTCACCTGCAACAATAAAAAGAAATAACTGAACGTTAAATAAATAGTATAATCAAACATAAGTAAACCGATCGATGAATTTACGCATTCTTACCTCCCTCTTTGTTGGAGGTCTCTCGTTGGTCGCTCTCGCACAGGGCGGCTATCAGGATGGCGTGGACTACTACAACGCCGAACGCTTTGACAAGGCCAACAACATCCTTGAGAAAACTCTTGGCGATGCCTCGACTGACAAGGCTGTCAGCTACTACTATCTGGGTGAGCTCAACATGCGCGACTGGCAGGATAATATCACCGGCGACGAGCACAAGGCCAATCTCCAGGCCGCTTCTTCCTACTTCTCAAAGGGTGTCGAGGCTAATCCCGCATATGGATTCAATTATGTGGGCCTTGGCGAAATCGCCCTCAAGAACGGCGACAAGAAGGAGGCTGAGAACCAGTTTAAGGCCGCCATCGCCACCGACAAGAAAAACGGTGCCATTTATGCTGCCGTAGCCCGCGCCTATGCCAACGTTGACCCTGTGGCTTATGCCAAGGAGGTTGACAAGAACATTGCCGAGGGCCTCAAGAAATCGGGCAATAAGGAGCCTCAGGTCTATGTGCTCAAAGGCGACCTTGCCAAATCGACTGACCTGGGCGCTGCCGCGGGCTTCTACGAGCAGGCCATCATCTATCAGGAGGAGAACGGAAGTGTGAATCCTGAGGCTTACGTGAAGTACTCTAACCTTTATAATAAGGTGAACCCTGACTTCGCTATCACAAAGCTGGTCGAGCTCAACGAGAAACTCCCCACCTCTGCTCTCGCCCAGAGCGAGCTCGCTGAGAAATACTATGACGCCAATCAGTTCACCCGTGCAGCCGAGCAGTATGGCAAGTATATCAAGAACCCTAATCACTTCCAGGGTGATGAGCAGCGCTACTCAGGCCTGCTCTATTTTGGCAAGAAGTATGCTGAGTCTCTCGATGTTGCTAACCAGGTGCTTGCCAAAGACCCCGACAACCTCTACATGCAGCGCATGGTGATGCTCAACAAGTCTGAGCTCGGCGACTATCAGGGCGCTGAGGATGCCGCACAGAAACTCTTCTCTCACAAGGGCGCCAAGTTCACTGCCACTGACTACACTACTCACGGCAAAGTGCTCGGCGAACTCAATCGCCCCGAGGAGGCTATTGCTGCTTACATGGAGGCTTACAACCTCAATCCTGAGAAGAACGTCAACATCCTCGCTGACATCTCCTCTATGTACACAGACCTCGAGGACTATGCCAAGGCTGCTGAGACAATGCAGAAATACGTTGACACAGCAGGAGAAAATGCCTCTCTCAACGATCTCTTCATCCTCTCAAACCGTTACAAGAACCTTGGCCTTTCTCTCCCCGAGGGTTCTCCTGAGCGCGCCGATGCTGCCAACAACGGCATCAAATATGTCGATCAGGCCATGGCTAACGCGGCCAACAAGGGACCTCTCTATCGCAACAAGGCTACTCTCCTCATGGTCCGCGACGGCTCAGAGATCACCACTGACCTCGTGCAGACATATCAGGACATGATTGCTGCGTTCGACGAGGATCCTGAGAATAAGACCAAGTATGTCGACGCTTACAAGAGCGCTTACAACAACATCGCCAACTACTACCTCCACGAAGGCAACAAGGAGGAGGCTCGCAAATATTTCGAACTCTTGCTCGAGTGCGATCCCAACAATGAGCCTCTCCAAGAGTATCTCAAGACCTTTAAATGATAAGTTATAGTTAAGAATCTATAGAAGAGGCCGTTCCTTGAGGACGGCCTCTTCTGCGTTAGATATAGATGATATGGTGGGTGAAATGTTTAAGTGTTAATTAAATGTTAAATTATTTAGAAAATTTGGTGGTGGGGCGGGAAGTGTGTACCTTTGCACTCGCTTTCGGGAACGAC
>JAMPAK010000001.1:1174845-1300923 GCA_023667285.1 Muribaculaceae bacterium
AGACACTTTTCCCTTCACCACCAAATCCTTTATTGTATTTAACACAATTTTAACATTTACATCAGCACACATCTACCCTTAGTCCCTCAAAGGCAAGGATAGTGTCGGGGAACACCTCACGGGCCTCCCTGAGGAGCAACTGTTCCCCCTCAGCGTCATAGCGCTTAGAGAAATGGCCGAGGATCAATTCTTTAGCGCCTGCATCGCGAGCGGCCTCAGCGGCCTCACAGGCAGTGGAGTGGCCTCGCTCATGTGCAGCCTTCACCTGAGACTGGTCGTATGTAGCCTCATGATATATAGTCCCCACCCCACGGATATCCTCAGCAACAGCCGGGTTAGCCATGGTGTCACTGCAGTATGCATAGCTCCGGGTAGGTGTCGGAGGCGTGGTAAGGGCGGCATTGGGAATCACCGTCCCGTCCTCCTTTATATAGTCGCGCCCCTCCTTTATCCCCTGCAATTGGCTCACGGGCACATTATGAAATCTCACCATGTCGCCACGAAGATGTCGCAGCCCAGGTTTCTCTCTGAAAAGGAAGCCGGTGCAATCCACACGATGATACAAGGGGAAGGTATTGACGGTCAGCCCGCCGTCCTCATATATGACCTTGCGCTCACCAGGCTCAAGGATGTCATAAACAATCTCAAACGATGATGAACGGTTGAAGAAGTCCATCCACTCTGCCAGAAGTTCAGCGCCACGGCGGAATAGATGTATGGTCACCGTCCCGCTGACCTCATGGAGCGACATTGTGGAGAGCAGCCCTGGGAGACCAAAGAAATGGTCGCCGTGAAGATGTGAAATAAAAATGTGGGTGAGGCGCGAGAACTTGAGCCCTTGGCGACGGAACTGCCCCTGGGCACCCTCGCCGCAGTCTATCATGAAGAGTTTATCGCGGAAATCGACCACCTGCGATGACTGCTGATGGCGACTTGACTGAGTGGCTGACGAACAGCCGAGAATATTTACCCGGAAATTTGACATGACATCGGCAAATTTAACAATTCCCGATGAAAAGCCACCGAGGGGAAATGTGAAAAATCCTAAACTTTATAGAGGCCACTCTCAGTGATGACAATATCCACGCGGACATCGTGAGGCTCGAAGGGTATCTCATCATCGTCCATGAGCTGGAAGTCATAGCCCACACCCACCTTGAGCGCGCGAGTGGTGGAGAGGAGACGGTCATAGTATCCCTTGCCGCGTCCCACGCGATTGCCGCGACGATCATAGGCGATGGCAGGGACAACCACAAGCTCAATGTCGTCGATAGAGGCCGTGTCATTACCCGTGGGCTCCTCAATATGGAAAGAGCCGAGTGCAAGGCTCTGCTCATCGTAGGGGAGGATGTCGAGGTTGACCCCGTTGACCCTGGGTAGGTAGAACCGCTTTCTTGATGCCCATTTCGATATGAACGAGCGTGTCGACAACTCATCGGGCAAGGAATGATACATCAGAATCCTGTCGGCCATCATGAATGCAGCCGTTTTCTCGAGGAGGTCAAACACGCGCTCTGCAGCCGAAGCCCTGTCTGAGTCGTCAAGCAGGGTCTTGCGGGCCTTCACCCTGCGCCTTATGTCATCTTTGTTCATTTTTCGGAATTTACGATGATAGGTACAGCCGTCTTGCCCTCTTTAAACGCATCGAGCGCTGCATTCACCGCAGGGTCTGTGAGATTCTCTATCTCAAAATACCCCTGCACACCGTGAATGTTGCGGGCAATCATGGCCTTCAGGGTATTAACAAGCAGGTCGCGCGAAATGTTTATATAATACCATCTCGGGGCTACTCCGTTGCGGCGCGTGTATTCAACGAATTCCTGGAGCAATGTATCATCGTCTGGCAGCAGACACATCATCTCCGCGGCGTTCTTGCTCTTGGACAGCACAGGGCGGTAGCGGTCAGCATACTCGAAAGTATATTTGTTGAGAAGACCCGCATTAACCACATTGAGATACCATGAGGTGATTCCAGTGGTGTCGTTGGGCACGAAGAGGTCTGGCATTATGCCACCACCCCCATAGACCACACGGCCACCAAGGGTAGTGAAGGCCAGATCCTTATTAAGATGAATGGAGTCTGCGCTATAAAGTTCGCCGCGCTCCAGGCGATTAAGAAGGTCGCGCTCATAGTCGACCCCCGGCGCATATGTCTTCTGGATGCATCGGCCAGAGGGTGTGTAATATCGGGCTATGGTGAGGCGCATGGCGCTGCTGTCCGGGAGCTCGAGTTGATTCTGAACAAGGCCCTTGCCAAACGAGCGACGACCCACGATGAGTCCGCGGTCATTGTCCTGCATGGCGCCTGCAAAAATCTCGCTGGCACTGGCCGAAATCTCATCTATCAGCACCACAATCTCGCTATCCTTGAAGGAGCCTGAGCCATCGCTCCCCATCGGAGGATTAGAAGGCGCATGGGCGCCCTTCATCGAAACGATGGGAAGATTGCCGGGGAGGAACTCATTTGCCATCATCACGGCATGCTCCATGAAGCCTCCCCCGTTTCCGCGCAGATCAATGATATATTTCCCAGCGCCCTCAGACATGAGGTTGATCATTGAGGTGAGGAACTCCCCATAGGTATTTGCGCCAAATTTGTTGACCTTGACATATCCCACTCCCGGCTCAATCATATAGGCCGCATCTATGGACGTGACGGGTATATCGCCGCGGGTGACATCGAAAGTCAGCACTTCGCGCGCCGTGGGGCGCTTGATGCCGAGTGATACCTTGGTGCCCTTAGGGCCGCGCAGAAGATTCTTGACCTTGATATCGCTGAGGCCACGGCCAGCAACAATGCTGTCGTCGACCGTCACAATCCTGTCACCGGGCATAAGCCCTACCTTCTCAGAGGGTCCTCCCGAGATCACCTCAAGGACATTGATGGTGTCGCCGAGAAGATTGAACGAGATGCCTATGCCTGAGAATGACCCCTCGAGCTCCTCGTTGACACTCTGGAGATCCTCTTTAGGAATATATACCGAGTGAGGGTCCAGCGAGGATAGGAGTTCAGGCAAAGTGGCCTCGAGGAGAGAGTCAGTGTCAACCTCGTCGACATAATTGCGTTCAATCAGCTCGAGGATGGTGTCGAGTTTTGAGCGGGAGTTCCACGAACTGCCGCCGCCAAAAAATGCTTTACCTATCCACATCCCGGCCACCAGGGCCACAGCAATAGCCAGCGGCATCCAGACCGCGGGATTCTTCAGGCGCTTGTTCATTTTCGGATTGATAAGAATGATGTGTCTCTATTATAAATTAGGTGGTGCCTTCAGCGGCACACATTTGAATCAGTCATTGTCACAGTCTTCCGGAAGATGGCAACATTCCACCCCGGCACGTCTCAGCAGGTCGATGCCGTCCGTGATACGATAGAGGTCAGCATAGACAACTCGTCGGATGCCTGACTGGATGATGAGCTTGGCACAATCCAGACATGGCGACGCAGTGATGTAGAGAGTCGCTCCCTCCGACGAATTGTTGGAGCGCGCCACCTTTGTTATAGCATTTGCCTCGGCATGAAGCACATAAGTCTTGGTCACCCCGGCCTCATCCTCACAGACATTCTCAAAGCCTGCCGGAGTGCCATTGAAACCATCTGAGATGATGGTGCGGTCCTTCACCATCAGCGCTCCCACCTTGCGGCGGATGCAGTAGGAATTTTCGGCCCAGATTGAGGCCATGCGCAGGTAGCGGCGGTCAAGCAGTTCCTGCTTATCGCGATTGTCCATAGATTGGTGCTTCTCGTTTCAAGCCACAAAGGTAGGGATAATTCCTGACATACGTTGCAGATTCGTGGAAAAAGTAGTAACTTTGCAGGTCTCAAATAGGGAAATTAAGGTAAACGATTGTAATACGTAAATATGGAATGGTTATTTGACCTCATTGGTCCGGGTCACTATGAGTTGGCAAGCACGCTTGTGCTATACTCATTTGTGATAGCAGCCGGCATTTTTCTGGGGAAAATGAAGATTGGAGGCATCTCTCTGGGAGTCACCTTTGTGCTGTTTGTCGGCATCATCATGGGACACTTTGGATATGTCGTGAACCCCGAAGTACTGAAATTCGTGCGTGAGTTCGGACTCATCCTCTTCATCTTCGCCATTGGCATCCAGGTGGGTCCCGGTTTCTTCTCCTCGTTCAAGAAAGGAGGCGTTCTGCTCAACATGCTCGCAGTGCTCCTCATAGTCCTCAACGTCGGCATTGTCCTGGCCATATTCTATATCGATGGCAACACATCCATCACCGCCCTTGTCGGCGTGATGTCAGGTGCGGTGACAAACACACCCGGACTTGCAGCAGCCCAGCAGACGGCTGGCACTACAGAAGCCATAAACACCATGGCCATGGGATATGCCGCTGCCTACCCTCTCGGCGTCATCGGCATCATCCTCACAATGCTCATTATCCGTGCGGTGTTCAAAATCAATCCCGATGACGAGATAAAGGCCATTGAGGATGAGATTGAGGAATCGCAGCAGAAGCCATTGATTGTAAGCTATGAAGTGACGAATAGCCTCATAGACGGCAAGACTCTCCATGAACTCCATCAGATCCTTGACTGCGACTTCGTAGTGAGCCGACTCATGGGAGCCGACGGCAAGGTGGTGATTCCCACCTCCAAGACCGAGCTCCATGTGGGCGACAAGATTTTTGTAGTCGTCTCCACCTCTGATGCGCTGAAGTTCACCTCAGTCATCGGACATCAGATTGAGATGGACTGGGAGGAGGTCCAGAGCAAAGTAATCTCACGCCGCATACTAGTGACACAAAGCAAGTATAACGGGACACCCCTCGGAGCGCTCCGCCTACACACCGCCTACTCACTCAACTGCACCCGTGTGAACCGTGCCGGTGTTGACCTCCTAGCCTCCCCGGGGCTCAGGCTCCAGATTGGCGACCGTCTCGTAGTGGTGGGTGACCCCAACGACATCGAGCGCCTCTCCGTCCGCCTGGGCAACTCCATGAAACGTCTCAACCAGCCCAACCTTATCACCATCTTCGTCGGCATCATGTTCGGTATCATAGTCGGAAGCATCAACGTAGGCTTCGGCATGAAACTCGGCCTCGCCGGCGGCCCGCTCGTAGTGGCTATCCTCCTGAGCCGATTCGGATATAAGTTCAAACTGGTCACCTACACCTCTTCGTCAGCATCGCTGCTGATGCGCGAGCTCGGCATCTGTCTCTTCCTCGCTTCCGTGGGCATCTCCTCAGGTGCGGGATTCGCCAAGACAGTGTTCAACACCACCGGTATGTGGTGGGTCATATGGGGCTTTATCATCACGATTGTCCCACTCCTGGTCGTAGGATTCATAGCCCGAGGCAAGTATAAGATCAACTACCTCACCATCATGGGACTGCTCTCAGGTGGCTGCACCGATCCCCCTGCCCTCGCCTATGCCAACAACTCAACAGGCTCAGACGCTCCCGCTGTTGCATACTCGACCGTCTATCCTCTCACAATGTTCCTCCGCGTCGTCGCTGCCCAGGCTCTTATCCTGGCTCTCTTCTGATACCTTAGACCCCTGAATAAAACAAGCGGGCGTGCTTCCAGGAGCACACCCGCTTATTTTATTATCATCTATAGCTCATCGTCTTATGAATCCATGAACACGAAATACACTGCGAGGATGAGCAGTGAGAAGGCCACAAAATGATTCCAATGCAGCGTCTCTCCTTTAAAAAAAAGTATTGTGAACACAGTGAATATCAGCAGAGATATCACCTCCTGTGTCACTTTCAATTGCAGAAGCGTGAACTGCCCTCCGTTGCCAATGAAGCCATATCGGTTGGCAGGCACCATGAAGCAGTATTCAAACAGCGCTATTCCCCACGACATGAGAATGACAAGAAACAAAGGAGTATCAGAGGTGATGACCTTAAGTTCCTGGAGTTTCAGTTGACCATACCAGGCAAAGGTCATGAAGATGTTGGAAATCACGAGCAGTGCAACCGTCAGCCAGCCGTTCATATATTCTGAATTAGAATGAAGTCATGCGTGCAGAGTGGTCAGGGCTGGAAGTCAGATGATCCATCTTTCCATTCTGGAATCGGTCTATAAGTTCGAGATACAGCACATTCTTGCTCTTGGCAAGAAGTTTGGCTTTCTTGAGAGGCTCCATATAGTCATTTCCGGCAGCCAGATAGTCGATTGTGGCTAGCGTATAGTGCTTATTGGGATTGATAGGCTTGCCGTCTATGGTTGCGGAGTTGACCTCGTGGGTCGACGGGTCGTAAAGCACCTTGGCATTCGAGCTCACTCCATTGCCATCCTGAGCTGCCATAACAGCGATATTGTCAATCAGGTCAGAGCCCTTGATGTCGAGTATCACGATAGAATTGTCAAAGGGGGCGATATCGATGATCTCACCCTTTGTGACATCACCCTGGGCCAGTGAGTTACGGATACCCCCCTTGTTCATTATAGAGAGATCCACGGGCTTGCCATAAATCTCGCTGCCTGCCTCGCGCACAAAGTCGCTCATCAGATTGAGAATCTCCGGTGTGTTCCGCTCAAAAGCATTTGCAGTCTTGCCCACCACTAGGCCACGGACAGAATCGACAGAATGCTTATAGCCGTCGATGATTCCCGTAAAGGCAGGATCCACTCTTGAATCCAGACGTGAATCCACAGGGATCAGACGGGCGTTCACCTTGCCTGTGGCCAGATTCAAGTCAATCTCACCGAGATTGGCACCGCCATATCCGGTCTGGAACACATAAACCGTGTCGCCCTCCACGTTCTCCACGCGCCATGGCAGCGCATCGGGAGCAGTTGACTGAGGGTCGACAACCGTATGTGAGTGACCACCTATGATTATATCTATATCCCTTGAAGCCTTTGCAAGTTTGATGTCAGAATAGTCATTGTCGTTGTCATATCCGATGTGAGTGACCGCTATGATCCTCTCCACGCCCTCTGCCTTAAGGCGGGCAGCCTCCTTGTTGGCAGCCTCGACGGCGTCAACATATTTGACACCCTCATAGTTAGGCCCGGCAATGATTCCCTCAGGGTCAAGGTTGATCCCTATGAAACCCACCTTATGGCCGTTGATATCCTTTGTCATCGACGGGATGAAGAGTCCGTCGAGAGTCGACCCCTCTAGGACATAGTTAGTAGAGAGGCGTGTGGCCTTGACCTGCTTCCACTCCTTTGCAAGGTTTTCCATCCCCTTGTCAAACTCATGGTTGCCCAGAATCTGGATGTCATATCCCATCTCGTTCATCAGACGGCGCTCCACCTCACCTCCAAACAACGTATAGTAGAGCGAGCCTTGGACAGCGTCTCCTGCATCAATCAGCATCACATTCTCCCTTGCGGAGCGGACACTGTCGACAAGCACCTTTCGTCTGGCTATTCCGCCCCGATCCTTTCTGTCTGGCTCGATGGTGGAATGAGTGTCGTTGGTGTGGAGAATCACAAGATGTTCTGCCTCAGAGCCATTGCCCTTGTCTGAGCGACATCCCGCCATGAAGAGCATGATCGGGATAGCAAGCATAATGGAGAGATTTCGGATATTCATGGTGATTTTATTTTATGTTTATAAGTTTATGTGTCTGCAGTGACAGCCTCCAGTGAGGATGCTCGAGAATATATGCGATAGTCTCTTCAATATTCTCACCGCTGCATGGCTGCAGGAAATAGTGAAGCGCCATGTGTCGCGAGGCCACCGGCTCAGGATCCTCTCCTGTATATACTACCTTGAGCTCATCAATGCGGTCTATCACTACTTCCCCACCCTTCTTGGGGGAGCAGGTGATCCAGTCGATATTGTCAGGAAGAGCATGTGTGCCGTTTGTCTCTATCTGCACATAGAATCCGGCATCGTGAAGCACCTCGATGAGTAGGCGGTCCACCTGAAGCGACGGCTCTCCACCGGTAATGACCAGATGGCGTGAGGGGTAACTGAGCAGACTATTGACAAGAGTGTCGATATCCATGGCCCTAGAGGCTGTGTGGTCAGTGTCGCAGAAATCACATCGTAGATTACATCCACTGAATCTCAGGAATACCGCCGGAGTGCCCGTGAAATAGCCCTCGCCCTGAAGTGAGTAGAATATCTCGTTTACGTTATAAGCCATTGACTTCATTCGTCTTTCTCATATGATGCCACATTCCCTTCGCTCTCCTGCACATCCACACGCCAGCACGACGGGATCTGCTCGCATATCCAGCGCGCTATATTCTCAGCCGTGGGGTTGAACGGGAGAATCTCATTGAAATCAGCATGGTCGAGGCGCGATGTGATGCTCTCCTTGATATGGGAGAAATCCTCCACCATCCCGTCGACATTCAGTTGACGTGCACGGCAGTGGACAGTCACAATCCAGTTGTGTCCATGCATACGGGAACACTTGCTCTCATATGAGAGATTGAGGCGGTGACATCCCGCAAGTTCAAAACGTTTGGTGATATAGTACATCGTCGCAATTATTCAATCTGTTTAGCAGGTGTGAGGCCGTGGCGGGCGCCAATCTCATACATCATCCTGATGGCCTCCTCACGGGGGAATGGCGACCCGTTGTCAACATAACGCTCCACGGCCACCTCCAGAATCTCGTTGCGGATGGCTCCTACAAGCCTAGACCCCGGGATGTCAAACGCCTCCATGATGTCATTTCCGTCTACAGGCGGACGCACACTGCTGATCTCGTCGCGCTGACGGAGGTCAGCCAACTTTGCGCGGACAAGTTTGAAGTTCTCAAGGATCTTCTTGACCTTCTCACGGTTTCGGGAGGTCACGTCGGCCTCTGCGAGTGTCATCAAGTCCTCAAGATCCTCCCCCGCATAGGTTATAAGCCGTCTCACGGCCGAGTCGGTCACCTCATCCTCCACGAGTGCCGTAGGGCGCATATGGAGTTCGACAAGCTTAACAACATAGTTCATCTTTATGTCCTGAGGCAGCCTCAGATTGCGAAAGATGCGTGGCACCATCTTGGCGCCGATGAAGTTATGGTTATGGAACGTCCAGCCCACCTTGTCATCCCAGCGCTTGGTGACCGGTTTGGCTATATCATGAAGCAGAGCGGCCCATCTGAGCCAGACGTTGTCCGACACAGCAGAAACATTGTCGACCACCGCCACTGTGTGATAGAAATTATCCTTATGTCCGCGGCCATTCACTGTCTCCACCCCCTGCATCGCTGCAAGTTCTGGAAATATCAGGCTGAGCAGACCAGACTCCAGCAGGAGTGTCAATCCCACTGACGGCCGTGGCGACTCCATGATCTTCATCAGCTCAGTGGCTATCCTCTCCTTGGTGATTATCTTGATGCGCGAGGCGTTGCGCTTTATGGCCGCGAACGTCTCAGGATATATCTCAAAACCGAGCTGTGAGGCAAATCTCACAGCGCGCATCATGCGCAGAGGGTCATCACTGAATGTCACATCCGGGTCGAGGGGCGTACGCAGAATCCCCGCCTCCATGTCTGAGAGACCGCCGAACAGGTCTATCAGTTCTCCGAAGCCATCTCGGTTCACCCTCACAGCTAGTGCATTGACTGTAAAGTCTCTACGAGAGAGGTCCTCCTCTAGTGTCCCCTCGCTAACCACCGGGTTGCGCGAGTCGCGGTTATATGACTCCTTTCGGGCTCCCACAAACTCAAGTTCGGTGTGCCCCCGCTTCACCTGGGCTGTCCCATATGTGCGGAACACATTCAGATGAGTTCCCTTACCCAGCCGTCTGGCCACCTCGCCGGCAAGTTCTATTCCGCTCCCCACCGTGACAAAGTCAAAGTCCTTGGATGGACGGTCCAGATACAAGTCGCGGACACAGCCCCCCACTGCATAGCATGGGAGGGACAGCGCATCGGCCGCCTCACCAATGGCATGGAAAAGCGGCTTATCAAGAAGGCTGACAACCTCAGCTGTAGTTCGTTTCAAATGTTCAGACATCAAATTTCACAATCTCCTCCGGAGCCGGGGTCAGACACTCCACGCCATCCTCCTTGACGACATAGGTGTTCTCGATGCCCACCGCACCCACATGAGGAATCACAAATTTGGGTTCGAGTGCAATAACGTTTCCTGATTCAATAATGTCACGGCTTCGAGGCGCTATGACAGGGAGTTCATTAATCTCAATCCCCACACCGTGGCCTATGAAGCCTGCGTGCTGCCGATGTCCCATATAATAAGGCTTCAGTCCTTCGGCCTCCACCATCTCATCGGCCACACGCCAGAGTTCCTTGGCCTCCGCGCCTGGCTTCATCATATCGCAGAGAGCACGGTGGATATCTATCGAGCATTTGTGTGCCTTTGCGGCCAGCGGCTCGATGTCCCCGAGAGCGAATACTCGGGTCATGTCAGTCATATAGCCGTCGAAGTTTCCGTTCATGTCGACCATCACAGTCATCCCCGGCTTGATTATCGTACCGTCAGCACCCACAGGAAGCGATGGATCCATCCCAGCGCCACCCATGGCGAAATCATAGGGCGAGGGAGCATCCGCATTCTCACCCACTAGGAGATTGCCCATGTAAAGTTCCATCGAGTCGCCGCTGATGCGGAACTGGCCCAGACACCCCTCCAGACGGCTCAGACGCTCAATCTCCACCTGGAGTTCGATGTCTGACATTCCGGGGACATAAAGATGAGGTATGCGCGAATATACATGTACATGCTTCTCGCCTGAGCGCCTGATGAGTTCAATGGCAAGAGGTGTCTTCACGGCCCGGACTCTGCGCATGAGCGTGGAGGCGTTTGCCATCTCCGACTGAGGGAAGATTCCCGCAAGGCGCTCTATGCTCGAATAGGGGACTATGTCAAGTTCATACCCCAGTCTCTTCGGGACATTCAGCCCGATGGTCTGGGCCATCTCCTCGGGCTTGCGGATGTAGACTACACCATCCCCCTCGAGCTGGACCGGCCTGCGCACAAAGAAGATAGGCATCCCTTTGATGGGAATCCATGCAAATCCGGCATAGACGCGGCCTGTGAGATAATACTTATTGGCGTTGTCTGAGATAAGAAGGGCATCAATCCCCTCAAGCCCCATCTCAGCCCTTATCTTGGATAGTCGCAACTCAAACTCATCATGCGGCCAGAGCATGAGTTGCTTGCTGTCTTTCGCTTCCATTGTTATTTCTGATTTGATGAGAAGCCTGCTACTCCGTGAGTTGGTCAGGCGATAGGCGCGTCATCGTTATCACCACATTTCCATGGTCATCCTTGAAGGATGCCTCCGAGCCTGAGTCGACGCGCACTGCGGTGTCCACCTCCTCAAGAGCAAGCAGGAACTCCTGTTCGGTGGCGATGTCAGGGCAGGTCATGCGCGACGTTGCAAGGTTCTTGAACTCGATGCCATCCCCTTTGTCGAGGTTGACAACAATCTCTCCGTTCAGCACATTGCACCCGGCCTCGCCATGAATCTTACACTCATCTATATCCAGCACAACTCTAATGTTAGCCGTCTGCGGGACAGGCTTTCCGTGAAGGCTGACCACCTTCCAAGCGCCGTTGAGAAACGAGAGATTCCGCTGGCGAAGTTTCATCACCACATTTCCAGTCGTCGAGAGCAGTTCCAGGTTGTCAGCATCCACAAATCTGTATGATGCCGCAGAATTAAGAGCCTGATTCACGGTATTCTCATATGGCGCATCCGGACAAGCCATGAGCGAACTGATAAACTCACCGACGGGGACGATGGAGTTTCCCTTGACTCTCCAGTCGCCGTTGATATGGTTGCATCCGTTATATCCGATGACACGAAGCATATCCGGACTCCCCTGCACCTGCGCAAGCGAGATCTTGGGATGGTTCTCGCCGTTCACCACTATGTCGGTCCCCAGAGCCTCTGTGATAGACCATTCACCCAGAAGTGGATCCAGCGACACAGTGGCGGTCTCAGTGACCACAGGCTGCTCGGTGCGGTTTGTAGGTATATTCTTCTGCATGCTTGACTTTTTAAGCGGATTGCACGCTGTCACTGCGAGAAGTCCGGCTGAGATTAGGGCTATGCCCACTATACGGATTGATGACATGATTACGGATGTTAGAGTGTGTATCAATTAATATAACAACACCCGGCAATGGGAATTTGTGCGGTCGCGCCCTAAAAGGTTGCTCAAACAACCTTTTAGAATACCTTTATGGATGGTATGTAGCGTTTCGGCTGCTTCTTCAGGTCAATGAGGATTGAATCGATGTGGGCCGCCGAATTGTTTATGTTGTTATAGAGCGCGGGATCGTTGAGCAGTAGCCCGAGCGAGGAGTTTGTAGAGTTAAGTTGAGCGGTGGCCTCGTCGAGATGAGCCGTGATGTTGTTGATATGGCGCATAGTTGAGTCGAGAGGCATCTTCTTCAGGTCGTCTGACACGGCTGCTAGCGAGGCTGATATCTGCTTCAGATTTTCCGAGATTTCATTCACGTTGGTCATCGTGGCGTTGGCAGTGCCTACAAGTGCCGGGACAGTACCCATGGCACGGTTGAGATGTGTGGTCGAGGTCTCCAGGTTAGCCATGATGACATCCAGACGCTGCACGGCGGCCAGGAGAGCCGGATCAGCGGCCACCTTGGTCAAGGCCACAACAAGCGAGTCAATATGTGGCGCGATGGTCACAAGTGTGGGCATCAACTCGCTCGACACCTTGTCCATCAGTCCCGAGCCCTCCACACCTTTAATCTTGGAGCCGGAGGGAAGCATGGTGGCTGAGGCTCCGGGGTTGAGCTCGACGGTCGATGTGCCTAGCATATCGGTCACAATCACAGCGCTCGTCCCCTCAGGCAGCAGGAGCTTGCGGTCCAGGCTGAGTTCCACACGGACATGACCGGGATTGTCATACTCATATGAGATGTCTCTAACAAGGCCCACTTTGAAGCCATTGAGAGTGACGGGGGCCGACTGCGCAAGCCCCGTCACATTTGTATAGGATACGAAATAACTATTGCCGGCCTTGAAGATGTTCACTCCCTTGAGGAAGTTGATGCCGAAGAATAAGGCCACAAGCGCTATTAGCACCGCGGCACCGATTTTGATTTCACGTGAGGTGATACTTTTCATAATCATTTTATTCGCTTACCGTCGCGTGTCTTGATGACAAACGAGTCAGAAAATTTCTTTTTCACTTCTTTCAGGTCCTTATTGGCTTCTGAAAGACTTGAATATGAACCGATGGTATATTTCACCATCCCATTATCCTCATAATGCTCAACATTCGTGAGCCCCTTGAAGTTCTTATGGCCTGCCGGAAGCACACGCGGCGACGTGAGGAACTGGATTTTATAGATTATATCCCCGTCAGCCTTCCCTGTAGAGGATGCCTGAGGGACAGGCGGCTGAGATACGGTTTCCTTGGTTGTCTCCTTGGTTGTTTCAGTGTCATTTTTCTCCGTCTTAGCGACCTTATTCGCTGGGACTGCGTTCACTGTCCGGTTGCGATAGCGCTCCAGACCGTTATAGATGGCACGGGCGAGTTTCGTCGACCCGGCCTCAGACATCATGAACTTCTCCTGGGTGGGGTTCGAGATGAAGTCGAGCTCCACGAGTATAGCAGGCATACTCGTGCGCACAAGCACCCAGAACGGAGCCTGGCGCACTCCGTTGTTCTTGCGTCCGGCCGTGCGCACAAGTTGGTTCTGCACATATTCTGCCAGGGCTATGCTCTGGTCCATATTCTTGTGCTGCATCATCTCGAAGGCAATGTAACTCTCGGCCGACGACGGGTCAAAACCCTCATAGGTGGTCGTATAGTCATCCTCCAGTTTCATAACCTCGTTCTCCCTCATCGCCACACTGAGATTCGTGTCTGAGCGGTCCAGACCCAGTGTATAGACCGCCGCGCCGTGCACACGGTCACGTCCGGGAGTCTTATAGCCCAGCGAGTTGGCATGTATGGAGATAAACACATCAGCCTTGCGCGTATTCGCAAAGTCGGCGCGCCCCTGCAGTTTGACAAACGTGTCGTTCGAACGGGTCATCTCCACCTTGGCGTCCTTCATATTGCTCTCTATGAGATCCTTAAGTTTCTTAGCCACCGTGAGATTGATAGTCTTCTCGTTGCTGCGAAGGCCCAGCGCGCCCGCATCCTTACCACCATGGCCAGGGTCGAGCACGACAACAAAGTCCTTGGCCCCCGCATTCTGAACCGGGAGCAGCAGCAACGTGAGGAGTATAAACCGTAGAATCAGACGCATTGCAATCAGGCGTAATTAAGTGCAAAATTAGCAATTATCCATCAAAAAGCCCCAATCGGCAGATGTTTTTTGCATACTTTCGCCCAAAATTCTCATCTTTTGGGACACTGCAACCCCGCCCGCATCACACCTGCTTGGTGAAGTGGTCCGGGAGTTAAGCACTAAGAATTATAAAAAAATCCCCGCCTCAATCTAAATCGAAGCGGAGATGTATGGCAGAATGGGCTCTATCAATCCCTCCAACGCGGGTCACCGAGATTTTTCTCAACAACCACTGCTGGTACATTCTTATATTTCAGAGCCTCCATGATATTCTCAGGAGCAGCATGGTCAAGGGCGGTATACTCCGTTGCCTTGTAATCCTTGTAAGGGGGAAGGGCATTGTTGAAGATATCCTGAGGCATCAGCGCATTCCCGTCGGCATCGACAAGTTGCTTCACCTTAAGGTCATCCACAGTGCAATCCTTCACGGCATCAGGGAATGCTCCAAAGGAATTTTTCGTGGCACTGAATGCACCGCCGCTAAAAATCATGTCATCACCAATACGGTCAGTCTTGGTCGACGCTGAATAGTTGTCCTTAATCGTATAGGTAAACTCACCTGAACCCATGATGGACCTTATATCAGATCCACTCATATAGAGCTCACGCTCATCGCCATCGTGTCCGACGGTGACAAACAGGTTGCGTTGCAGAGAGAAGTGCGACCCACCCGGCACATATCTTAGATTTAAGATATAGCGCCCACTAGCACGGATATTGAAGTTGAAGAATGTATTGTTCTCAATCTTAATATTCCATTTCACACTCTCATCGAAGTTCTGATTGTTGTTATCTGTCATCAAACTTACCATCGGACAGTCATACATGGTATTGTTTGTAAATGAGAAGTCCTCATAGAGGTTTGACTCGGCTTGTTTACCATCCCCGGCAAACCAACTGTAACTATTTCCATTTGATGCATAGTAACCACAATCAGAGAACAGACAACCATCAATAACCAGTTTATGAATCACCTTCTTATTATTGCCCTGCACACGGAAGAAGCCACGGATAAAATGACGGAAGGTACAATTGTAGACTTCAAACGACTCGAACGCCACATCTTTATTATTCGAGAGACAATTGACAAAGTAATTGTTGGTGCTTGATAAATCCTGCTCACGGGCAGCGCCATAGTTCAAGGCCTCAGGGACGTCAAAATCGATATTGCGGAATATAATGCTGCCAACCTTTGTCATCTGTTCTGAGGAACCAATAAGAAACAAGGTACTAGGATTCATCATGTGGACCTTTGCCCGCTTCCCGGCAGCCACATCTTCCGGCTTGGTCTCGAGGGTGAATCCAAGTGTAAGATGAGAGGCTTCGTACAAGTAATATGTCTTATCCCCTGTCAGATAAAGTGTCTGGCCCTCGACCATATTCGGATCGGCATAGAACTTGTCTATGATCACACCGAGGTCATCACCCTCGACATCGATGGGAGGCCCCGGCTCACCGCCCTTTGTGCGCACTGACAGATCATTGTACCTTACCTCCCTTGGATCGGGATTCTCATTATCATAGGCGGCGATGAGATACTGTGTGTTCTCCTGCAGTCCCGAGAGAGTCACCTTCCCTGCGGCAAGGTCATCAGCCGTAATGGCATAGTTGTCATATTCCTGAGGCACCTCTACTCCCTGGGTGAAACTTCTCAGGCTGAGATGAGTCACTATGAGATTGCCGTCATTATCCTTACGGAGATATGGATTTTCCACCCCTTCGCTGCTGCGATTGAGACTCACCACAACCGTATTGTCTGTATAGTCCTCCAGGTCAATAACTTTAGGAACATCGCGAGAGACGTATCTAGCCCCGACAATGTCGGCGATAAAGAAGCCGGTTCGTCCTGACCATTCGGAATTATATTCAGGATTTGTGGCATGGACGGCACGGACACGGGGATGATACCACCGGTAGTAATCAACGTCGTTTGTATCAAAATATGTCTCCTCAGCGCCTACAGTAAAGACCATGCTCTCACCGGCAGGAATATCTGAGGGCCATACATAGTATGGGGTGAGTTCCACCTCATAGCCGGCCGCACCTTCTACAGGGGTCCATGATACAGAAACAGTGCGATGATAAAGCAGGCCTGAAAGCTCCACACGCGGTGTGCCAAGGACATTCTTATCGCGCACTGTCACCCTGCAGAGCAACGGGACTTCCTCACCGTTTTCATTTTCCACAAGTGAGGTCGCACTGTCATACTGCCCTGTAAGTCTGTCATTTATGAAGATACGTGCATATTCCAGGCTCTCATGCGGGAAGATACGCATCCTCACCTCATCGGCCGCATAAGGGGTACCTCCAACATATAACTTATCCACCACCTTCTCCTGGCCCATGGCAGAAATGGTCACTGCTGCGAGCGCAGTCGCCATGCATGTCCGAAGTCTCATTGTTTCGTCACTTTAAGGGTTGCTGACTCGGTTGCTATCACATATACGCCGGGCTGCAGGGAGGCGAGAGAGACTGTGAGACCCGCATCTGTTGCTGTAGCCTCAACAGGCATCTGACGTCCGTTCAGGTCGTAGACTCTGGCTTCTGTCCCCGCTACTGCAAAGACACCTCCACCAATAGCAGTAATCGCCCCGGCATTCTTAACCACGACTCCGTCAATCCCGACAGTCTGGTCATACTTCACGATGTCAAACGACTCCACATCGTTTGCCTCATAAGTGTAGGTTGAAGGCTCGCTATCGGTCTTGGGGACAGTTACAATGAGTTTGGAACCTTCGAAAACCACCTCAGGACACTCTTCCCCTTCCGGATTCTTGATGGCTTGGTCTGTACTGAAAGTTTTCTCTCCGACATTAATCAGAGCGGTGGAGCCTCCTGTCATGTGAATGCGCAGATGCATAGTCACAGCCGCCGTAGACGAAAGCCCGGCCATGGCAACAGAGGCCCCGATGATCAGGGTTCTTATTATTCGCATTTTGTATTGAATTGTTTTCAGAGTATTAAGGGTGTGAATTCATACAATCTCCTGCAAATTTAGCAGTTAATTTTTACCCCCCCCCAAACAAATTAACACTTTTTAATATTTGCAATCACTATTTTACGCTCCGATTATCTTTTTTACCGCAGAAATAACTACTTTTGGAATATGAAAAGCCTGACAATGCTCCATATTGTGGGATCCGTGATGATATTGCTCACCTCATGCGGATCCAACTACACTCCGGTCACCATCAACCGGCTCGACCAACGGCTCTCTTCCGGCACCCTCCCGAAAGACAGCGCATTCAGCCGCGCCACACACACACTTTTTCTTGTGTCGGGCTACGGCGAGCCAACCGACTCTACCGTCAGACTCTACTCCGAGATGCCATCGATAGCATCACACACGCACGCCGTCGATTCTGCCTTCACCGACCTCTCGGCAGAGGCAACAATCCTCGGCAATGTCATGGGGCGTCTGGGTGAGATTATACCCGACTTCAGGGAGCCGAAGATTTTCGCCATCATATCCCCCTTCAACCAGTCTGTCATCACGGCAGACTCGATTCTCTTCATCGGCCTGAACCATTACCTTGGAAGAGGATATGAACCTTATGGCTACTTCCCCGACTACATCCGCCGCCGCAAGGAGCCCGCACGGATTCCGGTGGACGTCGCCGAGACCCTCATCCGGGCCGACCGTCCCTACAAACCCTCAGGCGCCTACCCCACCCTGCTCTCGCGCATGATATATGAGGGCGCGGTGACACAAGGGGTGATGGTGGCCTCCTCTGTCAGCATGGCCGAGGCCCTGGGATATTCTCCCGAGGAGGAGAAATGGCTCGAGGCGAACGAGACGGCCATGTGGAACTCGCTTCTCACACGCGACATGCTCTATTCCACCGACCCGACAGTGGCAAGAGGTATGACAGCACTCTCGCCGGCCACAACCATCCTGGCGCCAGATGCCCCCGGAGCCGCCGGACGATGGATAGGCGCCAGGATTGTCGGGGCATATCTGAAGAATAACCCCTCAGCGTCGCTCAACGACATTCTCTCTGACACCTCCCTCAACGAAGGAAAATTCCTGCGTGAATCAGGATATTAACGAGCGGTAATTTGCAAGTGAGCCGGTCTTCGCCAGGCGCTTCACGGTCTTGTGGTCCACATATGGCTCCATCCACTCAGCCCACGGCCTTACCTTCGCGAGAATCTGTGAGTCACCACAAAGGATGTTGGAGTAGTGCTCCAAGAGTCCTCTGTGGAGCCTCAGTACAAGCGCTCTTATCTCCGTTTCGTTCCACTCCTCGCCGTCAATCCATTCTGACACAAGCGATGGCCGTCTCAACAGGCCCCGGCCTATCATCACACCGCCGAGATTGGTGAATCTTGCTCGGATTGGCTCAATCTCATCAGGAGTCGTTATATCCCCATTATATATCACTTTATGACTCAGTGAGCCCGACAGACGGGCAAACTCATCCTCAGAGATTGCTCCGCCATACTGCTGCGTGGCCGTGCGCGGATGAATGGTGACATGCCTCAACGGCACTGAGTTCAAGATGCCGACAATCCCGCGCCATTCCCGGTTGTCCTCCACCCCCAGCCTCATCTTCGCGGAGAACTCAACCACATCACGGAGACTAATGATTCTCTCGGCAATCCGCTCCATAACATCAGGGCGTCTGAGAAGCCCGGCTCCCCTCCCCTTCCGCACCTGCGGAGGGAAGGGGCAACCGAGATTCAGGTCGATGCGATTGCATCCCGCGCCCCTCACAGCCTTGACAAGACTGTCAAACTCATCCTCATCCCTGAAGATTATCTGAGGGGTAAGATTCACACCGATATTCAATGGTGATGTAAGGTCGGCCATGTCACGCCTGCGGACCTCTCCCCTCTCAAAACGCATGAAGGGTGTGGAATACTCTATTCCGTCAGCCGTCCCGCGGGCCAGAGTGGAGTGCAGGTGGCGGTAAGGCGCCTCAGTGAACCCCTGAAGAGGCGCAGCCATAATCTTGAAGTCAGAGTCTGTCATAAGAAAGCAATGTCAATGAAAATCCCTCATGTGATGGAAGAAGTGTGAGATGCAAGTCAGACTCTCCGCGATGCCATGCCATGAGGTGGGGGCTGCGGACATCGAGCCTCTCAGAGACAGCCATGGCCACCACACCCATAGTCATGCGCAGATTGAGTTCAATGCATGGATGAAGCCTGAGATGACCGTCTATGTCGCGCCACACCATCATGTCGACACCTAGCCAGCCCTCATAGTCCTTTCCTATCAGCCTGTTGAGAGCATCAACGAGTCCAGCCAATGTCCTATCTAGTGTCTCAGCGCCGACATACTCTTCCAATCGGCTACGTATCCATGTCTGCGGAGCCACAATGTTTCCACCATACATTCCTCGATGCTCGGTCTGAAACATCGATAGCCCCCTCAGAGCGACAATGCCATCTGAGGCATAGAAGAGAGCCGCACAGTCTGCCACCTTGTCGAGGCCTCGCTCTACCATCACACTCCCCTGCCGATGGATTATCCCCTCGGCCTTTCCCCTGATGACCTCCGGAGGCAGCCCGCCTGCACAAAACACACCTCTTCCGCTCCCTGACCAGGGAGATTTGATGAAACAGCCGGGATACTCGCTTTCCATTCTGACGGCCATGTCAGGATCATCTGTCTCGACTGTGAGGACATCATCCCGTCCCATCATCTCCAGAATCTTCACCGAACTGCGCCGATGGCTGAGCTGGCGGATTCTCGAGATGCTCTCATCATCCGGGAGTGATTCAGAAAGGACTCCGGCCTTAACAAACTGCCTGACCGCATCGGCGCTCCATCCCCATGGGGAGGGGGTGAGACCCTTGAGGTCAACGCCCCGTTGAAGCACATCACCTTTAAGCCCGAACCGGATCCGGAGATATTCAAGGTCGTCTGCCAACTCAGCCGGAGCAACTATGAAATCCCCATCCACAGCCCACCATGCAGGCAAAAGCGCCCCCGCCCTGTGGAGCGCTGCGGCATGGGGCGGGGGTGTGTAGTAGCGGCAACCTAGCCCAAGGGCCAGGTCATTCTCTGGATTGAAAAGATGGAGTCTCCTCAAAGTTTCATCTTTTTGGCTATATCGGCAGGGATGGCCGCACGGTTCACATATATATCAAGTGTCTTAGCCAGGAAGTAAGGCTCGGAGACATAGAAATATCCGTCATAAACCTGATTCGTGTCCCATGAGTTCTTCACCTTATAATAAGGAGTGCCGTTCTGGTCCACAGCCTTGCCCACGATGATCATTCCGTGGTCGTCAGTGGTCTCGTGAGTGTCAAACATATCCTGGCGCATCTCCTGAGTCACTGCGATTTCCTCAGCAGGACCGGTGATGTTGTTCTGCTCCTCCTCTCGCTCCTTGTCAGAGAGCTTCACCCAGCGGGCCAGTTCTGTTCCCTCAAGGTCAGCAGCTGTCTTCTTCTTGGGTAGCACCGCAAAACCCTCTTTCCACTTGAAGCCCGGCTCGCTAACGTCGGCAGCCCATGCCACAGTGTAGCCATTCTCAATTGCATTGTCAACGATAGCCTTCATCTCCTCCATCGGGACATTGTAGTAAGGCATCCAGAGCCAGTTGTCCGCCACCTCGAGGGGGAACTGTGTGTAGAAAGGATGATGTGTATAAGATGTCACAGGTATGAAGTCTGATGTCTTGATGCCGAGCGACTCTGCAAACGACTTGGGAGTATATGTCTTCCCTTCATACACGAAAGTCTCAGGCTTCACGCCCAGATAGGCATCGAGAGTTCCCTCCACAGCTTTCTTCCAGGCCGTAGACTTCTTCCCCTTCTTGTCATTTACGTTATTGACAATACCCGTGAGGATAGGGTCAAGCTCGTAGTGATCATGTTTCTCCTCGCCATATTCAAGGCCCTTGTAAGCCTCCTCAGGGAGGATCCCGTAGTTGTCAATCACATAGGCCACATCGAGCACACTGCCTCCGGCTGCAAAGTTTGTCTTGCCGTCCATACGCACAAAACGGTCTGCCTTGTCAGAATAGCAATTGCGCACAATCCACATCTCACTCAGATCCATCTCCTTGCCAGTGTTGCGGAGAATCTCATTTTCAACAAAGCCGAGGCCTGAGAAACTCCAGCAAGTGCCTGACTTGTTCTGATCCTTCACAGATGTCCCGGGAACCACCTTGACGTCGGTAAACTTGAATCCCTCAACAGAATCCGTCTTCTCTGCTTTCTCTTCAGCACCTGCACCGAGAACGGTGGCCAGGGCCAAGGCTGCGATATATAGTTTCATAATTCGATTGATTGGTTGAAATCTGTTGCAAAGTTAACTTAAAATCCCCGAAAAAGCGCGGGAAGTGTGGAAAAAATCGTAACTTTGTCCGCTGATACAAGTCAAAACAATCTGAAATGAAACGATTCATCACCTCTTTCATTATAATAATCGGCATCATCGCCGCTTCCATCCCTGCCTCAGCCCAGTTACGCTGGGGACCATCGGCTGGTGTATCATTCAACACCATGAAGTTCAAGCAAGACCTCTTCGACGTGAAGACAGGCATCGGAGGTGGCGCCGGCATGAGGGGAGAGATGATGTTCCCGGGCATCGGCTTCGGCATTGAGCTTGGCCTATACTATCAGCAGCGTGCAGCCAAACTCGACCTCGGTCAGAAACTCATATGGAGTTCCGAGGGCTATGGCAATGAGAACATATACCTCCACTCAATCGACATCCCCTTCAACCTCAAGTTCAAATGGACCCGCATGCAGGGGCTTGAAGACTATGTGGCCCCCTTCGTCTATGGCGGCCCCATCCTCTCCATCCAGGCCGGACACTCGAAGTGTGATGCCCTCAAATATTCAGGCGGCGAGGTGCTTCTCACCGTCGGCGGCGGCTTTGAGATCATGAAACGCTGGCAGATAGCGGCATCCTACACATGGGGAATGACCTACGCCCTCAAGACCCGCCTCCTCACAGATGTCTCCGCCCGCAACCGCACCCTCGACATCAAACTCACATACTTCCTGAAATAATCTAAGTTGTAAAATTCAACAACAAATATCCGCGTCTTGTCAAACTGTGTCGACAGGACGCGGATTTTTATAGTTGCTGTAGATTGGAGAATCAGAACAGATAGGCAGCAGAGATGGTCCAGTAGCGGTTCTTGCCCTGGATGTCGGCCGCTGTACCTCCGGCCACTGCATTCACGGCCTTGGTCAGACCGAGGCCATAGCGAGCGCTGATGTCAAGGTGATTCATCAACTGGACACCAAAACCGAAGTTAACCGCCCAGTCCACCTTCCTGTTGTGATAGGCCGCCTCAAAGTTCTTGCGCGAGGTCAGGAACGAGACACTTGGTCCCACAGCAAGATAAGGAGTGAGGAAATTGCTGACAACGGGAAGTGAGAAATTGTAGCGAAGATTGAGAGGAATCTCAAAATAGTCGCGGTCATTCTTGCTGAGGTCATTCTGAACAAGGAACGAACTGTTGCGGCGGACATACATGAACGAGAGGTCTGCGCCGATCCCTATGATGGGCACACGGAACTCTGTCATAAGACCTGCGGTCCACCCGGTGCGGTTACGGTCATCGACCACACTTTTGTTAAAGTGCATCTCGTTGACGGTCAGGCCCACACGGGGACCTATCTTAAACAGGCCGCCTGCATTGGCCGATGCTGTGCCTATGAGAATCGCCACAGCAGCGATGAGAATCTTGATTGTCTTCATATCAATGTGTTGATTGCGTGAGGGTCTGAGAGAGTGTCTCAATCCTGAAACTCGATGAGGGGTGCCTCGGTGCCTACGACCTCACCCTCCTGAACGAGGATGCGCTTGACGACAGCGTCCTTTTCGGCCTCGACATCATTCTCCATCTTCATAGCCTCATAAGTGAGAAGGTGATCACCTTTCTTGACAACCTGCCCGGGCTTGACGTTGACCGAGATAATGCGGCCGCCCATCGGAGCCACGAGTGTCGGACCGGTGATAGGCTCCGCGGCTACTGCGGCCACAGCCTCCTCAATGACCGGCTCCGGCTTGTTGGCGGCAGCCTCTTCAGCGCGGCGCTTGCGCAGGAATCCGTTGGCTACTGAGGGAAGCAGTTCCAGAAGAAGCATCTCCTCATTGTTAGACGCCAGAGGGACACCCCCCATATCGTCGAGTGTCGGGTTGGCTGGCTTCTTGTAGGATGAGACATCATAGGGTTTCTCCTGAGCCGAGCCTGTGATCTTCTCGCGGAACGCAGGGTCAATGGGCACAGGGGTCTTTCCATACTCACCCTTCACGAGCGAGATGAACTGGTTGTTGGTGGTTGTATAGTCGGGCTTGCCGTTCTTACGATCGAGAGCCACAAGCACCGCCTGGCTACCCACAATCTGGCTGGTAGGAGTCACAAGGGGTATCAGACCGGCATCGCGGCGCACCATTGGGATAAGCCTCATGGCATCCTCTAGCAGATCCTCGCTCTTGAGTTGACGAAGCTGGGCCACCATATTGGAATACATTCCGCCAGGCACCTCTGCGGTCTTAACGAGCTCGTTAGGCTTGGGGAAGTTGAAATAAGCCTCAATCTTATGGCATGTGTCAAGCAGAGCCTCCTCATCGCCGGCCTGAGCAAACTCGATGGCGCTGTCGAAGAGAGCCGCTATCTCTGCAGGGAGAGTGTCCTTCAGAGGATCAAACTCACGGGGCATATTATCATGGTTGAGGTCGAAGTCTGAGAGCGCCTTGCGGGCATTAAGGAGTTCCTTGCGGATGCGTCCCACGGCCTCCATGTTGACTTCAAGTTCCACGCCCATGCGCTGGCAGAAGATGTAAATGAGCTCGACGGCAGGAGCGGCCGATCCGCCTCCAAACCACCAGATATTTGTGTCGAGGATATCGACTCCATTGATAATGGCCATCAGCGATGAGGCCAGGCCATAACCTGGAGTACAGTGAGTGTGGAAGTCCACAGGCACCTTCACATTAGCCTTCAGGGCTGATATGATCGAAGCTGCACGGCTGGGGTTAACCAGGCCGGCCATATCCTTGAGAGTGATGATCTTTGCACCCAGAGCCTCCATCTGCCTGGCCTTGTCCACAAAATACTCATCGGTGAAAATCTTTTCCGGTTCCTTATCGCCTGCGCCAAACATCGACTTCAGCTTGCCCATAAAGCCGGTCTTGGCCGGAGCCTCTGGCTTGGGATCGACGGTGTAGCAGACTGCGCCGTCAGCTATGCCTCCAAGTTTGTTGATCAAGCGGATTGACTCGCGCACATTGTCGATATCGTTGAGCGCATCAAATATACGCATGATGTTAAGGCCATTATCGATAGCCTCCTTGTAAAATCCTTCGAGCACTGAGTCAGGATAAGGGACATAGCCGAAGAGGTTGCGGCCACGCGAGAGAGCCGAGAGGAGAGACTTGGGATGCTCTGAGCGTGAGTCCATTGCCTTCGACACGATGCGCAGACGCTCCCAGGGGGATTCATCGAGATAGCGCATCACGGAGTCGGGCACTGCACCGCCCCACACCTCCATGATGTAATATCCCGCATCCTCATAGAAGGGAAGGAGCTTATCAATCGTGGCCTGATTCATGCGGGTGGCGAACAGTGACTGCTGTCCGTCGCGGAGAGTTAGATCGCGGAGTCTTAGTTTGGAACGTTGGATTTTTGCCATATTCAAGTCTATGTTATATGTATTTTCGCAAAAATATGTAAAATTTCCGAATTACGGAAATATTTCTTTATTTCAACATGTAATTATGCGCTTTTTCCCATCCGATGGTAGTCTCATCGCCGTGTCCGGGGAGAACCACGGTGTTGTCCGGGAGGGTCAGCAACCGTGTGCGGATTGACTTCACGAGCGTAGCGAAATCCCCGCCCGGAAGGTCTGTGCGCCCTATCGAGCCGCGGAACAGCGCGTCTCCAGTGATGACAAACCCTGACCCCTCACTCCAGAGAGCCATTGAGCCGGGCGAGTGTCCCGGGACGGCAAGCACCTTGAGTGAGCCTGAGCCTATCTTTATTACATCACCGTCGTGTATTTCACGGTCAAGGCCACGGTCTGTCACCTCGAGCGGCATCCTGAATTCACGGGCCTGAGCCGAGAGTGACCGTCCAAGAAAATCATCCTCACGGGCTGCCTCAATGTCAAGGTCATATTTCGAGCGAACATACTCATTGCCGAAGATGTGGTCGAGGTGCATGTGTGTATTTATCAGACGCTTTAGTTTAAGACTATTGCGCGCTATGAAAGAGTCAATAGCCCTGCACTCCTCCTCATCGATCATACCTGGATCTATGACAAGTGCCTCAAGCGAGTCAGGATCCCACACTACATATGTGTTGACCCCGAACATATTGAATACAAATCTGCTAACCTTCAACATAAACTATATCCTTTCCTTCAAAATAAGGTTCAGAGAAATAATCCGTCAGAGGCACCTCAATGAGCGGACGCTTCACACGCCCGATCTCAGATGAGAGGTCGCCACCCTTCAGGCATATGATTCCGTTAGGAAGACGGTTGCGTGAGGTCTTCCCGATGAGCCTAAGAGAGATTTTCACCAGTTCATCGAGCTGCATGACTGCGCGCGACACCACAAAATCAAATTTCTCATGACACTCTCCGCTGTCGCCATGCTGGAAAGTGACATTCTTAAGGCCGATGGCATTGGCCACCTCCGTGGCCACACGGATTTTCTTCCCTATCCGGTCAATAAGATGGAACCGACACTCAGGCCACAGGATGGCGAGGGGAATACCCGGGAAGCCGCCTCCGGTTCCAAGGTCGATGAAAGTTGTCCCATCGACAGGCGTGATGAAGCGCGAGATGGCCAGGGAATGGAGGATATGATGCATGTAGAGATTCCCTATATCCTTGCGTGAGATGACATTGATCTTATCGTTCCACTCCGTGTAGAGCGGCCCGAGAGCCTCAAACTGATCTATCTGTAGGGATGAGAGTGAGGGAAAATATTTCAGCAATTCTTCCATTCAGTGCCTGTTTATACTTTTTTGACTATGCAAAATTAGCCCATATCCGCGAGAAAAGCGTTATATTTGCAGCAAAATAATCATCAAAATGGTAAAAATCGGGAAATATAATCGCCTGAAAGTGGTGAAAAATGTTGATTTCGGCACATATCTCGACGGCGGTTCTGAGGGTGAGATACTGCTCCCCGCGCGCTATGTCAGCGAGCCGCTCCTTCCGGGCGACGAATTGGATGTGTTCATCTATCGCGACAATGAGAACCGACTGATTGCCACCACGGAGCATCCCTATGCTGAGGTAGGTGAGTTTGCCTTCCTTCAGGTTACAGATGTCAACCGCACCGGAGCATTCCTCGACTGGGGTCTCATGAAACAACTTCTCCTACCCTACAGCGAGCAGACCATGAGACTCTCGCGCGGCATGGTCATTCCCGTCTACGTTTATCTCGACGATGCGTCCAGGCGCATCGTCGCCTCTGCCAAACTCGACAAGTTCCTGGGCAACCGTGTCCCGCGCTATCATCAAGGAGAGCAGGTGAAGGCTCTGGTCTATAAGCACACAGAGTTAGGCTACAGAGCCATTGTCGACAACCTGTTCCACGGCTTCATATATCAGAACGAACTCTATCATCCTCTCGAGATAGGGAGCACCGTCACAGCATATGTGAAAAATGTGCGCGACGATGGCAAGATAAACCTTATCATGCAGGGGACGGGCGACGGGCGTCTGGAGACTCTGGCAAAGGAGATAGCAGAGCGGCTTGAAAGTGAGCAGGATGGATGGCTGCCTCTCACAGACTCATCATCGCCAGAGGCTATCCGCCACGCTTTCGCCTGCTCTAAAAAGGATTTCAAAAAGGCCATCGGCTCGCTTTACAAGGAGCGCAAGATAGCCATACTAGATGATGGCATAAAACTGTTGAGGTAAAGCCCGGACAGAAGAGAATCAGAGCAACAGTGCTCCGACAAAGCCGATGCCAAGCGCTATGAGGGCGATTATCGTGAGTATCGGGCCGAAGATGGATAGCAGCAATCCGATGACAGCCGGTGTGCGTGGTTTGCAGAATAGACCGCAGATAAACAGCAGTATGGCCAGACCGTCGGAAGCGATCCACACTCCGGGTATCGGAAGCCAGAACGTTACTATTGCCAATATCATGAAGAAGAGGCCCCAATCTGCAAACTGATTGTCGTCCCAATCCGTGCTGTCAGAATCATCGTCTGAGGAGGCATCGTAGATATTGACCACTTGCTGCTGCATCTGCTGTTGCGGCTGATATTGGGGGGATGGTACGGGCTGCGGAGCATATTCATTCATCTGTTGTTGCGCTCCAAACTGCGTGGCAAACGGTGCGAATTGCGTTCTGGCTGACGGCATATATGTCGACAATGAGTTCCAATCAAGCACAATCCCGCCAGGCAGCATGATGTTTTGCCCATAAATGATGGGTGTGGCCCGGTTATGACATTTCATTCCATTGACAAGTGTGCCATTGGTGCTCCGGTCTGTATAGATGATGGTGTTATCATCGCGCACTTCTATATATCCGTGATGAGAACTCACGGATGGATGGTTGATGACGATAGTATTGTCCACCGCACGACCGATTGTCACTATTGTCGACATATGTTTCTGACTGGCTGATTATGATTGATTTGGGTTCGTCGGCAAATATACAACAAAAAAACAACATTCATGCAATTTTGCAGTGATAAAAACGCCCTGTCACGGAGTCAATCACACGGACAGGACGCTTCTTAGGTCGATGCGGGACGTATAGAGGGCTATCTATAGGATATTTATTTGAGAATCAGGCTATACAGTTCAGCGTCCTTGAACTCTGCGCCGCGGCAGAGCCATTGGGGGAGTGTGGCCACGCAGTGGAAGCCGCAACTTTTGAAGAGGGCACGGCTGGCATGATTGTCGACCGCCACGACTGCTGTGAGCTGATGAAGCGATATGATATTACGCATGCTATTGGCTATGAGCCGCAAGGCCTCCGATGCATACCCTTCACCTTGGTGACCGGGGGTGACGAAGATTCCCACAGAGCAGCGTGAGTTGGCGGGGTCGAAGTCAAAAAGGTCAAGGGTGCCTATAGTCTCGCCCGTGGCGACAATATCGATCATGAGCCTAAGCTGGCGTGCGCGGTAGATGTCTCCGTCATAGGTGTCGATGTAGTCCCACAACTGCTTGCGCGAGAAAGGAGCCATCGTCGAGCCAACATTCCAGAGAGAGGGGTCGTTCTCCCAATCATAGAGCGTGTCGACATCCACCGGTTCAAGGGCGCGGAGCCGGACTCTGGTTCCTTCAGCAGCGAGATCAGAGGGCATTTTCTGTCAGGAAGCGTTCAACATCGAGCGCGGCCTTGCACCCCATTCCGGCGGCGGTCACTGCCTGGCGATAAGTGGGGTCTGCCACATCACCGGCAGCAAACACTCCGGGGATATTTGTGGCGGTTCCTTCGCCAGACACCTTGATATATCCATTGTCATCACACTCGATGGCCGGACGGAACACCTCAGTATTGGGCTTATGGCCTATGGCGAGGAAAAATCCGTCAATTGGGAGGTCATATTTCCGCTCATTATCCTTCCCTCTGTTCTCCACGAGATGTGCGCCCTGCACGAAACCCTCGCCATAAAGGCCTTCGGTGGAGGTGTTGAACAGCACCTTGATATTCTCCTTGTCAAACACCCTGTGTTGCATGACCTTAGAGGCTCTGAGCACATCACGTCGCACAATCAGATAAACCTCAGAGGCAAGATTGCTCAGATAGAGAGCTTCCTCACAAGCGGTGTCTCCACCACCAACCACGGCCACCTTGCGTCCGCGGAAGAAGAATCCGTCACATGTGGCACAGGCCGACACGCCCATGCCGTTATACTTCTGCTCATCCTCTATGCCAAGATACCTTGCGGAAGCCCCTGTGGCTATGATAACGGTCTCGGCTGTTATTTCCAGACCGTTGTCGGTCACAGCCTTGAAGGGGCGCTTCGAGAAATCAATCTCCTTGACAAACCCCTCGCGGATATCTGCGCCGAACCGAACAGCCTGGGCTTTTAGATCCTCCATGAGCTGAGGCCCGGTGACACCCTGAGGGTATCCGGGGAAGTTCTCAACCTCTGTAGTTGTGGTGAGCTGTCCTCCGGGCTGATAACCCTCAATTACCACCGGAGCCATATTGGCTCGCGATATGTATATGGCTGCTGTATATCCGGCGGGGCCGGAACCGATGATGAGACATTTTGTATTCATAACAGTTGAAAGATGTGAAAGTAGATTGTTATAAAGAATTCAGATGATTGCTCTTACCTCAGGTCCACCACTTGCACTCCGGGATATTTCTTAGGGTCGAATTTGAAATAAGTGGCCGGGAGAGCACCTCCGGGTGTGACGGAGTTGACCGATATGTCAAGTTTATGCCCCCCCGACAAGGTCACCCGGATTGAGGTGGGGAGACCGGTGGCATCGCTGAAGGTGATGAGAGCCTTGCGGATGTCGCTCCGTGTAGTCTTGGCCGTGAGGTCGACAGCCGTCTGTCCCTTGGGAGCCTTGGCAGACTGCAAACGGAAATCGGAGGGGAGAGCGCTGATGATGGTAAGCGGATTTATCTGGCGGAGCTCATCGGGTGTCGGGGTCACCACATTCACCTCCCCCATCTGCTCTGAATATGTCCACTGGGTCTTGCCGTCATACCATGAAATCATCCCGGGGGATGTCACGGTGAATCTGTCTCCGGAGATTGTGAGCATCCCCTGCGAGGTCTGTCCATCGGCCTTGACTGTATAGGCTACCTGCACGGATGGTGAAGACTTTAGCCGATTGGCGGCACGGTCTATCACCCTCTGTGGTGTGACAGCCAAGGATGAGAGAGCAGAGATGAGGAACAGCGACAATGTGAGGACAATTCTATTCATGACTTTATAACAATCGTCAAGCCTATTTGTTTTCAAGGATATGCTCCAGCGTGACAGGGTCTATCAGCACCTGCCGGGGCTTGCCACCCTGCGATGGGCCCACGATGCCGGCAGCCTCCATCTGGTCCATTATCTTCCCGGCGCGGTTGTAGCCGATGGAATATTTCCGTTGTAGCGATGAGGTGGAGGCGGTGTCGGTCGACACGACCAGTCTGGCACATTCGTCGAAGAGCGGGTCGCGGTCACCGATGGTGGCTGTAGAGGCTCCGCCCTCTACTTCGGGTGAGTATTCGGGAAGTTCGTAGGGCTTATCGTAGCCAATCTGCTCGCCTATCGACTCGCAGATGGCGCTGACCTCAGGTGTGTCAATGAACGCGCACTGGACGCGCTCGAGCTTGCCATTGATGGAGAAAAGCATGTCGCCGCGGCCGATGAGCTGATTGGCGCCGAGCTGGTCAAGGATGGTGCGGGAGTCATTGCCCTGGATGACACGGAAGGCTATACGTCCGGGGATGTTGAGTTTGATGCCGCCGGTGATGACGTTGACTGTGGGGCGCTGGGTGGCGATGATAAGGTGGATGCCTGCGGCACGGGCCACGGCTGCCAGACGCGAGACGGGGTTCTCAATCTCCTTTCCCTGACGGATGATGAGGTCGGCAAACTCGTCGATGACCAACACGATGTAAGGGAGGAACCTATGGACATTGGGGTTGAGTTTGCGCGCCTTGAACTTGTCGTTATACTCCTTGATGTTTCGTGCGCCGGCCTTCTCAAGCAGCGAGAGACGGTTGTCCATCTCCACACAGAGCGAGTTCAGCACATTGACAACCTTTGTCATGTCGGTAATGATGGCGTCCTCGCCGGGGAGGGATGCGAGATAGTGTCGCTCGAGTTCTCTATAGAGGCTGAGCTCCACACGCTTGGGGTCGATGAGCACAAACTTGAGTTCGGCCGGGTGCTTCTTGTAGAGCAGCGATGTGATGATGGCATTGAGGCCCACTGACTTACCCATGCCGGTGGCGCCTGCCACAAGCAGATGGGGCATCTTAGCCAGGTCAGCCATGAAAATCTGATTTGAGATAGTCTTGCCCAGCGCCATGGGTAGTTCCATTTTGCAGTTGCGGAACACGTCGCTGTCTATCACTGAGCGCATCGACACGACCTGAGGATCCTTGTTAGGCACCTCGATGCCTATGGTGCCTTTAGCAGGGATAGGGGCAATGATGCGGACACCCTCGGCGGCAAGTTTGAGCTGGAGGTCTTCGCCGAGACTTCTGATGGAGCGTGTTCTGACACCTTCAGCCGGGACAATCTCAAAGAGAGTGACCGTCGGGCCTATTGTAGCCTCAATCTTCGAGATCTCGACGCCGAAGGTGTGGAGAGTGTCTGTGAGGCGCCGTTTGTTTGCCTCCATCTCTTGGATATCTACGCTCGGGCCCTTGTCCTCTATAGGTTTCAGGAGATCTATTGAGGGCTGCTGAAAGCGGGAGAGCTCAGCGGTAGGGTCGTAAGGCTCGCTCTGCATCTTGGCAGAGAGTTCGTCACCGAAAAGAGGTCTCATCGCCTCATCATCAGCGGCGTCCTCAGTCCTGAACAGGGGGCTGAGAGGTTCCTCATCATCCACTGAGTAAGGGATGGCGGCTTTGTCCTTGTCGCGGTCTGTGGGGACGATGAAAAGGGGGATATCATCGGCTAAGCTCTTCGGCTCCTCATCTACAGCGGGATCGGTCTCCCCCTTGGCCGGAGCAGGGGCCGGGATATTTTCTGCGACAGATGGGACATAGCATGCGGCCACGCGCTGGGCTGCCGCCTTCTCCTCGGCTGTCAGAGAGACCTGGGGCTCAGAGGGTTCCTGAGGCTGTTCGTCAGTCTCAGCCTGGACCTTGGTCTGAGACATGCGCTCTTCTTCCAGAGCCTGCTTTGCGGCCTGCTCAGCCTCGATGCGCTCACGCTCTATGCGGCGTTCCTCCTCGAGTCGGCGGCGCTCGGCACGACGCTCGGCCTGACGCTCGCTGTAGGCATCATATCGGCCACGGAAAGCGGCGATGAACTTTGAAATTTCACTGAGATAGAGTATCACCATCATGCCCACGAGAATCAGGCTGACACCCATAGCGCCCCAGTAGCCTGAGAACATGATGAGTTTCTGATTGAGGAGCAATCCGTGGAGGCCACCCCAGTAGAAGGGGGTCGACATGGTGTAGGTGATGAGGCCTGCCACTATGGAGAGTGAGACTGCTCCGAGCAGGCAGCGCATTGTGAGGCTCCAGAAGCCCGGCCTGTAGACCTTGAGGAGGGATAGACCACATACCAGCACATAGTATACGAGGATGGATGCACCAATGCCGAGCCAGTTGTAGATGAGCGTATGGGCGAGCCATGCTCCGAAAGGACCGCCGGCATTGCGGATGACGGAGGGGTCAAAATCAGCGTTGAGCATGGCGCTCTGGTCGCTCTTTATGTTCATGAAATATGAGAGGCACACAATGAAGGCATAGGCCGCCACCACCGTCAGGACAACTCCAATGAACATTGCCGAACGGGAGTCTGCGAGCATGGAGAAGAATCTGCTAAGGGCACCGGGACGCTTAGGGGCCTCGGTGGCTTTGGGCTCAGAAATGGCCTCAGGCTCCGTAGTGGAAATTTCCTCAGGTTCAGTCTTAGTCGGCTCGGGGTCAGTGTGTCGCTGTGTATTTTCAAATACTGAGGCCGGGTCAAAACCATCGGCGTCAGAATATGAGGTCTCATCAATAGGGGAATAAGAAGAGGGCATAAATCCTATTATTTTGCTGTGTATGGAAACTTTTTCGGTTTGAAAAGCAAAATTACGGATTTCTCCACAAACCGTCAACTTATTTAACACAAAATTATGTGTTGAACAATTGAGCGACAAGCCACGTTTATGTATCAGAAAGAAACATATAAGACTATGAAAAAGATAGGAATATTCTACGGCTCGACTACAGGCACAACAGCTGAGGTGGCCGGCGAGATAGCCAAACGGCTCGGTGTAGACTCCAAGGATGTCAGGAACGTTGCTGAGGCGGCTCCGTCTCAAGTGGCATCCTATGATGTTCTTATCCTCGGCGCAAGCACGTGGGGAGCGGGAGACCTTCAGGAAGATATGGCGACATTCCTGGACGGACTCAGCGGTCTGGATCTCCGCGACAAGATGGTGGCCATCTTCGGGTGTGGCGACGAGATGATGTCTGACACTTTCTGCAACTCAGTTGGAGAGATTTATCATCGTCTGCACGACACGCATGCGGAGTTCATCGCACCGTTTGAGAACGACCCGTATAAATACAATCACTCAGACAGCGATGTCAAGGGTATGATTGTGGGGCTCTGTATCGACAACACCAACCATCCGGAAGAGACACCGGCCCGACTCGATGCTTGGTGTGAGGAAATAAAGCAGGAAATCAGTTAATAAATGTGAACGGAATTTGCCTATACGGGAATTTTTGATTAAATTTGCACCTCGAATTGTGAAGAAAAATCTTCGATAAATCAAAAATAATCATATACGGCAATGAAAAGAACGTTCCAACCTTCTAACCGCAAGAGAGTTAACAAGCATGGATTCCGTGCCCGCATGGCTACACCCGATGGCCGCAAGGTACTTGCCCGCCGTCGTGCCAAAGGCCGTCTGCGTCTGACCGTATCTAGCTCAATCGCCGGGAAGTAATTCCCAACTACAGGCTGCAAGTCCTAACCGTTAACCGCAGCCACTCTCTTAATTGTTTGCAAACGACATCAAGGTCATCAGAGTTTTCTTCTGATGGCCTTGATGTTTTTTTCAAAATGTCAAAGAGCGCTTGCCGTGCGGTTTGACTTTGGGTCGCGGAGCACGGCGTACCGCTAGAGTGGGTGGGGAGGGACGGTGTAGGTTGTGGAGGTAGACGGGGGTGAAGGGGGTGATAAGGGTGTCAACCTGACGGGGAGGGTGATGACGATGGTTGCTGGTGGGTCGTCGGGCTTTCTGTCTGTGTCGGGTTTGAGGATTCGGTGCATGCGGCGGCCGAAGAGCTTGGCGAGTTTGTCGGCGTGGCCGCGGGTGCGCGGTGCGGTGATGTGGACGATGAAGAATCCGCAGCCGGAGAGGGCGGGGAGGAGGGCGTTCCAGAGGCGGAGGAAGCCGTCGGGCCGGGCCTGCAGGGGTGAGAAGGTTTTGGCGTCCTGGGTGTTGAGCAGGAGGATGTAGGCGAGTGTGTGTCCGCGGATGCTGTCGGGGCGGCGGTAGGTGAGGTATTTTATGCGCCGTTCTTTGCCTTTGAGCCGTGTGGGTGTGTAGATGGCGCCGAGGGCTTGCGATGGTCCTTTGGCGAGGCGGTAGTTGAGGTATTCCTGAAGGATTGGCGCGGAGTTCCGGCCGGGCGGGTCGATGACGAGGACGGGGCGTGCGCGTTTCTGGCGCTCGAGGTATGAGATGACTTTGCGCTCGTTTTTGGTGAGGCGTCGGTTGAGGTATGTCTCGAAGCCACGAATCCCCAGGATGGGGGAGTAGATTTGTTTCCGGGAGGTGGTGATGAGTTTTTTCATGGGCTTCGAGTGTAGTTAGGTTGCAAAGGTAAGAATGAGATGTGTGTTTGGTAGTGCGATAATGCCGATGAGGGCCTTCGGGCGGTAAATCTGCGTCCTACGGACGCCGTTTGCTACCTGCGGTTGTGAGGCTCCGGGCATTCGCGGCTCTTCCTGCGGAGAGCCTCGCATGGCCGGGGTTACGAGTAAATCTGCGTCCTACGGACGCTGTTTGCTACCTGCGGTGGTGAGGCTCCGGGCATTCTCGGCTCTTACTGCGGAGGGCCTGTGCGGAGCATTGTACATGGCGCAAGGGACAGGTGGCACTATAGACCTCAGCATAGCCGCAATAGTGGCGATAGGAATGCTTCTTGTCTTCTTATTTCCCGCCCCCGACAAGAAAAAACTCTGAACATGCACCGGCAGACGCTGTTAGAAGTCTATTGTGAGGCGGATGTTGAACTGGCGTCGGGTGAGGTAGTTGGGGACGGCGTATTGGATGTCGTTGACGTCTGTCACCCAGTAGTATGAGGCGACGTTTGAGATGTCAAGGAGGTTGAATATGTCTGCGCCGAGCCATACGCTTTTGAGTTTTGAGCCTATGCCGCTGCGTGTCTCACCTTCTTTGAGCGGGGAGAGGAGGGCGTATTGGAGTCCGATGTCGACACGTTTGTAGGGTGGCATGCGGAAGTATCCCTGGTCTCGAGTGGAGCGTGGGGATGTGCTGGGAAGTCCCTGCATGAAGATGCCGCGCAGGGAGAATTTGAGTCGGGGGAATTTGGGGAAGTAGTCTGTGAAGAAGAGTCCGAGGCTGTAGGAGCGGTCTGTGGGGCGGGGCACTTTGACGCCGTGGAGATTCTCAGATGTCTTCATGAGGGAGAAGCTGAGCCATGAGTCGCTTCCGGGGACGAACTGTCCGAAGAGCTTGAGGTCGAGTCCGGTGGCGAAGCCTGATGATTCATTCTTGCCGGTGTAGACGATCTTGAGGTTGTCAATCTCGTAAGGCACGAGGTCAGAGAGGGCTTTGTAGTAGACCTCGCCTGAGAGTTTGAAGGGTCGGCCCATGGCGCGGAATGTGTAGTCGGCTCCACCGATGAGATGGAATGACCGCTGGCTTTTGATGTCTTCGTTGAGGATGATTGTCTGGTTGCCCAGTTCGTCAGTGACGGGCATGCGGAATTCCTTGTAGAAGGGTGACTGGTAATATAGTCCGGTGGCTACGCGGAATGCCCAGCCCGCGGCGCGCTCGGGGATGAATCCGAGGGACACGCGGGGGCTGAAAAGGGTCTCCTTGTTGAAGCTCCAGTGGCTGAGGCGCACACCGGCATTGAGTGTGAAGAATCCGGCTGATGTGGTGAACTTCCAGGCGTCCTGAATCCATGCGGCAAAGCGTGTGGAGGAGACATCCTGATGAGAGTCGAGGTTATAGACAACTCTGAGCTGGTCAGGGAGGGCGGGGAGTGAGTAGCCGGCTGAGTCGCGGAGCTCCCACTCGCGTGTGCGGTCCATGATTTTCTCTCCCTGGATGGAGAGTCCATAGGAGAGGGTATGTTTCTGATTTATGGCAGTCTGTCCCTTGAGGGCGAGAGCCATGACGGAGGCCTTGAGGCGGTTGCGGGCATGCTCATGATAGCGGCCGACGCCGAGCTCGCCACCCACGTCGGATGTTCCGGCCTGGTCGAGCCAGTATTCGCCGGAGATGTCATAAGCCACAAGTTCGTTTGTGAGATAGCCAGAGCCGAGGAGCTGGAGGTTTGTGGATCTGTTGACACGATAGTCGAGTGAGAGGGCTCCGAAATATGTCTCGAAGCGGTCCTTCTCATGTCCATCGAAGTAGACGGTGAACTGCTTGGCATCGGTTGAAGTCCCGAAGGTTGTGGTGCGGTTCTGAGGGGTAAATTTATATCTATTGACCGAGATATTGCCGAGGATGGAGGCTGAGAGACGGTCAGAGAAGCGATAACTGATGGAGGTCTGATAGTCGAAGTAAGAGGGGTCATACTCCCCTTTTGTGTCCATGGAGCTGAGGAGGGATGAGTTTGTCTTGTAACGGAGGCCGTGGAGCTGGTTGAACTTCTTGCTCCCCTGCCCTATGGCAAGTGACCCGCCCATGAGGGAGCCTGAGACGGAGCCTTCGAAAGCCTCGGGGTGACGGTAGGTGATGTCGAGCACTGAGGACATCTTGTCGCCATACTCGGCTGGAAATCCGCCGGTGGAGAAGCCTACGGCGCCGACCATGTCAGGGTTTATGATGGAGAGTCCTTCCTGCTGGCCGGAGGTGATGAGGAGGGGGCGGTAGACCTCGATTCCATTGATGTAGACGGAGTTTTCATCGTATGAGCCACCTCTGACGGAGTATTGTGAGGACATCTCGTTGGAGGCTGTGACGCCGGGCATGGTCTGGAGTATGGCCTCGACACTTCCACCAGAGGCATCAGGTGAGCGGCGTATGTTTGAGACATCGAGACGCTCCACGGCGCCTGTCTGTTTCTTCAGTTCGGTCACCTCGACTTGCTGAAGCATCTCAGTGTCCAACTGAAGGGTGACGTTGAGGGTGACGTCTGCGGCCGCGTCGATGAGCTGGCGCTTCACCTCGCGATAGCCTATACAGGAGAAAAATACGTTTATGGTGTCAGACTTGGCACATGAGAGGGAGTAGTCTCCCTCGAGGCTTGAGGTGACACCGATGGCTGTGCCGCCAATGCGGACAGTGGCAAACTCGACGGGCTGGTTCTGTGAGTCGGTGATCTTGCCGTGGATCTTCACGGAGGCTGCCACGGCCGGGAACGCAGTCGAGAGGATGAGGAGAAGGGAGAGAAATATATGGCGCAATGCCTGCATGACAATCGTTGGTTTATTATTGATGAGTGAGAAGATATAATATATAAACGTATTGTCATGCAAAAAATTGCGGAGCGCTGTTGTGAGCGCTCCGCAATATATCATAGTCAGGTGATGGCTGCGGTCAATCTACCTTAATGACAAGGAAGTTGGAGAGCTGCCAGAACTTGGCCGGATCGGTGATCTTGATGACCTTCTGACCGTTGACATCTACGATTTGGTATGAGTCCTTGGGCTGTGAGGTCTTGATCTCGGCCTTGTCGCTGTGAGTGGCGATCTCTGAGAGAGTGCGCTTGTCGGCAGCGGTGAAGTATGCCATGTCGAAATCGCCCTTCATGATTTTGGTCTTGCGCAGGAAACCGCTCTCGATGATGCCACGCTCCTTGAGTTCCTTGTTTGTGCCGATGGCATAGTAGCATGTGTTGAGCTCGTTGACAGCGGCGGCTGCAGCCTCCTCGGCGGCCTTCTTGGCAGCCTCCTCGGCGGCGACGTCGGACTTGAGAGAGTCGACGCTGACGTTGAGGTCGTTGACTGTGGTGGTGAGTTCCTCAATCTTGATGTTGGCGCTGGCAAGCTGGTTGGTGAGTGTTGCAATCTCGGTGGTCTGGTCGGCAATCTGGGCCTTGAGGTTAGAGATTGTGCGCTTGAGGGTAGAGTTCTCGCCACCTGTGGCCTCGAGTTTCTTCTCGAGCTCAGCGAGACGCTGGCGGCGCTCCTGTAGGGCCTGCTGGATGGCTATCATATCGTTGCGGATCTGTTCCTTTCGGGAGGTTGACTCACCAGAGAGGGTTCCCGGGGTTGAGATGATTTTCTCAAGGTCCTTGATCTGACTCATTCCGTCTGAGATGTCGTTGACAAGGACCAGTAGAGAGTCCTGAGTGGCGAGGGTCTCGCGGAGATCCCCTTTGAGCTGTTCGTTCTGTGCCTCTGACTCGCGAAGTTTGTCAGCATTACAACCCGTAAGAAGCGTAGCGGCCACGAGTGCCAATGTTGCAATCTTTTTCATAATAGTTGGCGTGAGTTTTGTGATATTTTCGTTGTTGATTATTCTTTGTATTTGTTCTTGTGGGTTCGCGGACCTGACTCAGGAGCGCCCAGAATGATAACAATCTCCCCGCGCGGATTGTTTTCGGTGAAATAGGCGGCCAATTCGGCGAGGGATCCGCGCACGGTGGTGTCATGGATCTTAGAGATTTCCCTCGACACCGATGCCTGGCGCTCCGGGCCACACACATCGATGAGCTCGCTGAGAGTCTTGACCAGGCGTAGGGGTGACTCGTAGATGACAGATGTGCAGTCTGATGAGGCAATGGCCTCGAGGCGGGACCGTCGACCCTTCTTGGGGGGCAGGAAGCCCTCGAATGTGAAGCGGTCTGTGGGGAGCCCTGAGTTGACGAGGGCGGGGACAAATGCCGTTGGGCCGGGAAGGGTCTCCACGTCGATGCACTCGCGCCGGCACTCGCGGGTGAGGAGGAAGCCGGGGTCGCTGATGCCGGGGGTGCCTGCGTCAGATATGAGAGCCACGTCGTCGCCTGCGAGCAGTCTTTCGACGATGGGGCGCACGGTGGCATGCTCGTTGAACTTGTGGTGGCTGAGACATGGTGTCTGGATGTCGAAATGGCGCAGGAGCACGGAGGATGTGCGCGTGTCCTCGGCATAGATGACGGAGACGCGCTTGAGGACCTCTATGGCTCTGGGGGTCATGTCGGCCATGTTACCGACAGGGGTGGGGACTATGTAGAGTTTCGACATGTGGGAGTTTGTCAGAAGTGGCGCTTGACGGTCTCCATGAATGACTTGACGTCATCGCTGTCAGGGTCCCAGCAGAGGTCGTCGTAGAAATATTCCTCAGCCTCGTCAAAGGATGACATGCCTGAGATGACCTCGAGGGTCTCCTCGAAGTCGGCCTCCGAACCATGGAAGAGTTCACGACAGTATCGGAACTTGTCGTTGATGGTGAAGGCCTTGTAGATGTCGCGTGCTCGCTCGCGTGCGATGCGCTCATCGAGAGTCTCAGTCTTGGCCGCGGGAGTCGCCGGGGGCAACGGTGACTCGGGAACGGGAGCAGGCTCCGGGGTGTCAACGAATGGCTCTGCATCCTCTTCCTGCTCCATCTCGGCAGCGTCGGCTATGGCTTCAGGAGCGGGCTCGGGGGCAGAGGCAGGCTCGGCATAAGGGAGCTCCATCACTCCGGCCTGGAGGCGTGTCACCTTGTCGGCTAGTAGGTTAAGGAGGTCAGCGGGAGCATCCTGGCGGTTTTTGAGGAGAAAGAGGAGCCCCTCGGCCTCGAAGGCCAGGGAGAGAAGGGTGTCAATCTGGTTGTTCTGTTTCATTCTGCAAACTTACACAAAAAGTGTCTAATAACAATCTTTGGATAGATTTTTTTAAGGCTGCGCGGGAGCAGGTGAAATCGTTGGCTATGAAAACGAGCAGGTGAGTGGGGCGACCCTCATCGTCGAAGAGGTAACCGCTGTATGACTGCACTCCTTTCATTGAGCCGGTCTTCATGGCCACGCGCCCCTCGAGGGGGGTGTCGACGAGGAAATTGCGCAGAGTGCCGTCGAAACCGGCGCGCGGGAAGAGGTCGAGGTAGTCAGAGCCAAACTCATCGCGGGTCATGTATTTGTTTATCTCGCCGAGAAATCTGGCTGTGAGGCGATTGTCGCGCGAGAGGCCGCTGCCGTCCACGATGTTGACGCCATGGGCGCTGATTCCCGCAAGGGTCCAGACGGCCTCCTCCTCGCTGATGGCCTCGGCCCGGGAGCCGCCGGGGGTTATGACGCGGAGCATTCCCTCGGCCATGAGATTGTCAGAGCGGAACATGAGGCTGCGGAGGATGTCGCCAAACTGAGGGGAGAGATGGTTGTAGACCACGCGCTCTTCCCGGCCGGCGGGAGTGACGACATCGCCTCTCACTTCTATCCCGGCTCCAGTCAGGGCCATCTCGACCTCGGCCTGCATGGCCTTGGAGGGATAGGGGATGGCGAATTCGTCTGTGAGAGCGCGGCGGGTGTTGCCGGTGATGACAAATGTCTCTGAGCCGTCGCGGCGGTCTACTTTGACCTTGCGTCCTTTGCGCGACTTGCCGACGGAGAATTTGAGCCCAGGCACCTTTGGGGATGTCTCTCTGGAGGGGAGTCGGAGTGTGAATCGGTTGTCGCGGAAGTTGGCTCCCTGGAGCCTTGCGCCGTATGGCCAGATGATGTCCTCGGCCATGACTCCGCGAGGTGTGGTGGCGTCTGTGAAGCGGCTCTCGTCGATGATGACGCGGCCGGTGATGGCTCGGATGCCGAGACGGGAGACGCCGGCCACGATGCTGTCGGCAAAGCCACGGGTCTCTGTGAAGAATCGCGACTCGATGGTGGGGTCGCCCATGGTGCGTACGACGATGTCGCCCTCAAGGATGCTGTCGGGTGTCAGTCGGCCTACGGCCACGACGGGTGTGGAAAATCGTTCTGAGACATCGGCGAGATTGAGGAGAGAGGCTGCCGTGACGGTCTTCATGACGGATGCGGGTGTGAGTGAGCGGTCTATGTTGGCGCTCACGACGTCTGTGCCCCAACGGAGGTCATGGATCCAGACAGCAGTGCGTGTGGTGTCGATTCCGGCTCCGGAGAGAGGGAATGAGAATATCGCTGTCCATGAGGCAGCGAACAGTGAGAGGAGCAGAGAGAGGATGCGTAGGGTCATCTTGGCTGTTATGAGAGGAGATTGCTGACGGTGTCTATCATGTCGGGGGCGGTCTGGTCGGGCCTGATGGGGACAACGGATGCCCATCCGCGGGCCAGCCAGTATTCGTCTGTGTCAGAGGCGTCAGGCTCGGAGTTGTGATACTTGCCTGAGAGCCAATAGAAGGGCTTGCCGGAGGGACGTGCATAGTCGGCATATTCCTCGGTCCAGTGGCCACCGGCTGCGCGGACCACCTTGACTCCGGCGGGTTTGCAGTCCTTGGGGAAGTTGACGTTCAGGCATATCCCCCGTGGGAGGCCCTTGGCCATGACATTGGCAGTGATGGTGTGGACGAGGGGGAGGATGGGTGAGAAGTCGGCTGCGGGGCTGTGGCTGAGCAGGGAGAAGCCAATCGATGGGATGCCGAGTATGCATCCTTCCATGGCGGCCCCCATGGTGCCTGAGTAGATGTTGTTGACGGCGGCATTGGAGCCGTGGTTTATTCCTGACAGCAGGAGGTCGGGACGGCGGTCGAGGATGGCGTGGATGGCTAATTTGACGCAGTCGACCGGAGTGCCGCTGACGCTGAAGACTTTTGCGTCTCCTATGGGTGCGTGTTGCTCGACGGTGAGAGGGCCGTCGGCTGTAAGGGCTGAAGACTTGGCGGACTGTGGTGTGGCGGGAGCGACCACAATCACGTCGCCCAGACGGGAGGCCACGCCGACTAGTTGGGCCAGCCCGCGGGCATTGACACCATCGTCGTTAGTGACCAGTATGAGAGCTCGTTTTTCTGACATATATTTATGGAAACTCGTGAATCTTTTCACAAATTTACAACAAATCCCTAACTATTCGAGTCATGGTTTGTTGAAAATTTAGTACTTTTGACAAATTTTCAACGTCTAACCCTATAAACGGATTAAAACATCATGCAGATACAACGTATCCAGTCTGTCTACATCTTCCTGGCAGTCATTGCCATGGCTATCTTCTTAATTGTCCCTTATGGAGAGATTGTGCATCTTGAGGGGGGTGCCACTGAACTTCTCTACACGATGCCTGAATATGGGGTGCTTATCCCGAGCGGCACGATTGTCATACTCCTGCTTGTGGGTCTTTTCATGTACAGGAATCTTCAGTTGCAGCGCACGGTGATAGTCATCTCGCTGATGCTCACGCTTGCGGTGTGTGCGGTGGTGTGCTTCGCGCTATACAAGGTTGCGGCCGCTGAGGGGCTTGATGCCCACTTCACGATGTGGGATATTCTGCTTCCCATCACGGCGGTACTTGAGATTCTTGCGGTGTCCGGAATCAACAAGGACATGAAGCTGCTCCGCTCATATGACCGCCTGAGATAATTGGGGCTGAAAAAATAGCAGGACGGGGATGTATCTGAATGCGGATACATCCCCGTTGGTTATATACTTTAATCTATGGGTCAGCAGGTCTTGGCCTCGAGGTTGGGGTTGAGGGTGGCCCACTTGTCGATGGGTGGCATGACGCCCATGGCTATCACCTCGTCGCGGAGGGTGCAGAGGTGATGGTAGCTTTCATCGAGTTCCTTGTGCTCCTCGGGGGTGCCTTTGACGGGATGGACTGTGACGCCGTTCTTGTCGACGGTTGTCTCCATGGCCATCATGATGTGGTTGTACTCGCCGTTGTTGACATATGTTCCTACAGGCCATGTGAAGGGCTTTCCGCCCATTGCGGCTGCTATCATCTCGATTGAGAGGTATGCGGGGCTCTGGAATGATGAGCGTCCGCGGAGCTCGATGATGCGCTTGCCACCCTGGATGACTCGCTGCTTCATCTCTTCCCACTTCTGGCGCGGGAGTGCGTCGGAGCCGATGAGCTGTGAGAGGGGCTGTCCGGCGACGGTGCATGTGCTGGCGAAGACTGCCATCTGCTCTCCGTGGCCGCCATAGGTGCGGGGTGTCTTGACCTCGTCGGCGGGGACGTTGAAGTATTTTGCGAGCTCGTTGCGCAGACGTGTGGAGTCGAGGGCTGCGAGTGTGGAGACCTGTGAGGGCTTGAGGCCGGAGTAGAGGAGGGTGATGAGTCCGGTGATGTCTGCGGGGTTGAAGATGATGACGATGTGCTTGACATCGGGGCAGTATGAGCGGACATCCTTGCCAAACTGCTCGGCGATGGCGGCATTGCCCTTGAGGAGGTCTTCGCGGGTCATGCCTGCCTTGCGGGCGGCACCGCCTGAGTTGACTATGTACTTGGCTCCTGTGAGGGCTTCCTTGACGTCGGTGGTGTATGTGAGGTTGAGCCCCTCGAAGCCACACTGTTTCAGTTCCTCAGCCACACCCTCGAGGGCGGGGCCGTAGGGGTCATAGAGACAAATATTGGGGGTCAGGCCCATCATGATGGCTGTCTGGGCCATGTTTGAACCAATCATACCGGCTGCGCCGACGATGACCAGTTTCTCATCTGTAAGATAGTTCATTGTATTTTCTTTAGGATTGATGATTCTTGAGATAACAACGTCTGTGGACCGGGTGGGGTTCACTGCATGAGGCGGTAGATGGCCTCGGTGTCGTCAGGGGTGAGGGTGTAGTAACCGCGGAAGGGGTTTCCCTTGTCGCGATGGAAATCCTGGGCGTAGAGTTTGAAATCGGGGTTTTCGATGCCGAGCTCCTTGAGGGTGAGCGGGAGGCCGAGTTCCTTGAAGAAGGCGCGGAGGGCGGAGACGGCTCCGAGGGCAGCCTCGCGGTCGGAGGTGGAGGTGACGCCAAAGATGCGGCGGCCCAGCTGTGCCACCTTGGCTGGTCTCTTGTCGGCCATATATGTCATCCATGCAGGGAAGACAACGGCCAGGCCGGCTCCGTGGGTGACGTTGTAGAGGGCTGAGAGGACATGCTCTAGGCCGTGTGAGGCCCAGTCTTCCTGGCGCCCGCAGCCGCAGAGGCCGTTGTGAGCGAGAGTGCCGCTCCACATCAGGTTTGCCCTGGCCTCATAGTCGTGGGGGTGTTTCTCGATGCGGCGCGCGGAGTTCATGATTGCCATGAGGAGTCCCTCTGCGAGGCGGTCTGTTACCTCGACGTCGGGGGTGGTGGTGAAGTATCGCTCGAGGATGTGTGCCATCATGTCGGCGACACCGGCTGCTGTCTGCTCCTTGGGAAGTGTCATGGTCAGTTCTGGGTCCATTATGGCAAACTTGGGCCGAAGGACATAGTCGGTGCGGATGCTTATCTTCTGGCCAGTGGTGGTGTTGGTGATGACGGAGTTGCCGCTCCCCTCGCTTCCGGCGGCAGGGATGGTGAGGACGACGCCGACGGGGAGTGCGCGCTCTACAGGGGTCTTGCCGGAGTAGAAGTCCCAGAAATCGCCGTCATACAGCACGCCGGCGGCTATGGCTTTGGCTGTGTCGATGACAGAGCCTCCGCCGACGGCGAGGAGAGCCTGGACACCAGCGCGGCGACAGATCTCAATGCCGTCGCGCACGGGAGGGTCGGTGGGGTTTGGCTGTATTCCTCCAAATGTGACAAAGGTGACTCCATGATGAGATAGAGAGTCGCACACGCGCCCGAGCAGTCCTGAGCGGACTGCAGAGCCTCCGCCATAGACAATCATGACGGTTTTCCATCCGGCCTCCTCGACAAGACGGCCGGTCTCGCTCTCGACCCCACGGCCGAAAAGATAGCGTGTGGGTGAGCAATAACTGAAATTATCCATAAGTCGCAGTAAATGTATTCTTCCACAAAGATAACACTTGGAGGCGACACAATAAATGAGCATTGCTGTGCGTAATAATATAATTAACTTACATTAACATGACCCCTACCCCACTCGAGCTACTTGCGCCGGCACGCAACGCCGAAATAGCCATCAAAGCCATACTCGCAGGGGCCGATGCCGTATACATCGGTCCTGACAGCCACGGGGCGCGCCGTGCCGCCGCTAATTCTGTGGATGACATCAGGCGCGTCGTCGAGACAGCCCATCCGTATGGAGCGAAGGTCTATGCCACTGTCAACACCCTTGTCTATGATGATGAGATAGCTGAAGTGGAGCGGCTTGTGAGGGAACTGTATGAGGCCGGGGTGGATGCGCTGATAGTGCAGGACATGGGGCTGCTGAGGATGAAACTCCCTCCCATCGAGCTTCATGCGAGCACCCAGTGTGACATCCGAACGCCCGAGAAGGCTCGGTTCCTAAGGTCTGTTGGTTTCTCGCGTGTGGTGCCTGCCCGCGAATTGTCCATTTATGAAATCAGAGCCATACATGATGAGGTGCCTGATGTGGAGATAGAGGCATTTATCCATGGGGCGCTGTGTGTGAGCTATAGCGGGGACTGCCGTGCAAGCGCCATGGCTGGCGGACGTAGCGCCAACCGGGGCGAGTGTGCTCAGATATGCCGTCTGCCGTATGACCTTGTGGATGCCACCGGGCGCAAACTCATCGAAGGCAAGCATCTGTTATCGCTGCGCGACCTCAACCGCTCCTCCTCGCTGGCCGAGATGGCCGATGCGGGTGTGACCTCGTTCAAGATAGAGGGTCGGCTAAAGGATGCTGACTATGTAATGAACACCGTGGCACACTATTCGACTATCCTCAACCGTATTGTGGACGGGAGCGGGGGGAGATTCTGCCGAGCCTCCGTGGGACGGTCGACCTGCAACTTCACACCTGATCCGTCGAAGTCTTTCAACAGAGGGTTCACCCCCTACTTCCTCACCGGGCGCGCTCCGAAGGGAGGGATAGCCGCCATCCATACACCGAAAGCCATGGGGGAGAGAGTTGGGACCGTGGTGCGGTGCACGCCTAACGGCATTACAGCACGCCTGTCCACGAGGCTATCGAATGGGGACGGTCTGGGATATTTCGACATTGCAGGGCGGTTCTGTGGGTTCAGGCTGAACAGGATAGAGGGTGACACCATCTATCCGGCCTCGCCTCAGAAGATTCTATCAGGCACACCTCTTTATCGCAACCGCGACAGGGAATGGGACTCGGTGATGACGGGAGCGCGCTGCTCGCGGACAATCCCTGTCGATATGGTGCTCCGTCTCCATCCGGACCGTGAGCGACTCTCACTTGAGCTCAGAGATGTGCGTGGCATCTCGGCCACGGCTGTCGCAGAGCTGCCTGAGCCTGCGGCAGACGCCGTGACTCCACAGGAAAGGCCGCGGCGCACTATACTGTCAAAACTGGGGGACACCATATTCTCTGCGGCTAATATTGTAGACCTTGCGGGGGGTGTTTTCATACCGGCCTCGACCCTGACATCGCTAAGGAGAATGGCGTGTGAGGCGCTTCTCAGCACCATCCGCGCCCGTTATACTTTCCGTGAACGGCTGCCAGAGGATATCTCTGCCCCGCTCCCCGGAGGCACTGAGCTCACCATACACGACAATGTAGCCAACCACCTGGCCCGTAAGTTCTATGAGTCGCACGGCGCGACATCCATAGTCCCGGCCGTAGAGGTGAAGCGGCCTGAGGGGGAGACAATGGTGATGACCACCAAGTACTGTCTGAGACGTGAGATGGGGAAATGTCTGCTCACACCGGAGGGGCGTGATTGGCCCTCGCCATTATGGCTTGAGAGCGGAAAACTGAGGATGAGAGTGGATTTTGATTGTAAACGTTGCGGAATGGAATTGGTAATTGCAAAAAAATGATTATATTTGCAAAAAATTTAAAAAAATGTCCAGATTCCAATATCTCAATATACTTCTCACACTCATTGCCTTTTCGGTGATGCTGGCCTGTGGGAGCGTCACAGACGACAAGAAAATCGTCACTGTGAGCATCGAGCCGCAAAAATATCTACTTGAACAGATAGCGGGAGGAAACATCCAGGTGAGGTGTCTGCTCTCAGACGGAGCCAATCCGGAGACGTATGACCCCTCGATGACCCATATGCTCAACCTGCAGAAGTCGGCCGCATACATGCGCATGGGCAACATTGGCTTTGAGGCCGCCCTCATCGACAAGATACATGACTCCAACCCTGACCTGCCTGTCTACAACACATCGGTGGGGATAGTCCCTGTTACAGGCACCCACCAACACGGTCCCGGAGGGGATGAGACGGCAGTCGACCCACACACGTGGACCTCAGTGAAGAATGCCAGGGTGATAGCCCGCAATATGCTCGAGGCGCTAATAGAGATAGACCCGGCCAACGCCGACTCATATCGTGAGAACCACAGGCGTTTTGACAGCAGGCTGGAGACGCTCGACTCTACCTTCACGGCCATGCTCGCTCCGGTCAGGGGCAAGTCGTTCCTGGTGTGGCATCCTTCACTCAGCTATCTGGCGCGCGACTATGGGCTGAACCAGGTTGTGGTGGGCGGACATGAGTCGAAGGAGACCTCGGTCAATGGGCTGCGCCACGCCGTCGAGGAGGCCCGTGAGCATGGGGCGGAGATTTTCTTCAGCCAGACGGATGTCGACTCGCGCCATGTCTCGGCACTCAACGCTGAAATCGGGGCTCAGGAGGTGAGCATCAACCCACTGTCGGCCAAATGGGAAGATGAGATGATAAAGATTGTCCAAGCCCTTGCGCCACAGTCATGAACACAGACCCGCAGACACTAATCTCCCTGCGCGATATCTCGCTCAGGCGTGAAGGACGCGACATCCTCGAGGGAATCAACTTTGACATCAACCGCGGTGATTTCATAGCCATCACCGGGCCTAACGGAGGGGGGAAGACATCGCTGCTGAGGATAATCCTGCGGCTCATCACACCCTCCAGTGGAAGGGTTGTGTACAATGATCCGTCGCTCACCATAGGCTATCTACCTCAGAAAAACATGATTGACTCTCACTTTCCGGTGACGGTGAGCGAGGTTGTGGCATCGGGACTCACAGGGTGCCGTCTCACTAAGGGGGAGCGCACCCAACTGACAGCGGAGACCGTCGAACTGATGGGGCTCACTGCCCACGCATCCAAGAGCATAGGTGTCCTCTCCGGGGGGCAGCTGCAGAGGGCGCTTCTGGGGCGCGCCATCATCTCGAAGCCTGCGCTCCTTGTGTTTGACGAGCCGCTGAGTTATGTCGACAAGCAGTTTGAGCATTATATCTATTCGCTCGTCGACCGTCTCTCCCACACCTCCACTATATTGTTGGTGAGCCATGAGATGACCACCATTTCGGGGATGGCTACCCGCCACCTCATCATTGACCACACGCTGACGGAGTGTCATTCGTCTCACCACCGCATACACTGCGAGTGTGATGATTGAGATTGATTGAAGCGAAGGGGGACGAGATTATTTTTTTGCGCATTTGGGGATTTTTTGTTAATTTTGCGCGAAGTTTGTGGCAACTATAAAGCGCCACATATTAACGACTAAACACAACAATCAGATAATCACCCCATTAAGTCCCTACAATGAATATTTCAAAGGAAGAGATTTCGCCTGTAGAACTGCGTCTCACAGTGGCTCTCGACGAAAACGACTATAAGGACACCGTCACCAAACAACTCAAGGAGATAGGCCGCACCCATGTGCTTCCCGGTTTCCGCAAAGGCCATGTCCCCTTTGGGGAACTGAAGCGCCGCTTTGGCAAGCAGGTGACAAGCGACGTCATCAATGACACAGTCTATCGCGGTGTCATCGACTATATCACAGAGAACAAGCTCCGTGTGATGGGTCATCCTCTGCCTGTAGAGGTGAAGGAGGCTGCCATGGAAGGCGCACAGGAGTTCAAATATGACATCGCGCTCATCCCCACCCTCGAGGGTATCAAGCCCACGAAGGAGGATCACTATCCCTACTATGAGATCGAAGTGACCGATGAGATGATTGATGAGCAGGACAAGAACCTGCGCAAGCGCTTCGGGACACAGAAGCCCGGCGAGGAGATGACTGAGGACGGTGTAGTGAAAGGCACCATCATGCAGCTCAACGAGGACGGCACAGTCAACACCAACGAGGGTGCCATCCAGGTGACAGACGGCATCGTCTTCCCCCTCTATTTCAAGGACAAGGCCCAGACAGCGCTTTTCGACGGCAAGAAGCCCGGGGACACTGTGGTCTTCAACCCCTATGCCGCAGCCGGCGGCAATGCAGGCGAGCTTGCCTCGATGCTCCATGTGGACAAGAGCATAGCCCCCGACATCAAGGGTGACTTTGAGATGAACATCTCAGAGATTATTGTCAATATCCCCGCTGAGCTGACCCAGGAGTATTATGACCAGGTGTTTGGCGCTGACAAGGTTCACAACGAGGAGGAGTATCGCGCAGCCCTCAAGGAGATGATTGCCGGCGAGCTTGAGCAGAACTCACACATCTTGTTCCGCAACACATTTGACAAGGCTATGATGGACAAATATGGCGACATGACACTCCCCGCCGAGACCATCAAGAAACTCTTCTTTACCAAGGCAGAGAACGCAGACGAGGCATATAACACTGAGGTAAACGGCATCAAGCATGAGGTGATTGAGAACAATCTGCTCACTGACCTTGAAATCAAGGTGGACGATGAGGAGATTCTCCAGACAGCCAAGCTGCTCACCGCCCGTCAGTTTGCCCAGTATGGACTCGGTGGTATGGATGATGAGATCATCACACGCTATGCCAAGGAGCAACTCGAGAAGGAGGAAGTGCGCAATCAGATTGCACAGCAGGTTCTCTCAGCCAAGCTCTACACAGCAATCGAGAATGCCGTGACACTCGACAAGGAGACTGTCTCACTGGACAAATTCAAAGAAATCGCCCAGCAGGCTTAACCCACCCGGGATAAGTTTAAGATATATTGAGGGTCCGGATTGGCAATGCCAGTCCGGACCGCTTTTTATGTCGTATAACATATCTAAAAACAATTTGGGGATTGAGAGCATTTAATCTTCAGGAAATAAAGCGGTAAATTTTACCAACTTATTTTTTTACGATTGCTAAAATTATTATCTTTGCGAATAGGAAAACAGCAATATACACAACATATATATCATACTTACCGGAAATGAAACTCACATTCAGCGTAAATTACCGCACGGAGTGGGGGGAGTCCCTGTTTCTGACGGGGTCAGCCGCCGCACTCGGCTCAGGCAATAAGGACAGGGCTGTGCCTATGACTCTCAGCGGCACTGAGACCTGGACCGCCGAGGTCGAGGTGCCTGACAGCGACGCACCCTTCACCTACTCTTATATTGTCCGTCATGAGGATGGCAGGACCAAGGAGGAATGGGGCAAGGCGCGCACATTCCGCCGCTCAGGGGAACTGCACCGCGCCATCCTCAACGACCGCTGGCAAGACCAGCCCTGGGACAAACCATATTATGCAGCCTCGTTCATTGACTGTATCTGCCGCCGCGAGAACCGCGATGAGCGGCCTCTGCCCTTTCCTGAGACATTGACACTCAGCGTCGATGCCCCGATGATTGCCCCTGACGAGTGTGTGGCAGTCAGCGGAAGTGTCCCGTGCATGGGCGAATGGCTCCCGGAGAAGGCTGTGAGGATGAGCGATGCCGACTATCCGACATGGACAGTGAATCTGCCTCTGCGCGAGATGCGCGGGGGAGCTGAGTATAAATTCCTTATCCTCAAGAAGCACACCGGTGAGACCGTGGCATGGGAGGGGCGCGACAACCGCTCGCTGGCTCCCATCAATGTGCCGGATGGATGCGCGGTCATCGACTCGGGTGAGCGTCTTGTCAATCCCCTTAAGCCATGGCGCGGAGCGGGTGTAGCCATCCCGGTGTTCTCGCTCAGGAGCGATGTTGACTTTGGCGTCGGTGACTTCCTTGACCTCAAGGGGATGGTTGACTGGGCTGTGCAGACACGCCAGCAATTCATCCAGCTGCTTCCCATCAACGACACGACCATGACTGGCTCGTGGACCGACTCCTATCCCTATAATGCCAACTCGACTTTCGCACTCCACCCGATGTATCTGCGCCTCAGCGCAATGGGAAGGCTCAACAACGAGGAGCGCCAGAGATATTTCGACGACCTCGGGCGTGAGCTGAACCGCCTGCCCCAGATAGACTATGAGAGGGTCAACAACGGCAAGAATGAATTCACACGCGAACTCTTTGCCCAGGATGGCGCTGAGGCCATGGCCTCTGAGGAGGTGAGGAACTTCGTTGAGAAGAACGCCGGATGGCTCAAGCCATATGCAGCCTGGTGTGTGCTCCGCGACATGAACGGCACTCCCGAGATGGATAAGTGGGGCGAATATGCCGTCTATGACGAGGAGAAGATAGAGCATTTCATTGAGGCCAACCGTGAGAAGATTGACTATGTATACTGGCTACAGTATCATCTGGACCGCCAGATGAGGGAGGTGCATGAGTATGCCGGACATCATGGAGTGGCGCTGAAGGGTGATATCCCCATAGGCATCTCGCGCACAAGTGTGGACGCCTGGATCAAGCCCGAGCTCTTCAATCTCAACAGCCAGGCGGGCGCTCCGCCGGACGATTTCTCAGTGCTGGGACAGAACTGGGGCTTCCCTACCTACAACTGGGAGGAGATGTCGAAGGACGGCTTTGCGTGGTGGAAGTCTCGCTTCCGCAAGATGGCTGAGTATTTCGACGCTTACCGCATCGACCATGTGCTGGGGTTCTTCCGCATATGGCAGATTCCGATGGATGCTCTCCACGGGCTGCTCGGCGTATTCAACCGCGCCCTACCCTTCTCGCCTGAGGAACTGAGAAACAACTATGACTTCTGGCTCGACACCGACCGCCAGACCAAGCCTTATATCCAGGAGTGGATGATAGGCGATTTCTTCGGGGAATGGACTGACGAGTGCAGGGAGCGATTCCTTGAGGATATCGGATATGGCGCATATAGGCTGAAGCCCGAATTTGACACCCAACGCAAGGTGGCCAACTACTTTGCCACCCAGGAGGTGTCTGAGAAGAACAACCGCATCTGCAATGCTCTGTTGGGCCTGATAGATGATGTGCTGTTCATAGAAGACCCTGTGGAGAAGGGGAAATATCATCCGCGCATCTCGGCTCAGTTCACATACAGCTACCGTGTGCTGAACGACTATGAGAAGTGGTGTTTCAACCGTCTATACAACGATTTCTACTATCGGCGCAACAACGACTTCTGGTATGGTCAGGCCATGTGGAAGATGCCGCCGCTCATCCAGGCAACAGACATGCTGACGTGTGCCGAGGACCTTGGGATGATTCCGGCGTGTGTGCCGGCGGTGATGAACGCGCTTGAGATTCTTGTGCTTGAGATACAGCGTATGCCTAAGGATCCCACCACAGAGTTTGGCAACACTTGGACCTATCCCTACTACTCGGTTTGCACCACGTCGACCCATGACATGGACGGAATACGCCGCTGGTGGGAGGCTGACAGGGCTGTGACACAGCGCTTCTACAATGAGGTGCTTCGCGAGCCGGGTGAGGCTCCGCAGTATGCCGAACCGTGGATATGTGAGCGCATCATCAACCTGCACCTGCTCTCGCCGTCGATGCTATGCATCCTTCCGCTTCAGGACTGGCTGAGTATCAACGGGGTTCTTCGCCGTCAGGATCCGCGCGAGGAACTGATCAACATTCCGGCTAATCCGCGTCACTACTGGCGCTACCGCATGCACCTTACGCTCGGCGAGCTTAATGAGGCTAAGGAGTTCAACAATCGTCTACGTGAGATGATCAATGCCTCAGGAAGATGAGAGTCGTGAATGGTGAGTCGTGAATCGACAATTGAGAGTCGAGAGTTGATAAATGAAACTCTCGACTCTCAACTATTATACCCAGCAGATGTAGTGTAAATGTTAAAAATCTTCCTCTATAAAGACCTTTTTCATCAAAACATTTGGTTTTATCAACAATTTTCCTTAAATTTGCAAAAGACAAATTAGCCTCAACTATGACGAAAATTTAACCTAAAGTATAGTTGATGTGTCATTATAAATCCTTACAACAAAATTTTCATCATAATTCAATTAACTATGGTTCAATTTAATGTAAAGCAATCAAATTGGTTATGGCAGGTATTACTGATATTTTCCGCAATATTTGCCCCAAGCCTCTATGTCTCAGCAGAAGATTTGTCATGTGATTATGAAGGTATTCATTTCTCACTTGATACACAAATTCATGAAGCGACAGCTCTCTCTCTTGTAGATGAAAATGATCCGCGAACGACTCTTGAATTTCCATCACAGATAGAATTTAAGAATGTAAAGTACACGGTAACAGCAATCTATAATTTTGGTAACGCTAAATATTCCATTGAAACGATAATTTTGCCATCAACAATAAATAATATAGAAAGATCTTTTTTAAATCTATATAAACTTAAAAATATTAATATTCCAACATCTGTAACAAGATTATATCGTAATTTTTATAAATGTTACGAACTTGAAAATATAGTAATTCCATCTTCCATAACCTATATTTATGATTCTTTTGAATATTGTGATAAACTTGAAAGTATAACATTTCCGTCCTCGCTGGATTCAATACAATATTCTTTTAATAATTGTCCTAAAATTAAGAATGCAACTTTCACTTCTTCCATATCAAGTATTGACAATAGTTTTCAATATTGCGATGAACTTGAAGAGTTGGTTTTGCCATCCTCAGAAGTATCTATAATTAAGTCTTTTGAATATTGTTACAATCTTAAAAAAATATCTTTCCCTACAATAGCATCAAGCATTTCCAAAAGTTTTACAAACTGTAATGAACTTGAGAGTATAGTCCTGCCATCAAAAGTTGACAATATTGATAACTCCTTCAGTAATTGTGAAAAACTTAAGAATATAGTTTTTCCAGATAGTTTAAGATCTATTACAGGGGAGACATTCAGCTATAACCCAAGCCTTGAAAGCATCAATATTTCATCGCATACGGGCTTCATTGGAGGAAAGGCCTTCAACGGTAACACAAACCTGAAAAGTGTTGTTATCGCAGACACAGACACCATTGGAAGCCTTACACAAGACCCTATTAAGTACTCTTGGGGTTATCCTGTTTACGATGGTCCATTTTGTGGTAATCCAGTTCTTGAGGAGGTTGTTTTCCCTGAGTCACTTACCCTGATAGGCGATAGGGTTTTCGAAGGCTCCAAGCTTAAGACGTTGATTCTTCCTCCTCGCCTCAAAAGAATAGGACAGCAGGCATTCTGCCTTCCGAGTCTTGAATCGATAGTCTTCCCGGATTCTTTGGAATATATAGGAAGCGATTCTTTCTGTAATTTAACTATGGAAACCTTAGTTTTTCCTCCAAATGTGAAAGATCGGGGAAGAGCTATTTTCACCTCCTGCAATGGGCTTAAAACGGTGATTTTTCCAGAAAAATGTGAAAGAATTCCTCAAGCCGTTTTCAACCAAAGCAAGACACTCGAGAAGATAGTCTTTCCTAAATCCCTGAAAACCATTGGCCGTCGTGCCTTTCAACGAGATTCATCTATCAGGAATCTTGTTTTCCCACCGGCGCTGGAATCTATCGAGCAATCAGCCTTCAGATATAGTCCTCTTGGGCCTATTACCATTCCGGAATCGGTGAAATGGATAGGATATCGAGCTTTTCTAGGCTCTCAGATTGGAACTCTGACTATTGAGAGATCAGACAGTACACTATACTTCAAGTCTGAATTTGATTACTATGATCCAGAAGCAGGAGGATGGCCAACCAGTCAGTTCACTGATGCCAATGTCTCAAAATTAATACTGGGCAGGCCTATTTTCATTAGTACGTATTATGTTTGGAATCCATTTGAAACCATCACTTCATTGGTGGTGATGGACGATACAGACCTGGGCGATTTCATGAACTACCCATCATGGCGAGATCCGGATAAACTTCCTTACGAAATCACTCTTGGATGCAATGTGAAGAATTTCAAAGAGGACTGCACGGACTTGATAAAACTGAAGTCGCTGACCATGATGGATCCGGAGCCTCCGGTGTGTCCGGTGTTCTCGAAGGAGCAGTTTGACACTCTTCAGGTCTATGTGCCGGAGGAAGGGTTTGAAGCATATCGGACAGCCGAGGGTTGGAAAAACTTTGTCTGTCTCAAAGCTACCGGCGTTGAGGAGATAGAGTTGCCCATAAGCAATGAGCGTACAGTCGTAGCCCGATTTGACCTGCAGGGCCGCCCCGTGAAGGAGGGATATGAAGGCATAGTGATAGTTCACTACTCCGACGGTACCGTGCGCAAGGAATTGGCGAGGTGATGTGAGCGGCAGCAGGAAAGAATATAGAAATGGGAATTGAGAGTTGAGACTCTCAATTCCCATTTCTATATTCTCGAATATCGGCTCTCGGGGCTGAGTCAGAGTTCCATTCCCTTGAGGATGGCGTCGCGGTTGAGGGGGAGGAGGTGATGGTGGCGCTCAGGCAGGGTCTTCTTGAGGCCGCGCATGACAGCGTCGACGCTCACCACGCTTCGTGCCTTGAGGAGTGCTCCGAGGAGCACCATGTTGTAGACCTTGGCTGAGGGGAGGGAGAGTGTGGCCTCCATGGCCTGGACGGGGATGACGTTGATGTCCGTGCGAGTGGGGGCATGGTGGATGCTGTAAGGGTCGTAGATGAGTGTCCCTCCGGGCTTCACTTTCGGCTCAAACTTGTCGAGACTCTGCTGGTTGAGGATGACGGCAGTGTCATAGGTGTTGAGGACGGGGCTTGAGATGGGGGCGTCAGAGAGAATGACTGTGACGTTGGCGGTGCCACCACGCTGCTCGGGGCCATAGGCAGGCATCCATGTCACCTCGAGGTTGTCCATGAGGCCGGCATATGCGAGGATCTTGCCCATTGAGAGGACTCCTTGTCCGCCGAATCCGGCTATGATGATTTCTTCTTTCATTTTACGGTATTTTTGATATCACCGGGAGGATAAGCAGCAAACATGTGTTCCTCCATCCATTTATTGGCTTTCTCAGGGGTCATCTTCCATCCGGATGCACATGTGCCTACAATCTCGACACAGGATGTGCCCAGCCCTTTCATTGAGTTCTCGAAGGCCTGGCGGATGGCTTTCTTGGCCTTGCGGACGGCGGCGGCTGTGTGGACGCTCTGGCGTGTGACATAGCATGTCCCTGGGAGTCCGGCGAGTATGGCGGTCATGTTGACGGGATAGCCGTTGAGGTCTACACGCCGGCCATAGGGGGTTGTGGCTGTCACCATCCCCTCGAGGGTGGTGGGGGCCATCTGTCCGCCGGTCATGCCATAGATGCCGTTGTTGATGAAGATGATGGCGATGTTCTCGCCACGGTTTGCGGCATGGATTGTCTCGGCGGTGCCGATAGCGGCGAGGTCACCGTCGCCCTGGTATGTGAAGACCATGCGCGAGGGGTTGAGCCTCTTGACGGCGGTGGCGATGGCCGGGGCGCGGCCGTGAGGGGCCTCGATCCAGTCGACGTCGATATAATTGTAGGCGAACACGGCGCAGCCTACGGGAGCGACACCGATGGTTATGTGCTCGGCGCCCATCTCTTCGATGACTTCGGCTACAAGTTTGTGGACAACACCGTGAGAGCAACCCGGGCAATAGTGCATGGTGTTGTCGTTGAGCAGACGTGGCTTGGTGGCCACGACGTTGCACGGCTGTTTTATCTGGTCTGGTGTCATTTTATATCAAAATTATCTTTGAGGGCAGTGAGCACCTCGTCGGGGTCCATGACTATGCCGCCCATTCGACCGAAGTGGCGGACCGGAATCTTCTCATCAAGGCTTAGGCGCACATCCTCAATCATCTGGCCGGCGTTGAGCTCGACCACGAGGATTCCCTTGACCTGACGGCTCAGGCGTGCCACCTCGGCAGCGGGGAAGGGCCAGAGTGTGATGGGGCGGAGGAGTCCGACCTTGATGCCCTGCTCGCGTGCCTCCTCCATGGCTTTTTGGCATATGCGGGCGACGGAGCCGAAGGCTACGATGAGATATTCGGCATCGTCGGTGCAGTGCTCGGCAAAGCGCACCTCGTTGTCGGCTATCTGCCTGTAGGTCTCTTGGAGGCGGAGGTTGTTCTTCTCCATGAGCGCGGGGTCGAGCTCGAGGGTGGTCTGCACGTTGGGTCGACGGGTGGGTGGACATCCGCGGACGGCCCAGGGACACTGGAGGGCTATCTCCTCGTCGGTGCGGCGGGGACGCATGGGTGGGAGGACCACTTTCTCCATCATCTGACCCACGACGCCGTCGGCGAGCATCATGACGGGATTGCGATATTTGAAGGCCAGGTCGAATCCAAGGCCCACAAAGTCGGCCATCTCCTGGACTGTGGCGGGGGAGAGGACTATTAGATGATAGTCACCGTGGCCTCCGCCTTTGGTGGCCTGGAAATAGTCTGCCTGAGAGGGCTGAATGGTGCCGAGGCCGGGGCCTCCGCGCATACAGTTGACAATCAGGGCGGGGAGCTCGCCGGCGGCAATGTATGAGATGCCCTCCTGCTTTAGGCTTATGCCGGGGCTCGACGAGGAGGTCATGCAGGCTTTGCCGGTGGCGGCGCCTCCGTAGACCATGTTTATAGCGGCGATCTCGCTCTCAGCCTGGAGGACGGTCATGCCGGTGGTCTCCCACGGCATCAACTCCTCGAGGGTCTCGAGAATCTCGCTCTGGGGTGTGATGGGATAGCCGAAATAGCCATCCACACCATATCGGATTGCGGCATGGGCAACAGCCTCATTGCCTTTCATCAGTCTGACTTCTTCTTCCATAGATTGAGAGGGAGGGGGTTATTTTTCAACTACTCGATAGACTGTAATACACCCGTCGGGGCACACCGTGGCACAAGCTGCACAACCTATGCAGGCCTCAGGGGCGACATCTGTGGCATAGTGGTAGCCGCGGTCGTTTACATCCTTGGCCTCGAGTGCGAGCACCGAACAGGGACACGCTACAACACAGAGGTCACACCCCTTGCAACGTTCGCGGTCAATGTCGACTGCTCCGGATATTTTTGCCATATTATTTAGTGATAATGATTTGAGATGAGAATGTTATTTTTCACAAAGTTAATGAAAATTCCATATTCTCCAATATGATTACAGGATTTTAACCATTTGCACAAATACGGGTGGATTGAGAAACCCGGGGGATGGCTATTTGGAGAAGATAAATATCTTTTTGTCTAGGTTTGAGTTCTCAACGTGGACTCTGACCCCCTGTGAGGCCTGATCCCATACGGTGGAGATGTCGTAAGATGCATAATAGCTGCGGTCGAATGTGCCGGTGACACCTTCGGGGAGCTCGTGGACCAGATAAAGGTCGGGCATGGGGTCGAGTGTTGTCGCCGGGTCGAGGGCGAGCCAGAATCGACGCGGCTCTGCGGAGTATGGGAGCCTGACATGGAAGTTGAGATAGGGGCCTGTGCGCCAGATGCTGTAGACATAGACGGGGGAGGCATCCCATCTCTCATCCTCTTCCAAGAGGTTGACGGCGCCGGTGTTGATGGATGCCAACCCAAGGAGGTTGATGGAGCCTGAGGTGTATGGGAGGTTGGAGGGGATGGTGTATTGTATGAGCATCCTGTCTCCGGCCTTGTATTTCTCGTCGAGTGGTCTGTCGACGGTGAGCTGAGCCTCGGGGGAGTCGCCATCGCGGCGGACGGTGAAGAGCGCTCCTCCCCAGGGGTTGTTGTTGCCCTGGAAGGTGGCTATGTCAGTGAAACTCATGAGAACCTCGCCGTCTACGCCGTCAGGGCGGCATGAACAGAGGGCAAGAAGCGCCAGGAGGAGTGGAAGGAGATGTCTCATGATATGATGCGGCCATCCTGCATATGGATGACTCTGTCTGATGTCAGGGCCAGGGATTCGTCGTGAGTGACGATGACAAATGTCTTGCCGGTCTTGACTCTGAGGTCGAAGAAGAGTGAGTAGAGTTCCTCACGGTTGTGGGAGTCGAGACTTCCTGAGGGCTCGTCGGCGAGAATCACGGAGGGGTCGTTGATCAAAGCGCGGGCCACGGCAGCCCTTTGGCGCTCGCCGCCTGAGAGCTCAGCCGGACGGTGGCTGAGCCTTGAGGCGAGCCCGAGGTCTCTGAGCAGTGTGGCAGCGCGCTCCATGGCCCGGCTGTGTGAAACTCCGGCTATCATGGCCGGGAGGGCCACATTCTCAGTCAGAGTGAACTCGGGGAGCAACTGGTGGAACTGGAATACGAATCCTATGTTGCGGTTGCGGAAGGCGGCGAGGGGTCTCTCCTTCATCCCGATGATGTCGACGCCGTCATACAGCACATGGCCTGAGTCAGGCGCATCGAGGGAGCCGATGATCTGGAGCAGCGTGGTCTTGCCGGCCCCGCTGGGGCCCACGATGGAGAGAAACTCACCGTCGGCGACGGTGAGGCTCACATCGTCGAGCACCCTGAGGGAGTCGTAGCTCTTGGAGATGTTCCTGACCTCAATCATTAGTGGTTTAGATAGAGAGTCTTCTGAGGGTGTCGATGAGGTCTCGGCGGATGGGCTTGTCGTTCTTGATGGCCTTTGAGAAAGGTACGTAGACAATCTCGTCGTTGCGGACACCCATCATGACGTTGCGCTGGTCCTCGACGAGGGCGTCGATGGCAGCGGAGCCGAGACGCGAGGCGAGGATGCGGTCGAAGGCTGTGGGTGATCCGCCACGCTGGAGGTGACCGAGGATGGAGACGCGCACGTCATAGCCTGGATATTCTGTCTTGACACGCTCGGCCAGCCCCATAGCTCCGCCGGTGACGGGGCTCTCTGCCACAAGCACGATTGATGAGTTTTTGCTCTTGCGGAAACCGTGTTCGATAAGTTCGGCCAACTGGTCGACTTCGGTGGAGATCTCGGGGATGATGGCGGCCTCTGCGCCTGAGGCGATGGCGCCGTTGAGGGCCAGGAAGCCGGCGTCTCGGCCCATCACCTCGATGAAGAAGAGGCGTTCGTGGCTCGTGGCGGTGTCGCGGATTTTGTCGACACACTCCATGATGGTGTTGAGGGCAGTGTCATAGCCGATTGTGGAGTCGGTGCCATAGAGGTCGTTGTCGATTGTGCCGGGAAGTCCGATGATGGGGATATTGAATTCGTTGGCAAAGATCCTGGCGCCTGTGAGCGATCCGTCGCCGCCTATCACCACGAGGGCGTCGATTTCATGGCGCTTCAGGTTGTCGTAAGCGAGCTGGCGCCCCTCGGGAGTTGTGAACTCCTTGCAACGTGCTGTCTTGAGGATTGTGCCGCCGGCCTGGATGATGTTTGAGACATTCTGGGTCTTGAACTCGACAATCTCATCGGTGATGAGTCCGCGATATCCCCTATATATACCCTTTACCCTGAGGCCGCTGTAGATGGCTGAACGGGTGACGGCACGGATGGCCGCATTCATTCCGGGGGCGTCACCTCCCGAGGTGAGGATGCCCACACATTTGATCTGTGACATAAATGTGGTGTCTTTTTTTATTCCACCACAAATGTAATGAAAAAAATTTGGAATTGTGAATCGGGGATAGGTATTTTTTCACAATGCAGGGATTACGGGCACAAAATGGGAGGGAAGCGGCGAACCGGGTAATTGATTCTTATTAGCTAAAATAGTTAAATTAACCATGGTGCATGATAATTTTGCAGGAAAGTGTGATGATAAACAATAAAAAATGTTTATATTTGCAGTAATTTCATGAAATATAGTTTCTTAGACCATTCTTGACACACTCCATGGACTTGATTTGTAAATACTGTAACTCACCACTGGATGCCGGGATGAAGTTCTGTGTGCATTGCGGGAAGAAAGTAGAGCCCGCTGCAGCAGCACGCCATTCCAGGTCTTTCAATTCGACTGATAATCAAGGTATTACCCCCCCCCGATTATAAAAATGAGAATGACGGTATAGCCGTCATGAAAAACAAGGCGCAATGGCTTATCCAGCCGGATGTCATAGCGCAGCGCATAAGCGGCTCAGATTTTGAGAATCTCTCAAATGTGACGGGCATCACTATCCAACAAGGAGTAACGGCCTATATATTTGTTGACGGCACACAGGTAGCACAACTGTCAGGCGGAACGTATAATTTCATCAGCCAAAGCGAGGTTGACAATCTGCTCAATGAGCAGGCCACCCTAGGGCTTGTGGGGTTTGTGAAGAAGAGATTCAACTCACTTATCAAAGCCATCACAGGCAAGAAGGTGAGAGAGGTCGTGGCTGAAAACAGCGCTGACAACTCGAAACTGAAGAGCATGGACGATGTGGTCCGCCGTCTGCAGCCCAAGTCTATAATAGACGTGTATCTGAAGTCCGACTCCCCCTTCAATATAATGTCAGGGATAGAGGTTGACTCTGACGGGAACAGGAGATTTGCGCCCTTTAGAATATTGTGCAAGCACCTGTCGACAGAAGTGGCGGTGTCAATGCAGATGAAGATAACCGACTTCAACGCTTTCATCAATGCATTTCTTGTAGAAAAAAATGTGGTCACCTCGAGCGACATCGCAGAGTACACATCACCTTATATAAAGGCCATCCTCCTGAACCGGCTGAGGAATGTGGACATTGATGAGTATGGCATCCCGGCCGATGTGGCGGCTGAGATCAGCAATATGCTGAGGCTGAACGTCACAGTTCCCGGAGCCTCGGTGTATGCGGTCAGGGAAATCTGTTCGTCGAACGAGGCTTTTGAGCGTCTGCGCTCAGTGGCTGATGAACTGTATGTGAATGAGAAGGAGCTCCAATTGGCAATCCGCACAAATGAGTTCCGCAACCGACTCGCAGGGGTAGAAAATACACAAAAGATCGAGGAGGCCCGGACGGCGCTCGACCTTCACAAGGCCCTCTCTGAGATCAACAAGGATGAGGCTCTTCAGGAGGAGGAGCTCGACAAATTCTACATGCTGCTCTCCCGACAGAAGAAGATAAGGGAAGCGACCAACGAGCAGGAGATCCAAAACGCGCTTGACGACATCTCGAAACTCGGTTTACTGAAGAAGGATGAGATGGACACGCTGAGAGTAGAGCTGCTCACCAAGAATGACAGCCGGCTGTCTGTGGCAGACATCATGATGCTCCAGAACAAGGCGAATGTCGAGACAAAGCGCACTCAAATTGAGGAGGCGCTTGCCAACGAGCGCCATATCCTTGACAAGACAAAGCTGAGGAATGAGCATGACCTGCGCAGGGATGACCTCATCAATAAATTCGAGCTTGACGACATGGCACGCAGCCATGCGAGAGCCGGTAAATTTGATGATGCCACCACGCATACTGAACTTCTTAAGAATCAGATAGGGAATCAGAAGATCGTCGATGAGTATTCTGATGCCCGATATGAGGTGGACTTTGGCCGTAAAAAGTCAGAGATAGACCTCGAGCTGGAGGTTGAGAAGAGAAAACGAGAGATGGAGGCTGAGGAGATGGAACGTCTCAAACGCCAGAACATGGATATGTTCTCTTTCTGGGCCGACGAGGATGAGAAGAAGTCGCAGAACGACCATCGACGTAAAATCGAAGATAAGATGGTGGATCACCAGCATGACCAGACCATGGCACAGACCATGGCTGCCCATGAGCAGGCCATGCGCGACAAGGAACTGGAAAGCCGCCGTGTCAGCGCCACCATGTCTGCCGACCAACTGATGGCCGAGCAAGCCGCTCAACTTGACAGCGAGGCGCAGCGGCGGATGGCTGACGCTATCGGAGGCGCAAAAGTCAGCGAGGCTGAAAACCGATTGCGCCAACAGCAGATTGAGGATGCGCGCCGCCGCGAAGAGGAGGCAAAAAGAGAGGCCTATGAACGTGAGGAGTGTCTGAGAGCCGACCAACGCAACTTCTTCAGTCAGATCAGCGCAGACAGAGATGCAATGCTCAGTACGATGAAGGATGTCATCGGGACTGTGGCAGGCGTGAGAAATCAAGCCAGCCAGATAGAGAGCGAGAACCGCAATCTCAACACCCGGCTGTCTGACAGCGAGCGCCACATCTCTTATCGCGAGGATGAGGTGCGCCGCCTCGATGAGCGATTGAGGCATGAACAGGGAAGGAACGACGAGACGTATCGCAATGTGCTTTCCCATGAAGAGAAACTCCAAAACACTACTGTAGATGCTATAAAGGCGGCGTCAGCCACGAAGCAAACATTCGTGATATGCCCCTCATGCGGAAAACAGGTGAGGGAATGGAAATTCTGCGAAAAGTGTGGAAATGAACTTGCCATTGCCCCTAACAAATAGTGGAACATGATGGAAAACAATGAGAATAACAAGAATCCACTTATTCAGGGAGACCACAGCTCCATCGCTGTGAAGGATCTGAATAACAATGTGGATAACCATACTGACTCCCACGATGTAGTCACTCACAACACCCATAACAACACCGTGAACCAGAACAGTTCGGTGGTGTATAATGGGAGCGCTGCTACTGAGAAACTGCTGTCAGAAAGGCGGGAAGAATATCGTGTGTTCTGTCAGAAGAACATCGTGTCGCGAGTGATAAGCCGCAACACGAGGATTGAGCTGAACGAGATGTCATCGCGCCTTCAGCTCGACCAGTCGGCCGCTGAGGAGATTGAGCGCTCGGTGCTTTCAAAATTAGATTCAGGGACGCTGTCGCATACAGACCGAATCACCCTCAACATAGCCATAGAGGCATTGCACAATGGCTCGGCCAAGGATATGGTCGACAAACTGACAGTGCTAGCTGACAAGACTGAGAATGAGGAGGTGCAGTATTATGCCAATCTCTCGCTTGCAATCTACGATCCTCGGAAATGTGCCCAGAGATATGAGCAGCGGCAATTTGACAGCTATTGGCAGACCTTCTGGGCCTATCTCGCTTATAAGCGCAACGGCAACAACCAGAAAGCCGAGCAACTGCTGACACATCTCACTGCCTGGGCCGACCAACCGGACGACCAGGTGACGCTGCTCAGTGGCGCCGGGTATCTCTACGATTACTTCGCAGCCAACGGGAGCGACAGTCTGAAGAGGACAGCATTGGGCTATCTTAACAGTTGCTGCTCGCTTTCGCCTATACTAGACGGGTTTGTTAAGGCTCTTCAATATTTGTGTAGCGCGACGCGCCCGCTGCACTACACCAACTCATCGGAGATTGACCCATATCTGACCATCTTCGGTGCGAAGGCCAAGACACCTGTCAAGACTCAGCCAAACTCATTTGGCTCAGTTGGGAGTGCCGCTGCCACACCTGCAGCCAAGTCAATAGACGTGCCACATGTGACAGATCCCAAAGTGTATGAGATCGCTCAGGCGGCAAACCGGCCACATGAATCAACCCCATCATCGCGCCCAATAAGCCAGCCGGTTGATTATGAAGCCTCAGCCTCTAAACAATCCTCGGGTGGTAAGGGGAAATATGTGGTTATCGGAATCATAGCGATAGCAGCATTCTACTTCATGTTCCGGCCGGATGACTCAAGTAAAGATGAGCAGCCTGAGGCATCTGCCACAACAGAGATAGTTGAGACGCCGTCCGACAACACTGTCACAACAACCTCCGATGTCTCCAAGAGGAAATCTGAAGGGGCCAAGGCTAAAACCGCCACAAGCGCCAATAAATCGAAAAGCAGTTCCTCTGTCAACGACTCCAAGCCCAAACAGCAAGAGTCCAACACAGCCCAAGTCGAGGCCAAATCTGATGAGGCGACAAATATCGTGGTTGACACAAAGCCCAAAGTGTCAGAAATCGAGCAGTTGACCAGCCAGGCTCAAGCCGGTGATGCGCGTTCAGCCTATATTCTTGGCAACAAATATTTCAACGGCGATGGCGTCAAAAAGAACAACAAGGCTGCCTTCAACTATTTCTCGCAATCAGCATCAAGCGGCAGTGTCGAAGCCATGTATATGGTGGGGCTGTGCTACAGAATGGGGCGAGGTGTCTCCAAAAATATCGACCAGGCGAAACAATGGTGGACAAAAGCAGCCTCTCATGGACACCGCCAGGCCGCTGAAGAACTTGAAGAATTGAAATCACTAATGTAACTTAAAAACTCATAACTATGAAAAAAGTACTGACAGCCATATTCTGTCTGTTAGCAGCGGCGCTGCTGACATCGGCACCGGCCTACGGTAAAAATCCGTTCTCTCTCAAGAACATTATCAATGTCCTTACCGAACCAGTTGACGAACCTTCAGAAGATTCTTCCACTTCTAACCCTAACAAGGGGGGCAAGAAACCCCGTACCACCGACACAAGACTTCGTGTCAAGACCGGACTCGATGGACTGGTTGTAAAGGTGAAGAGCTGCTATGTAGACCAGAATGACAATGCCATCATTGAGTTTTCTGTTGAGAATCAGACAGACAACGATGAAACCATAACATTCAAGGCTAGTGGCTCAGAGGCCTATGACGATGAGGGTACATGTTGCACCCAGAAACAAATCAGTTTCGCAACCCCCAACGGGCAGTTTGAGGAGAGGCTTAGTATTGGGACTCCATCTGATATACCTGTGAAGGTAATGATGAAGATTAAAGATATTGACGATGTCGCATCTATGTTTAAACTGGTGAATATCAGTATATGGGCACAAAAGGCTTATAAAAATGAAACCATTCAGATAAAGAACCTGCCCATCGCGCGCGAAGGTGATTGAACGATATGAGATTTTGTCCAAACTGTGGAACCAAGATAGACGTGTCTCGTGGAATCTTCTGCCCGGAATGCGGGCAGAAGATTCCCGTTACTATAGCTCAGCCATCCACAAGGATTGCGAAAAAGGATGGCTGGACCATTATGGCCGAGACAGCCATGAAAATGAATTATGCGCCCATGGCCAAGGGTGGGCTGACTGAGCCTCGCAGGAGTGATAAACCGATTGTCTGTGACTTCCGCAGGGACGACTATGAGTCGCTTTCCACCTGTATTTATGCGATGGGTGATTACCTGGACTATGTCGCTGTCAATCTCGACTACAGAAGCGTCCAGCCACTTATACAAGAGTTTAATCATGATGTGGTAAAGTATGAAGAAATGTGTCATGAGTGCTCGTATAAGTTGGATTACCCGCCCCCATTCGCTCCATTCCTTTTGAAACTGAGGCAATATTTCTCGAACGCAATCACAGCCCTCTATGATGAATTTCCCGATGCCTTTGATGGCAACATCAGGACATTAAAATTGTATATCAACACAATCAATGTGGTGAATGAAGGTGCCTACAATCGTAAGCTGTTCTATGGGGAATTCAACGATGGGCTCATGGTGGATGACACAACGAATGCGTAACATTCTGATATATGAATATTAACGAACGAATGGAGCAACTGCGCCAAGAGATGGAACAACGGCGCAGGGAGATGGAAGAGCGGATGAGTCAGATGCAGAGCACACTGAATGGCAGCAAAAAGCCGTCACTCAATGTGCCTCAACAGACTGAGAGCGTGAACCGGAGCACTCCATTGCTTCACCATGAAGGGCTGGAGGATGAGTCGGAAACCAAACTCGGCATGTTTGAGCGGCTCTATTCCGGCAGTTACCCACATCACAGAGCAAGGACATTCCAATCTTTCGGGTATAGCGATTTAGATTTCTCGCCATACACCAATCTACTCGCGGGAATAGGAGAAATAGAGCTCTATGAGTCGCTGAAGTTTATTGTACGGGATCTGTGTGACACAACTATTGAAAAGAAGAAATCGACCTATGGCGATTTCCTTTATCTACTGGAGAATAAGCAGTTTAAAGAGTTTTTGGGAAAGATTATCGGCGACACGGATCTGTTCAAGAAACAACTTGAGGCAATCAGGCGAATCCGCAACTCAGCTAATCATAAGGGGATTGTCACGGAAGCAATTTTCAATAAATTCTTTGAAAAAGAATATGTCCCGTTCTTTAATGAGACTTTGAAAGCGCTCATAGCCATCAAAGGAAAGCGAGCTGAGGATTTTGAGGGATATCAGGAGGCGAGGACATTCGATGACAAAGCACAATCAGGGGATTCAATAAACCCAATCTCGGGAAAGGGTATGGAGGCCTACAACTCCTCATTATCGACACGCGGGGATAAAAGCAGTGAGCCGGACAAGGACACGAAGACATGCGTGATATTGACCGACACTAATCAATTGGCCCTGAAGTACAATAGTGAGATTGCTCTGCGCACAAATCATGGCGGGATTTTCAATTTCGGGGCCAAGATCCGATTGCAGTTGGATCTGACTTTGATAAACCTGCAGAAAGTCGCGGATACGAACGATGAAAGAATAAAATATCTAATCATTGATATCGCCGAACCGGAATGGTGCAAACTGATTGGCGATGACAAAACCTGGCTCTCCTATTTAAGGGTACTTGAAGCCTATAGGGAGGGCCTGGCCGATGGAAGCGGCATCGATTCTCCGTCATATCTCTATATATTAGGGGGCGATGATGTGATTCCAATGCCACGGCTGAGGAACCCAATAGATGATGAATTTAAAAGAGCCAATAATATAGACACACTGGAAGCCACTATCGAGGCTGACTGGCTTTACAGTTTCTCGATGGGCAGCGTCAAGGTAGATGGCCGTGGATATCTCGATTTCGAAGGATTGACCAACGAGAGAGCTGTATTCTACGTGAGCCGTCTGCCGCTGGAATCAGGCCTGATGGAATCAAGTTTTGAAGATGACGTCCTGGGATATCTCAACAGAACTCTAAAACACCATCTTGAAAACGGCAAGATCACCAAGGTGGGAGCTGTGACGAGCGAGGTGTGCCGGAAAGTCATGGACCTGACAATCCAGGGATTTCCACGTTGTGACCTGGACGGCTTCGGGAAAGCATACCAGTATAAGGGGGCCTTCCTCAGCCCGGATATATCACTTGACAACCCGTCAGTGAAGGATGAGCAGATTTTGTCGGCCTATGTTGACAAGATCAGAAGCTGCCAAATGGTGACATTTGATCTGCACGGGACACCTCATCCCAAGTATCGGGCCTTTGCCGGGGAGGCTGCCAACCATCAAAAGACCCAGGCGTTCATACCGGAGTTCTTGTCTCACTCTGAGATAAAGGTGATTGTCCCCATCTGTTGCTGGGGCGCAAAGTATATAGGCTACCGGCGTGACAATTCTACGTTGCTCTATTCGTTCTATAAGGCAGACAATCTGCTGTTTATGGGATCATGCCGGACGGCTTATGGCAGTGTCGACTCCACGGATGAGAAGGAGGAGACCCGACTGCTCTACGGCTCATGGCTGATGAGACTGTTCATGCAATATATCTTGGCAGGCTACAGGGGAGCCGAGGCATTGCACAGGGCAAAGGTGATGTTTCTAAAAAATCACTGCGACAGGTCGCCGTTCAGCCTGCTGACTGTGCTGGAGTTCAATCTGTTTGGAGACCCGACCCTTAGATTTGAGCCTACCGTGCCGATAGATGATATTGTTCGAATCTCCCAATCATCATCTCTCATCCTGCCTGATTTCTCAGACTTTGACAGCCGATATTCGGAGGAAACAATCTATGAGGAGCAGGATGAGAAGACGTTGCTTTCAAGGGTCAGGAATCTTGTTGACAAGAACTTGAATGACGTGCGTGAGCGGATGAACAAAGTTTTGTATCAGCACTATAACATCCGGCCGGAGAATCTCCGAAAAATTACAAAATACACCACCGGACGCGGAACGAAAGGCCTGAGATTTGTATACTCAGACGATGGTCCATATCCAAGCACCATCTACGCCCTTTCAGATGAAAAGGGAAATTTGAATAAGGTGGTGCATATGAAGTAGAGAACTAAAAGAGACACGGATGGGGGTGGACAAGTTTTGGCTCGTCCACCCCCATCAGTATAATATTTTCCGTTTAGACGGCGGCTGCGTCTTTAAGCACCACCGGGAGCGCAAGTTGGTTGACCTGCCCGGTGGCTGTCACCGGGAGCTGGCGCAGCAGCACGAAGAACTCAGGCACCATGTAGGCCGGCAGATACTGTGCCAGGCGGTTCTTGGTCCACGAGAGGGAGAATGTGGTCGACGACGGGACAACATATGCCACGAGGTAGACCGACCCTTTCTCGTCGGTGTAATGCACAACTGTGCAATCCTTGACCTCGCCTGAGGCCATGAGTGCGCGCTCGACTTCGCCTGTCACCACACGCTTGCCTGTCACAAGCACCTCTGAGTCCTTGCGGTGGAGATATTCGAGCGAACCGTCGGGCAGGATGCGCCCCATGTCGCCCGTGCGGGCTATGCGTGTGCCGTCGGGGAGCGATGTCAGCGAGGCGAGCTGCTCAGACCTGCGGTCGCCTGTGAAGGAGTCGGCCACACCGTCGCCAGAGATGCATATCTCACCCTCCTCCCCATCGGGGACAGGATTGAGATTGTTGTCGAGGATATGTATCCCCACGCCCTCCATGGGCTTGCCCACGGGATAGTAACCGCCCGGGAGTGAATGACCCTCGTTGCAGCAATAGAGGGTTGATAGAACTGTGGCCTCCTGCGGGCCATATGTGTTATAGACGGGTATCTGCTCGATGAGATGGTCGACAGAATTTGGAGAGAGCTGGTCACCACCGGAGATGACCATGCGGAGGGTCATAGGCAGCGACTTCATGGCGTTCAACTCATGAAGCAGATAGGGGAATCCACTAATGATGGAGACATACTGCTCATCGGCAAAACGGATGAGTGCCTCAGGGTCATTGCGCGTGGAGGCTGAGGGGATGGCCAGGACAGCGCCGTTGAGGAGAGTGCCGAACACCTCTTCCATGAATATGTTGACTATGACGGCTGAGTACTGGAGCAGCACATCGTCAGGAGTGATATTGAATGCTTTTCCAAAGCGCCGGGCCATGCTGACCACCTGACGGTTGCCCACCATGATGCCGAGGGGAAAGCCGGAGGAACTGGAGGTGTAGAGTATGTAAGCCGCACGGTCGGCTCGGCTGCGGTCAGGGAGCGGCATGAGCGCCGGGTTGGAATAAATGTTGGGGGTGACGATGAGTAGGTTGAACTTGTTGACCAGTGAGGAGTATTTTTCCTGAGTGATTACAAAGTCTACACCGTTCTCAGTCAGGAATTTCACCATTCTCTCAGGGGGGAAATCAGGCTCGACAGGCACAAACGCCGCGCCGGCCTTGTTGATGGCCAGGAGTGAGGCCACCATCTCGACAGAGTGGTCCATCACCACGCCGACGCGGGCGGGTATGAACGTTGGGAAGCGCGAGATGAGAGTGTCGACCAAAAGGTCGAGGCCTGCATAATTAACACAGGAGCGCTCGTCAATGGCGGCTGGGTGGTCGGGATTAGCGGTGACGAGCTCTTTGAAGCGTGAGTAAATCGTCGGGTTCATAATTGTAACAATCTCTGAGTTATATCTAAACAACAATCGCCTAAACATCTAGGTTCAAGCAACTAAAGTTAAATAAATTGCGAAATTGTAACAATTTGGGGCTTATTTGCAAAAACGCCAGATTTCTATACAAGCCTGAAAGCGCGGCGCACGCTCGAGCGGATGGCCGCAGCCTCGGGATGCTCGCGGCGCAGGATGTCGATGACACCCCCGATGTATCCCTCCATTGAGTCGCGGCGAAGTCCGCAGAGACGGGCCACGTGGCTCTCTGAGATCATGGTCTTGCGGTTGTAGACCCTCAGGACCGCGCTGTAGTCCTTATCCTTAATATAGCGTCTGAACTCACGGCACAAATCCTCATATATGCCTCTGGGGTTTATCTCGCTGACAAGGGCTCCGATGTGTCCCTCGAGCTGGTTGATGTTGGCGAAGCGGCCGTCAATGTGGTGCTCGACGGCTTTCTTGACGCGATGGCGTGTGTGCTGGAGAGCCTGCAGGCGCAGCTCGCCCTCGAATTGCCTGAACACTGAGCGCTTCACCCTGGCCGCCACCTCCGAGGGGTCCTTATGTCCGGCACGGGCCATCGCACATATCACATCCTCGAGCATGAAGAGGTTCTCAATCTCGGCGACGTCAGGGACATAGATCTGCTTTCGTCTCAGATAGTCCACCTCTCCCTCGTCGCGGCGGTCACGGTCGACTATGCCAAACGCCTCGAGGTTGTGGAATGAGCGCAGAGAGTTGAATGTGCGAGTCGACTCGATGACGCGGTCACATCCACCCAGGCTTCTGACAGTGTAGTCGTTGAATATAAGCGGATATAGGCGCGCATCAATGGAGTTGATGCCATCTCCCTCGATGAACAGCACGGGCTTTCTGGCGCCGAGGATGGCCATGACAGCCTCATCTGTGAGGCCGTCAGCCTCCGAGAGGAAATCATAGTCCCAGGCTCCGGCTCCGGGGTCACACCCCTTAACCCAGATGGTCTGGCCTCCGGTGCGTGTCGATGCAAACTGAAGGTCGTGGGTGACATAGATAAACGTGCAGTCGGGCCTCATCTTCTCTACCTCATCCCAGACAGAGCGGATGGAGGAGGGATGGAGAAACATTCCGGGGGAATCGACAAAGACCATGGCACCCCGGGGCGCGAAGGTGACGGCGCCCAGATAGTACATCACTGCCTTCTCGCCGTCAGAGAGTTTGGACGGCGACCACGCATCCTCCGTGTCGTCGCGGCTGAAAAGCATACGTCCGCTCTCTATCAGCACCTTGTTGTCAGGAAACACCTTCTCCCATCGGCTTATCACCTGCTCGAGTCTTGTGTCAGGTATGCGGCCCTTGAGCCGACGGAACTTATAGTCGATGAGCGAGAGCATCTCCTCGTTGATCATCAGCCCGATCATGCGCTCGAACTCACCCTTAAGGTCTGGTCTCATGATGGAGGCGCCGCGTGTGGCCTCATGATAGAGACAGTCTATTGAGCCGGGGGTGGGATCCTGGCGGTCGCGGTCATATAGGGCTTTGAGTGCTGAGAGCCGGAAGGCTCTCTCGCCCAGGTCAGCGGCCATCTGGGAAGCGAAGCGGGTCTTGCCAGAGCCATTGGCGCCGATGATGACGATGTTTGGTGTGCGGTCAGTGTCGAGCTCGAGGCTCGATCCGACCATCCGCGGAGGAAGGGTTATTTTCATGGCGAGAAGGTGTTTGTGATGTAACGGCGGGCGTTACTTCAGAACTCATATCTCGAGGATATGGAGAGGAGGAGTGATGAAGTAGTGCCTGAGGTCGAGGCATGCTCAGGCGTATGATATGACTCCGAGGGACGGAGATTGAATTTGTAGTGAGAAATCTCGTAGCCCACGGTGGCCTTGGCGCTGAAACGTCCGGTGAACCTTACCACGCACCCCAGGTCGACCTTGCCGACGGGAGTGCCTCCACCGGCCTCCACGGCATTGTCATCCACGTTGAGTGCGAAGTTCTTGCGGTAGCCGGCTCCGACATCGGCCATGATGCTGAAGCGTTTGCTGAGGGCACATGTGTAGTAAGGCGCTACCATGAAGCCGAGGGCCGTGAGGGGTTTCACATAGGTCTTGTCGTAGTTGACATTGACAATCAGAGGAGTGGAGAGCAGACCTAGCTCGAGGCCGAGTCCCCAGTGGTCGCTGATGCCGAAACCGCCGCGAAATCCGGCCGACAGAGCCGGGAGGCGCTCAATGATGGTCTGCCCTGCCCTGACGCGGCCTAGAGGGAGATTGAGGCCGGTCTCGACGGAGAGGAATGAGAAGTTTGAGTTGTCGCGCAGGTCGCGTCCACGGATTGAGAGCTGGTGCTGGCCGAAGATGAGGTCGCCCAGGATATATCCGAGTTCGGAGGATAGAATGCCAATGCCTGCACCGGCCATCACATCGGTGGGATAGTGATGGCGGTCTATGACACGCTCCACAGCAATGCCGGTGGCAAACGTATAGGCGCCGAAGGCATACCACGCCGAGGTGGCGGCCAATTCATTGGCAGCGGCTGTCGCTCCCATGAATGCCCATGCCGTGTGACCAGACGGGAATGAGCGATAGTCGCTCCCGTCGGGGCGCTGCGAGGAGATGCCGTCTTTCATGGCCTTGACAGTCGCAGCCATGATGCCCACGGAGATGGCCTGTGAGACTGCCATGCGTCCCCATCCGCTGCGTGTGCGCACACCGGCCACCTTGGCCACCCAGGGGAGAGCCAGTGGGGCATACTCAAGATAGTTGGTGCCGCGGTCGCTTTTGATTTTTATGGGGTCGATATGGAAATGGTGTGAGTAGGAGTAACGTCCGGCCACTCCGGTGCCAAGCGCCCCCACTCCGAAGGCGAGCGCCGGGATATAGGGGTTGATGTCGACACGAGGTGATGAGGGGGTCAATGGCACTGACAGAGTGTCAGGCTCCACGGCGGCGGCGCGCAGCGAAGTCACAAGAATGATGATGTATGTGGCAATGTGATGCAGTCTCATATCCCTATAAACACACGACACCCTCAGATAGTTCCGGCTGTCAGGAACGTTGATATTCGGAGGGGGACATCCCGGTGAGATGTTTGAAATATTTTCCGAACGACGACTGGTTGGGGAAGTTGAGTTCATAGGCCACCTGCTGGATGTTCTTGCCCGAGAATCTGAGCAGGTTCTTGGCCTCGAGAATCACGAAACTGTCTATGATCTGGGCTGCCGAGCGCCCTGTCTGCTCCTTTATTATCAGCGACAGATATTTGGGGGAGATGAATAGGTGGTCTGCATAGAAGGCCACAGACCTCTCGCGGCGGTGATAGCGGTGGACCAGGTCCATGAAGGAGTGGACATATGACATGCGGCGCGAGTTCTGAGGCGTCTCCTTGGGGATGTCCTTGATGCGGGTGTTATATATGCCCATCATCTGATATGTCAGAGCTGCGATAAGACAGCGTGCTATGGGCTTGGCATACATTGATGTCCCCTCCATGGTGGGGTTGAGGCGAAGCAGGTCAAAATATTTCCTCAGTCTGTCCACATCATCGGGCGAGAGCTCCATCATAGGCTCATGCGTCTGACCGGCGGGACGGAAAGAACTGATGACGTTGAGGTCAAAGTTGATGTCGCGCATGAAGTCGGAGCTCACAAAGAGGGCATAGCAGTCTATCTTGCCTGATAGCAGCCCCTTGACATTGATGATCGATCCCGGGGTGGTGACCACCAGGCAGTTGGGGCCAAGCGTACAGGGGGTCAGATTGATATCGAGCTCCATTCCTCCTTCAAGACAGAGGAGCCACGACATACCGTCGATGCGCAGCGGTCCGCCATATCGCTCATTCCAAGCCCCGACGGAGGCACTCTCAGGCGCCGAGGTGAAATGGGTGAACACATAGTCATCGCTGAGGTTGGAATACTCCGTTGAGAACCGTGCCAGCGATGTGAGTTGCTTCAGGTTTACGACGTTGTTCATATATCGCAAAGTTAGCCATTTTATCCAAAAATTCAAATAATTCGGCCACATAATTAGTCAAAACAGCCAAAAAACAGTCCTTGATTGACAATCAGGAGCCGGACACCGGCGGTGAGGGGGGCGGGGTGGCGGGCCATATTACCCGGGGGAGGTCATAAACCAATTGGCATGATATTTGTTAGAGAGGTAAGGAAGCAACCGAATCACGAACCTTCAACTTCTCAACATATATGAACTTCAACAACTTTACAATTAAGTCTCAAGAAGCGATCCAGAAGGCGGTAGAGATTGCCCGTGGTGCCGGCAATCAAGCTATCGAACCCGTGCATCTGCTCAAGGGTGTAATGACCGAGGGAGAATCGCTCATCAACTTCATATACTCCAAGGTCGGGGCGAGCCCCGCCACCTTGATGCGCCAGGTTGATGAGAAAATCGCAGCCGAGCCACGTGTCTCAGGCGGCGAGCCTTATCTGAGCCGGACATCGAACGATGTTCTGCAGAAGGCCCTCGACATTGCCAAGAAACAGGGTGATGAGTATGTCACACTCGAAGCCATCCTGCTTGCCATCTTCACGGTCAACTCTCCGGCCTCGACAATCCTTAAGGATGCCGGATTGAGCCAGCGTGAGTTAGAGGCAGCCGTGGCAGAGCTCCGCAAGGGTAAAAAGGCTACAGACCAGAGCGCCGAGGACACCTATCAGGCACTCTCAAAGTATGCCATCAACCTTAATGAGCGCGCGCGTGAAGGGAAACTCGACCCCGTCATCGGCCGTGACGACGAGATTCGCCGTGTGCTCCAGATTCTCTCACGACGCACCAAGAACAACCCCATGCTCATCGGCGAGCCGGGCACCGGTAAAACCGCCATCGCCGAGGGGCTGGCACAGAGAATCGTCCGTGGCGATGTCCCGGAAAACCTTCGCTCGAAGCAGATATACTCACTCGACATGGGTGCCCTCGTGGCGGGCGCCAAGTATAAAGGCGAGTTCGAGGAACGCCTCAAGGCCATTGTCAACGAAGTGACCGGGGCCGACGGCGAGATCATCCTCTTCATCGACGAGATCCACACCCTCGTGGGCGCCGGTAAGGGTGAGGGGGCCATGGATGCCGCCAATATCCTCAAACCGGCTCTGGCCCGAGGTGAGCTCCGCTCCATCGGTGCCACCACGCTCGATGAATATCAGAAGTATTTTGAAAAAGACAAGGCCCTGGAGCGACGATTCCAGAAGGTGATGGTCAATGAGCCTGACGAGGCTGCCGCCATCGCCATCCTCCGCGGGCTGAAGGAGCGCTATGAGAATCACCACAAGGTGCGCATCCGCGACGAGGCGATTATCGCCGCCGTCACACTCTCTGAGCGCTATATCACCGACCGTTTCCTCCCTGACAAGGCCATCGACCTTGTCGACGAGGCTGCCTCAAAGCTCCGCCTGGAGATTGACTCCGTGCCGCAGGCTCTCGATGAGATCTCGCGCATGATAGCCCAGAAGGAGATTGAGCGTGAGGCCATCAAACGCGAGGGAGACAAGCCCAAGGTGAGCGAGATTGAGAAAGAGCTTGCTGACCTGCGCGACCGCGAGAAAGACCTCACAGCCAAGTGGAAGGCTGAGAAAGATATCATCAACAAGATACAGCAGAACAAGATAGACATCGAGCAACTCAACTTTGAGGCCGAGCGTGCCGAGAGGGAGGGTGACTATGCCAAGGTGGCCGAGATCCGCTACTCGCGCATCCAGCAGAAGGAGAAAGACAATGTCGACCTCCAGGAACAGCTCAAGGTGATGCAAGGTGAGAAGGCCTTCATCAAGGAGGAGGTCGACTCTGAGGATATCGCCGATGTCGTGTCGCGCTGGACAGGCATACCCGTCAACAAGATGGTCCAGAGCGAGAAGGAGAAACTCCTCCACCTGGAGGATGAGCTCCACTCGAGGGTGGTGGGTCAGAACGATGCCATCCGTGCCATAGCCGACGCTGTGCGCCGCTCGCGCGCCGGACTCAACGATCCGCGCCGCCCCATCGGCTCGTTCATCTTCCTGGGCACCACGGGTGTCGGCAAGACCGAGCTGGCCAAGGCTCTGGCTGAATATCTCTTTGACGATGAGAATATGATGACCCGCATCGACATGTCGGAATATCAGGAGAAACATGCCGTGTCGCGCCTCGTAGGAGCGCCTCCGGGATATGTGGGCTATGACGAGGGGGGCCAGCTGACAGAGGCTGTCCGCCGCAAGCCATACTCTGTGGTTCTCTTCGACGAGATTGAGAAGGCTCACCCTGATGTCTTCAACATACTCCTCCAGGTTCTGGATGATGGGCGCCTCACCGACAACAAGGGGCGCATGGTCAACTTCAAGAACACCATCATCATCATGACCTCCAATATGGGCTCTCACCTCATCCGCGACAATTTTGCCAAGATGACTCCTGAGAACCGCGACGAGACCATCGAGTCAACGAAGGAGCAGGTGATTGAGCTTCTGAAACAGCAGATACGCCCCGAGTTCCTCAACCGTATAGACGAGATCATCATGTTCACTCCGCTCAACGAGGCTGAGATTGAAGAGATTGTGGGTCTGCAGATTGAGTCAATCCGCAAGATGCTCGCCACCAACGGAATCACCCTCGAGGTGACACCCGCGGCCCTTCACTTCCTGGCCGAGGAGGGATATGACCCCGAGTTTGGCGCTCGTCCCGTCAAGAGGGTCATCCACCGCATGATGCTCAACCAGCTCTCAAAGGATATCCTGGCCCAGCGTGTCGACCGCGATAAGCCCATTGTGATCGACTATGACGGCAATGATATCGTGTTTAAGAACTGACACACATAACATTCCTATTATCAAGAATCAATATGAAAAAACTATTTTATCTCCTCTTTTTACTCCCGCTGCTGGGAATCATGGCAGCGTGTGACGATGACGACGATAAGTCGCTCCCCAAGGTGAACATCACTATCCAGTATAGCGGAGCCGTTGAGCAGGATGGTGCCATCACCATCGCCCAAGGGAAAGTCCTCACCATCGAGGCTATCAATGTGACCCCCATCGACGGCACCAAGAAGGCTGTGCTGGGCAACACCACCTACATGATGGACGGCATTCCCTTCTATACGACCGGGCTTGCACCCTATGGTGCTGAGATCAGCACTGAGAACCTGGCTGTAGGCACCCACACCTTGAGTTTCTATTCACAGGTGTTCCAGGAGGACAAGACTCCGGGATTTGCCATCTGCGAGTATCCTCTCGTCATCACCGCGCCTGCTGACGACCCCGGCGACGGTGGCGGCACTGTGACACCTGATGTCCGCATCTCCGACCATCAAGAGTAACCTCATATGCCATCCGCCGTCGTGGCGGATGGTTTACCCGTTCTCATCTCTCTCTGAACTCTCCGGCCCTACACAGAGCCGGAGAGATTTTTTGTGTCCTAAAGTCGGCATTATGACACCATGCGCTAGTGATGTAGGGGCTAACTTTGCAGGCATGAAACAGTTGTCAATATTCATCTTAGCCACGGCGGCGTTTGCATCGGGATGGCTTGCGGCGCCGCGATATCGGGCCGGGGCTGCGTCAGTGTCCATTGTCAGAGATACAGTTGTGAGACACGACACAGTGCGTGTCCACATTCCGGTCCCTACAGAGGCGAAGCCGTCAGAGCGCATTGTCACCATCCATGACACTATTCACCTACCAGCAGAGAGGCGTGTCTATGAGGACACGGTGTTCAGGGCAGTGGTGAGCGGGATAGAACCGCGCCTTGACTCTCTCACATTCTACAGGCCGGTGCAGACCATCACACTGCGCTCCGAGCGTCAATCGTCGCCATGGGGCATCGGCGTTACCGCAGGGGCAGCCGTCACATCACATGGACTCACCCCATCAATCACATTCGGCATCACATACACCATCAAAAGATGGTGACATGGAGGGAATGGACTGATGGGGTGAGGGAAATGGAGGCGTCGTTAGAGATTATTACTTAGTCGCAGCGCCATAGGAGACAAGTCGGATGAAGCATGCGTCTGAGCCATAATCTTTGCCATCTTCATAACCATGGAATGGCTCATCTCCGAGCGGGTTGAAGTCGAAGGTCCAGTAGTTGATGTCAAGAGAGGTTCTGCCGGACTCTTCCTGATATGTTCCAGTTCCGTTGGCCCAATATACGGCGCCCTCACGACGGAATAGGTCGTAGAACAAAGGCTGATTGGGAGAATCATCTGTAGGATGCATGAACGTGACACGCCCGCAGGCATATCTTAGCACACCCTCACCAACCTCTGATACACTCCAACCCAAATGGTCAGGGACAGGTTTCTTGGGGGTGTCATACATAGTGGGTCTGCCCGCCTTACGGTGTCCATAGCCATTTCGGCCTATGGGGAAGAATACCTGACGTCCATCAAGACGGTTGTAAGTGAAACAACCTCTCATGCCATAGGTCTCGGTGAGGGCATCGCCGCCTGCGGCAATGCTCCGGAAGGAGTAGGCCTGCCTTATGTATGTCTGGGTCTCTGTGGCCTGGTCGCCATAGCAGACGCCATAGGCATTGCGCACGGTCACGTCATTGTCGTCTGATGTATGCTCGCCCTCACGGAGCAGGGCTATATTTTCAATCGACATAAGGTCAACATCGTTGCCCTCAAAGGTATATCTTTCGCCCCAGGGTTTCTCATTGTCGACGGGTTTACCGCGGGTTCCAATCTTTCCCCACTTCTTAGTCTTGGTGGAACCGACAATCTTGAAATCTTTGCTTACATTGTTCGGGAAGTCCTTAGGTTTCACAATGAATCCTGAGAACACATCCTCATCACTGTTGGTCTGGTCTATCGGTTCTGCCCAGTTTCCATATCTGAACATTGAGCCTTCGTCGAGAGGCGATGCTGTCTTCTGGTCCTTGGACACCATGTTGTAGGAATACCATGCAATGGGGGCCGAGTCGTGAATCTTGATGGGTGCATAGCCCTGGCGCACGAATATGCGGTGGACACAACTGTAGTTGTGATATTTGATTAGGATTACACCACATCTTACCTTCGTGTCGTCGAGGAGTGTGCCAGCCGGACGATATGTGAAAGTGATGTTAGTGTCGTCACCGCCATATATCTTGCGTCGTCCGCCGTTGAGGAGAATCCAGTCGTTGCCAGACTCTACCTCGGCGCTCCATGGGCCATGTGAACGGAGGTTGCGGAAATCCTCTGAGTTCTGGCCATAGCGCACCTTGAGCACCACCTTGAAGGGAAGGTCGTTGTTATAGTCGCGCCAGATGCCCGTGGGGTTCTCCATTCTAGCAACCTGAATGATGTCAATCAGGGTGTCGATGGGAGTGGCCCGGTCCTTCAGTTTGAAAGTGTAAAGCACCTGAGCCCTGCGCTGTCCGGTGGTATAGGGATTGGAGCCGGTGTAGCCGGTTCGCTTATAGAGGTTCTTCTGACGGGTGTAGAGGGGTAGATACATTGTCGTCTTGGCCGGGCGGTCACCCTTGGCGGCCTCCTTGACGATGCGATATGTGCCATTGTTTGTCTCGGCTCCAAACTCACCCTCCTCACTGCACTTATAGTAGCGCACACCAAGAATGCGACGTTTCCAGTCCTCGACATAGATGGAGTCGACGGCTCCTTTGGCAATAGTGATGGAGTTCTTTCCGATGACATTGCCGTGCGACTTCTTGAGGGATAGGAATCCGAAGGCCACACCTTCGTTGCGCACCTGGTCGCCGTCTACGGTGATACGGGGTCGGCGCGACGGATCGGCGGCATACCATGGATTGGCATCCACTTTCTTCTTATATTCGTCGCGGAATTTGGCGATTGAGTCTTTGTCCTCCTTGATGTATTTGACGCCAGAACGATTGAAGTGATAGTCATCGTCGAGTTCATTGTCCTCCCAGAGCACCGAGGGCCACCAGTCGTTGCGGAGGATGCGGGCCTTGACCCACTCAACCTCGCCCATCACCGAGATAGGCATCTCGAGCGACTCACTGTAGCCGTAGGAGATATAGTAAGGGTTGGGGATGGTGATCTCGTTGGTGCGCTGCTTGTATTCTATGTGCCAGTCGTAGTCGTTGGCCCACCCATGGAAAGCGAGTGTGAGCTTGTAATGGTAGTTGCGCTCAGCGTCATAGTTGTTGAGCACATCCTTGCCGAGCATGAAGCGATAGACTATGGAGCCGCGGCCCTCATTGCCTGTAGCCTCAGAGACATAGTAGGCGGTCACCTCGACATATGTCCCGGCAGGCTTGGCATCCTTGTAGTGGGGATTGTCAGGGAGAGTGCTGTCAGGGGTGTCAATCTTGCCGTCCGGGGTGCTGTTGTCCTCAACCTCGCCGGTGTCACCAATGTTAGTTCCGGCGTCCTGGAGCTTGGACTCACCCTCGCCCTGCATATTCTCGTAGAAGAAGAGCGAATAGTGGTCATTGGCATGGCCATATTCGTTGGTGTTCTGAAAGTCATCGAGGTTCATACGGCCTGAAGTGAGTCGGGGCCAGTGAGTCGGGGTTGTGGATGAGCTGAACTGGATGACCTGGGTGTTGCGGCTGTCATTGAGCAGACCGCCGGGCTTGTCGGTGAGGGAGGCACCATTCTCTGCCACCACAGGGGTGTTCTTCTCAAGGATGGGGCAGTCGTAAGGGATATCGTGGATGCGGATCTCCTTGATGTAGATGGTGGTGTTGGCGTCGAGGTCTGTGGCATCGAAAGTCACGGTGAGTTTCGAGGCCAGACGTCGCAGCCAGCAGTGGAGGGTCATGGCTGTGCGTATGTTGATGGGCTTCTCGCTGCCATATGTATTTGTGGTTATGGCGCGCCCCTCGCGGCGTCCGTCAGTGAAGTAGCCGGCCATCTCGGAGTTGACGCTATACTGGTTGGCGGTGGCGTCCCAGGTGGCGCGGATAGCCTTGAACTTATCGCGAGTCAGGCCGGACTCGGCATGGAGAGTCTCGAGATACTGCTTAGTGGAGCCTCCTTTCAGGTTTGCCACGGCATATATGTAGAAACTCTTGCCGGCCTCGAGCTTGATGTTGAGCTTACGGCGCTTGGTGGTCACCTCGCCTGCAATCTGACCGTTGGAGGCGTCGCCGTTAGCCCGCTCTACCTCGGTCTCCTCATAGAGCGTGGGGTCGTTGACCTCGATGATCTGGTTGAGAGAGCCGTCGGTGTTGAACACCACAACACAGAGGTCTTCGATGTCAGTCATGGAGTTTCCCTTGGCAGCATCTGTGGCGCGCGAGTTGAGGTCGGCACCGGCCATCGGCATGAAGTCAATGTCGAGCGAGACATCTGTGAGGCCCTCGGCGTCGATGCCGCCGGGATTGAGCAGGTCGTCAGTACAGCCCGGCAAACATGCAAAAGCGGTTATGGCAAAAAATATCTTGTAAATTATATTCCTTATCATTGTTTCTGTATGCTAATATGTCGGGAATTCCAACGTCAGGGCCGTCAATAGGGCCAGTCGTTGAATTTCTCATTGTCATTGAGCTCCGCGTTGAGGTCAAGATCTTCAAAATAATATTTGTTGACCATGACGGGAATGAAGTTGCCATTCTCGTCGGTCTTATATACGGGTTTGCGACGTCCCTGGTCGTCGAGGAGGTAGTTTCCCTCATCGTCCATCTCATAGTAGTCCACCTCATAGGCATCGTCGTTGTAGTCGTTGGTGCCCTGCTCATACTTCTTGGTGATGCGTGTCTGCCTGATCATCTCGCCGCGGTTGTAGTATCTCACAATCTTGTCGCCGTAGCGATAAGAGGATGGGTAGGTGGGATTGGTGCAACGGAAGTCGATGGAGGTGGTGAGGGGTTTCTTTCCGGCGTCATAGTCGGCCTTCGAGGCATATGTGTGACGCTGGATCACAGTGGCGCCATCGTCATAGACATTGTGGAGGTTGACGGGCCAGAATTTGCCGTCGCTCCAGTCGTAACGATACTCCTCATATTCCTCCATGAGGAACATGGTGCGGACAAGGTTCTTGGCCTTCTCCATGGACTCATATGAGTATATCTCCCAGCGGATGAGGGTGGGTTTTGTCTTTTCCTCAGTTTCGCCTTTGGGATCCTGGTCTTTCTTGAAGGTGCCGGTCTGATAGTTGAACACCATCATCCTGCCGTCGTCGAGATAGACCATCTGGACGTTGTCGTTCTCGTCATATACACCGGTACCTGAAAGGTCATACATGTCAAACTCGCTGAAGTGAAGCTCGTTGCCTGTGACATCGATAATCTTGAGAATGTCGCCGTTCTCATCGCGCACGATGATGTTGCCGTCGTCGTCGCGCTCAAGCCCGAAGTCGGGGCGGAGCTCAACCAATGAGTAGGGCTGGACATCGACAATGACCGCACCCTTGCTGACGGTGAAGTCGTAGACGGTGTTGCGCAGGATGTCGAAGTGGTCTCCCTGCTTGACGTCTGCTCCGGCATAGGAGGGTGGCTCGTTGTAGTATTTGAAATCTACATAACCGTCAGGCTCACCGCCCTGAAACTGGATGCGGATGCGGGCGCGGTCCCCTTCAGAGAGGGGCTGCCCGTCGCGGAGATTCTGGAACTCCGGGAGATATAGGGTCCAGACGCCGTCGCTCCCTTGCTTGAAGGGTATCTGCTTCTTGAAGACGGTAGAGGATGCCGGGGGGACGGTGGGAATGCGGTAGTAGTCCTTGTCGTAAGAACCGTGCACATACTGGTCCTGACGGCTCACACCCATGGGGGCGCGGAAGCCTGAGGGGTTGCCGAGTGTGAGGGTGACGCTCTCAGCCTTGAAGTCGGACTCGACAAGGCGAAGCCTGATCTTGGCATATGCGCGGAGCATCTGGAGCTGGCCCAGGTCAGTGTTGAACCCCTCGAAGAATGTCAGCCCGGAGAGGACGTTGGTGACGCCAAACATTGGTATGGGCTTGCTGACAATGTCCTGGTCGGCCTCATAGTCAAAGAGGAAGGATGAGCCCTCGGCGATGTCGGCCAGTTTGGTGGTTCCCGCCTCGGGGGTGGGATAGTTGCCCTGCCAGTTGGCGAGCATCATCACCTTGAATGTTTTCTGGACGGCATCGAGGGGAGCGGCGAGAATCTTGCCGCTGACACGATAACGTTTCAAAGTCCCATAGTCCTCAGGAACCAATTCGATATCCTCGAGGGTGGCGATGTAGTTGTCGTCCTTGTCGAAGACAAGCACCAGGAAGTCGCCACCGTTGATGTCGATATAGTTCTCGTCGGCAGTGCCCGGCTCATATTCGCCGGTGGCAGGAGCGCGGGATTGGAGCGAGCGCGACGAGCCTTCATTGTCGGCAAGGACGATGGTGAAGCCCGCACGGTAGTATGGCTCGGTGGAGGTACCACCGGGCACATCGGTCTCCTTCTCAGAGCATGCTGCTATGAGAAGGGCCGTGAGGGCCACGATCATATGGATAGCAAACTTGTGCATTTGTTAGAGTTCTGAGTTCTGAAGGATGACACGCCAGGATTCAACGTAGATGTATGCGTTCATCCATCGGCCATTCTCATCCAGGAAAAATGTCATGGGATAATCGTCCTGATAGTCGAGATAGTCCTGAGGAGCCAGGACTGAGCCATCGGGGCGGGTGTGATAGCCACGCACGAGGAGCGCGTAGTCGATGAAGGGTATGTGGACAATGCGCTCTCCCTCCTTGTTGTAGATGTTGAGCCAGAAGTCTGAGGCTCGGTCCTCCATGATACGGCCTACTGTGAGGTGGGCCACGGCACATGAGACGCTTGTCACCTCGCGGGAGATGGCTCCGCCGGTATAGTCAGGGACATCGACCCCGGCCGTTCCGGCTTGGACCATGTACGGTCGATAGACCAGAGGCTCGTCAGGGAGCAGGGAGTTGTCCCAGTCCATGAGCCCGTTCTCAGTCTCGATGGCAAATGAGAAGTCGTCAGGGTTGATGTTCTCGCCTGAGAGGTGCTGGAGCAGGATGTGGATGTCGTTTGTGTTCTTTACCAGACGCACCTCACGGATGTGGGTGCCCTGCTCGTTGGGAAAGTTGACGTTCTCGTTCTTGCCGTGATAGAGGCGGTCAAGCTTGGTGTCGACATGGGCCAGTTCGCGGCCGTCGAAGTGGGTCTTGGTGGTGCGGGCGTTGAGAGTGCATGTCAGGCCTGTGTGGACTGAGGCATCTGCGATGTCGAAGTGGGTCTTATGCCCCTCTCCACACCATGCAAGGAGAGTGTAGTCGCCGGGATTTACAGGGACGTCCATGAGATAGCCTGCCTGGCGGAGCGCCTGGCTTGACTCATGACACTGCCATATGATCTGTCCCGACTTTGGGTCGATTACATAGAGGGTCACCTTGAAGACTTCAGCAGGAAATGCGTCCGTAAACTTGAGGTTTGTGTCGTATATGAACCTGACCTTATAGTGAGGGTCGCAGTCACCCTCGTCGTCATATATCATGCCGTTGCAAGCAGTGAATGTCAATGCTGTGGCTATGAGGGCGAATATCGAGAATAAACTTTTGATTAGTCTCATCACTGTATTGAGTTTTCGGAGGTGATAATAAGGTTGGAGATATATGTTGAGCCTCCGCGGTGGAAGCGTTGTTTTCAATTTAGTTGGTCACAGCCGATGGCCGCGACGGGTTGTTGTCTTTGTCTCTGAGGGAGAGTTGAGGAGGTATAAAATATTCCCCGGCGGGCGGCGGGTGCTGCCCACCGGGGAAGGTCATTACTATTCTATAAGGTGATCCCCGGGGATGCTCCCCGGGAGATGGGGAATCGATATCAGGATCAGAGGTCTACGTTCTGTGTGATAACACGCCATGAAAGGATGTTGATCTTGGCAGAGAGGTAGTACAAGGGATCCTCGGGCTCATCGGGAATGATGGGAGTGTCGACGTCGTCGGGATTCCAGAGACCGTGGCCTACCTTTGTGAACTTGTTGATGTCAAGCTTGTACCAGTGGTTGCGGACAACACCATAGTAGCCTTCGTCGTCCTTTTTCACATTGGCAACAGCGTTGTGCTCGATGGGGATGAAGTAGATGTTAGAGCCACCATTGTAGCGTGAAGCGGTGTTGGTAGTGTTTGACAGATATTTGGTGAGGTCAGCCTGGAAGTCGGAAACCTTGTTGACAGAGGTGTCGACAGTGCCGTCTTCCTTCATGGCGTAGAGCTCGGTGGTGCCTTTAGCGACTACAAGGAGAACATCCTCATAGCTTGCGCCTTTCTGAGCGAAGTCGATATCCTCGATATCAACCTGCTTGTAGGTGTCGCCAACTGGCTTGTAGTAGTTGAGCTTGCTGTCGAATCTGTTCTTGATGTCGTTGAGGACATACTTCTTGAAACTATCGGTCTTGAAGAGGATGCCGCGATATTTGATCATGTCGAGAGCGTTGCCGTCAGCATCGCAGAGCTTGGTGTTGAGGATGACGTGTGTGACACGAGAGTTGTAAACCTGGAACTGGCTGTTGGCATCGCCCTCGGTCTTGGTGACGATGTAGTCGGGGAGGTTGGTGTTCTCGTAGCAGTAGAGAGACTTGCTTGTGGTATTGCCTACACCGAAGTTAGATTTAAAACCCTGGAGATCAGCGATCTTCTTGTAGTTGAGGCGGTTGGCCTGAGTTTCTGCTGACTTCACATAGTCGTAAGAGCGAGACTCAGCCCAGATGGTGCGGAAGTCAGCTGTTCTCTCCCATCCGGAGAAGGGAGCTTTGGTTGCTGTCCACCACTCGGATTTGATCTGCTTTGACATGTAAGAGTCAATTGCAGTGGCGTTGAGGGTCCAGCCGAGCACCTCGAGATAGATCTCAGTGTCGGCGGTGTTGTCGGGGTTGTTGTCGTCGTTCTCATCGCCAGCGATGGTCTGCTCGAGCTTGTAGCGGTTTGTGCCTGCAAGGGGAGTGGCCTTGATGTTGAGTTGAACCTTAGCGGCAAGGCGCTCTACATATACCTCGACGGGCTTAACGTTTGTTGTGCCATCGGTCTTGGCATTGAGGGCAGCGTCGGGGGTGTCAGCGAAGTTGGCGTTGACAAGCTCATTGACCATATACCACTTGTTGGTGTCCTCGCGGCGATAGCTTGAGGTGGTCATGACGAAGTTGTTGCCGCCCGACTTGAAGTTGTCAGCATAGAGGCTGAGGTCCTTGCAAGTGGCATCGAGGGTCTCAGAAGCCTGGAAGTCCTCGGCGTTGAGCACGGTGAGCATGTATTTGGGATAGTTCTTTGAGTTTACATCCTCGAGAACGAGCACGTTGGCGCTCTCCCATTCTATCTTCCCAGTGGTCGGGGCGCTGGACTCTGCAAGGTTGAGAATCTTAGCGTTGAGCACGTAGTTGCCATTCTCGTCGAAGAAGAAGAACTTGGCGCTCTTCACCTTGTTCTCGGCCTCGTTGCGCTCGTCATCGTCGCCGGGCTGGTAGCCTTCGTCGGAGGTAGAACGGCTCATATTGCCGGCTGAGTTAACGGTGACGGCCATGTAAGCCTTCTCGCCGGAGCCGGTACCGTTGTCTGTACCATTGTCCATGGGCTCGTCCTGCGAGCAGGCACTGAGGGCTGCAACAGCGGCAATGCCCATGAAAAGTTTTGCAAATTTGTTCATGATAGATGATTAAAATTGTTTTTCGTTTTCTTTCTGTGGAATTATTTTATTTCTTTGCGGGAACGGGTGTGATCAGGTAAGTGACACTTGTCCGTTCGAGCAGGTCGTCGACACGGTTCTTCTCAGTCTCAGCAGGGGCAAATCCGGCCTCGGCTGCGACGGTGAAGAGGGCGCGTGCCCTGTCCCAGTCGCCGTTCATGGCGGCGAGGGTTGCACGGGTGTAGTTTGCCTGGGGGCCATCGCCGGCTCTCTGGAGACGCTCGGCGGCCTTGGCTTTCTCACCATGCCTCAGGAAGATGTTTGCGGCGTTGAGGGCAGCCTCCGGATCGAAGGGATAGACCTCTGCGGCCTTGAGATAGACCTCTTCATATTCAGGTGACTCCACCGGGTATGTCGAGGCAATTCGTTGGAAGTCGACGGGGCGGAGCTTGGTGGGATCCTCGCGGAAGACACGCTTGAGTTCCTCGATGTCGACGTAGGTCTTTATGTTGTATTTGACTGTGTAGTCAGAGTGGCGCAGGGCGGGATAGATGCTGTCGAGTATGAACTTATACTCACGCGGGAACCGCTTCTGAATCTCGGAGTTGCGGGGGTCAGGCTCGAGGTCTGACTTGGCAATCTCGATGATCTCTGCCTTGTGGGGGATGTCGATGGTGTCGAGACTGTTGATGAGACCTTCCCAGTCCTCAGGCTCGTAGTCAGTGTGCATGATCTCAGGAGCGAAGTTGAGACGCTCGCGGACATATTCCTTGAGAGCCTGAGTACGCCCCATGGCGAGGCGGACGTTGTTGAGGTATGGGCCCTCAGGCGAGGCGAAGCCCTTGATGGTTATTGCAGTGATGACTGCATCGGGGTCGTCCTTGACAAACTGGATGGAGTTTATGATCTTGGCGAGCTCGATGCGGTTTCTGCGGTAGCCCTCGCGGATTTCGGTGCGATTGACGATGAAGTCGACAAACGCGCGGCCCTCGGCCTGGCGCTCAATCTGTGCGTCGCCGGTGAGCTCGACGAAGTTGAATGTCGGCTCGAAGGCGGGGAGGGAGTAGTCAATCTCAGCCAGGGGGGTCTCTCCGGCGGGGAGGATGGGGTCGCAGCAGTGGCCCACTCGCTCAGCCATCTCCACGCGCGACTTCTCCATCCAGGGGAGGAAGTCTGTCTCGGCGCGATATTCAATCTGCTCCTTTGAACCAGCCTCATAGAGACGGGTGTCATCGGTGAGGTCGTTGTTGCGGATGTGAGAGAAGTAGCGGTTGCGTCCGGCCACGCGGATGGGGGCAAGCGAGACGGTGTCAGCGCCGTTGGCCGATATGATCTGCGGGGTGAACACCACCTCGCGGTCGCGCCCGGGGTCGACGGAACGGGGGTCGATTGTGAAGGCCACAGCCAGACGCTGTCCCTTGGCGCCCTGACGGGCTATATCTATGGATGTCACCTGAAGGAGGTGGCCTTCCCCGGCCTCAGCGGCATGGCCGGCGGCGGGGAGTGCAGCCGTGAAGATGGCTGCGGCAAGCATGATGGCGGTATTGTTACGTTTCATAGCGTTTAAACTCCTATCAGAATGTGTAGACAAGGTCAATTGCGGCTTTAGTGAGGCCCACGTAGTTGTGGGGATGGCGGCGGTCAACTTTCTGTCCGCAGTCCTTGCACTCATACTTGTCATACTGAGTGTATGTCCAGCCCAGACCGATGACGGCCTCTATGTTCCAGTGGCGGTTGAGGATCCAGGAGTAACCGTAGACGATGCCTGCGCCTCCATACCATCCCTGGAACCTGTAGTCCTTGAGTTTCCTGAAGTCAGTTCCCAGGAACTTGAAGGGGAGGTCGAGGTTGCCCCAGTTGTACTGGCCGCCCAGGAGGTGTGCTCCGACGAAATGGCCTGAGAAAGCGTCGCAGAACCAATATCGGCCCTCGGGCTGCACTAGCCAGTGTTTCCACCGGTGGTCGCTGATGTCCCATGCGTTTATATTGCCGCTGAGGTCGAATGTCCACTTGGGGGCCAGTTTAACCTCAACACCTGCATTAGGCGACAGCAGTGCGTCGTAAAGAAGGTTGGACTTGACAGCCACTTTCTGACCATAAGCCCCGAGGGTGGCCAGCAGGCAAAGGACTGTTAGAATTAGGCACTTGGGTTTCATAAGATGCACATAGGGTTTTCAGCGGACAATCACAAGGATTGGCACCCGGTGTTGTCCATTTTCATGTCTCGCCTACCGCATCTGCCCGGAAGGCAGGGATTGAGGCTGACATTATATTAGAGGATGATTATTATTGTGGTGTTTTATACTAAGAATTTTTTTTGCGTGTGTTCGGTGTGTGTTTATTGCGTTTTTGTTAGGGATGGGAATCCATGGCTTCGGCCTTGACCGGAGTCTGCGTGTGGTGGGACTTCAAGACATACTGTGTCCATAATATCCTTGGTTTTGACAAAGTTAGTGTATAGGTTAAGGGTGTGGTCTTTAGTATGATCGTGTCATTTTCGGACACCTACTTGTTTAGCGAGTACAAAGGTACGAACTATTTTGCAATTGCGCAATAGAACAATGCAGGAAAATATGTTAAAAAACATAATTTCCGCGCGATATGCCCTACAGGCATCTGTAGTGAGGTATAAAGAAATAGCCCCATAAGGCCGACGATGTTTTCGCGAGCCTTATGGGGCTAAAAAGGTGTCGATGAGAGGAGGCTTCCCCTCAGGTCACGGCAGCGGATCAGCGGATGGCGTTTGTGACGTTGTAGCGTGAGAACTCGAGGTCAGCAGCGGCGCGGGCGCGGAGAGCAGGGTCGAGTTTGACTGCCTGACGGAGGTTTGAGGTGACCATCTGCTCGTTGCCGGTGCGTGCGCCGAGGATGGCCATCAGGTAATATGTGGTGGCGTCTGGCGATGTGATTCCGGCAAGGGTCGATTTGGCTTTGCTGTAGTTGCGGTCGAGGATCTGTGCGAGAGCTGCGTTGTTGCTCTTGTCGTTGCCGAAGGCCTTCACAGCAGCCTTGACATCGCCCTGCTTGAGGTAAAGCACACCGAGGGCGGGGCCGAGGTCAGAGAGACCGCCAGCGTTGCCGAAGGCAGAGTTGGCAGCCTTCCAGTCGTCATTGACGAGCGCCACGAGGCCCTGGTTCATCTGGCTCTCAGGAGCATTGGCATTGAGGCGGGCAGCCTTCTTGAACGAAGCCATGGCAGCGTCGAAGTCGCCCTGCTGATAGAGGACCTTGCCGAGGTTGTTGTAGGCGCGGTAGTCGTTGGGGAATAGGCGTGTGGCTTCCTTGTAGATGGCCTTCTGGCGGTTGAGGTCGTCAGTGAGGGTGGCTGTGTAGAGAATCTCCTCGAGGGTAAGGGTTGAGGGGTCGGTGTCGAAGGCAGCGTTGAGCTGTGCGTCGCTCTTGCCGATTACATTGACGCTGGCTGTGATGCGTGAGTAGCGGAGCTGGGGAAGAATCTCGTCAGCGAGCTGGTCGAAGACGCTTGAGAGGTTGCGTATCTCGCGCTCGCGCTCCTCGGGGTCCTTATACATGGAGAGTACGCTCAGGATGAGGTCTTTGTCCTGGATGTTGCTTGCGGCTACGAGTTTCTGGAATCCTTCCCAGTCCTCGGGGGTGAACTGAGCGGTGAGCTCGCCAAACTCTGTCACCTTGTCTTTCTTGAGCTGGTTCTCGAGATAGCCCTTGGTGTTGCTCTCGCGGTTCTCAGCCAGGCGGGTGTTGAACTCCATAGAGCCGTCGGGCGAGGCATAGGAGGAGATGTTGATTTCCTCGATGACGCGGGTGGTGTCTCCGGCGGCAGTGCGGATGTCGCGGTTAAGGCGGAGCACCTCGTCGCTGTCGAGTTCGCTCTTGCGGAGGTTGGCCTGATTGATGAGGAAGTGGATATCGGCAGAGTATTTCTCATTGATGATGCGCTGGAAAGCGTCAGGAGCGAGGGCCGGTGTAAGGGTCGATGCATCGGCGAGGGCTGCTGTGGCCACCACGCCGTTTGCCACCTTGACACGGGGGAGAGCATAGGTCTTCTTGCCCTGCTGCACCTGGAAGTCGAGGAAGAGCTCTGAGGTCTGCATGGCAGGCTCGTAGACGTAGTTGACGGGGATGGTGACGGTGGAGCCACGGTCGTATGAGACAACTGGATTGTTGCCACGCACCTTCTCGCCCTGGAATGTGAGAGGCGAGCCGTTCTGTGAAGTCCCTCCATATGTGAGGACGGGTGTCACTGTGACAACGGCGTTCTTTTGGAAGAACTTGGCGGGGACGCGGCCGGTGACAGTGGCGGGGACATGTGTCCCGACGACCTCAAGGGGATTGGGGTTTGTCGAGAAGTAGTCTGCGGCAAACTGATTCATCTTCTTGCCGCATCCTGTCAGGAGCAGAGTGCCACTGACAAGAACAACTGTTGCTGATTTTTTCATATGTAATAATGTGATGGTTTCAAGTGGCATGAATCAGAGGGCTATGAGCTGCTTGATGCGCTCTTCGAGGGAAGCCTTGGGCTGTGCGCCGGCCATGCGGAGGGATGCCACCTGCTCTCCGTTCTTGAAGAAGAGGATAGTGGGGATGGACATGATGCGATACTCGGCGGCGAGGTCATTCTCCTCCTCGATGTTGTATTTGCCTATCACTACCTGTCCCTCATACTCATTGGCAAGCTCCTCGACAATGGGTGCCATGCGCACGCAGGGACCACACCATGTGGCCCAGAAGTCTATCACTACGGGCTGGCCCGATGCTATGATGTCGTGGATGTTCTGATCTGTGAATGTCATTTTGACTGGTGAGTTGATTGTTGTGTTATGTTGTGTTATGTATTATTTCTCGATGGAGAACGGGATGTCTTCCTGTGTGAGTGTGTCGATGAGGGAGCGGTCGATGGGGATGCGGCGCGAGGATGAGAGGCGCAGGGAGCGGTTGATGCTCGGATCGAACACTCGGAAGGCGAGTTCGCCCCCCTCGTCGGTCTGCCCTTTCTCAAGCAGGCGGTCGGAGAGCATGGAGCGGAGATGGGGGGTGATGCGGTCTGTGGGGAGGTCGATGGTTATTCCCCTCACGAGATGGCCCTTGACGTCGCTGAGAAGACGGATGTTGGCAATGTTGAAGCGGAGGTCAGAGTTCTGGAAGCGGCGTTCGTAGCGCCCGCTTATAATAATAGGTGTCCCCGGGAGTCCGTAGTTGCGGAAGTCAATGAAGGTCTGGCCGAAGAGCATGAACTCGGCGGAGCCGGTGTAGTCCTCGATCTTTAGGATGCCAAACTTTCCCTTTTTGCCCTGTTTCTCCTGGTAGTCGACAACCATGCCTCCAAAGTTGAGTTCGACACCTTCGACAGGATTGAATTCGTTGAAACCCTTGACGGTGCAGGCAGTTCCATAGTTGAGCTCCATGTAGTAAGGGTCGAGCGGGTGGGCCGAGAGATACATCCCCACGAGCTCGCGCTCCTTCTCAAGGCGTGTGGCAACGGGCCAGTCAGGCGTAGGGACACCGGCAGGGCGCCCGGCGGTTGAGAGGTCAGGATCCTCGCCGAAGAGCGACATGGCTGATGACTCCTTATCGGCCTGATATGACTGACCATATCTGACGAGCTGCTCGGAGAAACTTTCACCCTTGGGGCTGACTCCGAAGTAGTCCTCACGCTTGAAGTCGGTGAAACTGTCCATGGCTCCGGCCAGCACAAGGCTCTCGAGGGTGCGGCGGTTGACGGCACCTGAGGGGATGCGCTCCACGAAGTCGTAGACACTTTCGTAGGGGCCATTCTTGTCTCGTTCGGCTATGATGGCTTTGACGACCCCCTCCCCTACCCCCTTTATGGCAGCGAGCCCGAAGCGGATGTCGCCCTTGCGGTTGACACCAAACTCCATGTAGCTCTCGTTGATATCGGGGCCGAGGACCCTGATCTTCATGCGCTTGCACTCATCCATGAAGCCTGTGAGTTTAGTGATGTCCGAACGGTTGCGGGTGAGGATGGCGGCCATATACTCAGAGGGATAGTTGGCCTTAAGCCAAGCTGTCTGGAAAGCCACCCATGAGTAGCATGTGGCGTGGCTCTTGTTGAATGCATAGGAGGCAAATTTCTTCCAGTCCTCCCATATTTTTGACAACACCTTGGGGTCGTGGCCGTTGGCGGTTCCGCCTTTTATGAAGAGCCCCTCGAGTTCGTTCATCTTCTCAATGAGTTTCTTTCCCATGGCCTTTCGCAGGGTGTCGCTCTGTCCACGGGTGAAACCGGCGAGCAGACGCGAGAGTAGCATGACCTGCTCCTGATAGACGGTGACGCCATATGTGTCCTTGAGATACTTCTCCATCACCGGGATGTCGTAGGTGATGGGGCTGCGTCCATGCTTGCGGGCAATGAAGTCGGGGATATAGTCCATGGGACCCGGACGATAGAGGGCGTTCATGGCTATGAGGTCCTCGAAGGTGGAGGGCTGTAGCTCACGGAGATACTTCTGCATTCCGGCTGACTCAAACTGGAATGTGCCTGTGGTGTGGCCCTCGCAATAGAGCTGATATGTCTTGGGGTCGGTGATATCGATGGAGTCGATGTCGACGTCGATGCCCCGTGTCATCTTAATGTTGTGGATGGCCTCCTTGATGATGGAGAGAGTCTTCAGGCCGAGGAAGTCCATCTTGATGAGTCCGGTGTCCTCGATGATGGATCCTTCATACTGTGTGACAATCATCTTGTCGTTGCCGCTGGCGCCGGGGTTCTTGTCGACGGCTGTGGCGACAGGAACCCAGTCAGTGATGGGGTCACGGCAGATGATGACACCACAGGCATGGACACCCGTGTTGCGGACATTCCCCTCGAGCCGGCGGGCATACTCGAGGGTCTCTGTGATGAGGTGATTCTTGGAGTGGAGCTCATCGGCAAACTCAGGGACATACTGATAGCAGTTCTTGAGGTTTGTCTTGAGTGTCTTGCCGTCTGGACCGTCGGGCATACGCTTAGGCACGAGGTTGGCTAGACGGTTGCTCTCCGGGAGAGGCAGTTGCTCCACACGGGCCACATCCTTTATGGCCGACTTTGCGGCCATAGTGCCGAAGGTGATGATATGGGCCACCTTCTCCTCGCCATAGCGCTCGGTGACATAGCGCAACACCTCGGCGCGGCCATCGTCGTCGAAGTCCACGTCGATATCAGGGAGCGAGATGCGGTCAGGATTGAGGAATCGCTCGAAGAGGAGGTCATATTTGATGGGGTCGACCTGTGTGATGCCAAGACAGTAGGCCACCACGCTTCCGGCCGCTGATCCACGGCCCGGGCCCACGGACACCCCAAGGTCACGGCGGGCCACATTGATGAAGTCCTGGACGATGAGGAAGTAGCCCGGGAAGCCCATGGTCTTCATGATATACAACTCAAAGTTGATGCGTTCCTTCAACTCATCAGTGAGGGGTGAGCCATAGCGCCTCTCGGCGCCCTCGTATGCGAGTTTGGAGAGGTAGTCTGCCTCAAACTTGATGCGATAGAGTTTGTCGTAGCCACCCAGTTTTTCGATTTTCTTCTGAGCAGCCTCAGGCGAGAGCACTACGTTGCCATTCTCATCTCGTGTGAACTCCTCGAAGAGGTCCTTTTCCGTGAGGCGTGAGCGATATTCCTCCTCACTGCCAAACTCCGCGGGAATCTCGAAGAAGGGCATGATGGGAGCGTGGTCTATGGAGTAGACCTCGACCTTGTCGATGATCTCCATGGTGTTTGAGAGCGCCTCGGGGATGTCGGGGAAAAGTGCCGCCATCTCATCCTGGCTCTTGAACCACTCCTGGTGAGTGTATCTCATGCGTCCCTCGTCGGTGAGAAAGTTGTTTGTCGAGATGCAGATGAGGCGGTCGTGGGCCTCGGCATCCTCAGCATTGATGAAGTGGGAGTCGTTTGTGGCAATCAGTTTGATGTCAAGCTTGCGGGCCAGGTCAATCAGCACAGGATTGACCTTCTGCTGTTCCTCGAAGGTCTCGCGGTTTGCGCCGGGGATATTGGTGGGGTGGCGCTGGAGCTCCACATAATAGTCGTCGCCAAATGTGTCCTTGAACCATTTCATGGATGCCTCGGCGCCCTGGATATCTCCGGCCATGATGAGCTGGGGAATCTCGCCGCCCAGACAGGCCGAGCAGACTATGAGACCCTCGCGATGTGAGGCCAGGGCGGCCTTGTCGGTGCGCGGATGGTGGTAGAATCCCTCAGTGTGGGCCTGGGAGACTATCTTGATGAGGTTCTTGTAGCCTTTGAGGTTCTTGGCAAGCACCACGAGGTGGCGTCCCTTGTCGGTTTTGTCCGAACGGTCGGTGAGCGATCCTCGGGCCACATACATCTCACAGCCGAATATGGGTTTGAACTTGAGTTTTTTCTCATATTTGGCTATCTCGGCCTCGACCTCGGGGCGTATCTTCTCAGCCTCCTCGGGCGATGGGGCATCCTCCAGACGCTTGCGCGCGTCGGCTATCTTGCCCTTGAATTTACCCTTAAGTTTGTTGACATAGTTTGCCAACTCCTTGATGCCAAACATGTTGCCATGGTCGGTGAGGGCAAACCCCGGCATGCCGAGGTCTAAAGCCTTGTCTACAAGGCCCGTGACCGACGCCTGGCCGTCAAGCAAGGAATACTGGCTGTGGACATGGAGATGCACGAAATCTGTCATGGCAAAATTATGGCATTAGTAGAGTCCAAAGTTACGCAAAATTCCCGACAGCCGGAGGGTGTTATTGATTTTTTAACACAATGTGGTGGGTCAATATCTCACGTCCCAGAGGTAGAGTGGCTCAGGGGGCATCGAGGTGCCTGCGGCACAGCGGTTGCGCTCGTTGATGACACGGGCAAATCCCTCAATGGTCAACTTTCCACGCCCCACCTCGACAAGAGTCCCGACGACGGCCCTGACCATATTGCGCAGGAATCTGTCGGCGGTTATCTCGAAGTAATATCCGTCAATGCCGTCGGGGGAGGTCCAGGGGATCCACTCGGCACGAGTGACGTGGCAAATGTTTGTCTTGGCGTCTGAGTGGAGCTTGGCAAACGAGGTGAAGTCCTCAGTGTCGAGCAGGAGACGGGCGGCCCGGTTCATGGCCTCATAGTCGAGTGTGGCCGGAGCCTTCCATACCAGAGGATACATGTAGGGGGAACTCACGGGGAGTGAGAGATAGCGGTAGGTCCTCGAGGTGGCTGAGAAGCGGGCATGGAGGTCAGGCGCAACCTGCTCGATGGAAAAGATGGAGATGTCGCGTCCAGTCATGGCGTTGAGGGCTCCGACAAGGCGCTCTGAGGGGATGGAGAGTGGCTCCGGGAGGTCAAAGTGGGCCACCATGAGACGGGCATTGACACCGGCGTCCGTGCGTCCGGCTCCAACGATTGACATTGGGCGGCGAAGGACCGTGGAGAGTGCCTCTTCGATGGTCTGCTGGACTGTGACGGCTCCCGGCTGAACCTGCCATCCATGGAACGGCGCGCCCCTATAGGCGAGGCGCATGAAGTAGCGTGACATCGTGGCGGTGGGGTCAGTCTTTCTCGATGTAAGTGTAGCCGTAGAGGCCTGAGCGATAGTTGCTCAGGAACTCGCGACCCTCTTCGGGTGAGATTTTCCCTTCTTTCATGGCCGCTGTCACCCATGCCTCGACATTGCGCACCAGTTTCTTAGGGTTGAACTGCACATAGTCAAGCACATCTGCCACGGTCTCGCCGTCGATGATACGGTCTATCTCATAGCGGTCCTTATAGACGGATATATGGACAGCGGTGGTGTCGCCAAAGAGGTTGTGCATATCGCCGAGAATCTCCTGGTAGGCACCTACGAGGAACACGCCGAGATAGTAAGGCTCGCCGGGCTTGACGGGATGAACGGGGAGGGCGCCCGATGTGCCGCCGCCGTGGGTGATGAAGTTTGCAATCTTGCCGTCGCTGTCGCAGGTGATGTCCTGGATTGTGCATGTCTTGGTGGGCTTCTCATCGAGGCGAGAGAGAGGGATGATGGGGAACACCTGGTCGATGGCCCAGGAGTCTGTGAGCGACTGGAAGAGGGAGAAGTTGCAGAAATATTTGTCGGGGATCATCTTGCTGACCTTGCGCAGTTCCTCAGGGGCATGGCGCATTCCGGCCGCTATATCCCCTATCTCGCGTGCTATGCTCCAGAAGAGCTCCTCGATCTGGGCGCGTGTGCGCAGGTCAAGCAGGCCGAGGCTGAAGAGGTCGAGAGCCTCCTCGCGAATCTGCAGCGCGTCGTGCCATGACTCGAGGCTTCGCTGCTGGTCAAGGCGGTCCCAGATATCATAGAGTTCCTTGACAAGTTCGTGGTCGTTCTCAGAGACCTCCTTGGTGTCCTTCCATATGGGGAGCTGTGTTGTCTCCAGCACCTCGAAGACAAGCACTGAATGGTGGGCTGTGAGCGAGCGGCCTGACTCGTTGATGATGTTGGGCTGCTTGAGGCCATTTTTATTGCAGGCATCCACGATGGCAGAGACGGCGTCGTTGGCATACTCCTGGATGGAGTAGTTCATGGATGAGCCTGAAGCGGAGTTGCGTGTGCCGTCATAGTCGACACCGAGACCGCCGCCTATGTCCATGAAGTCGACATCGAAACCCATCTGTGAGAGCTGGACATAGAACTGTGTGGCCTCGCGGATGGCGTTCTTAATGAGACGTATCTTGGTGATCTGGCTTCCGATGTGGAAGTGTATCAGTTTGAGACACTGCTTCATCTTGTTTCGCTCAAGAAAATCGAGGGCTTCGAGAAGCTCGGACGAGTTGAGGCCGAATTTCGACTGGTCGCCACCACTTGTCTCCCACTTTCCTGAGCCGGAAGACGCGAGCTTAATGCGGATGCCCACATTTGGCTCAATGCCTATGCGGCGAGCCACGTCGGCAATGATCTTGAGTTCGTTGAGTTTCTCAACCACAATGTAAATGCGGCGGCCCATCTTCTGGGCGAGGAGGGCGAGCTCGATGTAGGTCTGGTCCTTGTAGCCGTTACAGATGATGAGAGCATTCTCCTTGATGTTTGTCGCAAGGACAGCATGGAGCTCAGGCTTTGAGCCGGCCTCGAGACCTATGTTGAATTTTTCGCCGTGGGTGACAATCTCCTCAACGACGGGGCGCATCTGGTTGACCTTGATGGGATAGATGATGTAGTTCTGTCCCTGATAGTCATACTGCTTGGATGCTACCGAGAAACAGTTTGAGATTTTCTCGATGCGATTGTCCAGGATGTCGGGAAACCTGAGGAGCACGGGTGAAGTGATGTCCTTGACCTGCAGTTCATCCATCACCTCACGCAGGTCAACAGAGGCATAACCCTCCTTAGGGGTCACGGCCACATGTCCTTTAGAGTTAATGGAGAAGTATTTGCGCCCCCAGCCCTGTATGTTATACAGTTCCTCGCTGTCCTCAATGCGCCATCTTCTTATAGGCATTCTCTTATTTATTAGAAGTGTTTGAACTATATGTGAATTACAAAATTAGACATTTTTCAGCAAACAGACCTAAAATATAGGCACAAAAAAAATTATCCGTCATCCCGACGAATAACTTTTCTACCTTAAATCTAATACCATGAAAAACTTGATGCAAAGTTATACCTCTACAACATCAATTGCAAGGTTTTTGTGTGAAAAGATTGAGTTTTTAATGTTATTTAACCAAATAAACCCATTAAATGAAACGGAACAGGGGAAAAGGCAACTCAAATGTTAATATGTATTAAAATACGATGTTTTTAGTTGGATGGTTTGTTCTGTAGCCCTATCTTTGCATAAAACAACAGACTATTCAACAAGAAACACCTCATCGCATTATGAAAGCAGGCCGCAAGCCCACCAAGGGTTTTACCGAGAGAGAAACAGAGATAATGGCCACACTCTGGAAAAACGGGCCGATGTATGTCCGCGAGATAGTGGCAGAATATCCTGAGCCTCGCCCACACGTCAACACTATCTCCACTCTCATCAGGATTCTTGAGGAGAAGGGCCATGTGGGCCATGAGACTACGGGAGGGTCTTACCGCTATTTCGCCAAGACCCGTCAGGAGGAGTGCCGCTCCAAGACCCTTGGGCGAGTGATCAGTGACTTCTTCAACAACTCATATAAACTCGCTGTCTCGGAACTGGTCGAGGAGGAGAAACTGAGTGTCGATGACCTGCGTGAGATCATCAACATGATTGAAGAACACAAAGCCTGGGAGAACTGACCGCCATGCTGACAACTCTCTTCTCGTTGTCTCTGCTGTCTGCCATCACACTGACATTGCTTTTCGGGGTGTGGTGGAAGACGATGCGCGGAGGGGGATTCCACTCCTTAAACAGAGGGACATTGTGGTTTATAGTGGCAGCGTCGGTCATTGTGCCGTTTCTGCCGGCTATTGGACCGGATGTGACATATGCAACGGAATCGGCAGATATCTCCGTATCAGCAGCGAGAGTCTCTGATGTGGCTTCCGCTGTCAATGACCCGGAGGTTATCGGCCGAGGCAAAGCGCTGATGCCTATGGTTCTGCGCGTCCTATCCATATTATATGGCATTGGGATTGCAGCAATTCTTGTCATTGGAGCCATCGGGGTCTGTCGACTCATCTCTTTGATACGGGCAGGACAGAGGATCATTTCCCCTCAGGGGATCCCGGTGATATTGACTGAGAGCAGGATGGTTGCGCCGTTCAGTTTCATCGGCATGATAGTAATGAGCCGCGATGACTATGAGAGGGACGGTGAAATGATACTATGTCATGAGTTGGCTCATATAGCGGGCCATCACTGGGTGGACCTCGTAGCGGTAAGACTGCTGTGCATCATGCAGTGGTTTAACCCGGCTGCATGGCTGCTGGCCCGCGAGATGAGCACAATACATGAGTATGAGGCTGACAGCCATGTGCTGCAATCAGGGATAGACCCATATATGTATCAGATGCTTCTGGTGACGCATGCCGCCGGCATGAGGCTGTCGCCGCTGACAAACTCCCTCAACAATTCCAAACTCAAGGCCCGCATCTCAATGATGAATCTCCCAGAGGATGGGACTCTAAAAAGGATGAGGGTGCTTGCTCTAATCCCGGCCGTGGCTACAGCCATATTCCTGATAAATATTCCTGTGGTCGCCTCGACGCTGCGTGTGGATCTCAGGGCGCTTAGCGAAAGTCCAATGGAGGGTGTGTCCGTCCTGGGATATGCTGATAAGGAGACTGCTATGCCTGATGAGGATGAGAATGAGCCTGTATTCAATGTTGTCGAGGATAAGCCACAGTTTCCGGGCGGAGAGGAGATGCTGCTGAGGTTCATAGGGACAAACCTCCGCTATCCCCAGGAGGCGTATGACCAAGGAATCGAGGGACGTGTGATTGTGCAGTTTGTCATCCGCAAAAATGGGTCTGTGGGGCGCGTGAGAGTGGTGAGAGGAGAGCATTCCCTGCTCGATGAAGAGGCCATGAGAGTTGTCAGGACACTCCCGGACTTCATCCCCGGGAAGGTGAACGGGCAGCCTGTGGCCGTGTGGTATACGCTCCCGATAAGGTTCAAGATTCCCGAGAGCGATGGGATGGCCCACGTTGAGAAGAGAGTGGTGCTGGACGGCAGCGACAAAGGGCCTGCTGTCTTTGTTGATGGCCGGAAATCAGATAGGATAGTCGATATTGACCCTGAGTCTATCCGGAGCATACATGTCATCAAGGATAATCCTGACTATCCCAATGGATTAGTATACATCAGATTGAAATCCTGATTGAACAGGATTTACTGAACCAAAAGAGGCGCACCACAATCACTGTGATGCGCCTCTGTCAAATTCATCAAAACATTCATGAATATAGTTTCTCCTTTGCCGCCAGGACCTTGGGGTCGGTGATATAGTCATCGTAGTCCATGAGCTTGTCGATGGTGCCCTTGGGGGTCAGCTCGATCATGCGGTTGCACACGGTCTGGATGAATTCATGGTCATGGCTGGAGAGGAGCACATTGCCCTTGAAAGCGCGCAGCGTGTTGTTGAAAGCCTGGATTGACTCGAGGTCAAGGTGGTTTGTGGGTGAGTCAAGCACCAGTGTGTTGGCGTCTGTCATCATCATGCGCGCTATCATACATCGCATTTTCTCACCACCTGAGAGCACTGAGGCCTTCTTCAGCACCTCCTCGCCTGAGAAAAGCATCTTGCCGAGGAATCCCTTGAGATAGATCTCCGAGCTGTCGTCAGAGAACTGCGAGAGCCAGTCGACAAGGTTGAGGTCAGTGTTGAAGAACGAGGTATTGTCGAGAGGAAGATAGGCCGTGGTGATAGTCTGCCCCCACTCGAAGGTTCCGGAGTCAGCCTTGCGCTTGCCCATTATTATCTCGAAGAGGGCTGTCATGGCGCGGGGGTCATGGCTGAGGAAGGCAATCTTGTCGCCCTTCTCAACCTGGAAGTTGACATCGGAGAACAGCACCTCGCCGTCGATTGAGGCTGAGAGACCCTTCACCTCAAGAATCTTGTTGCCAGGCTCGCGCAGAGGGGTGAAGATGATGCCGGGATATCTGCGCGATGACGGCTGAATCTCCTCAACGTTGAGCTTCTCAAGCATTTTCTTGCGCGAGGTTGTCTGCTTTGATTTGGCGACGTTGGCGCTGAAGCGCTGGATGAACTCAAGGAGTTCCTTGCGTTTCTCCTCAGCCTTCTTGTTGGCCTGCTGTTGCTGGCGGAGAGCCAGTTGTGAGGACTCATACCAGAAACTGTAGTTTCCGGCAAAGAGGGTGAGTTTGTTGTAGTCGATGTCGAGAGTATGGGTGCAGACGGAGTCGAGGAAGTGGCGGTCGTGACTCACGACTAGGACCGTGTTCTCAAACTTCGATAGATAATCCTCGAGCCACGCTACTGTGTCGAGATCAAGGTCGTTGGTAGGCTCATCGAGGAGCAGGTTGTCGGGATTGCCGAAAAGTGCTTTTGCCAGAAGCACACGCACCTTCTCATTACCGCTCATATCGCGCATGAGCATATAGTGCTTGTCCTCCTTGATTCCCAATCCGCTGAGCAGGGCCGCGGCATCGGCCTCGGCGTTCCATCCCTCGAGTTCGGCAAACCGCTCCTCAAGCTCGGAGGCACGTATGCCGTCGGCATCGGTGAAATCCTCTTTGGCATAGAGTGCGTCCTTCTCCTTCATTATGTCCCATAACACCGTGTGGCCCTGGAGCACAGTGTCCAGCACAGTGCAGTCGTCAAACTTGAAGTGGTCCTGCTCAAGCACACTCATGCGCTCGCCGGGGCCTTGTGTGACTGTGCCGTGGGTGGGTGCGAGCTGGTCGCTGAGGATGCGCATGAGGGTCGACTTGCCGGCGCCGTTTGCTCCAATGATGCCATAGCAGTTGCCGGGGGTGAACTTCAGATTTACATCCTGAAACAAGACTCTCTTGCCGAATTGTATGCCTAGATTGTTGACAGCTATCATTTACTACAGGTTTTCTTTTTCAGGGTGCAAAGGTACGAAAAATTTTCGGCATGGAGAAATTCCCTGCCGTCCAACTTAGGAATTATCGCACAAACACTTTACGGCCTCCTATAATATAAAATCCGGAGACGAGTTTTTTTATATCATCTGCCGATGCCTTCCGCATAACGCATACACCCTGAAGTGTATATACATCCTGTCTTTCGTCTACAGCCGATTTGATGACAGCATCTTCCAAGCCCGACTCTTCATGTAAATCTGCGCCCTGGATATTCCAGAACTTACCCCATAAGGGATCCTGCCGATATACTTCCAAGGATTCTTGGGGTACAAGTAGTTGAGCATTCATAAATGACCAATCTGAAAAGCCGCCTTCCTGAACAGTAGGAGGATTTAAGGCTCTTACCGTTATTTTTTCAATTTGCGATTTATCGTACGAAGCCCAGTTGGCATTATCTGACAATAAACTATTACCGCCATTGAGATAAATCAAACATGTGCCTTCTCCGAAATCAAGCTCGCGCAGCACTGACTCAGTCCTATTGCTACAGCCCTCACTATTGAGATAATACTTACTGCTGCCAGTGACATAGAAGTCAACATCCGCGCTATATGTATTACGGAACACTACTACTTCAATATTTGAATTTGGCCACGGATAGAAACCTGTATAATGACAATAATTCGTATTAAATGGAGTAAAATGATAGCTATGCCACCCTCCATTACATTCATCCAAAATCAGTTTATTGATGTTACAATATTGAAAAGAGGCAGAATGTGGTGCTAGAGGATTATACGTCTGATAATCATAATAATAACAATAGAGAGACAATTCATCTCTTGGTGCAAATTCAAGTGTTTGTAATCCGGAATTTCCGAATGCATATCTATCTATTTCCGTCACTCCTTCGGGGATTTTTATATATTTCAGACTTGATGTATTGGAGAAAGCATATCTGTTGATTTTTAATCCGTCTTTTGAGTACCTACAAGTAAACGTGGCGAGTGCCGGACAATTTTCAAAAGCCCACTTCGCAATATCTGCAGTAAGATTCCATATCTCCACACTGCCCAGTTGTTTACTGTCTGCGAATATACAAGGCCGGTCATACTCATGTATTATGAGCCTTCCAGTATTATTATAAATGAGGCTTTTCTTAGCATCTTCATTGTTTTCCGGTATTCTTTCCAGTTCAACAACTTTTGCATCCAAAGCATGCTCGCCGATTTTATTGACCGTTGACGGGACGTATAACGTCACCAGGTCTGTGTTGGCAAAAGCATAGTCGCCTATTTCCGTAATATTGGATAGATCTACACTTCTAATACCTTTGACATTATAGAACAAACCAGCCGGAATTTTGCTGATTCCGTTTGGCGCTATGCACTCGGTCAATATTTTTCCACCTACATAAATCTCTCCGGCATGCGACTTGAAAATTGCATTTGCCGGGAAAAATTGATAGAGGTAGGTTATTTGCCCATCTTGGCTGGAACTCATATCACTATACGTAGTATTAAACAAGGTCTCCATGTCCGGAAAATAAATTCGGGATAGATTCACGCAGTCTGTAAAAACACCCCTATAACCCTCCATCTCGATTGTCCTTTCCCAACTATTATTGTACATCCAATTATAATATCCTATACTGCTTATCAAGTGTGTTCCTTTTGCAAATCTTATTTCTACAAGAGAAGTGCAACCATAAAAATATGGATTCCCTTTGAGCTGTCCATTTATTTTTCGAAGACTTTTGCACCCGGATATAGAGCCACTGTATTCTCCCATATCCAATATGCTTACCTCACGAAGAGCAGTACATTCATCTAACGCATTTGAACCTATGCTGACAGACGGGACTGTAATACTCTCAATGCTCTTGCACTCATAGAACATATAGCGAGGAAGATCCTTCATTGAACCTTCATTGAACCTTCTCTCCCATATGAATTCGACAATCTGTGAGCATCTTGAAAATGCATTCTCGCAGGTAATATCTTCCACTGAGTCCGGCACCCTAAGGACGGACGGCAGCGGTTGACCATCAGACGTATAGATTCTTTTATTATTCAACGGAGCCGAGGTCATTGTCAAATAGTGTGCCAATGACGGTACTACGATGTCGATAATATACGTTGTAGACGACGATGTTCCCTGTATGTACTTACAATTCTCGCCGATAACGATCTTTAGCCCTTTCCCGTTGGCCAGAGCACTGTCGTATGCGCCTTTATTCACGCCTATTACTGTCAGAGATTGTGCATTATAAGTGATAGAGGCCGGAACTTCCACTACCTTATGCTCATACGGAACTTTATAAAGTTCGACTGTGCGGTCCTCAAGCGAAACCAGACGGTACGTATAATCGCCGAATTCGATTAAGACATCTTGGGGGAATGCTACAAATGAGCACATCAAAAATAAGTATAAGATAAAACGTCGCATAGCACGATGTTTGCCACCGTCATCCCCTCGGTAGCTAGATATTAGATTAATATTCAAAATACTGGAAAGCGCAGGAATCTGTATATCCACTCGTTCCACTCGTTGAGGCTTCTCGCATTGCCCATTACCATTGAACAAGTAACACATAGAAGCCTACCCTTATATACATATACATATACATTTCCAGATCCGCATATCTCTATCAATATGTAGAGATACCGGCAGATTGGTAATATACATATCCACGGGCATCTACAGTTACTCTGCTCTTAACGGTAAAGGAAATCTTGCGAGAATTTCAACAAATCAAGAACAAAGCGTCAATAAACGCATTCACAAAATATACACTAACGTGGTAAGCGCATTAGTGAATCGCCGCAAAGTTACGAAATCCCCGCCATAAAACAAAGAAAAAGTTTTTCTTGCTGGCGCAACCACACGAAAAGAGGCATCCAACTTAGGCCGGTGCGAGCATTCAGGAGCGGGGGAGAAACTCGAGCCTAGCGAGGGCGCTAGTGTTCTCGCCCACGCTGATGGCGACGTCGGTGGACTGACGTGAGATATGGGCTGTCTCTCCGTAGCGGGCCTCATGCTTGAATGCAATCTCAAACCTTGAGATGCGGCCGTTCTCATAGGCATCGAGCGGGAAGGCATCGACAATGAGGTCGATGTAGCGGCGTGTGGTGACATGACGGTTCACATCAATGTCAGACACTCTGAAAGTGAAGTCATAGCCCCACTCCTCATCTTTAATCGGTGGGATGCGGCCACATTTCGATGGATAGAGCGGGTCAGTAATATAAAGCGCCGTGATGTCTCCGAGAACCGAGAGGTCTACGGGGCGGCGTGATGTCAGGTCGATGGCCATCCAGACGGTGTGGATGCGTCCTATGCACTCGTCTGTGTCGCTGTCCATGAGGGCAAACCCGCGGTCGGATGAGATGCGCCCCACTCCCTCAACCCATGTCTCGAGATAATAGTTGCCACCCACCCGAGGCATCCGCTCCAACTCGATTGACAGACGGCTGAGCACCCACGAGGCATTGTGGGGACGCAGTGTGTCAAACCCAATCCCGATGGCGCTGGCATGGAGAGTGGCGGTGTCAATAATGGCGATGACGAGCGCCGGGAGCGGCATCTCGAGGGTGGGGCCCACCTCAGAGGCTGTGAGGGTGAACGGATATCTGTATGTCTTAGGCTTCTGATTCATTTCTAGTTAAAATCTCAGCAAAAATAGCAATTAATGTCCGAAATCACAAATCCGCGAAGGCGATTGCCTCACATATTCTCACAATAGCCCCGATTGCAGATTGGTGTTGAAAAGATTTTGTCATTTGAAAAATTCTGCTTAACTTTGCAGACGCAAAAAAGAACGTCACCTGCACCGGGTGGCAAATCGGGGCGTAGCGCAGTCCGGTTAGCGTACCTGCTTTGGGAGCAGGGGGTCGCGAGTTCGAATCTCGCCACCCCGACTTTTTTCAATCAGCGGCTCAGGATAAACTTTTCCTGAGCCGCAATGTTGTTATTAGAAACAACTAATAACATCTCAACACTATGTCAACCATCGCTAAAAATCTTAGAGGCACTGAGACTGAGAAAAATATCGTCGCTGCCTATATGAGCGAATCGGCTGCCTACAGCCGCTATACATACTATGCACAACAGGCTGACAAGGAAAACTATTTCCCCATCGGCCAGATTTTCCGTGAGACAGCTGACAATGAACTCCATCACGGCAAGGTTTTCTTCAAGATGCTCCAGGGAGGCAAGGTGCCCAGCGTCCTTGCGGTCGACTCAGGCATCATAGGCACAACCGAGGAGAATCTGGCCACAGCAGCCGAAGAGGAGAAGACCGAGGGTGTAGAGCAATACACCAAGGCCGCCGAGGTGGCTGACAAAGAAGGGTTCCCTGAGGTTGCAGCTCACTTCCGCGCCATAGCCGAGGTGGAGATGCGCCACCGTGCCCGCTTCGAGCATTTCCTCAAGCAAGTGAAAGAGGGAACTGTCTGGACCCGTAAGCACCCTGTGAAATGGCAGTGCCTTGTATGTGGATATATCTATGAGGGGACTGAACCTCCAAAGGTGTGTCCGGCATGCGACCATCCCTATCAGCACTACATCGCACTTGACTATGACATGATCTAAAAGAGATATTCAAAAAATTGCCGGGATGAAACATTCCGGCAATTTTTTTGTCTTATATGCATATAAAAGGATAAAATTCTGTATATTTGCGCCGTCGTTCAGAGGAACGGCTAGTCAACATAAATCAATCGAAGGAGCGTTTTGCTTATCTTGCTATTGAAAACCTGAGAAACTTTCACCGTACGCAAGAGATAACAAAGCGGCTCTCACGCTATAGCGTGGGCTGCTGTTTCCATATCTCGCGTACACGGTTTTCTCAGGACCATCAATAGGAGATTTGGCAGGTCAGTCCACGTTTCTTTAACCTGTCAATTTAACCCGGCGGGCTGAACGGGTATCAAAACCAATGGAAAAACAGATAAGATGTTTTTTGCTCACCATTCTGATGGTGACGCTATGCGCGGCTCTTGGCGGTTGCGGCGGCGACGATGACAAAGATGAGCCCAATTACCGACTCCCTGAATTTGCTGACAACAGCGATTTTCGTATCGGTAGCTTAGGAGGATCAAGGGAATTGTATATCAATAATTGCACTTCCACGACTATGGTTACCTCTGCTGAATCATGGATAAGCGCTCAATTGTCTGATTTGAATGGATTATGCTCCATAAAAGTATCAGAAAATAAAACGACATCTTCGAGAGAGGGCGTGGTGCAATTAATTTGCGACCGCATGGTGGTTGACCGCATGGTGGTTATCCAGGAGGGAGCATCAAGTGGGCCGGGAAACGGCGGAGGCAGCGACAATGGAGATGATTCCGGCCAGTTTGGAGCTCCTACTGGCCTTACGCTGAGCAAAAACGGCTACTCTGTCACTCTTTCATGGAACAAAGTGCCTCAGGCAACTGGATATCTGATATATCAATCTAACCCAATCGCGTTTTCTTCAGGCTATTTTGTCGCTACGGGTTCCTCGACAACTACATCCTATAAGATGGATTGTAAAATCGCCGGAAACTGGGCGTTCAAGGTTATGGCTCAGAAAGGCTCGGAGTATAGCGACTACTCAAACACGGTGACTACAACAATCTCCGACAGCGACATTAACGGAGGTGGCGGTGGAGGAGGGACATCGTCAAAGCCCTCTACTCCCACAGGATTGAGAGCCTCTGTAAACGGGAATCAAGTGACAGTGTCATGGAACGCATCTACGGGTGCTTCTTTCTACCAACTTTATTACATCGGACCTGCCCCACACGACTTTGAGACTTTTGACAATATATATTCCACATCAACTACCATGAATTGCAACGTGGCAGGCAAATGGACTATATGGGTAGTGGCAGTTGGCTCGGACTACACGTTGAGCAACGCCTCGTCAAAAGTAACATTCACCGTCTCAAACTCAGGTGGTGGCGGCGGTGGAGGAAGCAGCATCACGCAGCTCGACGCACCAACCGGCCTTGAAGTCACAAGTCGTTCCTCTGACAGTTTCGTCCAGTTAAGGTGTAATGCTGTGACTTTAGGATATGACTATGCGCTGTATCGTTCTACAAGCCCCAACTCCGGTTATAGCAAGATCACCGCAAGTGTGGCCAAAGGCAATACGGATATATATTTTACTGACCAGAATCCACTGAAGGGCACATCCTATTATAAAGTGAAAGTTTCAGCCCTCCCATCGTTGGGAATAAAGGACAGTCCTTATAGCAGTTACGTCAAAGTGGTTAGATAGGACTTTTCCTTAAATCAATAAATTCAGGAGGGTGCATCAAGAATCAAATCTGATGCACCCTCCATTTCATTTTAGATCTTAGACACCAATGGGTTGGCTTGTCAGCCTCCGAAGTTGTCGTAGTGGACAGAGGTTGGGTCGACGCCAAGGTCGTCGAGCATACGGTTGACAGCGGCGCTCATCGGGCCGGGGCCACACATATAATACTCGATATCCTCAGGAGCGGGGTGATTCTTGAGATATGTCTCATAGATCACCTGGTGAACGAAGCCTGCGGTGTAGGCCACGCCGGCAGCGTCTGCAGCGGGGTCGGGGCGGTCGAGCGCCAAATGGAACTTGAAGTTGGGGAACTCCTTCTCCAACTCGAGGAAATCCTGAAGATAGAACACCTCGTTGAGGGCACGGGCACCATAGAAGTAGTTCATCACACGGTCCGTGGTGTGGAGCGTCTTTGTCATCCACATAATCTGCGCGCGCAGGGGCGCCATGCCGGCGCCACCACCTATCCACATCATCTCTGCCTTTGAGTCGACTATGGGGTGGAAATCGCCATACGGGCCTGACATCACCACTTTGTCGCCTGGCTTGAGGGTGAAGATATAGCTTGAGGCAATGCCGGGCATCACATCCATGAAGCCGACCTGGGGTTTTGGCTTGAACGGGGGTGTGGCTATACGCACAGTGAGCATGATGCGGTCGCCCTCCTCAGGGTAGTTTGCCATGGAGTAAGCGCGGACTGTGGTCTCAGTGTTGCGGCACTTCAGGCCGAAGAGTCCGAACTTCTCCCAGGCCGGGAGATACTCATCGCCAATCAGTGACTTGTCGATGTCCTTGTCATAGTCCATCTCGTAGGTGGGGATCTTTATCTGGGCATATGAGCCGGGGATGAAATCCATATGAGCGCCCTCAGGGAGAGCCACGATGAACTCCTTGATGAATGTGGCCACGTTGCGGTTGGAGATTACCTCACACTCCCATTCCTTGACATCGAGAGCGGAGGCAGGGATGCCCACAGAGCAATCCTCCTTAACCTTCACTTGGCAGCCCAGACGCCAGTGTGCCTGCTGCTCCTTACGGGTGAAGTGGACCTTCTCAGTGGGGAGTATGTCGCCGCCACCCTCAAACACCTGACATTTGCACTGTCCGCAGCTTCCCTTGCCGCCACAGGCCGACGAGAGAAATATGTTGTGGTCAGCAAACGTCGAGAGGAGCGACTTGCCTGAATCGGCCTCAATCTTTGTGTCACCGTTGATGGTGATGGTGACCTTGCCTGAGTGGACAAGATATTTTTTGGCTATGAGCAGGATCACCACCAGAGCGAGGGTGATGATGAGAAAGATGCACACGCCTGTCAGAATCGTCAGCATATCTTATATTTTAATTCCAAGGAAACTCATGAAGGCTATGCCCATAAGAGCGGTGAGGATGAAGGTGATGCCTACGCCGCGCAGGGGCTTGGGGATATTTGAGTAGACGGCCAGACGCTCACGGATGGCGGCAATGGCTGTGATGGCCAAAAGCCATCCAAGGCCCCAGCCTCCGCCTGCACAGACCGCCGTCCACACTGAGGGGAAGTCTCTCTGCTGCATGAACAGCGAGCCACCCAGTATGGCACAGTTGACGGCTATGAGCGGCAGGAATATTCCCAACGATGAATAGAGCGCCGGAGAGTATTTCTCAACCGTCATCTCCACCAACTGGGTCATCGAGGCGATGACAGCGATAAACATGATGAGCGAGAGGAAACTAAGGTCTACGGCAGCATATTCAGGTCCGAGCCAAACGAGGGCTCCCGGACGCAGCACATAGGTCTGCAGCAGATAATTGACCGGGAGGGTCACAACAAGCATGAACGTGACCGCTATGCCCAGGCCGAAGGCAGTCTTGACATTCTTCGACACGGCTATGAAGGAACACATGCCGAGGAAGTACGCGAAAATCATGTTGTCGACAAAAATCGACCGTATGAAGATGTTGAAATTTTCCATTTTGCTTACAGTGGATTTTTGTTGTTATCAGTTCTCCTCCTGGAGGTCCTTGTTGATTGAGCGCTGCACCCAGATGATGCATCCCACCACCACGAGGGCCATGGGCGGAAGAATCATGAGGCCGTTGTTGACATATCCGGCTTCATAGAAACTCTGTGGCACAACCTGATAGCCCAGAAGAGTCCCTGAGCCCAGAAGCTCGCGGAAAAAACCTACGATGACAAGGATCAGGGCATAGCCGAGACCATTGCCGACACCGTCGAGAAATGATGGCCACGGCTTGTTGGCCATGGCGAACGCCTCGAGGCGCCCCATGAGGATACAGTTGGTGATGATGAGACCGATGAAAACCGAGAGTTGCTTGGAGGCGTCGTAGGCATAAGCTTTCAGAACCTGGTCTACTATCACAACCAGACCGGCCACCACGACGAGCTGGACGATGATGCGGATATTGGTGGGGATTGTGTTGCGGAGCAGTGAGATTATCACATTGGCGAAGGCCAGCACGGCGATGACCGAGATGCCCATCACGATGGCCGGCTCAAGCTTGGCTGTGACTGCAAGCACCGAGCAGATGCCCAGCACCTGGACAACCACGGGATTGTCCTTGGATAGGGGGTTGAGAAACACCCTGCTATTTGTTATTTTGTCTGCCATGATTGTGAGTATTTATTCGCTCAGAGACTGAAGAAATTTGCGATAGGGCGTCAGACAGTTGTCGAGCATGGCTCCGACACCCTTCGATGTGATGGTACCGCCTGAGATGCCGTCGACATAGTCCTCTCCGTCGAGGGGCTTCTGTCCGGCCTTTACCACGGCTATGGGGCGGAAACGGCCATCCTTGAACACTTGTTTACCCTTGAACTGGTCAGAAAACGCCGGTTTCTCTATCTCGGCGCCCAGACCCGGGGTCTCCCCCTGGTGGGCAAAGTATGCACCATAGATGGTGGAGCCGTTATCGTCAAACGCGACATATCCCCATATAGGGCCCCAGAGACCGGCACCATAGACAGGGAGGATATACTTGACTGAGCCGTCGGGGAGAGTGCACTCATAGACTGGGAGCTCTCTACGGTCAGCGGTGAGTTTGCTCTGTGAGGCCACATCGACACTGAATGCCTTGACACCCTCTATGCGCTGCCCCTCGGCGTCTACGACATACTGTGAGGTGACATAGCGGTTGAAGTCTGCCACTGCCTCGCCTTTAGCCGGGGTCAGGAGCGCAGCGGCCAGTATTTGGCTCATCTTGTCGGCGTCGATGTTCTCCTGCTGCTTGTCTTTGAGAGCAAGAGAGGTCGATGCGAGCGCCGTCCCCACCAGAGTGACGAGGATGATGATGTAGATGATTGTATATGTATTGCTTTGCTTATTCATGACTGCGGGTCTTGTTGTGGAGGATTAGGCGCTGCGGCGCGATGCCTGGAGCCTGCGCGTGCGGCGTGAGATGTTGGACTGGACAACGCAGTAGTCTATCAGCGGGGCAAGCGCATTGCCTAGAAGGACAGCGAGCATCGCACCCTCAGGATAGCCGTTGTTATATGTGCGGATAAGGACTGCGACAACACCCACAAGGAAACCGTAGACATACTTGCCCACGCCTGTTCTGGCAGCAGTGACGGGGTCAGTGGCCATGAAGACTGCGGCGAAGGCAAACCCTCCGAAGAGCAGTTGGTCGACGGCCGGGAGGAATGAGGCCGGATATGTGGGAGTCTGGAAGAGGTTGGCAATCCATCCTGTGAGGAGACCACCCAGCACAACGCTGACCATAACCCTCCAAGATGCCATGCCAGTGGCCAGAAGAATAATGGCACCGATAAGCACGCAGAGGGTCGAGGTCTCGCCAAACGAGCCGGGGATGAGTCCGAGGAAAGCATCCCAGGCTGAGATGGGCGCATCGTTGAGGCCGAGGAGCGTAAGTTTGTCGCCGGTAAATGATGCAATCTGTCCCAGAGGTGTCGCCCCGGTGAAGGAGTCGGGCAGGTCGTGGCCGAGTCCGAGAATCTTATGGGAGGCCACAAAGACCCTGTCGCCGCTCATTTGAGCCGGATAGGCAAAGAAGAGGAAGGCACGTGTGACGAGAGCCACGTTAAAGACATTGTAGCCTGTGCCGCCAAACACCTCCTTGGCAAATATCACAGCGAAGGCTGTGGCCACCGCAAGCATCCAGAGCGGAGTCTCGACAGGGCAGATGAGGGGAATGAGGATACCTGTAACCAGGAATCCCTCCTGAATCTCCTCGTGGCGCCACTGGGCGAAGGCAAACTCAATGCCAAGGCCTACGACATAGGTCACGACAATCCTGGGCAGGACAGCCAGAAATCCATAGGCCATCAACTGCCAGAAGGGAAACTCCGTGGCTCCGGCCGCAAGCCAGTTCTGATAACCTGTGTTATACATGCCGAAGAGCAGGCACGGCATCAAGGCCAGCACCACGATGATCATGATGCGTTTCGCATCGAGACTGTCGTGGACATTGACGCTCCCTTTCCCCGAAGTCGTATTGGGGGTGAAGAGGAAGGTCTCAAACCCATCGTAGACACTGTGGAGACTCTGCAGTTTTCCACCCGGCTCAAACGTGGGCTTTATCTTGTTGAGATAGTTTCTTAGGGCTTTCATTGTCAATGTATGAATGATTACACTTCGCTTCTGAGCCAGTCGAGACCCTCGCGGACTGTCCTCTGAAGTTCAAGTTTGGAGGGGTCGGCATACTCGGCCAAGGCAAAGTCCTCAGGTGCAACCTCATAGACCCCAAGGGCCTCCATGCGGTCGATGTCGTGGGCCTGGATGGCCTTGATGAGTTGCTCAGGGAGAATGTCCATGGGGAAGAAGCGGTCGTAGACCTCTGACATGATCATGGCTCTGCGGCCGCCGTTGAGACGCGCATCAGGGTTAAATCCACGTCCGAAGAAGCGGCCCAGGAAGGAGCGGCTCACACTCATCTTGGATGGGCTGAGCGAGGCCCATCCCATGAACTCATCGCGGTCGTCGCCCTCAGGGATCACAGTGACCTGACGCCAAGGATATCGGAGATAGCCGTCGCGGCCCTCGGAGGTGCCTGTGAGGACATTTCCTGAGATAAAGCGATGATGCACTCCGTCGTCGACGACATTGTCCTTTACCAGGTCCTCAATTGGAGCGCCGACAATGGTCCGAACCACCTGAGGCTTCTCAACCTCCGCTCCGGTGACAGCCACCAGAGCCGAAACATCGAGCGATCCGGTGAGGACCAGACGGCCTATGCGAGCCAGTGTGACGACGTCGAGGGTCCATATCACCTCACCTTTATTTACAGGAGCGATGTTGGCAGCCTGCACACCGGCATTGCCGGCAGGGTGAAGCATGGGAAACTCTACCATCTCGGCGCCCTTGATGTCGGGGAGAATGGAGCCTTTGGCCACACCTATATATATAGAGCCTTTTGTGAAGAGCGAGAGCGCTGATACACCTGCCTCAATATCGGCCACACGATTCTCTACTATATTATCGAGATTGAGCGCAAGGGGCGCTGTGTCCATCGCTGTCACGAATATATCCCTTGGGGGTACAGCAGAATCAGGAACGATGTCGTATGGACGTTGACGCAGCAGCGCGAACAGACCAGAGGACTTGAGGGCTGTCATCACCGAGGAGGTATCGCCGGCCTTGACGGCGAAAGCCAATGGGTCAATGGCCTCATCGCCACGCTTTACGACCACACGCTCGATGCGCCGGCGCGGCCCACGGATAATACTTTCGACTACGCCTCCCAGCGGGGAGACTATCTTGAGCTCAGGGTCGGACTTATGGTGCATAAGCGGAGATCCGGCAGCCACAGTGTCACCCTCGGCCACATCTAGCCTTGGGAGGAAACCTGGGAAATCAGCCGGGGTCACCGCCACACGGCCCGGCACGACATCGGCTTCCGGCCGAGTGTCTGTCAGACCACCCCGAAGGTCGAGATTCAAACCTTTGGAAAGGTTAACGGTCCTTCTCATTAGACGGATATTTAATATATTTTTTGATTGTTCTTTTTTACCTTAGATACATGGGGAAGGGGCGCCGTGTGGCTGCGCACTACCCTATCAATCTCGCAAAATTAATGATTTTTCTTTGATTTCGTTAATACTATTTAATAAAAAATGCATGAAGCCGTCGCAAAAAAGCACAAATGGGGTGGGCAAGTGGAAAAAAATGATTGTGAAACATAAAAAAAATAGGGCTAAACGTTTGCACACACGGAAATTTCATTTTAATTTTGCAATATCGTTTAAAATTGCTCCACAAGGAACACTTTAAAATCGGTACCATGTAACTACGATATCATCAATCATTCATTGTAAGGCACCCCTGCTTACCCCTGCCCCGCACCCCCAGCGGCAAGGGTTGATTGACGTCTTGAATAATTACATGAAAACATATAGAATCATCAAACAATCTAAATTCAAATAAACTAAAAACATCAACATTAACCTCTAATTATGGAACAAAAGCCTACCGCCGCTCCCGCACGAGCAGCACAGTCGCAAAAACCCCAAGGCAGCAATGTTGCCGGAATCAAGAACGCCTTCCTGGTGATCCTCGCCTGCCTCGTAGTGGCAGTCTGCCTGTTCATCTTCTGGTTCGGCCACGAGTCACACTTTGAGGAGGGCCACCCCATTGACCTCTGGGGCACCATCTACAAAGGCGGATTCATCGTGCCTATCCTCCAGACCCTCTTCCTCACTGTGATCGTTCTCTCAGTGGAGCGCTGGATTGCCCTCTCATCAGCCAAGGGCAAAGGCTCAATCGAGAAGTTTGTTGCCGGTGTCAAGAAGAACCTCGCTGCCAACAACATCGCAGAGGCCAAGAAACTTTGCGCTACCCAGAAGGGTGTAGTCGCTGACGTTGTCAACTCAGCCCTCAACGCATATGAGGAGATGGACAAGAACACAGTCCTCAGCAAGGAGCAGAAGATCGCCAACCTCCAGAAGGCTGTCGAGGAGGCTACCGCACTCCAGATGCCCGCTCTCCAGCAGAACCTCCCCATCGTCGCTACCCTCACAACTCTCGGTACTCTTGTCGGTCTTCTCGGAACTGTGATCGGTATGATCAAGTCATTCCAGGCCCTCGCTGCTTCTGGTGCTCCTGACTCAACCGAACTTTCAACCGGTATCTCTGAGGCCCTTATCAACACCGCCTTCGGTATCGCCACCGGTGCATTCGCTGTAATCTCTTACAACTTCTACACCAACAAGATCGACAACCTCACCTACGCTATCGACGAAGTCGGCTACAGCATCGTACAGACATTCGCAGCCACCCACTAATCTCCTATTACCTATCAATCACTGACAGAAAGTCATCTCAATAACCGATAACGTAATATGGGAAAAGTAAAAATTAAGAGAAAAAGCACCCTCATCGACATGACCGCGATGAGTGACGTGACTGTGCTCTTGCTTACTTTCTTCATGTTGACGTCAACCTTCCTCCAGAAGGAGCCGGTCACCGTAATGACCCCATCCTCTGTGTCGGAGCAGAAAGTGCCCACCGCCAACCTGGCGTCTGTGCTCGTCAGCCCCGAAGGGAAAGTTTTCATCTCCATAGCCGGCGATGCCGATGCAGCCACCAAGGACACTTGGGGTTCAGAGGCACTTCGCAAGACTATCCTGGATGAGGCAGTAACGCTCTACAACAAGCAGCACCCCAACAATCAGGTGCAGCTCACCGTGGCACAGCGCGAAGCTTTCTCAAAAATCAATATGTTCGGAGTTCCGTTCCAGGTTCTCCCCCAGTTCCTCTCCATGTCCCAGACCGAACAGGACAAGTTCATTTCTGACATGACCCAGAAGGGCGTTGGCATACCCATCAACGACAACAAGGACATGGACCGTCTCAATGAATTCCAGATCTGGATGCGAGCCATCTACAACTCAGGCAACGACAACCTTCAGAAAGCCATGAAGAAGGGCGAAGGTATCGCTGTCAAGGCTGACAAGGACACCCCCTACACCACCGTGCACGATGTCCTCGACAACCTCCAGACCCTGAAGATGAACCGCTTCAGCATCATGACGGCTTTAAAATCTGAGCAAGAATAATCACTATGGCACAAATTGAACAATCAGACGGCGGCAAAAAGAAAAAAGGCGCCCAGAAGAAAATGCAGATCCACGTGGACTTCACGCCCATGGTGGATATGAACATGCTTCTGATTACATTCTTCATGCTTTGTACCACAATGATTAAGTCGCAGACTCTCACCATCTCACTCCCCTCCAACGAGAAGGTTGAGCAGAACCAGATGAACAAAGCCAAGGAATCTGAAGCAATCACACTGATCCTGACCACTGAACGCAATGCCAACGGAGATGTGAAGAACGACGACAATGGTCGTCCGATGAACACCGTTTACTACTATGAGGGCATGCCTGAGGTTGCAGATACGGACGGCGACGGCCTGATCGACAACAACAAACTCAAGGCAGAGAAGTTCCTCGGCAACGACGGCAAACTCCAGCAGGGCATCCGCAAGATCCTCCATGACCGCAACAAACTCGTTCTCGAGAAGATTGACAAGGAGAAGGCACGCTGGCGCAACAAGGAGTTCTCTCCCAACAAGGAGATCAACGACTCCATCTACCAGGCCCGCGCCAAGGAGATCCGCAACGACTCCACTCTCACACGTCCTGTGGTCATCATCAAGGCAGCACCTGAAGCATCATGGGAGAGCCTGATCAGCGCACTCGACGAGATGCAGATCAACCAGATCTCACGCTATCAGATTGACAACATCAATCAGGTAGACTCAGCGCTCATCATCGACTATCTCAAGAAGCATCCCTCTAAGTAATCTGTTGATGAAGATATATACTAACCTGAAAAATCTCGAATGACATATGGCAAAAGATGTAGATCTTTCATCATCAGAATGGATTGACCTTATATTTGAAGGCAAAAATAAGGACTTCGGTGCATATCAGCTCCGCAAGGAGTCTGCCAAGCGCCACAACCGCGCTATGCTCGTCATCATTGTTGTCCTCCTTATCGTAGCTCTTCTCGGACTGCTCGCCAACACTGTCCTCACAGGCTCTGAAGCCCGTCCTGAGGACCAGATTGAGCAGACCATCATCGACTACTCAGCCGATGAGCAGGAAGAGCAAGAGGAAGAGGAAGAGATGCAGCGCGTTGAAGAGCAGCAGCCCGAAGCTCTCCCCGAGGAGATTCTCAACACCGTAAAGGCTACTGAGCTCCAGATCACCAAGGACGAAGAGGTGGTCGAGGAAATCAAGAGCCAGGACGAACTCAAGGAGACAGACACCGCCGTGGGTACCACTGACTTTGACAAGGGTACCGACGACCTCAATGTGGTCCGCGAGCACAAGGAGGAGGTTATCGTCGAGGAGAAGAAACCTGAACCCGTCGACGACAACAAAGTCTTCGACGTGGTTGAACAGAAGCCCCAGTTCCCCGGTGGCGATGCAGCCCTTCTCAAGTGGATCGGCGAGCATATCCGCTACCCGGCCATGGCTCAGGAGAACAATATCCAGGGTCGTGTGGTGGTTCAGTTCGTCGTCACCAAGACCGGTTCAATCGGTGAGGTGAGAGTGATCCGCGGCAAGGATCCCGACCTCGACAAGGAGGCCGTGCGCGTCGTGAAGTCACTTCCCAAATTCGTCCCCGGCAAGATGAACGGACACAGCGTGAACGTATGGTATACACTCCCAATCTCGTTCAAGCTCCAGGGCATCTGATAAAAACTCTCTGAAAACAGACTCTGTCAGTTTCCCCGCCTCCTCCACGGAGGACGGGGAAACTTTTTTATTGACTATATCAATGGAAATGACTATCTTTGCATCTGATATGAGCAGTATAACTATATTGGGCATAGAGTCGTCGTGTGACGACACATCGGCAGCCGTCATTCGCGACGGGCTGCTGTTGAGCAATGTGATTGCATCTCAGGACGTGCATGCAGAGTATGGCGGCGTTGTGCCTGAACTAGCCTCCCGCGCCCATCAGCAGAACATAGTTCCCGTCGTCGACACCGCGCTGAAACGCGCCGGCATCGACAAGCATGACCTTACGGCCATAGCTTTCACTCGAGGGCCCGGTCTGCTGGGGTCGCTGCTTGTGGGAACGTCGTTTGCTAAAGGGATGTCACTGGGACTTAGGATTCCCATCGTCGATGTCAATCACCTTCACGGCCATGTGCTTTCTCACTTCATCAGACGCGAGGAGAGTGACGCCGTTCCTGATTATCCTTTCCTGTGCCTGCTTGTCTCAGGTGGAAACAGCCAGATAATTCTTGTCCGCAACTTTAACGACATGGAGATACTGGGACGCACCATCGACGATGCCGCCGGAGAGGCGTTTGACAAGTGTGCCAAAGTAATGGGGCTCCCCTACCCTGGCGGCCCACATATAGACCGTCTTGCAGCCCAAGGTGATCCCAAGCGATTCAAGTTTGCCAAGCCTCATATTCCCGGCCTTGACTATAGTTTCAGCGGACTGAAGACTTCGTTTCTCTACACTATACGTGATAATCTCAAGAAGAACCCGACGTTTATAGAGGAGCACAAGGCTGACCTGGCCGCCTCTCTGCAGTCAACAATCATTGCAATCCTTATGGACAAACTCGACAAGGCGGTCAAGGAGACCGGAGTGAGGACCATAGCAATAGGCGGAGGAGTCTCGGCAAACTCAGGCGTGCGCAATGCAGTGGCCGACTATTGCCGGCGCCATAGGCTCACTGCTTTCATCCCTCCGCGTCTGTTCACCACTGACAATGCCGCCATGGTGGCCATTGCCGGATATTTCAAATACCTCGACCGCGACTTCTGCCGATATGATGAGGTCCCATATGCGAGGGTAAACATCTGACTTATGCAAATATCAGTCATAGTCATCGGCGATGAGCTTCTCATCGGGCAAGTGACAGACACAAACTCCGGGATGATAGCCCGCACCATCTCACCATATGGCTGGGAGGTCAGGACTGTGATGACCGTCGGAGACAATGGAGACGACATCAGTCGTGCAATCGACGAGGCTTTCATACTCACGGATGTCATAATCACCACAGGTGGCCTCGGCCCCACTAAGGACGACCTGACAAAACAGGTGTTGTGCGACTATTTCGGCGGCACACTTGTCGAGAACCCCGCAGTGACACAGAATATCATGGAAATATTCAATCGTCGCGGCATAAAGCTCAACAGACTCACCGCCGCTCAGGCTCTTGTGCCTACATCATGCCGCGTGATCCAAAATCGTGTAGGCACCGCCCCGATCATGTGGTTTGAACGTCCGGACGGCAAAGTGCTTGTGGCAATGCCGGGGGTGCCATTCGAGACCTCGACAATGCTCAGTGAGGCCGTATTGCCTCAGCTGCTTGAAAAATTCAACTCCGCCATAGACATAGCGCACTCCACGCTTATGGTGGCCGGATTTACTGAGAGCGATCTCGCCCAGACGCTTGATGGGATTGAGAGCACTCTACCACCCTACCTGCACCTAGCCTATCTACCCAAGCCGGGGTTGATAAGGCTCCGCATTGATGGCCGTGGCCACGGCGGAGAGTTTGTGAGAGGTGAGGTCGAGCGTGTAGCTGACGAGATTTACGGACTTCTGGGCTCCGACCATGTGTTGAGCCGCAGGGATCAGACCGCAGCCGAGATTCTGCTGGAACGCTGCCGCTCTAAGGGTCTGACCATAGCCACAGCCGAGAGCTGCACCGGAGGCAACATTGCCCACCAGTTGACACTCATCCCCGGAGCCTCAGATGTTGTGGCCGGAGGAATCGTCTCATACAGCAACGATGTGAAGATGCGCGCCCTGGGAGTGAGGGTGGAGACACTGGAGGCACATGGAGCTGTGAGCATGGAGACAGTGCGCGAGATGACCGCAGGCGCCATGACTGTGACCGGAGCGAAGATAACCGTTGCGACGAGTGGAATAGCCGGTCCCGGAGGAGGCACACCTGAGCAACCGGTGGGAACGGTCTGGATTGCTGCCCGGCTTGACCCCGGGTTTACCGACAAGAAATGCATTGAGGCTTGGACTTTGGGACATTTCACCGGTTCGCGTGAGCGCATCATAGAGACCGCCACCACCCACGCCCTCCTTCTCGCTGTCAGGCTCATCGACCAGATTCTCTAATTCATATATCTCATATCTCACCTTAATTTCACCATGAGACATCTTTTTTTAATCTCAGTCATGGTGGCGGGAGCGGCCTTCGCAAAAACCTCGCTGCCACAAGTGATGCCCTCGCCAGGCTCAACAGTATCACCTGACACACGGCTCACCATCACCTTCCCTTCAGCCCCCACAGTCGGCAGCGAAGGTGTAATCCGAATATTTGACGCGGCCTCAGGAGCCCAAGTTGACAGCCTTGACCTCTCCATACCCGCCGGCCCAACCACACGCACCACTCTCCCCAAGGCTCCCTACACCCTTGAGCCTTACAACTATTATCAGCCCCGGGAGACAAATGCCACATGCAAGGCAGGGACTCCGTCAGGGACCGCAGCCCGCGACACCTCCAACTATCAACTCACCATCATCGGAGGCCTCACCGACGGTTTTCATTTCTATCCTGTGATTGTGAAGGGAACAACCGCCGAGATTTACCCACACAATAATATGCTCGAATATGGCAAAGAGTATTATGTCACTGTCCCTTCCTCTGCCTTCAAATTTGAGAAGGGCAAGTTCAAAGGCATCTCCGCTAAGGACGGATGGAGATTCTCCACACGCACAGAGGCGCCGAGCCCTGAGCGGAGGGACCTCACAGTGGCTCAGGATGGGACAGGTGATTTCCTCACTGTCCAGGGTGCGCTCGACCATATCCCGGACTTCAGCACCGAGCCCTGGCGCATATATGTCAAGAACGGCGACTATGAGGAACTGGTCTACTTCCGCAACAAACGCAACCTCACGATTGAGGGAGAGAGCCGCGAAGGGGTCTATATCCACTACGCCAATAATGAGGTGTTCAACCCTCACCCTACCGACGTTAGCACTAATGAGTGGCTCGGCACATTCCCCTCACGCCGTGCTCCATTCATGGCCGACAACTGCACCGACCTCACCATTAAAAATCTCACCGTAGCCACTACCCTCACCGGACAGGCCGAGGGACTTCTCATCAACGGCCAGCGCACGCGGCTTGAGAATATCACCGTGAACGGCTCAGGCGACGCTCTTCAGGTCAATGGCTCAGTCTATCTCGAGGGATGCGCCATCAACGGACATGGCGACACTGTGCTGGGTCGTGGCCCCGCGTTCTTCAAGAACTGCACGCTCACATCCAGCGGTCCGTTTGCATGGATACGCAACGGCGCTGCTAATCATGGTGATGTCTTCGTGGACTGCACACTCATCGGCACCGGAGAACGCTCACTGTTTGCACGCACAAACAGCCAATATCCCCATTGCGAGTTTGTGCTGATTGACTGCACAATAGACAACATTCCGGCTGAAGGCTGGAGCGGCCTCGACAAAATGGATGCAACATATGTCCGCTATTGGGAAGCCGGAAGCAAGAACCCCGATGGGACTCCGGCCGACACCTCCAAGCGCGCCAAGGGTTCGCGTGTGCTCGACCCCGTCAAGGACCATTCGCTCATAGACCTCTATCGTAACCCCGAGTGGGTACTGGGATGGAAACCTTGAGCATATCGGGTTAAAAAATGTAACCAATTGCTAAAAACACGTCCTCATCTTTGGCAAACTCGCGGAAAATCATTAACTTTGCAGCCGAGTTTTGTGGCTCATCCTCGAAAGTCCTCGGAAAGATGCACCGATGGATGATATGAGACGTGAGATGGCGGCCACCGGCTCCCCGTCAACACAAGTAAAATCAAAGAGATAAAAACCAACAGCCATGTCAAAAATTTGTCAGATTACAGGCAAGAAAGCAATGGTGGGCAACAATGTGTCGCACTCCAAGCGTCGCACCAAGCGCAAGTTTGATGTCAATCTCTTCAACAAGAAATTCTTCTGGGTTGAGGAGCAGGCTTGGATCACCCTGACCATCTCAGCCGCAGGGCTCCGCACCATCAACAAGAAAGGCCTTGACGCAGCAATCAAGGATGCTGCTCAGAAGGGCTACATCACAGAAATCACATACCTCGATATTTAATATAGAAGAAGATGGCAAAGAAAGCTAAAGGAAATCGCGTTCAGGTCATCCTCGAGTGCACCGAACACAAGGCTAGCGGTATGCCCGGGACTTCCCGTTACATCACCACTAAGAACCGCAAAAATACAACTGAGCGTCTGGAGTTGAAGAAATACAACCCCATCCTCAAGAAAGTAACCGTCCACAAAGAAATCAAATAATTCTCACTGACTCATGGCAAAGAAAACCGTCGCCTCACTTCAGAAAGGAGAAGGCCGCACATACAGCAAGGTGATCAAAGTAGTCAAGTCGGCGAAGACAGGTGCTTACACCTTCCAGGAACAGATGGTACCCAACGACGCCGTCAAAGACGTTCTCAAATAATCTACTTCAGATTCCCCATCATCATCGGGTCACACCCTCTATCGGGTTTGTGACCCGATGATGTTTTAAAATAAGTTAATATCAGTAGTTGTTGCAGCATTGTGTTACAATTGTCACACTGTTGTAACACCAGTGTCGTAACTTTGTAGTGTGAAAATAAAACGGCCATATGAGCCGGCAAGATATAAAAAATCAATACCTGACACAGAAAATAACGGTTGCAAAACAATAGTTCATACTAAACCAATCATTTATCGCATCAATAGGATCATTCAGCCGGAATGATCCTAATTTTTTGTCTATACTTTCAACCGCTCAACCCTCATAAAAAGACACTGCCTGCATGAGTCATCCTCATGCAGGCAGTTGACTGGCAAGGATTTATTCAGTGCGTCCTGGATAAGCCTTGAGGGCTGCGGACAGGACTTTCATTGCACGGGCCAAATCAGGCTTTTTCAGGACGTAGGCCATGCGCACCTCGTCGTGTCCCATTCCCGGAGTGGTGTAGAAGCCGGAGGCCGGCGCCATGAAGATAGTGTCGCCATCGAGGTTAAAGTCGCTGAGACACCACTGGCAGAAACGGTCAGCATCGTCCACCGGCAGTTTGACAACTGTATAGAAGGCGCCCATTGGGATGGGTGTGTAGCACCCCGGTATCTTGTTGATCTGGTCTATCAGAAATTTACGACGCTCTACATACTCATTGTAGGTCTCGAGCATATAGCCGGGCGAAGTGTCGATTGACGCTTCTGCCACTATCTGCCCCAGCAATGGGGGGCTGAGACGGGCCTGGCAGAATTTCATCACGTTTTTCTTCAGTTCAGGATGCTTGGTGATGAGTGCGCCAATGCGTATGCCACACTCATTGTAACGCTTTGAGACGGAATCAATCAGAACCACCTGCTCCTCCACTCCGGGGAGATGGAATGCAGAGATATAGGGTGCGCCTGTGTAGCAGAACTCGCGATAGACCTCGTCTGAGAACAGGTAGAGGTCATATTTCTTGACAAGATCGCGTATCTGAAGCATCTCCTTCATCGTGTAGAGATAGCCCGTGGGATTGTTCGGGTTGCAGATCAGGATACCCTTTGTCCGTTCTGATATCAGTTCCTCAAACTTCTCAACAGGTGGCAGAGAGAAACCATCGTCTATATTGGAGGGGACGGTGATAATCTTAGCTCCGGCTGAGATGGCAAAGGCCATATAGTTTGCATAGGCAGGCTCAGGGACAATTATCTCATCGCCCGGATCAAGGCATGCCAGGAAAGCGAAAAGCACGGCCTCAGATCCTCCGGCGGTGACTATTATATCATCGACGTCAACATCGATATTGAAGCGATGATAATATTCCTTGAGTTTTACTCTGAGAGAAAGAAGGCCATCAGAGGGACTATACTCAAGCACCTCGCGGTCAATGTGGCGGAGAGCCTCCATGCCCTCCTGGGGTGTGGGGAGGTCAGGCTGTCCGATGTTGAGATGAAACACATTGATGCCCCTGGCTCTCGCCTCGGCTGCAAGAGGAGCCAGACGCCTGATGGGGGATGCGGGCATGAGTGTGCCGCGTTCAGATACTTTTGGCATACACTTTTGGTTTATGGTAGTTAGACCTTCATTTCAAATTCGCGGACGGCGATGAGAATCTCCTTGTCTGCCTCAGTCAGTTCGACATGGCGTCGTGCCATCATGCGCGAGGCCGTATCAAACATTCTCATAATATCAACCTCCTTCATGCCTGCGGTTGTCCCTTCATGGAATGACGGGATGAAAGTTCTGGGGAAACCGGCTCCATAGAAATTCACTCCGACACCGACAACCGTGGCAGTGTTGAACATGGTATTGATTCCTGCTTTGGAATGGTCTCCCATTATGAGGCCGCAGAACTGCAGGTTTGTCTTCTCAAAACGGCTGGTGGCATAACTCCAGAGTCTCACCGGGCCATAAGTGTTTTTGAGATTCGAGGCTGTGCAGCCCGCTCCGAGATTACACCATTCGCCTATCACTGCATTACCGAGAAATCCATCGTGAGCCTTGTTGGAATATCCGGTCATCACAACATTGTTAAGCTCGCCTCCAACCTTGCAGTAAGGGCCAAGTGTAGTTGCTCCATAAATCTTTCCACCCATATTTACCACAGAGTGACTACACATGGCGATGGGGCCGCGCAGGCAGGCTCCCTCCATCACCTCTGCGTCCCTGCCTATATAGACTGGCCCGTTTGTGACATTTATATTGGCACACTCAACCTTAGCGCCCTCCTCAATGAAAAGCATCGAAGAGTCACCTATGAGGCGGCAGGTGCCATTTAGAGGAGCGGATTTGCGGCCTGAGGTCAGCACCTTGAAATCAGCCTTGATAGCCTCACCATTCTTCAGGAAAATATCTGTGATATCGTGAAACGAAAGAACTTCTTTGTCATACTTTACTGCCTTATCAGGGAGTCCTCTGAAGCCTAGCAACTCACCATCGAGACTCTGCAGACTCTCATCCATATCCAAAGCGAGAAGTGCATTGACAAGAGAGTCATCAGGACACACATGCCCGGCAATGTAGAGAGTATCGTCTGTAATGACAGCAGGATATTTCTCTGAGAGATAGTCCTGAGTCTGAAATGACAATTGGCTCTCTATAGCCTTCTGCCACTTTTCGGCCATGGTCATTATGCCAAATCTCATACAGCCCACAGGGCGAGTGAATGTGAGGGGCAACATGCGGCCTCTCACCTTATCATCATCGAAAAGTATAATATTCTTCATCGTTAATGTGTTTTGTCAATATGCAAAAATAGTGAAATATTCCCAAATTACAACTATCGACCCATCTAAAAACCCAAAATGTGAAAATGTTCACGCTAAACTGTTAAACAAATTTAATTTGCTTAAAATATTTTGCCATATTGTCAGATATGCAGTAAATTTGTAATCGGAAAGAAAGCACCATAGTTGTTCATACCCTTTGGACAGAGTAAGGATTTTTTACGCATTAAATCAGATTTGGACTAAGGACTAAAGGCAGCTACTTCCTTCCGCCGTCGTGATGACGTCAGACTCGAAGTAAAAATGGTGTAGTGTAAGTATGATATAATCTCTACTATTTGGATGATATAGTTCCGAGTAACTATCGAATCGCAAAATGCCTTATGGCTTTAGTCCGATGCCCCTTGATGAAAGGTGCCGCGGACATTTTTTTGTTCATACGGTTTAAACTCTAGCCTATATAACATAGCGAGTATAGGTGGTGTCAGACTCAGTCGATAACGCCAGAGGTAGATACATAAAAAAGAGCCGGTGCTTTAGGGCATCGGCTCTTGGTGAAGGGGCGGTTATCTACTTTCCCACTTTCGCAGTATC
>JAMPAK010000001.1:1301023-1487233 GCA_023667285.1 Muribaculaceae bacterium
CGCGTTTCTGGCGCTCGAGGTATGAGATGACTTTGCGCTCGTTTTTGGTGAGGCGCCGGTTGAGGTATGTCTCGAAGCCACGGATCCCGAGGATGGGAGAGTAGGTTTGTTTCCGGGAGGTGGTGATGAGTTTTTTCATGGTTTGGCTTCGAGAATAGTTAGGTTGCAAAGGTAAGTATGAGATGTGTGTTTGATAGTGCGATAATGCGGATGAGAGCCTTCGGGGCGGTAATTTCGGCGGCCTCCGGGCGCCGTTTAGATGGAGGTTGTGAGGCCCCGGACACCCCGGGCATCCTCGCCCCCTGCGGGAGGCTCGCATGGCCGGGGCTACGAGTAAATCGGCGACCTTCGGGCGCCGTTAGGATGGAGGTTGTGAGGCCCCAGATATTATCGGCTCTTCCTGCGGAGAGCCTCGCATGGCGTGTGAGGTTGGGCGAAACACTCACGCACAAAAAAAACCGCCCCGGGGATGGCCCGGGACGGTTGGTTTGATAGATGTGGGTGTCTTTACTTCACTTTCTTGAAGTTGTATGACTCATACTGGTTGGTGTATGTAACAACCACGCGCTGTGACTTGTTCCACACAATCTTGAGCCACTCACCGTCGAGGTTCTCGACAACATACTCCTTGAAGAGTGTGAGATCGGGGACAACCTGCTCCTCGGTGCTGATGACATTTCCATCCTCGTCCTTGTTCTCTACAGTGACGGTCTTCTCTATGTTGAAGAGCTCAATAGTCTGCTCAGAGTAGCGAGCGATGTATCTAGCCTTCTCAACATAGTTGCCATTAGCATCCTTCTTGTAGAAGATGGCGTGGCCACCGTCGAGACCTGCAGTGAAAGTCACGCGGTCATACTGCTCGGGGCGGTCAACACCCTCGAAGAGGTCAGGATTAGCATCCTTATACTCTGTCTCACCTGTCTCCATGGTCTGGAACAGGTACTCATAGGCCGGGATTTCAGCGTTCATGGCGGCGTCAAAGCCGGGAGTTGCATCCCAGGTGCCGATGATCGTGCTGTCTGCAACGGTCTCGTAGTCATCATCGTGCTCACACGAGGTGAAAGCGGTGCCGATGAGGACGGCGCAGAGCATGCCGGCCAGTCTTATCATTGTCTTTTTCATTGTTCTTTCTAGTGATTAAAGAGTTTGTTTTAGGCCGGTTTATCACTCGGGACGATAGTTCTTGGGATCAGCCGAATACCAGCGGGGAGCACCAATCTGCTTCACGAGAATCTCATGGTCAGCCGGACAGCGTCCTGAGGGAGATATGCGGAGAGCACTCCAGATGTCATCAGGTGCGATGTGGTCCTTGCTTGTAGACACAGCGGGATCATGTGCGAAGTAGGGCGGATTCGGGTTAGCGAAGAGCTCAGTGGTGAGGAGGGCAACCTTACCAACGCGGGTGATGAGTGCATCAGCACCGAGAGAGTGGTCAGCACCAGACTGGAGCAGACCGGGGGTTGCAGTCCAGAGAGCACCGAGAGAGTTCTTGTTGGCTGACGGAGCCTGGGCGGTCCAGATGCCGTCATCCTTGAGATGCTCATCGCGGCAACCTGTTGAGTAGTTGTTCTCAACATCGAGGGTCAACTGAGGAATACCGTCTGTTGTACCGTTGATCTGGCGGATGTCACCCCAGTTGTTGTTGAGGTTACGGATGTCGCGGTCATCAGCAGCAAGACAGATGAGGTTGTTCTTGAATGTGATCTTCGAACCGGAGGGGAGGTAGCGCATTGCGAATACATAGCGGCCTGATGCGCGAGTGTTCCAGTTGATGAGGGTATTGTTCGAGAAGTTGATGTTATACTTGATGTCCTCGGGCCATGCCAGGTTAGCATTATTGTCGTTGATAATGTTAACGTAGGGCGAGTCATACATTGTATTGTTTGTGAAGTTGAAGTCTGTGTAGAAGTTGCACTTCGGAGACTTACCGTCAGAAGCAAACATTGAATATGAGTTACCGTTGGCAGCATAGTAACCGCAGTTGTAGAACACACAGTTGTCAATCACAATCTTCTTGAAGATCTTGACCTTTGAGCCCTGTGTACGCATGAAACCACGGATAAGGCCCTGGAAAGTACAGTTGTGAACCTCAAATGAATCGAATGTCACGCCCATACCGTTGGAGAGCATGTTGCAGAAGTAGTTGCCGGAGAGAGAACCACCTTCAAGAGAACCGCCATAGTTGACAGCCCCATTGGCCTTGATGTCAAGGTTGTTGAACTTGATGCTCTCGATAATGATGGGTGCATCAGACTCACCGTCGCGCTTTGAGCGGCCGAGCACGAGCTGGCCTACGACGTTGATATCCTTATTGCCCTTAGAAGACTTAAGGCCACCCATGTAGACTGTGGCACGCTTGCCCTCGGCTACATCCTCGGGACGAGTCTCAAGTGTGAAGCCCTTATACATGCTGAGTGAAGATGCCATGTAGTAGAGTTTGCCACCCTCGAGCTGGAACACCTGGCCCTCTGAGACAGAGTTGTCGTCCATGAAGTGAGAGAGGATGGTGTCGATGCGGCATGCCTGATACTCGTGAGCTACGAGGTTGGTGTCACCCTCCCATGTGTGCTTGATGAGGATAGGCTCGCCGGGATCGCCTGATGTACGGATCGAGACAGTGTTGTAGTATGAGTCAACGGCTACGGGGATGTTGCTGTTGATGAGGTTGACAATGTAGACAGTGTTCTGGTCAAGGCCATCGACTGTGAACTGTGCGATGCCATCCTGGACATTGAGTGACTCGAGGCTCACACCGTTCTTCCACTTTTCATCGATGGCTGCATTGGGAGTCATGACGTCGGGGGTGATGCGGATCATGTCTGCGATGAACATGGTTGAGTCAGAGTTCCACTCGAAGTTCTCCTTGTAGCTCTCCACGTCAACTGCAGAAACACCGTTTGTGGCATCAGCAACATTGAGGTTGATGCTCAGTGTGATTGAGGTCTTGTCCTTGCTTACAGGGCTGAGGAGTGAAGGATAGGCATAACGCTCCATGGTTCCCTGGCCGCAATACTCTGCCCAGTGACGGCCATCGCCATAGCCATACCACTCTGAGTCATACTCTGAGCCCTTGGGCGAGAGGGTCTTGATGGCGAAACGGTAGTCGGTTGAGTATTCAAGGTTATAGAGCTTGAAGATGTTGAGATCCTCGCATACGATGATATATTCAGCGTCGTCACGGATGCTCTTGAAATCTGTGTACTCTTCTTTGTCGCGGATTGACTCAAAAATCTGAGTCTTCGGGCTGTTAAGAATCTCAGCGGGGACAACTTGCTTTACATTCTCACCGATGTAGATCTCTCGGGCACGGTTGTTGTCCCAGTCCTCGGGAAGACCTGAGGTAACACCTGTGGAGATGGCATAGCGGAGCTGGTAGCCGATGGCGTCCTTCACCTTGAACCATGAGAGGTAGATGGTGTTGAGCTCCTCGGTGACGCAGTGCACGTTGGTCTCGTTGTCGTCGCCGGTCGACTCCTGTGTGCAGAACATGGTTCGCGGCATACGCTCCAGGTCAGCCGGCGAAGGGTTTGTGATGTCATCATCCTTACAGGATGTTGCCGTCACTGCCAACAGAGCGGTAAGTATATATAAAAACTTCTTTTTCATTTTTTGTAGTTCTTACAAAGATGGTATTAGTATCCGTATTTGTTGGTGTATTGACCATTGGAACGTGCGACAACGTTGCGCGGGTAAGGCAGGATGTAGCGCACGGTGGGAAGGGTTGCGGCATTAACAGTGGCAGGTTCGGGTGCTGTTGAGTAGACACCGTTGTTGTTGATGTAGATGCGGCCTGTCAGGTCGTAGTCACAATAGATGTAACCGCGGAGTGAGTAGCAGAAATAGTCCTGGGGGAAACCCTTGTTGTCGTCATACCACTCGAAGAGTGAGATATTTGACACCTTGAGAGCGGCACCCTCAGTTGCTGAGAGGGGAGTATAGGCGTTGTAGATACCAACCACGTTCATGCTGTTGTCAGTGTTGGGGAACTGCCAGTCAGCATAGGTAGAGGCTGCGTCTGTGCCCCTCTTCACATCGTCCTTATAGTAAGTCATCGAGGGGAAGTGGTTGATGTCATAGGCATCCTCATAGCCGTAGTCGTGCATGGCCACATCCTCAAGTTCGAGTGATGAACCACCCTGATCCTCGGCCACTGCATAGTAGCGCCAGAAGTTCCAGTAGGTGTTCTCGGCAAGGAGGTTGTGACGGACAAGGTCGCGCCAGCGCATGTTCTCGCCGGCAAACTCAAACTTACGCTCGTTGAGGACGGCTGTGCGGAATGTATCCTCTGAACCCGAAACCTCTGCGATATAAGTATCGACCTTAGCGGGGTTGGTGAGTCGGAATGCACGCTCGCGAACCTGGCGGAGAGCCTCAACAGCCTTTGCACCGTTCTTGCCACCGAGACCTTCGCACTCATTGACAGCCTCTGCATACATGAGGAGGACGTCTGTGTAGCGCATGTACGGGTAGTTGATACCGGTTTTGTCTGTTGTCTTGGAACCAAGACCTGAGTTCACCCACAGTTTTGACCACTTGCCGTTGTAGATGGTGCGACCCTTGTTGTCATTGTAGATAAAGGTGGCCTTGTTGGTGTTGGGATAGTACCAGAGCTGGTTGACGTAGTCGCGACGCATGTCATCGCTGTCAAATGAGAAGCGATAGAAAGCGTTGAGCTGAGCGCTTGATTTGGCTTCACCATAGTTGTGAGGTGTCTCACCGTCAGAAGCGTTCATCTTCGGGCCATGGATGTAGCCGATAGAGCCGGTTGACTCAGTTCCGAAGGGAATCTCGAAGATGACATCGCCGTTCTTTGAAACTACACCGTTGCACTCAGCGGTGAACACTTCGTGGAAGAGCTGAGTTGAAAGGTCGTAGTTGCCAGAGGTGATGACTGAGTCGCAGTAGTCGCGAGTCAGCTCATAGTAGTGCTTGTAGTCAGCGTTCATGCGCTCCATCTTGCCATATGAGCTTCCCTCCGGACGGAGAGTGTAGCCGGCAGCTGTCTGAGCCAGGCGGGCAATCATGGCCCAAGCCATCTCCTTGGAGATGCGGTCGCTCGAAACAGAAGATGCGCTTGACATGTCGGGGACGATGCCCTCGAGGTCTGCGATGAGGTTGTCGATAATCTCAGCACGGTCAGTGACGGGATAGATAGTTGTCTCAGCAGCATAAGAGGGAACCAGAGACATGGGGACATCACCGAACATCCAGATGAGGTCGTGGTAGTTCATGGCGCGGATCACCTTGGCCTCTCCAAGCATCTGCTTGTAGGCCTGGGCATTCTCCTCATCGTTGAGGAGAGGACTCTTCTCCATCTGGTCGATGAAGATGTTAGCAGCCTCGATTGCGGCATAGAACTGTGACCATGCCTTGTAGATCTCGCTTGCATCGGGGTCACACTCATAGCGGCGATATGCGTTGGTGGACACGTAGTGGCCGTTGTTGATGTTGAAGTCAACGTCGGTGTTGAGCGAGTAGGTTGAAATCAGTTTCTCTCCATATGTATCGCTCGAAAGAATCTGGGCATAGACACCGTTGAGGGCAGTGTTGGCGTCAGACTCAGATACGAATGCCTCGGCGGGCAACATCTGAGAAGGCGCGTCTACCTCAAGGTAGTCGGAGCAGGCTCCCAGAGCAAGGGCAGAGAGAGATGCGATTGCTATATTATGAAGTTTCATTGTGTTTAGATGGATGTTTAGACTGTGTTAGAAGGCAAGGTTGATACCGAACACGTAGCTGCGCGAACGCGGGTAGCGGTTATAGTCGTAAGAAGGAGTAAGGCCGCTCTGCACGTCAACCTCGGGGTCATAACCAGAGTACTTGGTGATGATGAAGGGGTTGGCAACAGAGGCATAGAAACGGCACTTGCTCATGCCGGCCTTCTTGTAAATCTTTGCCGGGAGAGAGTAACCAACGGTGATATCGTTGCAACGGAGGAATGAACCGTCTTCTACAAAGTAGCTCATGGTGACATCCTTATTGAGACCTGCGGGGTTCCAGCGGGTCTGGCCGGCGTTGTCGGTCAGATACATGGCCTCATACTCGGGGAAGTTTGAGTTCTTATAGGTAGACTCGGCGCCATATACATATGTCCAGCGGTCTGAGAACTCTGAGAGCACATTCATGCACTTCTGGTTCTTGACATCGTTGCCGATGGCTGAAGACAGATAGTAGTTTGTTGCGTTGTAGACGTCGTAGTCGATGAAGAAGGTGAAGTTGGCTGTGAAGTCGAAGTCTCTCCACTGACCGCTGAGACCGAAACCACCCTGGAGACGGGGAGTTGTACGGCCGATGACTGTACGGTCATACTCATCGATCTTGCCGTCGGGATAACCGTTGGGGCCTGAGATGTCCTTGAACTTGATCTTACCGGGGAGAGTTGCGTTGCCGGCAGCGTCTGAACTGAAGATTCCATCCATGTCAACAGTACCGGGCTTGGGTGTGTATGCATAGTTAGCATAGTCAAACTCGTCGAAGCCATAGAGACCGTCGTAAACGAAACCGTAGATGAGACCAACCTCACCGCCTACCTGGAGGATGTAGTTGTCATAGCCTGATGAACCCTTCTTATTGGTGAGCTCATCGCCGTCACCTGCGAGCTTGTCGACAACCATCTTGTTAGAACCGAGGTTGAAGCTTGCGCTCAGGACGTAGTCGCGACCGCGGAGGATGTCGCCGTTTACAGCGAGCTCGACACCCTTGTTAGATACCTTACCGATGTTCTGGTACTGGTAGCTGTAACCGGCGGTTGAGAGGATGGGGGTCTTGTAGATAAGGTCAGAGGTGGTGTTCCAGTAAACCTCGGGGGTCACACGGAGGCGGCCGCTGAAGAATGAGAGGTCAAGCGCGAGGTTGCGGGTGAGGGTTGTCTCCCACTTGAGGTCGGGGTTGGGGAGGTAGTCACCTACACCATACCAGAGCTCGCCAGTGGTCTTGTCCATAGTTCCACCGAAGGCGGGACCGTTGTCTGACATTGAAGAGTAGAGGTAGCGCCACATGTCGGCATCGACACGGTTGTTACCGGCCTTACCGATGGCGGCACGAATCTTGAGTTCGTCAAGCCATGTGAGATCCTTCATCCAGTTCTCCTCTGACATTACCCAAGCACCAGAAACTGAGGGGAAGTAACCCCACTGGTGGCCGGGAGCGAAGACTGAAGAACCGTCAGCACGGAAGGTGGCTGAAAGGAGGTACTTGTGGTCGTAGTTGTAGTTCAACTGACCGAAGTAAGAAGTGGTGCGTGATGCGGTGCCAAGGCTTGAGCTTGATGTCCATGCCTCGCCCATACCCATGTTGTTGAATGCCTTGTCAGCAGAGATGTCCTCGGGGAAGTAGCGGTTCTTCTGTGAGGTTGATGTCACCTGCTTGTGGTAGAGCTCGAAACCGAGGAGGGCATAGAAGTTGTTCTTCTCCTTGATTGTCCAGTCATAAGAAGCGGTGGTTGTCCAGGTGTATGAGTTGGACTGTTTCTTGTCTATCTGAGCAACGGGGAGGTTGTTGTTTTTCTTACCTGTATCTGTGGCGGGGCCATAGAAACGGTTGTCGTCAGAGAACTGGATTGTGTAGTTGCCCTCGGTGCGGATGTTGAGGCCGGTGATGGGCTTGTACTCGAGAGATGCCTGGTTTGTGAAGGTGTAGGCATGCTTCTTGCGGACGTTGGTCTTAATATCGCTGACGGGGTTGGTGAGAGCATATTTCTTCTCATCAAGTTCGTCATAACGGTCGGCAGGCCATTCGATTCCGATGAATTCGCGGATACCGCCGGTGGGGGCGTAGCGGAGAACGTCGATGATACCGCCGGTACCTACGTGCTCGCCACCTGCACCCTCGTCACGACGATATGTCATCTTGGGGTTGTACTGGAATGTAAGGTTGGGGAGAATCTTGGACTGGAGTTTGGTGAGGATGTTTGTACGACGCACACCTGAGCCCATGATGATACCCTTATCCTCTGACTGTGTGAAAGAGATGTTGTAACGGGTAGCCTCTGTACCACCGCCGATTGAGAGGTTGGTTGAGTAGGAGAAGGGGTTGTTGCCCATTACCTCATCCTGCCAGTCGTTAGTGACGGCTGATTTGTAGAGGTCGATATCGTAGGGGTTGCCGAACTGCTTGCGCCAAGCACGTGCAGAAGAGCCGCGGACGTTGGTTGCGGCTGCCATATCCCACTGATACTGAACGAAGTCATATGAGTCCATGAGGTCGAGCTGCTTAGAGATGTGGCTGACAGAACCCTGGAAGTTAAGAGAAACCTGGGTCTTGCCTTCCTTAGCAGACTTTGTGGTGACGATGACAACGCCGTTACCACCCTTGGCACCATAGATAGCGGTGAGAGATGCGTCCTTGAGGACGTCGATGCTCTGGATATCCGACGGGGGGATATCGTTGATGTTCTCAACCTGGAAGCCGTCCACGATGTAGAGAGGGTCGTTGGACTGTGTGACAGATGTCGCACCACGGACGCGGATATTGATATCGGCGCCGGGCTGACCGTCGACTGTGGTGACCTGCACACCGGCAACCTTACCCTGGAGGGCGACAGCGGCTGATGTGACGGGGACAGCAGCGAGTTTCACACCTGAAACTGAACCGACTGAACCGGTGAGGTCGCGGCGGGCGCGTGTGCCACCATAACCGATGACAACGACATCCTCGAGAACCTCAGCGTCTTCTGTAAGAACGACCTTAATGTTGGTCTGGCCATTGACGGCGACTTCCTCAGTCTTATAACCGATGTAAGAAACCTTCAGTTTGGCCTTGGGGGAGATGTTTTTAAGTGTAAAGTTACCATCGATATCGGTGGCAACGCCATCTTTAGAGCCGTCGACAATGACGGTGGCGCCGATCATAGGATCACCGGAGGGGTCTTCGACCGTACCGGAGACAGTGATGTTCTGAGCGTTGACCGGAAGTCCCGCGCAGAGCACCAACAGGAGGAGCATGGTTTTCCATTGCGTCGCAAGGGAAAATCGCCGCAGCCACTGGCTACGACCTGTGATTAAGTCTTTCATGTTTTGTCAGTTGATAAATAAGATTTGTTTCATGCAGTGCTATTGGTATTGCTTTGTTTAGATTGGTTGTTTCTGTTTTCTTGACTGTGCTAATTGGTTTTAAAGTTTTATGGTATAAGATTATGGTACTCAAAAAGTTGGCACACTCTCTGCGGGCGGCTTCAAAAATCTTCCGGCCCGGCATGGGTGCATGTCAGCAATTTTCAACACAAAAGTAATATAATTTTTCCAAACTGCAAAGGCTTAACAAAAAATAACTATGATTTTTAACGCTTTTTTTTGACCATTGGGAATAAGGTTGTAATTTTGTGATGCCTCACATCTTGACCGCCGTGCTGCGCGCCCGGCCTGGCGCGGCCACCGGGAACGACACATATATTATATATTACAATAACACCATGAAAAAAATCTCGACCCTGCTGCTGGCCCTGTGGGTGGCGGCATCGGCCTTCGCCTCGACGACACAGGAGGCGTGGGAGAAGACCTATCCGCAGATTGACCAGCGGATCAAGGCTCCGGAGTTTCCCGCCCGTGACTACAAGCTCTTCGACTATGGCAAGAAATCGAAGACCAAGGGCTATCTCTACACTGAACTCATCAACAAGACCATCGACCTGTGCTCGCGCGAGGGTGGCGGCCGCGTCATCATCCCCAAGGGTGAGTGGCTCACAGGCCCCATCACTCTGAAGGACAATGTGAATCTCTATCTGGAGGAGGGCGCCACGCTTCTCTTCACCACAGACCCCAAGGAGTTTCCGGTGGTGCGCACCCGCTGGGAGGGGATGGACTGCTACAACTATCAGCCGCTGGTCTATGCCATCGGCGCCAAGAACATAGCCCTGACGGGCAAAGGTGTGCTCGACGGGCAGGCATCGAACGCCAACTGGTGGGGCATGAGCTCGAAGAGGGGGCACGACTATGAGGGCCCGGAGCCTGCGCCGGCCACACAGAAGGTGGGCCGCCCGCTGCTCCAGGAGTGGAATGAGAACGGTGTGCCTGTGGAGAAGCGCATCCTGGGCGATGGCTATGGCATGAGGCCCCAGATGGTCAACTTTGTGGACTGCAAGAATGTGCTGATCCAGGATGTCACCCTGCTGCGCTCGCCCTTCTGGGTGATCCACCCTCTCTTCTGCGAGAATCTCACCGTGAAGGGTGTGACCATCCAGAACGACGGACCCAACGGCGACGGCTGCGACCCGGAGTCGTGCAAGGATGTGCTGATAGAGGACTGCTCGTTTGACACGGGCGACGACTGCATCGCCATCAAGAGCGGCCGCAACCGCGACGGCATCCGTGATGCAAGGCCCACGGAGAATGTCATCGTGCGCAACTGCCGCATGAAGAACGGCCACGGAGGCATCGTGGTGGGATCGGAGATCTCGGGCGGCTTCAAGAACCTCTTTGCCGAGAACTGTGTGATGGACTCGCCTGACCTCGACCGCGTGGTGCGCATCAAGACCAACTCATGCCGCAGCGGTGTGATCGAGGATATCTATGTGCGCAATATAGAGGTGGGACAGTGCAAGGAGGCCGTCCTCAAGATCAACCTCATCTATGAGCGCCGCGAGGCATGCGACCACTCATATCCACCCGTAGTGCAGAATGTCTATCTCCAGAATGTCACATGTAAGAAGAGCGAGTATGGCGTGAAGATCGAGGGATTCGAGGATCTATGCAATGTCCGCAACATCGAGCTCATCGACTGTCACTTTGACAACGTCTCCTCAGGGGGCAACTCCATCGAGGGCCTGGTGAAGAACCTCATCATCGCCAACACCTATATCAACGGCAAGCTCGTCACTGAGTACTCGCCCATCTCTCAGCGTATGGTGTTGTCAGAGATCAAGCGTCATCCTGTCAGCACATCGCTCGACGGCCAGAAGGGTCCGAAGTGGACATATGCCGTCGGCACGGAACTCGACGCCTTTGTCAATACCGCTAACCGCTATGGAGACAAGAGTTTCGAGGACTATGCTCTCTCGTACATCGACTCGCTCGTGAACCCCGACGGGACCATCAAGACCTATAAACTCGCTGACTACAACCTCGACCAGTGCAAGAACGGCACACTCCTCATGGTGGCATATGACCGCACCGGCGATGAGCGCTACAAGAAAGCCATGGATACCCTCCACGAGCAGCTCAAGGGTCAGCCCCGCACGGCCGACGGAGGCTACTGGCACAAGAAGGTCTACCCGCACCAGATGTGGCTCGACGGTCTCTTCATGGCCGAGCCCTTCTCAGCCAAGTATGCCAAGCGCTTCCTCTCGCCCGAGGAGCAGGCTAAGGAGTGGGACAACATCGCCAACCAGTTCCTCACAGTGGCAAAGCACACCTACGACCCCGCCACCGGCCTCTATCGCCACGCCTGGGACGAGAGCAAGGAGCAGTTCTGGTGTGACAAGGAGACAGGGCAGTCTGCCCACGCATGGGCGCGCGCCCAGGGATGGATCTTCATGGCTCTCCTGGATGTGCTTGAGGAGATGCCCGCCGACAATCCTAACCGCCCCGAACTCGAGAAACTCGTGAAATCGCTGGCCGACGGTGTCGTGAAGTTCCAGGACATCAAGAGCGGCTGCTGGTTCCAGGTGCTCGACCAGCCCGGCCGCGAGGGCAACTATCTGGAGGGCACAGCCACAGCGATGTATGTCTACTCGCTGCTGCGCGCCGTGCGACTCGGGCTGCTTGACGAGAGTTATCTGCAGGCAGCGCTCACCGGATGGAACGGCATGCAGAAGAACCTTATCCGCGAGGACAAGGACGGCACACTCTCGCTGCTCAACTGCTGTGCAGTGGGTGGCCTGGGTGGCAAGAACCGCCGCGACGGTTCGTTTGAGTATTACCTCTCGGAACCCATCATCGAGAACGACTGCAAGGGGGTAGGCCCCTACATCAACGCCGCCCTTGAGATGGAGCGCCGCTGATCAACGACACTGACTCATCATCGCCGCCCGTGCCACCACGCCGGGCGGCGATTCCTTTTGTCTTTTTCACAATTTTCACAATTTAACTGAATTTATGAATCACTTTTCGGTGGAAATTTTGTAACTTTGGGGCAAATTATATCCGGGCGTCACGGCTCACGTGTGAACGCCATCATAAAAATACCTTAAATTGAACTTATGAAACTAATCACCGGCCTCTCGTTCGCAGCCCTCACGGCTCTTGCAGCCATAGGCGCGAAGGCTGACACCCTCTCGGAAGTATGGGTGTCAGACCTTGGAAACGGACAGTATCAGAACCCCATCATCGATGCAGACTACTCTGACCCTGATGTCGTGCGTGTTGGCGATGACTACTATATGACCGCATCAAGTTTCTGCGACATCCCCGGCCTCCCCATACTCCACTCCAAGGATCTCGTGAACTGGACCCTTATCGGCCATGCCATAGCCGAGATGCCTGAGTATGCTCAGTCTGCTCCTGACCCCTCGCACGGCAATGCAGTGTGGGCACCCTCCATCCGCTATCACAACGGAGAGTTCTACATATATTACGGCGACCCTGACCTGGGCATCTTCATGACCAAAACCAAGAATCCTGCCGGCCCATGGGAGCCGCTCGTGCATGTACACAAGGCCAAGGGCATCATCGACACATGCCCCCTCTGGGATGAGGATGGCAGGGCATACATAGCCCACGGTTATGCCGGAAGCCGCGCCGGCAACAAGAGCATCATCGGCATGATTGAGATGACCCCCGACGGCAAAAGCACCATCGGCGAGGACCGCATCATCTATGACGGCCACATGGACAACCCCACCATCGAGGGTGCAAAGATTTATAAGCATGACGGCTGGTACTGGATATTCTCTCCGTCTGGAGGCGTGGCCACGGGATGGCAGGAAGTGATGCGTTCCAAGAGCCCCTGGGGTCCCTATGAGGAGCGCAATGTGATGGAGCAGGGAGACACTGACATCAACGGTCCACACCAGGGCGCATGGATTGACACCCCCGACGGCAAGGAAGACTGGTTCATCCACTTCCAGGACAAGGGGCCTTACGGACGTGTGGTGCATCTCCAGCCAATGAAGTGGAACGAGGATGGTTTCCCTGTGATAGGTGTTGACCCTGACGGCGATGGCCGCGGTGTTCCCGTCAAGAAGTATCGCAAGCCCAGTGTGGGCAAGTCATATGCAAAGGCCACACCCGCTGACAGCGATGAGTTTGACGCCAACACACTGGGCAAGCAGTGGCAGTGGAAAGGCAACCCCTCAGCCCTGTGGTATTTCGCTGATGCCAAGAACTCACAGCTGCGCCTCTTCTCGACCAATACTCCCGGTGCCGAGCGCCTCTACGACATGCCTAACCTCCTGCTTCAGAAGTTCCCGGGCCGCAATTTCACAGCCACAGCCAAGGTTGAGTTCTGCCCCCGTGTGAACAATGGCAAAACACAGGCCGGAGAGATGGCCGGACTCACCGTGATGGGCTACAACTATGGCGCCATCGCCTTTGAGAGCCGCGAGGATGGCGTGTATTTGGTTGAGGTTCAGGGTAGAAAAGCCAATAAGGGTGGCAAGCAGACCCTGGGCGAGAGCATCAAACTCGACTCCACTAAGGATGTCTATCTCCGCGTCAAGGTGAAATATACCGGCGCCAAGAGTCCCAAGCAGAAGCCTGACTATGCATGTGAGGCACAGTTCTCCTACAGCCTCGATGGCAAGAAATTCACTGACTTCGGCCAGCCTGTGCCTGTCACCGAAGGCCACTGGATCGGCGCCAAGATGGGCCTCTTCTGCTCACGTCCCTGGGTAAGCAATGACTCAGGATGGATGAACATAGACTGGTTTCGCGTTACAAAATAATCTCCCCTAATCCTGACTCATGAAAGCAAGAATCCTCTCGCTCCTGGCGGCCATCCTCGTCTGCGGCTGTGCCATGGGTGCTGAATATAAGCGTGAACTATATGTAAACCCTGATGGCTCAGGTGACTATACTAATGTCACTGATGCCCTTGAGGGAATCAGAGCCTATATGGACTATACCGTGACGGTCCACATAGCCCCCGGAACCTATAAGGAAAAGGTCATCATCCCGTCGTGGCTCACAAATGTGGTCTTTGTCGGCGAGGGTGCCAAGCCCGAGGACACCGTCATCACATGGGATGACCATGCCAACATCAACAAGATGGGGACATTCCGCACCTATACCGTCAGGGTAGATGGCAACGACATCACCTTCCGCAATCTCACCATCGAGAACAATGCGCCTCAGTTAGGGCAGGCCGTAGCACTCCACACCGAGGGAGACCGCCTGAAGTTTGAGAACTGCCGCATCCTGGGCAACCAGGACACTGTTTTCACCGGCGGTGAGAACATGAGGCTCTTTTTTGACAACTGCTATATCGATGGCACGACCGACTTCATCTTCGGCCCCGCCACAGCCTATTTCAAGGATTGCAACATCCACTCTAAGCGAGACAGTTTCATCACAGCAGCCTCTACGCCAGAGAATGTGGCCGTGGGCTATGTGTTTGAAAACTGCCATCTCACAGCAGACCCCGAGGTGCAGAAAGTGTATCTGGGCCGTCCCTGGCGCCCATATGCCCACACAATGTTCATCAACTGCGATATGGACAAGCACATCCGCGCAGAGCGCTGGCAGAACTGGGGCAAGAAGGAGAACGAGGTGACATCGCGCTATGGCGAGTATGGCTCGAAAGGCCCCGGGGCAGAGGGTCAGTGTGACTGGGCCAAGAACCCCGACCCCGAGACCGTCAAGGCACTCACAGACCTGAAGAAAGTGTTCAGCCACTCAACCGACTGGAATCCAACAGACAAATAACAGAAAAACTAACAAACAAATCAAATAAAAACCAATCCAAATGAAAGCCTTAAACAAACTCACTGCCCCCAAGGCAGTTGCACCCGAAAGGATCATTCAATTCGGCGAAGGTAACTTCCTGCGCGCATTCGTCGACTGGATCATCAAGAACATGAACGACAAGACAGACTTTAACTCATCTGTGGTTGTAGTTCAGGGTACCACCGATGCCTTCGTGACACAACTCCTCCAGGGTCAGGACTGCCTCTACCATGTCAACCTCCAGGGCCGTCTCGAGGGTGAGGTGATCAACTCTTTCACTCGCGTCGATGTCATCAGCCGTGCACTCAGCCCCTTCACACAGACCGACGCTTTCCTAGCGCTGGCTGACCAGCCTGAGATGCGTTTCGTCATCTCGAACACCACAGAGGCTGGCATCACATTCGACCCCTCATGCAAACTTGCTGACCGACCCGCATCTTCATATCCCGGCAAACTCACCCAGCTCCTCTATCGCCGCTACACCACCTTCAAGGGGGCAGCCGACAAGGGCTTCATCATCATGCCCTGCGAGCTCATATTTGAGAACGGCCACCACCTCAAGGAGTGCATCACACAGTATATCGACCTCTGGAAAGAGGAACTCGGTGCTGACTATGAGGGATTCCGTGCATGGTTCCTCACTCATAACTATGTATGCTCAACTCTGGTTGACCGCATCGTCCCCGGATTCCCCCGCAAGGAGATTGCCGACATCCAGGCAAAGCTCAACTACAAGGACAACATCGTGGTCCAGGGCGAGGCATTCCACCTCTGGGTCATCGAGCGCGCTTGCAACATGACCATCGAAGAGCTCCGCGCTGAGTTCCCCGCAGAGAAGGCCGGCCTCCACGTGCTCATCACAGACTCTGAGGCTCCCTATCATGAGAGAAAGGTTACACTTCTCAACGGTCCTCACACAGTCCTCTCGCCCGTGGCATTCCTCAGCGGCGTCAATATTGTCCGCGATGCCTGCAATCACCCCATCATCGGCAAATATATCCACAAAGTGCAGTTCGAGGAGCTCATGGAGACACTCAATCTCCCCATGGACGAGCTCAAGAAGTTTGCATCAGACGTGCTCGAGCGCTTCAACAACCCCTATGTCGACCATCAGGTGACATCCATCATGCTCAACTCCTTCCCCAAGTATCAGACCCGCGACCTCCCCGGTCTCAAGACATATCTCGAGCGCAAGGGCACACTTCCCAAGGGTCTCGTGCTTGGTCTGGCAGCCATCATCACATACTACAAGGGTGGCAAGCGTGAGGACGGCACTGAGATTGTCCCCAACGACGACCAGAAAATCATGGATCTCCTCAAGAACCTCTGGGCCACAGGCGACACACGCAAGGTGGCTGAGGGTGTCCTCGGTGCCAAAGACCTCATCTGGGGAGTCCAGGGCGACCTCAACGAAGTCCCCGGCCTCACAGACATGGTGACATATTATCTCGACGAGATCCAGAAGAAGGGTATGCTCGAGACTGTCAAAGAAGTTGTTGAAGCCTGATCACCCACGCAGATACGGATGAAAGACTTTCTGAAAATCAATCCCGCCGACAATGTCGCGGTGGCAATCAACCCCCTCTCAGCAGGGACGGTTGTCACCGTCGGCACCGACGGTGACATCACACTTGTCAGCGACATTCCCGCAGGCCACAAGTTCGCTCTCTGTGACCTGGCCAAAGGCGAGAATGTGGTGAAATACGGATTTCCCATCGGCCACACACGCCATGCCGTGGCCAAGGGGGCTTTCCTCGACCACAACGACATCAAAACCAATCTTGAAGGTCAGCTCGACTACTCAGACATCACCATCGACAATCCTAATCCCGCCGCTCCCGGCTCAGCCCTCAAGGGTGCAGAGGCCACTTTCATGGGCTATGAGAGAGCCGACGGCCAGATAGGCATCCGCAATGAGCTCTGGGTCATCCCCACTGTTGGCTGTGTCAACGGCATCGTGAAGCAGATTGTGGACCGCGTCAACGCTGAGACAGGCGCCGAGGGTGTCGACGGCATCTTCGGATTCCCCCACAACTATGGCTGCTCGCAGCTCGGCGACGACCATGAGAACACCAAGAAGATCCTCCGCGACATGGTGCACCACCCCAATGCCGGCGGCATCCTTGTGGTGGGTCTCGGATGTGAGAACAACCAGCCCAAGGTGTTCGAGGAATTCTGCGGCGACTATGACCGCTCCCGCGTCAAGTTCATGGTGTGTCAGGAGGTTGAGGGCAACGAGGTGGAGTATGGCGTCAAAGTGCTGACCGAACTCTACAACAACGCCCGCAAATGCACACGCACCACACAGCCCGCCTCAAAACTCCGCATCGGACTGAAATGTGGTGGGTCAGACGGCTTCTCAGGCATCACAGCCAACCCCCTTCTTGGCGAGTTCTCAGACTGGCTCTGCGAGGTTGAGGGTGGCACAACCGTGCTCACCGAGGTACCTGAGATGTTTGGAGCCGAGACAATCCTGATGCGCCGCTGTGCAGACAAGGAGCTCCTCGCCTCGACCGTCTCGCTCATCAACAATTTCAAGGAATACTTCCTCAGCCACGGTGAGCCTGTGGGGGAGAACCCCTCGCCGGGCAACAAGGCCGGTGGCATCTCGACCCTCGAGGAGAAAGCCCTCGGATGTACCCAGAAGTCGGGCAAGAGCCCCGTGTTCGGCGTGCTTGAGTATGGTGAGCGCATCCACAACCACGGCCTCAACCTCCTCTCAGCCCCCGGCAACGACCTGGTGGCCTCGACGGCCCTTGCAGCGGCCGGGTGTCAGATGGTGCTGTTCACAACAGGCCGCGGCACACCCTTCGGCACATTTGTGCCCACAATGAAAGTGTCCACAAACTCAGGTCTTGCCTCACGCAAGCCCACATGGATCGACTTCAATGCCGGAGTCCTCGTGGAGGATCAGGACATGAAGACCGTAGTGGCCGATTTCATTGCCTATGTGCTGCGCGTCGCATCAGGTGAGCTTGTCAACTCCGAGAAGTCTGGCATCCACGAGATAGCCATCTTCAAAAATGGTGTAACCCTCTAACTTTAAATCTAATATCCCAATGAAACCCTTCATGGACGAAAACTTCCTGCTGCAGACAGAGACTGCACAGAAGTTATATCATGAGCATGCTGCAAAGATGCCCATCATCGACTATCACTGCCATCTTATCCCCAAGATGGTGGCTGATGACCACCGCTTCAAGTCGATAACCGAAATATGGCTTGGCGGCGACCACTACAAGTGGCGCGCCATGCGCTCAAACGGCGTTGACGAGCGATTCTGCACCGGCACTGACACCACCGACTGGGAAAAATTCCAGAAGTGGGCAGAGACAGTCCCCTACACCTTCCGTAACCCACTCTACCACTGGACACACCTTGAGCTCAAGACAGCCTTTGGCATCGACAAACTTCTCAACCCTGAGACAGCCAAGGAAATCTTTGACGCCTGCAACGACAAGCTCCTCAACGACCCCAACATGACCGCCCGTGGCCTCATGCGTCGCTACAACGTGGAGACCGTCTGCACCACAGACGATCCCGTCGATTCGCTGGAATATCACAAGCAGGTGCGCGACAGCGGCTTTGAGATCAAGATGCTCCCCACCTGGCGCCCCGACAAGGCTATGGCCGTCGAGGTTCCCGCAGAGTTCCGCGCATATGTCGAGAAGCTCGCTGAGGTTTCAGGCGTGGAGATCAACAAGTTCTCAGACATGATAGACGCTCTACAGAAGCGTCACGACTTCTTTGAGTCGATGGGTTGCCGCCTCTCTGACCATGGCATCGAGGAGTTCTATGCCGACGACTACACCGACGCTGAGATCGAGGAGATCTTCAACAAGGTCTATGGCGGCAAGGAACTCACATCTGAGGAAATCCGCAAGTTCAAGAGCGCCATGCTCATCATATTCGGTGAGATGGACTACAACTCAGGCTGGACACAGCAGTTCCACTATGGAGCTATCCGCAACAACAACACTAAGATGTTCAAGCTTCTCGGCCCCGACACCGGCTTCGACTCAATCGGCGAGTTCAACACCGCCAAGTCGTGTGCCCGCTATCTCGATAAGCTCAACACCCGCGGCAAGCTCACCAAGACTATCCTCTATAACCTCAACCCCTGTGCCAACGAGGTTATCGCCACCATGCTCGGCAACTTCCAGGACGGCACTATCCCCGGCAAGATTCAGTTCGGTTCAGGATGGTGGTTCCTCGATCAGAAGGATGGCATGCAGAAGCAGATGAATGCCCTCTCGCTTCTCGGACTTCTCAGCCGCTTCGTGGGCATGCTCACTGACTCGCGCTCATTCCTCTCATATCCCCGTCACGAGTATTTCCGCCGCACACTCTGCAACCTTGTCGGCAACGACATCGAGAACGGTGAGATTCCCTACACCGGATATGAGGAGCAGCGTGTCAATCAGATGATTGAGGATATCTGCTACAACAACGCCAAGAACTACTTCAAATTCTGATTATGGCTACAGCGACATCACCTCTTGCAGCCGCCAATCAGAAAATGACCAGCTTCCGTTGGGTCATCTGCGCGCTTCTTTTCCTCGCTACGACCGTCAACTACATGGACCGTCAGGTCCTCTCTCTCACGTGGAAGGAGTTCATCGCTCCGGAGTTCCACTGGACTGATGCCAACTATGGCCTCATCACCGCAGTCTTCTCTATCGTCTATGCTGTGGCCAACCTTCTGGCAGGCCGCTTCATCGACTGGATGGGCACAATGAAGGGCTATCTCTGGGCCATCGGTGTATGGTCTGCCGGCGCCTGCCTCCATGCAGTCTGCGGCATCGCCACTGAGCATTATATGGGTCTCACAGACGCTGCCGGCCTTGTCCAGGCCACAGGCGACACTGCTATGGCAATCGCCACTGTCTCAGTCTACTTCTTCATTGCAGCCCGCACGGTGCTCGCCCTCGGAGAGGCCGGCAACTTCCCCGCTGCCATCAAGGTGACCGCCGAGTACTTCCCCAAGCGTGACCGTGCCTATGCGACCTCAATCTTCAATGCAGGTTCAGCAGTGGGCGCCCTCATTGCCCCCTTCACCATCGGCCCGCTCGCCAAGTATTTCCAGAGCATCGGCTGGGGCAACGGCTGGGAGATGGCATTCATCATCATCGGTGCCCTCGGCTTTGTATGGATGGGATTCTGGATTTTCCTCTACAAGAAGCCGGCCGAAAACCCCCGCGTGAACGCCGCCGAGCTTGCATACATCGAGCAGGATGACGATGCTCCCAATGAGACAGCCAAGGTGAAGGCCGAGATTGAAGACTCAGAGACCAAGACCATCCCCTTCTTCCAGTGCTTCAAGTATCCGCAGACCTGGGCAGTGTTCTTCGGCAAGTTCCTCACCGACGGTGTGTGGTGGTTCTTCCTCTTCTGGACTCCCGCCTACATCAACGATGTGTTCAAACTCTCCACATCCTATGGCGAGGGTATGCTGATGATCTTTGTGCTTTATCTCATCACAATGCTCTCAATCTATGGCGGCAAGCTCCCGTCAATCTTTATTGACAACGCCGCCAAGAAGGGTGTGAAGGTAGATGCTTACTCAGCACGCATGAAGGCCATGCTTATTTTCGCGGTCTTCCCCCTTCTTGCCCTCCTTGCACAGCCCCTGAGCCAGTACTCAATGTGGCTCCCCATCATCATCATCGGTATCGCGGGTGCAGCCCACCAGTCATGGTCGGCCAACATCTACTCCGTTGTCGGTGATATGTTCCCAAAATCAACCATCGCTACAATCATCGGTATCGGCGGCATGGCCGGCGGTATCGGTTCATTCCTCATCAACCTTGGTTCAGGCACCTTGTTTGACTATGCCGCACAGACCCAGATGTCGTTCATGAGCTTCACGGGTAAACCCGCCGGATACTTCATCGTCTTCTGCATCTGTGGTGTGGCCTATCTCGTAGGCTGGTGCATCATGAAACTCCTTGTGCCCCGCTACAAGAAGATTGAAGCCTGATTCCATTGCATCTGACAGGAATTAGTACAGTCCCACCCCGCTCCGGGGCGGGACTTTTTGTCACTACAAGTGTCCATAAGTTAAAAAATTGCCGACGAAGAAAAATTTTACTAACTTTGACCCACACAAACACCATGAAATCAATCTACAATCACATATCTTGACTGAATGAAAAGACTTTTACCTATCGCGACACTCTTGCTCGCATCCATCACAGCGGGTGCTCAGGAGACAATGTCGGTCGAACTGAAATCTGACCGAAAATGCACCATGTCGAACGGCATCATCACCCTCAACATCAAGGCTGACGGCCAGGTTGAGAAGATGTATCATCCCGCCTATAACGACGGAGCCAAGAACGTCCTCTACAGCCTCTACTTCGACTATACCGCCAACAAGAACCGCACTCTCTCAGCCCAGAAAGCCGAGATTGTTAAGCAGACTGACGACTATATCGAGGTGCTTTACACCGGACGTACTGACGCCGTGCTCCCTCACTACAAGCAGGGCTACATCCTCCGCAAGGGTGAGAGCGGCCTCTACACATACATCATCGTCGACGGCAGTTCAGCCCACTATGGCTCGAGCGGTGTGGGCGACATCAAGGAGACACGTGTATGCACCCGACTGGCCAGCGACTTCCTCGACGGGTATGTCGACGATGTGATGCAGGGACAGATACCCGACTGCATAACCATGGCAAACGTAGAGGCTAACGGAACAAGCAACCCCAACTACGTGCAGGATGCCACATATCGTCTCCCTGACGGGACAATATATACGAAATATAATTGGGCCCAGTTCGTGGACCGCGATGATTTCCACGGCCTAATGAACGGCAAGGTTGGTGTCTGGAATATCCCCGTGAGCTATGAATGGCTCAATGGTGGTCCCCTGCGCCAGGAACTCACAGTCCACGCCACAGGCAAGTCGCCCATCACCATCCAGATGCTTCAGGGCGAACACCTGGGTGCATCCTCTCAGAAATACAGCGACGGTGACAAGCAGATCTTCGGTCCGTTCTTCATCTATGTCAACTCAGGGGACACACGCGACGCCATGATTGCAGACGCGCGCGCAAAGGCTCAGGAACTCAAGGCCCAATGGCCTTTCAAGTGGTTTGAGAACGAGGACTATCCCCTGGACCGCGCCACAGTCTCTGGCAAAATCAACGTCACCACGGGGCAGGGGAGCGCTGACCTTCAGGTGGTCCTGGCTGAGCCGGGCAGCAACATCCTCTCGCAGGGTGGCAAGTATATCTATTGGTCCAAGACAGATTCTGACGGCAATTTCGCAATCAAGAATGTCCGCAAGGGCAACTATTCGCTCTATGCCTATGCCACAACCGGAACCATCACCGATGAACTAGAGAAGGATGGTGTAGTGGTCAACTCAGAGATGATCGACCTCGGCACAATCGACTGGGGTCCCGAGACATATGAAAACCTCCTATGGAACATAGGCGAGAACAACCGTCTGGCCGACGGATTTAACCGCAGCGACCTTCCCCGCGCCTATGAGTCGCGCGACGGTGTGCCTGCAACCCTCGAGTATGTCATCGGCCAAAGCGAGCCTTCCAAGGACTGGTATAACGCGCAGACCACCAATGGCACATGGACTGTCAAGTTCAACCTAGACAAGGAGTATACAGGCGATGCCAAGTTTACAGCCTCAATAGCCGGAGTCTCAAACTCACCTAAGATCGCGGTGGCTGTCAACGGCTCTAAGATTGCCACATGGAGCCTCACAGATGACGGCTCACTGCGCCGCAGCGCCACTCAGGCGGGACGCCACCTGGTGAAAGGTGTGAAATTCTCTCCCTCACTCTTAAAGGTTGGTGAGAACACACTCACCCTCACTGCCTCCAACTGCAAGAGCGGCTCTGGTGTCCTCTATGACTGTGTCAAACTCGAGGCCGGCCCGTTGCTCGAAGCTGCCGGCATAGCTGAGGTCACTGCTGCCGATGAGAACGCGCCATATGAGATTTACTCCATCTCAGGCGTAAGGATAGGCACATTCGAGACCCTTGACGGTCTCAACCTCAACCGCGGCATCTATATCTATCGCCACGGTTCCAAGACCGCTAAGATACTCTTCTAAGGCCCCGAATTGTGCTTTTTTAGGTTAAAAATATTGTTTTTTCCTCATAAACGCTTGGCCATATCAAGGAAAAAGCATTAAATTTGCAGAACTTTTCGCGACAAAAACATTTTTCCAACAACAAACTTATTTCAATAATCATGGCTTACGTTATCTCAGACGCCTGCATCTCATGCGGCTCATGCGCAGAAGTTTGCCCCACAGAGTCTATCTCAGAGGGTGCAGAGCACTATGAAATCAACCCCGATACCTGCATTGACTGTGGTGCTTGCGCTGACCAGTGCCCCACCGAGGCTATCCACCCCGGAGAATAATATCCGGATAGACGGCTGACCGCCGTCACTGAATCTACACCAAGATTGGCTCCCCACGCCTCCCCTAGAGGCCGCCGGAGTCAATCTTGTTTTTATGTCCTAAAACACAAATTTTTCTTCTCCTCATTCAAAAAGAAGTAGTAAATTTGCAGTGTTAACTCCCCTCAGACGGGAGCCGACATCAAGAGCGTGACTCATAAACACAAACCATCATTTCTAAATTACCATAGCCATGGATATAAACACAATTCTCAACAGCCTTGAGGCCAAACACCCGGGCGAAAAAGAGTATCTTCAGGCTGTCAAGGAGGTCCTGATCTGCGTCGAGGATGTCTACAATCAGCATCCTGAGTTTGAAAAGGCCAAAATCATCGAGCGCATGGTCGAGCCTGACCGCATCGTCACATTCCGCGTCACATGGATTGATGACCGCGGCGAGGTCCAGAACAACATCGGCTATCGCGTCCAGTTCAACAATGCCATCGGCCCATATAAGGGTGGCATCCGTTTCCATGCATCTGTCAATCTCTCAATCCTCAAGTTCCTTGGATTTGAGCAGACGTTCAAAAATGCCCTCACAACCCTCCCCATGGGTGGTGCCAAGGGTGGCAGCGACTTCTCGCCCCGCGGCAAGAGCGATGCTGAGATCATGCGTTTCTGCCAGGCGTTCATCCTCTGCCTCTGGAAGAACCTCGGTCCTGACCGCGACGTTCCCGCCGGCGATATAGGTGTGGGCGGCCGCGAGGTGGGCTACATGTATGGCATGTACAAGAAACTTGTCAATGAGTGTACAGGCACCTTCACAGGCAAGGGCCTCGACTTCGGTGGCTCTCTCATCCGCCCCGAGGCCACAGGCTTTGGCGCTCTCTACTTTGTCCAGAGCATGCTTGCTGAGAAGAACGACAATATCAAGGGTAAGACAGTTGCCGTCTCAGGTTTCGGCAACGTGGCATGGGGCGCTACACTCAAGGCTACTGAACTTGGCGCCAAGGTAGTAACTATCTCAGGGCCTGACGGATATATCTATGACCCCGAGGGTGTCTCAGGCGAGAAAATCGACTATATGCTCTATCTCCGCGCCACAGGTGAGGACATAGTGGCTCCCTATGCAGAGCGTTTCCCGGAGGCTACATTCTTCCCCGGCCGCAAGCCTTGGGAGCAGAAGGTCGACATTGCCCTTCCCTGCGCTACACAGAACGAGGTCGACGGCGAGGACGCCAAGATGCTCGTGGCAAACGGCGTCGAGCTCGTGGCCGAAGTCTCAAACATGGGTTGCACACCCGAGGCCATAGATACTTTCCTTGCCTCGAAGACCACATATGCTCCAGGCAAGGCTGTCAATGCCGGCGGTGTGGCTACCTCAGGCCTTGAGATGAGCCAGAATGCCGAGCATCTCCAGTGGAGCGCAGAGGAGGTTGACAACCGCCTACATGAAATCATGCGCAACATCCACACTCAGTGTGTGAAGCATGGCACAGAGCCTGACGGCTATATCAATTACATGAAGGGCGCTAATATCGCCGGATTCATGAAGGTTGCCAACGCCATGATGGGCCAGGGCATCATCTGATAATATTACGTTTCATAAAGACTCATTCCACGGCTCCGGGTCACATAGATTTGACCCGGGGCTTTTCATCATATCATAATCCATGAGACTTTCCCATCTCCTGCTTCTGTTTCTGCCTTTGATGGCCGTCAGCGCTGACCTGAGGGAAACATTCACTACTCCGCATGACTCCACTAGGACAAAGGTGTGGTGGTTTCACGGTGAGACCATCACCACACGCGAGGGAATTGATGCTGACCTTCAGGCGTTTCGCGATAAAGGTGTGGGAGGTGTGGTTTTCTATGACCAAATTCACGGCATTGGTGTCGGAGCGTTCTCCTCAATGTCGCCGGAGTGGTGGGAGATGTTGAAATACGCTGCAGCCGGAGCCAAGAAGCTGGGCTTGTCATTTGAGGTGGCCGTGGGAAACGGATATGTTACCGGTGGCCCATGGATTACCCCTGAGCTCTCCATGAAGAAGACCGCCATGTTGGACACCATTGTCTCCCTCGATTCACCCTCTGATTTCAAAGTTGATTTCCCCGATGCTCCTGCAGACTTCAACACGATTGCAACCGTCATATTCCCTGACTCTGACGAATATTCGCCTCTCAGCATGGTTCCCGAAAAGGTGTTCATATCTTCCAATGACACCATCATCACTTTCGATGCCACAACGACGGTGGACGTCCGTGGCATATCTTATGACATAAGCCCTCGCGGGAAAGGCTCGACAGGCTCGATGAACATACCAGGACCTCCGCGTGAGCGTTATTTCGGAGCTAAATATGTGGAATATCCCTCGCCAGGCGAACTGGAATACAGCACCGACGGGAAGACCTGGGCCACAGCCACGCATCTTCTGCCTGTCGAGAGCAACATTGGCCACAAGAGCCGCCGACGCACTATCAGTTTTCCAGGAGTCTCAGCTCGTCATTTCAGACTCCGCATCCACGACTGGGACGGGAATGACCCAGAATACAAGCGGATGTTCATAGAGAATGTCGTGCTCCATCGACGCGATATCGTGGACAACATCGAGGTAAAGACCGGACTCAGGACAGAGGTCACTTATCCCTCAGTCACAGGGGGTGAGGCCGGGGTAATTGCCGCCTCGAAGATACGAGATATCTCTGCAGACAGTACTCTCCGGCTGCAGCCCGGCTCATGGCACATTGTGCGCCTCGGTTGGGTGCCCACAGGTGCCAGAACCAAACATGGCAGGCGCAATCTCCTCGGACGTGAGGCCGATGTCATGTCCGAGATTGCCGCATCGACACATTACGACCATTATTTCAAAGCCATCCTTGACACACTCTCAGCCGCAGGCACACCTCCGGCCGGGATGGTGATGGATAGCCACGAAGCAGGGATACAAAACTGGACGAAGGGGTTAGACACTCTATACACAGCCTGTAGCGGTCGTGATTTCACCTCACTTGTCCCTGCATTCGCCGGGGTCATTGTGGACTCACGCATCGACACAGACAGCAGGCTTCGGGATTTCCGCCGGCTCATCTCCCAAACCATAAGTGACCGATATTACGGCACACTCGCCTCCCGCTGTGTTGCTGACGGCGTGGAGTTCACATCACAGTCCATGCTCAATATAGCCGCTGACAATATCCTCAACCGCAGCAATCCCTCAAAACCACAAGGTGAATTCTGGGCCTATCAGACAGACGGCAACTACGATTGCCTGGATGCCGCCTCTTCGGCTCATCTCTATGGCCACAACATAGCGTCGGCCGAGGCTTTCACTGACACTCCTTACTCCAGCACATGGGATGAGTTGCTCCGGATTGCAAACATCGCTTATTGCCGCGGCATCAATGAGTTTGTGGTCTGTGCTTCATCTTATCAGCCATGGATGGACCATCCCTATGACGATTCAGCGAGCTCGCACCCATACGTCTTCCACCGTTTCCACCCCGAATGGGAATCCTCCGGCCCGTTCTGGGACTATCAGGCCCGGTGTGCCTCCATGCTCCGCCAGGGTGTCCCGGTCGTCGACCTGTGTGTTTATATCGGAGAGGAGCCACCATTGAAGACCCTGGCATACAAGCTTCCCGTCATTCCTCAAGGCCACAACTTTGATGTCTTTACCCTCGATGCTCTTCTCAATCGCATGCATGCCGACAACGGGGAGGTCGCCGTGGATGGAGGCATGAGATACAAAGCTGTCATTGTCCAGGACCGCACATATGTCTCCCCCGAGGCTGAGGACGCACTGCTCACGCTTGAGAGGGAGGGTGTCCCGGTTGTGTGGTGCAATAAGGGTGAGACACCGTCAGAGCGTCTGCCACTGCTTGGGGTTAAGCCTGACATAGAGGTGTCAAGCAACGGAGAGCCTGATGACACCACGCTCTTCTTCCATCGCTCACTTCCTGAGGCCGATGTCTACTTCATCTACAATCACAGCCACAGTCCCCTTGACTCACCCCTCTCTCTCCGCACCGGCTCCACGAGGATGGAGAGGTGGAATCCGGCAGACGGCACTATGACGCCACTCTACGTCTCCGCTCCTGGTTCCACACAACTCACTCTCTCACCCCACGAGGCCGCGTTCGTAGTGGCTTTCTGATAAAAAAATTTCCTCCGGGTGATAGATATAAGGCGCGTGTGTGCATCTATACTAATGCACATGTTAAACACACACGCGCTGCAGGCAGACCTCGAAGGGTGTCACACCCCACGCACAGGGCTGCCTGCATTTTTATAGTGCATTCCTTGTTTTCAGCCTACTATCACCCTGTCGCCGATGAGTTTTGAGACTTCCTTGCGCTTCTCTTCCAGGCGCTTAAGCTCGGTCATCACCTTGATGGTCTCATTCTCATCCCCGGTGCAATCCCTGAGTCTGTCGAAAGCCCGTTTAATCTCAGTCTTGAGTATGGCGTTCTTCAGTTCAAACAGAGCGCGGGGGACAAGGTCGGCCAGCAGTTCGCGCTCAGAGGGGATATGAGCATATTTGGTGTGGACGTTGCTCAACACATGCCGCTCCACCACAAGTTCAGTAGCCAGATTTCTCACAGTGTCATCATGATAGGAGCATAGCTGATTCATGAGATAGTCAGCGCTGAAGTCATTGATTCCGGCGTGATACTCCTCATCAATCCGCTCCGTGAGCGAGCGCTCCATGGCCGAGATACTGCCCATGTCAGTGGCCTTGGAGCGTATCTCCTCGATGCCGGCTCTGAACGACTCCTCCCTGACCTCGCAGAGGCGTTTTTGCTCACGCTCCAGGTCCTCCTGCCATGTCTGTCGGCTCAGGGTGCGCGCAGTGGTCAGCAGTATCACCACGTCGCGGTTCACGAATTCAATCTTGTCAGCCTCAAGGTCCATAGTGATATACTCAAGGACTGTTATCGGCTCTGTCTTCCCATCCTCATCGACGATCTCAGCAAACGAATAGTTGCCATATCTCGCCACGAGTCTCGCCACCCCCAGTTCAGCCGGGCGCAGAGTCTTCATGACCTCTGCCTCCTCATCGGCCACCGGCTCCTGTTTGGAGTCAACATGCGGCTGCTCCTCAGTCCGGACGGCCGTCAGGTCTCCGCGCTGACGGTCCTCTCGGCTCTTCAGGGCATACTCGTTGAAATATTTGCCCACCTCGCGCCTCAACACATCCTCAGATATGAACAATATCCTTGAACACTCCTGGATGTAGACACTGCGTGTGATCTCGTTAGGAATCAGGGCGATAGTCTTCACCACCCGTGTTATCACCGCCGCCCTGTGCGTTGGGTCGTCGGGGTTATCCTTGAGAAGGATCCTGGACATGAAGGTGATGAAGTCCGTCTCATTAGACGCTATGAACTCCGTTACCTCGGTCGAACTGTGGGTCTGCGCAAACGAATCAGGGTCCTCACCCGGCGGAAGCAGAAGCACCTTGATATCCATGTCGGCCTGCAGCAGGAGTTCTATGCCGCGCATGGCGGCCTTGATTCCGGCCGCGTCAGCGTCATATATCAGCGTCACATTGCGGGTGAAACGCTTTATCATCCTCACCTGCTCCACTGTCAGCGCCGTGCCTGACGAGGCCACGACATTCTCAACCCCAGCCTGGTGCATGGAGATGACATCCATGTATCCCTCCACGATGATACACTTCCCCTCCTTGGCTATCGCCTGCTTGGACTGGAAGATGCCATAGAGCTCGCGCCGCTTGCTGTAGATTTCGCTCTCGGGCGAGTTGACATATTTGGCTATAGTCTTCTCCTTCTTGAGTGTGCGTCCTCCGAAGGCCACCACCTTCCCTGAAAGCGACAGCACCGGATAAATCACCCTCCCCCTGAAGCGGTCTATCACCTTGCCGTCGTCAGTCTTATAGCAGAGGCCTGTAGAGACAAGATACTCCTCGCTGTAGCCACGCTCAGTGGCTTTGAGAAAGAGGGCATCGCGGCTCTCAGGGGCAAACCCCAGATGGAAACGCTCTATCATGGCGTCTGAGATGCCGCGATAGCGGAAATAACTCAGGCCGACATCCTGACCCTCGCGCGTGTCCTTCATGGTCTGCTCAAAGAAACGCATCGCAAAGTCGTTGACTGCAAGCATACTTTCCCTTGCCGTCTCAGCGCGTTCCTCCTCAGGGGTGAGCTCACGCTCCTCAACCTCGATGTTATACTTCTTAGCCAGCCATTTCAGAGCCTCGACATAGGTCAGCTGCTCTAGCTTCATCAGGAAGTTCACAGCACTCCCGCCCTCGCCACAGCTGAAACACTTACACAGCCCCTTGGCCTTCGACACATAGAACGACGGAGATCTGTCGTTGTGAAATGGACACAGCCCCACCCAGTTGGCTCCCCTGCGTTTCAGGCTCACGAAATCACTGACCACCTCGACAATGTCGGCAGTGTCAAGAATCCTCTGAACGGTGGCATGGCTTATCTTATACATAATGCAAAATTACTAAATTTCTCCCAATCCCCACCCATTTAACCACGACACAATTTCCGGTTATGCGGATTTCTCATCAGAAATTTCCAACATTCAAATTGACCGCATATGAAGATTGCGGGATTTTTCGTAATTTTGCCCTCAAAAGCAATTGCAGCCAATGAAACTCACGGAACTTACCGCCATTTCGCCTGTCGACGGACGCTATCGCTCCAAGTGTGAGCGCCTCGACGAGTATTTCTCAGAATATGCCCTCATCCGCTATCGTGTCAAGGTTGAGGTGGAATATTTCATAGCTCTCTGCGAGGTTCCTCTCCCCGCTCTCAAGGGGGTTGACCCGTCCATATTCCCGGCGCTGAGAAAAATCTACACAGATTTCAACGTCAGCGACGCCACCCGCATCAAGGAGATAGAGAGCGTCACAAACCACGATGTCAAGGCCGTCGAATACTTCCTCAAGGAACGCTTTGACACACTCGGCCTCGAGCCTTACAAGGAGTTCATCCACTTTGGCCTCACCTCTCAGGACATCAACAACACCTCTGTCCCCATGAGCGTCAAGGACGCCCTGGCAGACCTTTACCGTCCCGCCCTTATGGGCCTTATCGAGGCTCTCGAGGCAAAGGCCGATGAGTGGTATGACATCCCCATGCTCGCCAAGACCCACGGACAGCCTGCCTCTCCCACCCGTCTGGGCAAGGAGATACGGGTCTTCTCCTACAGGCTCCGCCGTCAGCTGGCCGTTCTCGACGCCACCACAGTGAGCGGCAAGTTTGGAGGCGCCACAGGCAACTTCAACGCACATCTCATCGCATTCCCTGACTATGACTGGCGCGACTTCGGAGCCCGTTTCCTCTCGGAGAAACTCGGCATCGAGCGCGAGGAATATACCACACAGATCTCCAACTACGACAACCTCGCAGCCCTCTTCGACGCCCTCGCCCGCATCAACAACATCATCCTCGACCTTGACCGCGACATCTGGATGTATGTGTCGATGGAATATTTCAAACAGCGCATCAAGGCAGGCGAGGTCGGCTCATCGGCCATGCCTCACAAGGTCAACCCCATCGACTTCGAGAACTCCGAGGGCAACATCGGAATGGCAAACGCCATCCTAGGCCATCTGGCCTCGAAACTTCCCGTGTCACGCCTGCAGCGCGACCTGACGGACTCGACCGTGCTGCGCAACATCGGTGTCCCCCTGGCGCACACGCTCATAGCCATCGCCTCGACCATGAAGGGGCTGGGCAAGCTCCTGCTCAACCGCGCCGCCATCGACCGCGACCTCGACAACACCTGGAGCGTTGTGGCCGAGGCAATGCAGACAATACTCCGCCGCGAGGGCTATCCCAAGCCCTATGAGACCCTCAAGGCCCTCACACGCACCAACGAAGCCGTGACGGCTGAGAGCATCGCAGCCTTTGTAGAGACCCTCGACGTGACCCCCGAGGTCAAGGAAGAGCTCCGCGCCATCACTCCTCACAACTACACCGGCTATTGATTCAACCCATGGACACCTCCACTAAGATCCGCTTCGGCTTCATCGCGGCCCTGTGGCTCGTGTTGGTATGGCTGGTGGTGTCATCGCAGCCCTTCACCCTCTGGACACTCTTCATGATCACAGTCTCAGGCATAGTGGTGTGGGTGCCCCTCTACAAGAAATATATCAAGAATGACAAAGGGAACAAACAGCAATAACCCTGACCACGGAGAAAACGGACGCTATCCGCTCTTGGAGACCGTCAATTCTCCGGCAGACCTCCGCAAGATCCCCATGGCCGATCTTCCGAAGGTATGCACTGAGTTGCGCTCGTTTCTGATTGATTCCCTCTCCTCTCATCCGGGGCATTTCGCCTCCTCGATGGGTGCCGTCGAGCTCACGGTGGCGCTCCACTACGTTTTCAACACCCCATACGACCGCATTGTCTGGGACGTGGGCCATCAGGCATACGGCCACAAGGTGCTGACCGGGCGCCGCGACCGCTTCGACACCCTGCGCACCCTCGGGGGACTCTCAGGCTTCCCATCTCCAAAGGAGAGCGAGTATGACACCTTCACAGCCGGCCACGCCTCAAACTCCATCTCGGCCGCCCTCGGCATGGCAGTGGCCGCCAAGCTTCACAAGGATGAGCCGCGACGCAACGTCGTGGCCATCATCGGCGATGCCTCCATCTCGGGCGGACTCGCATTCGAGGGGCTGAACAATGCCGCAAACGCAAATGCCGACCTGCTCATCATACTCAACGACAACGATATGTCGATTGACCGCAATGTCGGTTCGCTCAACTCATATCTCGCACATCTCACTTCCTCGCGCTCATACAACAACCTGCGCTACAAGGCAGCGTCGCTGCTGAGGAAACTACACGTCATCGGCGACAAGGGGAAGGGGCGCATCATGCGCTTCAACAACTCACTCAAGTCGCTCATAACCCACGAGCAAAACATCTTCGAGGGTCTGGACATCCGCTATTTCGGGCCTTTTGACGGCCACGACGTCAAGACCATCGTGCGTGTGCTTCAGGATATTAAGGACTTCCACGGTCCGCGCATTCTTCATCTGCGTACAGTCAAGGGCAAAGGATATGCGCCGGCTGAGGCTGACCCGACCACCTGGCATGCCCCGGGGCTGTTCGACCCCACCACGGGCAAGCGCCCCACTGTCCAGGCTGCAAAGCCACCTAAGTATCAGGAGATTTTCGGCAAGACACTTGTCGAGATTGCCCGCGAGAACCCCGAGGTGGTGGGAGTCTCTGCCGCCATGCTTTCAGGGACATCAATGGCCATGATGCAGGAGGCGTTCCCAGACAGGACCTTCGATGTCGGCATTTCCGAGGGACACGCCGTCACCTTTGCCGGCGGAATGGCCAAGGATGGTCTGAAGCCCTTCGTGGCCATATACTCCTCATTCCTGCAGCGCGCCTATTCACACATCATCCACGATGTGGCCATCGAGGGGCTCCAGGTGGTCTTCTGTCTTGACAGAGCCGGGCTCGTGGGGGAGGATGGAGCCACGCATCACGGTGTCTTCGACCTGGCATATCTGCGTTCCATCCCCGGCATGACGGTCTCCGCGCCGCGTTCGGCCGACATGTTGCGTCGCCTCATGTTCACCGCCCTCGGCTTCTCAGGTCCATTTGCCATCCGCTATCCGCGCGGGAATGCCGACGCCCTCCCCACAGACACCCGTGAGCCGCTCACCATAGGCAAGGGAGAGATGCTGCGCGAAGGCAATGATGCCACCATCCTCACCATTGGCACCGTGGCTGCCGATGCTCTCAAGGCTGCTGGGAAGGCCCATGAGGAACTGGGCCTTGACATCGCCGTCTACGACATGATTTTCCTCAAGCCTCTCGACGAGGAGATACTCAAGCGTGCATCTGCGGCCGGCCGTCCGGTCATAACCGTTGAGGATAGCACCATCGACGGCGGACTCGGCTCTGCCGTGGCTGAATGGCTCGCAGCGTCAGGCTCAGGAGTGTCAGTCACTCGTCTGGGTGTCCCTGACCGCTTCATCCCCCATGGCAAGCCCTCTGAACTCCATCATCTCTGCGGATTTGATGAGGCCGGAATCTTCTCAGCCATAAAGAACCTAAATCTCTCCCACACAATATGAGAATCCTTATAGCCGGCTGCGGCGAGGTCGGGACTCATCTCGCCAAGCTCCTCTCGCGCGAGGAGCAGGACATCACGGTGCTTGATGAGGACCGTGAGAAACTCGCCCTGCTCGACTCAAACTATAATCTGCTTACCGTTCATGGGCGCCCCACATCCTTCAATGCCCTCCGCTCGGCCGGCGTGGAGGAGTGTGATCTTTTCATAGCCGTCACACCTTTCGAGACGCGCAACATCGTCTCCTGTGCCATAGCCAAGAGCCTTGGAGCCGCCAAGACCGTGGCCCGTATAGACAACTATGAGTTCAAGGACCCGGCAAACCGCGACTTCTTCACCAAAATCGGGGCCGATGATGTGATCTATCCCGAATATCTTGCGGCGCTCGAGATTATCACTGCGCTCAACCACAACTGGGCGCGCCACTGGTTTGAGCTCCATGAGGGGCAGCTTATCCTTGTAGGCATCAAACTGCGCGAGGCAGCCCCGCTCATAGGTATCCAGCTCAAGGAGCTCGGCCGCAAGACCCACGACTTCCATGTGGCCGCCATCAAGCGGAACAACGAGACCATCATCCCTCGTGGCGACGACCGCCTGGAGAATAACGACATAGTCTATTTCATGACCACTCGCGAGCATGTCGATGTGCTTGTCTCCCTCTGTGGCAAGGTCAAGCGCACCATCCGCGACGTCATCATCATGGGCGGAAGCCGCATAGCCATCCAACTCTGCCGGATGGCCGGTGAGAAGTTCCGCTTCAAGATTATTGACCCCGACCGCGAGACTTGTGTCAAACTCTCAGAGCGATGTCCTGACGCCCTCATAATCAATGCCGATGCCCGCGACACCGATGTCCTCCGCGATGCCGGCATCGATGATGCCGATGCCTTCATAGCCATCTCTGAGTCGAGTGAGAGCAATATACTCACCTGCCTAACAGCCAAGGAATTTGGTATCCGCAAGACCATCGCTGAGGTGGAGAATCTCCAGTTCATCTCTGAGGCTGAGGGGCTCAACATAGGTACAATCATAAATAAGAAGCTCCTAGCCTCGTCGCGCATATTCCAGATGATGCTCGACCGCGACAAATCTTCATCAAAGTGTCTCGCCATGGCCGATGCAGAGGTGGCTGAGATTGTGGCCGGGGAGGGTTCAAAGATCACCCGCGCCGCGGTTAAGGATTTGCGTCTGTCGCGCGACATGACCATTGCCGGACTCATCCGCGATGGTGTCGGACAGCTTGTGGGCGGCAATACCGTCATCCGTCCTGGCGACCGCGTAGTGGTATTCACCCTCAACGGAGCCATCCATAAAGTAGAGCGACTGTTCAGATGAGAAATCGTGTCCGCGACCTTCGCCGCAACCTCACCTTCATCAACTTCCCTGTCATCATCAGGGTGATAGGTTTCCTACTTCTCATCGAGGGGGGCTTCCTGCTCTTCCCCCTTGCCACATGCCTCATCTATGGTGAGAGCGACTGGCTCGATTTTCTCTACACCTCGCTGCTCACCATCGGGGTCGGGACCGCGCTTTCCATGTTCATCAAGCCATCCACCTCCCAGATGGGCAAGCGCGAGGGCTTCCTGCTCACAGCCTTGGTGTGGGTGGTGCTGTCGCTCTTCGGGATGATACCGTTCATGCTCATGGATGACTCACCCCTGTCAATCTCCGATGCATTCTTCGAATCCATGTCGGGCTTCACCACCACCGGAGCCACCATCATGGTCTCCATAGACCATCTCGGACACGGCGCCCTATTGTGGCGCTCGCTCATGCAGTGGATAGGGGGCATGGGAATCATCCTCTTCACCCTGGCCGTTGTCCCCATGCTCAACTCCTCAGGGGGCATGCAGATGTTCAACGCAGAGGTCACCGGAATCACCCACGACAAGCTCCGTCCGCGCATCTCACAGACAGCCAAGAGCCTATGGCTCATCTACACTACTCTCACACTCACGCTCGGCATCCTCCTCTACCTTGGCCCCATGGACGGATTTGAGTCCATCTGCTATGCCTTCTCTGTGATGTCGACAGGAGGATTCTCTACGTCAGATGCCGGCCTTTACGTATGGAACTCAGACTATATAGAGGCCATAGTGACAATCTTCATGTTTCTAGGGGGTGTCAGTTTCACACTGCTCTACCGTCTTGTCCACCGCGACTTCCATACCGTCTGGGCCAACGATGTCTTCCGTGTCTACATCTGGATAATCCTGGGTGTCTATGTCATTTTCGTGGCAAACATCTTCTATGTCGGCTCATATTCAGGAATTAAGTCAGTGACACTCGATCCGCTCTTCCAGATTATCTCCATGATGTCGTCGACAGGCTTTGAGGTGGCCGATTTCGGTACATGGGGCACCTTTGTCCTTGCCATAACCTTTGTGCTGATGTTTTTCGGTGCATGTGCAGGCTCCACAAGCGGCGGCGCCAAGCTCGACCGTCTCATATACATGCTCAAGAACTGCCGCAATGAGATAGCCCGGAGCATTCACCCCAACAATATCCTCACCGTGCGTGTCAACGGCAAGGTTATACCTCACGATACCGTCTCCAAGGTCATCGCGTTTCTCTGTCTCTACGTCCTAATCATCCTGGTGGGCGGTGTGGCCCTCACAGCCATGGGGATGCCTTTGATTGACTCCTTCTTCTCGGCCTTCACCTGCATCTCAAACACCGGGCTCAGTGCGGGTGTCACCGGATATGGAGGCACATTTGCCATTGTCCCCGATGCAGGCAAGTGGCTTCTCTCATTCATCATGCTCACCGGACGTCTCGAACTCTTCACTGTCCTCATCCTCTTCACCCCTTCCTTCTGGCACAAATAACTCCGCTGATCCTTGTTGAACAGCGGAGTATAGAGCGTGACTCAGATTGCTTACTTGCAATCATTCTTGCCCTTCAGTTTGTGCTTGAAATCGTTAAGCTGACCGAGGAACGTGGCGAAGTCAGCATTGTCGGGATATTTTTTCAGCGCGTGGTGCAGGAGACGGAGTCCCACAACGAGTTCACGCGCATGCTTTTCTGTCAGACCCTCCTTCTGCTCTGCAAGGCTTGCCAGGGCAGCGAGGTCATGATGGCCACCAAAGTTAAAGGCCATCACCTCTTGGATCTTTCCATCGACCACTTCGGTGATATTGAAGTGATAAGAACGTTTTACTTTATTACAATCCATAGTCGTATGCTTTAGAAAGTTGACTTTTTCAAAATTCAACTTACTAACATCCTCCAACATCTGAAAGTTTCCACTCTCCTCACTACCTTAAGATTAATTAAGAGATTGGGAAGTTCGGAGACCGTAACTCACCGGTTCCCCGCAACCGCCGGATTGCAATCGACGTCAGCCTGCGAACCCTTCTGGTATCGTCTCACTCTGCAACCTCAGGTTGCAAATGGGATCCGAAGGTCGCCAATTTACTCGTAATCCCCCCTAAAAACGGCGCCCCTGGGCCGCCGAAATACATCCCGGATGTCCCATGTCCTGGGGATTCCGCCGAAATTTACCACCCCGAAGGCTTCTCTTACGTAGGATGCCTTGAAAAGCAAAAAGGCTGACAGGATGCTGTCAGCCTTGAGATTGTGACTCATACAGGATTCAAACCTGTAACCTTCTGATCCGTAGTCAGATGCTCTATTCAGTTGAGCTAATGAGCCGTCTTTTTCTCTTTTGCGATGCAAAGTTACGGACTTTTTACGGACTGTGCAAATTTTTGAGGCAATTTTTTGAAAAAATCTTCATTATGGTTGGCCGGATAGGGTTTTATGACTAATTTTGAGGTCTTAAGTGACGATTGACAAATAACTTGGTAAACTTTTCTATGTTATTTATGAATCTTCACTTTTTCCAAACTGTCATTTAGCTCGCTAAACTCGTGCTTGTTCAAAAGTAAATCTTCTTAAATAACATATACGAAAATTTTACCAGGTTATTTTTTTATCGTCACTAAATCCAAGATAGACAACAATGTTCAGACACATCATAGCATGCGTGGCACTCATGGGCGCTTGCGTCGTTTCAACCCGGGCAGAGGAATCTGCAGATAAATTCATCACTGTTAATGCCCATGTCCTGGCCGGAGCCAGTTACACCACCAATAATTATGAGAGCTGCTTCTCCGAGATCAGCGACATCAACTCATCGATGGGACTCTCATATGGTGTTGGTGTAGAGGCGGCTTGCCGTCTTGGCTCACACATTTCACTCGGGACAGGGCTCAATTTCACACGCAATGCGCGCAAGATGGATATGGCTGTGACCGGCGCCGGAAAGCCAAGTGTCTCAAATGTGTTTCAAAGCAACGTCTATTATCAACTCGACTTTCCCGTCTATGTCAGATGGGACAAAGATATATCCAACGGAGTGAGATGGAACGTAGACGGGGGTCTATATTATGCCTATGGAACCGGTGGCAACCAGCGAAACACCATCTATGACGCCAAGACCAACGAACTCGGGCAGCTCATCACCGCAAAGACCTATATGGAGACGGGCTATTATGCCGATGACCGTGCCTTCATCAACTCATATAAGCGCGGAGACATCGGCCTGCATATAGCCACGGGTCTGACATTCAACCGTCATCTCACGGTGGGTGTGCGCGCTCACATAGGTCTGAAAGATGTGGCCCGTTCAACCGGAATAGTCAATCCTTCGGCCCACAACATTGACCTTCAGGCAATGGTAGGGTGGAGTTTCTAACGGATAGTTTGAATTCAGTTAGGATTTTACCTAAAAATTCAGTATCTTTGCGTGTAAATGTGACATACCTATGACAGACAATCCTGAAGAAATCCTCACCCCGACCCCTGACTCTGCCGCCGTCTATGATGAGAGTTCCATCACTACCCTCGACTGGAAGGAACATATCCGTCTGCGTCCCGGCATGTATATCGGCGATGTGGGTGACGGCTCGAAGTTTGATGACGGTATCTATGTCCTCATCAAAGAGGTGGTGGACAATGCCATCGATGAGTTTGTCATGGGATATGGCAAGAGCGTCGTGGTCGATGTCACGGAGACCAGTGTCCAGGTGCGCGACTATGGCAGAGGCATCCCCCTAGGCAAACTCGTAGAGGCTTCGTCGAGCATCAACACCGGCGGCAAATATGGCTCTAAGGCATTCAAGAAGTCTGTGGGTCTGAATGGTGTGGGCATCAAGGCTGTCAATGCCCTCTCCACAGAGTTCTATATCCGTTCCGTCCGCGACGGCCAGGCCAAGAGTGTGCTCTACAGCCGTGGCGAGATCCTCGAGGAGTCTGAGATAGAGATGACCGATGAGCCAAACGGCACCCTGGTGCGCTTCACCCCGGACGACACCATTTTCAAGGGCTACACATTCCACATGGAGTTTGTAATCCCGATGGTGAAGAATTATACATACCTCAACACCGGCCTCTCATTCCTGCTCAACGGAAAGAAGTATGTCTCGAAAGGTGGTCTGCTCGACCTCCTGCGCGACAATATCACCACCGACAAGACCCTCTATGAGCCCATCCATCTTGTGGGAGAGGATATAGAGGTGGCCATAACACACGCTGACCAGCGCGGCGAGGAGTATTACTCATTTGTCAACGGAGCCAACACAATCCACGGCGGGACTCATCTGGCTGCCTTCAAAGAGGCCGTGGCCAGGACATTCAAGGACTACTTCAAGAAGGATTTCGACCCCAGCGACGTCCGAGGCGGAATCATTGCCGCCATCTCAGTCAAAGTCGAGGAACCGGTGTTCGACTCACAGGCCAAGACCAAACTCACAAGCCGTGAGATCAGCGATGATGGCCCATCGGTCCAGAAGTTCATCGGTGACTTTCTCAGGACTGAGCTCGACAACTATCTGCACCGCAACACCGACATTGCCGACATTATCCTGGAGAAGGTTCAGAAGAACGAGCGCGACCGCAAGGCCATGACGGCTGTCACCAAGGCCAACCGTGAGAAGGCCAAGAAAATCAACCTGCACAACAAGAAACTCCTTGACTGCCGTGTGCACCTCAATGACGCCAAGGGGGATGAGGAGAAGAAGCGAGCATCCTCAATCTTCATCACCGAGGGTGACTCAGCAGCAGGCTCTATCACCAAAATCAGAAATGTGGAGACCCAGGCCGTGTTCTCGCTGAGAGGCAAGCCAAAGAATTCATATGGCGTCCCTGCCAAGATTCTATATGAGAACGAGGAGTTCAACCTCCTGCAGGCTGCCCTCAATATTGAGGAGGGGATAGACGGACTCCGCTACAACAACGTCATCATTGCCACTGATGCCGATGTCGACGGCATGCACATACGCCTCCTGCTGTTGACTTTCTTCCTCCAGTTCTTCCCTGAGATGGTGAAGCGAGGCCATGTGTATGTGCTTCAGACACCGCTCTTCCGTGTGCGTAACTCAAAGACCGCCCGCAAGGGGGCAAGGTCGAAGAGTTCGGAGAACACTGAGACATATTATTGCTACACAGACGAGGAGCGCATCGAGGCCATACGCAAGCTCGGGGATAATGCTGAGATAACCCGCTTCAAGGGCCTCGGCGAGATCTCGCCCGATGAGTTCCGCGGGTTCATTGGTCCGGATATGAGGGCCGACCGTGTCAGCCTCCGCAAGGAGGACACCGTTGATGAGCTTCTGGAGTTCTATATGGGCAAGAACACCATGGACCGTCAGGTATTCATCATAAACAATCTAGTGGTCGAGGACGACTCGCATCTCGACTCCGAAATACCCCTCGACGCAGATGAGTGACCGCACCATACTTTTCCCGGGGTCGTTTGATCCGTTCACACTGGGCCATAAGTCGCTAGTTGACCGTGCGCTGCCCCTGTGCGACCGTCTCGTCATTGCCATAGGCCGCAATGCCGCCAAGCCCGGAAGTGTCCCGGTGGAGGAGAGGATGGAGCGGATAAAGGCGCTCTATGCTGATGAACCGCGTGTGGAGGTGATGGCCTATGACGGGCTCACGGTGGATGCATGTGGGGCTTGTGGCGCCCGATGGATGCTCCGCGGCGTGCGCACCGTGGCCGACTATGAGTATGAACGCACCCTGGCCACAATAAACCACGAACTCTCAGGCATAGACACCCTCATCCTCTTCACGCTTCCCGGTCTCGAGGCCGTGTCGTCGTCAGTGGTGAGAGAACTTGCCTCATATGGCAAGGATGTCAGCCGCTTTCTTCCCTGAATAAGAAAAAGATGAAAAAAATAATACCACTCCTATTTCTCCTGTGTGCCCTGCTGCCGGGCGTCTCGCAGGTCAAGTTTGACGCTCCGCGCAAGGTGGCATTTGCCGAGCAGGTGATAGCAAACTTCTATGTCGATGAGATTGACACCACCCGTGTGGTCGAGGAGGCCATCAAGGGGATGCTCAAGACTCTCGACCCTCACTCGCAGTATACCAACGCTGAGGAGACACGCGACCTCAACGAACCCCTCGAGGGTAACTTCTCAGGCATAGGGATCCGTTTTCAGATGAACCAGGACACCCTCTATGTGATAGAGTCGATTGTGGGTGGTCCTTCTGAGCGTGTGGGCATACAGCCGGGCGATAGAATCATCTCATGCAACGACACCGTTATTGCCGGGCAGAAAAAGAAAAATTCGGACATCCTCAAGATTCTCCGCGGCCCCAAGGGGACTGTGGCCAATCTGAAAGTGAAGCGCAAGGGTGAGCCGCGTCTGCTCGACTTCAGAGTGGTGCGTGAGGATATCCCCATCTACAGCATCGACGCCTCATACATGGTGAACGACTCTGTCGGTTTCATCTCAATCTCACGCTTCGGAGCCACGACGGCCGAGGAGACCACCGATGCTATCAAAAATCTATCAGCGCGCGGGATGCGTCATCTTATCATCGACCTCTCAGACAATGGGGGCGGCTACCTGCGGTCCGCCACGGATATAGCCGGCCTGTTCCTGGACAAGGGTGACATGCTCGTCTACACTGAGTCGCCCAAGAATGGACGCGCTGAGTATATGGCCGAGCAGAATGGCACCTTCCGCGACGGACGCCTCGTGGTGATGATCAATCAGAACTCAGCCTCGGCAAGCGAGATCCTGGCCGGAGCCGTGCAGGACAATGACCGCGGTGTCATAGTAGGACGCCGCTCGTTTGGCAAGGGGCTTGTACAGAGACCTTTCCCGTTTCCTGACGGGTCTATGATACGTCTCACCGTGTCACGCTACTATACACCCGCCGGACGCTGCATCCAGAAGCCTTACACTGACGGCGATGACGCAGACTATCGCCTCGACATGGTGCATAGACTGAAGTCCGGGGAACTCTCAAATGTAGACTCAATCCATTTCCCTGACTCGCTCCGATACACCACACTGCGCCTGGGTCGTCCGGTGTATGGAGGTGGCGGCATCATGCCAGACCGCTTTGTGGCGCTCGACACTACGATGTATTCCACCTATTACCGCGACCTTGTCGCCAAAGGAGTCCTAAACCGCTACTGTGTGGACTATGTGGATGCTAACCGCTCTGAACTGAAGAAGGAGTATCCCGATGAGGATGCTTTTGTGAAAGGGTTTGCGGTCACTCCTGCGATTCTTGAAGGCCTGAGGAGCGCGTCAGACCGTGACAGCATCCCGTTTGACGAGGAGCAGTATCAGCGGTCGTTCCCGCTCATCGAGGGTAATGTCAAGGCTCTGATCGGGCGCGACCTGTTTGAGCAATCGACCTACTACAGGATAGTCAATCCCCTCAACCCTGTATATCAGAACGCCATCGAGGTCATCACCGCTCCGGAAACTTACCGCCATTATCTCACCCGTCCGGAGGAGGAATGAAGCGCTTAGCCTCAAAGCTGATAGGGATTCTCGGCCGGATGCTACACCGGATGGGAGTCATGCGACCTGCAGTGTTCATTGAGATGGACGGGGGCATATGCTCACAGATGCACTTCTACATGGTGGGGCGTATGCTGGAGCAGAGAGGTGAGAGGGTGGTCTACGAGTTGAAATGGTTTGATGAGTGTGGCCTCGACACTGACGGACGTTTCCCGAGGTGTTTTGACCTGACACGGATGTTCCCGTCGCTCCCCATAGAGATTTGCAGCTCAAGGCTCAGAAGCTTGATTTACAGAAAGTCCTTCCCGCGCCTGATTGATTATTTCAACGCGGATGCTGACCCTCTGGGGTGGATGGACATCAAAGGCCCGGCATATCTAATAGGTTATTTCCACGACCCTGAGGAACTGTATGGACCCCTGTTCAGAGAGGCCTTCAATGCGGACACTAATCTTCTGGATGAAGAAAACCGAAAGATGTTGAGGGAGATAGAGACTGCACCTCAAGCAGGCGATGCGTGTGCTGTCCATGTGAGGAGAGGCGACCTGTCGGAATATCATGAGGTTTATGGAGCACCGGCCACCACCGGATATTTCCGCGAGGCCTTCAGCCGTGTCGTCATGGAGAGCAGTGGGAGAGTGAGATTCTTCATATTCTCAGATGAGCCTGACTGGTGCAGAACAAACCTCGTCCCCGCACTCAGGGGGTTTGATGTCCGCGTTGTCGACATAAACGGCTCGGACCGCGGATGGTGTGACCTGATGTTGATGTCGCGATGCCGTCATCATGTGACAAGCCAAGGGTCGCTGGGAAAGTATGGAGCACTGCTGCGGCCTGATGCTCTGAGCGGTGGCCTAGTCATCATTCCTCCACAATCAGCAGAGTGGCTCGCGCGATTCAGGAATGCCGAGATTATTTCGTGTTGATTTCTTGCTTATACTCATAAAATTAGATAACTTTGCCTCAAAACACCTGAATACCTTAATCACTCATGAGCAAATATTATTACGTTGACAGTATGAACCGTCAGATGGGTCCTGTCGATGAGACGGAGTTGCGTCAGTGTGGAGTCACATCAAATACAATGGTGTGGACACAGGGAATGAGAGGGTGGCAGCCGGCCGGCACGATTTTCCCGGCACACATGCTTGCCGATGGTTATGGCGAGTGCCCACCTTATTCACAGCCGCCGTGTCAGGAACGACAGCCTTATCCACCCCGTCCGCGCGGGCCACAGCCATCAAACTATCTGGTCTGGGCGATTCTCACGACTCTCTTTTGCTGTCTGCCGGCCGGAATCGTTGCGATAGTCTATTCGGCCAAAGTTGACTCAGCCTGGGCGGCCGGGCGATACGATGACGCTGTCCGTTTCTCAAAGAACGCAAAGCAATGGTGCATTATCTCAGCGCTGATCTCTTTGGTGAGCAGCATCGTATTCACTATCATTTACTTTACCGCTCTTGGCGCATCGTTGAGTGCGTTTGGTGTGCTCTGATTAGTGACAACGAAAAGTCTACTCAATCGGGCGGCGAGGCTGCAGACTTGGCTTATAGCCATTGTGGTGATTGGAGCCGCAGTCCTCTACTTCTATGTCGACCCCTCGGCTACGCGCCTGATGCCCAAGTGTCCCGTGTTGATGCTGACGGGACTTGAGTGTCCGTCGTGCGGGGCGCAGAGAGCATTCCATGCGGCCCTTCACCTTAGATTTGGGGAGGCTCTGGGCTACAACCCGTTCATGCTGCTGTCGGTGCCATATTTCCTCCTGGCTGTCTATGTCTTCTGGCTGAAAGGACCGGGAGGTGAGGGGATAAGGCGCAGGCTCTTCTCAGAGGCGGCCGTCTATGTCTATGTGGCGCTGTGGACTGCATGGTGGGTGATTAGAAATGTCATTTAGTTGTTTTTCTGCCGTCCATTCACTAACTTTGCACCTTAATTAAGAATAAAGACAAACTCCCATGGACCTGTTTGACAAAATATCGGCCGACATCAAGGCCGCAATGCTTGCCCGCGACAAGGTGCGCCTCGAGACACTGCGCGGCATCAAGAAGGAATTTCTCGAGGCCAAGACCGCCAAGGGTGGCGACGGTACTCTTCCTGACGATGCAGCCACCAAGATTCTCGCCAAGATGGTGAAGCAGCGCAAGGAGACCGCGGCTATCTATGATGAGCAGAACCGCCTGGATCTCCGTGACAATGAGCTTGCAGAAACTGCTGTCATTGAGGAGTATCTCCCTAAACAACTCTCAGATGAGGAACTGACCGAAGCTCTCAAGAAAATCATTGCCGAGGTTGGGGCTACATCGCCAAAGGAGATGGGCAAGGTAATGGGGGTGGCCTCAAAGGCGCTTGCCGGAAAGGCTGAGGGCCGTGCCATCTCTGCGAAGGTCAAAGAGTTATTATCCTGATAAATCCAAACACGCTATCGAAATCATATCCGATGCTAACCATACAACAAATCAAAGATGATCCGGAGCGGATCATAGCCCGTCTGGCCATCAAGGGATTTGACGGAAAGCAGGCCGTCAACGATGTGGTCGACTTTGACAACGAACGTAAGAGCCTTCAGTTTCAGTCTGACACTTTGGCTGCTGAACTCAAGAAGAAGGCCGATTCTATAGGCCGTCTCATGAAGGAGGGCCGCCGCGAGGAGGCCGAAGAGGCCAAGAAAGAGGTGGCCTCGCTCAAGGAACAGCAGAAGGAACTCTCTGACCGCCTCGCCACAACCGAGAAGGCCATCCGCGATATTCTTCTTGGTGTACCTAATGTGCCTTGCGATATGGTGCCTGAGGGGAAGACTGCGGCTGACAATGTGGTAGAGAAGGATGGAGGCAAGATGCCTGAGCTTCCAGCCGATGCTCTCCCTCACTGGGATCTTGCCAAGAAATATAATCTCATCGACTTTGAGCTCGGTGTCAAGATAACAGGCCCCGGCTTCCCGGTCTACATAGGGAAGGGTGCCAAACTGCAGCGCGCTCTCATCCAGTTCTTCCTTGACCGTGCGTCAGAGGCGGGATATCTGGAGATCCAGCCCCCCTATGTCGTGAACGAGGCTTCGGGCTATGGGACAGGCCAGCTCCCTGACAAGGAGGGACAGATGTATTACATCAACGAGGATAACCTCTATCTCATTCCCACTGCCGAGGTGCCTGTCACAAACCTCTATCGCGATGTGATTATCCCCGCGGACCGTCTCCCCATCAAGAACTGCGCCTACTCAGCATGTTTCCGCCGCGAGGCAGGCAGCTATGGCAAGGATGTCCGCGGCCTGAACCGCCTTCATCAGTTTGACAAGGTCGAGATTGTGCGCATTGAGAAGCCTGAGGACTCATATGCAGCTCTCGAGGAGATGAAAGACCATGTCCAGGGTCTGCTCGAGAGCCTCGGACTCCCCTGGCACATCCTGCGTCTCTGTGGCGGTGACATGAGCTTCACATCGTCAATCACGTTTGACTTTGAGGTCTACTCAGCAGCCCAGGGCCGCTGGCTCGAGGTGTCGAGTGTGTCCAACTTCGAGACATATCAGGCCAATCGTCTGAAGTGTCGTTATCGTGGCGAGGACAAGAAGACACATCTCTGCCACACGCTCAACGGCTCGGCGCTTGCTCTGCCGCGCATCATGGCTGCAATCCTTGAGAACAACCAGACACCTGAGGGCATCGTGGTTCCGGAGTGTCTGCGCCGCTACACAGGCTTCGACCTCATCAACTAATCCTCGTTCAGGAACGTTTTAAGTATGCGGGCTCCCTAAGAGTTGAGGGCCTGCATACTTTCGTTAACAAGACCAGTAAGAATTATGGAATCAACACGTCAAGCCAAAATAGCCCGTCTTCTTCAGAAGGACCTCAGTGAGATATTCCGCCAGCAGACCGCCAAGACCCACGGCACTCTCGTGAGTGTGAGCGCTGTGAGAATCTCGCCGGACCTCAGCATAGCGCGTGTCTATCTTTCAATCTTCCCCCCTGAGAAGTCGCAGGAGATACTCGAGGGGATCAATGCCTCGGCCAAGACCATCCGCTATGAACTCGCTCAGAAGGTGCGTTTCCAACTGCGCAAGTGTCCGGACCTGTCATTCTACATAGATGACTCACTGGACTATATCGAAAACATAGACCGTCTTCTCGAAAAGTAACATCTGATGCTCGCTCTGCGCATAGCGCTGCGCTACCTCTTTGCAAAGAAAAGCCATACCGCTGTCAATATCATCTCGATGATATCGATGGCGGGTATCGCTGTGGCCTCGATGGCCATGGTGTGTGTGCTTTCGGTGTTCAATGGTTTCACCGACCTTGCCATGGAGCGCCTCTCAGCTGTGGATCCTGACCTCAGAGTGTCGCCCCGAGAGGGGAGGGTCATGACGTCGTCAGACTCACTTGCGGCTCTCATTGAGGGGATGACGGGTGTGCGCATGGCTGCTCCGGTGTTGGAGCAGAGGGCGCTTGCGATTGTGGGGGATGCGCAGTTGCCCGTCACGGTCAAGGGTGTGCCAGAGGGGTACAGTGCGATGACCGCACTCTCCTCGCTGGTGGTGGACGGTGAGATGGTCGACCCGTCTGACACACTGTATGCTGCAGAGGGATATGCGAGGCCTATGGCTCTTATGAGCGTCGGGGTGGCCATCAATACCGGTGCGCGGCCGTCGCTCGAGAATCTTTTCAGCCTTACGGTGCCTCGGCGCACAGGCCGCATAAATCCCGCGCTCCCGTTTGCAGCGTTTCTTACAGACACGCTCTTTGTCAGTGGAGTCTATCAGACAAATGAGGCGGAGATGGATGAGGATTATGTGATAGTCCCGCTCAGTGTGGCCAGGCGGCTGTTTGAATATCCGTCGGAGGCCACGTCCATCGAGGTCGCACTCGCTCCGGGCTATGATGACGGGGAGGTTGCTAAAGAACTCAGGAGGCTGATTGGCGGAGACTATGAGGTGGCAGACCGTCTTCAGCAGCAGGAATCCTCGTTCCGCATGATTCAGATTGAGAAGTGGATTACATTTGCCATGCTTATGTTTGTCCTTGTCATGGCATCGTTCAACATTCTCTCCACCATGTCTATGCTCATCATTGAGAAGGAGGATAATCTGCAGATACTCTCAGCCCTGGGTGCGCCTGAGCGTATGATCAGACGCATTTTTCTCGATGAGGGGATGCTCATAACGCTCATAGGCGGAGCGATAGGGATAGCGCTGGGAGTGGTTCTCACGCTGCTTCAGCAGCATTTCGGGCTTATAGCCCTTGGGGGAGACCATTCACAGATGTCTGTTGTAGCCTATCCCTGCCGTCTGGCTTTCGTGGATGTGGTTCTGACGTCAGTGGTTGTTGTCGCTATCGGGATTGTGTCAGGGGTTGTGAGTTCCGCTAGAATAAAATGAGCGGGACGCGCCGGGCGCCCCGCTCAGTGCATGATATCTACAGTTCTCGTTGGGCTTGTAATGTTTATAGCCTAGTAGTTCAGTAAAAACTGTATTGGGGAGAATTGCCGTTGGAAAGTCGGCGAATCACTGTTTGCGCGTATGGATCGAGAGGGAAGGGATCGCAAATTTCTTCACCTTCGCGGTTCATCCAGGTATATCCTTCACGACCTTTGTCTATGAGGCACCGGTCTCCAATGAAGTTGGAATCCACCGCAAGGTCTGTCTCCAGCACAATGGCGCCTTTCCGGTTTATGAACTGTCCTTCCCCAATATAGGCTATGTCTCCATAGCCGAAGCCAGGGCAGGCCCACCAATGTGGAAACTCTGCAATAGGTTCGATCTTTATGACGCCATCCTTGTCCATCCATCCCCATTTGCCGCTTTCCTCATCCAGGAACATATACCACTCCCCATCGTTGCGGATCTGGGAGTATTCCGGTTCCACTTTCCAAGTGCCATCGAGATCTAAGATCCCATATTTGTGATTTCCTTCGGTTTGAACTACTGCAAGGTTGTTGGAATCAATGAAAATCCCAATTCTATTGGATATCTCCTCTGGCAGACAGTCTTCCAGGAAATGCTCTCCTGTCTTAACATCGAGAATATATGAGAACCCTTGTTTGCCATTAATCTCAAAATAAGTGGGGTGGGCCATTGATGCGATATTCCACATATCAGTTGAATGCCAAGATACATATTCATCATTGGAAGACTCGAATACAATCTCTCCCTTGCTGTCTATTATGCAAAACTCGTTTTGCTTATTCTTAAACAGCGCATAACCGGCCCTGATGGGTGAGCACTCACGCCCTTCGGTTTCCCACAGTTCGTTGCCTTCTGAATCGTAGGCTGCAATGATATCTCCGCGTTGCACTATTGCTATGCCTTCGGTCATAAACCAATTGGCTTTGCCCTCTATCTCGAAAAGTTCATTGCCCTCTTTGTCGATGAAACCATTAAAGCCATTCACCATTATGTAGGCACGTCCGTCATAAAACATGCCGGCTATGGGGCTGCCATAACTTTTCGGATTGCCTTCATATTCCAATACTTTTTCACCGTCTTGCACATATGCACGAACGGGTGTCCCGCCGTTGCGATAGTCACACGGCAGCATGTCCAGGTCAAAGTTGTCGGCAGGATTTTTGCTTAAGTTGCCACTGCCACAGCCGGTCAGCAATGTGACCACACTGACCACTGCTGCTAATATTATATATATCTTCATTTTACTGTGTACAATGATGTTTCTTCCGGATCGATGTAGATTCTTATAGTGTTGGGTTCAACATCTTCGAAATGCCTGATTTCCTCAATATCACTTACATTGCCCTTGACACCGATTGCTTTTTCAAGTGCAGCAAACACTTCGTCGCATTTTGTCTGACTGTTGAGTGTGATAGACATAAAATAGCTGACCGGGACGGCTCTCGGGTTAAGTCTGGCATTTGCCTTGCTGCGTGCGTTGGTAAGGGCGTATTCATTGAGCGCAGTGAAAAAAGCAACACTAACACCGGGAAGTTTCAGTGATTTCAGCAAAACCTCATTAAGATAGAAATCAGTGTCGTATTTTGTTATTGTGAATTCATGGGCAAGGTCAGGCCATGAGATATTATATTTAGTTTTGCCGAGTAAGTCCATCACAACACTCACAATGTCGGCAACGTTAACATATTGGCTCGTGGCCTGAGTGCAACCGGGTACAGAGATGGGTTTGTAGTTAAGAGCACCTTGGAATTGGCCTGCTTCGTTGATTACACCCCATTCATTCTTTCCGGGGGTGGCCAGGATTACATCTTTTGAGCAGAAATGTATATCGCTGAATTGTGGCTCACAGAGAACCTTCCCATCATCTGAGATGAGTCCAAATTGCTCATCTGAGGACATGGCAAGGATTGACGGGTTCTGATATGGTCGATATAATTTCTTGTATTTCGCTTTGATTATGGTATTGCCCTTGCGGTCGATGGTCTGGAATTTGGTGCCGGAAACAGACACAATTGCATAATCTGTTTCATTAAACAAGGCGGCAATTGCCTTGTATTTCGCAGGAATCACAACATTTCCTTTGAGGTCGAGCCAGCCATATTTGTCTTTGTCCCCTTCGAAAATTATCAGGTCGTTGCCATCGAATCCAAGTTTGTCGTAACGTGGATTCACCAGGAATTCACCTTTGAAATTCATGACACCGCGCTTGCCATCTGCATAGAATATTATCAGTTCTTTTCTCAAATTGACATCCTCAATATCCGGATTGCCCGGAATCTGGACAGGCTGCAACGCATCGTCTGCGATTTTATAGATGACAGTCTTGTTGTCAACTGTTTTACCCACCACTTTGCCATCGAAGAAAGCTATGAAATCTTTGAATTCATCAACGGATGTAACTTCTTTTCCCTTGGTATTCACCAATCCGGCTTTGCCATCAACGGTACGGTATATGGCAAGCGAATTCATAAAGGCATCGGCCTTGTATGCTTTTGGTAAGCGGAACTTCACATTGCCATCTGTGTCAATAACCTTAAGAATAGAGTCTGGTTCGGCGACCCATGCCATGCCTTGGGTAAAGTCGGTTGCAGACACATACTTGGGTTTGATGGCGTATGAGCCATCGTCTTTTATGTATCCGTACTTTCCGGTCGAGTCCATTGCCAAGGCGAGTCCCTCGTGGAAGTAGGTGGCATTTGTAAACTTTGCAGGAATGACGGTCTTGCCCTGTTTGTCGACATAGCCGACCTTTCCGTCTGAGTCGATCACGCTTACAGGAACGATTGTCGCATTGGCAATTTCATCTAAATAGATTTCATCTGTAGTCTTGCCACTGCCGCAGGAGGTGAGAAGGAGCACTGCTGCGAGAGCGAGCAATAAGGTGCAACCTTTTCCATTATAAGTATTCATGGTGTGTGTTGATGCCTCGTTACCCCTCGACGGCTTTGGTTCCTTTGGTTAGAAAATACGCAAAAGCGTGGGTAATGTTTACTGAATATTCTTCACGGGGCATCGCCAAACGCCTTTAGTCGAAATATACAGTCCCACCCCACGCATACCGATATATCAGAACCCGCGTTGGGTGGGATATAACGCACGCATGGAACGTTTTAGACTGCTTTTTCCTTCGACTTAAAAATTGGCGATTTCCGTGAAGAGGATAAAGCAAAAACGCTCTCGTAATATGTAATTATAAATCCCTGGCTGAAGCCATTGACTTATGTCAAACGCAAATTTAGTAATTCTTTTCCAATTATCTTCGTAAATGTCAGATTAATTTCGATAATTCTATAAAATGAGCGGGACGCGCCGGGCGCCCCGCTCAGAGGGAGTGTCTTATTTGTGTATTTATTCGATATATCCGAAGGAACGGAGTTTGTTCTCGCGGTTACGCCAGTTTGGCTCGACTTTCACAAACAATTCCAGATATACGCTCTTTCCGAAGAAGACCTCGATGTCCTTGCGGGCCTCCATGCCGACTTTCTTGATTTTCTCACCTTTGTGGCCAATGATGATTCCTTTCTGAGAGTCGCGCTCCACACAGATTTCGGCCATGATGTGGATGGAGGTCTCCTTTTCTTCAAATTTCTCGACAATGACCTCAACGGAGTAGGGGATTTCCTTGTCGTAGAGCATGAGGATTTTCTCGCGGATTATCTCGGTGACAAAGAATCGGGCGGGCTTGTCGGTGAGGGCGTCCTTGCCGAAGAATGGGGGCGAGACGGGGAGGAGCTCGACAATGCGGTTCATCAGGTTTGCTACATTGAAGTGCTCAATAGCCGAGATGGGGAATATCTCCGCCTTGGGGAGTATGCCTTGCCACTTTTCAACCAGGGTCTCGAGGTCGGGCTGGTTCTTGATGAGGTCGATCTTGTTAATGACAAGAAGCACAGGGATGGTCTCCTTGGCCACCTTGGCCAGGAAGTCAGCGTTCTTCGAGGGATCCTCGACCACATCGGTGACATAGACAAGGACGTCGGCATCCGTGAGGGCGCCCTCGCTGAAGTTGAGCATGGACTCCTGGAGTTTATACTTGGGTTTCAGTACTCCTGGTGTGTCAGAGAACACTATCTGATATTCAGGGGTATTGACAATTCCCATGATGCGATGGCGTGTGGTCTGGGCCTTGGAGGTTATTATGCTGATGCGTTCTCCCACGAGGTCGTTCATGAGAGTGGATTTTCCGACGTTGGGGTTTCCGACGATATTCACAAACCCTGCTTTATGTTTGGTTTCTTCCATAGTTATATTGTTGCTTGCAAAGTATAAACAAAAATAGCACCTGAAAAGATGCTATTTTTGTGAATTTTTATCAGAGGCAGCAATCATCACATATCCCATACGAGATACATGGCTCCCCATGTGAAACCGGCTCCAAAGGCTGTGAGGATAATCTTGTCGCCCTTTTTGAGCTTGTCCTTATACTGGTCGAGGCATATGGGAATTGATGCGGCGGAGGTGTTGCCGTATTCCTCGATATTGACCAGGACTTTCTCGGGAGCGATGCCCAGGCGTGAGCCTACGGCCTCGATGATGCGGAGGTTAGCCTGATGGGGGATGAACCAGTCGATATCGTCGACAGAGAGGTTGTTGCGTTTCATCACATCCTCAGTGGCGGTGAACATGTCTGTCACAGCGTTCTTGTAGACGTTGCGTCCATCCTGGAATAGGAAGTGCTTGCCAGCCTGGACAGTCTCGACTGTGGCGGGCATCACAGAGCCGCCACCCTCCATCACCAGATGTACGAGGCCCTGGCCGTCAGTGTGGAACACGCCGTCGATGACGCCCATCCCTTCTTCATTGGTTGGCTCGACAAGGGCAGCTCCTGCACCGTCGCCAAAGAGGGCGCATGTGGAGCGGTCCTGATAGTTGACCATAGATGACATCTTCTCAGCAGCCACCACGATGATTTTCTTGCGGAGGCCTGAGCGGATATAGCCTGTGGCGTCCTCGAGAGCCACGATGAATCCGGCGCAAGCGGCCTGGATGTCGTAGGCATAAGCGTTCTTAAGACCGGCCTGATATGCAATGACTGAGGCAGTGGCCGGGAAGCGATAATCGGGGTTTGAGGTGGCGCAGATGACCATCTCGATGTCCTCAGGGTTTGTTCCGGTCTGAGCCAGGAGTTTTTCCACGGCCTTGATGCCGAGATAAGACGAGCCTTTGCCTTCCTCGCGGAGGATGTGGCGGCGCTTGATGCCGACGCGGGTGGTGATCCACTCGTCGTTAGTGTCGACCATCTTCGAGAGCATCTCGTTGTCGAGGATGTCATCGGGCGTATATGCGGCAAGGCCAGTTATGCGTGCGTTGAGCATTGTGTATGGTGTGAGGTTGTGGATACGTACATGAAATCACACACCACATCCCCGGCCCTCCGGGCCGGAGCAGGTGGTGCAGGTTGTCTGTCCGTGGGGCCTGTCAAGGCATACGGGCTTAGACAGCGGCGGTCTTCTCGATGGCGATGCGACCGCGATAGTAGCCACATTCACCGCAAACGGTGTGATACAGATGCCATGAGCCGCAGTTGGGGCAGAGTGCCAGTGTGGGGACTACAGCCTTGTCGTGGGTGCGGCGCTTTGCGGTACGGGTCTTGGATTGTTTTCGTTTAGGATGTGCCATGACTTATTTGTTTGATTGTATTGTTACTATATTTTTGTCGGCGTCGGTGCTGAGGGGTTCTCGGCAGAGACCGTCGGTGAATGCTGTGTCGTTTTTACTTCTCCTCATTGTCGTTGGTCAGTCCCTTTAGGCCGTCCCAGCGTGGGTCAGTGGCGGGTTCCTGAGGGGTGGTGTCCATGGTGTCCATCTCGTCGATGAGCTGCTCTGCGAGTTCTTCATCCTCGTCGTTCTTGACTGCGCGATGTTTCCTCAGCAGGGCGCTCATGGCTCGGTTGCATTTCCCCATGGGGTGGACATGCTTGAGGGGGATGGCGAGCGAGGCAGTGTCAAATATCATGTAAGAGACATTCAGAGAGGGTGTGGACTCGGGGATGACCAGGAGTTCATCGGTCTCGGAGTAGTCTTCGCCATACTTGACGCTGACACTATAGGTGGTGTCGATGGGATAAATCAGGTCGTCCAGACATCTGTCGCATATCAGCGTCACCGTTCCAGTGATATGAAAATCAAGGCGGTAGAGGTCATGCTTGTGCTCTACCTTGAGGTCGACGTTGAGGTCAGCGTCGTGTATGTCCGTGCTCTCCATGTTGACGAAGAATTGCTTACCGAGATGATACTGAATCTCTTGCGTTCCCTCGGGCATTGTCTTCAGGGGGAGTTTGTATTCTGAAAATTTTCCCACGGCAATAAGGGTTGAAAAAACTTTGCAAAGTTACGCTTTTTCTTTTGATTCACAAAAAATTCCAACAGAAAAATTATGTCAACTGTATGAGTGTAGTCCTCCGAGGATGTAGTTGACGCCGAAGTATGTCATCAGCACGCTGGCAAAGGAGAGGACACAATAGAAGGCGAAAATCTTATCGTTTCTGAATGACGGAAGGATTGAGGGATGAAGCGGGAAACTGTAGATAATCATCGTTATCAGCGCCCAGACCTCCTTGGGGTCCCATCCCCAGTATCGTCCCCACGACACGTTGGCCCAGACAGCGCCTATGAAGATTCCGGCAGTGAGCATGAAGACGGCCGGGCGCAGCAGTGTGCGCGCCGTGTGAAGCATGTCCTTGCGTCCGCAGAGCCACATCAGCCCAGACAGTGCCATGATGGCAAGGAGGGAGTAGGCTATCATCACTGTGAGGACATGGAGGCTCAAAAGGGGAGAATTCAGCACGGGCATGAGCTGTGTGACCTGTGGGGTGCGCTGGCCCATCCATGCAACCATCAGAGCTAGACCGGCCACTATCAGTCCCATGGCATTGATGCTCTCGTTCTTTCGTGAGAGGATGAGGGTAAAGAGAAGGGTGCAGAATGACATCAGCTGCATGGTCTCGTGTCCGTTTGAGAGCGGAAGATGGCCGGATGCCACCCAGTTGGCCGCCATGAGCGATGAGACCAGGAGAAGCGACACGGCAGAGATGATGAAAGCGGCGCGCCTGAGGCGGAACACTAGCATGAGTATGCCGCAGACTATCATCAGCCCCGGGATCTCGGGGCGGCTTCCAGATGTCATATACCATTTCTCACACTGTCTCTCGAAACGTGTGGGGACGGTCTCTCCGGCTTGTTTCTTCTGCCACGCGGCTATCTTGCCGATAGCATCCCTCATGCCATCCCAGTCCTGCTCCTGAGCCAACTGCGCAAGGAGACTGAGGCTGTGTCTGGCTATGTGCCAGTCGGCCACATCGGTGTTGTCAGGAAGAGGCTCCACGGGTGAATACCAACTGGTAGCGCCTTTTTCGCTCCGGATGGGAAACAATTTCCACATGGAGCCGGCAGCGGCTGAGGAGGCTATGGAGAATTTCTCGTTAGCCTCGGGGTGGCTGCTGTCCTCAAACCTGTAGCCCTCAGGGGTGAAGAAATCTGTCAGGGAGACCATCTTGCGTCCTCCGAACTCAGCGCGCGTGGCAGGATCCTTGATGTATATGCACGGCTCTGCCTTCCAGTCGTCATAATAGAAGAGCCATCCGGTGAGAACCTGCTCAGGAGTCAGACCGTCATAAGAGCTGCTTCCGGTGAGTTTTTTTGTGAAATCAGAGGCAAGGGTGGAAAGGGGGGCGATGCGGTCGTTGTGATAGACGGCCAGGGAGCTCATGGCGTCGGCGATATCCTCAGGTATGGCCTTGGGAGCGGCATCAGCACCCTGCCAGAGGAAGACGGCGAGGAGTACAACCGCCTTTCTGTGCCCCACGCTGCAGGCAATCATTGCGACAAGGAGCAGGATATAGCCCGCATAGGTGACGGCAGTTCCCACGGGGTCATGGCTCAGGGTGAAGGTGCTTCCCCCGCCGTCGCTGTCGCAAGCCGTCTGGAAGAACCTGTAGCCATCGATGTCGGCTACATTGTTCATCGACACTTCATAGAGGCGTCCGTTTGAGGAGAGCCGGCTCACAAAATCGCGCGGAGCCGATGTCCCGTCATAATATTCTGTTCTGAAATCCACGAGCGTGACCTCCGGACCGTCTGTCCGGGCCGACTCGCCGATGCGGAGATGGAGTGTGGTGTTGGTTCCTGTGAAGTGGGTAATGCCGGCACCGCATATTATGACAAGGAAGGAGAGATGGAGTATGAATGACCTCCAGTTTCTCCAAAGTCTCTTCTTGACAATGACTATGGAAGATGTCACAAATAGTGCTGCCCACAGGGTGACCATGGGTAGGGATGTGTAAAATTCGCTGCCGTCAGGGATAAGGCTGACGGCAGCGAGCGCCCCCGCGATGAGGGCTAGGATAACGAAAGGAATCACAGTTTAGATGGCGTCGAGGAATTTCACAATCGCATCTCGCTCAGCCTTTGAGAGGCTGCGGAAGGAGTCGACGGTCTTGGCGGCGTCGCTCTCGGCTGAAGTCCCGTGCCACATGATTGCTTCCATTGTGGTTCGGGCGCGGCAGTCGTGCAGGCGGTCGTCATAGGGAGAGCCTGTCACCTTCTTGTGGAGGCCACGTCCCCAGAGTGGAGTGGTGCGACACCATCCGTTTCTGATGTCATTAACCATCAGGAGTTTGTGCTGCACCATGTCGGTGTATGGCCAGATGGTCTGATAGGGATAGCGGGGGAGTGTCCTCTCCTTAGATGATGATGTGAAGAATTGAGCCGGGTCTCGGATCTCGTCGGCGCCGGTGGTCCATGACGGACGGTGGCAGTAGGCGCATCCTATCTGCTCAAAGAGTTCCTTGCCCTTAGCCACGTCTGGGTCATCGATGCCACGGACGGCCGGGACGGCGAGACCACGGTGCCACACCATCAAGTCGATGTAGTTCTGGTCTGTAGCCTCGGCGGGAAGGGTGGTGGAGTTGAGATAGGCAAGGATGTTCTGCTCCATGTCTGGGGTGTGCCATTCGGGATAGTTCTTCTCAGGGTCAATCTGAGCGATATAGTCGGCGAATGATGCCTGCACCTCAGGGTCAGCGGCGGCAGCCTTTGAGTAGTAGCCACCTGCATCCTTATAGTGATAACGGCGGTCAGAGCGTGTCACGTTTGTAATGTTCCAGAAGGCATTTGCCCCGGCGGCATCCTGGAGGGGTCCGCGTGAAAGGGCATATGTGTATCTGAAGGGATACTTCTTGCCATCGGTGGAAGCCTCTTTCGAGGTGTATTGTCCGGTCCAGGCGGCTCCTGAGAAGATGGCTGTGTTAAGGCCGTTGGGCATATATCCGTCGGCTTCCTCCTTGGCATACTGTGCCTGGATGTCCTCGTCGCTGATGGCATCGAGCAGTCCGGTGCCATAGATGCCTATGGTGGACTCGAGTTTCACCTCATAGTCGCCCATCTGAGCATCGGTCAGCACACCCTGTCGGTAGGCGTAGACTGCGCTGCGGGGCATTGTCACCTCGGGGTAGCGCAGAGAGTATGTCTCGCCGTCGTCAAACTTGTTGCCGAAGCGGTCTGTGTATTCCACCCATTTAATCATGACCTGACTCTCATCGAGGGGAGCCTTGAAGGGAGCCACTGCATGTCCCTGAGGCATTCCGGCAAGCCAGTTGACGTAGCCCTGTGTGGCCGGGTTGTAGACCACCAAGAGGTAGCCGTTGCCCACGTCGTTGGTGCGGAAGACTCCATCGGGCTGCGATTTGCCGTGGCCGTAGCCGGGATGGCAGTGCATGCATGATGATCTGATATAGGTGGGGCCGAGGCCGCTGCGCACGCCAGACGAGTTGCTGACATAGTTTTTCTCGAACAGTTGCTCGCCGCGTTTGAATGATGCGAGCAGGCCATTGTCCTCCACGCTGGCTGTGGGTTGCTCGAAGGCGGCAGAGGTGGTTATGAACGATGTGCCGAGCTGGCCACCGCTGTAATACCATTCGGGCTTCTGGTCAGTGAGGTTGTCATCGCCGCCGTTGTCGGTGTTGGGGTCATCGTCTGAGCAGGCTGTCATTGACAGCACTGCTGCAGCGATGGCTATGTATCTTAATTTTTCCATTCGTTATCGCAGGTGGGGATTAGTTTTTCTGGATGAAGTCGATGAGTTCGTCCAAGATGTCGTTGATGTCGTTGCAGGCCTCAACGGCAGCAAGGTTTGTCTGGCGCATTGAAGCATCCTGAGAAGTGGCGGCAAAAGGCTCCTTCATCTTTGAGATTGCTTCGATTGCATTGTCGATGGTGGCCTTGATTCGCGAGTCGAGGTCGGGGTCGATAGATGCGACATAGGCGCTCAGTGTGTGCTGAGGCTTGGTGATATAGTTCTCAGTCTCGCCGGCGACGGCTACATAGCCCATGTATGCGTGGCGCACAGAGCGGATGTTGTCGATGAAGTCAGTGATTGAGTTGAGGGCATAGGGAGACTCAATGTAGTCAGGGTCAGATGAGAGGCCTGAGCCAACGGGATTGCCGATTTTCTGATTGCCCACCTCGTCGGCGATGTCCTGTGCGCCCACGATGAGCTCCTGGACGGCTTCGGCGAAGTTGACATATGTGCTGCCTGCCTGTCCGGCATTCTTCATGTAGTCGCCATAATTCTTGTCGTATGAAAGCTCAGCGTCGTCGAGAATCTCGAGTTTGGCCTTGCTGACATTCTCCTCGCCGGCCCATGAAGCCTCGAGGCGGAGGCAGCAGTTGCGGAGGTCGTCAGCGACGGCTGCGAGATAGTAAAGCTCATTCTGAGTGAAGCGGCTCACTGGACGGGGAGATGTTGTGGCTGTGGCATTGTCAGTGGGCTCGAAGATCATATACTCGATGGCGTGGAATCCGAGAAGTCCCTGGCCAAGTGAGCTGCCCACATATTCGCCTGCGCTCTCGCGGTCGCTCATCTGCGCCATCTGTGCGGGGTTGCGGAGCATAGCCTCCATGGCAGTCTTGTCGAGGGGCCATGTGTCGATATGGGGGTCGATGTTATAGTCGGCGGCTGCGCCATAGAGCCAAGCCTCGCTGAGCTCCCAGTAGCGGCGGGCCTCAATCCAGTATTTCCCTGCGCGCTCAATCTGTTCGGTGGTCAGGGCGTCGACGCCGGTGCTGCACATCTCGTCGCATACCTCGGCGAGTTTCATAGAGGCGTCAGCCAGACCGCGGTATGTAGGTACTACAGTGCAATCAACGTAGTCGGCCACCACGGCTTTGAGGGCTTCCTCTTGTGCGTCTGCGGGGGTGTCTTTGCTGTCGTTGTTGTCGTCAGAGCATGCTGTCAGCGCCATTGCGGCAAACAGACATGCTGAAAGAGTCTTGATCGATGTTTTCATCTTTGAATATGGTTGTGTTTTTTATTGATTATTTAAAGAAACCTGAATAGGCTATGCCGAGAGAGATGGATGGCTCGTTGTTGTAGGGCTTCTTGAGGAGACCAATTGAGTACTCACCTTTCACGACAATCTGCTTGATGGGGAAGTAGTTGACTCCTGCCGCCACACGCGAGCGGCCACACCATTCATATTTGAGGACTCCGCCGTTTGTCTTATACATTGAGTCGTAGTAGTCATATCGGCCGAACAGATAGAATTTCTGACCTTTCACCTTGAGGGGCGCGAATATGTCATATCCGGCCTCCACGCCGATAGAGATGGCGTCTGAGGCGACGTTTGTCTTGGGGGAGGGGGAGTCGTTGCGCATCTTCTTGTTGTAGGCTGTGATGCGGTCTGCATCAGAGAGGTGGCCGTAGATGATGCCACCTCTGGCAATGAAGTTGTAGCCTGAGTAGTCAAAGTCGAAGGCGCCGATGGCAAGAGTGCCCTTGACGTCGTCCCAAGTCTCATTGGGGTGGGAGAGGGTGTTGCTGAAAGTGTTGCCCACATATCCGCTCAGGCCGAGGCGGAGACCCTTGACGCTGTAGTTGTCAACACGGGCTACGCCGGCAAGGGCATTGGCAATCTTGAACTCATAGGGGCTGCCGGAAGCGCTCCCCACCCATTCATCTCGGCCGAATCTGTCGGAGTCCATGCCGGGGACAAGCATAGCCTCATATCTCCAGGCTCCCACACGTCCCCATAGGGAGATGCCTGTCTCGTGCCAAGTGCATGGGATGATGGCAGCATCGCCGGCCGGACGGTAGACGCCGAAGAACTCCGTGGGCATGTGAGCGCGATTGGTAGATCCTACAGGAATCACCATGTGCCCCACACGGAGGTTCAGCGCGTTGCTGAATGTCTTCTGGAGCCAAAACTGCTCGAGAGCCACCTCGCCTCCGCGCTCAACCTCTGACTCATATTCGCCACCCTCATCATCCTCCATCTCGATGGCGCTCTCTGTGCCTCCATGCTCAAACTCTATCTCTGTGCCAAGGCTCCAGCCGTGGCCGAAATCATATCCAAGATAAAGCACCACATGGGGAAGGTCGACCCTTGAGTGATGGTCGCCCTTGAAATTCTCGGGCGATTTATATCTGTTCCATGCGTCGGAGTAGAAGTTGTAGGAATAGACAGCCTCGCCATAGCCGCCTATGGTGAGTTGTGCGGATGCTTCCTGGCATGCGAGTAGTGAGACACACGCAATTGCCGATGTGAGTAATGGTTTCATCACTTTGCAGTTACTATATATTTCAGACTGCAAAATTACTGCCACTTATATGTAATGGCAATACCTGAAAAGTGTGATATTTTAATGTCTTTTCAGCTAATTTCTAATCAAAAGTCAGTATAAATGTTAAGTCGGTATATAAAATAAGGTGTGATCCTGAGTCTGCGTCTTGACTCTTCATCACACCTTGCTGTATGGTATCCCCGTAGGGAGTCGAACCCTAATCGTCGGAACCGGAATCCGATATTCTATCCATTGAACTACGGAGACTGAACTATTTGAGGTGTGCAAATTTAGGGATTATTTTGTATTTTTGCAAAAAAAATAAGATGAATGTACGTATAGACACCAGTTGGCGCGAGGCTCTGGCAGAGGAGTGGGAGAAGCCTTATTTCAAGACACTCACGGACTTTGTCAGGAGCCAGTATGCGGCCCATACGGTCTATCCGCCGGCCTCAAGGATATTCGCGGCGTTCGACTCCTGTCCCTTCGATGATGTCCGTGTTGTCATCCTCGGGCAGGACCCTTATCATGGCCCCGGTCAGGCCAATGGCCTCAGTTTCTCAGTGAATCCCGGGGTGGATATCCCGCGCTCGCTGCAGAACATCTATCGTGAACTGAACAGCGACCTTGGCGTGGCTCCTCCATCTTCGGGCGATCTGAGCCGCTGGGCTCGTCAAGGGGTGCTTCTGCTCAATGCCACCCTCACAGTAGAGGCCGGCCGAGCCGGGTCTCACCAGGGGCATGGATGGGAGGAGCTCACTGATGCCGCCATCCGTCAGCTGGCCAACAGGCGGGACGGGATTGTCTTTATCCTATGGGGTGCTTATGCACAGCGGAAGGGGGCTTTCATAGACCGATCGCGTCATTGTGTCATCTCCTCGCCTCATCCGTCGCCACTGAGCGCGTCGCGCGGTTTCTTCGGTTCGCGCCCCTTCTCGCGCGCCAACAATTATCTCACTTCCATTGGTAAAGCCCCTATAGAATGGTAAGGTCCCTGCTGTCCATCCTCGCTGCGTTGTTGCTGTGTCCGCTCCCTCAGAGGGCTGAGAACACTGCCCAGGCCATCTTCCATCCGTCTTTCAAGACCCTTGAGGTCACGGTGGCTGCAAACCGCTATGCACCTCCGGTCATAAATATGGCCGACCCATCGGACTGTCTGGTCATTGAGTTTGATGAACTCTCTGACGAACGGCGCTACATGAGATATTCGCTCACGCACTGTGACGCCTCATGGCAGCCCGAAGGGCTCGTGGAGTCGGAGTTTCTCGACGGATTCAATGAGGGGGCTGTGGAGATATACGACTATTCGAGGGCAACGACTGTCCATTATGTTCACTACACGATAGTCATCCCTAACGACCAGATGCGCATCACTCAGCCGGGTAACTATCTGCTGAAGGTCTATGATGAGTCGGACCCGGACGAGACACTGCTGCAGGCACGATTTGGGGTGATGGATCCCAAGGTCTCCATCTCGCTCGAGGCATCGTCGAGAACGGACATTGACTCAAACCTGGCTCATCAGCAACTGGGGGTCACCGTGGATACAAGCCTCCTGCGGCCTGACGACCCATTCACGGAACTTCGTGTTGTCATCACGCAGAACGGACGCACTGACAATGAGGTAATGCTCGTAACGCCCCAGCGACTCGGTGGCGACAGGGTGATATATGAGCATCTGCGCCCGCTGATATTTGAGGCCGGGAATGAGTACAGACGCTTTGAGACCGTGACCCTCTACTATCCCGGCATGGGTGTGGAGTGGATTGACCGCGAGGCTCCCGTGACCAACATGGGGCTTGCCACTGACCAGAGGCGGACGATGTATCTCTATGACCAGACGCAGAACGGGCGATTCCTTGTCCGCGATGCCAATGTCAACGACCCGAGCACCGAGGCGGACTATGTCCTGACTCATTTCTCGCTCGACATCCCGGAGATGGAGGGGGGCGACATATTCCTTGACGGCGACTTCACCAACCGGCTCTTCGACCCTTTCTCGCGGATGGTATACAATCGGGCGTCAGGACGCTATGAACGCTCGCTCCTGCTCAAGCAGGGAGCCTACAACTATCAATATCTTTTTGTTCCCTCAGGCTCAATGAGGGGGGAGACGTCTCCTGTGGAGGGAGATCATTATCAGACCGTCAATGAATATACCGTCAGAGTCTATCACCGTCCCCGCGGCTCGCGCTTCGACCGCCTTGTCGGTGTCTCAACCATCAAATCCGGATTATGACCGAAACATCTGAAGAAATCATGCTTGAAATACAGAATACGCTAATCTCGCTCGACGTGATCGAGCGCTTCTTCTGCTGCGATATCGAGAAATGCAAAGGTGAGTGTTGCATCGAGGGGGACGCCGGCGCGCCAATCACTGAGGCTGAGAGGGAGACCATCGACGCACTGCTGCCCGTGTTGCGCCCCTCGCTGCTGCCATCGGCCTTGGAGCGCATCGATGAGGCCGGGACAAGCTACCGTGACCCGGACGGCGATCTTGTCACCCAGATTGTCGAAGGGCGCAACTGTGTCTATACATGTTATGCGCCCGGAGGCATCTGCCAGTGTGCCATCGAGAAGGCATGCTCGGCGGGGCTGACCGGAGGTTTCCGCAAGCCTGAGTCGTGTGCGCTCTATCCCATCCGCCTCACGGTCTACCCGACATTCACGGCGGTCAACTACCATCGTTGGAGTGTCTGCCGCCATGCTGAGAAACTGGGGCGCAAACTGGGACTGCGTGTCTATCAATTTCTTAAAGGGCCGCTCATTGACAAGTTTGGCCAAGAGTGGTATGATGAGCTGTGTGAGGCAGCCGAGGCATATCTCGCCCAGACTGAAGGGTAGGGGAAATCAGTTCTTTTCCCAAAGATACATCCTGTCTGAGGGGCGGATCTTGACGGGAACTTTCAGTGAGAAGTGCTGCCCTTTAGTGACCACGGGGACGGGGTCGTAGTCGAGACGGAGCTCGCCGGCCTCCATTATAATGGCGCCGGTGTCGGTGCCTGTGATGATGATCTCATCGCCGGGATGAAGTTCTCCAGCCTCGAGGATGAATTCGCCGACCCCAAGTTTGGGGTAGTATCTCACGCCCTTGGCTATGTAGCGTTTGGTGCGTGTGGCCGATGATCCATATTTCGATGACCATTCTCCGAGGCGCTGCCCCAGATAGTAGCCATCCCAGAAGCCTCGGTTGAACACCTTTTTCAACCCTTCCTCCCACTCGGCAATCTTCTCTTCGGTGTATGTGCCATTGCATATGGCATCCAGAGCCTGCGAATAAGCCTCGACTGTCATCTTAACATACTCAGGGCCTCTGGCGCGGCCCTCAATCTTGAACACACTCACTCCGGCGTCAATCATCTTGTTGAGGAAGTGGATTGTGCGCAGGTCCTTGGGCGACATTATGTATTTGTTTTCGATGTCGAGTTGGTCTCCGGTCTCACGGTCGGTTACGGTGTAGGCTCTGCGGCATATCTGAGTGCAGGCACCGCGGTTGGCGCTCGAGTTCATCTCGTGGAGGCTGAGGTAGCATTTCCCGGACACGGCCATGCAGAGGGCTCCGTGGCAGAACATCTCGAGCCGAATCAGCTCACCCTTGGGCCCTCGAATGTCATCGCGGAGGATGGCGTCGTGTATCTCCTTGACCTGCTCCAGGGTCAGTTCTCTTGCAAGCACCATCACATCGGCCCATTGGGCAAAGAATCTGACGGCTTCAGTGTTGCTCACGTTCAACTGGGTGGAGATATGCACCTCGACACCCTTGGAACGGGCATATGAGATGGCGGCGATGTCAGTGGCGATTATGGCCGAGATGCCGCTCTGGCTCACGGCGTCGATCACCTCGCGCATGCGGTCCATCTCTCCGTCATATATTATGGTGTTGACAGTGAGATAGCTCTTCACTCCGGCCTCATCGCAGATTGAGGCAATCTTCCTGAGATCATCGAGAGTGAAGTTGACCGATGAGCGCGAGCGCATGTTGAGTCCCTCCACCCCGAAATATATAGCGTCAGTCCCTGCCTGGATGGCTGCATGGAGCGACTCATAGGACCCCACGGGGGCCATTATTTCAAAATCCTTGCGGTTCATGGCGCAAAGTTACAAAAACTTTCGATACCATCATCTTTATCCTTGTGATGAGGCGTGGGCGGAGAGGCCATTCCTCTACGGCTTCTACGGCTATTCTCATCAGTGCGGTGTCGCGGCTCTTCAGGGCCATGCCGACGATGAAGGCGGCCTTGGCGCGAAACATGGCTCGCAGTCTCCTCGGATCGATTCTATAATGGCCGGCAAGCACCCGGCAGCATCTGAGGGAGCGTGTGTAGAAGCGCACCAGTTTGCCGTTGTCATCGCCACCTATAATGCTCTCGGGGTTCATGACGTAGGTGTAGGTGGGGGTGTCGCACCCCACGGCGCCACCTTTGCTCGCCAGGAGAGCCATGACTGGGAGGTCCTCGCAACCGAAGTCGGGGTTGCAGACCATCAGTCCATTCTCTTTCAGAGCGTCAGTGACTATCTTGCGGCGATACATGGAGGCTGTCAGGTTGTAGGGGAGGCTGTTGCGATGGTTCAGCACACGGACAAGGAGTTCGTCCGTGGGGCAGACTCTCCCGTCGGTCGGCAGTACCTCCTCCATCTCTGATGCTCGTGACATCTGACCTGTAGCAGAGTCAAGGATGTTCCAGTCTGAGAAGGCCACGGTGCAATCGGGGTGGGCGTCGAGCAGCCCTGTGAGACGATCAATCTTCAGAGGGTCTGTCCAGTAGTCATCTCCGGCACAGTCAGTGATGAACTCACCCCTGCACACTTTGAGGCAGTCGAAATAGTTTCTCACCACCCCTTTGTTAGGGGCCTCAGCCATCACTCTGATTTTCTCATGGTGCTTGGCAGCATAGTCAAGACACACTTCCCGGGTGCCATCGGTAGAGCCGTCGTCGCCAATCACAATCTCAAAGTCGGTGTCTCCCTTTTGGTCGAGCACAGACTCAATGGCCCGCCCGATGGAGTGGACCTGATTGTATGTCACTATTATCACAGAAACCCTTGGCATCTCCGGTGTGTATTGGTAAAAATTGCGGGGATAACGCTTGAGACGTTATCCCCGCTATGGATTGGATTCGGTATGTCGGGATTAGCCGTTATACTTCTTCATGCGGGCGATGAGGTCGAGCACCTTGTTTGAGTAGCCGATCTCATTGTCATACCATGAAACGACCTTCACGAAGGTGGGGGTGAGCTGGATACCTGCCTTCTTGTCGAAGATAGAGGTGAGGGGGCAGCCGAGGAAGTCGCTTGAAACGACAGCGTCCTCAGTGTAGCCGAGGATACCCTTGAGCTCGCCCTCAGAAGCCTCCTTCATGGCGGCGCAGATTTCGTCGTAGGTAGCGGGCTTGGCGAGGTTGACGGTGAGGTCAACTACAGAGACATCGAGGGTGGGGACACGCATTGACATGCCGGTGAGCTTGCCATTGAGCTCGGGGATAACCTTGCCCACAGCCTTGGCAGCGCCGGTGCTTGAGGGGATGATGTTGCCTGAGGCAGCACGGCCACCACGCCAGTCCTTCATAGAGGGGCCGTCGACGGTCTTCTGTGTAGCGGTTGTTGAGTGAACGGTTGTCATGAGGCCATCGAGGATGCCGAACTTGTCGTTGAGGACCTTGGCGATGGGGGCAAGACAGTTAGTGGTGCAGGAAGCGTTTGAAACGAACTGCTGGCCAGCATATGTGTTGTCGTTAACACCGCAGACGAACATGGGGGTGTCGTCCTTTGAGGGAGCTGACATAACAACATACTTAGCGCCTGCCTCGATGTGAGCCTGAGCCTTCTCCTTTGTGAGGAAGAGACCTGTTGACTCTACAACATACTCGGCACCTACTTCACCCCATGCAATCTCAGCGGGATTCTTGCAGGCTGTCACGCGGATGGCCTTGCCGTTCACGATGAGGAGGCTCTTCTCCATGTCGTAGTCAACGGTGCCATCAAACATGCCGTGCATAGTGTCATACTTGAGCATGTATGCCATATAGTCAACGGGAAGGAGGTCGTTGATAGCAACTACCTCGATGTCATCGCGCTTGGTTGAGGCGCGGAATACGAACCGGCCGATGCGGCCAAATCCATTGATACCGATTTTTGTCATAGTTGTTTAAAAGATGATTCTTTTGTTCTTAGATTGAAATTTCCTATCGGATGGCCGCCGGGCTCACGCCCTGCATTGGCCGCCACAAAATTACAAATTATTTTTCAATGATAATGCCTATCGGGCCAAAAAAGTTGGTCTTTTCGTCATCCACTTTAGGCTTTTTGTGAATGTTTGTCTTAAATTATGTTTAATAGGGCTTATTGTAAAATTTTATACTTAAATTTGCTACCAAATTTTCAAAATTTCAAACCTCACCTAACCCCTATTCACAATGGCCTTTCTAAAAGAGTTCAAGGAATTTGCGATGCGTGGCAATGTGATCGACATGGCAGTCGGCGTTGTCATCGGAGCCGCTTTCGGCAAAATCATTTCCTCGCTTGTCGACGACATCATCATGCCCCTTGTCGGAGTAGCCACCGGTGGTATGAATTTCACTGATTATAAGTTTGTTATCCAGCAGGCCATCATCGACGGTCAGACTCAGGAGATTCTCAAGCCCGAGGTTTCGCTCAATTGGGGAACATGGGTGCAGACCGTGGTCGATTTCCTCATCGTGGCCTTCTGCATCTTTGTGGCAATCAAGGCCATCAACAAACTCAAGCGCCAGGAGAAGGCTGAGGAGGCTCCCGCTCCCGCACCTGAACCCACCAAGGAGGAAGTGCTTCTCACTGAGATCCGCGATATCCTCAAGAATCAGAAGTAACTGCTGAAAAAAACAACTATAAAGATTACATCATGAAAACCTGCATCATCGCCTTTGGTGCGATGCTTGCTGTCGGTGCACTCTCCGCTGCGGCTGACACCGTCATCACCACTGTGGTTGACGGTGTCACTGAGACACGCCAACTCTCGCAGATGACATTTGACAGCAATTCGTCGGACATGGTCACTCTCCACTTTACAGACCAGTCGACCCTCATCGCTGAGATATCGCTCGTGAGCATAGCCCTCGACTACACGGGGACTACTCCCGACCCCGATCCCGACCCGGATCCTGACCCAGATGATCCCTCGGCAATCAATAGCGTCCTTGCCGAGTCGCTCACAACCCCCGGGGTATGGAATCTCCGCGGCCAGCGTATAGCCGACACCACCGATGGTCTCCCCACGGGTGTCTATATCACTAACGGTAAAAAGGTCCTTGTGAAATGAAAGTAATATCCACTACACTCCGCGGGCTTTTTGCCGCCCTGCTCATGTCCGGCCTCTCGACGGCCAATGCTGAGACTGTCCTCTGCAGTTTTATCGACGGCAACAAGACAAACATCACCCTCACAGGCACCTCCGTCGAAGGTTCGGCCAAATATCAGTCAAACAAGGTCTCAGTGCCTTGCCTGATGCTTAAGAACGGCTATCTCACAAATGATGTCTGGAACGACAACGCCATCAATCTTGACTGCACCGGAGGCTTCAAGGCCGGTGATGTAGTCACTATCCAGGGCTTTTTCAACAACTCAGATACATCTAAGAAGAGTGCTGTGAAACTTGTCAGCCTCGGCGCCGACAATGCGGTGACAGAGATTAACCGTTTCCCCGACTTCATCAATGGCCGTGTCTCCGACGCCACGCCTGAGAAGTCGCAGTTTACCCTCGAGGCTGATTTCCCTAACCTCAAACTGGTGCGCGATGGAGACACCGGCACAAACCTAATGTATATCACCGTCATCCGCGATGCCGGCACCCCTGGCGGCGATGAACCGGATGTACCTAATCCTCCTGCCTCTGAGGACCACTCAGTGAACATCAATCCCAATGTGAATCAGATGGTGCTCACGACCTCGGCCAACGATGTGAAGTATTACAACACCGCCTCAATCTCGGCAGTTGACTTTGATGCAGCCTCCGGCACAGTCTCTGTCACAAACGGCGACTGGACCGACAACTATCAGGCAAGCATCAACGCCATCAGTTTCGCCAAGGCGCAGGCCACGGGCGGCGAGGGTGGAATCGTCGACGCAGGTGTCACCATCACCGAGGCAAAGGGATGGGCGCAGAGCTGCTATGCCAAGTTCAATGTGCAGCCGGGTCTCACATATGACGCATATATTAAAGGTGGCGACTATCAGGACTTCACCAAGGTGGATAAAGAACTTGTCCGCAACTACGGGACCTATGGCCGCGTGGATGTCCCCGGACTTCACGCCGGGACATATTCCCTCAAGATTGTGGCCCGCGGCACCAACTCGGAGGGATATGCCAACGACATGACTGTCGTCGCCTTTGACCGCTCAGGCTTCGCTTTCAAGGATATGCCTGACGGCCTTGGTGCCTATACCCTCGACGGACGTCTCAAGCCCAATGCAGTGGTGGTCTATGTCACGGCCAAGACTGCCAAGACAGTCACATGCGACATCATGACCGACGCGAATAAGAACAAGTATGAGACCTTCACCGGATTCCAGGACATCGTATACGGACTTCAGAAGGGTGCAGAGAAACGCCCCATCTGCATCCGCGTTGTCGGCACAATCACCGCCGGCGACATGGACTCATTCGGCTCCTCGGCAGAGGGACTCCAGATCAAGGGCAAGAACTCATACAGCCCGCTCAACCTCACCATCGAGGGCATTGGCGATGACGCTGCCTTCCATGGTTTCGGTCTTCTTCTGCGCAACACCTCGAGCGTCGAGATCTCAAACCTCGGCATCCTCTGGTGCATGGACGACGCTGTCTCTATCGATACTGACAACTCCAACATATGGGTTCACCATCTCGACCTCTTCTATGGCCAGCCCGGAAGTGATTCAGACCAGGCCAAGGGCGACGGCACACTCGACATCAAGGGTGACTCAAAATACACCACATTTGCCTACAATCACCTCTGGGATAACGGAAAGGCATCGCTCTGCGGAATGAAGAGCGAGTCAGGCCCCAACTATATCGACTATCACCACAACTGGTTTGACCACAGCGATTCGCGCCATCCGCGCATCCGCACCATGACCGTCCATGTCTGGAACAACTACTATGACGGCGTCTCGAAATATGGTGTGGGCGCAGCCATGAACTCAAATGCCTTCATGGAGGCCAACTATTTCCGTCACACCAAGAATCCGGCTCTCGCCTCAAAGCAGGGCACAGACATCAAGGGTGACGGCAAGGGGACATTCTCAGGTGAGAACGGCGGCATCATTAAGAGTTATGGCAACCTCTACACTGACAACTCAGGTGTCCCTGTGGACTATCATAAGGCCAATGTAGAGTTTGACGTCTATGAGGCAACCTCACGAGACGAGAAAGTCCCCGCCGAGGTCAAGGCAAAACAAGGCGGCCGTGCCTACGACAACTTTGACACCGACCCCTCGCTCATGCACGTCTACACACCTGACACCGCAGCCGACATACCCTCGAAGGTGACCGGCTATTATGGTGCAGGACGCCTCAACAAGGGAGACTTCACATGGACCTTCACCTCATCAGACGACACCAGTTATGATGTGAACAAGGCGCTTCAGACTGCCATCAAGGACTACAAGTCAACACTTGTGGGTGTCTTTGAATGATGAGCGACACCACTAATAATTGTTAAATGCGGGAAAGGGCTGTCACTTTTCCCGCATTTAAACGTCAATTAATCATATACGTTGACCCTCACTTTCGACAAATCAACCTAATCACATACTAACCAATGAAGAAAATCTTCAGCATCTCTCTGCTTGCGCTTCTTGCCGTGGTCTTTGCGGCAATCCCTATGCGCGCCCAGCAGAATCCCATGATGGAGCCGCTCCCCGTCGACTCAGGCGTGCGAGTGGGCAAGCTCCCCAATGGCCTCACCTACTACATTCGACACAATGAATTTCCCAAAGGGCAGGCCGATTTCTACATAGCCCAGAATGTAGGCTCAGCCCTCGAGAACGACGAGCAGCGTGGCCTCGCTCACTTTCTTGAGCACATGTGCTTCAACGGGACTACAAACTTCCCCGGCAATCTCCTCCGTGACTGGCTGGAGTCAGTCGGCGTGAAGTTCGGCTACAATCTCAACGCTTATACAGGCGTCGACAAGACCGTCTATCTCATCAAGAATGTCCCCACCTCGCGTGAGAGTGTGCAGGACTCCTGCCTCCTTATCCTCCACGATTGGGCCAATGACCTGACCCTCGCCCCAGAGGAGATTGACAAGGAGCGCGGCGTGATCCACGAGGAGTGGCGTCGCTCTAACGTGGGCCAGATGCGCATCTTGGAGAAGATTCTCCCTGACCTCTTCCCCACTACAAAGTATGGCCACCGTCTCCCCATCGGCACGATGGAGGTTGTCGACAACTTCCCCCACCAGGCTCTCCGCGATTACTATGAAGCATGGTATCGCCCTGACCAGCAGGCTGTGATTGTCGTAGGCGACATCGACGTGGACCGCATCGAGAACAAAATCAAGGAGATGTTCTCATCCATCGAGATGCCTGCCGATGCTCCCGCTCGTGTCTATGAGCCGGTGCCTGACCATAAGGGGACACTCTATGGCATAGGCTCTGACCCTGAGCAGCAGACACTCATCTCTCAGATATTCTTCCTCTCAGACCCCATGCCCGCAGAGCTGAAGAACACTCCGGCATATCTCCTGCAGGACTATGTCGAGGCCATGATCACTTCCATGCTCGACTCACGTCTCAGCGAGATTGCCTCCAAGCCTGACTCACCCTTTGCAGGTGCAGGAGTCTCGTTCACTGACTACATCGTGGCCAAGGAGAAGGATGCCTTCGCAGGCTTTGTAGCGGCTAAGGGCACAGACATCATCGATCCCCTCAAGTCTGTGTATCGTGAGATTCTCCGTGCGCAGCGCGGCGGTTTCACTCACAGTGAGTATGACCGCGCTCGTTCAGAGTTCCTCTCAAACCTCGAGAAGCAATACAACAACCGCACCACCCGCGAGAACGACACTTATGTCCAGGAGTATGTCGACAACTTCACAGAGCAGGAGCCTATGCCCGGCATAGCTAAGCTCTATGAGTTCTACAGCATGATTGCCCCTATGCTCCCCGTGGATATGATCAACCAGGCCATGGCTCAGGTTGTTACCCCTGACAACCGCGCGCTCGTAGTCATGTCGCCTGAGGGTGAGGGCTACACACTCCCCACCACCGCCGCATTGGACGCAGCCCTGTCTGAGGTGGATGCTGAGGAGATTGCTCCCTTTGTCGACGAGGTCAAGTCAGAGCCACTCATCCCCGTGGCTCCCGTTCCCGGCAAGATTGTCTCTTCTGTCGACAACAAGCAGTGGGGCGCTCTCGAATGGACCCTCTCAAATGGCGTTAAGGTATTTGTGAAGCAGACCAAGTTCAAGGACGATGAGATTCTGCTCACGGCTCGTGCCAACGGCGGTTTTGCCGGATATCCCGTAGAGATGGCAAACACCATCATCTCACTCCCTCTCACACTCCGTGCCAATGGTCTCGGGTCATACTCTAACAACGACCTTGAGAAGTATCTGGCCGGTAAGCAGGCATCCGTCAACCTGGAGATCAACGGCTACTCACGCGAGATCTCAGGATCGACCACTCCCAAGGATCTCCCCACCATGATGGAGCTTCTCTACATGACATTCAAGGACCTTCAGTTCACTGAGGCAGAGTTTGAGGCTCTCCAGAAGGCATATTCAGGTGTGCTTGCTAACCAGGAGAAGAGCCCTGAGTATCAGTTCGGGAAGATGCTCACCAACGATCTCTATGCCTCACCTTTCCGCCAGTCCATCTCAGCTGAGGCTGTCAAGGGTGCCTCTCGAGAGCAGACCATAAGCCTGGCCCACGACATGACTGCCAATGCCGCCGACTTTACATTTGTCTTCGTTGGCAATGTAGACCCCGAAGTGCTTCGCCCGCTGGTTGAGACGTATATCGCCTCACTCCCCGCTGACGCTGCTAAGTCTGTTACATACAAGGAGTTTGACCCTGCTATGTTTACCAAGACAGGCTCAGGTGTGGACAACTTTGCCATAGCGATGACAAATCCCCAGACCTATGTGGCTATCTTCGAGAAGGCCGACATGGAGTACAATCCCAAGAACGCCCTCATCGCCTCTATTGCAGGTCAGATTCTCACCAACCGTCTCCTGGCCACCGTCCGTGAGGATATGGGCGCCGTCTACTCAATCGGAGCCTCAGGCTATGCCTCACGCCAGGGACTGCAGCCTTTCCAGCTGGCCACACAGTTCCCCATGAAGCCCGAGATGAAACAGGAGGTGCTCGACTTCATATATGGTCAGTTCAAGGCTATGGAGTCAGACATCAAGGCTGAGGAACTCAATCCCGCCAAGGAGTATATGACCAAGACATTCACTGAGCAGAAGGAGAAGAACTCACCCTGGCTCAATGGCATGGTGGGATGGATCACCAATGGCGTAGACACATTCAACGGCAACGTTGATGTGCTCAACTCCATCACCGTCGAGGATGTGCAGAATTATATGAAGGCGCTTAACGCAGCCGATAATCTGCGCACAGTGATTCTCGACCCCGAGACGACAAAATAACAGTAGATACTTTATGCCGAAGGGACTTCACCGTGGGGTGAGGTCCCTTTTTTGATGGTTATAATAAGCGGTTCGGGTTGTTTTGTGGTAGGATTTTGATATTTTTTCATTGAGAAATTCAAAAAAATTCAGAAAAATTAGGTTGTTTTATAATAAAATCCTACTTTTGTGGCGGATTTAAAATTTATCATGACGTATTCTTAAAGTTTCCAAATTTAATTCGTAGTAAAATAATAGTTTAATGCAAAGACATCTACTCTCATTCGTAGTGGCCTCGTTGGCGGCAGCGTTTGGTACAAGCGCTGCAGAGACGCTGCCCTATCTGAATCCGGGCGAGGATCTCACCACGGTCACTGTCCAGGGGCATGGCTCCAAGAAGTGGAGTACCTACAAAAAGGTGGCAGCCCAGGGGCTGTCATTCAGAATCGATCCCGTGAATACCTCCACTGTGGGCGATGCATGGCTGTGGACCCCAGAACTTCCTATTGAGAACGGCAAGTATTATGAGGTCTCCACCATGAGTTGCGTGCAGACCAAGAACGGGACACTTGAGTTTGAGGTATACCTCTGCTCATCCCCTACAAGCACCTCATCCAAGACCCTTGTGGCAACCCATACTATAACCAGCGGCACCACCTTTGACACTTACACCACTTACATCAAAGGAGATGCCTCGAAGCCTTATGTGGGATTCCACAACATCTGTAAGGGAAACTATCGTTTCTTTTATCTCGATGATATCTCGGTCAAGGAGATTGATGGGACAGTGCCAGGTCAGGTCACAGACCTTACAGCCGTCAACACCTCTCTCAAGAATGTGACAGTCTCCTTTACCCTTCCCCAGAAGACCATCGTGGGCGAGACTCTGTCATCCATCAGCGACGTTGTGCTTTATCGCAATGGAGTCGAGGTGAAGCGCTGGGGAGCATCTACCCCCGGTGGGAAACTTAGTTTCACGGAGACTGTGTCGTCACTCGGCGCTAATGAATACTCCGTCGTGGCTTCGTTTGAGGGCCGTCCGGGCCAGTCAACATCAACCACCGTCACTGTTGGCGGCTCACAGAGCGACTATGTCCCCACCACCTACAGCTATGACAAGGCCTACGGCAACAACTACAAGGCTCCCGCCGTCTATACACCCGGCCAGGGAATCACTCTCAGTTGGGCGCCCTTAGATGCCGGCTCAGATGCTGACACAGGTGAGCCCATACCGGTCACCTATACCATCACTCGTGTGCAGGATGGCAAAGTGGTTGGCGATGCTGTAGCGGAAACCACAGTGGTCGACTCTGACGCCCTGTCAGCAGACCTGGCTCTCTATACATATAAGGTGAAGGCCAATTACAGCGGGACCTCCAAGGATCTCTATACCTCAAATACAGTCTCGCTCCACAACTCCGTCCCGTTTGACGCTGCAATCACACAGATGGCCGTCTATGAGTACACATATAATGATGGCAACATCGACAGCACTTCATGGGGATTCATCGACAAGGGTTCGGACTCTTATCGCTATGGAGCGTCCAAGTTCTTCCGCACTCGTGTTGGCAAGGACTGGCTCATCACTCCCGGCATCAATCTCGAGGCCGGGAAGACATATCGCATCGACGTAGATGTCAATAGCCTTAACCTCATCCCCTCGAATGTAGGGTTTGGACTTAGGCTAGGCAAGTCAAACCAGGCCGATGCAATGACAACGACCCTCATTGAGGACTTTGTGCTCAACGATATGCTTGCTGACACCTATTCAGGCTTCTATACACCCACAGAGAATGAAATGGTGTTTGTAGGTATGTATGGCTATGCACCTTCTGACGATGCTGCCTATAATGATTTGGGCGTGTCTGCATTCAGCGTCACCGAGGTTCCGGCCGGTCTTCCGTCAGCCGTGACAGATATCGCAGTCTCATTCTCAAAGACAGATGCCCGTCAGGCTACCATCTCGTTCAAGGCTCCTGAGACGGATGTGACAGGCTCACCCCTCACAGCCATCACAAAAATTGAGATGGTCAAGGATGATGCCGTTGTCAAGACATTCGACAACCCGGCTCCCGGCGAGCTCCTTTCTGCCGAGGTGACTGTAGAACTCGGAAAGATGTCGGAATACACAATTCTTCCCTATACAGCAGATGGCAAAGGCCTCAAGGCCAAGGCTGAGGTGTTCATCATCGAGCCTCCTTATGAAAACGAATTCACCTCCAAGTCGGATCTCACCGGATTTACCGTGATCAACCCCGATGCCACAGGCTATACCTGGGCATATCAGGCGGGCGCGGCTCGTGCATATCCTGCATCACAGTATGGCCATGACGACTATCTCGTCACACCACCCATGCACCTGGAGGGTGGCAAGTTCTATAAGGTGAACTTCACCACATGGCTTGCACAGGTGAACGGTGGCGACCAGACCAACCAGCTTGAGCTTCTCCTTGGCACAGCTCCCACCATTGAGAGTCTCACCACAAAGGTGATTGAGCCTTATACAATCACCTCGTCCTCAGCCGTGCTTCTCAAGGAGTATTTCACCGTCCCCGAGACCGGAGAGTATTACCTGGCATGGCATGCCACCAGCCCCGCCTCCACCGCGGAGGAGATATATATGGACAACTTCACCATCAGCGAGCCCATCGATCCATCGGTGCCCAATGTGGTGACCAACCTCACCATCACCCCTGACCCCAACGGGGCTGAGAAGGCTGAGATATCCTTCGACCTCCCCACCATCAATCTTGGGGGCGAGCCGCTGGACTACACCGTGTATAAATACACCATCTTCCGCGACGGAACCTCTCTCACCAATGGCTGGCCCAAGGCCGGCGATACACAAGTCACGTACACTGACAGCCGTGCCACAACCGGCATGCATCTCTACACTGTGATATGCTATAAGGACAACAACACCGCAGGCAAGGAAATCGATGACATAGCATTCATCGGCGTCAACCTTCCCGCACCCGTCGGCTATGTCAAGGCCGTAGAGAACCCTGAACTATACGGTGAGGTCACCATCAGTTGGGAGGCTCCTGTCAATGACTACCAGGGCTTCAAACTCAACACCTCAGATCTCACCTACACCGTGGGGCGTCTGAACACGGATCTCATCACCGGCGAGCTCTCAGAGATAATCTATGCTGAGGGTGTCACCGGAAACGAGCTCACTGTCCAGGCCAAGACCGGAAACGATGCTCAGGAGTTCTGCCGCTTCTTCGTGCGTCCAGCCACATCTGCAGGTCAGTCACCTTCGACTGTGGTGACCAGATATATGGCTGTCGGAGAACCTTATACAATGCCTTTCACCGAGTCGTTCCCCAACTCACGTCCCGCCAACTCATGGATGCAGGAGGCTGTCTCAGTGGCATCATGGGGATTCAACACTGTCAATCCCGTCACCAAGGTCGGTCCTGTTGACTCTGACAATGGCCTGGCCATGATGGAAGCAATGTTTGCCGACGGCACAGCACGTTTCTTCACCGCCCGCATCAAGGTGGATGGAGAGAACCCGGTCCTCTCATTCTATGTCTACAACCAGACAAGCGAGACAACTGTCGATGAGAATATGCTTATCATCGAGGTCCGCGATGAGGAGTCGGACTATGAGATCCTTGCCTCAAAGACCATTGATGAGTGGGTCGATGGAAATCCCGGTTGGCACAAGGCTACAGTCGATCTCTCGGCTCTCAAGGGACGCACAGTCTACATAGGCTTCCGTTCCATCTGCAAGAAGTATATCTTCACTCACCTCGATGCTGTCCGAGTGGGCGAGAATCCAGCAGCAGACCTCTCAGCGCTGGCCATCAATGTCCCCGCAGTCTATGTGGGCCGTGCACACGACGTCACTGTCAAGGTTCACAACAATGGCACCGAGACTACCGGCGAGTATAAGGTTCAGCTCTTGCTCGACGGCCAGGTACTTGAGACAGCTACAGAGACAGCTCTCGCCTCTGGAGCCGACAAGGAAATTGTCTTCAGCAACATTCTTGACCGCGCTGCAATAGGCAAACACCGCTATACCGCCAAGGTTGTCTATGCTCCTGACGCTGACTTGCTCGACAATACTATCGAGGGAGCAGAGTTTGAACTCAAGAACAATGATTTCCCCAAGGTGAACGATCTGGCAGCCTCCATGACTTCAGGAAGCACCCTCGTGACCCTCAACTGGACTGAGCCAGTCCTTCCCATCGAGGCCACTCCGACCACAGACAATCTCGAGACCTACGAGGGATGGCGCACCATGCTCACAGGAGGTCTCGGAGACTGGACTCTTGTCGACTATGACGAGGGTGCCGTGGGTGGCTTCCAGAACTTCGAGATGCCCAATGTGGCCTACGGCTCGCAGCAGTCATTCTATCTCATGGATGTGACTTATCAGAATCTCCAGGCTGATGCACGTTACACGGCACACTCAGGCACAAAGATGCTTGTGTCGAGCTATAATGTCGACCAGTCCTATACGGACGACTATCTCATCTCGCCTCGTCTTACCGGAGATGCGCAGACCATCAGTTTCTGGGCACGTGCGCTCTCAGACGACTATCCTGAAAGATTCAGTGTGCTTGTCTCCTCGACCGGCACCAACCTCAAGCAATTCACTAAGATTGCCTCAGTCAGCTCTGTGGGCGGTTCATGGACCAAATATGAGTACGAGTTACCCGAGGGCACGCTCTACTTCGCCATTGAGCACTATAACTATGGCAGTTACTTCTTCTTTGTCGATGATATCACATATACACCCGAGGGTGACGAGACCCTTGTTCTCGAGGGCTACAATGTCTATCGCGACAATGAAAAACTGACTTCCGCCCCTGTCAGCGCCCTCTCTTGGGCTGAGAATCTCGACCCGGCCATCAACAATGCCACATATGGCGTCACCGCCCTCTACAACCGCGGTGAGTCTCCCGTCGAGGAGGTTGAGGTGAATGCAAGCACTGTCGGCATAATCAATCCCGATGCAGCTGAGGTTCATGTCTACTCGACCGAGTCGGGCATCAATGTGGACGGCGCCGAGGGTCAATATGTCACCGTCACATCGGCTGCCGGTGTGGTGTACACCTCATTCATCTCGACAGGAAACGACTTCATCCCTCTCAACTCAGGCATCTATCTTGTCAACGTAGCAGACCGGACGTTCAAGATAGCAGTCCGCTGACCATCCTCTCATAACTGAATAGACTCAACAGGGCCGCCCGACCTTCATGTCGGTGGCCCTGTTTGCATATTTTCATGGGATTTTCTAATTTTGTGTCTTCAATGAAACAACAGCCACATCTATGCGCAGCAACTCCGAACTCGAAGGGGTGACTCTCCTGGGAGACACCCGTGTAAACTATCCCACCGAATATGCCCCCTCCATCCTCGAGACTTTTGTCAACAAGCATCCCGGACGGGAGTATCTCGTCACATTCCTCTGCCCGGAGTTCACATCGCTCTGCCCCAAGACGGGACAGCCCGATTTTGCCAAGATAATAATCTCCTATATCCCGCGCGAGCGCATGGTGGAGAGCAAGAGCCTGAAACTCTATCTGTTCTCGTTTCGCAACCATGGCGATTTCCATGAGGATTGCGTCAACATAATCCTCAACGATCTCTGGGACCTCATGAACCCACGCTACATTGAGGTCAAGGGCATTTTCACACCAAGAGGGGGGATAGCCATACACCCGTTCGCTTGTCGCGGCGACAAGGAGCATCAGGCCCTAGCCTCAGCGCGTCTGGCTGCATCATTCCCCTCTGATTTCTAAGATAATGAAAGATATGCTGCTTGTCCTTTCAGGCGGGATGGACTCCGTCACAATGCTTTGGGACTACCGCGACCGCATAGCCCTCGCTGTCACATTCCAGTATGGCTCAAACCACAATCTCCGCGAGGCCCGCTGCGCCCGCATCAATTGTGAGATGGCCGGGATTGAGTGGCTCGAGATTGACTTAGCCTTCATGGGAAAATACTTCAAGAGCTCGCTGCTCGAGGGAGCCGATGCCATTCCGGAGGGTGATTATGCCGATGAGAATATCCGCTCGACGGTTGTCCCGTTTCGCAACGGCATCATGCTCTCTGTCGCTGCCGGACTCGCTGAGAGCCGCGGCCTCAAAGGTGTCATGATAGCAAACCATGCAGGTGACCATGCCATCTACCCTGACTGCCGCCCCGGCTTCATCAAGGCCATGGACTCAGCCATCTCAGAGGGCACCTTCGAGCATCTCACACTTCTGGCCCCTTACACTAACCTCTCCAAGACCGACATAGCCAAGCGCGGCAAACTGCTGGGCGTTGACTACAGTCTCACATACTCATGCTATAAGGGTGGTCCCACACACTGCGGCCGCTGTGCCACTTGTGTCGAGCGCAACCAGGCTCTCTCTGCTGCCGGCATCCGCCTAACCGAGTGTTAGGCGACCGGCTTCCTGTCCAATACGCTCTATTTCCTGCTTAATCTCATCCTTTTTCTTACGGGTGTCATCGCAGTATTCGAGTTGGTTTGATACTATCACATGGTCGCTCTGCAGGGTGGCTCCGGTGAAGTGTGTAGCAATCGCTGCGAGATTCTTAGAGTCTGCATATAGACTGAACTCTACCTTCTTCTTCTCGTTGAAATCCAGTTTCAGCGTGATCTCCTTCCTATCCGCGCAGGGAATATTTTTCTTGACAATGACGCTCCATCCGAAGAAATCGTTTATCTCGACGAATGTTTTCTTCTGGTTTGCATCATCATATACCAGAGCGTTCTCAGCGACAACAGTCGGGATAAGGGTGTGGCGCTGTGTGTCGAGCACTACGCGGTCATACCATGCGTTGGGGATATTGATGAGCACACATCTTGTCTCCTGGATTCTGAAGCATTTTGGCGGGCGTTCCCTTTCTCTCATCCAGTCGAAAAGTTTGGATGAGTTTTCGTCTGTCGTGAGCCTGTGGAAAAGTCTATTCACCTCCGGTCTTTCTCCGGGTTCCATTGCGGCGTTCTCGACCTTGTCTTTGAGATAATCCTCAATCTCCACGCCGGTGGTGTTGAAGTAATCGCAGAAAAGTTTTCTGATTTCCTCTCTGCTAACAATCATATTCTTCAGATACTTCTGAGCCTCAGCCTTCTCTGTCACATACAGGTCCCTCACGCCGTTCCATTTCCTTATCTGGCCCAGCATGGCGCGTATGAGCATGTGGTCTTTTCTCATTGATTCGGATATGCCATCCTTGTCAAACATGGCTCCGACGACTTCAGCCCTCTTCCGGAAGTCGTCCGGACTTCCTTTCTTTGGTGAGAAGAAGAATCTGACGGAACCTTTGAAGAAAGGATGAACCTCAGCCTCCACGAAGGCCTTTTCCCAGTCTGGGTTGAAGTCATCGTTGTCATCAAACATCTCCCTGGCTTTCTCGATTTCCTCGACAGCCTGACGGTTGTTCTCGTTGGCTGTGCTGATGCTTCGATAGAAATTGGCGGTGATTGAGCCATCACGACGTGACAGTCTGGACATTAAACTGATCACGTCGGCAGTGACCTCCTCACCCTCGATGAGGGTGTTCTCAATTATATTTGACAACACTCTCAACATGCGCTTGAAATTATCCTTCACACACTTGTCATCAAAACCTTTTCCGTCAGGAACTGATTCAATGAACTCGGTCAGAGCACCAAACGCCACTCTGTGGGCCAATGTGTACTCACTGTCTCTGAAGTCAAAGTCCCTAAGGTTCCCGTTAGGATCTTTCCTGATTTCTCCCAGGATGAAATCCTCATATTTGAGCAAGGTCTCAAGCACCTTATAGATATTCCTCATCATTCCGTCAGAGGATTCCATCACCTTCTCATATTTCTCCCAGCTCTTGAGGCGGGTCAGGGCATCATCCCTCTCAACGTCCCTGTAGAAGAATGTCCTTACCTCTTTCAGTTTGTTGTTGAGCGCGGCCTGGGTGAAGAAATAACGATTGAAAAATCTGAGATTGTGAGGCGCTGCTGACCGTCGATCACCTCATAGCACTCTCTATCCTCTCCGTCAATCAGTCTCTTACATTTGGTCACGATTAGTGGCTGCAGGCTGTAGAACGACTCCTTAGGCTTGTCCTTTTTAATGGCAAACTCAAGCAGGTCGTTGCACAGGTCGGTCACCTGGTTGCGCCCCCATCTGTAGCCGCGCTGGTAGTCCGGGATATAGAAAAGGCGTCCATCAAGCAGCTCCTCAATGGCCACCTGCCTGATTTCGTTGCACTGCAGTTGTGCCTCAGATGTTTCCATGTTGCAAATACAGTCAGTTTCGTTTACCAAAGCATCTACGTTAGGGCAGGAGCGTATCGGTAATGATATAGTCTACTTTGAGAGTCTTGGCCTCCTCCGGGTCGTTGACGGTCCATACAGCTATCTTGAGCCCTGCGTCATGATACATTTTCTCACACTCCGGGGTCAGGAGGGTTTTCTCGAGGTCGATGTTCAGACCGCGCTCCTTACACCATTCAAAACTCTCGGCCCACTTCTTCTCGGTCTGAAACATGATTGGTAACGCGGGATATTTCGACATGAGATACTCCACGTAAGACGGTTCAGAGGTAAGCACCAACACATTTTCAGGTGCTGAGACCTCGTCTATGAGCGCTGCCAGACGGTCGAGGCTTGAGAAGGTCACATCCTTCGGGAACTTCTTGAGATGCAGCACAGCTGTGGCTCCTCCGTCTCGACATATCTCCAGAAATTCAGCAACTGTGCTGATTCCCCCGGTGTATGTCACGGAGTCCTCGCGTGTCTGGGTATATTTCTCGGCCTTGAGGTCGTCATAATTCGACTCCTCCACCTTCAGAGAGCCGCCCAGGCGGGCAGTCTTGCCGTCGTGAGAGGTGACAAGCACAGAGTCTGCCGTAGTACGCACATGCCCCTCGATCATCTTGAACCCGCGTTTCACAGCCTCGCGATAGGCTTCAACTGAGTTCTCCACGCCACCGGCACAGCCTCTACGTCCTATAAGCACAGGCTCAGCCGCCATGATTACAGATGCCCCCGCTAAAATCGCAGCGGTCATCACGGATAAAATCTTTTTCATACTATTATCATTTTAAGGATTATCTGATTTGAAAGGAGCCATCGCTCCTCCGGAATCCTGAGGCTGCCTGACGGTGTCCGTGTAAGATCGCCCACGGATAGGAGTCTCGGATAGTCTGACTCGAATGCGAGTCTTATATGTGAGCCGAACTGATGGCTGACACTCTCCGGGTCAATCCCGGTGGATGTGCGCAGTGAGGTCATCAGCAGGTCGTTGAATCGGTTGTTCTCATCCTCCTCCTCGACCACATGGACCCCACGGCCCCCTTTCTTCAAGTATTCGTGGAGGTTGGAGGGATTATATCCTCGGGCTCCATTGAAAAACGAGTGGGCGCCGGGTCCGAGACCGATGTAGGGGGTCTCATTCCAGTAGCCTGAATTATGCACGGCACGACATCCGGCGAGCGCAAAGTTAGAGATTTCATAATGCTCATATCCGGCCCTGCGTGTGGCCTCACAGAGATAGCCATACATTTCAGCGACTGTCTCTTCTGCAGCCTCCTTAACCTTTCCTTTGCTGAGCATCACGCCCAGACGTGTCTGAGGCTCGTAGCTCAGCAGATAAGCCGACAAATGCTCCGGGCGAAGGTCAAGCAGCATGTCGAGAGAGCGTCGCCACGACTCAACGGATTGTCCCGGGAGGCCATAGATCAGATCGAGCGAGAGATTGTCAATGCCACCCTCACGCAGAGTTCTCACAGCCTCCACAGCCTCAGCAGCCGTGTGGCGCCTCCCTATAAAACGTAGTTGCTCATCGTCGAGCGACTGGATCCCCATGCTCACCCTGTCGACCCCAAGTTCTATGATTCCGGCAACCCACTCTGGTGTCACATCCTCAGGGTTAGCCTCGATGGTAAACTCTTCGAGCCTCTCAGGGAGGTGCAGCCCCCTGATGAGACGGACCAGCAGTGGCAGGGGCAGCGATGATGGAGTCCCCCCTCCGAGATAGACCGTGGATGGGGCAAACTCCTCAGGACAGCGCTCATCTCTCTCCTGCAACACAGCCTCGACCCAGCTCTCCATCCATTCGCTGCGAGGCGTGGAATAGAAGTCGCAATATGCACACTTGGCGTGGCAGAATGGGACATGGACATATAGCATGGCGGAGGTCATCTTGGGTTGCGTCGGCAGATTTCCTTGAAAGAGCAGAAACGGCAGTTATGGTCGTTGGGAGCCTGCGTGAACGGGACTTGTGGGTCAAACATCTGAGTGATGACATCGGCAAACCTTTGCATGAACTCATCGTTGAGTGTACGGTAGTCTTCAAAAGGCGCCCGCTGGTAGCTCAGGGAGTTGAGGCCCTTGGTAGAGATTGACGCGAAGCGATATATCATTGGCTGGATACGCCCCTCATATCTTGTCTTTCGCGCATAGGCATTGCAATAGAAGAAAAGTTGCAATATGGCTTTTCGGCGGTCAGAGAGGGTATTGTCGAAGAGCTGGTCGATGTCAGAGAATGACGTCAAGTCGCCTCCCGTCTTATAGTCGACTATCCTTTGCCAGCCCTGCGAGGCCACGCCATAGTTGCCCTCTGGATAGACGCGGTCTATACGGTCGATATACTGACAGATGTTGATGCTGAGACCGGGTCTCACCTCAAAAACGCCTTCCACCTTATGCTCTCCGTCTATGAAGTCGAAAGGTGCATATTTTCGCTCCTCTTTGAGCATCAGGCCGATGAAATGGCGCATCACCTTCCCCAGCACTCTCGCCTCACCCATAAGGGGAGTGGTGTCACCCTCCTCGCGGCGGTTGAAGCGCTCATTGACAACCTGAGTGATGAGTGTGTCGAGCGCCGCGCTGTTCTTGAGGATGCGGTCTATTATCTCAGGTGTCACCTTGACCTCAGTGGCATCGCCGCGCAGCCCCTTGTAGATTCTTTCAGCCACCTCGTGGAGGATTGAGCCATAGGTGGCGGAGTCCATGTAGTCTATCACCTCCTCATCCAGGTCAAGACCGCAGATCCGCTTAAGATAGAACGAGAGGGGACAGTTGATATAATCGTTGATTGATGAGGCAGACAGGGTTCTCCCACCGGGGCGCGTAAACTCCGCCAGGCGCTCCATCATCTCAGGGGTCTTGGGGATAGATATGCTCACCTCATCAGGAAGACTCATTTCAAACGAGTCGAGTGTATGGCTCACATTGGCCTGAGGAAACAGATAGAGCAACTGGGCTATGTAGCGCGACATCTCTGAACTCTTCCCTCCGGAATTGCGGGCATCGTAGAGCATCACCACCCGTGATGCTCTCGAGATGAGGCGATAGAAATAGTAGGCATAGATTGACTCCTGATAGTCGGCAGTCGCCATGCCATAAGCCTTGCGCAGTGTGTCGGGGATGAACGAGCGTGTGAAGTGCTTGCGTGGGAATATGCTCTCGTTCATTGAGAGGAAGATGATGTTATCGAAGTCAAGTGCGCGTGTTTCAAGCACACCCATCACCTGTAGTCCTGTCAGCGGCTCACCGTCAAGATTGGCGGCCGCGCCCACGATGGCCTTACGCAGCAGTTGGATGAAGGTAGTGTCCCTCATCTCTATTTGGTGACGCCTGACAGCGCTGTTAAGGTCATTGAGAGCCTCAAGACAACACTCTATATAATAAGCCTCAATGTCGGTCACAACACGCTGAGGCTCCGGAACATCCCCCTCGGAGCTTATCTCTACATCGTCCATGGGTGCGATGGCATCGAGGAGCGATGTGAGGAGAGTGTGGAAATATTTGTTGACAGCCTCAGGCGAGTTGTTGTCTGTGATAGGGGTGAAGATATAATCTATCTCAGGGGCCGCATCTATCGCTATGGTTGACGACACCATGTATAGGCGGCGGTCATTGATCATGTGCATGATGCGGTCACATCCTTCACGACAGATGCGTCTCACTAGCGGATGTGATATGATGGTCTTGACATCCTCGAAGAAGAATTCCCACTCCGTGCCGTTGAAATGGGCGCGTGTGTGCATTGAGACCACAGCGCCGATGAACGAGGAGAACGATGTGGAGCGCAACGGCAGACCCATTGTGACGTTGAGCGGCGACAGCGTCGGAGGCACAGCGTGGATCATCGGGATGAGCAGTCCCTCGTCTGGGAGCACCACTGCGGTGGAGATGGCGTCCTTAGGGTCGGGGATGGCTCCATTGTCAACCCAGCCCTTCAATATTCTTCCTGCTGCCTTGGCCTGGCCGACACCGGAGGGGATTCCCTTGACAGTGATTTCAGGGAAGCCGAGGTTCTCCTCGGGGAGGGGATAGAGCGAGGGAAACGACTTCATGTTTCGTTTGAGAAAACGGGCGGCGCGGTTGCCACGGTCGGTAAACACTGGCGACGCCATGTCCCAGTAGAAGTCTGCCACACCGCGTGCCTTTAGATTCTCCATCATCCTGAGTTCACAGAGACTCAGTACATTGAAGCCGATGAAGATGTATCTGCGATAGGGGAGAGAGGAGGAGGGGAGTGTGCGCAGTCTCTCGACGGCCTCGCGTGACATCATGCCCTGTGTCCCTGTCCCGCGGCTGCGCAAGGCCGCGGTGAAGCGGTGGTATAGGGGAGCCAGCACTTCCCACAGTTTCAGGAAACGCTTCTCAAGGTCGGTGGGATTGTCGTAGTGCAGATGGTTCCAGAACTGGTCAGGAGACACCTCCTCAAACTCCGCGCCCCAGTAGCGCGCCAGGACTTCCTTCTGCTCAGGAGTGAGATAGTTGGAGCTCACCTCCCGATAGCGCTTGAGGTTCACAAAGAGTTTCTCTGGGTCGACAAGGTCGCGGTCCACGTCATTGAAGTCGCTCAGTATCATCTCGCCCCAGAAGAGAAACCGGTCAAAGTCGGCTATATCGCCGCTGAGTCCACGATATTCATTGTAGAGCGTGAAGAGCTGATCGAGCCTGGTTGCCTCGACAAGGGTGGAGAGTTCGCTGGTGATGTCGCTCACTGTGGCGATGGCCGGAAGGAACAGAGGCTTCCCCTTGGCGAGCTGGATGAGCCAGTGACGGAAAAATACGCCTGAGCGCTTGTTGGGGAAGACGAAGCAATAGTCCATCATCGCCTCCGCCTCATGCTCAAGATAGATCCTTGCCACCTGTTTCAGGAAAGGTTCCATGGGATTAGTCTGGGTCAGTTCTTGATGAGGATGATCATCTTTATGGCAAAGTCGAAGTTGACAATCTTGCCATTGGCGTTGCCGGCTATGTCTGCGGCGGCACGATCCATGGCAGCTACGATGCGTTCGGCATTGCCCTCATGTATGAAACGTGCGAAGTTGCGGCTGAATTGTGCCTCATCGCGTGTGAGGTAGGAAATTTCAGGCAGTTTGAAGTTATATATGAAGTTCTCGCGGATGAGACGTGTGCAGTAGGCATAGAATCTCACCTCGCCGTCTCGCCCCAGGTCGGCCACATCGTCGCTCCAACGGCGCAGCTCAGCCACGTCACGTTTATAAGCCAGGCGCATCAGCCTCACGAAGAGGTCGAAATACATCCTTGAGACAGAGGTGGCATCGACACTGCGCAGGGCGTCGTTCATGTTTCCGGCGGCTATGTGAGCGTTGGCCATGGCATCCTGAGGCTCCATGGAGAGACTGCTCTCGAGCATGGAGGCTATAGCCGAGTCGGGGAGACGGGTCATCTCCACGGGTTGGCATCGAGAGCGGATTGTGGGCAAGATGGCTGAGGCCTCGTCGCTCACAAGCACAAAGAATGTCCCGGGCTGGGGCTCCTCGATGAGTTTCAGAAGTTTGTTGGCTGTCTGCTCGTTCATCTTCTCAGGGAGCCATATTATGGTAGCCTTGACATCCGAGCGTCCGGCAGTCATGGCGAGACTGCGCTCCAGTGCCTCGCTCTCATAGACATAGATGACGGGCTGGGCATTTTTCTTGTCGACGGCACGGCCTATCGCTGTGGCCCAGCGCTCAAAGTCCATGTAGGGCGATGTGGAGGTGAACTTCTTGAATTCCTCCATGAAGTCGGCCGACACAGGGGTCTTGAACTTGTCTGTTTTCACCACGGGGAAGACATAGAGGGTGTCGATATGGCTGAACGATTCGTGCTGCAGGCATGACTTGCAGCGGCCACATGGCTCGCCTTCAGGAGTGCGGTCAGTGCAGTGGATATACTGCACCAATGCACGGGCCATCATGAATTTCCCTGTGCCTGAGGGACCATGGATGAGGAGGGCGTGAGGCAGACGGTTGTCATCAACCATGGCCCGCAGCCTCTCCTTCACGTTTTCATGACAAGGGATATCGGAGAATTTCATTTGAATTGCCAGATAAGGATGAGGAGAATCAGGGGAGAGGCCACCCATTTGACGATGAATCTGATGACACTATAGGCCCATGAGTGGAGCGCGCCTCCATTGGTGAGCTGGTTGCTGAAGAAACGCTCAGGCGCCACCCAGCCCATATATATGCAGAGGAAGATGCCTCCGAGGGGGAGCATGATGTTTGTGGCCACTGTGTCAAGAAAGTCAAAGATGGTAAGTCCGCAGATGGTGAATCCGCTCCAAACGCCCACGGACAGTGAACATATGGGGCTTAGAATCAGCAACGGGAGGCACACCCACAGACAGGCGGCACGGCGAGACACCCGATAGCGTGTCTTCACAAACGACACCGATACCTCCGCCAGTGATATGGTCGATGTGAATGCTGCAACAGTGAGCAGCAGGAAGAAAAGCGCCGACCACCACTGCGTCCCGCCCATCTGCGCGAATATCTCAGGAAGGGTGACAAACACCAGAGCCGACCCCGCCAGATTGCTGTCCTGAAGACCGAAAGTCATCACGGCGGGAAATATTATGACACCCATCAGCACGGCCACCATGAGGTCGAGCAGCGACACGGTCACTGCAGTCTTGGTGAGCCTGGTGGTCGATGGATAGTAACTTGCATATGTGACAAGGATACCCATGGCTAGACTGAGCGAGAAGAAGGCCTGGCCGAGTGCATTGATGATGGTCGAGGGACCTACATTGCTGAAGTCGGGGCTGAGGAAGAACTTCAGGCCCTCTACGGCTCCCGGCAGACTCAACGACACGCCGCAGAACACCAGCAGAAGCACGAACAGCACCGGCATCAAGATGTTGGAGATACGCTCTATCCCCTTCTCAACTCCTCGCAACAGCACCACGAGGTTTCCGGCTATCATGGCGACGGTCATGGCTATCGGCCGCCATGTCCCTGTGATATAGCTCCCCATCGCGTCCTTGAAGGCTGTCTCCCCTTCACCGGCGCGGTCATAGAGACCACCGGTGATGGACTGGACCAGATACTCAAGCGTCCACCCTGACACCACCATATAGAACGACAATATAAGGTAGGAGGCCAGGACTGCGAGGGCTCCCGTGAGCCACCAGCCATTGCGCCCGGGTGTCACCTTGCGGTAGACGTCAATGACATTTGAGTCTCCGCCCCGGCCCAGTGCGAACTCCGCGGTCATCACCGGGATACCCAGAAGGAGTATGCAGCATATGTAGATCAGAAGAAAGACGGCGCCCCCGTTGGCCTGTGCCTCGGCCGGGAAACGCCACACATTGCCCAGCCCTACGGCCGACCCGACCGTGGCTGCGACAACACCTATTTTTGAACTGAATTTCGGCATCAGCGATGAGGGAGAGCGTGTGTTTTCAGGTGTTTACCCGAACTTTGAAATCTTTCTCAACATCGGTTCGTTGAGAATCTTTATCTTCCTGCCATCGACCACTATCAGATGCTCGCTGACAAAGTTGGAGAGTGTGCGGATGGCGTTAGAGGTGGTCATGTTGCTGAGGTTGGCAAGGTCCTCGCGCCCCATGTAGATTTTCAGAGTCATATTGTCATCCTCCTCATATCCATAGTTGTCCAGTAGCACCATGAGAGCCTCTGCAAGGCGGCCGCGGATATGTTTCTGCGTCAGATTGACAATCTTTGTGTCTGATGATCCGAGGTTTCTCGAGAGCTCATGGATAAAGAACATGGCCAGATTGTTGTTCTTCTTGATGAGGTCCTCCACAAGTGTCATCGGGAGAGTGCCAAGGGTAGATGGCTCAAGCGTGGCCGCGCTCGACACATAAGGCTCTCCTGCAAAATAGGCGCGATACCCGAAATATTGCACCGGCTTGATGAGGCGGATAATCTGGACCCTGCCACCTATGCCGTCCTTATATTTCTTCACTTTGCCGTCGATGAGACACCAGAGGAATTCCGGCTCGTCCTTCTCGGCATATACGATTTGGTTCTTCTTGTAATGATGAATGGAGAAATTATCCATGACCAGACGCTTCTCTTCTCCACTAAGCACTTGCCATAGCTCGGCCAAATCTTCTGTTATTACCTGTTCAATTGTACTTTTGATCATACTGTGCTTGTCGTTCAGCAATGCTCTACAACATGTAATATGCGTAGTTTTGCAAAATTACAATCAAATTGGCAATATTAAAATTATATCACCGTTAAAAAACGTTAATATAATAACGAATTATAATTCTATTCCAGCATATCGCGCGAGATGTCGAGGGCCGTCCTGATATCCTCCTCATTGACGGTGCAGTCTATCTCTGGGCGTCCGGGAGCTCTCAGAAGCGTGAAATTTACAGCTCCGGGGGCGATATTCTTCTTGTCGTGGCTCATGAATTCGAGCAGACGCGGGTAGTCATCACATGTGATGGTCCCAAACCTGTAGCCCACGTCCCGCAGGTAGCCCACATAGCGGTTGAGCCATGAGGTTGGAAGCCCCTTCAGCAGATGTGAGAGGATGAGTTCCACGACCATACCACGAGCCACAGCATGGCCGTGAGTGACAGGATTGCCGCGCTCTATGGCAAACGACTCAAAGGCATGCCCTGCTGTATGTCCGAAGTTGAGTGTGCGTCTGAGTCCCTTCTCGGTCGGGTCCTCTGTCACCACCCTCTGCTTGAATCTGACGTTGCGCTCGAGCATTCCCAGCATTACATCAGGTTCTATATCAGTCGGGTAGCTCCCCATAAACTCGTTCAAAGCCTCGGACCCCATCAGAAAGGCATGCTTGAGCATCTCGGCATAGCCCGACAGGAACTCCCGGCGGTCAAGCATGGCGAGGGGTGTAGCCGAGACTACCACTGCGTCAGCCTCTCTGAACACTCCTATCTCGTTCTTCAGCCCACCGAAATTCACCCCGGTCTTTCCTCCCACCGCTGCATCGACAGCGGCAAGGAGCGTCGTGGGAAGATTGATGAAGCGGATGCCGCGCTTGTAAGTGGCAGCCGCAAAGCCTCCAAGATCCGTTATCACACCGCCACCGATGTTGATGACCAGCGAGTGGCGAGTGGCGCCCCCCTTGATGAGTGATTCCCACACCGCCGATGCCCCTGCGAGGCTCTTGCTCTCCTCTCCCTCAGGCAGTGAGATTACCCTCCACTGCTCCGGCAGGCTCAGCCCCGGGAGAATGAGTGTCTCCACCTTCTCGTCGGTCACCACGTGGACCGACTGTGGCCTCATCTCATCGACCAGGCTGACAATTGCACGGCGTGTGTCGTTGTCAAACAGTATTCTCTGCATCAGAGCGAAATTTGGAGCATTGATGTGATGAGCATCGGGAGAGCTGAAGCGAACTCAGGCATCGAGGGAAAGACGACATCAGCCCCTGCATGCCACATCTCATCGGCCGGGATGGGTCCTGTGGTCACACCGACAGTGAAGGCTCCCGATCGTGCTCCCGCCTCAACCCCTAGGGGGGCGTTTTCGACCACTATGGCCTCCCAGGGCTTCACGCCTGCAAGCTCCATCCCCTTTAGGTAAGGCTCAGGATTGGGTTTCCCGTGGGTGACGTCGCGCGAGGTGATGATCATATCCTCTGAGAATAGCCCCGGGAAATCCGCTGTGACACGGTCTATGAGGCTCCGCTGTCCTGACCCGGTCACGATGACACGACTCAGACCCATGTCACGCAGTGTCGTCACCATCTCCAGGGCTCCAGGCATGCGGCTCACAGGTGGCAGTTCGCGGAAATACAGTGTCTTGCGGTGATAGAGCTCAGCCTTTTCCTCTTCTGTGGCCTCGCGTCCCAGTCCACGCTTGAAGAGCTCATTGATGGTGTCGGCTCCCGTGCGTCCCTCATAGAGATAGAACTCATCGCGGGTACAGGGGATACCCACCTCGGATATCAGCCTGTACCAGGCAGCTGTGTGGTTGACCATCGAGTCATACAGAGTGCCGTCCATGTCTATGAGCGCCGCCCGAGGACGGCAATTTCTGAAGCCGTTGCGCTCAAGATAGCGGAGAATCTCTGTGGAGTATGGTAGTATCGGTGATGTCATCTTCTGAAAAATCTATTCTTGGGTTTATTGGTCTGAGTGGCTGTTGAGTCAGGTGTAGGCTGTGGTGGCAGCACACCCTCACGGATGAAATAGAGAGAGTCAGCATGAGAGATGGTGTCTCCGGCAGCGGCCGAGGTCTGCACCAGCTCCCGGCTCACCCCTGTGAAGTCGAGTCGCTTCATCCTCCCGCGCCTTACACCGCGCCTGAACACGTTGCGTATCTCATTGACAAGGTTGACACGGGCGGTGTCAGCAATGGAGACAGTGCGGGCCATATTCTTCTCATTGAACTTTGCGCGTCCGAGTCTTATCTTCATATCGTCAGGCTTGCCTGAGATGTTCACGCCAAACTTAAATGGCAGCGGCGACTTCAGCACCGCAATGTGATAGTCGAAGTTCATGGCCATGTCGTTGCTCCCCGACACCCCGAGCTTATATCGGTCGAGATTGAATACAAATGGAAACATCTGGAGCTGCGAGTTGTCCACAATCATCTCCACGGTCATAGAGTCTATCATATTGCGGTTCTTCTGCTTGAAGAGGAGCCACTTGCCAATGGTGCGGAACGTCTCATCGTCAATCACCACCAGGGAGTCGCCTGAGATTTTGACCGCGGCCTTCAGCGTGGGGATATCTATGTTCATGGCCGAGTCAACAGCAGTAGTGGCAGCAAGGTCGGCATTGATGACGCCGCGTATCCCCTTGAGAAGGGGCATAAGCGAGTCGATAGATGGCACGAGGTCGAGGAACTCCTTGATGTGGAAGTCCTTGATGCGCAGCCCGAATGCAAATGTGGCGTCGTGGATGCTCGAGGCCGAGTAGAGGGCGTTGAGGTTCACAGATCCTACATCCGTGTGAGCGGTGAGCTCGCTGAGGTTCAGCGCCCCTTCATAGGCATTCAGCACCCCCTTGAAGTTGCGGAATATAAGGTCAGAGTAAATGATGTTCGATGCGCTGACGCTGAGCGTGGCCTCGACATTGGCAGGAATTATCAGAACCGCCATAGCAGTGTCTGAGACGGCATCTCCGCTCGGCCCTACGGACTCATCGGTCATCTCATCCCCCACATTTGTCATGCCCGCTGCGCTCCCCGCGTTTCGCTCCCCATGGGCGGCTCCGGCAAAGACTGCGGCCGCTATCTGGTTGACATCGATTGTATCGCTGCGCATCTCGAAGTTGAGATGCAGCGGCTGCGAGCCGTTGCGAGAGGTCAATGCCCGGGTTATGTTTGAGATGGTGCCGTCAAGCACAAAGTCGCTTCTTCCCACACGGATGCGTGTGTCCTCGATGGTGACCGAGTCGGAGTTGAACCTCATGGAGAGGTCTGTGACGCGGCTTCGCAGAGGAAATAGAGGCGTGAAGGCCACCACACGCGCCGCGTGCATACGTCCGCGTGTCTCCCATTGTCTCAGCAGTCTGCGCAGTGAGCCGTCTACCTCCAGACCGGCCTGCGCCGGCAAGGTGTCGGTATCGGTGCGCTTCAGCGATTTTCTGCGCTCTGCGCGGAGCCTGGAGTCAAGAGCCAGGAGCGAGTCGCGCGACAGTCCGGGATTCTCGCGCCTCAGAGAGTCGAGCCGCGCCAGACGCCTCATATTGGCCGCCGAGGTGGAGGGATATACCGTCACTCCGGCAAATGCCTCTGAGAGCAGTGCGCGGTTGAGTGCATCGGCATAGAAGGCTCGGTCTGCAGCGATTGAGAGTGAGAGCTGAGGTCTCCTGCCATCCCCACGGAAGCGTCTCAGGGAGATACCGGCGGAGCCCTTGCGGAGATAGAGTCTCAGCGAGTCCGTCTCGCTGTTGAGTGATAGGCGCCCCAGTGTCAGGCGTCCCCCTATGGGATTGACTTGGGTCGTGTCAGAACTCGAGTCCGTGTTCCTGCATCCGAGCCCGAGGGCCATCTCTGAGGCCCTTATCTCCATGCCGGGAAGGTCACACGACAGCGTGTCGGCCTTAATGGAGGCTGTGAGCAGCGAGTCTACAGTCTGCTCGCCGCGTGTGAAGGACGAGGATGTCCCAAGTCTGAACTGCATCCGGCGTGAATATGCTCCAAAGGAGTATTCAGGGATTTCGACGTCGAGATCTGTGACATTAGCCTCCCCCTGCAGCCTGATGAGATGGAAACGGTCAGCCGTGAGCCACGAGCGGTGCAGGTCAAAACTGCAGTCCGCCCTCAGCTGTCCCTTGACGGTGCCGGGGATGGCGCTTAGCAAGCGTTTCGGGAGGCGTGAGAAATTGAGTCTCCCCTTGAATATTCCTGAGACTGTAGGGTCAGTCAGAGGGTTTGTCACTCTCCCCTCGAGCGCAAAGCCCATCCCCTCCCCCTGAGCCATAATCCGTTCAATCACGAGGGTTGAGCGGTCGAGGTCACCGCCATCAATCTCGGCTGTGGCGAGGAGAGCAAACCTATCTATTCTCATTCCGTCATAGCGCAGATAGCTGCCCCTTTTCTCCGGAATTTCCACCACAAGGTTAAGCGATGGCAGGGAGTCACCCTCAAGCCTGTATGGAGCTGTCAATGCCCCTCTCAGACTGATGTCAAACGCCGCGTCGACTGCCTCAATTCCTCCTGTCATATCTTTGGGAAACAGGTCTGTGATGGCCTTGACAGGGGTGAGGGGCAGGTTGATATCGAGCGAGCGTATGGTCATGGGTGTCTCGAGCGATATCTCAGTAGACACATCGACCGTCACATCCCCAGCGCAGAGCCTCATCCCATCGAGCGTGATGTCCAGAGGCCGGTCAGACGACCACCCCACACGCCCATCGAGACCGAAGGGTGTTTCAGGGAGTCTGAGTGAGGGGAGGGAGGCCGATGTCCGCCCGCTGATCTCCACGGCATAGAGCGGGGCCTCTGTCCCCGCGAGCGAGAGTGTCCTGAATCCCACGGTGACATCGATGCTGTCAGGCAGGGAGATGTAGCGCACGGCCATCATTGAGTCCACCCTGAAGTGGCTGAATGAGAAATCAGGGATGGAGAGTGGGCCATTATCCTTCTTTTCGTCTGATGTCGGGAAGATGTCTAGACCGCTCACCTCAGGAGTTGCCTGCACGAGATTTATACGGGGGTTCGACAGGGAGATGTCATAGAGTTCGATGGTGCCACTGAGGAGCCGCGGGATATTGACGGAGCCGTTCAGCCCCTCGAGCGATAGCAGGGAGTCGGCACACTGGGGTAGAGAACCCCTCACGGCGGCAGGCAGATTCTCAAATGCCTTGGTCCTCACCTCAAGTCCCCTCACATCGAGGACAAACCTTGGAAACGTGGAGTAGAAACTTATCTCTACGCGCTCCAGGGCTATCTCGGCATCAAGATACTCCCCGGCCATCCGCTCCACCAATGGCGTGAGCCGCTCTGGTTTGAGATAGTTGACGGCCACAGTGATGGCCGCGACTGCCAGCAGGACAATAGCGAGAATCACCAGGCCAAAAATCTTCAGAAGCCTCCTCATTGTTGTTCAGGTTTGCGCGCGGTGATGTGGAAGCATGGCTGTCCGCGCTCATATTTGACCCATAGTTTCCCTTCCTCGCGCATGGCTTTCAGCACTTCGGCGAGCACTCCTTTCAGGTCGTCGGTGCTTCTGGCCGGTGTGGGTGAGCCGGCTATGAAGGCGGCATACGAGATGTCGAATGTAGTGGCCAGCTGATGGACCGATGAATCGATGGCATTTCGGTTGTGGCGCCGCAGCCGTTTGACTGTGCGCGGTGTGCGCAGCAGGCTTGTCACCTTTATACGGTAATCCCCGCCGCCGCGCGCTGAGATGGAGTCGCGGAAACGGCGCCCTATCTCCCGCAGCCGTGCAGCCGCCTCAGGCACAAGATAGGGCCTGGAGAAGACGAGGGTATCTACGAAATAGTCCTCGCACGATGTGATATGCACCAAAGGGCGACGCAGTTGCCAGTGTGAACGGGTGTCCGTGAGCGGCTCGATTCCATATTTCTCAGCCTCGGCCCAGTGGACATAGTTTGAGTCGTTGAAATATGAACGCATATTGCCGAAATAGTTGACATGCATCCGTTGCGTAGGCTCGGGCATGCGTTCGAGGTGACGCTTGTGGAAGGTGACTGTGTCGATGCGCTCAAGGTCATGCACGGTGGTGCCCTTCAGTATCTGGACCACCGGAGCCTCCTCAGTGGTGATCTCCGTGCCGTCTGACTCCGAGCGATGTGTGGGCACACACATCACCACACACAGGGCTATGAAGAAAAGAACCGGCAGAAAGAAACGGAGGGTCTTCAGGGGGCTGAAACGCCGGCGTCGCCGGCGTGGTGATATATGATTGTCTGTAGATGCCATGGATTCATATGGGGATTCTGTGGGGATATTTAAACCACAAAATTACTAATTATTTGTCGTTTTGGTGTTAATATTTTTGCAAAGATGAGAATTATCCTTAATTTTGCCTTCTCCAAACACACACTTCACACATTATCCGACACACAGAAATACATATTTTCATCTAATCCATATCACCTGATGCTTAAACAACCTATCAGACTCATCCTCGCGAGCGCGGCTATAGTGGCCGGCGTCGCGCAGATGAACGCAGGACACCTCACACCTGATGAGGCCTTGCAGAGAGCCCGCTCCGAGTCTTCGTCTATGATGAAAGCCCCCGGAGTCTCATCTCAGTTCAAACTAGCTCACACCGAGACAGCCTCCACAGGCGTCCAGACAGTGTATGTCTTCAGCCGCGGAACCGACAACGGATTCATCATCACATCGGCCGACGACCGCTTCCCCGCTGTCCTCGGCTACTCAGACAATGGCACATTCGACTTTGACGCCGCTCCCCCCGCCTTCAAGTGGTGGCTGGGCGAATACTCAAAGGAGGCAGCCTGGTATCTTGAGCATGAGAACACTGCTCAGGATGTCGCTGCATCTGACGCACTCACTCTCAACGAGTCCTCATCCTCACAGAGTCCCACGACCGCCTCGCGCATTAATGTCACCCCTCTGGTGACCACCGTATGGAACCAGTCTGCACCATTCAACAACGACTGTCCCGTGTATAACGGCAGCAGGAGTGTGACTGGTTGTGTCGCTACCGCCATGGCCCAAGTGATCAACTATCATAAATATCCAGTCCACGGCAAAGGCTCCCATACCTACACTTACAATGGCCAGACCATGTCGTTTGACTTCGCCAATGCCACCTTCGACTGGGCAAACATGATTGACAACTATAACAACGGCGCCGGGACAACAGAACAGAAGGCCGCTGTGGCCAATCTGATGTATGCCTGCGGCGTCAGTGTCGACATGCAGTATTCACCAAACGCAAGTGGAGCATATGGGGCTTCAGTGCCTTATGCACTTACCGAATATTTCGGTTTCGATAACGACGTGAAATATTTGGAAAGAGATTTTTATACTGCAGCAGAATGGGATGAATTAATTTACAATGAGCTTGCCGTGAGCCGTCCCATTATATTTGGTGGTCAGGCTAATGATGGTGGACATGAGTTTGTCTGTGATGGTTACAGAACTTCTGACGGTTTCTTCCATTTCAACTGGGGATGGGGAGGAGCATATGACGGTTACTTCATTCTCTCAAACCTGGAGCCTGGGGGTCAGGGTATTGGCGGTTATGCAGGTGGTTATAATCGTGACCAGCATGCCATATGTAATATAAAGCAGCCATCCGGAAGCAATCTGGCATCCACTTATCCACTGACGACAAGCGGTGGTCTGCAGGCAACAAATACAACCCTTGGTTCCAGCACTAATATTTCATTCTCCAATTCAGGGACTCTTGGCTATTGTGGATTTAGAGATATCACTTTGCCTGTGGTTGCGAAAATCACATCATCCACCAACAATGTGACGTATGGGAGTGCCACAAACCTTACTTTCCCAAGTGCCTTCTTCGACGCGAATTACGGCCTTAGGTATTATATAAACGGTAGCTTCAGTATCGGTATTCCATCAGGCATATCGGCAGGTACATATAAAATGACGATTGCATATATTGCACCGGATGGTAGTTATCAGGATGTACCATTCTTGTCCACGGAAAATGCTTATCTGAACATGGTGGTCGGCAGTGATAACAGCGTGACATTCACAAAGGGAACGCCAAAGGAATTATATGACATATCTGTGACACAACTCTTTGCCAGAGAGGCAGTTACATCCGGAGTAAGTGCGAGCTACTATATATATGTTAAAAATAACAGTGAGACAGTCGCATTCAACAACTCCGTTAATGTATATGTCTGCCAGAGAGGCTCAATAACTCCATTGGGAGGAACTGGTCTTATTCTTTCAATGGCTCCGAAAGGATATGCCAGTGGTACTTTCTCACTCACCCTCAACCTCCCCGACGGTCTGTACGACATGCTTTGCTATGATCCCAACGGGACTCAAATTGGTGGCCCCTTCCCGTTGATCATCGGAAATGTTGCCGAGCCTACCGGTGTCACTCTTGATGTGACATCTAAGGAACTCACTGAGGGTGAGGAGTTCACTCTGACCGCTACCGTCGCCCCGGATGATGCTGCGGATAAGACTGTGACATGGACCTCTTCAAATGACGCTGTCGCCACTGTCAGTGCCGACGGTGTCGTCAAGGCCATCGCCGTCGGAACCGCGACCATCACGGCCACAACAACCAACGGCAAGACAGCAACCTGCGCCGTGACTGTCAAGGCCTCTGAGGTCCTTCCCACGGGTATTACCCTCAGTGATACAGAAGTAACTCTTCCCGCTGGTAATGTTACTATGATTGGTGTGACAGTGCTTCCCGCTGATGCAACCAACAAAGCCGTGACATGGACATCCTCAAATGAGGAGGTTGCAAAAGTTCAGCGTGTTGTTGAGCAGGACTACACCTTAGTGGTAAGGGCTCTTTCTCCCGGCACGGCCGTCTTCACAGCTACAACCGTCAATGGTCTTACAGCCACTTGCACGGTCACCGTCTCTGAGGAGCATGTATATGTCAACGGAGTCACTCTTGATGTGACAGAGAAGGAACTGACCCTTGGCGAGGAATTCACCCTAACCGCCACTGTTACCCCTGAGGATGCATCAGACAAGAGTGTATCATGGAGATCATCAATGGAGAGTGTTGCAACCGTGGACCAAAACGGTGTTGTCAAGGCTGTCGGCCTGGGCGTGACGACAATCAAAGTAACCACCAAGGGCTGGGGACCTGAATATAGCGCCACATGCACTGTGACAGTTGTTGAGCCAACCGTCGAAGCAACCGGGGTAACCCTCGATGTAAACTCCAAGGAACTAACTGTGGGTGAGGAGTTCACCCTGACTGCAACCGTCTCACCAAACAATGCAACGGACAAGACTGTCACCTGGACCACCTCAAATGCCGCTGTCGCCACTGTCAGCGCAGCAGGTGTCGTCAAGGGCATTGCTGCCGGAAATGCAACAATTACAGCAACTACCACCAACGGCAAGACTGCTGCTTGTGCAGTGACTGTGGTTGAGCCTGTAGTCCTCGCAACATCAATTACCCTCGACAAGACCTCTTTCACAGGATATCCCAACGATGTTGTGACACTAGTGGCCACAGTGCTTCCTGAAAATACGACAAACAAGACCGTGGCATGGGAGTCGACAGACACTAATATCGCCACCGTTGATCAGACCGGCAAGGTAACCGTGAAGACGACCGGCAACTGCACCATCATCGCTAAGACGACTGACGGATCAAACCTCCAGGCGGAGTGCAGCATCATCGGTCAGACCGTAGGTATCGAGTCGATTCTCGGCGTCACCATCGAGAAGGCCGATATCTACACCCTCAACGGTATGCTCGTGAAGCGCAACGCTGACCGCCAGACTGTAGAGACCCTCGCCCCCGGTCTCTACATCCTCCGCGTCAACGGCTCTGCCTACAAAGTAGTCAAGCACTGATAAGATCCCCCTCATAACAAACCAAACCGCCTATGGCCACATGAGCCATAGGCGGTTTGAATTTTATGGGATACCTGAGGTATATTCTATCTTAATTCTACAGTAAGCCCCATAGCGGCGACCATTCGATAGAATGTAGAAATCGAAGGGATAGTGAGACCTCTTTCAACGCGGGAAACATAACTTTTGTCTGCACCGATTTTATCGGCGAGTTCAGACTGCGTCATGCCTGATTCTTTACGGGCGTCAAGAAGAATCTGAGCATTATATTCTTCCCAAGCCTGGTTCTCGGCTTGTCTGCGGCTTTCAGTGCCTGGCGCACCAAAAGTGCGGTTGAGTTCTTCACTCACATTATATGTCTGAATTTTTGTCCTCATAATATTCTTGTTTTAATCGTTTGGCTTTAACAATCTCGCTTCTTGGAGTCTTTTGCGTTTTCTTCCTGAAAGCATTGAACAAAATCACCAATTTTTCGCCATCGTAAATGAAGAAGATACGAAATTCATTATTGCCGTAGTTTACGCGAAATTCATATATGTCATCTTCAATATACTTTATGAAATGCGATGGAATCCTTTCCGTATCAGAAAACAGCAATAAAGCCCTGCGTATTTTCAACTGCTCCTTCTCGCTTAGTTTTGCCATGAAGTCGCTGTAGTAATCTTTATAGGCTATGATTTCTCTTATCATGGCGTAAAATTAGCAAAAGTTGTTTAATTATACAACATGTATTAGGGTAAAAAGTTGCACAGCCGTACAACTTTGGCCTAAAACTGGCTCCATTATCGGCACTATCACACCATTCTTATCTCATCTCATTCTTAACTTTGTGACGTCCATTCTCGGGGCTGTATTATAAGATAACCCCTTGCAAGGGTTGGACTAGCAAGGGGTTGATGGGAGACTCTGAATTTCGTGTGTCGGTTACATGGGTGAGACGGCTATGCGGCGGATCTCTGATGAGGATGTAGCCGGTGTTGTGGATGATGCCTCGGTGGTGACGGTGGCTCGATAGAGATAAATGCCTCGGGCTACACGGCCTCCGTTTGAGTCGGTGAGGTTCCAATAGAGCGGCGAGGTGAGGAACATGTCGGCACGGCCGCGCGATGAGGATGACCAGACACGGCGTCCGGAGATGTCGTAGACATCAACAGTGACTGTGAGCATGGCGTCGGGTCGGTTGTGGTTGATGTAGAAGTTGGCGCCTGCATAGGCCGGATTTGCATCTGTATAGACATCGAAAATCTTGGGGGCAAGGTTGGGGTCCACGAAGAAGTCGAACTCTGAGGAGGTCGAGTTTCCGGCGATGTCCCACACCTTGAGCACACCGCGATGTGCGCCCGTCGAGATTACGGGGAGCTGATAGGCGATGGTGCCTGCTGGCAATCCGTCGGCATCGGGGATGAATGTCGATGAGAGGTCGGTGAGGTTGAGGGTATTGTCGACTCGGAAGTTCATCTGGTGTCCGATTCCGTTGGCTGCCATGTTGAGACCGAGGTTGTCAGAGACGCGGGCAAGGAGCATGGGGGTGTCGTTGACGGTGTCGCCTGAACGGAATGTGTCGTGATTGAGATAGACATACTCAATCTGAGGCGGGGTCTGGTCAGACACCTCGTCGGAGACTCCATAGACATAGAAGTCGCGAGAGACACCTGTGGCCTCCGTGGAGGCGTCGTCTGATCGGGCGTAGAGGCTGAGAGTGGCGGGGCGGTAGTTGTCTGCAATCTCTGAGGGAAGGACGGCCTCAATAGACCAGCGGCCGTCGGAGACGGATGCACGTCCGGTGAAGAGGCGCTCACCCTGCTCGTCGATGACAAAGGGGTTGTCATAGTCGCCGCGGATGGTAGTGAAGGAGAGCTCGGCGTCATAGAGGTTGAGGGTGACGCTCCCCTGGAAGTCGGGGATGGGCGAGCCGTCGGCACGGGTGATGGAGCCTGAGAAGCGCACACGGGAGAACGCTGGAACCACGATGGGATCTGCCTCATCTGAGTATATTGGGCTGACGGGGGTTCCGTTGATGGAGTCGAGGGTGACGATGTTGTCTGGAATAGCAAGGCGCATGGCGGGGTCGCCCAGCATGACGAAGCGCATCTTGTTGGTCTCGCTGAGGGTGCGGTTCTTGGTGACGCGAAGCACCTCGCCCATGGGGCGGAAGCGCCCTGAGTCATCGCGTACGAACATCTCTGAGCCAAGTTTGGCTGTAAAAGGGCCGTTGCGGGCTATCTGAACTGGGCGCACGGCGGCGATGCCTCCCACAAGTCCGCCTGACTCCTTGAGTGTGAGCAACTGGAGACCGGCCTCCTCGACGCGGTCCCACTCAACGAATGAGCATGTTGCTCCATAGAAGAATGCGGGTTTGCGGAGATAGGCGTTGAGGATATCGGAGCGCTCGAAGATACCCTCGGACGACATCTCGGTGGGAGCGGCGTGGCCAATGTAGTTCCAAAGGATGACACCGTCGTTGAGCAGAGTGTGGAGTTTCTCCCTGCCTGCCACAGCCACACCCCCCTCAAGGTTGTAAGAGTCGAGATAGACCTTGCGATATGTGAGGGCGTCGCCGGAGTCGGCGGAGCGGAGGGCGCGTTCATATTCCTCGGTCTGCTTGAGGTGGATGCCGTCATCGCCATCGTCGGCGAGGAGCAGCACACGGTTGCGCCACTCACCCTCGGCTGGAGAATTCATGTAGGCCACAAGGCGGTCCACATAAGTCTTGGCGTCCTGGCGTGAGCGCGCCGGGATGCGCCCCACGGCCAGACACATCAGGTCGTGTCCGGTCATGAGTCCGGCGTTGTCCTCGAGGAAAGCCACGGGGTCATCAGAGCAGTATGAGTAACTGTCGCTCTGAGCAATGTCTGTCTGCCATGTGGGTAGGAGGGTGGCGGAGGATGAGCGCCACTCGGAAGTGAGACGGCGATGGTCGTAGCTGACACCGCCCATGAAGAGGACGAAGCGGGGGGCGCGTAGCGAGGGGTCGGCCTGGGAGCGGTCGTAGAACATCTTCATCAGTCGGCGGAAGGCATTGTAGTCAGGGGCTCCTGAGGCAAATTCGTTGTAGATTGGCTGAGGTGTGAGGACATGTACCTCCATTGAGTCTGCCCTGTGGATGGCGGCTATGCGCTCTGCCTCAGAGCGGAGGTCCGGATTGGTGATGATGACCATGTCTGGCTGAGGGAGGGAATGGAGGTCCTGAGGGGAGACAGCGTGGTCGGCTATGCGGGGGGTGAGGAAGCGTGAGTCCTCATTCCAGGCCACATATGTGCGTGTGCCGTAGTAGTCGTTTGTCCATGCCATTCCGTCGGCCGAGGGGGTGAGAGGCATGCGATAGATGGAGAGAGGGGAGGTGACGTCCCAGACCCGTGTGGAGGCTGTGGCTCCTGAGAGGCGCGGTGAGCCGGCCGGGAGTGTGAACTGGAGTGTGGCGCCTGAGGGGAGAGCCAGGCGACGGGTGTAGCACACGGCCAGATTGTCGAGCGATGCCAGTTTCATGGTGCCTGAGCCCTTGGCGGTGATGGAGAGATTGAGTGTCTCGCCCTGCAGAGGGAAGAACTTGCGTATGCGGCAGGAGTCTCCACCATCAGCCGACGGACGCACGCGGTCGGCTGAGACTGAGGCAAGTTCGGCGCCGTTGGCTGAGAATGAGAGCTGAGTGGCGCCTGATGAGATGGCATAGAAGTCGCATTGCATCCAGACATCGGTACCCTCGACACGGTCGGTGAGATTGAATTTGAACTGGCGCGTGGGGGTGAAGCGGAAGTCCTCGCCCACAAGCAGGTGGCCGCTCTCGATGGGTGAGACCTCGTCGACTTCATGATATATGCCGTCAATGAAGGTGGTGGTCTCCTCACCCCGCGGGGCAGAGCCTTCGGTGGGGATGACAGGCTCAGGAGCCTCACGGTCAGAGAGAAAGTAGTAGCCTACGGTCGAGTAGGGGTTGAGCGAGTAGTAGTGCTGACCGTTGGGGGTGGCTTCGATGCGGGTGTCAGTGGCGACTCCATAGAAGACTATACCCCTTGAGGTGAGCTCGCTCTGGACCATGGGGAGGTCGTCGACGTGGTTCTCGGCGGTGAACTGGTCCGAGATGCGTCGTCCGCCATAACCGTAGATTCTTACTTTTGAGGGGGTTGAGAATCCCCATGAGCGGAGGTCTGAGAGGGAAATCATGTGCATGCCGGTCTCTGAGACGCTGATTTTCACCCAGCGTCCCTCGGCTAGGACAGAGGAGGAGGCCCATGCATCGGGCGCAAAGGCAGAGGCGCTTGCAGCAGAGAGAAGCACAACTGCTATGATAGTTAAATATTTAAGCATGGTTTTCATCAAAAAGTATAACGGAAAAAGCGTGGTGGATATTGTGGGGAGGGGCTCCAAAATATCATGGTTTTATGAATTGCTGCCACTCGGCGTCTGAGCCATGAAAGGCGTTGATGTCGACCGGATGGCTGACGCCGTCGACGATGCCTGAGTGAGATGCCTGCCAGAGGGTCCAGTCGTTGTTGTCAGGCTCGGCTCCGAGGGAGCATATCCAGAGGGGGAGTGTGCGCGGAAGCTCACGGATGAAGCGGGAGTAGCCATTCTTGTTGGTATAGATCATCACCTTCAGCCCCCGGCTCTCCAGATGGTCAATCATCTCAAGAAGACGGTTCACCACAAGAGGGGTGGCTTGGGCGTTGGGGTTGGTCCATTCTTCTATGTCGATGACCACGGGGAGGTCAAGGTTCCGTCCCTCGACGGCTGAGGCGAGGTTAAGTCCCTGCAGATAGCCGGGCATATCAAAGCGGAAAAAATGGTAGGCACCCACCTTCAGACCGGCCTGGCGGGCGGCCCTGACATTGGCTATGAAGCGGCGGTCGCGGAAGGAGGCGCCCTCTGTGGCCTTGATGTAGACAAACTCATAGCCGCCGGCCTTGACGCGGTTGAAGTCAATCTCTCCGTTGTGGGCCGAGATGTCGAGACCGCGGACCAGATAGCGTTCAGGGTCAGGATAGAAAGGAGCCGGGGCATGGCGCGAACACCCCGTCGCCCCGAGTAGAAGCGACAGCAGCAAGCCTATGAGCAATCTCCGCAGCATAGAGCAAAGTTACACACTTTGTGAAAAAACCGCAAAAACGGGAGGGTAAATTTTGGAGAGATGAAAAAGATTTTCTACCTTTGTGGCCTGAAAGGCTACAGAAAGAATGCGGTAGTAGCTCAGTTGGTAGAGCATCAGCTTCCCAAGCTGAGGGTCGCGGGTTCGAGCCCCGTTTACCGCTCATACAGACCATCATCCCCCTCGGGCGGCTGATGGTCTGGCGTTTTTTTGGTTATAGGGAGAGGACTTGAGTGGTGACGTAGGCTATATAGAGGATGAGAAGGGTAGCGCCTTCGTAGCGGTTGATGATGCGGTGGCCGAAGCGCCAGCCGAATAGCCAGAAGAGGATGGCGGCTGCTGTCATGACGATAAGGTCTGTCTCAGTGACTCCTCCGAAGGGGAGGGGGAGGATAGTGGCTGTTGTGCCGAGGACGAGGAAGATGTTGAAGATGTTGCTGCCGATGACGTTGCCGATGGCTATGCCGGTCTTTCCTTTGATGGCGGCTGTGACGGAGGTGGCGAGTTCGGGGAGGGATGTCCCGGCGGCGACGATGGTGAGTCCGATGAGGGCGTCGCTCATGCCGAGGGTTTTAGCCAGGCCTGAGGCTCCGGCCACGAATCTGTCTCCGCCATAGATGAGTCCGGCGAGTCCGGCGGCCACCCAGAGGAGTGCTTTGGGCATGGACATGAGGGGCCGTGAGGCTGCATCGCCTGCGGCGGGGTCGTCGGTGTGGGTGTCATTGTGGGCCTGGGAGAAGGTGTAGCGCATGAAGATGGCGAAGAAGAGGAGCAGGAGTATGCCGTCAGGACGGGCGATCTGCCGCGTGCCGTGGAGACCGAGCTCGGGTCCACACCCTATGGCGAGGAGGGCGACGGATGATAGGATGACAAGGGGTATCTCGTTGGACATGATGGATGCGCTGACCTTGATTGGGCGTATGACAGCCACGACTCCGATGATGACGAGGATGTTGAAGATGTTGCTGCCCACGACGTTGCCGACAGCCATGGCAGAACTGCCCCGGATGGCTGAGATGATGCTGATGGAGAGTTCGGGGGCAGAGGTGCCGAAGGCTACGACGGTGAGGCCCACTACGAGGTCGCTGATGCCCCATCGGCGGGCGAGGGCTGAGGCGCCGTCAGTGAGGGCGTTGGCGCCGACAAGTATGAGGATGAGTCCGAGTATGAGCCAGAAGATGTCCATGTGGAAGGGTGTTAATGATTTTTAAACGCAAAGGTAGTGAAAATAGTTTGAGGTTTGTGCCGTCAGAAAAATCTAATTGGCTAACTTTGTGACAGGAAATATGGCAGGCCGGGGGATGTCTCCCGGAATCTGACCGGAATGACAACAAATTTTCTAATGCCATGAAGAGAGAAATCCTGTTTTTAGGTGTGTTGCTGGCGTTGTGCCTGCAGGCATCGGGCGAGATGAAGGGATATGAGGCGCTGAGAGACAGCATCCTCGCCAATATCCACGGTGCTGACGTGAGCGGCAAGGAATTGAGCGTGATTAATTTCGGAGCCAAGGGCGACGGTGTGAAGGACTGTCTGCCGGCGTTCAAGAAGGCTTTCGTCAAGATAGCCAAGGCCGGGGGTGGCACTGTGAATGTCCCTGCAGGGACTTATCTGCTCAAGGGGCCGCTTCATCTTGTGAGTAATCTGAGGCTCAACCTCGAGGAGGGGGCTACACTGAAGTTCGATCCTACTCCTGAGTTCTATCCCATCGTTGAGACGAGCTGGGAGGGAACATATCTTAGCAACTACTCGCCGATGATCTATGGGCGAGATCTGGAGAATGTGGCTATAACGGGACAGGGAGTGATAGATGGAAATGCCATGGAGACCTTTGCGACCTGGCGCCCCAAGCAGAAGGAGGGGCAGATGCGCACTCGTGAGATGAACCATAAGGAAACTCCGGTGGAGGAGCGTAGGTTTGGCGAGGGTGACTATCTGCGTCCTCATCTGCTGCAACTCTACGGATGCACTCGTGTGACGCTCGAAGGGGTGAAGATAGTCAACTCGCCGTTCTGGTGTGTGCACCTGCTTCAGTGCAAGGATGTTGTGTGCCGCTCGCTCAGATATGATGCGAAACTTGTCAACAATGACGGCATAGACCCTGAATCGTCGAGCGACATTCTGATTGAGGATATACATTTTGACAATGGTGATGACAATATAGCCATAAAGAGCGGGCGCGACAATGACGGTCGCAACATGGGGCTGGCATGTCAGAACATTGTGATCCGCAACTGTCACTTCAAGGGACTGCATGCCGTGGTGATAGGAAGCGAGATGTCGGGCGGCGTGAGGAATGTGGTGATTGAGAACTGCGATTATGCCGGATATTGCAAGCGCGGCATCTATGTGAAGACCAATCCTGACCGCGGCGGATTTGTGGACGGCATCTATGTGAAGAACTGCGTGTTTGGCGATGTCGAGGACCTGTTCTACGTGACGAGCCGCTATGCCGGCGAGGGTGTCGGGAGCACGAATTATCCGCGCGTGGCAAATATCCATGTCGACGGCCTGAGTTGCCGCAAGGCGTCAGCTGCCGCCCTTGTCTTGCAGGGAACCCAGGCACGGCCGGTGAAGGATGTGTCGTTTGACAACATCAGTGTCGGCGAGGCTGTCACGGGGATCAGTTTCACCGACACTGAAGGGGTGATGATGGGTAGATGTGTAATCGGTCCGGAGGCCGGGACTCCCACTCAGATCACCAAGAAGGATAAGATATTCGAACGTTAGGGGGGCAGATTACTTCAGAATCACTTTTGTCACCTCCGACCCTTGGCGTCTGATGTATATGCCGGGGCCGGGGGTGGCTATCTCTATGCCCTGGAGGTTGAAATATTGGACCGGAGCATCGTTTGTGGCAGAGGAGGAAACCTCTGTGATGTCGCTCTCAAGTGAGGCACCATAGACGGCAAACGCACTTCCGGGGAGGGTGACTCCAGCGGCAGAAACCGTCGGGGTGACTCCGTAACTGGCGGCAAGAAGAGTGTAACGTGGGTCTGAGAGGTCGACGGGAGCCGGAATGGTGGCTGAGGTGTTGACCGCCGGATTAACCACGAGGTGGATGGATGCATCCCCCTTGGTGAGTGAGATGGTGCGCGCGGTCGACGACTTGAGGTTGACGGACGTGTTGACATCCTCGCGGAACATGGATGGGTACGTCGCACGGATGGCGCAGAGCGCTTCATACGTGTCGTGGAGACCTAGGCGCGCCGGACTCTTTAGCATGTTCCAGTTGACGCGCTTGGGTGCAGTGTCGTTGGAGCCGTCGCCATTCTTGGTGGTCTGCTCGCATCCCAGTTCCTCAAATTGCCATATCATATGGGCTCCCGGGGTCAGGAGCATCTGGGCGGCGAGGGAGCCGAGGCGGAGCATCTGCAGGTTGAGGTCTGACTTGATGGCCGGGACGCCGTAGGCCCTGATTTTGTAGGCCACGCGTTCCTCGTCGTGGCTCTCGGCATAGGAGACGGTGGAACCCCATGTGCGTTGGTCGAGCGGAGCGTAGAAGCGGTCGAGAGAAGAGTCGTCCGTGTAGCCCATGGCAAACTGACATGCCTGGTAGTTGACGTTGGCCCAGTTGGTCTCGCCATCGGCGGCCATCTGGTTTTCCTCCTCAGCGCCGGCGAGATTCTCATTGATGAAGTAGGCGTCAGGGTTAGTCTTCATCATAGAGGCATGGAGCGCTTTCATACGGGCGACACGTGTGGGGTTATATTTGTTTGTCCCGGCGTCGGTGGGGGTTGCATAGGTGTTTGTGGCGGCGTCATAGGCTGTTCCATAGCTTGAATTGTCACCAAGGCCTTTCACAAGGTCAAAGCGGAAGCCGTCGACACGATATTCAGTCATCCAATAGTCGAGGGCGTCGCGCCACTGACGCTGGACAAGAGGAAAGTCCTGGTTCCAGTCGTTGAGGACACTGTAGGCGTGAGGTGCAGATCCGTTGTAGAATGGAGAATCCTTGCGTGTGTAGAGTTCATACCAGGGGTGGAACGAGTCACTCTGATTGAAGACAATGTCGAGAATCACGGCCATCCCGCGCTCGTGGGCTCCGTCTATGAGGGCTCGATAGTCAGCAGGGGTGCCATATGCCTTGTCAGGAGCCATGTAGAAATTGGTGTTGTAGCCCCAGGAGTTGTTTCCGGCAAACTCCATGATGGGGAGCAGTTCGATGGCATTTACTCCAAGCTGCTTGAGGTAGTCAAGTTTGTCGATGGCTCCCTTGACGGTCCCGTCGCCATAGTCGCGCCCCTCGGTTCCGGTGAAGTCGCGCAGAAGGAGTTCGTAGATGATGAGGTCAGATTGAGGGACGCCCTTGAAACCGGAGACTTTCCAGTCATATTTGTTAATGTCAGAGTTGTAGACCGCCAGGGGCACTCCGCTCACAGCGGAGGTGGGATAGGCAGGGAGGTTTGGGAAGACTGATGAGGAGATGTACTGGTCGTTGTATGGGTCTAGCACCAGGTTGGCGTAGGGGTCGCCAACCTGCGATGAGCCATCGACGATGTAGTAGTAGAGGTAGTCCTTGCCTGCATCAAGTCCGTTGACGGTGGTCCAGAAGTAGCGGACACCGTCTGTGTCCTGATAGTTCATTACCTGAGATGAGGTGATGGCATAGGAGTTCCATGAGCCGACCAGGACCACGTTTGTCTTCGAGGGGGCCGCGAGACAGAAGGTGACGCCGCCATCTGAAGAGCGTGTAGCCCCCATCTTAGGCTCTCCGCCGGGATAGGGCGAAGGTGCAGATGAGGGGAATCCGTCGGGGAACACCTCGACCATCACGTCGGCGCCTGTGGCTGTCTTGCCTTGACGGTTGCCTGAGGCGTCGCGGAAGACAAAGGCAAGTTTGGTGACAGTCTCAGATGCATCGGTGATTCCGTAGAAGGTGTTGATGTCAGGTATGGTGAGAGTCCATGTGTCGGGACCGGCATATGTCATGAGGTGATTTGCGCTCGGTGAGTTCCAGTCAGTGGCATGTTTCCAGTCTGATGCGGATGTGCTCTCTGATGTGATGACGCCGGTGTGGGCATATACCTGAGCGGTGGATGGGAGGCCCATCATGCCGCGGTTGCCGCCATCGGCATGAAATGTGATGACTATCCCTTTAGAAGAGGGGGTGACAGTCAGTGGCGTTGTCGTGACGGTCTGGGCATGGAGGGATAAGCCCGCAGTAATCCACAGGATGATGGTGGAAAGAATCAGTTTGTTCATGAAGTATGATGGGAAAGAAATAAAATAGCCTGAGTGTGAGAGTGAGATGACAATATCCCTAATACTAAACACCTGCGGGAGGAGTAAAGTTTAAAGGTTAGGGAGGTAGGTGGCAGGGTCTATTGTGCTGTCCGGCTCGGTCAGGTCGCTTATGATTGACTTGAGAAATCCGATGTAGCCACGGGTGAGCATGCTCTGGGCTATGGGACTCAGTCCGGGGAATGTGGGGAGGAGAGACTGTCCCGTTGTCTGTAGCATGATTCTGTTAGTCTCCAGGGCGCTTTTGGCCACCATGACGGCATCCTTGAAGCGGTGGATACGGATGAGGCTGATGATATAGGCGAATATGAAAGAGGGGAGGGCAAGAAGATTGGCTGTATTGTGCTGCAGGGCATCCTCACAGAAATTTGCGGCATGGTCAAACATCTCGTTGCGGAAAAGTATCTCTGCCCCTATGGCGCTCTGGCCGTCGTCGGGCTTGGTGATTTCTGTGGCTGCGATGACGATGCGGGCTGCTAGTTCGAGGTTGCTCTCGAGATACTCGTCGATAGCCCAGGAATACATGATGGAGTGTCGCTCAGGCGATGTTTTCTCAAACTCCTTGAGATAGGGGATGGCATCATCTTTGGCGAGTGTGAGGAGCAGCCCGAGGCCGACACGGTTAGTGGGGTGGGAGTCCACGAAGAGTTTGATTTGCCTGACGGCCTCCCGGCGGTCATTGACTTTCATCATTGCTCCCACGAAGACGCTCAGGTCGCTGTCGATGGCCGCGGATGATGCAAGCAGGGACTTCAGGATCTCTATAATCGTGCCGGTGTCGCGGTCGAGGGAATAGAGCGACATAGCCTTCACTCTGCGGGCCTCGATGGAGGTGGGAGATATGGCCAGGGCATAGTCAGCCGACGAGAGGGCACCCTCATATTGCTCGGCTCTGTATTGGGCGGCTGCGAGGCGTTCCCAGAAGTCGAGCGTGAAGGGTTCGAGCATGGTGAGTTCCTCAAAGAGTGTGACGGCCTTGGCCGGGTTGCCCATATCCTCACACCGGTTGGCATACTCGTAGATGAAGGTCTGTGGATATGAGCATTTGCTTTTCACCAACTCATAGTTGTCGTCCACCCAGCTGAGCAGGTCAGACTCGGCACAGAAGTCTACAAGTTGGATGAGTTCCTCGTCGCCGAAATCGTCAGTCGATGCGAGAATCCGGTCGAGATTCTCGCGTAGGGTGAGCTGTATGGCCTCTTGAGGGGCTGCGGTGTCGGTGAAATCGGTTTTGATGCACTCGGCTCTGAGCTTGAGGAGTTCGTTGAGCACACCGCCGTTGCTGACGCGGCGGTTGAGCTCAGCGGCGGCATCCATCTCGCCAAAGGAGGTATAGAACCACGCCCGCCTCGTGGCCAGAGCCTGCGAGTCGGGGTAGTGGCGCGCTCCATAGAGGAGCACCTCCATCTTGGCGATATAGTTGTCCATGTCAGATGAGTAGTCGAAAATCTCCACGAGGTCGTTCTCATCGAAGAAGGCCTCGGGATTTCCGGCTTTTACAACCTCTGAGAGGAATTCCTCATAGAGGCTCTGGCGGACATCTTCAGGATTGCCGTTCTCGTCCATTGTCACTTGTTGATTTTCTCCCAAGAGTCTTTGAGGGCGATGGTGCGGTTGAATATGGGGTGCTCAGGAGTAGAGTCGGGGTCGAGAGTGAAGTAGCCGATACGCTGGAACTGCAGAGGCACTCCGGGCTTAGCGATCTCCATGAGATAAGGCTCGACCTTGATTCCCTCCACAATCTTGAGCGAGTCGGGGTTGAGGAGCTCGCGGAAGTTGCGCTCGGTCTCGGCTGCAGGGTTCTCGACGGCGAAGAGACGGTCGTAGATGCGGGCTGTGGCGTCGACAGCCGTGGCAGCGTTGACCCAGTGGAGGGTGCCTTTCACCTTGCGCTCGCTGCCGGGGAGGCCGCTGCGTGTGTCAGGGTCGTATGTACAGTAGATTTCCTCGATGTTACCGTCGGCGTCCTTCTTGACACCCTCACATTTCACGATGTATGCACCCTTGAGTCGCACCTCGGCTCCGGGAGCCATGCGGAAATATTTCTTGGGGGGATTCTCCATGAAATCGTCGCGCTCAATGAAGATTTCTCGTGAGAACGGCATCTCGTGTTTGCCGCTGCCGGGTTCCTCGGGGTTATTGTCCATCTCGACGGTCTCGGTAACATCCTCGGGATAGTTTGTTATGACTACCTTGACGGGGTTGATGACAGCCATGCCGCGTGTGGCCACCTTGTTCAGGTCGTCGCGGACGGCATGCTCGAGCAGCGAGATGGAGTTGAGGGCCTCATATTTGGTGTAGCCGATGGTGTCGATGAAGTTTCGGACGGCGCGGGGTGTGAAGCCGCGGCGGCGCAGACCTGAGATGGTTGGCATGCGGGGGTCATCCCATCCGGCCACGAGTCCCTCCTTGACAAGCTGGAGGAGCTTGCGCTTCGACATCACGGTGTAAGTGAGGTTGAGGCGGTTGAACTCAATCTGGCGGGGGCAGTAGGTCTCATCGGCCAGTTCCTTGACGAAATACTCGTAGAGGGGACGGTGAACCACAAACTCAAGTGTGCAGATGGAGTGGGTGACACCCTCGAAGTAGTCGCTCTGACCGTGTGCGAAGTCATACATGGGATATACCTTCCATGTGGTGCCTGTGCGGTGGTGGGGTGTCTTTATGATGCGATACATGATGGGGTCGCGGAAGTGCATGTTGGGGTTGGCCATGTCGATTTTCGCACGGAGGACACGGGCTCCCTCCTCAAACTCGCCTGCATTCATCCTCATGAAGAGGTCGAGGTTCTCCTCAGGAGTTCGGCTGCGATATGGACTCTCAGTGCCGGGCTGTGTGGGTGTGCCCTTCTGGGCGGCGATTTGCTCAGAGGTCTGGTCGTCAACGTAGGCTTTGCCTTCCTTTATCATGCGGACAGCCAGGTCGAACAGCTGGGGAAAATAGTCGGAGGCATAATATTCGCGGTCTCCCCAGTCGAATCCGAGCCATTTGATGTCCTCGCGGATGGAGTCTACATACTCCACATCCTCCTTGACGGGGTTTGTGTCGTCGAAACGGAGGTTGCAAGTGCCGCCAAATTTCTCGGCCACACCGAAATCCATGCAAATGGCTTTTGCATGGCCTATATGAAGATAACCGTTGGGCTCAGGTGGAAAACGGGTGTTGAGCCGGCCTCCGTTCTTACCCTCGGCAAGGTCTCGGGCCACGATTTCTTCCACAAAGTTGAGCCCCTTTGTCTCAGGAGCAACGGGTGTTGTTTCTTTGGTGTCCATATACAGATCTGTGATGAAAATGCAAAGTTAATGAGTTTTTTCGATTCTCGCGGTCAGAGCGTGTCAAAAAATTCATGAGGCTCATCCCATCATATCGCCAATAGCGGTGACAAGCCCCACGGCGCCCATGATGAGGATGACAGCCGCCAGGATGCGGTTGAGAAGCCAGAGTGAACGCAGGTTGAAGTGGCCGCGCACCTTGTCGACAAACCATGTGACTCCAAACCACCAGGCCACAGCACCCGCCAGGATGGCAATGTAGCCGGCCACATAGTGATATGCGGCAAACTCAGGGGCTAGGAAACTGAAGCGGGCAAACAGGCCTATGATGAGGAAGAGTATCAGGGGGTTTGAGAATGTGAAAAGGAATCCGGTGGCGAAGTCGCGCCAGTAGCCGTGGGTGGTGACGCGTCCGGGTGAGAGCCTGCGCGAGGGGTTTGAGACAAAGAGATAGCCGGCATAGACAGCAAGGACTATGGAGCCTATGAGCTGCAGAAGACTCTGGTGTGTCTCTATGAAGTCTGTGACAAACGACAGCCCGAGCCCGGTGAGGAGGCAGTAGATTAGATCACTGAGTCCGGCTCCCACACCTGTGAAGAATGCGGGCCAGCGTCCGCGGTTGAGTGTCCGTTGAATCACAAGCATGCCTATCGGCCCCATCGGGGCCGACACCAGAAGGCCTATCAACACCCCCCTGAATATTATGGCCGGCAAATGAATCATAGACTGCAAAGTTACGAAAACATTTCCTAAAGCACAAAAACAATCTGACGGAGATTCAGGCGTGAGGGTGGGCTCAGGGGAGTTTCAGGGCTATGGGGCGGCCGTCATAGAGGGTGGATATGGAGGCTGTCTTGTCTCCGAAGCCGCGAGGGGTTGAGGGGTCGACTTTGATGATGTTGAAGGTGCGCTCTGTCAGCATGCCGGGGAATGAGCCTTCACGCTCCCCGATGGTGAGGGTGGAGGTGGCGTCATCCCATGCAATGGGGATACGTGAGAGGAGGCCCTTTTCGTAGTTGTAGTTGGTGCCCTCGTCCTCATAGATGGTGAAGTGCCCATCGGCGCCCCCATAGACGTAGAGGTCGATGACGTCAGCGGGCTTCTCGTCGGTCCACTGGATGTCGGGGCCTATGGGGAGGATAGAGCCTGAGCGGACATAGATGGGAATGCGGTCGTAAGGGGCATCGGCCTCGACGGTCTGTCCTCCAGGCGTGGGCCGGCCTGTGTAGAAGTCATACCACACGGCTGAGTATGGAAGGTAGAGAGTGCGTGAGCGTGCGCCATACTCGGTGACGGGGTTGATGAGCAGTGCCGGGCCGAACATGTACTGATTGCCTATGTTGCGTGTGGCGACATCGTCGGTGAAATCCATCACCAGCGGACGCATGACGGTGTAGTCGTCGAAGTGAGTCATCCCGGCCAGTGAGTAGATGTAGGGGAGGAGACTGTAGCGCAGACGTGAGTAATAGAGCATAGACGCGTAAGCGGGATGATCTTCAGGCGCGATGTTGTATATCTCGCGGAAAGGCCACTGTCCGTGGGCGCGATAGAGAGGGGAGAATGCTCCGAACTGAAACCAGCGGGTGTTGAGCTCGCGCCATTCGCGCAGGTCGTCATTCTCCGCACCGGTCTTGTCGAACTCTTTCTGGGCCTTGACGTAGCGGTCCTCGACGCAGAAGCCCCCTATGTCCATGGACCACCAGGGGATTCCGCTTATGGAGAAGTTGAGTCCGGCGGAGATCTGAGCCCTCATGTCTTCCCAGCGTGTGGCTATGTCGCCGCTCCAGGTGGCTGTTGAGTAGCGCTGCTGTCCGGGGAAGCCCGAGCGTGTGAGCAGGAACACGCGCTTGTCAGGGTCGACGGAGCGCTGTCCGTTGTAGATAGCCTCGGCGTTCATCAGGGCATAGGCGTTGAAATATTTGGCCGACGGACCCAGGTGTGTTGGGCCGCAGAGAGCCTTTCGGTAATCCATGTCGACGCAATCGCGGATGTTTGGCTCGCTTGCGTCCATCCACCAGGCGTCAAATCCCAGGGGATAGTAATGGTCCTTCATCTGCCCCCAGAAGAGCCGGCGGGCATCGGGGTTATATGCGTCGTAGAATGACCCCAGGTAGCCTGGGCCTACCCAGTCGCGTATGCTGTCGGTGATGGCCCGGCGATACATCCACCCATTGCAGTCAAACTCCTTGAAATGCTCGGTCGAAGCATAGAATTTTGGCCAAACAGAGATCATCACCCTGCCGTTGAGGGAATGGATGGAGTCGACCATCCCCTTGGGGTCAGGAAACCGTTTGCGGTCAAACTCATGGCTTCCCCATGAATCCTGCTCCCAGTGGAGCCAGTCGATGACGATATTGTCGATGGGGATGGCGCGGCGGCGATATTCTGCCAGGGTGCCCAGCACCTCAGACTGCTTGTTGTACTTCTCGCGGCTTTGCCAGTAGCCCATGGCCCAGCGTGGCATGACGGGAGCCTTGCCTGTGAGGGTGCGGTAGCCGCTGATGACGTCGTCCATGTCGGAACCATAGATGAAATAGTAGTCAATCATGTCCTGCATCTCTCCCCACCATGTCATGTCGTTTCGCTCTGCGGCTGTGCGGGGCATGTATGCCCGAAGTCCGCAGTAGGCCACGGCGCCGTTGGGCTGCCATTCGATGCGGATGGGGATGCGGCGTCCTTTATCGAGAGGAACAGAGAATTTGTAGGAGTTGGGGTTCCAGGCTGTGCGCCATCGTTCAGGCACCACAAGGTTACCGTCGATGAATATCTTTTGATAGCCTGAGTAATACATGATGAAATCATATATGCCTGATTCAGATGGCTCAATGTATCCCTCATACTCTACCTTCGAGCCGGAGAATTTGAAGTCTTTGGGGAGGTTGACGACGTGAGAGAGGTCGTCGGTCCTGAGGTGCTCGAAATATATCTGCTCCTCGCGGCGTGTTAGAGGGTCACCCTGCTTTGGGGTATATGTCCCGGTGAGGGCACCGGGCCGGCCCTCCTTGTCGTAGAGCGTGAAGGCCTGGTTGAGCTGCAGGTAGTCTGTGGGATTGCCCCAGCGGCAGAAGGAGTAACTGTCCCAGAGGATGCCGTAATTGCCCGTCGAGACCACGAAAGGGACGGAGACCTTGGTGTTGTATTGGAAGAGTTCCTCGTTTTTACCTTTGTAGTTGAACTCCTCGGCCTGATGCTGCCCGAGACCATAGATGCCCTCGTTGTCGTCGGGTGATGCGAAGGTCTGTGAGACTGTCCATGCGGTTGTCCCCTCTACGGTTATGGGGGTGAATGTCCTGCCTCCATTGTTCTCGGCGAGAATCAGGGCACCCTCGCGGTCATAGAAACTGACATGTCCATCGGTCGTGTCGACGGCTACCTCAACGCGCGGAGTCGAGATGAGGACGCGGTCTCCATCGGGGCGTACACTGAAATTGGTGTAAGGCGACTGGCTGACAGTGATTAGGCTCTCAGTCTTGGGGATGGTGTCGCCCGGGACAGTGCTAACACGGATGATATTGTCGCCCAGAACTCCGACACGCACACACTGGCCCGAGGTGGGTATGCGGAGTGTGACACCTTCGGCGTCCTGACTTAAATTAGGGGCGGCTGAGACGGAGATGGCTGTGAGAAGGAGGAGTATATTGCTGATTTTCATGGCTGTTTGTTAGATGGGTACAAAATTAGCCAAAAATCAGAAATATACAAAAAAAGTATGTGGAAACGATGGTTGAAGGTGTCGAATCACCCTTATTGACCATCTAGGAATCGGGTCAAGGCGGTCATGGCGCGGTCGAGACGCTGTATGGGGAACTGGTAATGGTTGCCGGGGACGGACTCAAACTCCGTGTGGACTCCGGCTGATTTCAGATGTGAGACAATCGCCAGAGTATTGGCTCCGACGGTGTCGAATGTCTTTACCTTTGAGTGAGACTCCTTGTCACCTAACAGAAAATAAGCCAACCCTGTCTTTGTTTGGAAATCCTGACGGCCAAACCACTCCATAAACCCTTCATACCAGAAGGAACCTGACAGGGAGGCTATGTTCCGGAAGAGGGTCGACTGAGGCCACTCCCAGAGGGTAAAGAGACCTGAGAGCGAAACTCCGATAAGAGATCGGTCATCAGGGTTGACTGTGCCAATTGAGGTCTCGACATCCTTCACTAACCCCTCCAGACGGCCGAGGAAGGCCGGGGCGTCCCCCTTGAAGTCGGGTGATCCTTTGGGGACACCGGAGGCAGCCCACGGTGTCAGGTCGTTGTCCCAGTCCATCCCGGTTATGACAACAATCGCTGTGGCATATCTGGTGGATGCCTGCTCTATCCAGTCGGCAAGCATCGCCATAGGGTAGAGGATGTAGGCTATCCGGCGGACACCCGCGGGGGAGGCGCAGAGGCAATGAAGCCCGTTTGTGTCAATTGTTCTTGTTGGCATATATCATCATGTTTTCCATATCTTCAAATCCGTAGGCGGCATAGAGATTCCTGGCCATTGGGGTTGTCTCAAGATAGATTTTGCCGCAGCCGCGTGTCTGTGCCTCCTCGATGAGCCGTCTGACAATGGCTCCGGCCACTCCTCTGCGTCGGAGTGAAGGGCGCACGTATATATTCATGAGATATGCACACCGGCCTGAGGGATTGTCGGGCGAGGGAATCTCTTCTGTCAGGCAGATGGCTCCACACCCGGCCTCAACGCCGTCCAGCTCGCAGACAAAGGGGATGTGAGTGCCGTCAGCGAGATGGCGCAGACAATACTCTCGGTTGGCCCGTATCAGTTCCCGGTCCGGCACCGAGCCAAACACGGCGCCGATGACCTCGAGCCTCCAGTCCATCCAGGAGTCTATGTCAGAGAGTTTGTGAAACGTTGTCATAGATATAAAACGCTCCGACCGTGGCAAATTGTTTTCATATCCCGGCAAGAATACCCGCAGTAGCAGGCCCAATGGGATGAGATTCTCACTTCACCATCACTTTCCCGACGGTCCCGTCTGAATAGCGTTCGATGACGATGCCTTTGTAGTCCTCTCTGACGGGGCGCCCCTGCAGGTCGAGTCGGGCTACGACTGTGCGCTCAGAAGGGTTCTCAATCTCCTCAATGCCTGAGACTTTGATATTGAAGAAGTTCTTCCATCCCTCGGCCTGGCGATAAGCCTCAATCCCCTCAGCCGGCACAAAGAGCTGCAGAGTGTCATACTGCTCCTTAGAGAACGTCGGACAAACCGGAGGCTCTACGTCAGCAAGAGTCAGAGTCTTCATCTTCCACTTAGTGCAATCCTTCGGTAATAATTGGGCATTCTTCCCTAAAGTTATGTCATAGGCAGGATTCTGTATGAATCGACGAACGGATCTCAGATTTTTTATATCAACATTGTCTAACACAACTAAGGAGTTGAAATTAAGTGCATTAAATGGAGAGCTGTATGGGCTTCCACCATCATATAGCGTTAATGGTCGTCCAATGGTCAAATCCTCTGCAAACATCAGTTGCGCGGAGACATCGCCAATTGGTTGAAAGAAAAGTTCATTCTCTGATTTTTCAATTATAATAGTTTTTAAATTTACACATTGATAGAATGCGTTGCCGTAAACTGTCTCTAGGCTTCCCGGTAAAGAAATGGAATGTAGACTAGTACAATAGTAAAAGCCACCTACGGATTTAAGTGAAGACGGAAATGTGACGGAATCAAGGATTGGGCATTCTTCGAAGCCGTAGATGGTTTCAACTGAAGATGGAAAGTCGACGGAATGAAGATTAGGACATTTGTCAAAGCCATCAATGGATGTAACTGAAGGTGGAAAACTTACGGAATGAAGATTAGGACAGTCGCTAAAGCCATCAATCTCTGTAACTGAAGATGGAAAACTATAGTTGATGGAACTAAGGTTTGGACAATTAATAAAGCCATCAATCTTTGTAACAGAGGATGGAAAACTTACGGAATTTAGGTAATATGTACGAAAGCCATCAATCTTTGTAACTGAAGATGGAAAACTTAAGGAATGAAGGTTTGGACAGTTTTCAAAGCCTTCAATCTCTGTTACTGAAGATGGAAAGATCACACTTTCAAGCCCCTCATAATCCTCAGGACTTATAAATCTCACTTTTGTGACAAGGTACCTTAGACCCTCATATTCAACTATAGAAGGAATCTCTATATTCACAGGATGATTTTTATTATCATCTGCAAACCCATATGCGGTGGCCTTTTGGGGCTCATCATCATCATAAGAATATCGCATCCCGTCATAGTCAAAAAAGATTAAATCGGAATATGCCGGCATGCTGCACATTGCCATTACGGCAAGCAATATGAGTTTTTGAATGAATGTTTGTTGCATGTTCTATCGATTTATTTGTGAAGCCATTCATCAACCCTCTAGAGGGTTGATGAATGGCGTTTAAGTGCTTTATATTTGAGAAACGATTATATTATAGTCCAAGTCCCATGTGAGACGGAAAAACCCACCGGTGGTATATGTCTTCTCCTTAAACTTGCTCTGACGGTCATTAGACATGACCAACCAACTTGGGTTGGAGGAGGTTCGGAGTGTGATTTTACCACCTGAACTCAGTGATGCATACAAATTTGTGATGCATGGCACAAAAGAGCGCAGCCCGCTGAGGTCAATTATGGTATTGGCATTGTTGGATGACTCGACTCTAAGTGTCTGAGGAATAGCATCAACATTGTCTCCCAGATTCGTAGCCGGAAGAAGGTCCTTAAGATGCAAGACTCCGGAGCCGGTGGACTGACTGGTCACGATGACTTTGCCCATATTGTATGGTGACATGGAGGATGTCAAGACCTTGAACACCCCATCTTTGAACTCATCCTTGTTTTCTAAAACTCTAACAGTGGACATGGTGTCGGTTTGATTGGGCAAGTGTGGTTTTTTCCATTTAAAGCAAATTTTAAGTTTAACATTCTTTTAACGAGAATGGAGGTTGGTTGGTTCATTTCACCAGCACTTTCCCGTTGGTTCCGTCGGAGTAGCGTTCGATGACGATGCCTTTGTAGTCCTCTCTGACGGGACGCCCCTGCAGGTCGAGGCGGGCAACGACTGTGCGCTCAGAAGAGCTCTCAATCTCCTCTATGCCTGAGACCTTGATATTGAAGAAGTTCTTCCATCCCTCAGCCTGGCGATATGCCTCGATCCCCTCAGCGGGCACAAAGAGTTGCAGAGTGTCATACTGCTCCTTAGAGAACGTCGGACAAATCGGAGGCACCACGTCAGCAAGAGTCAGGGTGCTCATCTTCCACTCAGAACAATCATTCGGTAATAATTTGGCATCCTTGCCTAAAGTGATGTCGTAGGCAGGATCCTTTTTGAATCGACGAAGGGATGTAAGATTTCGTAAGTCTACATTGTCCATCACAACTAAAGAATAGAATGACAATGCATCCTCAAGGTCACTATATTTTCCTGTTCTCTCATATAGCTGTATTGGTCGTCCAATGGTTAAATCCTTTGCAAACATCATTTGCTTGGAGGGACCGCCAAAGGTCTGCTGAAAGAGAAGACTGTTATCTGATTTTTCAATTATAATAGTCTCTAAATTTACACATTGATAGAATGTGTTGGTGTAAATTACCTCCAGGCTTCCGGGTAAGGATATGGAATGTAGATTAGGACAATTGTAAAAGCCATTTATGGACCTAAGTGAAGATGAAAATGAGACGGAATTGAGGTTTGGGCATTCATCAAAGCCGGAGATGGTTTCAACTGAAGACGGAAAGTTGACGGAATGCAGGTAATATTTATAAAAGCCGTTTATGGATTTAACCGAAGATGGAAAACTTAAGGAATGGAGGTTGGGACAGTTTTCAAAGCCTTCAATCTCTGTAACTGAAGATGGAAAGATTACATTTTCAAGCCCCTCATAATCTTCAGGCCTTGAAAATCTCACTTTTGTGACAAGATATTCTATACCCTTATATTCAACCATAGATGTAATCTTGATATTCGCAGGATGTTTTCTATTATCATCTGGAAAACCAACAGCCACGGCCGTTTGAGTCTCATCATCGCCACGATACTCAATTCCGTCATAGTCGAAAAGGAAAGAGTCAGAATATGCCGGAATACTGCACATTGCCATTACGGCAAGCAATATGAGTTTTTGAATGAATGTTCGCATCATGTGAAAGAGTTTTATGTGTAATTTCCACAAAAATAATAATTCTCAGTGATAATTCAAAAATAATGGCAGATTTTAACATTGGAATTAAGTGTATTAACACTTAAAGATATTAATAAAGGTTAACGGGAATGGGAGGGAGGGATTTTTTTGCTAACTTGCGTGTTGATATAGGGTCACTGTTATGAAGATTCTCACTCGCATCCTTCTGTTGGTGACGGCCTTTCTAGGCGTCATCTCCTGCTCCGGCCTTAAGGGGACGGTCTCACCGGGCACGTCTATCCTCGGGCCTCATCAGGTAGAGATCGAGACTATGTATCAGTTTGTGGCATCGAGAAATCCGGGCTTTGACCGCCGGATAGCCCAGGCGTTCCATGATGTGGGACGGCGCTATGGGATTCGTGGGGATGTGGCGCTATGTCAGGCCATAATCGAGACGGGATGGTTTCGATTTGACAACGGCACGGCTGTGCGCCCCGGTCAGCACAACTACTGCGGGATGGGAGTGAGGAGCCGCGGACAGAGAGGCGCCTCGTTTGCCACGGTCGAGGAGGGTGTCACGGCCATGATGCAACACCTATATGCCTATGCCACCAAGAGGGGGCTGCCAAAAGGGGAGAGGCTTGTGGACCCACGCTTCAAACTGGTGGAGCGCGGAGTGGCTCCGACGTGGCAGGCGCTCTCAGGACGCTGGGCTGCGAATCCGAAATATGGCAGTGATATCCTTGCCATGTATTCAAAGATGAAAAAATACAGATGAAACAGCAGACGATAATCGAAAACATACTCTCCCGTCCGGGAGTCGAGGCTCTCAATCAGATGCAGCAGCGCATGGCCACTATCCCCCTATCGGGGAGGTTCACGCTCCTGGCTCCGACCGGCTCGGGTAAGACACTGGCATTTGCCATCCCGCTTCTCAAGAAACTCAAGGCACCTTCTGGGAGTGTGCAGGCCCTGGTGATGGCGCCGTCGCGTGAACTGGTGATGCAGATTGCAGAGGTGATAAGGCCACTGGCCACAGGCTATAAGACGGTGGCTTTCTATGGGGGACACTCCATGCAGGAGGAGACGGCGTCGTTGTCGGTGACCCCCGACATTATAGTGGCAACTCCCGGCCGACTGCTGGACCATCTGCGGCGTGGAGGCCTGGATCTCTCGAAGACCCACACGCTTGTTCTGGATGAGTATGACAAGGCTCTGGAACTGGGCTTTGCCGATGAGATGCGCCTCGTGTGCCGACGCCTTACCGGCCTCAGTCTCATAATCCTCACCTCAGCAACCCCCCTCGATGAGCTCCCTGACTATCTGCCTTCGCTCCCGGTGGAGGTGATAGACTTCTCGGAGCGAGAGCCATCGCCGCGCGGACGCATGCAGGTGGTGAGAGTCGAATCGCCCATGCGCGACAAACTCCAGACCTTGGTAGACCTGCTGAACTCGCTGCCTAACGGGCGATTGATAGTCTTTGCCAACCATCGCGAGAGTGCAGAGCGCATCCACACGGCTCTCATCAAGGCCGGACTACCGGCTGGGATATATCATGGTGGCCTCGACCAGGTTGACCGCGAGAATGCGCTCACGCTCCTCACCAACGGCACCACCCCCATCCTTGTGTCCACAGACCTAGGATCGCGCGGCCTGGACATCCCCGATCTCTCGGCTGTGATACACTATCATCTTCCCGTGTCAGAGCAGGCGTGGACCCACCGAAACGGGCGCACAGCCAGGCAGAAGGCCGAGGGGACAGTCTATGTAATCACCTCGGAGGGGGACGACATCCCGCCATATGTCACCACAGACCGCGACTATGTCCCCACGGGCCGTTCGGCCGACCCCATCCACAGCGATGTGGCCACGCTCCACTTCAATGTGGGGAAGAAGGAGAAGATCTCTCGCGGAGACATCGTGGGGTTTCTCATAGCCAAGGGTGGCCTAGAGGCGCAGGAAGTGGGCACAATCACGCTGCGCGACCATTCGGCGCTGGTGACTGTCCCTCGCTCGAAGGCTGCTGAACTAGTCAGGACGCTCGCTCCTCACCGCATCAAAAATACCCGTGCACGAATAGGTGAGCTGAGAGGATAATTTTCTATGTTTTTCAAATAAAAATGTGTAATTTTGCAGGAGAATTCCCACATTTCACTGCAATGAACACAAAAAGTCTTGTATCTATCAGCGACCTGAGCCGCGAGGAGATACTGAGCCTGCTCGAGACGGCCCGTCACTTTGAGGAGAACACCAACCGCCGCCTGCTGGAGGGCAAGGTTGTGGCGACCCTCTTCTTCGAGCCTTCCACCCGCACACGCCTCAGTTTCGAGACCGCTGTCAACCGCCTGGGGGGCCGCGTCATAGGCTTCTCGGACGCCGCCAACACCTCGACCTCTAAAGGTGAGACGCTCAAGGACACCATCAAGATGGTCAGCAACTATGCCGACCTCATAGTGATGCGCCACTTTCTGGAAGGGGCGGCCCTCTATGCCACGGAGGTCACAGATGTCCCCGTGATCAATGCCGGGGACGGCGCCCACCAGCACCCCTCGCAGACCATGCTCGACCTCTATTCAATCTACAAGACCCAGGGACGGCTCGAGAATCTCACCATCACCCTTGTGGGCGACCTGAAGTATGGACGCACAGTCCATTCTCTCATCATGGCCATGAGATTCTTCAACCCCACGTTCCGCTTTGTGGCCTGCAAGGAACTCGACATGCCTGAGGAATACAAGCAGTTCTGCCGCGACAACGGGATAAAGTTCACCGAGCACACCGACTTCTCGCCCGAGGTGATCAACACCAGCGACATTATCTATATGACCCGAGTGCAACGAGAGCGCTTCGCAGACATCATGGAGTATGAGCGTGTGAAGGATCTCTATAATCTCAACAATGCCATGCTTGCGGATGCACCTGAGCATCTGCGCATTCTCCATCCTCTGCCCCGTGTCAACGAAATCTCGCAGGATGTCGACGACAATCCCCGTGCCTACTATTTCGAGCAGGCCCGCAACGGCCTCTATGCCCGCCAGGCCCTCATCTGCCGCTCGCTCGGCATCGATGTCACAGACTAACCCTTAATCTTCACAACAGCAATGAACGAATCGAAAGCCTCGCTCGCGGTGGCAGCCCTCCGCAACGGCACCGTCATAGACCACATCCCCTCATCAGTGCTATTCAAGGCAGTGAAAATCCTGGGGATAGAGAAGATTGGGAGCGCAGTCACCATAGGCAACAATCTAGACTCCAAGAAACTCGGCCATAAGGGCATCATCAAGGTGGCCGATGTGTTCTTCCCGGAGACCGTGCTAAACCGCATTGCCCTCATAGCCCCCTCGGCGGTGGTCAACATCATCCGCGACTATGAGGTGGTGGAGAAATTTCCCGTCACTCTCCCTGACACCATCGTGGGGCTTGTGAAGTGTGGCAATCCCAAATGCATCACCAACAACGAACCGATGCGCACACGCTTTCACGTCACAGACCGCGAGGATGTCACCATCGCCTGCCACTACTGCTCACATACGGTCAAGGCCGCTGACGCCCAGATAATCTGATAAGATGGCTAAGGTCTCCTGGAAGCCCGGCACACAGATCTATCCCCTCCCGGCGGTGCTGGTCACCTGTGGCGATGCCACGCGTTCCAATATGCTCACCGTGGCGTGGACAGGGACAATATGTACCAACCCGCCCATGTGTTATATCTCCGTGAGGCCTGAACGCTACAGCCACGCCATCATCAAGGAGAAGATGGAGTTTACCATCAATCTGACAACCCGAAACATGGATCGCGCCACAGACTGGGCCGGAGTGCGCTCAGGCGCAGACTATGATAAGTGGGCCGAGACGGGTCTCACGCCTTATCCCGGACAGGCGGTGGCGTGTCCCAGCATCCAGGAGTCGCCCCTCAGCATAGAGTGTCGGGTCAAGGAGATTCTCAGCCTGGGGAGCCACGACATGTTCATAGCTGACGTTGTCAACGTCCTGGCTGAGGATAGCCTCATCGATCCTGAGACCAATGCCTTCGACCTTGGTAAAGCCGGACTGATATCATATGCCCACGGCCAGTATTACGGCCAGGGACCAAGACTGGGACGCTTCGGATGGAGTGTCCAGCGCAGACCGAATGCCCGTAAAAGAAAAAACTAAACCAATCATATATGCAAAAAGACACCACAGTATTTGACATCATCGAGCGTGAGCATCAGCGCCAGAAGAAGGGAATTGAGCTCATCGCCTCAGAAAACTTTGTCTCAGACGACGTGATGCGCGCCATGGGCTCATGTCTCACCAACAAGTATGCCGAGGGTTATCCCGGCCATCGCTATTATGGCGGCTGTGAGGTGGTCGACGAGGTTGAGACACTCGCCATCGAGCGCCTCAAGAAACTCTTTGGAGCAGAGTGGGCCAATGTGCAGCCTCACTCAGGCGCACAGGCTAATATGGCAGTCTTCATGGCCTGCCTGCAGCCCGGCGACAAGTTTCTTGGCCTCAATCTGAGCCATGGCGGTCATCTGAGCCACGGAAGCCCCGTGAATTTCTCAGGTCTGATGTTCAATGCCCTTGAGTATAATGTCTCAGCCGAGACCGGCCTCGTGGACTATGACCAGATGGAAGAAGTGGCCCGCAGAGAGCGTCCGCGCCTCATCATCGGAGGTGCGAGTGCCTACAGCCGTGAATGGGACTATGCGCGCATGCGCGCCCTGGCCGACGAGATAGAGGCCATATTCATGGTGGACATGGCTCACCCGGCCGGCCTGATTGCCGCAGGTCTGCTTGACAATCCCGTGAAATATGCCCACATCGTCACCACTACGACCCACAAGACCTTGCGCGGCCCTCGCGGCGGTGTCATTATGATGGGCAAGGACTTTGAGAACCCTTGGGGCAAGAAGACCCCAAAGGGTGTGACACGCATGATGTCGTCGCTGCTTGACTCAGCCGTGTTCCCCGGTGTGCAGGGTGGCCCCCTCGAGCATGTCATCGCAGCCAAGGCTGTGGCCTTCGGCGAGGCCCTTCAGCCAGACTTCCGCGAATATCAGATTCAGGTCCAGAAAAATGCCAAGGCTCTCGCAGAGGCACTCCTGGCCCGCGGCTACAACATCGTGTCGGGGGGCACGGACAACCACTGCATCCTGCTCGACCTCCGTGCCAAGTTTCCCGACCTCACCGGCAAGGTGGCTGAGAAGGCTCTTGTTGAGGCTGACATCACAGCCAACAAGAATATGGTGCCTTTCGACTCACGCTCACCCTTCCAGACCTCAGGCATCCGTCTCGGCACACCGGCCATCACGACACGCGGCGCCAAGGAGCCTCTCATGGCTGAGATCGCTGAGATGATCGACACTGTCCTGACCTCGCCTGAGGATTCCAAGGTGATCGCTGCCGTCCGCGAGCGCGTCAACAAGACCATGGAGCAGTATCCGATGTTTGCTTATTGATTTATCCCTGAAAAAAACGATATGCCGGGCATGCCTACAGATTGTGTGGGCATGCCCGCGCTTGTTTGCTAAGTTTATGTTTTTTTGGCTCTAATTAGTTTGCAGACAAGATGAGAATTGATTACATTTGCGAAAAATAATCATCAATCTCCCCTTAGAAGCAAGATATGAAAATCACTACTCTTGTCTATCCGTCGGTGAAACTGCCGGAAATCAAATATTATATCCTCCGCAACAAGCGCGGAGCCTCGGTGATGCTCTCGAGCCTCGGCGCCGGCATAGTCGGCGTGTGGGTCCCTGACCGCGAAGGAAAACTCGAGGATGTAGTGCTCGGCTACAACTCACCCTCCTCCTATATGGCAGACGGCCCTTGCGCAGGCAAGGTGCCTGGCCGATATGCCAACCGTATAGCCCTCGGGCATTTCACTCTCGACGGCAAAGAATATACCTTGGCTATCAACAATGGCCCCAATGCCCTCCACGGAGGCCCAACGGGTTTCCAGAACCGCGTGTGGGAGAGTCGCATTCTCGAGGATGGCTGCAGCGTGGAGTTCACATATCGCTCGGCTGACGGTGAGGAGGGCTATCCCGGCAATCTCACCGCCACCGCCACTTATACTTGGGATGATGAGGACCGCCTCACTCTCCGCCTCCAGGCTGAGACAGATGCACCGACGGTGGTCAATCTCACCAACCATGCCTATTTCAATCTCAACGGTGAGTCGTCAGGCTCTGTCCTCGACCATGAACTTAAACTCGACGCATCACGCTTCCTCCCCACTGACCCCACGCAGATTCCAACGGGCGAGCTTGCTCCTGTGGCCGGGACACCCATGGACTTCATTGACTACAAGACTCTGGGCCGCGACATCAATGCCGACTATGAGCCGCTGAAGATTGGCAAGGGTTATGACCACTGTTGGGTCATCGACGGATATAAAAAAGGGGAGATGCGACATGCCGCCACTCTGCGCTCATCCCGATCAGGCCGACAGCTCGACGTCTCGACCACACAGCCCGGTGTACAAGTCTACACCGGAAACTGGCTCAAGGGATGTCCGGAGTCAATCAGCCATGGAGAGTATGATGACTATGCCGGAGTGGCTCTCGAGTGTCAGGGATTCCCCGACTCTCCCAACAAGCCCTCGTTTCCCTCGACGGTACTTCGACCCGGGGAGACCTATGATGAGACAATCGAATTCAAATTCTCAACAATATGAAACCTACACTCTTTGTGCTTGCTGCCGGAATGGGCTCGCGTTACGGAGGCCTCAAGCAGCTCGATCCGCTCGGCCCTCAGGGCCAGACTATAATGGACTATTCCATATATGATGCCATCCAGGCCGGTTTCGGCAAGGTGGTGTTCGTCATCCGCAAGGACTTCGAGCAGGAGTTCCGCGACAAGATTATATCGAAATATGAAGGCCACATCCCAGTTGAGGTGGTTTTCCAGTCGACCGACAAGCTCCCTGAGGGCTATGTCTGCCCCGCAGACCGCGCCAAGCCCTGGGGCACAAACCACGCAGTGCTCATGGGCAAGGATGTCATCAAGGAGCCTTTTGCCGTCATCAATGCCGACGACTTCTATGGCCGCGATGCTTTCCGTGTGATTGCTGAGGACCTGATGCGTCCGCGCGACCGCAAGGGTGACTACTCGATGGTGGGATTCCGTGTGGGCAACACCATGACGGAGAACGGTTCTGTATCGCGCGGTGTCTGCACCAAGGGTGAGGACGGCAACCTCACAGGGGTTGTAGAGCGCACAGCCATAGCCTATCGTCCCGACGGCTCAATCTTCTTCGTGGACGAGGAGGGAAAGGAGCAGACCCTCGACCCAATGACTCCTGTGTCCATGAATCTCTGGGGCTTCACACCTGACTACTTCGACTACTCTGAAAGAGAGTTCAAGAAGTTCCTCGACCGAGACATCAACACACCCAAGTCAGAGTTCTTCATCCCCCTCTGCGTCGACACACTCATCCACGACGGCGAGGCTACAGTCAAGGTGCTTGACACTGACTCGCGCTGGTTTGGCGTCACCTATTCGGCTGACCGCCCCGGCGTTGTCGAGAAGTTTGCCCGTCTCCATGAGGAGGGTGTCTATCCCGACAAAATGTTCTGAAATACAAACTTACCATCATAAAGACCATGGAACTGAAGAAAAAGATAGAGAAAGCCTTCGAGGAGCATTTCGGAGGAACCGGCACTCTCTATGCCTCTGCCGGACGTATCAACCTCATTGGCGAGCATACCGACTATAACGGCGGTTTTGTCTTCCCCGGTGCCATCGACAAAATCATCATGGCTGATATCAGACCCAATGGGACAGACAAGGTGAACGTCTACTCCATCGACATCAAGGAGAGCGCCACCTTTGGCCTCAACGAGGAGGATGCCCCTGAGCAGCAGTGGGCGCGCTATATCTTCGGCGTATGCCGTGAGGTCATCAAGCGAGGAGGTACAGTGAAAGGCTTTGATGCGACCTTTGCAGGCAATGTTCCCCTTGGTGCAGGTCTGAGTTCGTCGGCTGCCCTTGAGTCGTGTTTCGCGTTTGCTCTCAACGACCTCTTCAACAACAACTCATTTCCCAAGTTTGAGCTCGCCAAGATTGGCCAGTCGACCGAACACAACTACTGTGGCGTCAACTGTGGCATCATGGATCAGTTTGCATCGGTTTTCGGCAAGAAGGATTGCCTGATCCGTCTGGACTGCCGCTCGCTCGAGTATGAGTATTTCCCCTTCAAGATTGACGGCTATAAACTCGTGCTTGTCGACTCAGTCGTTAAACACGAACTTGTCGACTCACCCTACAACAAGCGCCGCCAGTCGTGTGAGCGAGTGGCCAAGCGTCTTGGCATCGAAACTCTCCGCGATGCAGACATGGAGGCTCTCGATGCCATCAAGAGCGATATCTCGGCTGAAGACTACATGCGCGCCAAGTTTGTCATCGAGGAGAAAGAGCGTGTGCTTGAGGTTTGTGATGCCCTTAACCGTGGCGACATCGACACAGTGGGCCGTCTCATGTATGAGACTCACCGCGGTCTATCGAAGGACTATGAGGTGTCGTGTGAGGAGCTCGACTACCTCAACGACATCGCCAAGGAGTGTGACGTCACCGGCTCGCGTATCATGGGCGGCGGATTCGGCGGCTGCACCATCAACCTTGTGGCTGATGACAAGTATGACAACTTCATCGCCACAGCCAAGGAGAAGTTCAATGCCCGCTATGGACATGAACCCAAGATCTATGACGTGGTCATCTCAGACGGAGCCCGCAAGGTAGAGTGAAAAATCACTATAAATGAATTGTCGGATGGCGCCTTAGGACATTGGTTCTATCAAGTCATCCGGCATTTCTTTGTTAATGCATCTAGGCTATCTGGCCCGGTATAGACGCGCTGAGTGAGAACCTGACAGATAACACAAGCCGGCTACTCACGCAGCCGGCTTGTGTTATCTAAACCAAAATTTTAATACCATGAAAAATCAATACCTAAACATGAAAATTTCGTTGCCTTAAACAATCTTTTTTACCTTGGCATGTAGCCTTTTAGAAACTTGTTGCTGTCCCTCTGACAGCCATTCTGTTGAAACGTGAAATCTTATTTATCGGAAAGTAAATGTCTGTATGAAACGTGGATGACGAATCGAAAAATGTGTCGTAAGCCTTAGTCAGATTTTGTGGAGTCTGTGTGATGAACAGGTGATCAGCGATAGTCGGCAAATTGTTCCTGAAGTTTTTTACGGGCGAAGAAGATGCGGCTCTTCACCGTGCCAAGCGGCAGGTTCATCTTATCGGCTATCTCGTTGTATTTATATCCGGCCACATGCATCGAGAATGGGATGCGGTAGTCGTCAGAAAAAGCGTTGATGGCGGCTGTGATCTCAGATGCACCATAGGCGCCTTCGGGGGTCTCAAGTCCGGAGTCCTGTGAGAGATTGAGGTGGAAAAGGTCATCAGTCTGGTCTACAACAGTGGCGCTGCGCGACACTCGGCGATAATTGTTGATGAAGATGTTGCGCATGATTGTGAAGACCCAGCCCTTGAAGTTAGTATTGTCGACATATTTGCTCTCATTGTCGAGCGCCTTAAGAGTAGTGTCCTGAAGGAGGTCATAGGCGTTGTCGCGGTTTGAAGTGAGCATATAGGCAAAGTTAAGGAGATTTGCCTGAAGGCCCATGAGCTTGCTCTGAAATTCCTGTGATGCCATGTTTATATGTCTTTATGAGGTGAGTGAATTATTGTGTTTCTGGTCTGTTGTTCTTTTGAACACTTCAAAGTTACGCCAATCCCGCGGACTGAGAAAATATTGTCTCAAAAAATATTTATATTTACACAAAGAAAATTTTGAATAAAATTATATATAATTGATATACAACAAAATAACCATAAGATAAAATTATTGCAATTTTGTTACAATGTACAATTATATTACAATCTCAGTCTGTTTACGGACTCTCGGGCTGAGATTGGCTTTATTGTATCAGGTTGTGGCGTGTTTGTCTATAAGGTGGGGATTAGTGTGAATAATTGTGTAATTTTGCAGCCTGGCAGACAGTGGCCGTCCGCGGCTTTGAACTTTAGCAAGCCGGGTCGCGTTAGTTTAGTATCTCAAACGTTTCAATTATCGATTCATCAGATGACCTCACGTTCCTCACACATAATCCAGCTCATTGCCCTGATGGCACTCCTGCTGACGGCGGGGGCGGGATATGCCTCCGAGCCGGTTGACAGTGTGAAGACATCGCAGCGTAATCTCTTTGAGCGTATCATCGACTACTTCCGTAGGGCAAACAAGACAGAGGTGAGGCGCAGACCCTCCTTCTCATTCATAGGTGGCCCGCATGCCTCGAGCGATACAGGCGTCGGGCTGGGGCTAGTGGCTGCAGGCATCTACTCGACTGCTCCCGAGGACACCACCATCCTCCCTTCGAATGTATCACTATTTGCCGACATCACCACAAGGGGGTTCTATAAAATAGGTGTGCGCGGCCTGCATCTCTATCGCCATGGCGACCGCCGCATTGACTATGAGCTCAGCCTCAACCTCTATTCCACATATTTCTGGGGCATCGGCTATGACGCTGCCAGGCGCAAAACCAACAAGACAAAATATATGCTTGTCGACATGATGGCTGAGGTGGACCATCTGTGGCGTCTGGGTAACACAAACTTTTTCGGAGGCCCGATAGCAAAACTCAACTATATCGGCGCCCGAAAGATAGAGAACGACCGAGTGTTCAGCGGCCTGGACCGCTCCCACACTTCCTTCGGAGCCGGCTTGAGGCTTATGTTTGACACGCGCGATAACTTCACTGCACCCACCAGAGGCTGGATGGGTGAGGTGACACAGCGTTTCTATCCTCGCTTTCTGGGCAACAGGAATCTATCGTTCAGTTCATCTGAATTTGCCATAAACCATTATCAAAGCCTCTGGAAGGGTGGAGTGCTCGCCTCCCGTCTCCACGGGCTTTTCACCTATGGCAACACCCCGTGGGGACTGATGCCAAGCATAGGTGGCAGTTACACCCTACGCGGCTATTATGAGGGGCAATACAGGGACAAATGCGAGACAGACATAACATTTGAACTGAGACAACACATTGTGGGCCGCAGCGGAGTGGCACTATGGGGCGCCTTAGGTGCGGTCTATTCATCGTTCTCAGGCTTCCGCAGCCGCATGTTTCTGCCCAATGTCGGTGTGGGCTACCGCTGGGAGTTCAAGAAACTCACCAACGTCCGTGTCGATGTCGGGTTTGGCAAAAGCAACTGGAGTTTTGTCCTTAATATCAACGAAGCGTTCTGAAAATAATTATGAGACTATCCTCGAGGCGTCTGCCTGACATATTATTCATCTGGCTCATCATCACACTGGCCATCCCCAATGTGCTGCTCTCGTTCACTGAGAACCTGAGCATCTGGGGCCGGGTGGCCAACATCGCTCTCCCCGTCGGCATCATCGGGCTGCTAGCCTCGCTCTCTCGGCGAGTAGGGCGCACAGTGTGGCTGATGTTCCCCTTGATTTTCTTTGCAGCATTCCAGATAGTGTTGCTATGGCTCTATGGACGCAGTGTGATAGCGGTCGACATGTTTCTCAACCTCATCACCACAAACGCCACCGAGGTGGGAGAACTCCTGGGCAATCTATGGCCCAGCATTATAATTGTGTGCGTGCTGTATCTCCCATCTCTGATTCTCGCGATAGTGATGATGAGAAAGAAGATGACACTGACGTGCGCCGCGATGATGGCAGTGCGCAGAATCTCCGGAGTCCTGACTGTGGTGGGCTTAGTGGCGCTCGCCGGGTGCTATCTCACCCCCGGGGCCTATTCCATGAAGCGCGACCTCTATCCCGTGAATGTGTGCTACAACCTCTGGCTTGCTGTCGACCGCACCAGCCGCACTGCCAGATATCACGACACGTCAGCTGACTACACCTTCAGTGCACGCGCGGAGCATCCTGACTCAATCAGAGAGATCTGTGTGCTTGTGATAGGGGAGACCTCACGGGCCACCGACTGGCAACTCCTGGGCTATGACCGTCCCACAACCCCGCGGCTTTCAAAAAGAGATGGCCTGCTTGTGGCCCCTCAGGCTTACAGCGAGTCGAACACCACACACAAGAGTGTCCCCATGCTCCTCAGCCCTGTCGATGCGCTCAACTTCAACGACAGTATATATAAGGTGAAGAGCCTCATCACGGCCTTCAAGGAGGCTGGATGGCACACCGCCTTTCTCTCAAACCAGCTCCCCAACAGATCTTTCATCGACTTCTTCGGAGAGGAGGCTGACACAACTATATTTATAAAGAATATCCCGGATGCAGAGACCACGCCGGGCGACTTCCCTCTGCTCCCTCATCTCAAAGAGATCCTCAGGGTGGAGGCTCCAAAGCAACTCGTGGTGCTACACACCTATGGCTCACACTTCAACTATCGCGACCGATATGGCGATGAGGATCGGGTGTTTACTCCGGATGATTTTCCTGAGGCGGCGCGCAGTTATCGAGACCGTCTTGTGAACGCCTATGACAACACCATTGTAGCCACAGACCGTTTCATCGACTCGGTCATAGGAATGATAGACTCAGTGGGATGTAGCGCCGGTCTCCTTTATACGTCTGACCACGGGGAGGATATTTACGACAACGGATCAGGACGCTTTCTCCATGCCTCGCCGCTCCCATCAGAGACTCAGGTGCATGTCCCGCTGCTCGTATGGCTCTCACATATTTATGCTGAGGAAAACCCCGATATAGCCGATGCTCTCTCGGCCAACATCTCGTCCGCCATATCCACCTCAAGGTCATTTTTCCCGACAGCCTTGACCCTCGGAGGGATAGTGACCGGCCGTGAGGTTGACACAACAGCATCACTGGGTTCCGCGACATACAAGCCGCGCACACAACTATATCTCGATGATCACAACAGGCCTGTGCCTTTAACTGAAATGTTGAAATGAAACGGACTCTCCTCTATTTCCTCATTGCTCTCATGGCTGCCACAGCCATGGGCGCCGACAGAGATTCGATCCCTCAGCCGACCGATTCTCTCACCATCTCCGTCCCTAAGGCAAAGCGTGGACTGTATGACAATATATATGCCAAGCCATATCAGTTTGCCGGCAACGTCGACCCCAACTGGGGACGTCTATGGGCTAACACCGGTGTGCTTGTTGGCGCATATGTTGGTGCTCTCTTTGTCCTTGAGTGTCTTCCTGCCGATGCCACCGCGTGGAACCGCGCCGAGATTCAGGATGTGCCGTTGTTCAAGCGATGGCGCAACCACGTCATCAAGGAGGGACCCGAGTGGGACCACGACAAGTTCATCTTCAACTATGTTCTCCACCCCTATGCCGGAGCAGCCTATTTCATGACGGCCCGCTCCTGCGGCTTCGGATTCTGGCAGTCGATGCTATATGCCACCATTATCTCTAATATAGGTTGGGAGTTTGGCATCGAGGCCTTCATGGAGCGTCCCTCATATCAGGATCTGTTCATAACCCCGGTGATAGGCAGCTGTGTCGGAGAACTGTTCTACAGAGTGAAACGCAACATCGTGAGCCACGACTATACACTGGGCGGCTCGCGGGTGCTTGGCAATATAGTGGTCTTTCTCGTCGACCCCCTCAATGAGTTCCTCAACCTGATGCGAGGCAGCGACACACGCCGCATGCATCTGGGCCGCGACAATGGCCGCAAACTCGAGTCGTCGCTGATGCCAATAGGTGTCGGAGGAGCCCCCGGCTTCACCCTATCAGTCAAATTCTAAAAAACTCCCGTATGAAAAAAATCAATGCACTCATCATAGCCGCTGCCATCCTCCCCTCGATGAGGGCTGAGAAGGTTGAGCCGATTCGGTTCGGCAACTTTGACTCGTGGGTCACACGCGAGATAAGTGAATCAGCCGTCATAGGCGGCAACGACAAGACCATATATGAGATAGGCCCAACACAGACCATAAAGGGCAATAAACCCTATTCTCCTCTGGGTGGCTCACCCTGGGCCACGTCAAATGTCTATGCCAAAGTGATGGGTGTGGTCAAGGGGAGCAATGCTGTCTTTCCTGACGAGCGTCCGGGCCATGGAAAGTGTGCCAAGCTTACCACCCTCCTCGAACACTGCAAGGCCATCGGCCTGGTGAATATCGACGTCACAGTGGCCGGGTCAATATTCCTCGGACGCATGTTTGAGCCTATCAAGTCGACAAGCAACCCCTACTCCAAGATGGAGATGGGCATCCCATTCACAAAGCGTCCCAAGGCCCTCAGTTTCGACTACAAACTTGTCATCCCCACCGGCAATGAGCGTCTCTACTCAAGTGGCTTCAGCAAGAAGAAGACCCTCCCCGGCCATGAGAATGCCGAGGTCTATATCCTGCTGCAGCGCCGATGGGAGGATGAGGATGGCAATCTGCATGCCCGCCGCGTGGGCACGGGGTGTGAGGTTTTCAAGAACTCCTCAAATGGATGGGTGAACTCCCACCGCATCCCCGTCATCTATGGCGAGGATGGGGCAAAGGCAATGAGCCTCATCACAAAGGAGAACAGTCACTATGCGCGCAACAGCAAGGGAAAGATGGTTCCTGTGATTGAAGAGGGGTGGGATGCCCCCGACGCCACACCCACACATCTCCTCGTGATGGCCTCAGCCGCCGAGGGGGAGCCGTTTGTCGGAACAATCGGCATGACTATGTGGGTCGACAACATGGCTCTGGTCTACTGATGGATGTGGCTACGCCTGAAGAATACGCCGTTTTTCATGCCATTCATCCCTAATACTGATTTGCTGTCTTAGAAAAGATTTCTTAACTTTGCGTTTCCATCATCAACCGGGAAGCGCGCCAATGACTTTAACTGAAGATATTCAGAAGGCCGTCAGCGTGATGAGACGCGGCGGCCTCATAGCCTATCCTACGGACACAGTCTGGGGGATAGGATGTGACGCCACATGCAGTGAGGCCGTCAGAAGAGTGTTCGAGGTGAAGCGCCGGGCTGACTCCAAGGCCCTTATCACGCTGGTGGATACTCCCGATATGCTTCAGCGCTTTGCCGGGGGTGTCACCGCTGAGGCTCTCGACATCGCCGTCAACTCCCCGCGTCCCACAACCGTGGTCTACCCATACGGCATCGGTGTGGCCCCCGAACTCCTTGCCTCTGACGGCAGTATCGGAATCCGTCTCAGCCACGAGGCTTATTCGGCCGGGCTCTGTGAGGCCATGGGTGTCCCGGTGGTCTCCACGTCAGCCAACATCAGCGGGATGCCATCCCCCCGGTTCTATGACGAGATCTCACCTGAGATCCTTGATGCTGTCGACTATGTGGCTCTCTACCGCAGGGCCGACCACACAGCGGCACTCCCGTCGAGGGTGGTTATGGTGATGACCGACGGTAACCTGAAAGTAATCCGCCCTTGAATACACAGCGCAACATAAGGATCCTATATATATGCTCCGACTATGTCGCAGCCATTGCCGGGTTGATTATTTTCAGCCTCTGCCGCTACATGTTCCTTCCTGAACTTCCGGCCCGTTATGGCACTTTCTGGGAGTTTCTGGGTGCCGGCGGAGTCATGAAAACCCTGTTGCTGTTCCCTCCGTTCGCACTGTTGATAGACTATCTCACAGGTTATTATATAAGGGTGGTCAATAAGTCGAGAGTCGATGAGGTGCTTCGCACACTCTCGTCTGTCGCCATCGCCACTCTGGCTTACTTCTTTGTGGCTCTGCTCAACGACCGTATGCCCATGCGCCGCCTGCACTACGAACTGATTCTGATGTTTGCCATTTCCCAGTTCATCACCACATGGTCTCTGCGCTATCTGATCACCTCCATGCTCAAGCGCCATGCCCGCGGTGAACGTCCGCGCAGATATATAATGGTGTGCCGTCGGGAGGATGAGACACGCAGCCGCCGTTGGATCAGCGAGACTGTGGCCGACTCCGGCTTTGAGGTTGTCGATATATGCCACTCAGAAGACAGCGATGAGACGGAGAGAATCCCTGCCCGCATAGCCTCAGGCGAGATTGAGGGGGTGGTTGTCGCTCCGTCGGCGCTCGACTCCGAGGGGATGCAGCGTCTGCTCCACACACTCTATACACTCGATGTCCCGGTTCTTGTCAGCCCCGATGACCGCGCCATTGCCATGGGCACCGTCACAAGGTTTGACCATGTGGTGGGTGAGCCTCTTGTCGATATCGTGCGCCCGGTGCTTCCCGACGCTATGGTGGCAGTGAAGCGGTTCTCAGACGTGGTTCTCTCCGCAGTGGCGCTCACACTCACCTCGCCCCTCATCCTTGTGCTTGGGATGGCGGTAAAGATTGGGTCGCCCGGGCCGATGTTTTACTCGCAGGAACGCATAGGCTATCGCCGCCGCCCGTTCATGATACACAAACTCCGCTCCATGATCAACGAGTCCGAGACAGACGGCCCTCGCCTGTCGGCCGACTATGATCCGAGGATCACTCCCGTGGGACGGTTCATGAGAAAATATCGCCTGGATGAACTCCCCAACCTCTGGAACGTGCTTGTGGGTGAGATGTCGCTCGTGGGCCCTCGTCCGGAGCGCGAGCATTTCATACGCCAGATAGTTGAGCGCGCCCCTCACTACACCCTTCTTCATCTGGTCAGGCCGGGCCTGACTTCGTGGGGTATGGTCAGGTATGGTTATGCCTCGAATGTCGATGAGATGGTGGAGCGGCTCCGCTACGATATACTCTACGTCCAGAACCTATCGCTCGAGGTGGATGTAAAGATTCTTTTGTATACACTCAGGACCGTCCTGCGCGGTGAGGGGAAATAGAAAAGACCGAGCGACAAAACATATTAACGACAGACTGAATGATGTCAAGGCTGAAACAAATATATAAAGAGACGGTTGCACGGCTCGACACGTGGTTTCAATTGCTCGTGGTGTGGCGTGAGCGCCACATCAAGGAGAAGACCTTCGTCATAATCCTCGCTCTCATCGTGGGGGTCGTGGCAGGCACGGCGGCCTTGATACTCAAGTGGCTCATCCACGGTATATCGGGTCTGCTCACCGCTCACCTGGCCATCAACGGGGGCAACTATCTCTATCTGCTCTATCCGGTTGCGGGCATCATCCTCACAAGCCTCTATGTCAAGTATGTCGTGAGGGACAATATCTCCCATGGTGTCACACGTGTGCTATATGCCATCTCGCAGAACAAGTCGAGGCTGAAGAAACACAATATGTATACCTCGGTCATTGCCAGTTCGATAACCATCGGATTCGGCGGTTCGGTGGGAGCCGAGGGTCCTATAGTCTACACGGGCGCGGCAATAGGCAGTAATCTAGGGCGCGTCTTCAGAATGTCACCCAGGATCCTGATGATTCTCGTGGGGTGTGGCGCAGCTGCGGGTATAGCCGGAATCTTCAAGGCTCCCATAGCCGGTATGCTTTTCACCCTGGAGGTGCTGATGCTCGACCTCACCACCGTCTCCGTGATGCCTCTTCTGATCGCCTCGATAACAGCAGCCACGATGGCCTATGTATATACGGGCTATGACTTTGAGTTTTTCTTCCTTCAGAGCGAGCCGTTTGTCACAGCCCGCATCCCCTATGTGATTCTCCTCGGAGTGGTGTTGGGTCTGGTGTCGCTCTACTTCACCCGAACCATGAACATGATGGAGAACTGTTTCCGCTGGCTGCGGACACCGTGGAAGAAGATTGCTGTCGGCGGCGGTCTGTTGGCGCTCCTGGTCTTCATTTTTCCTCCGCTCTATGGCGAGGGCTACGGCTCGATAATGGGACTCCTGTCAGGTGACACCTCCTCGATTGTCAACAATTCAATCTTCTATTCCGACCGTCTCAACGAGTGGTGGATTCTGGGATTCATTGCCGCATTGGTATTGCTTAAATCCTTTGCCACGTCTGCCACTAACGGCGCGGGTGGCGTCGGAGGCACCTTTGCCCCCTCGCTCTATGTGGGGTGTATGGCCGGATTCCTCTTCGCCTATGCGCTCAACATTATTTTCGGACTCGACCTCTCCACCAAGAATTTCGCCCTGATGGGGATGGCCGGGGTCATGTCTGGTGTCATGCATGCACCCCTAATGGGAATCTTCCTTACGGCCGAGCTTACAGGCGGCTACGACCTCTTCCTTCCACTGCTGATAGTCTCTACCATATCCTATGGGACCATCAAGATGTTTGAGCCTTACAGCATCTACACCATGCGTCTGGCACGTGAGGGCAAACTGCTGACTCACCACAAGGACAAGGCAGTGCTGACGCTCCTGAAGGTCAACAACGTCATCGAGACAGACTTTGTGTGTGTCAGCCCCGAGATGAACCTGCGCCAGATGGTCGATGCCATCTCCCGCTCCTCTCGCAACCTCTTCCCGGTTGTCAACTCAGCCGGCGAACTTCTCGGAGTGGTGCTTCTGGATGAGATACGCAACATCATGTTCCGCCCCGACCTGTATAAACGTATGTTTGTCAACCAGTTCATGTCGATGCCCCCGGCTCGTGTCGACACGACTCAGAGCATGGAGCAGGTGATGAAGAGCTTCGACCAGACCGGCGCATGGAACCTCCCCGTGGTCGATGAGCGGGGCAAATATGTCGGTTTTGTCTCAAAGTCGAAGATTTTCAATTCATATCGCCGCGTGCTCCGTCACTATTCCGAGGATTAACCTCTGTACCTAGTCCGTCGAGAGACGGACACCGGTCTATTTCTATTCTATTTTTTCTTTTTTTATTGTCTATTGTTCGCTTTTTGAGTGAAAAGTCGTGAAAAAATTCATACCTTTGTGCGAATTTTTTGCTTATCAAAGAGACCACAATACCTGACGTAGTCTTGAATAGAAATAATAGTAACCTTCAATAACTAAACACGATGAAGAAAAGCATCTTGACGGGCATGGCATGCCTCGCGTTGATGTTGCCGATGGCGACGGGCTGCAGCGAGGAGTCTGCTCTGATGGGGGGCGACACCGGGCGCGTGGAGCTTGGGGTCGATTTCAAATCGGAACCGCTCACCGGGCGCGGCGGAGAGCAGCAAGGACGTGCTGCAGCCGACCACACTGTCACGGTTGATGACCTCTCCCTCCGTCTTGTCGGCCTCGACGCCGAGTACACAAACACTTGGTCTCCAATCTCTGCTTTCGACAACACTCACGAATTCACCACAGGCCGCTACAAGGTAGAGGCTTTCTATGGGACTGCTGAGGATGAGGGATATGACAAACCTTACTACTATGGCTCCGATGAGATCACAGTGATGACTGGACGGACAACCCCCGTCACACTCAATGTGACTCTCGCCAACTCTATTATAAAAGTGGTGTATACGACTGCGTTCCGCGAGTATATGTCAGCCTATTCAGCCAAGCTCCACTCTGCCGGAGGCGCCTACATTGACTATGAGGAGGAGAATCCCGCTGAACTCTATGTGCGTCCCGGCGAGGTCTCGCTCGACCTCACCATCACCAAGCCCAACGGCACAAGCGGCACCATCGAGGCTGCTCGGTTCACAGCTAAGCCCCGTTACCGCCACACCGTCACTGTCGACTACAATGGCGGCGAGACAGGCAAGGTGGATGCACTCAAAATAACATTCGACGAGACTCTCGACAGCAAGGACGTCGATATCGACATCTCTGACGACATCCTCTCAGCCTCAGCACCCACAGTGACCCCCGATGGTTTCACCGAAGGTCAGGAGATTACCATGGTCGAGTCCGTTGCCCCGGCCAATGGGGTGAAGATGAACGTTGTGGCCCGCGGCAAGATTGGCGCTGTAACACTCACCACTGCCTCAGAGTCCCTTCTGGCAGCAGGCTGGCCCGCTGAGGTCGATCTTGCCTCTCCGGCCATCGATGTCAAGGCAAAGCTGCAGCAGCTCGGGCTCACCACCCTCGGCATTTGGACCCGTCCGGATGAGATGGGTGTCATCGACTTCACAGACGCGCTCACCAACATTGCATACATCGAGGGTGGCAACAATGTCTCGACCTTTACCGTCGTTGTCAAAGACAAGCAAGGAAAGGTCAGCGACCCCTTATCGTTCAGCGTCAATCTCGAGCAGCTCCGTCTGGCTCTCTCGCAGGGCGCGATTCTCGCAGCAGGTGAGGCTCAGGTGCGTCTCGAGTATAACGGCAAGGATGTCAACGAAGTGACATTTGATGCAGACAACACCCGCGGCACAAAGACACCGCTCATCGTCAAGCAGATAGTCAAGGAGCAGCAGGAGGGTTTCTACACCGTCAGCCTCACACATCCCGCTGATGAGCCTGTGATTACCCCTGAGGATAATCTCAGCCTCCATGCCTATGCGGGCAACTGCAGTGCAGACCTTCTGGTGAAGGCTCCTGTCATGAATATCCCGGCCGGCTCAATCGATGCATATGCGAAGCATGCCACGATTGTGGTCAATTTCACTGACCAGGCTGCCGCCGCACAGAGCGCCAACGCTGAACTCTTCATCTCTACAGATGGACTCAGCTATGCGACGGTAAAGAATGCGACAATACAGAATGCTCCCGGTTCAAGAGCCGTCAACTATAAGACTGTGAAATATGACCTTCCCGGTCTCCAGCCCTCCACACAATACTGGATTCTCTCACGTCTCGGTGAAGAGGAGTCACTCCCCACGACTTTCACAACTGAGGCCGCTACCCAACTCCCCAACGCCGCCATGGAGAACTGGTATAGCGAGGACGCATATGGAAGTAAGACTGCGTGGGTCGGAAAGACAGATATAAAGCATTGGTTTGCAAATGCAAGCGGTGAATCGTTCTGGGCCACACGCAATGCTTTGACTACTGCACAGAACAGTGGCACAACCTGCTACTATACATCCTTTAGTGGAACAGTCCCTGTCTCAGGAGCATCAGGCCAAGCCGCGGAGATAAGCACACTCGGCTATGGAGAAGGAAGCACCTATTCGTCTGCTTCAGGTAATGGTACTAACAAGCACACGGCTGTCGGAATGTTGTTCATCGGCAACCACACAGCCTCCAGTGAGACATCAGAGACCATTGAATATGGCAAACCATTCACATCGAGACCCTCTGGATTCTCATTCAAATACAAGTTCGCACCAATCAACACTGAGAGTTTCAAGGCATATATCGTGGTTGAGAACAGAGATAATGGCGTGGTTGAGCTTGGCAGGGGTGAACTCTTGTCAGGTGATGCTAAGTCGGATTTCACACAGGCCATGGTCAATGTCAACTACACCAACAAGACTCTAAAGGCAACCCACATGTATGTGGTGTTCCTTTCCAGCACATCTGACTCCCCGGCTGTAAAAGGCGTGAAAGGCTCAGATAGCATGTTAGCAGGCTTTGCCGATTCGAAGCGTATAGGCTCAGTGCTTACAGTCGATGATATAGAATTAATCTATTAACCGCACGAAAAACGATGAAAAACAAGATATTCTCGCTGCTCGCAGCGCTCATGTCGGTTCTGGCGTTCACCGGATGTGACGACTGGACCCCCGGCTCGAAGCAGTTTGCCGCAAACACCGGCGGTGTGAATCTCGGCGATATGGCCGTCAATGTGAATGAGAACTCAGTGCCCGGAAGCCGCGCCGGAGTCGACACTTCGGGCTATCTGGTCACCATCACTGACAAGGCCAAGGGTGAAGTGGCTGTCTACGACGGCAAGGCTTGCTCATGGAAATACTCGGAGATGCCCGAGGTGATGACCCTCCCTGTGGGCGATTATATAGTCAACGTCCTCAGCAACACTCCTGAGAAGGCTGCATGGAGCGCCCCAACTTTTGAAGGTTCAAAAGAGTTTACTGTCAAGAACAATGAGATAACAGCCATCGGCACAGTGACCTGCGTGTTTGCTTCAATCAAGGTCGATGTGAAGTTCTCGGAGGACCTTCTGGCCAACATGTCCTCTGACTCTCAGGTGAAGGTTGTGGCCAATGACGAGGGCACCCTCACATGGAACTCGACAGAGACACGCTCAGGCTACTTTGAGGCTCTCTCTCAGAGCACTACTCTTGTGGCTACCTTCACCGGCACTGTGAAAGGTCAGGCTGTGACACGCACTCAGGCTTTCACGGATGTTGAGAAAGGCAAGTACTACATCATAACCTTCTCGCTCAAAAACGGCCCCGCCATGCCTGACGAGACTGGCAACATTGACCCCAACGGTGGCATAACCGTGAACGGCGATATAGAGGAGAGCGATGAGAACGGCGATGTCGTTTCTCCTGAGACCCCCGAGAATCCCGGTGGCCGTCCTGATGATGAGGAGTGGCCTGACAATCCCAATCCTCCTACTCCCGACGAGCCTGACGATCCCGTCACCCCCACCGAAAATGTGATCACCATCACTTGTCCCTCTATGCCCGATTTCTCACAGTGGTATCCCACTAACCTCCCGTCCTACAGTCTCACTGTCACATCCACCAAGCCTCTCGCACATCTATGGGTGAACATCCAGTCTGACTATCTCACTGATGAGTTCCTGCAGGGAATAGGCCTATGTGCCAATTTTGATCTCGCAGATCCAAGAGATGGAAGCGGCAACGACCTTTCAGGTGTGCTCGGCGACCCCGCCGGCTTCAATTTCCCCGTTGGAAGTGATATGGTGGGAAAGACATCAGTGTCTTTTGACCTGACACCGTTTATCCCCCTCCTCAACCTCGGACTTACCAATACTCCTCCTGTCCAGAAGCATATCTTCAAACTCACTGTCAACGACAACGAAGGGACTGAAAAGATTGCAGAACTCAAATTTGACGCAACACTCTGATGAAAACACAGTATATTTACATCGCTTCCGCCCTCCTGCTTGGCGCTGTGGCCACCGGCTGCCGCGAGGAGAATCTGATAGGGGAGGGCGAGGGCACTATGATGCTCGAGACATCTATCTTGTCTGACGTCAAGGTGGTGAGTCGTGCGCTCTCATCTGAACAGCAGACCGAACTCTGCAACAGTGCCCTCATCTGGATCTCAGACACCTCAAAAGGGCTCCTTTATAAATATGACGGCCTGGGAAGTTTCCCATCGGCAGGCCTTCCGCTCTCCTCCGGCCACTATGCCGCAGAGGCTTGGGTGGGCGACTCTGTACCAGCATCATGGGATAAGAAACGCTATCGCGGCTACCAGCCGTTTGAGATAACCCGGGGCAATGTGACAACTGTCGACCTCACATGTCCCATCCGCAACACAGTCGTGAGCGTGAAGTATGGCGAGCAGGTCAAGGAAGTCCTCACTGACCTCTCACTCACCGTCTCGCTCAACGACGGAATCACCGATGGATCGCATGGCCTGACATTCCAGGGGGAGACAACAGACAAGGGCTACTATATGCTCAACTCGCGCACTGAGGGTTTCACATGGACCCTGACCGGTAAGGAACTCTCAGGTGCAACCTTCACAAAGACCGGCCAGTATAAGGACCCCGGCGTATCATCCAAACCGTTCCTTGCACAGACCACTGAGTATGTATTCAATATAAACTACAATCTCGGAGGTGAGATTGAGATTGGCGGCGCATATTTCTCAATTGATGTAGAGCCTGAACCCGTGGAGGGTGAGGAGAAAGAAGTGCTTATAGCACTGGCACCCGAAATTAAGGGCTCAGGCTTCGACCTCTCCGTTCCCGTGGCCGCAGCCCCGGGCAATGTCCCCCAGCAGGCCATCAATATTATCGCATCATCAGCCATCTCTAAGGTGACGCTCTCAGGCAACCTCCTTCCGGCTGTAGGCCTTGCCCGCGACTACGAGTTGATGGGTATGCAGCCCCAGCATGTGGATGAACTGGCCGCCAAGGGCCTGACATTCCAGACCTTCAGCCTGAACGAAGGCTCAACGGATATAACCAACATGCGCATCCTCATGTCCGAGCAGTTCTTCTCATCGCTCCCCAAGGGTGAATATCAGATGAACATCCAGGCCACAGATGCCGCCGGTGAAGTGTCTGATGCTGTCTTCTCACTCTCTCTCAGCGAGGTTCCCGTCGTTCTCAACGATGTCAATGAAGCCACAGTCACTTATGACTCCGCAGTCCTGACTGCATCCCTGATTGATGCAGCCGAACACACCACCATCGGTTTTGAGGTGATGAGACAGGCTGCAGGCCGCGCATATGAGGAATGGACATATGCCGACGCCACCGTTAAGGACGGTGTGATGACACTCGAGCTAACCGGCCTCGATATGGGCAAGGTATATGAGTATCGTGCGGTCATAGATGACTATAAGTCACCCGTCAAGACTTTTGAGACAGCATCCGTCCAGCTCCCCAACTGTGGTTTCGAGGATTGGAACACGTCGAACACACCTTATCTTCTGTATGCCGATGGCCAGGATATGTTCTGGGATAGCGGCAACCATGGTTCCGCGACATTGGGCGGAAACGTGACTACACCCGATGCAAGTGTGAAGCACTCCGGCAACTACTCTATCAAACTTGCAACTCAGTTCGTTGGCGTTTTGGGTATAGGTAAACTCGCAGCCGGAAATGCCTTTATCGGTAAATACCTGGGCACAGAGGGCACAGATGGTGTCCTGGGCTGGGGGCGCCCTTGGACCACTACCCCCAGAGCCCTCAAGGGTTATGTGAAGTACAAGCCGGTGGCCATTACTCATACCAACACAAAGGCGCCTGAGTATGTCAAGGGCGATATGGACACTGGCATTATCTATATTGCCCTTCTCAACGATGAGATGACAGACACGGATACCTCTGAAGAGTTCCCGGTTGTCATCAAGACAAAGACCACACAGCTCTTCGACAAGAATGGCTCGAATGTCCTCGCTTATGGTGAGAAAGTGTTCACAGCAACCTCAGGCGAGGAGATGGTCGAGTTCGAGATTCCCATCGAGACTCTCCGTAGCGGCAATGTATCCTACATCCTCTGCACCATGTCTGCCTCGCGTGGCGGCGACTACTTCTGTGGCGGCAATGGCTCTATAATGTGGGTTGACGATCTGAAACTCGTGTATTGATAGATATACGGCATATATTTGTAAAATCTGTGGGGAGCGGCCATTTGCTCTCCACAGATTTGTTTTTTCTGCGGATAATTGATAATTTTGTGGGAAAGTGAATCCCGTTATGGATAAGGTTAACAAGACAAACGCAGCACGATTGCTCGACAGGGCCAAGGTGCAGTATGAATTGATCCCCTATAAGGTCGACCCCGACAATTTGGCGGCTGACCATGTGGCGGCCGAACTAGGCGAGGATATCAACATGGTGTTCAAGACCCTGGTGCTTCATGGCGAGAAGGCGGGATATTTTGTCTGTGTTGTCCCCGGCAACTGTGAGGTGGACCTGAAGAAGGCTGCCCGTGCAGCCGGTGCGAAGAAGGCTGACCTGATTCCAATGAAGGAGCTTCTGGATCTCACCGGATATATCCGAGGTGGCTGCTCGCCGGTGGGGATGAAGAAGCCTTTTCCAACATTCTTCCACTCGACCGCTCCGGATTTCCCATTCATCTTTGTCTCAGCCGGACAGCGCGGGCTGCAGTTCAAGATAGCCCCTCAGGCTCTGATAGATTATGTGGGCGCCTCAGTAGCTGACATCGTTAAGGATATGGAGGAGTGAGAGTCGATGAATACGTTCGGGACGATATATAGGTTCACAAGTTTCGGCGAGTCACACGGGACAGCCATCGGCGGTGTGATCGACGGAATGCCGTCAGGGGTCAGGATTGACCTTGATGAAGTGCAGCGGCAGCTCGACAGACGCCGACCCGGACAGTCAGCCATCACCACCTCGCGCCGGGAGGCTGATAAAGTGGAGATTCTCTCCGGTCTCATGGATGGGGTCACCACCGGCACTCCCATCGGCTTTGTGATACGCAATGATGGACACCGCTCGGATGACTATGACCAGTTCACAGACGCCTACCGTCCCTCGCATGCCGATTATTCCTACACGGCAAAATATGGTCTCCGTGACCATAGGGGTGGAGGTCGTGCCAGCGCCCGCGAGACAGCCTCACGGGTAGTGGCAGGTGCATTTGCCCGCCAGGCTCTCGCCTTGATGGGGATAACCGTTGAGGCTTACACTTCACAGATTGGAGAAATATGTGTAGATAAGGATTACGGGAATCTAGACCTGTCGCTGACAGAGACAAATATGGTCAGATGCCCCGACCCGGAGAAGGCTGAAGCGATGTCGCGTCTGATTCTCAATGTGAAGAATGCCGGCGACACCGTGGGCGGAGTGGCGACATGTATAGTCAGAGGTGTTCCTGCCGGCGTGGGCGACCCCATAGCCTCACGTCTGGATGCCACACTCGCCGCCGCTATGATGAGCATAAACGCCGTTAAGGGATTTGAATATGGGATGGGCTTCGCCGGTGCCTCTATGAGAGGCTCGGAGACATTAGATCTCTTTGTCCCCGGCTCTGATGAACATGTGAGGACACAGACCAACCGCTCAGGAGGAATCCAAGGAGGAATCTCAAATGGCCAGGATATATATATGCGAGTGGCCTTCAAACCCATCGCTACCTTGCTCCGCGACATAGAGTCGATAGATGCCCATGGCAATCCCGTCATTATCAAAGCTAAGGGGCGACATGACCCGTGTGCTGTCCCGAGAGCCATCCCCGTTGTCGAGGCCATGGCAGCGATGACGATTCTCGATGCTGTTCTATTGAACCGTTGTGCAAGGATATGAGCAGATACTGGAGAGATTATTCGGACTTTATCTCGAGCCACTTCCAGGGCAAGATGCAGAAACTGGCGGTCAATGCCGGTTTCTCATGCCCTAACCGCGATGGCTCGAAAGGGAAAGATGGATGCATTTATTGCAACAACAGTTCCTTCAATCCCTCCTATTGCCATCCGGAGGATAGTGTGAGAGACCAGATTGAAAAAGGGAAGGCATTCTTCTCCCGGAAATATCCCGATATGCGTTACCTGGCATATTTTCAGGCCTATACCAACACTCATTCTGATGATACCGAGCGTCTATTGGGTCTATATAGCGAGGCATGTAGTGTCGATGGCGTGGATGGGATAATAATAGGCACCAGACCCGACTGTGTCCCTGACCGTCTGCTCCTGGCCCTGAAGTCACACCTGCCATGGGTGATGATGGAATATGGAGCCGAGTCGAGCCACGATGAGACACTCCGTCTCGTGAACCGCTGCCACACATGGAATGACACGGTCGATGCTGTGGCCCGCACAGCCGCCATAGGCCTCCCCGTGGGACTACATCTCATAATGGGTCTCCCCGGTGAGACAGAGGAGATGATGCTCGAGACTATAGATGCCGTGAACCTCCTCCCGGTCGATGTGGTGAAGATCCATCAGTTGCAGATTCTGCGCGGGACACCCCTGGCATCTATGAATGAGTCACTTGACTTAAGGATGCCTACCCCTCAGCAGTATGCCCGGTTGTGTGCCAAGATTGTCAGGCGGCTGCGCCCCGACATCGCCATCGACAGATTTGTCTCTCAGGCGCCACCATCTATGCTCATAGCCCCACAGTGGGGATTGAAGAACTATCAGTTCACCACACTTGTTGAAAGAGAACTTGACTTAGAAAAACCAATAACCAGATAAAATATATGGAAGTAATAAATTTTGCAGAGACCCCTTCGCTTGTGAGCCAGTATATGTGCGAGTTGCGCGACGTAACCGTCCAGAAAGATATGCTGCGGTTTCGCCGCAATCTTCAACGCATAGGCGAGATCATGGCCTATGAGATCTCAAAAAGACTCAACTATGGCAAGAAGACCATCCAGACACCACTTGCACCCGCTGTGTGTGACGTAGTGGACGAGCAGGTCGTACTCGCCACAATCTTCCGTGCGGGCATCCCCTTCCATCAGGGGTTCCTGGAATATTTCGACCATGCCCAGAACGCATTTGTGTCGGCCTATCGCAAATATCGCGAGAAGGAGAATTTCGATGTGTTCATCGAGTACATAGCCTCTCCCAAGATTGAGGGTAAGACACTTGTGATAGCCGACCCGATGCTTGCCACCGGCTCAAGCATGGAACTGTGCTACCGCGCACTCCTCACAAAGGGTGAGCCAGCCCACGTCCATGTGGCTTCCATCATCGCCTCACGCAAGGCCGTCGACTACATCCGTTCCACATTCCCCCAGGACAAAACCACGGTGTGGATTGGCGCGATTGACGATGAGATCAACTCTCACTCCTATATCGTCCCGGGTCTCGGCGATGCCGGCGACCTCGCCTATGGCGTGAAGGAGTAGCGACTATTTGAAGTAATCTGTCAGAATCTCGGCTGAAAGCCGGCCTGAGGTATGGATGGCCAGCAGAGCCGGATTCGCGGACTCTCTGCTGAAGCCTATGAATGAATCCTCAAGTTCCTCCTCTGACTCAGCCTTGAAATAGGAGATGCCATAGGCATCACACAGTCCCTTGAGGGGAAGATTGGTGCCAACGCTAAGGTATTGGTCGAGTTCCGGGAGCGAGCGTGTAGCCCCGATGAAGCGGAAGATGCCGCCCCCACCGTTGCAGACCACTATCATCTTCATCCTCCCGTTCATCAGCGATGATGATAATGCCGATATGTCATATTGGAAAGACATGTCGCCTGAGATGAGCAGCGTGGTGCCACGATATACAGCCGAGGCGCCCAGGGCGGTGGATGTGCAGCCGTCTATGCCGCTCACGCCGCGGTTGCAGTCTGTCCGGTGTATGTGGCTGCAGTCCATGAGTTGGGCATAGCGGATGGGAGTGCCATTAGAGAGATGCAGGTTCCAGTCGCGTGGAATCATGGCGAAGACCTTAGCCAAAGCCTTGAGGTCGCTCCAGGGAGCGGCCTCGACCTTTTGGTCGTGTATTGCCGCGGCCCTATGCGCTGCTTCCTGCCACTTCATGGCGTAATCGCTCTCCTTTCTGTGGATCTGCATCGCTGAGGCAAGTTGACGCATGAATATCGACGGCTCCATCTCAATCCTCATAGATAGATGGCCGAAGCAATCGACAGTTGTATGGCTCACCCCCACATGCCAGTGTCTCACCGTCGGTGGCAGCGAGCGGATCCATTCCTTGATGTGGCGGGACACGAGTGCCCCTCCCAGTGTTATGACCGTGTCGGGCATCATGGACTCGCGCTGCTCAGGCGTGAGGCGGCTGAGCGTCGAGTCAATCCTGCTGATGAACAGTGGGTTGTGCAGATTGGCTATAGTTTCGGTGAGAACAGCCACATTTGGCAGCGCAGCCATCTTGCCCAGCGCCTTGTTGAGACGATTGTCCGGGGTGTGGAATCCGGCTACGAACATGACACGGCGTGGGGATGCGAGAAACTCACCGAGTTCACGCGCACGCGCTGTGGTGAGATCACCCGTAGGAGCAATCTCCGTGATGACCCTTTGTGGGACACTTCCTGGCTCGGTCATCCTGTTGAGCGGGGCATCAAGGCGTATATTGATATGTACAGGGCCGGGGCGTCCGGACACAGCCTCGAGAAGCGCGTCGTTGATGACCCTGTTCACCCACCACTCTCCATTGGGGAAGTCTAGGCGTGCTCCAATGTCACACCTCCGTTTCACATAAGGCGCCAGTGCATCCTGCTGCCAGAGTGTCTGCGAGTCATCCTGGTCAATCCACTCTTCGGGACGGTCTGCCGAGATGACAATCAGCGGAATGCCCCGGTAGTAAGCCTCTGCGACGGCCGGCGCATAGTTTAGAAGTGCTGTCCCGCTTGTGCAGCACACCCCCACGGGGCGCCCGCTCTGCAGGCTCATCCCCAGCGCGCTGAACGCAGCCGAGCGCTCATCGATTACCACCGGGCACTCCAGTTCATCGTTGCGGCTGAGAGCCACAATGAGAGGCGCGTTGCGGCTCCCCGGGGAGATTACAACGCGCTCTATTCCGTGGGCCGTTAGGAGTTCAGAAAGAATCCGTGCGGCAATCTTATCGGTCGACTCTGTCATTTCTGTTTGCCGGCAAGAGGGTTCCAGCCCTGTGCCCTGAGAGGAATTTCTGTCCCGTCGCGAGTGATCATGGCACATCCCAGGCTCTCCTTGGTGATATGTCCGATAACTTTGACACCAGGCACACGCTCTATCTCCTCATGGCAGTGGAGCGGCACGGTGAAGAGAAGCTCATAGTCCTCACCTCCGTTGAGGGCGGCTGTCACCAGATTCATGCCCAGTTCCTCAGCCATGATGGCTGTCTGATAGTCGATGGGTATGCGGTCCTCATAGACACGACACCCCACACCGCTGTCATTGCAGATGTGAAGCAGCTCCGAGCTCAACCCATCGCTGATATCCATCATCGCCGTGGGGCGTATTCCCGCCTTCTCGAGTTCCTCGATGATATCGCGTCGCGCCTCTGGCTTGAGCTGACGCTCCACGAGATACTCCTTGCCTTGAAACTGCGGGATAAAATCTTTCTGCCCGGCTGAGGCCACTTTCTCGCGTTCGAGAAGCTGGAGACCCATGTAGGCTGCCCCGAGGTCACCCGACACACAGATGAGGTCTGTGTCCTTGGCTCCCGAGCGGCTCACCACCTTGTCTGCATCAGCCTCACCTATACAGGTGATGGAGATGACCAGGCCTTGGCGCGACGAGGAGGTGTCGCCACCCACGAGATCCACGCCATAGATGCTGCATGCCAGGCGGATTCCTGAGAATAGTTCCTCGATATGCTCGACGGTGAAGCGGCTTGAGATGCCCAGCGAGACTGTGATCTGGCGTGGACGGCCGTTCATGGCATATACGTCTGAGAAGTTCACCACTGCCGATTTGTAGCCCAGATGCTTGAGCGGGACATATGTAAGGTCAAAGTGAACCCCCTCAAGAAGAAGGTCGGTGGTGACAAGGATATCTTTGTCGTGATTGCGGAGCACGGCACAGTCATCACCAACCCCCTTGACAGTCGAGGGATTCACGGTGGGGAGATCTTTGGTGAGACGGTCAATCAGACCAAACTCCCCGAGTTCGGATATTTCCATATTAGAGTTTTACTCTTGACACAAGTTCCTTCATTATCTCCAGACACTTGGGCTGGGCGATGACAGCTGCCTGCTGCACCTCCTCATGGGTGGGCACCTGGGTCACATCTTTGCCGCCTAGGTCAGTGATGACTGAGATGCCATAGACGCGCATGCCTGCATGGTTGGCCACAATCACCTCGGGGACTGTCGACATGCCCACGCAGTCGCCGCCGATAACGCGGTAATACTCATACTCGGCCGGAGTCTCAAATGTCGGGCCCGTCACGCCCACATACACTCCGTGCATCAGGCGGATCCCCTTCTCGTTGGCTATCTCATCGGCCAGATTCTTGAGCTCAGGGTCATAGGCATAGGTCATGGCCGGGAAGCGTGTGCCCAGTTCAGGATAGTTCTTGCCGCGCAGGGGATGTTCCGGGAAGAGGTTGATGTGGTCTGTGATGGTCATCACGTCGCCCACCTTGAACTCCTTGTTCATACCGCCTGAGGCGTTTGAAACAAACAGCACCTCGACGCCGAGAGCCTTGAATACACGGACGGGGAAGGTGACGGTCTTCATGTCATAACCCTCATAGTAGTGGAAGCGGCCCTGCATTGCAATGACGGGCTTGCCGCCAAGGCGCCCGAAGATGAGATTGCCGCTGTGACCCTCCACTGTCGAAACAGGAAAGTTGGGAATCTCTGAATAGGGGATGTAAAGCTTATCGTCGATATGGTCAACCAATGGGCCAAGGCCGGTACCGAGGATTATGGCTATCTTAGGCATCTCGCCGCCTGCCACACGCGAGCGCAGGTAATCAGCGGTCTGTTTGATTTTTTCAAGCATGGAAATTAGATGTTGATGATTATAATTACGGGCGCATCGCATAGCGCCTGGAAAGAATAGGCTTCTATTTCAACAACCGGGAGTCGTGAATTGTTTTCATCACCGTCTCAGAAAATTCAGGATCCCCGCGGTCGATGAACTTCACTTTTATCGGAAGATAGAATATTGATTTCTTAAGTTCCTCCGGGACGTGGCGATTGTGGCGCAGCCTCACGGCATCCTTCTCTGTGGTGACTATAAACTTGCGGTCACCCTTAAGAGCATTGAACTCTGAGGCTATTTTCTGTATGTCTGACTCTGAGAAGTTGTGGTGATCGCTGAAACGTCTGAGTTTCACCTTGGCTCTCGATGTGCGCAGTTGCTTGATGAACGGCCGTGGATTTGCCACACCGCTAACCGCCAGAATGCTGACTCCGGGGGTGAGGGTGCTGAGCTTAGGTATCTCCATGGATATGCCTCCAAACACCGGGCGCAACCCCTGGTAGTCGAACGAGGAGAAGTATAGTTTCTGGAATGGGAAGAGTTTGAGATGCTCCTCAAAAATGCGGTATTGCATCGGCTTCATGTCCGGCGGACACTTTGTCACCACGATGATGTCAGCGCGGTTCAGACCCATCCGTGGCTCCCTCAGCCTTCCGTAGGGGAGCAGCGTGTCATGGAAGAGCGGACGGTTGAACTCCGTCAGCACAATCGAGGCCCAGGGCTTTACAGACCTGTGTTGGAAAGCATCGTCCAGAAGAATCATGTTTATCCCGGGGTCATACTCGCGCAGACGGTCTATCCCCTCGCCGCGGCTCTCGCAGACGGCCACAGTCACACGGTCGCCATATTTCGAGTATATCTGAAACGACTCATCCCCTAGTTTCTCCGGCGTTATCCCCGGCGAGGCTATCAGGAAGCCGCTTGTCGACCGCCCATATCCGCGCGACAGGACCGCCACCTTATGCTCTCCGGCCAGATGCTCTATGAGATACTCTACATGGGGGGTCTTGCCCGTCCCTCCCACAGCCAGATTGCCCACAGAGACAATCGGGATGTCAAATTCGCGCGTCTTTATCAGCCCGTGGTCAAACATGCGGTTGCGCACCCACACCCCCAGCCCGAAAAGGCGCGAGAGCGGGTAGAGCAGCAGTGTCGACATCAGGCGTGATCGTGCCATATTGACGTGAGAGATGTGTGAGTGACGTGAGGGTTGAATGAATGAGGGATATTCAGAATCCCACTGTTCCTACAAACTCCATGCGGGCCTGGATTGCAGACATGTTCTTGACGCGGTTGATGTTGTCATAGACGGGGGCCATATCCCCCAGCTCGCTGCGCACCATCGATGCTTTCAGTTCAGAGCCTGCCATGAGGATGGCGTCATACCACTTGACATCCTGTGAGGGATACTCCTTGATGGTCCAGGTCTCCACATTGAGTTTCTTTGCCATCCCGGCTATGGCGGCATCAAGGCCACCGAGTTCATCGACAAGTCCGATTCTGAGTGCCTCGGCGCCGTCCCAGACGCGCCCCTCGGCTATCGCCTTGATGGAATCTTGGCTCATGCCGCGGCCCTCGGCGCATCGGCGCGTGAAGAGGTCATATCCGCGCTCTACATAGCCCTGCATTGCTGCCCGCAGCCCGGGCGACATCGGCTCTAATATTCCGGGAATCTGTCCGTCTGGGCATGAACGAACCACAGAGGTGTTGACACCCAGTTTGTCCGACAACATCGGCTGGATGTTCGGAATCATTCCAAAGATGCCGATGGAGCCGGTCAGAGTAGTGGGCTGGGCATAGATACGGTCCGCACCACACGATATGTAGTAGCCTCCTGAGGCTGCATAGTCCGACATGGAGACATAGAATGGCTTGCCGGTCTTCTTTTTCCACTGTTGCAGTGCCTCCCAGATCTGCTCTGAGGCATAGGCGCTGCCACCTCCTGAATTGACATACATCACCAGCCCGTCTATATCATCCTCTTCAGCGAGTTTGAGAATCTCAGGAACCATGTCGGCGCCTACGATACCGTCGCCATCCTCGTCCGTGATATCTCCGCAGGCATACAGAAGGGCTATTTTCGCACCCTTGCCTGAGCCTTTCTTGAGCAGGTCGCGGCCCTTCACATATTCTGAGATTGAGACTGCGGGGAGGTCATCGACCTTCTTGGTGTTGGTCAAGGCCATGATGCGCTCGTCAAATTCGTGGCGATACACAAGCCTGTCAGCAATCTTCTCCTTGATATATTCTGTCGGTGCCTTGGTCATTAGATATGAGTTGGCCCATCGGTTCACATCCTCTACCGTGACATTGCGGCCATCGGCTACAGACTTTGCGAGATACCCCCAGATGTTGTCCACATAGAGTTTAGCCTGCTCACGGGCCGGCTCGCTCATTTCTGTGCGGATAAATGGCTCGACGGCGCTCTTATAGGTGCCCACCTTGACCACCTGGACCTCTACGCCCAGTTTGTCGAGCAGATTCTTGAAATACATCCCCATCTGCCCAATGCCATGGATGTCAATCATGCCCTCAGGGTTGAGGAAGATGGAGTCTGCGAGCGAGGCCAGATAATAGTCCCCCAGCGTGTAGCTGTCGCCATATGCATAGACCCATTTCTGAGGGGCAGCCTCCCTGAAACGCTTCAGCGCTTCCTGAATGGCTTGGATTTGAGCGGTCCCTGCGTTTACCCCTCCGGCCTCATAGACAATGCCCTCAATGCGGTCATCTTCGGCGGCATCCTCGATGGCGCCTACAATTTGGTTGAGACCCATGGGGACATCCGTGTCCCCCTGCAGAAAGCGCATCGGGTCAATCTTGCCGGGACGGTCTGAAATCGACCCTGAGAGGTCGATGGTGAGGTAACTCCCTTTCTTCACCTCGAGTGTGCCTTTAGACCCTCCACCTGAGGAGGCAGCAGCGGCTATGATGACGATGAAAAATCCTATTGTGATGATGAACAGTGAGAACCATATTCCGGCCATTGCGCCGAGAAAGGATATGAAGAATTTTTTCATTACTTGCGATTTGGGGATATACAAGGCAAAATTACACCAAACCAACTTGATAAGCAAATTTTTTCACAGATAAATTGAAATTAAAGTAGCCCGTGTGTCCAATCGCAGGCACCGGCACTTACGCATGACGGGTCTGATTAAACTTTTTCACACCATAAATGTCTATATTAGAAAGCGACACCGTTAACCGATTAACCTGCCAGACTTATGAGAAGAATATTTCGGAATGTTATGCTTCTGCTGGCCTGCCTATGCATGGCGGCTCCTGAAGCTGTTGCCGACCGTCACCGCGGTTCCCAACAATCACAGACACGCACTGAACGCCGCAGCAATTCCGGCAGGAGCGGCGCTTCCGGACGTCCAGGAGTGGGCGGTGGAAACAATGGCGGAAATCACAATAACAACAACCGCCCGGGCTCAGGCACCAATAACCGCCCCGGCGGCAATGGCGGAAATCACAATAACAACAACCGCCCGGGAGCAGGCAACAATAACCGCCCGGGAGCAGGCAACAATAACCGGCCCGGCGGCAATGGCGGAAATCACAATAACAACAACCGCCCGGGAGCAGGCAACAATAACCGCCCAGGCCGTCCCGCTCCAAACCCGCCGTCGGCTCATCGCCCCAATCCGCGTCCCCCGATGATGCAGCCCCCTCATCGCCCCCACCGTCCGCCCATGATGAGGCCACACTATCGCCCTGTGCCTCCACCCTCGTGGCGTCCCGGCAGAGGCATCCCGGTCATCCGCGGTATCCTTGGCCTGACATTCGGCACTGCCATAGGTGTCTCGCTCGACTACCTCTACAGCAACGGATATACTGTTGACGGCTACACAAACGATGTCGTCTATCTGCGCAATGTCCCGGCGCTCAATCTCATTTGGACCGACGGCGCCCTCTACTATGGTCCATCCGGTCTGGACGTCTCGACGTTCTATTACTCTACACCGACGCGCGATGTCACACGCTACAACAGATGCTACAACTCCCTGGTGGCCACTTATGGCGTCCCCGTTTCGGTCAACAACACAGGCGCGACTGTCACTACGACATGGTTTGGCGGCAATAACGGCTATATCACCCTCTCGTTTGGAGCCGCTGACACCGGCCGCTTCCTCACCACACTTACCTTCGGATTGTAAGTAAATCTACAGCAGAAAAAATCAGCGGTTAACGCCTTTCGGGAAGCATCCCGCCGGCATTAACCGCTGTTTCTGTTTGATGTCAGGGACGTTACTTCATCATTGTCTTGGTGGCGGTGGTTGTGCCGTCAGCGAGAGTGGTGACGATGATGGCAAAGCCGCGATAAGAAGCATCTACTCTCACACCCTGGAGGTTGTAATACTCAACGCTCTTCACCGAGTTTTCAACAGCGATGGCGCTGAGACCCGATTCAGAGGCTGTAACAGGCTCTGAAGCAGCACCCAGACCACCCATCTCATTTGCAGCACAAAGTGTGTAGACACCTGTCTCTGAGAGGGGGAACTTGTTGTCGGTGGTGTTGCCCACATACTTGCCATCCTTGTAGATGACGGTGGTGAGAGCCTCAGGGTCAGCCGCCCATGTCAGATAACCGTCCTTCAGTGTGGCCACGGGTGCAGCGGGGAGCACGGTGTAGTCTGAGGGGAGCCAGCAGTCTGTGCCGCCGAGCACATTTGCGAGAGTGAACTTCTCAGCCTGCTCCTTGGTCAGGATAGGCTCATAGGTATTGAGGCTGGTGGGAGAGTTCTTGCGCACTGAGAGATCGATGGCCTTGCCGTCCTTGTCGACTGAGCCATACTCATAGAAGTGTGTCACGAGCTGGCCCATGCTGGTCCATCCCTCAGCGGCGGGAAGAACCATCATCTTGGTGTTGATGTAGTTGATGCGAGGCTCGTTCTGCCAGGGGCGTCCCAGGTGGAAACTTCCGTCTGTCACCTTTGTCGAACCCTCCACTGCAGAGATGGTGCAGGTGTGGAACACATAGCCCCATTTGAGCTCTGGCGATGAGTTGGGGGCAGCGATGACGTTGCCGCCACGGTCCTCAAGCACAAGTGCACACTTGTCATAGAAGTTGTCGCCGCCGCCACAGATGAAGTCGACGGTGCCGTGGATCTCACAGCCGTCAAAGTAGGCGCGCTCGCCTGTCACCTGGGTGTCCTGATTGCCCAGCATGAGGACATTCTTCATGATGGTCTTGTTGCCGCCATAGACAGCCACAGCCTGGCCAGAGTTCTTATCCTCCTGGCCATAGTTGAAGTCGTTTCTCAGTGTGAGGTCCTGGAGATAGAATCCTGAGCGGTCGCGCAGGTTGAGGATGGGGTTAGAGATGCCGTTGCGGACACCGCGGATCACAACACCATCGCGGCTTTGGCCGATAATGGAGACGTTGTAGCACTGGAAACGCTGCTCATTGTCCTTGCCGAAGTTATAGTCGCCGTTGAGCATGAAGATCACCTTGCGCTCTGAGTCCACCTTGTTGTTGCTGCTGTTGCAGGCCTTCATTGCTGCGGTGAACTCTTCGGTGTTGGAGACTACGAAATCATATGCCTTCTTGGCCACCTCAGGCTTCTTGCCGATGACAACCTCAGCCACAATCGGCTCCTTGTTTGAGTTGCCAAACATGTCCACAGCAGCTCCGGCCTGTACTGTGAGTGTGTACTTCTTGTCGAAGTCAAGCCCCCAGACTGCGAAGGCGAGAGTTGTTGCTCCACCCTCGGCCTCGATCTCCTTGCCGTCGATGGTGGCTTTGGTTGCCTTCATCTCACGGTCGAAGCTGAGGAGTACGGAAGCGTGGTTTCTGTTGACAGTCACATTGTTCTCACGAAGCACGGGCTCTGTCCCGGGGTTGGTCTTCTGGATGACCAGACGCAGTCCGGCCACGGGCTGGTTGCCACCCTTGATGGTGAAGTCGATGGGGGCACCCGGCTGGTGATTGTCGATGACACAGAGAAGGTCATAGACCTTTCCCTGGACAAATGCATGATATGTGGGGACATGGGTGGTTGCTCCCTCTGATTTAAGTGAGGTGAGACCCTCGCCGTTGCCATAATTGGCAGAGAAACGTGTCAGGGTGAATGTCTTTACAACAACACCTGCGGGGACTGTCAGGGTGTTGTCGGCCGCGTTAAACTTGAAGCGGTCATTGTTCCAGCCGTCGAGGCTTGAGGTGACAACTGAGTAAAGGCCGTCTGACCATCCTGTTGAGTTTTTGCCTGAGGTGGTGTAGAGAATCTCTACTGTCTCATCATTGTCGCCGGCTGTATATGTGTAGACACCCTCCACAGTGAGTGTGAAGGTGCGCCCGCCACCCGTGATGGTATATACGGCTGAGTTGCCGGCAGTGGTGTTGCTGACTGTTGCGGCTGTGCCGTCGGCGAGTGTGGCTTCGACTACCGGAACGGCCGTATAGACATTTCCTGTGAAGGTTGTCTTGTAGTCAGGAGCGGTGTTGAGGGCTGCGAGGACATCCTTGCTCACCTCAGTGCCGTCGATAGTGAGAGTCCCTACGCTGACCTCACCTATGTGGAAGAGTCGCATGCTGAAATGCTTCTTCTGGGCCACGGCTCCATCTGCAGGTGTCACGAGGAATGTGAGCGTATAAGCCTTGTTGGCTGCAGGGGAGGGGACTGTATAGGTGCCGTCGGCATTGGCCGTCACGGTCAGCTCATCGCCGTCAGCATCTGTGGCTGACATTGTCGCTGTGCCGTTGGCCACTGTGGACTTCACACTTACGCTTGCGCCAGTGAAATCCTTGGCAATCTTATATTCAAAGTCATAGTCCTCCACATCTTTTGAGGCAGCCTGTCCATCGACAGTCACAGCGGTCACCTCACAGAGAGGCGCGGTGAGTGTGCCGTAGAGGTAAAGGTCATCGATGTTGAACTGATTGTCCTGGTTCACATTGTTTCCGGCTCCTTTCCATGTCGAGGCGGGGAAGATGCGTATATAGACCTTCTCAAGGTCTGCCACGGGGAGAGCGGCCTCCACGGGCTTCCAGTTCTTGTAACTGTTGCCTGCCATATACTCATCACCCACGACTGTCCATGTGGAATGGTCTGTCGAATAGGCTATTGCATATGCCTGGTCGCTTGAGTTATGGCCTGCTGCGATTATCTTGATGCTGATATCCTTATACCCCTTTGTTGAGGTGAATATCTCATAGTAATTATAGGGGTTCTGATAAGAATATTTGTTGCCGTCGGGGAAGTTTTCGGTCTTGCCCGCATATGTATATGAGGCAGACTCTGTCTTGGGGGTGGGGACAGGACTGGTCATGTGGACAGCATAGCCGTCGCTCTCGATGGCTCCGTTCTCCTGATAGGCGCCGCGGTCATCCTGTGCGGCCACCTGGCCTGTGCGGGTGGGACGCCATGGCATGAGCCATGTCTCGGCTGTGAGTGTAGTCTCGTTAGGGTTCAGTTTGATTCCATGAAGGTTCTGAGTCGACACTGAGCCGGAGGTGGGGACTCCCCCGTCGCCGGTAATCCGATAGTTGTCGTTGAACGACCACCGTGCCATGGTTGTCTGATCGGCTGAGGCGATAAGTCCCGTTGCGGACATCATTATTATGCTCAGCCCGAGCGATTTCAGGTTAATCATGGTGATTTGTTTTATATATAGATTAATGTTGTTGTGTTGTGTGAAAAGCGGGGTGCGCATCCCCTCATAATGGAAACGTCGCACCCCGCGCCCGTATGATAGTCAGTCAGAATTATCGGTTGATGAATTTCTTGCCGTTCATGATGACGATGCCCTTATAGTTCTCGTCAACACGTACGCCCTGGAGGTTGTAGCGTGCACCCTCTTCCCATGCGGGAGTAACGGTGACGTTCTCAATGGCTACATCGCCGGCCTTTCCGTAGGTAACCTCAGCAACGAAGCAGAGCTGCTCGCCTGTGTTCTTGAAAACTACAGATGAGAGGTTGGGGATAGCGAACTCAACCTTGTCAGGGGTTGCGCCATAGTTCTCGAGGTCATTGTAGTCCTTGAGGATCTGAGCGTCAGCCTCAGTGTAGGTTGTCTCGCCGACCTGAGCCCAGTAGCATACGCGGCCTTCGCTGCCCTTGGTCTCGCGGTTGTAGTTGATGTAGCTGTAGAGCACGAGTTTGCTGATCACCATTCCTTCGGGAGCGGTGAGGATGTTGGTAGCACCGTTTGAAAGCTTGATGGTGTTGTACTCAGTGCCGTCCACTGTGATGGGGTTGGCCTTTGAGTATGCCTTGTCATCTCTGTCCAGAAGGATGCTGAGACCATCGGCATACTTCACGAGGTTGTCAGAGCCCTGTGAGCCGGCAGTTGTGTTTCCGGCTGTAACCTCACCATAGGCGGGGTCTTCGGGATAGTAGCAGAGCGCTGTCTTGGCATCCTCAAGGTCGCCACCCTGTGAACCGCCTGCTACGGCTGTGAAGGCGATGTTGCGGATGTTGGCGGTGTAGACATCCCAGCGTGTGCCCTGATGGAGAGTGATGCGGAGTGTGTACTCGCCCACCTCAAGAACGGGAGTCTCCGGAAGAGTAGCGTTTGTGACCCAGTTGCCCCAGTCGCCGCCGCTTTCGCCGGTCTGCTCAATGGGAGCGTTCTTCTTGTAGACAGATGTGGTGCCCTTGAGAATCTCGAAGTCAGCGTTGCTGACATCCTGGGGAGTAGCGCTCTCAAATGTGATTTTGTAAGCGGTGGCCTCTGTGTTGTTGAGTGTGAAGATAGCCACGTCACCCTCGCCCATGTAGTCGAGGCCCCCTTCCTTCACACCGGGGGTGAAGGTGCTGTTGTTTTCAAAGGTGCATGTCTCTGTGCTGATGACAAAAGGATTTGCTGCTGTGGTCGGGATGGTGACCGGAGTCGCCGCATTTGAGCCGAGAATGCCGGCGAATGCGAGCACTGCACTTAGAGTAAAATTCTTCATGGAATTTAATTAAGTTAGTTAATGAATGGATGGATTTTCTGTATTGAAACGTGTGTGTCTCGATTGCAAAATTAATACGTTTCCATTATTGTAGCAAAGATGATTTGACTTTATTAACAAAAATTAACGATAAAAATTTGGAAGATAAAATGTGTTATAACTCAGTAAAATACAATAAGTAATCTGCCGCAAAATACAATAAGCCTACTGTCAAAGATACAATAAGGGGAACCAATATAAACACCCGACAATGTTTCCATCACACTTGATAGTTTTTTGAACCCTAAGATGACGGTGATTGTTTTTACTTGTATAAGTTATGGCAAATCACTAAATTTGCCGAAGCGTAAAAAATCCACCTCTTACCTTGCCAACGATATGAAATCATCGGTTCTAACCACAATCGTCTCACTGATGGCGGCCGCCTCATGGCTGACGGCTCCGGCAGCTGAGGTCATCGATGTGACGACAGCACAGGGACGCCACCTCACAATAGACGTTGTCACTCCTGACATAATCCGGGTCACAAACCTCGCCAAGGGTGAGAAAGACTTCAGGTCTCTCGACCCGGCCGTCTCCTCTGCCGGAGATGTCCACGCTCCCAAAGTCGACAGTTTCGGAAACATGCGCACCTTCACCACATCGGCCGGTGTCACAGTCCGTGCAGATGTCTCGACGGGAGCCGTAGATATCACAGCCGGCGGAGGCAGAAGTGTCTACGACAACGGTGTCCGCACCATGGCTGACGGTAAGCAGCGGATGGAACTCTCCACCATGGGCTCCGGCTCGTTCTACGGGGCAGGCGAGAGAGGCTACTCTTTCAATCTCGCGGGCGACACCCTGGTGATGTACAACAAACAGAACTACGGATACACAGCCGATGAGACCCGCATCAAGCAGATGAACATATCGATGCCCCTCTTCCTCTCATCCACAGGCTATGCCATTGTCTTCGATGACTATGCCGCCGCCGAGATGGTGATGGAAAACCCCATTGTCTACATCACAGAGTCACCGGACCCCGTGTCTTGGTATTTTGTCAACTCCACAGGCACCCTCGCCTCCCTGACAACCAACCTCTCGCAGCTCACCGGACGCCAGGAACTTCCTCCACTCTGGTCGTTGGGCTATATAACATCTAAATACGGTTATCACACCGAGGATGAGACCCTCGGTGTCGTAGACACCCTCAAGCGCGCAGGCTATCCCCTCGATGGCGTCGTGCTCGACCTCTATTGGTATGGCAAAGAGGAGGATATGGGACGCCTCGCATGGGATCCCGAACAGTGGCCCCACCACAAGGAGATGCTCTCATCGCTCAAGAAAGATGGTGTGAACACCGTCATCATCTCCCAGCCATATGTGCTCTCCAACGGACGTGGCCTCGACAACTTCAACGAGCTCTCTTCCAAAGGTCTTCTGCTCAAGGACTCGCTCGGCAATCTCCAGGATGTGAAAATCTGGGTCGGCGATGGCGGTATGTTCGATGTCTCCAACCCTGAGACACGCGCCTGGCTCCGCAACCGCTACAAGGACCTTACCCTTGAGGGTGTGGGCGGTTGGTGGGGTGACCTTGGCGAGCCTGAGGTCCATCCCGAGAGCGGACTCCATGCCAACGGAAAGACCACCCGTCAGTATCACAATAAGTATGGCAACGATTGGAGCCAGATCATATACGACCTCTACAAGGAGGAGTTCCCTGACACCAGGCTGATGACCATGATGCGCGGAGGCACCACCGGCCTGCAGCGATACAGCGTCTTCCCATGGTCGACAGATGTCTCCCGCTCATGGGGCGGCATGCAGCCACAGGTCAACATCATGCTCAACTCCGGTCTGAGCGGCCTTGGATATATGAGCCACGACGTCGGCGGCTTCGCCATCAACCCCGATGCACCTTACGACCCCGAACTCTATGTGCGTTGGCTGCAGCTGGGCACCTTCTCTCCCGTCCTCCGCACTCATGCCCAGGCAACTGCCGAGCCTTACAACTATCCTGACCAGCAGCACATAATCCTCCCCCTCATCAAGGAACGCTATCGCTGGCTCCCATACAACTACACCCTCGCCTACGAGAACGCCTCACAGGGCCTCCCGCTTGTGCGGCCGCTTAATTTCTACACCCCCGGCTCCTCAAAATATGACGACATCAGCGATGAGTATCTCTGGGGACGCGATGTGCTTGTGGCACCTGTGATGACAAAGGGAGCCACCGAGCGTAAGGTCATCCTCCCCGAGGGGCTTTGGGCCGACTATCGCGACCCCTCCAGATTCTACAGTGGAGGCGACACCGTCACCGTGGCTGCCCCACTCGACGTGATTCCCCTCTTTGTGCGCGCCGGTGCCTTCATACCCACCGCCGACTATGACATGAACAACACCGGCGACCTCCGCGCCGACCGGCTCACCGTCAACTACTACCCATATCTCGGCGAGAGCGAATACACAATGTATGAGGACAATCCACTCTCAACAACCTCACTGCAGAGCGGCGAATACCGTCTCATCACCTTCAAGGGCGACGCACAGCTCAACGAACTCACCGTAGACGTGAGCGCCAAGGGGACATATCCCGGTGCGCCTCAAGCCAAGGAACTCAAGTTTGTCATACATCTATTCGACGGCAAGCCCACCGAGGTCCTCCTGGACGGACGCAAGGCAAAAGGCTGGAAATTCAACGACGCCGACAAGACCTTCACCATAACCACCAAATGGAACACAGACAAAAAATTGAAACTCGAAATCAAATGAAAAATATCACCGCACTCATCGTGCCTGGCATAGCCATGGCTCTCTCAGCCTGCAACGCTCAGGCCCAACCAAACTACACCCTCACCTTCGAGGCTCCCAAGGGAACCGCAAACACCATGCTCTATCTCGTCGATTGGGACAATGGTGCCAAGATGGACAGCGCTATCGTCACCGGCGACACTGTCCGCTTTGAGGGAACCGTAGAGACACCCTTCATCGGACGCCTGATGCAAGGAGAGAGCCGGGGCCCCATCATGATAATCGAACAGGGAAGCATCACTCTCGATGACCGCGGCCTCCCCGCCGGGACACCCCTCAACGACAAGCTCACTCAGTCGATTGCCGGAATGTCTGCAATGGAGAACGAGTACCGCAAACTCAATCAGAACGACTCAATCCAGCGGGCCAAAGCCGACTCCATCGCTCAGGCCGCCACGGCATACCCCACCACCCTCTATAATCAGAACAAAGACAATGTCCTGGGTCTCTACTGGTATCTTCAGAGCGCCTATGAGAAGCCCGTCGAGCAGATTGAAGCCGAGATAAAGGCTGACCCGGCCCTCGCCTCCTCTGCACGACTCAAGTCAGTGGTCGAGGCTGGTCATAGACGCCTCTCTACCTCCGTGGGCCAGCACTACAAGGACTTCACCATCGAGTATGACGGCAAGGAGCAGAAACTCTCTGACTATGTCAAGCCCGGCGAATACACTCTCGTCGACTTCTGGGCAAGCTGGTGTGGCCCCTGCATGCGCCAGGCCAAGGTACTGAAGGAACTCTACAGCAAATATAACGGCCGCGGTCTCAATATCGTGGGAGTAGCCGTCTGGGATGAGCCGGCCAACACCCTCGCAGCCATCAAGAGCCACGGTCTCGAGTGGCCAAACATCATCAACGCACAGACCATCCCCACAGACTTATACGGCATCAACGGCATCCCCTGCATTCTCCTCATTAACCCCGATGGAATCATCATCTCGCGCGATAAGCAGAGCCAGGAACTGATTGACGACGTCGACAAGGCCATGGCAGACTTCCATCCCGCCGAGCCTGCCGCCGATGCCTCCACGTCAGCAGCCCCTGCAGACACCGCATCGGTGATATTCTGACATACACAGACCTGACATACTTACATTTTTTCTTTCCATTTATAATTTCATCATGAAAATCCCGACTATCTTGACGACATTAGCACTGTGTCTGTCAGCCTCCGCGCAGAACCCCGACGAGAAATATCTCTCGTTCCCCACTTACTCAGGCGAAGACCTCGAACTGACAGTCGACGCTGCCGGAACCCACTGGCGACTATGGTCGCCCGAGGCTCAGGCAGCCCGCGTAATCATATATCCCACAGGCAGCAACACTGCGGCAACAGACACCTTAGAAATGAAAAAGGCCCAGCAGGGGACATGGACAGCATCTCTCCCCTCACAGCTCTATGGGAAATACTACACTTTCTCCATAAAGCATGACGGCAAATGGCTCAAGGAGACTCCCGGAGTCTGGGCCAAGGCCGTAGGCATCAATGGACAGCGTGCGGCCATCATCGACTTCTCAAAGACCAACCCCGAGGGATGGGCTTCAGACAAGGGTCCGGCCATCAAGCATATCAACGATGCTGTCATCTATGAGATGCACCACCGCGACCTCTCTGTCGACCCCTCTTCCGGCATAGCCAACAAGGGCAAGTTCCTCGCTCTGACAGAGCCGTCGACCACCAACCCCACCGGCGAGTCAACCGGCATTGACCATCTTAAGGAACTGGGCGTGACACATGTCCACATCCTCCCTTCCTACGACTATAACAGTGTCGACGAGGCCAATCTCCCTGCCAACCAGTATAACTGGGGATACGACCCGCTGAACTACAATGCCCCCGAGGGTTCATACTCCACCAACCCCTCTGACCCCGCCACTCGTGTGATTGAGATGAAGGAGATGGTCAAGAACCTGCACGACAACGGCATCGGCGTCATCATGGACGTCGTCTACAACCATACGGCCGACAACGACGACTCCAACTTCTCACTCACGGCTCCCGGCTACTACTACCGCCACCGTCCGGACGGAAGTTACTCAGATGCCTCAGGTTGTGGCAATGAGACTGCCTCAGACCGTCAGCAGATGAGAGATTTCATCATCAACTCCGTGAAATACTGGGCCAAGGAATATCACATCGACGGTTTCCGCTTTGACCTCATGGCCATCCATGATATCGAGACCATGAACGAGGTGGCTGCTGCCCTCAAGGAAATCAATCCTGACATCTTCGTCTATGGCGAGGGTTGGACCGCAGGAGACTCACCCCTCCCCGTCGACCAGCGGGCCCTTAAGGAGAATGTAGCCAAGATGCCTGATATCGCAGTGTTCAGCGATGACCTCCGCGACGCCGTCAAGGGCCACTACACAGATGCCGCAGACCGTGGCTTCGCCACCGGAAAGCCAGGTCTCGAGGAAACCGTCAAGATCGGCATCGTCGCTGCCACTGACCATCCACAAGTCGACTACTCAAAGGGACAGAATTCAAAGTTCCCTTATGCAGCAGCCCCCACTCAGATCATCAACTATGTCTCATGTCATGACGACCTCATGCTCACCGACAAACTGCGCAAGTCCATGCCAGATGCCACCGATGCCGAGCGTCAGCGAGCAGCCCGCCTCGCTCAGACAATCGTGCTGACCTCTCAGGGCACACCATTCATATTTGCCGGCGAGGAGATTTTCCGCGACAAGAAGGGTGTCCATAACTCCTACAAGTCGCCTGACTCAATCAACGCCATCGACTGGAACCTCAAGCACATCAACGCCGACCAGATGAACTACTACAAGGAGCTCATCAAACTCCGCAAGGAGCATCCCGCCTTCCGCATGACGACAGCCGAGGATGTGGCACGCCATCTTAAATTCGACAAGACCGAGTCCGGGCTCATCTCATATACCCTCACAGACCATGCCAACGGCGATATCTGGAAGGATATCAAAGTTGTCTTCAACGGCTCTGAAGAACCGCGCGAGATCAAAGTGCCGAAGGGCGACTGGACCGTGGTTGCTGACGACGGTCAGATCAATGCCTCCGGCCTCTCCACCTCAAAGGGTGGCAAGGTCACCGTCGCACCCTGCAGCGCCTTGATAATGGCAAAAGAAAAATAAATTAGATAATGCTCGTATTTCCTAACGCAAAGATAAATCTGGGCCTCGACATCCTGTCGCGCAGACCCGATGGCTATCACGACATCTCCACAGTGATGGTGCCGGTTCCGTGGCGCGATGTGCTGGAGATAGTCCCGGCCCGTGGTGAGGTCTCAACCCTTACAGTCACCGGTCGGCGTGTCGACTGCCCTCCTGAGAAAAATCTGGTCATGAGAGCCTACCGGCTTATGGAGGAGCGCTTCGGCCTTCCCCCGGTCGATATTTATCTTCGTAAGGTCATACCTGACGGCGCCGGGCTGGGTGGAGGGTCAGCAGATGCCTCATTCACCCTCCGGGTGCTTGACGAACACTTTGCCCTGGGCCTCGACGACGAGACCCTCGCCTCCATGGCCGCGCATCTGGGTGCTGACTGCCCCCTGTTCATCTTCAACCGCCCCATGCTGGCCACAGGCACAGGCACAGACCTCTCTCCGATTGACGTTGACCTCAGCGGGATGACGATTGTGATAGTCAAGCCTCCCGTCAGTGTCCCAACAGCCCAGGCATATTCGCGTGTCACCCCGGCTGTTCCCCCAGAGCCTATCCCTGAGATTCTGCAGTCCCCTGTGTCAGAATGGCAGGGGCGCCTCAAGAACGACTTCGAGACGTCCGTGTTCCCGCTCCACCCCATGCTCCCCGAGATAAAGGATAAGCTCCTGGACATCGGAGCCGTCTATGCCTCCATGTCAGGCTCAGGCTCATCCCTCTTCGGCCTCTTCACGTCTGACATTTTGGCAGAACGGGTGGCTGACACCTTCAGGGGCTGTCAGACCTTCACGGCAAACCTTTGACAATATGATTTTTGGCTCCGACGATTGAACGTTGGAGCCTTTTTTTTGTTAACACTATGAGACCGTTTGCCGCAATTGGCAACATTTTTGCATACATAGTTAATTATATAAGCATATCACCATCATGGCAAATAACACTGACAACAATAATAATCCCCGTCCTGACAGCAGGCTCCATCGCGAGGATGAGGGCATAGAGAGTCTGGATGATGTCCAGGAGGCTCAGGAGGAGACAGAATCTCAGGTAGATGAGGCCAACGAGATGATCAACGAGCAGCTCGCTGATATTGACACCCTCAACAAGCAGCTCCTCGAGGCTCAGGCCCAGGTAGAGAAGGAGAAGAAGGAGTATCTCTTCTTGATGGCCGAGTTCGACAACTTCCGCAAACGCACCGTAAAGGAGAAAAGCGACATCATCAAGAACGCGGCCGAGAGTGTCCTCAAGGGTCTTCTCCCCATAGTCGACGACTTCGAGCGCGGTCTCGAGGCAAGCGCCTCCGCCCCCGATGCAGAGGATGTCCGCAAAGGCATGGAACTCATCTATCAGAAATTGGTGAAATATCTGGCCCAGAACGGAGTCAAGCCCATCGACTCGACCGGAAAGCCCTTCGACCCTGAGTTCCACGAGGCTATCGCAATGGTGCCTGCCGACGATGACAAGAAGGGCATCGTCATCGACACCCCCACAAAGGGATATACCCTCAACGACAAGGTGATCCGTCACGCCAAGGTGGCGGTTGGTCAGTAATAATCAGCACGTAGATATATGGCAGCCAAGAGAGATTACTACGAGGTGCTTGGAGTCGACAAGAATGCCGACGAGAAGACCATCAAGAGCGCCTACAGAAAGAAGGCCATACAGTATCACCCTGACAAGAACCCGGGCGACAAGGAGGCCGAGGAAAAATTCAAGGAGGCTGCTGAGGCATACGATGTCCTCTCCAACCCCGAGAAGCGAGCCAAATATGACCAGTTTGGCCACAACATGGGTCCGCAGGGATTCCCTGGCGGAGGTGGCGGCTTCCATGCCGGCGGCTTCTCCATGGAGGATATCTTCTCTCAGTTTGGAGATATCTTTGGAGGTGCCTTCGGAAACATGGGCGGCTTCGAGAGCGCAGGCGGACGCACACGTCGACGTCAGCGTCGCGGCTCTGACCTCCGTATCAAAATAAAACTCACACTTAAGGAGATTGCCGAGGGTGTCACCAAGACCATCAAAGTGCCAACCCTCGTCAAGGATCCCTCATGCAACGGCACAGGAGCCAAGGATGGCACAGCCTTCCACACATGTCCCACATGTCAAGGTTCAGGCACTGTGCTGAGACAGCAGCAGACCATGTTTGGCATTCAGCAGTCTGCCGTCGAGTGTCCCCAGTGTCACGGTGAGGGAAAGATCATCACCGAGAAGTGTGCCCACTGCCACGGCGACGGTGTCATCCGTCAGGATGAGACTGTCTCCTTCACCATCCCCGCCGGTGTCGAGGACGGCCAGGTCCTCACTATGCGCGGGCGTGGAAACGCAGCCATTCACGGTGGCGTCAACGGCGACCTTCTCATCGTCATTGAGGAGATCAAGGATCCGCAGCTCATCCGCGACGGCAACGATGTCATCTACAACCTCATGCTCGACATCCCCACCGCCACTCTTGGCGGAAGCGTCGAGGTCCCCACAATCACCGGACGCGCCCGCCTCAAGATTCCCGCAGGCACTCAGCCCGGCAAGGTGCTTCGTCTGCGCGGAAAAGGTCTCCCATCCACTGATGGCTATGGGACAGGTGACGAACTCATAAACGTGATGGTATATATCCCGGAGAAACTCGACGACGACGAGCGCAAGGCCATCGAGAGCCTCTCTGGAAAGCCCAACCTCACACCAGATGAGTCGACTAAGACACGTATATTCAGCAAACTCAAGCACATATTTGAGTGAGAGGATTGAATAGATAATCATTCCCTTCTCAATTCTTATAGGTTATACCCACGCAGGGTGGCATGGAGCATTCGATACAGAATCTCCTCACCACCCTGCGTGGGTTTTCTGCCCTCGTCTCAAGCCACCGTTCCATAAATCGACGTTTCTCAAATAAAATTTCAATAAACACAGATATTTTTAGCAAAAGTTTTGCAAATTGTCATAATTTGTGTAATTTTGCTGCGGATTTACCAATAATGCTATTCAAATTGATAATTTAACAGAAGGCAATGAAAGCAGTTGAAGTAATTGACGATCTTAAGCGTCGTTTTCCCAACGAGCCAGAGTATCTCCAGGCAGTGGAGGAGGTGCTGACAACAATCGAGGATGTCTACAACGATAATCCTGAGTTCGAGCGCTACAACCTGATTGAGCGCCTCTGCATCCCCGACAGAATCTTCTCGTTCCGAGTCTCATGGGTAGACGACAAGGGTAAGGTCCACAACAACATGGGCTATCGCATCCAGCACAACAATGCCATAGGCCCATACAAAGGTGGAATCCGTTTCCATTCATCCGTCAACCTCTCCATCCTCAAGTTCCTTGCCTTCGAGCAGACTTTCAAGAATTCCCTCACCACTCTCGCCATGGGCGGCGCCAAGGGTGGCAGCGACTTCTCTCCCCGCGGCAAGACCGACATGGAGGTCATGCGTTTCTGCCAGGCTTTCATCTCAGAACTGTGGCGCCAGATAGGCCCCGACACAGATGTCCCCGCAGGCGATATCGGTGTGGGCGGCCGCGAGGTCGGATACATGTTCGGCCAATACAAAAAGATGGCCCGCGAGTTCACCGGCACATTCACCGGCAAGGGACTCGAGTTTGGCGGCTCTAAGATCCGCCCCGAAGCCACCGGATATGGCAATGTATACTTCCTGCTCGAGATGCTCAAGACTCGCAACATAGACCTTGCCGGAAAGAAAGTGGCCATCTCAGGTTCAGGCAACGTGGCCACATATACTGCCGATAAACTCCTCTCCCTCGGGGCCAAGGTGGTGAGCATGAGCGACTCTGACGGCACAATCTATGTCCCTGACGGCCTCACGCGAGAGCAGCTCGACTACATCTTCAAACTGAAAAACATCTATCGCGGACGCATCCGTGAGTTTGCCGAAGAATATGGCTGTGAGTACTTCGAGGGTGAGCGCCCCTGGCAGAGAGTCAAGTGTGACATCGCAATGCCCTCGGCCACTCAAAACGAGATTGACGGCGATGATGCCCGCGCTCTCATCGCCCAGGGTTGCATTGCCGTGAGCGAGGGTGCCAACATGCCCTCGACACCCGAGGCCATCCGCGAGTTCCAGAAAGCACACATACTCTATGCTCCCGGAAAGGCCGCTAATGCAGGCGGTGTCTCCGTCAGTGGCCTTGAGATGGCTCAGAACTCTCAGAAACTCTCATGGACCGCCGAGGAGGTCGACTCAAAGCTCAAGCAGATTATGTCTGACATCCATGAGCAGTGTGTCAAGTATGGCACCGAGGAGGATGGCTATATCAATTATGTCAAGGGCGCCAACGTTGCCGGCTTCATGAAAGTGGCCCGCGCCATGATGGCCCAGGGTATTCTCTGATTTTTTCTGTCTATCCCTACATAGATGAGCGGGCGTCCATCATTTTTCGGGACGCCCGCTTCTTTTGGCCTCTTTTTGTCCGGTTTATCAGAAACTCTCTAACTCTCCTCTTCGGTCGTGAAGAGTTTCCCCTGCTGGTCAAGGTGATAGTCGCGGGTCAACATTGAGATAAACCTCGTTATCTGCGACACTGCTGCGCGCGTTTCCGCCGATATTTCCTTCCCCTGCAGCCGCAGCAGCAGCATCCCATACAGAGCGTTGAAACAAGTCTCCAGTTCACCGGCCGGAGTGTCGCCACCTTTCGAGCGCAGTTCCACGATGAAGGGCAAGGTTTTATAGAATTCGGCCGTGTATTCAGGGAAGCGGCTGTCAGCCAGAAGAGCCAGATGAAGGTCTGTGAGCCTGATCAGCACATTCTTGTTTATCTGAAGATGCCCATCCTTGACCACATCCTCACGGCGCATCATGTCGATGAGACCCTCATACCAGTCTGTCATCTCTATCTTCTGCTCTGCGCTCAAGTCAAAACGGTCTATCACATTCTCCTTGATCTTGTCGATGTCAAGGGAGTTGGCACGGATCAGATCCTCAATCTGCCACATGTAGAGGAGATATTCCGCTATATTCTCTTTTCTTTTCTGTGAAGCGATTATCATAATTGCAAAGTTAGTGAAGATTCATTTATTATACAACAATAAAGAGAGCCGAAGGGTCGTTAGAACTATACCAATCACTATGCCATGAAGACTGAAATCATCACCATCCTGCTGTCGCTGGCCTCTTTTCTCACCACCGGTGCCCAAGAGACATATACCAACCCCATCATCCATGCAGACTATTCCGACCCCGATGCCATAAGGGTAGGGGACGACTACTGGATGGTCGCTTCGAGTTTCAATTGCATGCCCGGCATCCCGGTGCTTCACTCCCGCAATCTTGTTGATTGGGAGATAGTCTCACATGTCTACCCATCTCTCCCTTACACTCAGTTCGACCTCCCGGCACACGGCGAAGGATCGTGGGCTCCTGCCATAAGATTTCATGATGGGAAATACTATGTTTATTTCTGCACCCCCACGGAGGGACTGTTTGTTTCCGTTGCAGACGACCCTCGCGGCCCCTGGTCGCTCACACAGATGGTGACCGCCGCCAAGTGGGAGGATCCCTGCCCCTTCTGGGATGACAACGGGGACGCATATCTGATCCGGTCCAGACACCGCGGAGGCCCTGCCATCCTCCACAGGATGAGCCCTGACGGCCTGCGTCTTCTCGACGATGGCGTGACCGTCTACTGCGACACCGTCGCCAACCCTGTCCTCGAAGGTCTTAAGATGATGAAGCGCGATGGCTGGTACTACATCCTGGCCCCCGCCGGAGGCGTCTCCACAGGATGGCAGACCGTGTTACGCTCACGCTCACCCTATGGCCCCTATGAGTCTCGAAGAGTGCTTCAGCAGGGTGACACCCCTATAAATGGCCCCCACCAGGGAGCGCTCCTCGACACACCTGACGGCAAGGAATGGTGGTTCATGCATTTCCAGAACAAAGGCATCCATGGCCGTGTCATCCACCTCCAGCCGGCTGGTTGGACTTCTGACGGCTGGCCTCAGATGGGGGTGGATGGTCAGCCCGTCCTCTCATATCGCCGCCCCGCTGTCCGAGCGGACAAACCCTCCCTCAGCATCCGGACCTCAGATGAGTTCAACGACTCCACCCTGGGGCTGCAATGGCAATGGCATGCCAATCCGCGCCCTGAGTGGTACAGTCTTCGGGACCTCCCCGGCCACCTGCGGCTGAATGCCGTCAATGTTCCTACGGAGAACGGAAACCTCTACTATGCCCCAAGCCTTCTGCTGCAGAAACTTCCTGCCGAGCACTTCACCGCCACCACCGTGGTTGAGCCGGCGTTTTCTGATAGCCTCACCCGAGCCGGGCTGGTCATGATGGGAAAGGAATACTCCTATATCGCCGTGTCTGCTGACAGTGTCATGGTCGTGACCGGTCGCGGAGACAAGCGATTCACTGTCAGTCTTTCCACCGTGGCATCAGCCCCCTATGACGGCGGCAGGATTTGGCTCCGCACCGAACTCCTCCCAGATTCTCTCTGTCAATACTCCTACAGCACCGACGGCAACACATTCACTCCCCTCGGCACCCCCTGTCGTGTCACCCCCGGAGTCTGGATAGGCGCCAAGGTCGGACTCTTCTGCATCACCCCCTCCCTTGTCCCCACCCCCTCTCACGCCCATTTCGACTCCTTCAGTCTGTAATTGTTTGTGCTATAGCGCCCCGCAGTGGCGGAAGAGCGTCGTGTAGTAAGCGGCTTTCTCCGCCAGCGGGAGAGGGTAGGCGCGTGATGTCGAGGGCATCCTCCAGATGTCAAGTCCTCCGGCCGATGTCACCATTCTCCCCATGCGCGGAATCTCAGTCCCTGTCAAGTCGGCTATAACTCCGGCCGCTTTCTCCCCGGTCGTCGCTATGGTGTGGCATGTCGGCATCTTTTCGAGCAGTTCATACAGATGAACCGGCTCCACAATCTCCAGAAACTTGTCAGAGGCATTCCCTTTCAGTCGTCTTATCCTCAGACCCGTATCATTGAGGGCTATCCCGCGCTCATTTAACAGACCCCTAATGGCCGCAAGGTCAAACTGGCGCGATGCGCGGTCATACAGTGCGTCACGGTCGCCGAAAAAGATAAGCCCCATCATGAACCAGAAATCGTTGGCGCGGTTGGGATAATAGAAATTCATGCTCCAGCGGTGAGGCCCCGGTGGAAAAGTACCCATAATAAGCACCCTGGCCCCCTCAGGAATGAACGGAGGCCAGGGATGTGTCTCAATATCTGCAATCATAATTCAGCGTCGAGCATCTCATCTGTCTTGGTGCGCTCTGCATAGGTCTCCTTGACAATCCCTACACAGCAGGCTCCGATAATCAGAAGCACTCCCGCAAGCACAAGCATGCTCACCTGCCTGCCCCCAAGCATCGGGAGGATAAGACCTCCAAGCGCTGCAGCGCAAATCTGCGGCAGGCAGATTGTTCCGTTGAACAGTCCCAGATATGTGCCCATATTCTCGCCTGAGATTGAATTGGTGAGAATGGTGAAAGGCATTGCAAGCATGGCAGCCCACGCACATCCTATCAAGAGGAACGAGATGAAGAGTGCATACTGGTTGGTGATGAAGAGGGTGGAGATGAATCCAATGCCGCCTAGAACGAGGCTGAGCGAGTATATCACCTTATGATTCTTGAACATAGGGATGGCCACAGCCCACAGCACGGACCCAACCGCCTGCACGGCAAACAGTACACCCACCCAGTTGCCGGCCTCCTGATAGGCCGCCGAGTGCGTGTCAGTAGTTCCCCAAATGGTGTCAGCGATGGCACCGTTGGTGTAGGTCCACATGTAGAGGAAAGCCGACCAGCAGAAGAACTGCACCAGCCCCACCGTCCAGAATGTCTTGGGCGCATTTCTGAGCAGCGTGAGCATCCCAGGGCGTTTGGGCTTGGCTGCGTTGGCCTCCTCCTTTATGCCATGGAAACGGCGATACTCCTCAGGCGGCATCTCGCGGATAAACACAAAACTATATATCACGCAGAGTATAAGTATGGCAGCGCCGATATAGAACGAGAAAGTCACCGTGTCAGGCACCTCTCCCTTCGGGGCTATATTGCTGATTCCTATCGCTGTGAGAGTGATGGGCGCCAAGTAGCCCACAAGGCTTCCGGCATTGCAGAGAAAACTCTGGATAGAGTAGGCGAGACCCTTCTGACGCTCGTTCACCTGGTCGCCCACAAGCATCTTGAATGGCTGCATGGCCATATTGATGGACGTGTCGAGAAACATCAGCGCGATAAAGCCGAATATCATAGCACCGCCGATGCTGAACCCGAAACTTCCGGCATTCGGCAGAAGGCACATCACTATTACGGCAATCGCAGCCCCCAGAATGAGATAGGGGAGACGCCGCCCCAGACGGTTCCATGTGCGGTCGCTGGCAGCTCCGATGATTGGCTGGACTATGATACCCATCAGCGGCGGTAGAATCCAGAAATAACTGAGCGAGTGGGGATCGGCGCCGATAGTGGCAAAGATTCGCGAGATATTGGCGCTCTGAAGAGCATACGCAATCTGGACGCCGAAAAACCCGAAACTTAGGTTCCAGAGTTTCCAAAAACTCTGATCAGGCTTCGTTTGATTCATGATAGTTTGAAGTGGAAAGAAGTATTTGTAAGTATTATTTTCTATATATAACGTTTGGCCGCTCAGTTTTTCTCCAGGCTGATGAGTTTCTCAATCTCCTCAGGCCATAGAGACTCATCGGGCGTCTCCAGGATGAGAGGAATGCCATCCATCCGCGGGTCGTTCATCAGCATCTCCCAGAATGTGTCGCCCAGCAGCCCGGTCCCAATGGGAGCATGCCGGTCCACATGCGAGCCTATGGCCTTCAGCGTGTCGTTGAGATGCATCCCCGAGAGATACCTGAACCCTATAGTCTCATCAAACTCCCTCCAGGTTCTCTCATAGGCATCCGGAGTGGTCATATCGTAGCCCGCCGAATGTGCATGACAGGTATCAATGCACACACCCACACGGCTCTTATCCTCAATCTTGTCGATTATCCGGGCTATCTGCCCGAACGTGAACCCCAGGTTGCTACCCTGGCCGGCCGTATTCTCAATCACAGCCTTCACACCATCCGTCTTGTCGAGAATGAGGTTGAGCGACTCGGCTATGAGATCCAGGCAGCGGTCCGGCTCAATCTCACGCATGTGGCTCCCCGGATGGAAGTTGAGCATCCTCAGGCCGAGTTGCTCGCAGCGCCTCATCTCATCCAGAAAGGCAGTCCTCGATTTCTCAAGTTTCTCCTTGTCTGGAGACCCGAGGTTGATCAGAAAACTGTCGTGAGGAAGAATCACCGAAGGGTCATAGCCACACTCCTTACAGTTGGCCTTGAACTTCTCAGCCTCTCCATCAGAGATGGCCTTCGAGGTCCAGCGCGATGGATTGCGGGTGAACAGAGCAAACGACCTCGCCCCTATCCGACGTGCGTTCAAAGGGGCATTGCTCACACCTTGTTCAACCGAAACGTGTGCTCCGACTAGTTTCATTCTATTTCTTACGCATTAAATTTATGCAAATATAGGGAATTTGTTGTAACTTTGCAATAGTTTATACAATCAACAGCACATCAATGGCTCAGAAACCGTCAATTCCTAAAGGTACACGAGACTTTTCGCCGGCTGAGATGGCCAGGCGCAACTATATATTCTCCACCATCCGCGAGGTTTTCAGCCTCTATGGATTCCAGCAGATAGAGACCCCCTCGATGGAGAACCTCTCCACCCTCATGGGTAAATATGGCGAGGAGGGTGACAAACTCCTCTTCAAAGTCCTCAACTCAGGCGACTTCCTCAAGGGTGTCGACCAGGCTCTCCTCTCAGCAGCCGAGTCATCCAAGGTAGCCCCAGCCATATGCGAGAAAGGCCTGAGATACGACCTCACAGTCCCCTTCGCCCGCTTCGTGGTCATGCACCGCAACGAGCTCCAGATGCCCTTCAAACGCTACCAGATCCAGCCCGTATGGCGCGCTGACCGCCCTCAGAAAGGCCGCTACCGCGAGTTCTATCAGTGTGACGCCGATGTAGTAGGCTCTGACTCCCTCATCAACGAGGCAGAGCTCATCAGCATGATCGACGAGGTATTCCGCCGTCTCTCCGTCCGGATCACCATCAAACTCAACAACCGCAAGGTTCTGGCAGGAATTGCCGAGATAGCAGGCACCCCTGATAAGATTGTCGACATCACCGTGGCCATAGACAAGATTGACAAAATCGGCCTCGAGAAGGTCAAGGAGGAGCTCGCCGAGCGCGGTCTCTCCCCCGAGGCCATCCAGACCATCACCCCCGTCATCACCCTCAGCGGCTCTAACGACGAGCGCCTCGCCGCACTCGACTCTCTCCTCGCCACCTCCGAGACAGGACGAAAGGGCGTCGAGGAACTGCGCGAGGTCATGATCATGGCATCACACCTTGGCCTCACAGCCCCCATCGAGCTCGACGTCTCGCTGGCCCGCGGACTCAACTACTACACCGGGACTATCATCGAGGTGAAGGCCCTCGACGTCGAGATAGGCAGCATCACCGGCGGTGGCCGCTACGACAACCTCACAGGCGTCTTTGGCATGCCCGGACTCTCAGGCGTCGGAATCTCATTTGGCGCTGACCGCATCTACGATGTCCTCAACACACTCAACCTCTACCCCGCCGAGATCTCAGGAGCCGCCCGCGTGATGTTCACAAACTTCGGCCCCGCCGAGGCCCTCCGCTCCATGGAGATTATGCGCCGCCTGCGTGAGGCCGGCATTTCTGCCGAGATCTATCCTGACGCTGCCAAGATGAAAAAACAGATGGGCAGGGCTGACGCTCTCGGCATCCCCTTCGTCGCCATGATCGGTGAGACAGAACTCGCCGATGGAACAGTGACGCTCAAGGATATGACCACCGGTGAGCAGAAATCCGTCACCCCTGACCAACTTATCCAGACACTCAAATGATAATCTCTGACTCTCTCGCCACCTTTGGCCGATACTGCATATTCATGACGAGGGTGTGGAACGTCCCCGACAGATGGCAGACATTCCTCAGCCGAACTATCTTCGAGATAACAAAACTCGGCATAGACTCAATCCCCCTTGTCATAGTCATCTCCATCTTCATCGGCGCCGTCTGCACCATCCAGATGCAGCTCAACATCGTCTCTCCCCTCATCCCATCCTATTCGACGGGCCTGGCCACGAGAGAGATCATCCTCCTTGAGTTTTCCAACTCCATCCTCTGCCTCATACTCGCAGGCAAGGTCGGGAGCAACATTGCCTCCGAGATTGGCACAATGAGAGTCACCGAACAGATTGACGCCCTCGACATCATGGGCATAAACTCAGCCAACTTCCTCGTCCTCCCCAAGATTGTAGGCTTCCTCTTCTTCATGCCTGTCCTTGTGGTGTTCTGCGTGTTCACATCCTTCATCGGCGGCGTCCTCATCTCCATCATCACAGGCATCATCCCCCTCAGTCAGTTCATCTATGGACTCCAGACCATGTTCCAGGAGTGGTATGTCTGGTATGGACTCATCAAATCCCTCTTCTTCTCGTTCATCATCACATCCGTGGCATCCTTCTACGGATACTATGTGAAAGGTGGAGCCCTCGAGGTGGGCAAAGCCTCCACAAACGCCGTCGTCGCCTCAAGCATACTCATACTTCTCCTCGACGTAATCCTCACCAAACTCCTCCTGCAATGATCGAGGTAAAGAACGTAACAAAGTCGTTTGACGGAAAAACTATCCTTCACGACATCTCAGCCAAATTCGAGACCGGAAAGACAAATCTCATCATCGGTCAGAGCGGCTCAGGCAAAACCGTGCTCGTCAAGAGCATCATAGGCCTAGTCAGACCCGAGCAAGGACAGATCCTCTACGACGGACGAGACATCATGAAGATGGACCACAAGCAGGTCAAGGAACTGCGCAAGGAGATAGGAATGCTCTTTCAGGGCTCCGCTCTCTTCGACTCCGAGACCGTCCTTGGAAACGTCATGTTCCCCCTCACCATGTTCAGCGACATGACAGAGGCCGAGATCCGTGACCGCGCCGAGTTCTGCCTCGAGAGGGTAAACCTCAAAGGAGCCGACAACAAATATCCGTCCGAAATCTCAGGCGGCATGCAGAAGCGTGTCGCCATCGCACGCGCCATCGCCCTCAACCCCAAATATCTCTTCTGTGACGAGCCTAACTCCGGCCTCGACCCAAAGACCTCCATCGTCATCGACGAGCTCCTCAGCGACATCACACACGAATACAACATCACCACCGTCATAAACACCCACGACATGAACTCCGTCCTGGGCATCGGCGAGAACATTGTGTTCATCAACAAAGGTCACCGTGAATGGGTCGGCGACATGAAGGCCATCTATCACACTGCTAACGAGGCCCTCAACGAATTCGTCTTTGCCAACGACCTGTTCCAGAAGGTCAAGGACTATGTCCTCTCCACTGAGCGGCCCAGGCCATGAACCCCATAAGGATTGACTCACTCGACACCCCCGGCATCGAGGTCTTCTCAACCCTCACCGAGGCTCAGTTGCGCTCAAGGCTCGACCCCGCAAAAGGCATCTTCATAGCCGAGAGCCCAAAGGTGATTGCCGTAGCCATGGATGCGGGCTGCCAGCCCGTGTCGATGCTCTGTGAAGAGCGTCACATCACCGGCGACGCCGCACCTTTGATTGCCCGACACCCTGAGATGACCCTCTTCACAGGCAGCCGCGAGGTGCTCGCCCGTCTCACAGGCTACACTCTCACCCGCGGTGTGCTGTGTGCCATGCGTCGCCCCGTCCCTCTCCCCCTCGAGAGTGTCTGCACCCCGGACTCCCACCGGATTGTGGTGATCGACGGCGTCGTCGACACCACAAACATCGGAGCCATATTCCGCTCGGCCGCCGCGCTCGGCATAGACGGCGTGCTCCTCACCCCCTCTTCATGCGACCCCCTCAACCGCCGCTCCATACGTGTCTCCATGGGCTCAGTCTTCCTGGTGCCATGGACATGGCTCGAGGGCGGCCTCGACCCCCTTCATGCCCTCGGATTCAAGACAGTGGCCATGGCCCTGACAGACAAGTCGGTCTCCATTGATAGCCCTGAGCTCTGTTCAGAGCCTCGTCTTGCCATAGTCATGGGAACCGAAGGAGACGGACTCCCTCAGTCCACAATTGACGCGGCCTCCTACACGGCGCGCATCCCCATGCACCACAATGTCGACTCCCTCAACGTCGCCGCAGCCGCAGCCGTTGCCTTCTGGCAGCTCCGCCATAGGCCATAAAAATAGGGCGCGTCGCATCACGCGAAACGCCCTACCAATTAACATGAAAAATTTGTTACTTAGTGACGATTTTATCGACACTTAACAATACTTGCCCCAGTTCACATTTCGCATGTCCCCTGAAGCAAGAAATTCGGTGTGGAATGCCAGTGAAGCCTCCAGTGTGTGGGGGGTCTGGCCGCCGCGGGTCGACAGCTTAAGATAATCCCGAAGCGATTCCCTATACATCGGATGTGCGCAGTTGTCGATGATGGCGTGTGCGCGCTCCACAGGGTCGAGGCCACGAAGGTCGGCTATGCCCTGGTCTGTGACGAGGATGTCCACAGAGTGCTCCGAGTGGTCCACATGAGACACCATCGGGACAATGTTCGAGATCTTTCCTTCTTTAGTGATGGAGGGGCAGGAGAAGATGGCGATATAGGCATTGCGGGTGAAGTCGCCTGAGCCGCCGATCCCGTTCATCATCCTTGTGCCGGTCACGTGTGTAGAGTTGATGTTGCCGAAGATGTCAGCCTCGAGAGCCGTGTTCATGGCTATCACTCCCAGTCGGCGGATCACCTCCGGATTGTTCGAGATCTCAGAGGGTCGGAGCACCATGTGTTCCTTAAAGAAGTCGATGTTTGATATGACCTCATCCTCCACCTCGTTGCTCACAGTGATGGAGCATGACGACCCAAACTTGCAGCGGCCCTTCTTGATCAGGTCTATCACGGCATCCTGCATGACCTCCGTATACATCTCGAAGGGAGGAATCTCCTTGGCGTCAGCAAGCCCATAGAGCACAGCGTTGGCCACATTGCCCACACCTGACTGCAGGGGAAGGAACGAGGCGGGGATACGTCCGGCCTTGAGCTCATTGATGAGGAACCGGCACACATTGGCGCCTATCATCTGTGTTGTCTCGTCGAGCGGCGTGAAGGGTTTCACACCCTCATAGTTGTCGCTCATTACGACGCCCACAATCTTCTCCGGGTCAATCTTGAGAACCGGTGAGCCGATGCGGTCGCTGGGCTTGAAGATAGGTATCACATCGCGGTGAGGAGGATCGAGAGGCAGATAGATGTCGTGCAGGCCATAGAGGGCATGACGGAGTTTTTCGTTGAGCTCGATGATGATCTTGTCTGCCATCTTGGCTATGGTGGGGACATTGCCCACACCCGTGCCCACAACGGCCGTGCCGTCATCCTGGATATCGCTCACCTCGATGATGGCGAGATCCAGTTTGTCACCGAAAAATCCATAGCGCAGTTTCTGGGCTGCCTCCGAGAGATGGAGGTCAAAATAATGTGCGTCATGCGAGTTGATGCGCTTGCGCAAGTCCGGATGATTCTGATAAGGTGTGCGCTTCCCGATCGCATTCGCACGTGCCAGGATGCCGTCACACTTGTCGGAGGTCGAGGCTCCTGTGATGATGTTGATCTTGAATGGCTCGCCTTGCTCATGCAGACGCTCTGCCTTGGCGGCGATGGCCTGGGTCACAACCTTCGGTGAGCCGGGGGCTGTGAATCCTGAGAAACCGCAGCGCGCATCGTTAAAAAAGAGGTCGGCTGCTTCTTCGGGGGTGAGAATGGGAAATCTCATACGTTACTGTGTATATTTGCTCTATTTAAGGTTCTGTTGATAAGAGAGGAGCGCTTTCAGAATTCTTTCCTGCGGAGAATCTCTGTGTCAATCACCGCCCGGCGCCAGCGCTCATAGTGGGAGGCCAGGGCTGCCTCCCTCTCCTTGTCGGTTCCATAGATTGACTCGTTCACCACTTCGCCCATGCCTGGCTTTCCTTCGGCGGTCACCCTGACTCCTTCGTGCGGAAGTGGGGATTTCTTCCTGGACTTCTCTTTCTCCTTTGGCACCTTCTTTAGTTTCTCTTTCGGCTCCGGGGTCGAAAGGATAGTCTGGGGTCCTAACGGCGGAGGGGTCTCCTCAAAGTTCACATGAGGATTGTTGAATTGAGCCCATAATTCATCTAAGGGCACCGGCGGTGGCGTCCCTTCATCCCGGTCGGCCTCCTGCTTGCGGTTGGCCTTCCGGAATTGCTCCCAGCCTATGCCGAGAGCCAAGATGACAATCCAGATGATGAATTGCTCCATTATGGGGAAAAATGTGTAATTTTGTGCAAAATTACTCAATATTGGCCGTTTACCCAAAAACGGCGCCAAAAAAGTCGAACATACGACCATTAAAAATGACAGATACACGAAAACTGTATATAGAGACTTACGGCTGTCAGATGAATGTGGCAGACAGCGAGGTGGTGGCTTCCATCATGGCCACAGCCGGATATGACACTGTCTCATCCATCGATGAGGCTGACGCCATCCTCCTCAACACATGCTCCATCCGTGACAATGCCGAGCAGAAGATTGTCTCACGTCTCACCTTCCTCAACTCCCTGCGCCGCCGCCGTGGCCGCGAGCTCCCACGGCTCATCATCGGTGTCGTCGGCTGCATGGCAGAGAGGGTTAAGGAAGACCTGGTCAACAACCACGGAGTCGACCTGGTGGCCGGCCCCGACGCTTACAACGACCTCCCCAATCTTTTTGCATCTGTCGAGGCCGGTGAGAAGGCTGTCAATATTGAGCTCAGCACCACCGAGACCTATCGCGACATCATACCATCCCGTCTGGGTGTCCAGAAGGTGGCAGGTTTCATATCCATAATGCGCGGATGCAATAATTTCTGCTCATATTGCATCGTCCCCTACACTCGTGGTCGTGAACGCTCACGCGAGCCGGAGAGCATCCTGGCCGAGTTGGCCGATCTCAACGCCAAAGGCTTCAGGGAGGCCACCCTCCTGGGCCAGAACGTCAACAGTTACCGATATGAGTATCCCGATGGCCGCGTTGTCGATTTCCCTGCGCTGCTTAGTCTTGTGGCCGAGGCCGCCCCTGAGATGAGAATCAGATTCACCACCTCTCACCCCAAGGATATGAGTGACGAAACAATCGCCGTCATCGCTTCTCACCCCAACATATGCCGCCACATCCATCTGCCGGTGCAGTCAGGATCCGACAAAGTGCTGAAGGCCATGAACCGCAAGTATACACGCGAGTGGTATCTTGGACGCATCGCCGCCATCCGCAAGGCCATCCCTGACTGTGGCATCTCCACCGATCTCTTCACCGGATTTCACGATGAGACCGAGGAAGATTTCCAGCAGACCCTCTCGCTGATGAGGGAGGTGGGATTCGACTCTGCCTTCATGTTCAAATACTCAGAGCGACCCGGCACGCTTGCCGCGCGTACAATGCCTGACAATATCCCCGAGGATGTGAAGATTGAACGGCTGAACCGCATGATAGCCCTGCAGAACGAACTCTCCCTCGAGTCAAACCGCAAGGATGTCGGCAAGGAGTTTGACGTCCTCGTGGAGAGTGTCTCAAAACGCTCCAAAGAGCAGTTCGTTGGACGCAACTCCCAGAACAAGGCTGTTGTCCTTCCACGTGGCGACTATCGTGTGGGCGACACCGTGAGGGTGCGAGTTGTCTCGGCCTCATCCGCCACTCTCCTCGCCGAACTCCTATGAGCCTGCTTGAGAAGGTCACAGTCTTCAGCCGGGAGAACCGTCTCTTTCCCCACAGCGCCCCGGTCGGCGTTGGACTCAGCGGTGGGGCTGACTCAGTGGCTCTCCTGCGAGTGCTGCTCAGTATGGGTGTGACGGTCAAGGCATACCATTGCAATTTTCACCTGCGTGGCCTGGAGAGCGACCGCGACGAGGCTTTCTGCCGCAGTCTCTGTGATGGCCTGGGAGTTGATCTCACGGTGAGACATTTCGACGTCCAGGCCCGCATGAAGGAGTCGGGCGAGTCTGTCGAGATGGCCTGCAGGTCCCTGCGTTATCAGTGGTGGGACTCCCTCCCCCTGTCGCGCTTTGCCGTTGCCCATCATGCTGACGATAATGTCGAGACCCTCTTCCTCAACATGATGCGTGGCAGTGGCCTGAGAGGCATGAGAGGCATGCAGCCTGTCAACGGAAAGATTGTGCGCCCCCTGCTGTGTGTCACACGCAGCGAGATTCTCCGGTTCCTGGCACGCCTCAATCAGCACTATGTCACAGACTCGACAAACGCCTCCGACGATTTCCGCCGCAACCGCCTCCGCAATACGATCATACCTCATCTTGAGCAGCTTTTTCCCGGAGCCATTGCCGGCATAATGCGGACGCAGTCCATACTGTCGGCAAACAGCCGGATTTTCGACCGGTTCATCAATGATGCCCGGCCCGAGTTCCTGAATCCTCAAACGGGTATTGTGCGCATTGATGAGATTGAATCCCGTTATGGCGACGACGCCCCGGAGATTCTCTATGAACTAGTCGCCCCCGGCGGCTTGACAATCAAGCAGTGCGCCGATATATTCAACAGCACAGCCACCCATTCAGGCCGCCTGTTCAGATGTAAGGATGGCCGGGTCTATGCCGTTGGCCGAGGGACGCTCGTCCCTTATCTCGACGATTCACCACCTATGGGAATCACCCGGCTCAACGAATACCCGTTCAGCATGGAGGAGATAGGCCCCGAGAAATTCCGCTCAATGCTCCCCCCTCCACGCAATGTGATGTTCCTTGACGCCGACATGCTCACCCCGCATCCCACCTTCCTCTTGCGTCCATGGGCCAAGGGCGACAGGATGGCTCCCTTCGGACTGAATGCCACAAAACTTGTGAGCGATATCTATAATGACAATAAGATTGGAGTGGCCGAGCGCCGGAGATATCCCATACTCGAGATGGAAGGAAAAATCCTCTGGGTGTGTGGCTTGAGACCCTCACGCCACTATGCAGTCACTCCGCAGACCCGTAGAATACTCAAAATCGAATATCACCAACCATGAGGCTGAAGATAAAAGGAATGGTGTGCAACCATTGTGTCGAGGCCGTGCGCCGCGTCCTCAGCGAGGCTGGACTCACTGTCAAGAACGTCTCCCTGGGGGAGGCCGAGGTCGAGGAATCCCTCGACGACGACGCCCTCCGAATGCTCGACTCCCTGCTTGCATCCCAAGGGTTCAGCAGACCCATCTCCCCAGACGAGGCTCTTGTCGAGCGCATCAAGCAGGCTGTCATCCGCCATGTCAGAGCCGCAGACCGGTGTCGGCTCAACCTCTCCGCATGTCTTGAAGAACATCTCCACACACCCTACGACACCCTCAGCCGCGTCTTCTCATCATTGGAAGGACGCACAGTCGAGAAATATCAGATAGCCCAGAGAGTAGAATGGGTCAAAGAACTCCTGGGCTACGGAGAGATGACAGTCGCCGAGATAGCCGACTACACAGGCTACTCCAGCGCCGCCCACCTCTCGCGCCAATTTAAATCAGTCACTGGCCTCACCCCCTCACAATACCAAGCCACCACCTCCACCCGCCACCCCCTCAACGAAATCTAACGCCCCCAACCTGCGACCACCGAGACTTTGCGATGAAGCGAAACCTCGCAACCACAGGTAGCAAACGGCGTCCGCAGGACGCAGAATTACACCAAGCCCCGGCCATGCGAGCCTCCCGCAGGGGGCGATAATGCCCGGGGTGTCCGGGGTTTCACCACCGCAGGTAGCAAACGGCGTCCGTAGGCCGCCAATTTACTCATAGCCCCGGTCGTGCGAGCCTCCCGCAGGGGGCGAGAATGCCCGGGGAAACCGGGGAACAAATAGAAACGGCGCCCGAAGGCCGCCGAAATCTTACGTATCCGCTGGCTCTCTTTCCGCAAGAACTTCCTCTAGCCACCCCTCCCTCACGCCTTAGCGCGAGATGGCGCCCGGTAGGGCGCCGAATTACACGTAACCCCGGCCATGCGAGGCTCTCCGCAGGAAGAGCCGAGAATGTCCGGGGCCTCACAATCTCCCGCCAAAAGGCGCCCGTAGGCCGCCGACTTACCACCCCGAAGGCTCTCATCGGCATTATCACACTATTGCAACCTCTTATCATTCTTACCTTTGCAACCTAACTATTCTCGAAGCCCACCCCCATGAAAAAACTCATCACCACCTCCCGGAAACAAACATACTCCCCCATCCTCGGGATACGTGGCTTCGAGACATACCTCAACCGACGCCTCA
>JAMPAK010000001.1:1487333-1504978 GCA_023667285.1 Muribaculaceae bacterium
TCGCCGGTCGAGAAGGGAGGGAAGTTGTAGTGGAGCAGGAAGCGCTCGCGGCCCTGGTTGAGCACATCGTCGAGAATCTTCTCGTCGAGCTTGGTGCCCAGGGTCACAGTGGCAAGGCTCTGGGTCTCACCGCGGGTGAAGACTGCTGACCCGTGGGGGCCGGGGAGATAGTCTACCTCACACCAAATGGGGCGGATCTCAGTGGTCTTGCGGCCGTCGAGACGGATACCCTCATCGAGCACACAGCGGCGCATGGCCTCTTTCTCTACATCGTGATAGTAACGTTTCACAAGCGGTGCTTTCTCGTCTCGCTCCTCTTCGGGGAGAGAGTCGATATATTCCTGACAGATGGCGTCAAATGAGTCCTGGCGCCAGTGCTTGTCAGCGCTGCCGGCCTTTGCGATGGCATATGCCTTGTCGTAACACTTGTCGTGCACATCCTTGCGGAGGTCCTCATCGTTGACCTCATGGCAATATTCGCGCTTCACGGTTGCACCGGCCTCCTCAGCCAGTTCCATGACGGCCTTGCACTGGGTCTTGATGGCATCGTGGGCTGTGCGGAGGGCATTGAGAAGGTCGGTCTCAGAGACCTCGTTCATCTCACCTTCCACCATCATGATGTTGTCGTAGGTAGCGCCCACCATCAGTTCCATGTCAGCCTTCTCGAGCTGGTCGAAGGTCGGGTCGATTACAAACTCACCGTCTATGCGGGCTACACGCACCTCAGAGATGGGGCCGTTGAAGGGAATGTCGCTGACAGCCAGTGCGGCTGAGGCTGCAAGCCCGGCGAGAGCATCGGGCATGTCCACACCGTCTGAAGAATACATTGTCACCTGGACAATGGTGTCAGCATGATAGTTATCGGGGAAAAGCGGACGGAGCACGCGGTCAACCAGACGGGAAGTGAGAATCTCATAGTCGCTGGCACGGCCCTCACGCTTGAGGAATCCGCCGGGGAAACGTCCGTTTGATGAGAATTTTTCTTTGTACTCAACTGTGAGGGGCATGAAGTCGACACCCTCACCGGCCTCTTTGGCCGAACATACAGTTGCAAGAAGCATGGTGTTGCCCATGCGAAGTTCTACCGCTCCATCGGCCTGCTTGGCGAGTTTGCCGGTCTCGAGTGTGATGGTCCGGCCGTCAGGAAGCGCGATGGTTTTTTTGATTGGATTCATAAAATCTTTAAATTCAGCTTTTTAATTTCGTCGTTTTTGCAGCTTAATATGCTTGTTTGTCCCGTCTGAGACAGACGCGGACACAAGCGAGGACAAAGATACGAAAAAAATCTGAATATACAGCGTTGTGAGTCAACAAATTTTGCATGCGCAATCAGATTCCGCTCCCGGCGTTGCACTTCAGTTTGAAATCCTCACCTGCGGAATGTGTCCTTTGCCTTCTACTATGGAGCTCCACCCTTCGCCCCTGTCCGCTGAACCAAAAAAAGGATTCCGCGGATAAAAAATAAATGATGAGGATGAAAACAGTAAGTCCCGTTTTCCAACTTGGAAACGGGGCTTGCTGCTGTGTAGCGAATCCGGGATTCGAACCCGGGTTTCCGCCGTGAGAGGGCGGCGTGCTAGGCCTCTACACTAAATCGCCATCGCATCTATTGGCTTGAGATTGTCTCTCTCGCTTTTTGCACTGCAAAGGTACGGCGACTTTTCCAACCGTGCAAGCATCCCGCCTAACTTTAACACAATTTTAACATTTACTCCAGCCTCTCTCCACCATCCTCACATCTTACGGGCCGTCAGATATGAGGAAAGATGATGTGAAATGTCGATTAAAATTCGTAAATTTGCATTATGTTAGAGTGTGCGTTTATCAGGGCGGACACATAGCAACAACTATCCTCCTCTCAATCAGCGTGATTGTAAATTCAATGGTTTTTAATGGCTAAAGTCGACCATCCCAAGGACATATATGGCCACACCAATCCAATGTCGATATTTAATTATAGCAGGCATTTGATTGGTCATTCGCTGCACTCGCTTCTTGGGGAGGTGGCTGTCAATAGCGTGAGGAAGGGCAAAGGTGGATTAGGCCAGATGGTTGAGGAACTGTTCTTCGGATATGACGCGAATTCCAATCGCAATGCTGACTTTTCTGAAGCTAAAGTGGAATTGAAATGCACCCCGTTGCTAAAGGCGAAATCAGGAGATTCCTATAGAGTCAAGGAGCGTCTTGTCTGTACGATGATTGACTATTGTGAAATTGTGAAAACTTCATTTGAAGATTCTCATTCAATCTCAAAATGTCAGTTGATGCTCCTTCTTTTCTATCTTCATGTAAGGGGGCAAGCCATATATGACTATGAATTCTTGTTTCGTATATTGTGGAGGCTTCCGGAGAAGGACCTGGCTATCATAAAGAAGGATTATGAAGTGATAGCCAATAAGGTGAGACGAGGTGAGGCACATCTTATCTCAGAGGGCGACACTATGTATCTTGGAGCATGTCGTAAGGGTCAGAAAGGGGATGCTCCACAGCCCCAGCCAAATTCTAAAGACAAGGCTTACAGGCGGGCTTTCAGCCTGAAGCCTGCATACATGAGATATATCCTAAGCCATGTCACAGACTCGGGCGGTAACTTCTACACTAACTATACAGAGCCGGAGAAACCAAAATTTGAGCTTGTCTCATACAATGACATTCAGGATAGCACTTTTGAGAATGTTATTTTGGAGAGATTTGCCCCATGTATAGGCAGGAATTTTGTCCAGCTTTGTGATATCCTTGGTATAGAGTCTTATCAATCAAAAAGTAAATATGCTGATGTAGCAGCGCTTATAGCCTCTAATTGTGAATGCAAAAGGCTGAGTGCTTCAGATGAATTCATTAAATCAGGGCTGATAATGAAGACAATACGTCTTAAAGAGAATGGGATGCCAAAGGAAGCGATGTCTTTCAAGAATATAGATAACTGTGAGATTTTTGATAATAGTGAATGGCCAGAGTCTGAGTTGTATGAGGTTTTCACTAACCGATTTATGTTTGTTGTTTTCAGACCGGTAGAAGGAGAGAATATCACAATCTATAACCGCAGGACGGAATCTTATGTCACAGAGCCGTCCTACATCCTCGATTCAGTGTTCTTCTGGACAATGCCCCCAATGGACCTGGCGCTGGCTGAGGAGTACTGGAGAAACATTCGACACGCGGTGTTGTCAAACCATATTAGTTCAGAGGCTTTTTGGGGCATCGGGGACCGCAGGAAATTTCATGTGCGCCCCAAGGCCAGAGACAAAAGCGACAAGGCTGTTAATCCAAATGGAGGCTTATGCGATAAGTTTGCCTATTGGTTTAACGCTGATTATGTAAAACAAATCATTGAAGACGCAGATAACAGATGAGTGAATATATAGAACCTGCAGAAAATATTCTGTGTGAGCCATTGGCGGCATATAGTAAATCCTGCCATCAACCATCTTTGTTTCCTGATGAAGCCGTAGAGACCTCTGACGGAGACGTGAGGGTGATGGAACTGTTTGCGGGTGTCGGTGGCTTTAGAGTGGGGCTGGAGCGTGCTTCCAATCGGTTTAAGACCGTGTGGAACAATCAATGGGAGCCTTCGACGAAACGTCAAGACGCCTCGCTGATATATTGTAAGAACTTTGGTGCTCTCGGGCATTCCAACCATGACATAGCCACGGTCAGTGTAGACGACATACCGGAAGCGGATATATTGGTCGGAGGGTTTCCATGCCAGGACTATTCAGTAGCCACTACTCTGAAGCGTTCAGGAGGCATAGAAGGTAAGAAAGGTGTGCTGTGGTGGCAGATTCACCGTGTGTTGAGCCAGCATAGGAATCCTCCCAGGTATCTCATCCTTGAGAATGTTGATCGGCTTTTAGGGTCGCCCGCTTCGCAGCGTGGTCGAGACTTCGCTATAATACTCGCTTCTTTGTCAGATTTAGGCTATGACGTTGAGTGGCGTGTCATAAATGCCGCAGAATATGGCATGCCGCAACGCCGCCGCCGAACCTACATGTTTGCATTTAAGAAGGATTCAAAATTTGGCACGGCAGTGGCAGACTCAATTGATTGGGTAACTAAGGATGGAGTAATGGCACGAGCATTTCCTGTCTTGACAGACGACCTTAAGGCTAACTATTTCACAATAGAGGGAGATCTGGCTGAGGTTTCTAATGGCTTTAATAAAGGCAAGGCTGTTTCTCCTTTTAAGAATGCCGGCCTTATGATGAATCGAGAGGTCTGCACTATTCAGACGACGCCTGACTACAAGGGACCGTATGTGACTCTTGGCGATATATTGGTCGATGAGGCGAGCGTGCCTCAGGAGTTCTTTATAAAGGAGGAGGATGTGGAGAAATGGAGATATGTCAAAGGAGGCAAGACTGAGAAGAGAATCAACAAGACCACAGGCTTTGAATATAACTATTCTGAGGGGGCAATGGCATTTCCGGATGGTATTGAAAAGCCTTCCCGCACCATCATCACAGGCGAGGGAGGGGCTGCTCCATCAAGGTTTAAACACGTTGTCCTGACTGAATCCGGTCGATACCGCCGCTTAGTGCCGGTTGAACTGGAACGCCTCAACATGTTTCCGGACAATCATACTGAGGGCGCCACTGATATTAGGAGGGCTTTTCTGATGGGCAACGCTCTTGTCACCGGTATTGTGGAACGAATCGGGCTTCAAATCATACATAGGGCCATTGACTGATCTCAAACCCGATTGCCGACGAAGAGCCAGATTGAAAACGGTTTGAAATCAATTGCAAAGGGGCTTGCGTATGTGGGATTTTTTTTGTAACTTTGTAAGTCAATCTATTTGCAATCCTCATTATGAAAAGATATATATTTGCCATTATTTCAATGGCGGCTCTTCTGGGGGCATCTGCCTCGCAGCTTGTGTGGGACTCATCCGGTCTCCCCGTACTCAGCCTCGAGGCTCCGTCGGGAACCGGTCTGAATGAGATTTGTGTTGCTGACGGTTTGGAGGGTACATCCGTGGGCTATCGGTCTCAGACGGTCCCAGCCTCAGCGGTGAGATGGTATAGATATTCGACACTTGGTGGCGGATATGCCGAGGAGGCACCGTCAGTTGTTGCGGATGGCATGTCAAGACTTGCTTCCCTGGAGGCAGACATGGGCTACATAGTGGAGGATGGCACTGACAGATATTATTTCTGGGTGGTAGACTACTCACGCTCACCTTTTGAGATTGACGCTCTGACGGAGTCAGCCGAGCAGGATTGCGGACGTGTTGCGCTTGATGTCGTCGGCAGTGGAGATGAGATTGTCTACTATTCCATTAACGGGCGCAGGATGGTTCTCTCCCGCGAAATCAAGGTTGACTACAGCACCCTGGAGTGGAACGAGACATCCGGAGAATATGCCCGTGTCTCCACCTCTGAGACCCTGACTCATCTCACATCCGTGCTTCATCTCCCCGCGCCGCTCTGTCAGACAGACTTCACCGTCACGGGCGACAGATTCCTGGAGCAGTGGGGCAGGGGAGTGACCTATTCATCTCCATCATTCGAACCCCGGAGTGTTGAGTGTGAGACATCGGCCGAGCAGACAGCGCGCGAGGCCGAGAATGAGGTCGGCTCCACAACAGGGGGCAGCTCGCTGGGAGGGTCAGCTCCATGTGAGGTGACGTTCACAGCGGCCGTGACAGATGCCGCCATCTTCCGCGAATGGCAGTTCTCGAAATATCCCGAGTTCGACGACATATCGCTGCGCGTCTCTGACCTGGAGTTTACGCATACGTTCAACGATGAGGGAACTGAGTATGTGAGATTCTATTGTGCCAATGCCGATGCCTCATGTGAGGATTATGGCCCTACATATGAGATCTCCATAGGGGCCTCATCGCTAAAATGCCCCAATGCATTCTCGCCTTTTAATGAGGATGGAACAAATGATGTCTGGAAGGTGTCATATTCCTCAATTGTCTCGTTCAAATGTTCTATTTTCAATCGTTTCGGCCGTGAGATTGCATCCTTTGACAATCCTGCGGACGGATGGGACGGAAGATATGGTGGAAAATTTGTCCCCGCAGGCGTTTATTATTATGTCATTAAGGCCCGGGGCGCCGACGGTAAGGATTACAACCTGTCAGGTGACATAAATATTGTTGACTATAAATAAGCCTCGGATTTAAATAACCTAAAAGATACAGACATGACATTGAAACGCAAGACATTTCTCGGCTCCGTGGCCATGCTCACACTGATAGGGCTGCTTGCCCCCTCGGAGGAGGCCTCGGCACGGACATCGCACCATGCTGACGATACACACTCCGACCACGCGACAGCCTTCTCGCCGGTCGTCTCTCCGGTGATTCCTGAGACTGTCACATTCGCGGGCATGAAAGTAGATCTGGATGATGTCAGTATGGCCGAGCGGCTCGATCGCGAGTTGACAGCCATGAGCTACACCCATGGCAACACACTTCTTGTCATTAAGCGCGCCAACAGATATTTCCCCCAACTCATACCACTGCTCAAACGCAACGGTGTGCCTGAGGATATAGTCTATCTGGCTGCTATAGAGTCTACGCTCAATCCGAGAGCGGTCTCGTCGGCTAAGGCTGCAGGCATGTGGCAGTTTATCCCATCGACCGCCAAAGAGTATGGACTCGAGGTGAACAATGACGTCGACGAGCGATATGACGTGGAGAAATCCACTGAGGCAGCCTGCCGCTATCTTAAGAACGCATATGCGAAATATGGCAACTGGGAGAGCGTCGCTGCCAGCTATAACGGTGGCATGGGACGTATCTCCACTGAACTTTCAGCCCAGCAGGCAGACTCTGCCTATGACCTCTGGCTCGCAGAGGAGACCATGCGCTATCCTTTCAGGCTCCTGGCCATGAAGATGATAATGGAGAACCCTGCGGCCTATGGCTATCGCCTTAAGGCCGAGAACCTCTACCAGCCCATTGACTATGAGACTGTGAAAGTGAGCGGCCCCGTCGCTGACTGGCCACAGTGGGCTGCAGACAATGGCACTGACTACAGGACCCTGCGTGAGCACAATCCCTGGATTAGATCAAAGTCGCTCCCTAACAAGACAGGAAAGACCTACACTGTGAGGATTCCCAAGAAAGACTCAATGTCGCGCGCCAAACTTAAGACCAAGGTCTACAACCCGGCATGGGTGAGCGAATGAAAAAGAACTTACACAAAAGAATGACTGAACAGAAAAATATACAGCAATCATCAGTGCCCTCGCTCCGTGTGCTCGGCGCGAGGGTACACAATCTAAAGAATATTGATGTGGAGATCCCTCACAATGCGCTCACCGTGGTCACGGGACTTAGCGGAAGTGGGAAATCCTCTCTTGCCTTCGACACAATATATGCCGAGGGCCAGCGGCGATATATAGAGACCTTCTCTGCCTATGCCCGCAACATGTTGGGAAACCTTGAGCGCCCTGACGTCGATAAAATAACCGGTCTATCCCCTGTCATAGCCATTGAGCAGAAGACTGTCAACCGCAATCCACGATCCACCATAGGCACAACAACAGAGGTCTATGACTTCCTGCGTCTTCTCTACGCACGTGCCGGGACGGCTGTGAGCTATGTGACCGGTGAGCCCATGGTGAAATATACCCGTGACCAGATTGTCTCTCTGATACTCGAGCGCTTTGAAGGTCACAAGGTGTATATTCTCTCGCCTGTCGTGAGAAATCGCAAGGGCCACTACAAGGAGCTCTTCGAGCAGATGAGGAAGAAGGGCTATCTGACGGTGAGGGTCGATGGAGAGATTCGCGAGCTCACCGTGGGCATGAAAGTAGACCGTTACAAGAACCACGATATCGAACTGGTGGTTGACCGCCTCAAGGTGTCGGCAAAGGATCTGACACGTCTTGAGTCGACAGTGGCAGAGGCCCTCAAGCAGGGCGAGAAGCAGATGATGGTATATGATGTGGATGCCGACAAGGTCACATATTTCTCGCAGACCCTCATGGATGCGGCGAGCGGCATATCTTATCGAGAGCCTGCACCACACAACTTCTCATTCAACTCCCCGCTCGGAGCATGTCCTTGCTGCAAGGGATTAGGCTATGTCAATCTCATAGACCGCGAGAAGGTCATCCCTGACCCAGGTCTGTCGATTCATCAGGGTGGAATCGCACCCTTGGGAAAATATCGCAACACAATGATATTCTGGCAGCTGGAGGCCATATGCCGCAAGTATGGCCACACTCTCAAGACCCCCATAAGCCAACTTGGCGATGAGGCTATGAGCGACATCCTGAACGGAACAACCGAAAGGCTCAACATCCAGAATGACACCATGGCCACCTATAATTACTTCCAGACCTACGAGGGTATTGTGAAGTATATTGAGGCGCAGCAGAGCGACGATGCCCCGGCCACAGCAAAGAGATGGAGCGATGGGTTCTACACCAGGACAGTGTGTCCGGAGTGTAACGGCGACCGCCTCAACCGCGAGGCGCTCCACTTCTTCATCGATGGCAAGAATATAGCCGACCTGAACCGCATGGACATAGCCGAACTATATGAGTGGAGCCTCACGGTGGAGGATTGTCTCGACCCCACCCGACGCCTGATTGCCTCAGAAATTCTGAAAGAGATCCGCTCCAGACTGAAGTTCCTTGTGGATGTCGGACTTGAATACCTGCAGCTGGGACGAGCCTCTGCCACACTCTCCGGAGGCGAGAGCCAGCGCATACGCCTTGCCACACAGCTGGGCAGCCGGCTTGTCAATGTGCTTTATATCCTCGATGAGCCTTCAATAGGCCTTCATCAGCGTGACAATCTGAGGCTCATAAACTCACTGAAAAACCTGCGCGATGCACAGAATTCAATTCTTGTGGTGGAGCACGACAAGGATATAATGCTACAGGCTGACCATATTGTCGACATCGGCCCCGGAGCCGGGCGCAAGGGCGGCAATGTTGTCTACTCAGGCACGCCGGCCGATATGCTTGCCACAGATACTCTCACAGCAAGCTATCTCAATGGTTCAATGGCCATTGAACCCAACCTTACCCCTCGAAAGGGCAATGGCAAATCCCTGATACTGCGCGGAGCCAGGGGGCATAATCTGCGCGACGTCAATCTCACACTCCCGTTGGGAAAACTCATTTGTGTAGCCGGTGTCTCGGGCAGCGGCAAGTCATCGCTTGTCAACTCGACCCTTCAGCCCATATTGAGCCAGCGCTTCTATCGCTCGCAGCAGTCCCCCCTCCCTTACGATGAGATAGTGGGGATAGAGAATATCGACAAGGTGGTGACGGTCGACCAGTCACCTTTAGGCCGTTCGCCACGCTCCAACCCCGCAACATACACAGGTGTATTCACCGCCATCCGCGACCTTTACTCATCTCTTCCTGAGGCCAAGATACGCGGCTACAAACCGGGAAGATTCTCCTTCAACGTGGCCGGAGGCCGATGCGAGACATGTAAGGGAAATGGCTATAAAACCATTGAGATGAATTTCCTCCCGGATGTCCTGGTGCCGTGTGAGACCTGTGGCGGCAAGCGCTATAACCGCGAGACGCTCGAGGTAAGATTTAAGGGAAAATCCATAGCCGATGTGCTTGACATGACCATAAACCAGGCAGTCGAGTTCTTTGCCGGGATTCCATCGATTCTCGGGAAAATCAAGGTGCTTCAGGATATAGGTCTGGGATACATAAAGCTGGGACAGCCCTCAGCCACTCTGTCGGGAGGCGAGAACCAACGTGTCAAACTGGCCACCGAACTCGCCAGACGCGACACGGGCAACACCCTCTTCATCCTTGATGAACCAACCACCGGGCTGCATTTCGATGACATCCGTGTGCTCCTGGGAGTGCTGAACCGACTTGTCGACAAGGGCAACACCGTGCTTGTGATTGAGCATAACCTTGATGTGGTCTGTGCTGCAGACCATGTCATCGACATGGGACCCGGAGGTGGCCGCAATGGAGGCATGATCATCTCCGCTGGCACACCGATGGAGGTCGCACGTACTGACTCCCCCACCGCCGAGTTCATAAAAAAGGAACTTGAACGCCCCAAAATAAATAAAAACCATGCCTCGTGAACCATTTGTGGATTAAATTTGTTGTCAAAATATAGGAAATTAACAAAAATTTATTAATTTTGCAGCGTGGCTTTACTAAAGCCCTCTGTAATAACAATTTTTCTAAAATCACTTGACAATGAACACAGAGACTATTGGCCAGTTGGCCGGATGTGTATGGGCAGCCCTTAACGAGGCTGAGGCACTCGACGCTAAGCAGCTCAAGAAGATGGCCAAACTGAAGAACGAGCGCGAACTCTATGCCGCAATCGGCTGGCTCGCCCGCGAAGGCAAGGTTGCCTTTACTCCCGGTGACGACAAGGAGGTTCTTATCTCCCTTGTCCAGGATAAGTAATCTGATTATTCGTGCTTCCCCCTCAGAGTGGGAAGTTCCTGAAATTAAACTCTCGCCGCTCATGCTTTGAAAAACTCACGGGCCGCGGGAGTTTTTTTGCTTTATGCATCAAACTTTATAGTGAGTATTGGGGTTTAGATTATATCATCACAACGATTCATCCATTCACATTCATCCCGTGCGTAAAACAGGCAGAATAATACTCCGAGTTCTTATCGGACTATTGATATTGGTGCTATTGGTGCCGATATTGCTATACATTCCTTTTGTCCAGGACTTTGCCGTTAGGATTGCCACTCGTGAGGTGAGCAAATCGACAGGAATGACTCTCTCCGTGGGTAAGTTGAGGCTCTCCTTCCCGTTGAGGCTCCGGGTTGAGGATGTGACTGTTGTCCAGGCCAATGCCGACACGATGCTCACTGCCGGACGCCTGATGGCCGGAGTGAGTGTGATGCCCCTGCTAAAGGGAGATGTTGTGGTTGACCATGTTGAACTTGACTCAGCGTTTTATCAGATGGGCAATCGCGACTCGCTGATGTGGCTCAGGGCGCGTGTCGACCGTGGTGTTATCGCTGATGCCTCCATCGGACTGAAGAGCAATGATATATCTCTGGGACGTGCGGATATCGACGGCGTGAGAGTGAGGATGAGGATGCTCGAGGACACAGTAACAGCCAAAGAGGAGTCCACAGAAGGCACACCGTTCCATATCAAGGCTGATTTCATAAGGCTCTCACGTGTGAACTACTCCATGGAGATGCTGCCGCTTATAGACTCCCTGGGATGTGAGATTGACATGGCCACACTGCGCAAGGGTGTCGTCGACATGGCCTCAAAGCGCATCAAGGGGCAGAGCTTGAGCATTGACAGCGTCTCTGCATCCTATATCTATCCTGCGGCGTCAGAGGCTGCTCCCGTCTCAAAAGATACTGTGGCTCCAACCTCGGGTTCTGAGATGTGGACCATCACGGCCGACACCTTGCGGCTCACAGGACGTTCGGCTCTCTATGCCCAGAAGGGAGCCGTTCCGCAAAAGGGATTTGATCCTGCCTACATCGCCGCCTCCGGAATAGCAATAGAGGTGGATTCGTTCTACAACCGTGGGACATCCATCAGAGTTCCGTTGAGACGCCTTGAAGCCACAGAGAGATGCGGCCTCCCTCTTCATGCCGAGGGATTTTTCACAATGGACGACAGTGAGATGAAGGCTAAGGATTTCTCGATAGAGACACTGCGCTCAATACTGCGATTTGACGCTGTGATGGGTGTGGGCGATATGGCTGCCGATCCATCGCTTCCTCTCTCGCTTAAGTCCAATGGACGTATAGCGCCGAGCGATATCGTCATGGCTTTCCCGGACATGGCCGCCATGCTCTCTCCGATGAAACCTCTCTCGTTGAGCACTGACATCGATGGCACCACCGGTCAGTTGAACCTGTACAACCTGGAGATGACAATGCCGGGACTGATGAGGCTGCATGCCGACGGTACAATCGACAATCCCTTTGATCCCGCGAGGATAGGGGGAGATATCTCGATTGACGGGTCCCTCTCCACCATTACCGACCGTGAATTCACATTCCTCCCCATTCCAAGAGTTCCGGCTCTGCAGTTGAGGGGCGGTGTCGACTATCGGCCTGGGGCTGTGTCGGGCGACATTGAGGTAGTGACCTCAGGGGGGCGGATTGCTGCCGATGGTTCGTGGACTGCACGCACAGAGGAATATGACGCGGATCTCAGGCTGGACAAATTTCCTGTCGATGTCTTTATGCCCGATCTGGGGGTGGGTGACGTGACAGCGAGAGTCAAGGTTGACGGCAAAGGATATAATCCCATGGCGCGCTCAACATCCATCGATGCTGATGTCAACATAGTGAATGTTGATTACAACCGTTATCCCTATAAGAATATTGACCTTGATGTGGCTCTTCATGCAGGGGAGGCCACCGGTAAGCTGCAGAGCCATAACCCTGGTGCTGACGCTACTGTAGACTTCTCGGCATTGATGAATGGCGACACTGTCCGCTATGACCTTACAGGTAATCTAAGAGATGTCAATCTCCGCACTCTCCATCTCTCTGACTCGATTTGTGAGGGACACGGGACACTGCGCTCACAGGGTTTCTACAATGTGGCTACGGGTGGCATGGACGTGACTGCCACGCTTGACGGTCTATATTGGCGTATCCCGGGAGCAATAATTGACCCAGGCACCCCCATAGACTTGGCTCTCAAGTCGGAAGACAACGGAGCAAGAGCAACGTTGAAGAACGGAGACCTCGATCTGAGATTCTATTCAAGGGCGCCCCTCCTCAAGTTTGTCGACTCGATAACACCTGCAATGAACGAGGCTATGGCCGAGGTGGACAGCATGCGTATCAATGTGCGTCGGCTCAACAGAGAGATACCACGGTTCGCTCTCTTAGCCTCGATGGGCAAGGACAATGTAGCCGCGAGATATCTGGCTGCAAGTTCGGGCATTTCTTTTAGGTCCCTGCATGCCGGTCTTTTCAATGACTCGCTCATAACCATGGGCGCGGATATAAGCCATCTCGCAGTCAACGAGACGCGCCTCGACTCCATCACGTTTAACGCCATGCAGCATGGCGACTATCTTGTCTATAAACTGACGGTCAACAATCAGCCCGGCACCTTCGACGACTTCGCACATGTGAATGTCAATGGCTTTGCGGGGTTCAATAGAGCCTCAGTGTTTGTGTCGCAGAAGAATATCAAGGATGAACGCGGCTTCAACATAGGTCTCAATGCTTCAATCCAGGACAGTGTGGTGACGGTGCGTCTGGTGCCACGCAAGCCTATAATCGCCTATAAGACCTGGCAGCTCAACGACAGCAACTTTATCAGTCTAGACCTCTCTAACAAGCATATTGACGCCAATCTGCGCCTTCAGAGCGGAGACAGCAGCTATATCAGCATTTTCACTCCGGCTCATGAGGATGAGGGGAATCTGGCTGAGGGTGGCCATCACCACCATGAGACGCAGGAAGACGTGGTGGTTCAGATTGCCAATGTGGCTCTTCAGGACTGGCTATCCATCAACCCGTTCGCTCCACCCATCAAGGGCAACCTCTCGGCCGACATGCACTTCCGTTATGACGAGCCCAATCTTACAGGCAAAGGAACTCTGGGCCTCTCCAATCTATATTACGGGCCGGAGAGGGTAGGGACATTCGACCTGGATGTCGATGTGGCTAACTCCGCAGGTGGCAAACTCACGGCAGATGTGGCGCTTATGGTCGACTCTGTCCGCACGGTCACAGCCCGTGGAGTGCTGAACGATTCGACTCTTTCATCACCATTCCTCCTGGACTTTGATATGATCAGGTTCCCCCTCAAGGTCGCCAATCCTTTCCTGCCCCCCGGGACGGCTTCGCTCGAGGGATGGCTCAACGGCACGATGAAGATTACCGGCGACATGGCCAATCCACTCTTCGATGGCTACATTAACTTTGACAGCGCAGGGGTCAATGTCGATATGCTTGGGTCTGAGTTCAGGTTTACGGACGAGAAGATTCCGGTAGACAGTAACATTGTGACCTTCGATAACTACGCTATAACAGGATGTAACGAGAATCCCCTCACAATCAATGGAACCGTAGATATGCGGCATCTCACGGATATACGTCTGGATTTAGACGCAAAGGCTAAAGATATGCAGATTGTCAACTCACAGAGGGCGCGCGGAGCCGAAGTCTATGGCAAGGCTTTCGTAGACCTCGATGCAGGTGTGAAGGGTAATCTCCAGCGCATTGTGGTCAACGCTGACCTCTCGCTTCTGGAGGGCACGAATGTCACCTATGTCATTTCCGATGCCCAGCAGGCACTTCAACAGCAAAGCAATGAGGATATGGTGAAGTTTGTTAACTTCTCGGACACCACTCAGATGGCATCGGCCGACTCTATAGCCGATTCTTCAATGTTGATGGTTGTCAACGCTGACCTGCACATCAATGAGGGGACTACTGTCAATGTCGACCTAGGAGGATCCAACAAGGTGGAGATTATTCCATCTGGCGACCTTGATTTCTCGATGTCGCCCCTCAATGGGATGAGAATGACAGGCCGTCTCAATATCAATGGCGGCTATGTGAGATATTCTATCCCCATGGTGCTCTCAGAGAAGTTGTTCGAGTTTCAGGAGGGTTCCTATGTGGCCTTTAACGGAAACATAATGAATCCTACGCTGAACGTCCATGCTGTGGATGTGATGAGAGCCAATGTCACCCAGAGTGGTCAGAATTCCCGACTGGTTAACTTTGATGTCTCGGTAGGTGTCACAAACACGCTTGAGAATCTCAATGTGGCGTTTGATGTCTCGACCGATGATGACATCACCGTTCAGAACGAGCTCTCATCCATGTCGCCTGAGCAGAGGGCCAACCAGGCCATGAATCTTCTTCTATATGGCCGGTATTCCGGGTCAGACACCAAGGCAAGCACCAGGCTGTCCGGCAATCCGCTCTTCTCGTTCCTCTCCTCGCAGCTCAACAATTGGGCCTCGAAGATAAAGGCTGTCGACATATCGTTTGGCATCGACCAGTATGACAGGACTTATGAAGGTTCCACCTCGACCACGACTTCCTATAGTTACAGAGTGTCGAAGAGTCTTTTCAATGACCGTTTCAAGATTGTGGTGGGAGGCAACTATTCTACTGATGCCAATAGTGATGAGAACTTCGCCCAGAACCTCATCAATGACATAGCCTTTGAGTATATGCTCAATAAGTCAGGGACAATGTATATACGCATTTTCCGTCACACCGGCTATGAGAGCATACTTGAGGGAGAGATAACGCAGACGGGTGTGGGCTTTGTGCTGAGACGTAAGCTCAACTCGCTGTGGGAGCTCCTAGGAATTAAGAAAGACTGACACCTCACGAGTAACAGGATATGAAATTCAATCTGCGACATATCTATATGGCCATCCTCGCGGCCATAGTCTTGACAGGATGCTCTACGACCAAGCGCCTTGGTAAGAATGATGTTCTCTATACCGGGCTGAAGGGTGTGGACATCGAGACGCCGGCCGGCGAGAAGTTTCCTGCGGATGTCAAATCATCGCTCACCGATGCCGTGTCGGTGCGACCGAACAACTCGCTGTTCGGCTCATCGACCTATAGATTTCCCATTCCTTACGGACTGTGGATCTACAACAACTGGGCGGGAGCCAAGAGGGGACCTAAAAAGTGGATATATGACTGGCTTGCTGAGGAGCCTGTGCTTGTGAGCGAGGTTAGACCGGAGGTCAGAGTGCATATGCTCGACCAGATTCTTGACAACAATGGGTATTTCTCCGGGACATCCACCTATGAACTCGTCAAGGGTAAGAACAAGAAGAAAGCCTCGATTCTTTATAAGATTAATTCGGGCAGGCCATATCTGTTGGACTCTGTGGCCTTCTTGCCGGACTCGACTCACCTCAATCATATCATCGACTCCGTTGCCAGGGCTTCGAAATATTTCAGGCCTGGCTCACGCTATTCGACAGACTCACTGGCTGCGCTGAGAGTGGACATTGCAAACACTGTCCGCAACCGTGGCTACTATTATTTCCGTCCTGACTATATCACGTATCTTGCCGATTCGCTGATGAATCCGGGGAGCATCGCTATCAGGATGGATGTGGCTGACAACCTGCACCCCTGGGCGCTTGACCGTTTCAAGACCGGGAAAATCACCACTATAGTGAGCCGCAACAAGGGAGGGGGTGTCCCTGACACAATCCAGACGAACAAGGGGACCCTTATCCGTTACATGCCTTCTAGATTGAGAGAAGGACTCATACCGTCGTGTATTGTTTTCAACGAAGGGAGAACTTTCTCCGTCAGGCAGATGGATCTGACGCAGACACGTCTCTCGCGCCTGGGCATCTTCAACAATATCAATATCACGGTCCTTCCTGATACTGTCAACCGGGACAGGCGTCTTCTCGATGTGTTGATAGAATGTACTTTCGACCGTCCTCTCGAAGCGTCAGTGGAGGCTAACGTCTCCTCGAAATCCAACTCTTATCTTGGGCCGGGATTGTCTGTGGGTGTCACGAACCGCAACATCTTTGGTGGAGGTGAGCAGTTGAACGTCACCCTCACCGGCTCCTATGAGTGGCAGACCGGTTCGGGGCGGTCATCTGCGTTCAATTCCTATGAACTGGGCCTCAACGGAACCCTCGCATTCCCCCGAATGCTTGCTCCGAAATTTATACCCCGTTCCCGCCGAGATATCAATTGGACACGTCTGTCGCTTGGTGTTGACATGCTCAACCGTCCGCACTATTTCAAGATGTATCAGTTCAACACCGGTATTTCATATGACTGGAGGTCATCGAAATACATCACCAATACCTTTACCCCCTTCAAACTCACCTACACCAAATTGCAGCACACCACAGAGGTTTTCGACTCAATCATGAAAGCCAATCCGGCGATTGCTCTGAGTTTCATGGATCAATTCATCCCTCAGATGACCTACAGCATGATATATGACAGAGCCATGAACCGCGACAACACCATCAATGTGCAGGTCACTCTCCAGCAGGCTGGCAATATCTTCTGGAGCATATATGAGCTCTGTGGCAAGCATGGTGAGAAAACTCTCTTCCATACACCCTTCTCACAGTTCATAAAGGGCTATGGGCAGATAGTCTACGGACGTCGGCTCATGGGCAAGATGTGGCTTGTCAACCGAGTGGCTGTTGGTGCAGCCTATGCGTATGGAAATTCCAAGGAGGTCCCATACAGTGAGCAGTTCTATGCCGGAGGTGCCAACTCAATCAGAGCCTTTACTGTCCGCTCTATCGGTCCCGGGTCCTATCGTGCGCCGGCTGACCAGATAAACGGATACTTTGACCAGACAGGAAACTTCATCTTTCTGGCCAACTCTGAGCTCCGCTTCCCTATCATCGGGCCACTAGAGGGGGCCGCATTCCTCGATGCAGGTAATGTCTGGACTCTTAAGAACGAGCCATCACGTCCCGGCGGACAGCTCAGGGCCAGGACTTTTCTGCGCGACATAGCTCTTGGCACCGGAGTTGGGCTTAGGGTGAACATCTCAATGCTTGTAATACGCGGCGACCTGGGTATAGGGATTCACGCCCCATACCATACGTCGCGCCATGGCTACTACAACATGGAATCATTCGGCAAATCCCTGGCCTTTCATCTTGCCATAGGCTACCCATTCTGATTAGAAAAATGTCAATGAACGCTTGCCGTGCGGTTTGACTTTGGGTCGCGGAGCACGGCGTACCGCTAGAGTGG
>JAMPAK010000001.1:1505078-1596266 GCA_023667285.1 Muribaculaceae bacterium
AGAAACGCGCACGCCCCGTCCTCGTCATCGACCCGCCCGGCCGGAACTCCGCACCAATCCTTCAGCAATACCTCAACTACCGCCTCGCCAAAGGCCCATCGCAGGCCCTCGGCGCCATCTACACACCCACACGACTCAAAGGCAAAGAACGGCGCATAAAATACCTCTCCTATCGCCGCCCCGACAGCATCCGCGGACACACACTCGCCTACATCCTTCTGCTCAACACCCAGGACGCCAAAACCTTCTCACCCCTGCAGGCCCGGCCCGACGGCTTCCTCAGGCTCTGGAACGCCCTGCTCCCCGCCCTCTCCGGCTGCGGGTTCTTCATCGTCCACATCACCGCGCCGCGCACCCGCGGCCACGCCGACAAACTCGCCCGGCTCTTCGGACGGCGCATGCACCGCATCCTCATACCCGACACTAACAAGACGCCCGACGAACCACCACCCACTATCGTCATCACCCTCCCCGTCAGGTTGACACCATTATCACCCTCATCACCACCATCAACCCCGTCAACCTACACCTCCCCTCCACACCCACTCTAGCGGTACGCCGTGCTCCGCGACCCAAAGTCAAACCGCACGGCAAGCGCACCTTGACATTTTTATAAAGGATCTGTCCATGCCTGTCGGTATAAAAACAGCCGGGCATCGGGGGGATGTCCGGCTGCATGATATGGGGGATGGGGATTATTACCAGATGACTACACGCTCTGACTCGGGACGGAACATGGGCTGGCCTTCTGTGATTGAGAATGCCTCGAAGAAGGGAGCGATGTTGCGGAGGGTGACGTTGACGCGGTTTTTGCCGAGTGAGTGAACGTCTCCGGTGGTGAGCGAGCGAATCTCTTCCTCGCGGATGTTGTTGGCCCAGAGGTTGGCGTAGTTCATGTAGAATACCTGCTCGGGTGTGAAGCCGTCAATCTTCGCTTCCTCAGACTTCACGTCGATGCCTTTCTTGGCCTGTGCGTCGAGGAATGCTGTCATGGCTATGCGGAGGCCACCCTGGTCGGCAATGTTCTCGCCGAGGGTGTAGAAGCCGTTGGCATGGAGGCCCGGAAGCACCTCAACCTCATCGAACTGAGCCACAAGCCCCTTGGCCTTCTCAGCGAAGCGCTCCGCATCGCCGGGAGTCCACCAGTTGGTCATGTTGCCCTTCGCATCGAAGTTGCGGCCCTGGTCGTCGAAGCCGTGGGTCATCTCATGGCCAATGACCACGCCGATGCCTCCATAGTTCTCGGCGTCGGAGGCATTGGGGTCAAAGAAGGGAGCCTGAAGGATGGCTGCGGGGAAGACAATCTCGTTTGCCATGGGGTTGTAGTAGGCATTGACGGTCTGGGGAGTCATGCCCCACTCGGTGCGGTCTACGGGCTTGCCCCACTTGGAATAGATGTCGCGCTGATGCCACATGGACACCTCGTGCATGTTCTCGTAGTAGGACTTGGCTGGGTCGAGCTGCATGGATGAGTAGTCCTTCCACTTGTCGGGGTAGCCGATCTTTACGGTGAAGGCTGCGAGTTTCTCATGGGCCTTGGCCTTTGTTGTGTCGCTCATCCAGTCGAGGTTGTCGATGTGCTTGCCGAGGGCTGTGCGGAGGTTCTCAACCAGTCCGACCATATAGTCCTTTGATGACTGGGGGAAGTATTTCTCGACATATAGCTCGCCGATGGCCTCGCCCAGGGCGCCTTCTGTGGCTCTGAGAGAGCGCTTCCAGAGGGGACGGAGCTCCTGGACACCGCTCATCACCTTGGAGAACTCGAAGTTGGCCTGAGTGAAGTTGTCGCTCAGCTCAGAGGAAGCCTGGTTGACATATTTCCAGAGGTAGTAGTCCTTTATCTCGCGGTCAGAGAGGGAGCCGATGAGCTGGTTGGCACGGTCGACGCTCTTGAGCTCGGTGATGATGACTGAGTCAGGCGACTGGATGCCCATTGTCTCGATGAAGAAGCGGTCCCAGGGCATGGAGGGATACATCTCCTTGAGCTGTGCGAACGAGCGGCGGTTGTTCATGCGGAGCAGGTCGCGGCTCTCCTCGCGTGTGAAGGCAGAGTCAGCGAGAGCAGTCTCAATCTTCATGACATTCTTGACGATGCGGTCAGCGTCTGCCTGAGAGTAGCCTGCGTTCATCATCTGAGCAGCGATGAGGGTCTTGTAGGCGTTGCGCACCTGAGTGTTGCGCTCGTCGTCCTTGAGATAATAGTCGCGGTCACCCAGGCCCATGCCTCCGCCTGAGACATACATGGCGTAAGCCTCAGAGTTGTCGAAGTCCTCCATGGGGCCCGCGCCGAAGAAGGGGCTTGCATAGTTGCCGTGCATCCAGAGGAAGAGGTCAGTCATCCCCTCGTGAGGGGTCTCCTCAATCTTCTTGAGGTCAGCAAGGATGGGGGCAGCGCCCTCTGCATTGCGGCGGGCGGTGTCCATGGCCTGAGAGTAGACAGTCCAGACCTTGAAGGCCACGGATCCGGGCTCGGGGTCGGTGGCTCCGAGACCCTCGACAAGAGCGCGCACCCTGACCTCTGAGGAGTCGCTGAGGGTGTCGAAGCGTCCGTAGCGGGCATGCTCGCCGGTGAGGGGATTGGCCTCCATCCAGCCTTTGTTGACAAAGGTGTAGAAGTCAGCGCCCGGGGCGATGGTAGAGTCGATGTAGGCAGGGTTGAGACTTGCGAGGTGCTCAGCCTTGGGGCCGCTGCAGGAGACTGCTCCGGTTGCGGCGACAGTCAGCACGATGGCCGACATTGAAAGTAATCGCATTGTGTGGGGTTATAAGGTTATTTTTCAGGTTCAAGGGTGGAGAGAATGGCGCGGAGTTCCTCCTCGGTGGCCGTGAGACGTCCGCGACACTCCTTGATGAGCCGGGATGCACGGCGAGTGTACTCAGCCAGATGGTCGATGTCACACTGGTCAGACTGCATGAGCCTCAGAATCCCTTCCAGCTCCTTTATGCTTTCGTTGAAGGAGGGCATGTGGGTTCGAGTGCTGAGGTGATGCGCGAGAAAATCTCATCGATAGTGCCGAGGCCGTGAATGGCCCTGTAGGCGCCGAGTTTCATATAGAAATCACGCAGGGGTGATGTGGTATCGTGATAGACGGCAAGGCGGCGGCGGATTGTCTCCTCGTTGTCGTCGGCGCGGCCTGAAACCTTGCCGCGGCTGAGGAGGCGAGCGGTGAGCTCGTCGTCAGGGACCTCGAGTCCAATGACGGCATCGACCTTGCAGCCACGCTTGGCGAGCATCTTCTCGAGTTCCTCAGCCTGGGCAATGGTGCGTGGGAAGCCGTCGAATATGAAGCCCTTGGATGTGGGCATGAGGCGGTCTATCTCACCGGCCAGAATCTCGACCATAAGGTGGTCAGGGATGAGATTTCCCTTAGAAATATATGAATCGGCTATCTTGCCGAGCTCGCTTCCGGCTGCAATCTCTGCACGGAGCACCTCACCGGTGGAAATATGTGTGAGGCCATAGCGGTCAATGAGTTTCTCGCTCTGTGTGCCCTTGCCACTGCCGGGGCCACCGAAAATTACAAGATTGAACATTAAGAACCTATTAGAATTGAATCAATTAAATATCATTTATCCTCATCGTCGAGGACATATATGTCGTTGAGGTTACGTGCCAGGCCATCGATGTCGAGGCCATAGCCAATAATGAACTTGACGGGTATGTTGAAGCCCACATAGTCAGGCTTAACCTCAGGACACTGCAGTGCATCGGGCTTGAAAAGCAGTGTGGCGATGCGGATTGAGGCCGGGTTGAGGGCCCGCAGGTCGGCCTCGAGCTTGCTCATGGTGCGTCCGGTGTCGATGATATCCTCGATCACGATGATGTCTCGCCCCTCGATGTTTTCTGAGAGTCCAAGCACTTCCTTGACCTTTCCGGTCGAGCCGGTGCCCTCGTAGCTCTTGAGGCGGATGAAGGCAATCTCGGCATCGGTGTCGATGGCGCGGAAGAGGTCCATGGCAAATGGGGCGGCGCCGTTGAGGACACAGATGAGGAGGGGATTCCGGCCTTCATACTGGGCTGTGATCTGACGCCCGAGCTCGTTGACACGGGCACGGATTTCATTGTTCTCAATAAAAGGCCTGAATGTCAGACCCTGATATGTCTTTTTTTTCATTGGTCTCCGTTAGGGATATTTGGTTGCAAAGTTACAAAATTTCGCTCTAAAAGATGGTATTTTCGGGATGGGAAAAATCAAATCCAAGAATTTAGGTGAATATTGGCGCTGTATTTCATCAAAAATAGTTACATTTGCAGTATATGCTAGGATTTTCTCTGAAACCATATAAACTCGGCGTAGTCCTCAGCGGGGGCGGCGCGCGCGGGTTTGCCCACTGCGGCGCTCTGCAGGCTCTAGAGGAGATGGGACTGCGCCCTGATGCCATGGCCGGTGTCAGCGCCGGGTCGGTGGTGACGGTGATGTATGCCGCCGGGATGAGGCCGAAGGAGATACTCAAGGTGTTCACGGATGCAAAGTTTGGGAACTTTGCGGAGTTTGCCATCCCGCGGGACGGATTTTTCTCGATGGATGGGTTCAGGAAAATGCTCCGCGAGACTATCCCCTACAAGGATATCTCCCAGCTTCCCCTACCCTCCACCGTCTGTGCCACAAACCTTGACAACTACCAGCCCACGGCTTTCACGAGTGGCGACATAGCAGAGTGTGTGTCAGCCTCGTGCAGCATCCCCATCATCTTCAAGCCGGTCAAGATCAATGGGGTGACCTATGTGGACGGGGGCGTGACGGCCAATCTGCCGGCATGGGCTCTGAGAGACAAATGCAAGTATCTGATAGGGGTCAACTGCTCTCCTGTCCCCAACAGGGGGAAGCCGACGTCGATAATAGACATCGCTCAGCGGACATATGACCTGCTTGTCAAGACCAACGCTGTGCCGCAGATGGAGCTCTGCGACCTTGCCATCAGTATCAACGACATCGCTAAATATAAGGTGTTTGACCTCCGGGAGATCACGCGAGTGTATCAACTGGGCTATGACGACACCAGGCGCACATTGCTTAACGCCGGTTTCACTCCAAAGTGAGGCCGGGAACAAAATCATTTACCAGAAAACACCAATGGACAGAAAACCAATCATCTATCAGCTTCTCCCTCGACTTTTCACCAACTCGAATCCCACCTGTATCCCCAATGGAACCATTGTGCAGAACGGTGTGGGGAAGATGAACGACATCGACGACACGGTGCTCCAGGCAATCAAAAAGCTCGGTGTGACCCACATGTGGTACACGGGGCTGATTGAGCATGCCACGAAGACCGACTATACGGACAAGGGGATTGTCCCGGCTGACAATCCACATGTGGTGAAAGGTGAGGCAGGCTCGCCATATGCCATCAAGGACTACTATGACATAGACCCAGACCTGGCTGTGGATGTGAAAGAGAGGATGAGTGAGTTTGAGGCTCTCGTGGCCCGCACACATGACGCCGGGATGGAGGTGATAATCGACTTTGTGCCTAACCACACGGCGCGCCGCTATCACTCAGACGTGGCTCCGGCAGGGATAGAGGACTTCGGCGCTCACGATGACACGGATAAGTTTTTCTCGCCGAGCAACAATTATTACTATATCACCCGCCAACTCTTTGCGCCCTCCCTTGACCTGGGCGAGGGGAAGAAGGCTTATATTGAGTTTCCGGCAAAGGCTACGGGGGATGACTGCTTCACGGCCTTCCCCGGCCCAAACAACTGGTATGAGACAGTGAAACTCAACTATGGGCGCGACCCATATGACGGCTCGGGGCACTACAGCCCCATCCCTGACACCTGGTTCAAGATGCTGAACATCCTGAGGTTCTGGGCTTCGAAGGGTGTGGACGCCTTCCGCTGCGACATGGTGTTCATGGTGCCGCTTGAGTTCTGGCAGTGGGCCATACCGAATGTGAAGGACCGCTATCCCCACGTTAAGTTTATCGCAGAGATATATGATGTGGGGCTGTATCGCGACTTCATCCACAAGGGTGGCTTCGACTATCTTTATGACAAGGTTAATCTCTATGACACTCTGCGGGCAATCCAGTGTGCCAACCACTCGGCGGCCACCATCACTTCGTGCTGGCAGACGGTGGAGGGGATCCAGCCCCAGATGCTTAATTTCCTGGAGAACCACGACGAGCAGCGTTTCGGCTCGAAGTTCTACGCAGGCGACCCGGCCAAGGTGATACCCTCGCTTGTGGTAAGCTCGATGATCTCGACCGGGCCTATGATGATCTATATGGGCCAGGAACTGGGAGAGCAGGCTACGGACTCGGAGGGTTTCAGCGGATATGACGGACGCACTACCATCTTTGACTACTGGAGCGTGGGGACTCTGAGGCGGTGGTATAACAACGGGAATCCGGATGACTCGCAGCTCACACCGCGCGAGCGCTGGCTGAGGGGGAAGTATGGCACCATCCTTAGGCTCTGCAACACGGAGAAGGCCATATCGCAGGGGAGGTTCTATGACCTGATGTATGTGAACTATCAGAACCCGACGCTCAATCCTCACCGGCAGTATGTGTTCATGCGCTCATATGACGGGGTGACGCTGCTGATAGCCGTCAACTTCTCGGCTGACTCATGCGACCTGGCCGTCAATATCCCTCGCCACGCGCTCGAGATGCTCAATATCCCTGAGGGGAGGGTCAATGCTCGAGAATTGCTGACAGGTGAGACCGACGCGAAGACCATATCGCCCGACGAGCCGTTCTCAACGATGATTCCGCCCTATGATGCCGTGATCTGGAAAATCCGCCACTCGGCCGTGAAACCTATGGAGCGAGAAAAATAAAGGGGGCGGTGCTTTCAACAAAATTTGTGGGACGTGTGTTATAATTTTGAAATCAAAATCTATATGACTTTCAATTTCAACTATTAATAACACAAAACACAAATCGTTATGAAAGCGCTATTTCAGAAATTCATGGGGGAATCCCGCTATTGGTGGGTTGTTCTCTGCGCAGGCATCCTGATGGTTATCTGCGGATTCGCATATTGGTTCTGGCCGGTAGCGGGCTATGCCGTGGCCTCCCAGATATTCGGATGGCTGCTGATACTTGTCGGCATTGTCCAGCTGCTCATGGCTTCAGGGCCTGACGCAGGTAAAGGCTGGGGCTGGTGGCTTGCAGGTGGCATCATCGACATCTTCATTGGCTTCATGATGGTACGCAGCATTGTCCTCTCGGAGGCAGTGTTCCCGTATTTCCTTGCGTTTATCTTTATTTTCTGGGGCATCAGCGCCTTGTGTTCGGCTGTGCAGCAGAGCGCGCGCCGCTACTGGTGGCTCCAGCTCATCAATGGCATCCTGCTGATGCTGATCGGATTCTTCTTCATTGAGGCCGGTTGGGTTCAGGACATGGCAATGACCTCGTTCCTCACCTCGCTTGCTTTCATCTACTGGGGCTTCTCCCTGGCCATGCTCTCATACGATATGAAGCCTGCGCGCTGACGGCGCGGGGCCTCACACCCAAGTGACATAATAAAATGAAAACAATCTCCGTCCATCTCGACAGTGGGCGGGGATTGTCATGTATGTGAGCATGGCTGCGGCGCGGCCGGGGTCAGTCGACCTTCAGGCCCTGACGGAGCCATGCGCCTGAGAAGAGGCGCCACAGGAATATGGCCCCACGGAAGCAGAGCTCAATGCACATGGCGAGCCAGACTCCATCTAGGCCCATGGTGGGGGCGAGGATGGCCGCGAGGGGGAGACGCACGAGCCATATGCTGCCAAAGTTCATGGCGGCGGGGAGGATGGTGTCTCCCACTCCTATCATGACTCCATATGCGACAATTGAGGCTGCGAACATCGGCTCGGCGAATGCCTCGATGCGGAGGGCTGAGGCTCCCATGGAGACGATCTCGCTGACGGGGCTCATCAACGACATGACGGCGGGGGCGAAGATGTAGAGAACCACGCCCATCAGGGTCATCATGACCATTCCGGCTGCTGTGGCAATGTAGCCGAAGCGCTTGGCAAGATCCTTGCGCCCTGCGCCGTAACTCTGACCCACGAGGGTCGTGGCGGCGTCGGAGATTCCATAGCCCGGCATGTAGCAAAGGCTCTCGGCCGTGACTGCAAATGAGTTTGCGGCGATGGCAAAGACGCCGAGGGGAGCCACGATGACGGTGACGGCTATCTGTGCGCCACATATCACGGCATGCTCAAGGGTCATGGGGGCGGAGACACGCATGGCTTTGAGGATGATTGACTTGGTGGGGCGGTAGCTTCCGGTTGTCCCCTTGAGACGCAGGTCGGGCTGGACACGGAGCAGATAGAACATCATGCAGGCGGCGGTGACGGTCTCTGCGGCGACAGTCCCGAGGGCTGCTCCAAGGACTCCGAGGCCGGCGCCGGGGATGGTGACAGTGTGGCCGAAAAAACCGATGTGGTGAGAGGGGAAAATGAGGAGGAAATTGAATATGACGTCTAGCACACACATCATGACATTGAGTCCGCCCGGGACTTTCATGTTGCCTGCGCAGCGGAGCATGGCGCCTCCGAGATAGTTGAACGTAAGGAGCGGAAGGGCGAGGACAAAAATCAGGAAGTAGAGGGATGCCTTGGGGCAGACGGCGTCGTCGCCCCCGAGCCAGTGAGGGAGCGGGAAGGCCACAGCGGCTCCTATGCCGGCTATGACGAGGCTGAAGATGAGGCAGGCCACAATGCTCTGGCGCAGGATGGAGCGGGCGCGGCTGAAGTCTGAGGCGCCGACGCTGTGGGCCACCTGGACGGAGAAGCCCATGGTGATCATGGAGCATACTCCCCAGAATAGCCAGAGGCTCGTGGAGACGAGGCCTACGGCAGCGGAGTCGTCGGCACCGAGGCGTCCCACCATGGCGGCATCGATATATTGCATCATGATGCTCGAGAGCTGAGCCATCATGGCGGGCCATGAGAGCATGGCGGTCAACTTGAGCTGCTGGCCGAATGAGAGAGCCTGGCCGGAGCGGATGACGGAGATGTCAGTTGTCACGGACGGAGGGCTGAGCAGAGTCTGTCGATGGCCTCGGAGAGGAGTCGGCGCGGGCAGGCGATGTTGAGACGGATGTAGCGGTTGTCGCCATACATGGAGCCTGAGTTGACCCTCAGGCCGCGCTCCATCATGAGCATCTCGGCGCGGTCGCCGTCCAGCCCAAGGGGTGTGACATCAATCCAGGGGAGATATGTGGCTTCCAGACGTGACACGGGACACTCGGGGAGGTGAGCCTGGAGTTTCTCGCGGAGCAGTTGATAGTTGTCCCATAGATACTTGCGGAGTGCGTTGAGCCATTCCTCTCCCTCGCGGGTGTATGATGCCTTCAGAGCCTCGACGCCAAAGGGGTTGACATCGCAGACCTCGTTGATGTTGATGGCGCGGTCGATGGCGGCGCGGGTGTCCGCATCGGGGCAGACTATGTTGGCTATCTGGAGTCCGGCGGTGTTGAATGCCTTGGATGGTGAGAGACAGATGATGGAGGTGGGATCAATTGTGGCGTAGGGGACGTATGATGTGCCCGGGGCTGTGAGCTCGCAGTGAATCTCGTCGCTCACCACTGTGACATTGTGACGGCGACATATCTCGGCTACCATCTCGAGTTCCATGCGTTTCCAGAGGCGCCCTGAGGGGTTGCCTGGATTGCAGAGGAGCAGCATGCGGGCGTCGGGGCGTGAGCAGAGTTTCTCGAGGCCGTCGAAGTCGATGCCGTAGGTGAACTCGCGGCGCCCGAGGTTCTCACGGATGAGGGGGTTATCAATTATGGTGCAGCCGTTATTGCGGATGGAGGAGAAGAAGCAGTTGTAGACGGGGGTCTGGACAATGACGCCGTCGCCGGGCCGCACTAGAGCCTTTATGATGGCAGAGATGGCGGGAACCACGCCTGAGGTGTAGATTACCATCTCGGGGTTAATCTCATAGCCGTGGCGCGTGGAGAACCAGGCGCAGAGGGAGTCATAGTAGTCAGGGAGTACAAGTGTGTAGCCGAACACACCGTGGTCGACACGGCGCCGGAGGGCGTCGATGACACAGGGGGCTGTGGGGAAGTCCATGTCGGCCACCCAGAGGGGGAGTGTTCCGGGAGGTGTCGAGTCCCATTTATATGAGCCTGAGCCGCGGCGGTCAGGGACGTTGTCGAAGTCGAAGAGAGCCATGGTCAGGATGGTTTGTCGGTCTGGCGGATGATGCAGTCTGCTGGCTGGCGGACGTTCTCATCAATGATGATCTCGCCTACGCTCCGGACGTTGATCATGCCTGTGCGTGGATTCTTGATGGATGTGACCGGGGAGAGGATGGTGGCATTGACCTCTGAGTCCTCGAAAGCGAGGTCAGCGTCGGCGTCAAATGTGCAGTCCTCAAGCACCAGGCCTTTGCAGTAGCAGAGGGGCTGTGTGCCGCTGATGTGACAGCGTATCAGGTGAAGGCCGCGGGAATGCCAGCCGAGATATTCTCCGTTGAGGCTTGAGTCCATCACGGTGACTCCCTCAGTGTTCCAGAAGGCATCCTTTGAATCAATCTTGGCGTTGCGGATGAGGACATCCTTGCAGTATTGGAATGAGTAGTTGCCTTGTTGCTCGTAGTCGGTGATGTTGATAGATGAGGAGTGCATGAACAGATAGTCAGCGTTGGCGACCTTTACGCGGTTGAGGCGGATGTTGCTGCAGTGCCACATGGTCTCCTGAGCATCCGGAATCTCGACGTTCTCGAGGGTCACTCCGTCCATCTCGCGAAACATCTTGGGAGCCTCGACGCGGGTATTCCTCATGACGCATCCGCGCGAATACCAGAGTGCGGCGCGGGCGCCTGGGGTGAAGACACAGTCGTTGATCTCAAAGCCGTCCACATGCCAGAAGGGGTATTTCCCCTCGAAGCGGCAATGGTTTGCGACGATGTCTGCGCAGCATTTCAGAGCCGACTCGCCGGCGTGGATAGTGACATTGTCAAGCACAAGGTGCTTGGTGGCAAAGAGCGGTCTCTCGCCGCCATATTCCTGATTCTCAATAACAGTCATAACTATATGTTTTTCTGTCCAAAGGGATTTCTGTATTTCCCGGCGAGCTGCCGGGCGAAGTGATAGAAGAACCTGATGTCGTCAACGAAATAACGTCGGAACATGCGTCGGGGTTCTTTGAGGAAGCGGTAGAACCACTCCATGCAGATTTTCTGTACCCAGCGTGGAGCGCGGGCTATGTTGCCGGCCTCGAAGTCGATGGTGGCTCCGAGCGCCATCCAGAGCCTCACACCTGGCATCTCTGAGCGGTGGGCAGCAATCCACTTCTCCTGCTTGGGCGCACCTACGCCCACGAGGACGACTGTGGCGCCTGAGCGGTTGATGATCTCCGTTATCTCGCGGTTCTCCTCCGGGTTCTTCTCGAAGCCGAATGAGGGTGAGTGAGCGCCGACAACAATCGGGCGCCCTACCCTATCGTTGATGCGCCTCATGGCCTCATCGGCCACACCGGGACGGGCCCCTAGGAGGAATATCCGGCAGTCAGGGTCAGCGGCATGGTGAAGGTAGAAGTGAGTGAAGAATGAACTGCCCGGGATAGCCTCGGGGATGGGATTTCGGAGCATGCGGGAGCAGAGCTGCAGGATGCGGCTGTCGCACACAATCCACTCTGCGTCCATGTATGCGTCATAGAAGCCGCGGTCGCTCTGCAGTTTGACAAGATGGTCGAGGTTAGGTGTGACCAGGACACCCTCATCGAGAGTGTCGAGGAGGTCGTGGAGTGATATTCTCCTGACCGGGATATTGAGGACATCAGTGCTTTCCATGACTGATGCAAAGTTACGAAAAAAAGTGTTGGGACACAAAAAAACCATCCCGGGGCCGAGGTGAATCGGGCCGGGATGGGATTTATAGATTTGTCAGAGACGCGGGATTACCACTTTGTCTCATCCCAATCGACAACGTCGTCAGCAATCATCTCGTAGAGACCGGTTGTGTTGGGGTTGTTCCAGTCTTTGACTGCCTGGTTAGAGTTGCCCTCGGTCTGAACGATGGTGTAGTTCATCCAAGCGGGACGGCCCTCTGTGTTGAAACGAGTCTGGCGATACCAGTTGGTGTCCTTGTAGCCACGGTTCACAGAATAGTTGAGGCGCTTGATGTCGAAGAGGGTGTGACCCTCGCCCCAGAGTTCAACACGCTTCTGGAAAACGATTTCCTCGATGATGTCATCAGGTGCAGTCTTGTTGCATGCATATGTGGCATAGCGATATGACTTCATGAAGTTGACGAGAGCGTCCTTGCCGGCTGAGGCGTCGAGATGAGCCTGAGCCTCGATTGAGATGAAGTACATCTCCTCGATGCGCATCAGCACGTTGGCACCTGCTGAAGCCACCTGATATTCAGAAGTCTCGCCCTCGTTGGGACGGAACTTGATGACTGCATACTTGTGGGAGTTGCAGAAAGAAGCCTTGCCGACATTGGTGGTGATACCGTTAAGAAGCACCTTGGCCTGGAGAGCGAGGAGTGTTGGACACCATGAGAGTTTGCGGAAGTCGTTGTTGTTGATTCGATTGTACATGCTGTAGTCGATGTCAGCGACAGCGCCTGCTGCAGAGTAGCCGTAAGTAGCCTCGGGAGACATCCATGACACCCAGTTGCAGATACCGGTTGTGACGGCGCGGTTCTCAGATGTCAGCTGTGAGCCCCACATCCATGAGGTGTTACCGTCAGGAGTGTTGAAGCCGGTCTTGGGGTCGTTCCACTGAGACTCAGTGAGGGGTGAGCCACCGTGAGTAGAGATGGCGAGGTCAGCATACTCCTTAGCCTTTGCATAGTCCTCAACCCACATGTAGAGGCGGGCGTAGAGGCCATAGATACAAGCGAGGTTAGGATAGGTGAAGTCCTGGAATTCCTCGGGAGCCTTCTCGATGTTTTCGGCAGCATAGTCGAGGTCACTCTTGATGAAGTTGAACATCTCGTCGCGAGAGGCGCGTGGGTTGTTTGTGGCCATCTGCTCGCTGGTGTTCTCATCAACGATGGGCACAGTGAGGTTGAGCACGTTGTTGCCCGAAGTGTTGATGCTTGAGGTCTTGTCGCAGGGGAGATACTCATACCAACGGGCCATGTCGAGATAGGCGAGAGCGCGATATCCGAGAGCGATGGCGCGGCATCCCTGGCCGTCCTCGGTCTCAATCCCTGCGGGGAAAGTGGCCGCAGCCTTATTGCAGGCGAGGACGAAACGGGTGTAATAGTTCCAGACACGCTGGTTGACGGCAAGGTTCTCAGCATTGTAAGCCTGAGCATAGCCTGAGAAGTGGTCGTAGTTTGTTCCGTGGCAGTTGATGAGCATGTCGCCGGTCATACGGTCGCGGACAATCATCATGGAGGGATAGCCGAAGTCGCCGTGCCAGTCGGAGTTGTCAGAGTTACTGTAGATCACCATCGCGGGTATGGCAGAGAGGGTGGCGCCTCCAGCCTTAGTGTTACCCTGGAGCTGCTCCTGGGTGATGGTGCTTCCCATGGGAGTGACATCCTCAACACAGCCTGTGGTGAGCCCCATGGTGGCAACGGTGAGAGCCAGTGTAGCAAATATTTTTGTTTTCATTGTCGTTGTCAAAAACTTTGAGGATTAGAAAGTCACGTTGATACCGCCTGAGAGAGTGCGAACGGGTGAGTAGAATGCAGCGGTCGAAGAACCGGTGACAGCCTGGTCACGGACGCCGTTAGTGAAGCCCTGGGCCATGCCCTGACGGGGATCGAGACCCTTGCGCTTGCTCCAAATGGCCACGTTGTCGGCGGTGAAGTAGAGGCGGATGCGGTCAACCTCAAACTTCTTGGTCAGCTTTGTGGGGATTGTGTAGCCCACGTTGATGCTCTGGAGAGAGAGGTAACCGGCGTTAGTGAGGAATCGGGTTGAGGTGCTTGTCGCATAGAGGTCGCCATTGACGAGACGGGGGATGTCAGCCTTGGTGTTCTCAGGTGTCCAGCCCTTGAGAAGGTCCTTGTGCATGGCGCCCTGTGAAGTCTGAGTGGGGACACCCATGAGCATAGCATAAGTATCGTCATAGATCTTGCCGCCGATCTGGTAGTTGAAGTTGACGTTGAGGTCAAATCCGTAGATCTGAGCGTTCACGCCGAAACCGCCATAGACATCGGGGAGGGCAGAGCCCTGGAGGTGATAGTCAGTGCTTGAGTTGAGTGAGCTGTAGTCAGTGGTGCGCACCTGGCTCTTGGTTCCGTCAGGGTTGGTGACGGTCTTCCAGTATGTAGCCTGGCCGGTAACCTCGTCGACACCTGCATATGTGGGGATGCGGAATGTGTAGAGCGAAGCGCCCTCGCCATAGTAGAATGTGCCTGAGCTATAACCGTCGATACCGTCGCAGGTCATCTGCTTTGAGGGCTCTGCGAGGCGTGTGATCTTGTTCTTGAGCCAAGTCATGTTGAAAGTGAGGCCGACGGTGATGTCCTTTGAACGGTAGACATCTCCGTGAAGGTCAATCTCGACGCCGTAGTTCTTCATGTCACCTACGTTGTCATAATAGTTTCTGTAGCCATATGAGGGGGGAAGGGGACGAGAGAAGAGCATGTCAGAAGTCTTGCGGAGGAAGCCCTCGACAGTACCGCCAAGACGGTTGTTCCAGAACTCGAAGTCGACACCAGCGTTGAAGTTGCCACCCTTCTCCCAAGTGATGTTGGGGTTGCCGAGTGTGCTGGGCTGTGCGGCGGGAGTGCCGTTAGAGTTCACGATGGTGTATGTGCTGGTGTAGCGGTAAGAACCGATGCGGTCGTTGCCCTGCTCACCGTAAGAAGCCTTGAGTTTCAACATGTCGATCCATGAGGCATCCTGGAGGAACTTCTCCTGAGAGATGATCCAGGCAGCGCCGAATGACCAGAAACTGCCCCAACGGTGGTCCTTGTGGAAGCGTGAGGAACCGTCGCGACGATAGGAAGCAGAAGCGAAGTACTTGCCGTCATAATCGTAGTTGACGCGTCCGAACCAACCCTCGGTGTTGTAGCGTGTCACTGATGATGAGTTGTTGTTTGAGGTGATGGCACCTGAGAGTTCAGTGTTGTCAGGGAGCAGCATGTTTGAAGAGTTGGCGTAGAGCGAGCTGGTCTTGGTCTGATAAGACTCATGACCAACAAGAGCAGCGACATTGTGGTTACCGAAGTTCTTGCTCCAGTTCAGCAACTGCTGGAAAGTCCAATCGATGTAACGTATGTGCTGGACAGACACCTGGCCGTTTGAGCTGGCATACATTCCGTAGAATGGGTTTGTCACAGCATTGTAGCGTGTCTCATCGAGAGAGAATGCATTGTTAGTGGTGAACTTGAAGTCGTTGAGGAAGCGGACCTCAGCAAAGGCGTTGCCATTGACGGCGTTGCCCTTAGTAGTGTTCACGTCAAGGAGGTTAGCCTGAACGGGGTTAGCGTCTGCGAATACAGAGCGCTCGAGGCCGGCGTTCATACCGTCGCCGTAGTCCATCATCTGGATGCCGTTAGCATCGGTCATGATGTTGCCCTCGCCGTCGCGGACGAAGAGGGGATAGATGGGAGGCATCTGAGAAGACACGGCAAAGATGTTTGATGTTGAAGCGGCATTGCCGTCCTCGTCAAAGCTGCTCATGTTGTAGTGAGAGAAGGCCATGTTGGCACCCACCTTGAGCCAGGGCTTAGCCTGGAGGTCGGCAGAGAGACGGCCGTTGAAACGCTCGAAACCGGAGTTAGCAGAGATACCCTCGTTGTTGAGGTAGTTAGCCGAGAAGTAGAACGAACCCTTGTCAGTGGCCTGAGAAACGCTGAGGCTGTATTCCTGACGGAGAGACTTGCGGTAAGCATAGTCCTCCCAGTTGTCAGGTGTCAAATAGAACTTCTGGCCCTCATACTCAACGACGTTGCCGAGAGTGGCGTTGGGGTTGAGGTGATATCCGTCGACAATGAGCTGCTCGCCCTCGGGGAGGCCGTATACATTGTACTGGAGCTGAGAGAGGAGGTTCTTGTTGACATAGTTGTTGAGCGCATCGCCCTCGAGTTTGCTGCCAAGGCCCCATGCTGCGGACTGGCTGTTGGCAAGGCTTGTTGCATAAGCCTCATAGTAGCCCTTGGGAGAAGAGATGACGTCATAGTCCTGGACGGCGCGTGAGTTCTGGCCCCACTTAGCGTCGAAAGTCACCTTGGCGTTTCCCTTACCACGCTTGGTTGTGATGAGGATGACACCGTTGGCACCACGAGCACCGTAGAGAGCGTTTGAAGCAGCGTCCTTGAGGACAGTCATCGACTCGATGTCCTGAGTGGCGATGGTGTTGAGGTCGCCGGAGAAGGGGGTACCGTCGAGGACGATGAGGGGTTCGTTACCGGCATTGATTGAGGATATACCACGGATGAAGATTGTGGGGTTTGAACCGGGAGCGCCAGACACATTGTTGAGCTGGACGCCAGCGACACGGCCGTTGAGAGCGTCGACAGGGTTTGTGACCTGTACGGCCTCAATCTGGGAGGCATCGAGCACAGAAGCTGAACCGGTGAAAGAAGAGCGCTTTGCTGTACCGTAAGCAACAGTGATGACCTCATCGAGGACGTTAAGGTTCTCAAGTTTGATAGTCATTGGACTAGCGGTGATGTCGACCTCTTGGGTAGTCATACCCACATAGGATACAGACAATTTCTTCACTGATGCAGGAAGGTTGATCGAGAATTTGCCGTCGAGGTCAGTGACGACGCCAATCTTCGAACCCACTCCCATCACGGTGGCACCCATCAGGGGCTCATCGTTGTCAGCACTCAGCACCTCACCGGTGACGGTGCGGTTCTGTGCCGCAGCGCTGATGGCAAAGGTGATGATGACTGCAAGAAGTAGAAACAGCTTTTTCATACCTAATAGTAAAAACGAATAAATAAAAGTATTTGAATATGATAATTGACGGATAGAAATGCAATATGACTGCAAAATTAGCACTTTTTTAACGATTATATGGAAGTATTTATGTAAAATAATGTTAATTTTGATGTTAAATTCACACCTCTGTCAAGCAAAATGGCTATTTTGGTGACAAAATGACAATAAAAGCGCGAGTCCGGTTAACCTGAATTAACAGGCGCCGCCGGACTCGCGCGGGAGGTTGTTTTATAAATTTAAATTTATCTTATATATTTAAGGTGTGTCAGAAGGCCACGGGCTTCATGGTGAGACCTGTTGTCTCCTGGAGGCCGAAGAGGAGGTTCATAGTGTGGACGGCATTTCCGGCTGCTCCCTTGAGGAGGTTGTCGATGACGGCTGTGATGAGCAGGCGTCCGTCGATCTTGTCGAGATGGATGATGCACTTGTTTGTGTTGACAACATCCTTGAGGTCGGGTATCTTCGAGGTGATGAAGGTGAAGTTGTGGTCAGAGAAGTAGTCCTGATACAATTTGATGATGTCGTGGAGGTCTAGGGGACATTCGAGCCATGTCACGGCCATGATGCCTCGGGAGAATGGGCCGCGCACAGGGACCATGTGGAGGCGGGAGTTGAAACTCTGCTGCATGGCCTTGAGGGTCTGTATAATCTCAGCCTCTTGTGTGTGGCGGAAGGGGCGGTAGACCACGGCATTGTCATTGCGCCATGCATAGTGGGTGGTGGGGCGGCGCTCGGCGCCCTCGCTGGTGGCTCCGGTGAGGACTGTGGTGTGGATGTCGGAGTTAAGGAGAAGGTTCTTGGCTAGGGGAATGAGGGAGAGTTCCACGGCCATGGCGAGGCAGCCGGGATTGGCCACACGCTTGGCACCGCGGACCATGGGCTTGCGGTTGAGTTCGGAGAGACCGTAGACAAACTCGTTGTCCTCGGCCTCAAGGCGATAGTCACGGGAGAGGTCGATGATCTTAAGTTTGTCAGGGATTGTGGTCGAGGCTAGGAACTCGCGGGTCTTTCCGGCGGGGCGGCAGCAGAAAAGCACGTCGATTGAGTCGAGGTCTATGGCTGAGGTGAAGTTCATGTCAATCTCGCCATATAGACCTTGGTGAACGTCGACGATGCGCTGTCCGGCCACTGTGCGGGAGTGAACCCACTTGAGCATCACATCCGGGTGGTTGATGAGAATCCTTATCAGTTCGCCGGCGGCATAGCCGGAACCTCCTATAATTCCGACTTTGATCATGGCTGCTCAGGTGTGTGGATTTCAGCGATGCCTCGCTCGATGCGGCGTATGGTCTCGTCGGCACCCATTAGTTCGGTGATGTCGAAGATGTGGGGGCCCTTGCACTCTCCCACCAAACAGAGGCGGAAGGCGTTCATGACGTTGCCCAGATGGTATCCATTGTCCTCCACCCATTTCAGCACGATAGGCTCGGCCTCAGCGCTCTTCCATGAGGGGAGGGAGCGGAGGACGCTGATGAGCTCGTTCATGATGGCCGGGGTGTCAGGCTTCCAGCGCTTGCGGATGTCCTTCTCGGCATATTGAGTGGGAGCGACAAAAAAGAAGCCAGCCTGCTGCCATAGGTCGGCGACGAAGTTGATACGCCCCTTGACCATGGCGACGGCACGGGTGATGTAATCGTCAGTGAAATCGGAGGGGTTGACGCCGTGTGCCTCGAGGACAGGCTTGAAGAGGGCCGCAAGGCGTTCGTCAGATGTCTTCTGAAGATATTCATGGTTGAACCAACGGCCTTTCTCGTAGGCAAACTTGGCGCCTGCGCGGGAGCAGTGGTCGAAGGAGAACTTCGAGATGAGCTCGTCCATGGACATTATCTCGGTGTCGTCGCCGGGATTCCATCCCAGAAGGGCAAGGAAATTGATGACGGCTTCCGGGAGATAGCCACTCTCGCGATATCCGGCAGAGATGGCACCACTCGTGGGGTCGTGCCACTCGAGGGGGAACACCGGGAAGCCGAGGCGGTCTCCGTCGCGCTTGGAGAGCTTGCCCTTGCCGTCGGGCTTGAGGAGCAGGGGCAGGTGCACGAAGTCGGGGCGTGTGTCGGCCCATCCGAAAGCCTCGTAGAGGAGGACGTGGAGGGGAGCCGAGGGGAGCCACTCCTCGCCGCGGATGACGTGTGTGACCTCCATGAGATGGTCATCGACAATGTTGGCTAGGTGATATGTGGGAAGGTCGTCGGCGCTTTTATATAGAACTTTGTCGTCGAGGACGGAGGAGTTGATGGTGACACGTCCGCGGAGGAGGTCGTTGACCTCGATGTCTCGCCCCGGCTCAATGAGGAAGCGGACCACGTAGGGTGTGCCGGCGTCGAGGAGGGCCTTTACCTCCTCGGGAGGGAGGGCGAGGGAGTTGCGCATGGACATGCGCGTGGAGGCATCATACTGGAAATTGGGGGTGGCGGCGCGGGCAGCCTCGAGTTCAGCGGGGGTGTCGAAGGCATAGTATGCCTTTCCGGCGTCGAGGAGCTGCTTGACGTGGGTGCGATATATGTCGCGACGCTCACTCTGCTTGTAGGGGCCATATGCGCCTCCCTCGCGGACACCTTCGTCAATCTTGATGCCGAGCCACGAGAGAGCCTCGTTGATATAGTCCTCAGCGCCGGGAACAAAGCGCTGCGAGTCAGTGTCTTCGATGCGGAGAATCATGTCGCCCCCATGACGGCGGGCAAACAGATAGTTGTAGAGGGCAGTGCGAACACCACCTATGTGGAGAGGTCCTGTGGGAGAGGGTGCGAATCTAACTCTTACTTTGCGGTCCATGTAGTTAAGGTTGATGGATATAACGAGGACAAAATTAAGCAAAAAACATGGCATATTTAAATTTTAGAAAAAAAAGTTGTATTTTTGCCTCCCAAAACAAGTCACAACCTGACAGAAAATGATGGAAAACGAAAAACGCCCTTCAGTCCCTGAACCGGCCATAGGACGGCTGCCGTGGTATCTGGCCTGTGTATCGAAAATGCGGGCTGACGGGGTTGAATATGCATCGTCGACCGCCATTTCCCAGCAGTTGAATGTCGATGCCTCACAGATAGCCAAGGATCTGAGCTATCTGAACATCAAGGGTAAAACCAGGATAGGATATGATGTGGCCCAACTGGAGGAGGGCCTTAACGACTTCCTGGGGTTCCACCGGCGGCACAAGGCGGTAATGATGGGTGTAGGAAGCCTTGGGCGCGCACTCATCACCGACTCGGGTCTGTCGCGCTACGGGCTTGAGATTGTGGCCGGATTTGATATCGACCCGGCTGTGACGGGGAAGGAGATTGAGAATGTGCCAGTGTATGACATAGGGCGGCTGGAGGAGCTGCGCGAGGAGCTAGGAGCCGGGATTGCCATCATCGCTGTTCCAGCTCCGGCGGCTGCTGAGGTGGCCCGCCTGTGCATCGGGGCCGGAATCAAGGCGCTGTGGAATTTCACGCCGTTCCATATCAAGGCTGAGCCGGATGTGATTATACAGAACACTTCGATATATGCTCATCTCGCCGTGATGTATAACCGCATGAACGAGAGATGAAGATAATTCCTTTCAAATCAATCACACCTGAGGCTGAGGCAGATTTCATGCCTGACTCCGCCCTGCTGCTGCCGGGGAGGCCGATGTTTTTCCCTGAGGAGGGTGATGGATGGAGACTGGAGCCGCATGTGGCTGTGAGGCTGAACAGGCTCGGCAAGGGTGTGGCTCCGAAATTCGCGTCACGCTATTATGACGCTATGACCCTGGCGCTGCGGCTGACTCTACCGGGCCATCGCTCTCCGGGGCTGCTCTCAGGGATGGATGCGTCTGTGGTGTGTGGGGAGTGGATGGCTCTTGATGACTTCATGAAACTTAGGAGCGTCTCGATCGAGGGAGACGCCATCGAGATGAGCGCGGACAGGGATGAGATAGCGGCAGCAATAGCGGCTGTCAGCCGACTGACCACCATAAAGATGGGGGATATTGTCCTCCTGCCGGCCTTGACACCCACCTTCGGGGCTTCTCCCCACACGCGCGTGGAGGTAAAAACGGCTGACGGGAACGTGCTTCTTAATCTGAAGATTGTTTGACTGTTTTAAAAAAATTCGCTAAATTTGCCGTCACTTTTGCAAAACATTGTCTCACTTATCCCAACCGACTTGGACACTGACCCTTTACCGGCCACTGAGGCCGCCGTCAATATTCTGACCGACATTATCAACACTCCGCTCCCCTGCCTGGTGGCGCCGATGGATGGCGCCCAGATTGTGGCCCTGACCCTTGCCATCCTGGCACTGTTCGTCTCAGGGTTTGTGTCAGGGAGCGAGATTGCATTCTTCTCACTGTCGCCCACGCAGTGTGATGAACTTGAGGAGGAGAACCCGGAGAGCAAAGTGCTGAGGCTGCTTGAGAAGCCTGACAGACTACTTGCGACAATCCTCATTGCCAACAATTTAGTGAATGTTACCATCGTAGTGCTGTGTAACTTCGCTCTGGGGCCCATCTTTGAGGGGATGAGCGCGGTGTGGAGTTTTGTGCTTCAGACAGTGATTCTCACGTTCCTGATTCTTCTATTCGGGGAGATTCTGCCTAAGCTCTATGCCAACGCCAATAACCTCGGGTGGGCCAAGATGGCCGCCGGGCCCCTGAGTGTGGCGGTCAAGATGTTTTATCCGCTGTCGTCTATCCTTGTGAAGAGCACGAGGATTGTGAACCGTGTGGTGACCAAGAAGGAGGTGGCAGTCACGGCAGATGACCTCTCGCAGGCACTGGAGATAGCGCAGGGAGTGGACGACTCGCAGAACAAGGATATGCTCGAGGGCATTCTGAAGTTTGGCGACACGACCGCCTCGGAGGTGATGACTCCTCGAGTGGATGTGACGGGACTTGACATCGACCTGACATTCGGGGAGGTGATGAAGGTGGTGATTGACAGCGGGTTTGCCCGGCTGCCGGTGTATGAGGACTCGATGGACAACATCAAGGGAGTGCTCTACTCACGCGACCTGCTGCCCTATGTGGGAAAAACGGAGGAGAAGGGGTTCAAATGGCAGGACTTGATGAGGGAGCCGTATTTTGTCCCGGAGTCGAGGATGATCGATGACCTGCTTGAGGATTTCCGCTCACGGCGTGTGCACCTGGCCATTGTGATAGATGAGTTTGGGGGCACTCAGGGAATAGTCACTCTCGAGGATGTGCTAGAAGAGATTGTGGGGGATATCGATGATGAGTATGATGAGGAGGAGAAGACTTATCATGAACTTCCTGACGGCTCGTATGTATTTGAGGGGAAGACACTTCTGAACGATTTCTTTCGTGTCATAGGAATTGATGACGAGGACTTTGCAGCCGTGACGGAGGAGTGTGAGACTCTGGCCGGAATGATTCTGGCTATAAAGGGTGACTTCCCGAAAGAGAAAGAGTCCATAGCCTATGGGCGATGCAGATTTCTGGTGCTGTCTGTGCGCCATCACCGCATTGTGAATGTCCGTGTGAAGGTCCTGGAGGCCGAACAGGTTGAATCACAGTCATGAGACGGTTTCTGCCGATAGTTTTAGGGTGCCTGCTGCTATGTGCATGTCAAGGCGAAGGGAACCGGCATGCCGCACCGCTCCCCAGGGCTTATCCAAGAATCGAGATGCCGGACTCGGAATATGTCACGCTGGACTCGCTGACCATCCCACTCAGGGTCAATGCAGGGGCAGAGGTCAGGATGGAGCGCCGCGGTGATGCAGAGTGGCTCGACATCACTTATCCAGGCTTCAGGGACGGGAATGTGTATCTATCTATCAATAAAACAACTGCAGAGACCCGGGATGCTGTGATTGACAACCGGATTGAGAGGATGAGCCTCAACACAGCCGGGGAGCCGGGCGAGAGAATTGAGTTTGTATCAGAGGGGGGGTGGCGATGCATGATGCTGATGACAAGAGGGTCGCTGACCACACCCATTCACATCCTGGCCGAGGAACCGGGGACGGTGCTGTCAGGGGTGATGTATCTCCATGTGCCGGACACAACGCCGGCTGACTCTGTGGCTCCTGCGGTCGACGCGGTGGGTCGCGATATGCTCACGATGCTTAAATCTCTCTGAATTTCCACTTATGTACAGGCTTTATCACACCTCCATCCTTGAAAGCGGACGCGCTGACAGGCGCAGACGGGAGCAGGAGGCGGTTGCCTTGCTTGTCAGAGAGGCGCTTGGAGAGGGGGCAGAAGTGATTCACAACCCTGAGGGAGCCCCGGCCGTAAAGGGGGTTGACGGAATATATATATCTATCTCACACTCTGTGGATGAGTGTGTGCTGGCCGTGTCTGAGTCGGGACCAATAGGCGTAGACACAGAGACGGCGAGGGGGCAGTTGATGCGTGTGGCACATCGGTTTCTGTCGGCTGAGGAGAGGTTTATCGGACATGATGTCGCGATGCTGCTACAGGCGTGGACAGCCAAGGAAGCGGTGTTCAAAGCCGCTCTGACAGAGGGTATAGTGCTTGCAGATATCATCCTCTCGCCTAGCCTGAGAGGGGCTGTGGTGAGAGGGAAGAGGTTTGTCATAGAGTATCCGTTGCTGACTCCGGAGCGGGTGACCGCAGTGGCGTGGCGAGTCCCCATTTCTCAGTGAGCGACCTGTAGACGGGAGTCTGCATGAAACGTCCAATCTGATTGTCGAGGGTGTCGAGAAGCACCTTGGAGCGACGGTCGAGAATCCACGATTGGAATTGGGAGAAGGAGATGTTGTCAGAGATGCGTATGTCTGGATATATCTCGCTGAGACGGCGCGCCACCTCCTGATTGACGACAGCACGCGGAATCTCTCCCTTGGCTGTGAGTATGACCAACTGCTCTGCTGAATAATCGGTGCTGACGTGGATATCGATGGAGTCACCAATCTCACGGGATAGGTTCTCCAGACGTGTGACGGCCGGGGATCCAGCCGCTACCCAGACCTCCTTTCCGGCCAGGTCGAGGGTTGAGGATATGGTGTCGCGCCCGACGAGCACCTGCTTGTCAGTGTAGACCGGGACGGTGAAGAGATAATGCTCGCGCCCTGATGCGAACTTGGGGATATCTGCCATCACAACATCAAAGCGTCCCTCACGCAGCATGGCGAGAGCCTCGTCGACAGATGAGACGGGGAAGAACTTGACGTTGTCGCCATACTCGGCTGCCATGGCGCGCATCATCTCGTAGTTGAAGCCGGTGATGGAGTCGCCGTAACGGTAGAGTGACATGGGGGAGTAGGCTATCGCCACGCTGATGGTGTCGCCCCCGGCGCGTTCATATGAGTAGGCCGGATGGCGGTCGCGGTCACGATAATAGCAGATGGATGCGATGATGCCGACGGAGATCACCGCAAGTGCAAGGATGAAGATGATTCGGAAAGACTTCATGACAAAGGGGCCGGGATTTATAGCCCGGTACCCTTTTATAACAATCGAAGAGGCCGATTAGTTAAGGAAGTCGACGCTCACGCCCATCTGGAAGCGGCGTGGATTGAGGGGGTAGTGAGGAATGGAGAAGTAGTCGGAGCCTCCAAACATCCCCTGGTTGACATGTGACCACACGAGGAAGAAGCGTGCTCGCGAGAGTTTCATGTTGATGTAGGCCGACATGAAGGGATAGTTGCCACACTTAATCTCCTGCTGATTGCAGAAGGACATTGTTGATGGCTGATAGGAAGGGGCATGATAGCGTGTGTAGTAATCGAGGTCGACTCCCATCTGCACGTCGAGAACACGGGCCACCTTGAACTGGAGATATAAGTTGGAGTATATGGCCAGCTGGGGGAGCGGGATGACGGCCTCGTTTGATGTGGTCTGATAGACCACGGTGTTGCGCCAATTCAGTGCACGCCAGCGCAGAGACTGTTCGAGCCTTGCGGCCAGGACCTGGACGCTTCCACCATTCTGAACGGGGAGGGCTGAGGAGTTGAAATAGATTTGGTTCTGGACATTCTCGACGGCCACTCCCACGCGTGTGCCTGTGTGTGGAATGGTCAGCAGGCCACCGAAACGCAGACGGCGTGTCTTGCCGAAGTCGTTCTTCCATATGAAGTGGTTTGAGACATATTGGTTCATGAGATAGGGGGCGGTCTCGTTGGCGAACTTACCGTAGCCGCGCAGGCTGACAGTGTCGCCGAGGAGGCGGATGCGCGTTGTGATGCCGCCGTCGGCAAAGATCTCACCGGCGGCCGCGCCTGCTATGCCAAGTTTGGCGGTGACGTCATAGTTGAACGTCAGTCCCTGCTGCTTGGTGAGCTGTGCGCCCACATAGAGGAAAGTCTCGGAGCCTTTGTGGCTCATACGCTCATCGAAAGGATAGGGGGTGAGGCCTGTGGGACGGTCGAAGCCTGACATGGGGAGGGTATCGGTGGTCTGGTAGTATTTTCTGACCTCGTGTGTAAGGAAGGCGGCCAGGCCTGCCTTGGCATATTTGTTGAAGCCCTCGAGGAGTGAGACGCCGATAGTGTTCTCGATGTAGTCAGTGCGTGTGAGGTCGTCGGTGGCAGAAGCGGAGATGTAGTGATTCTCCCAGAATTCTGATTCCTCCTGGGCAGAAGTGTTGGTGAAACGGTGGCGGGCGTCGCCATACTTGAATGTCCAGATGAAGCTTGAGACCGGGACATATTCACGTCCGATGATGGAGTCGCCGAGAGAGTCAAGGTATTCCTTCCAGAATCCCACCTTGTAGCGCTGGTTGATGTAGAGGTCCTTGCCTCTCACACGGGAGGCTGAGGCAGTGAGGTTTGTGGGGATGGAGCGGGGATTGATTTTTGAGAGGCCGCCCTGGAGCACTGCGGGGTCGAGAATGTAGAGGTCGTTGGTGATGCCGCCGTTCTCCTGATTGATCATATTGAAGACATCGTAGGATGCCTGCAGCTCATATCTGTCTCCAATATATGAGCCGAATAGGGTCCAATTGAAGCCTTTGGCCGCCTGATGGTTGTATGAGCCCTTTGAGTAGGGATAACTTATGTCGAGGCCTATCTGTCCTTTGGGGGAGAAGTTTCCGGAGAAGAGGAATTTGAACCAGTCCTGGGCTATCTCTCGGCCACCGCCTGTGCTGTAGCTGACGATGCTCATGGGGATGGCTGTGTTGTAGAAGCGGATGGAGTTTTCAGAGGGAATCCAGAATCGCTTAGCGTCAAGGAGGAAGAAGCGGCTCATCGGCTCGCGGTCCATATAGATCATGTTCATGCCCTCAGATGCCTGATTGCCTGTTGTGGCAAAGGCCGGAGAGACGGCTGACGGGATGGCGGTCTGGAAGAGGTTGTAGGAGAGGGTGTCGATTGAGGCAGGTGCATGAAGCCCTAATGGCGGAAGCGGACGCCAGGCCGTGGACATGACCGGGCGATATTGTGGTTCTCTGGCGGCCATTGCAGATGACCAGAGAATGAGACTGACAAGCAGGATGAAGAAACGTTTCATATCGGTTGCAAAGTTACTGAGAAACGGGCATAAAAAAAAATTATCCGTCATCACGACGAATAATCTTCTTACCTTAAATCTAATACCATGAAAAACTGATGCAAAGGTAGGGCTTTTTTCAATAATGCCAAAGAATTATGCCAAAAAACACATTTGTTTTAACATTGTTTAATAAATAAGCTACGTAACTATATTTTTCTTTACACGAGTGGCGTCATTATTTTGACGAAGTCAGGAGTGATTCAGTGAGCAAACGTTTTTTAACTACATGGATGCGTGAGAAGTGGCGAAAATTCTGTAATTTTGTATATTAAATTATTGAAAACACGACAATACCAGACATGAACAAATTTTTTAGACTCCTTTCACTCGCGGCAATCGTGGGCGCTATGTCCACATCGTGCATGGACGACAACAAGGAGAACTATCAGGAGGTGATCCTGACCTATGGCGGTGAGCAGTGCTTCAACATAGTCACCGATAAGGAGACGGGCGAGGAGCTCATCTCTGGCAACCCTAACTACAAGATGACTTTCGAGCAGATTGGGGGCACTCTGAAACTGGAGATCTCAAATGTGCAGTTTGCCTCGGGGTATTACGGCCTATCCTTCAAACTGCCTACGATGAACTTCACCTATGACACCAATACGGGATATTTCAAAGCGAACGGCAAGGACCTGATCCCCACCAATGCTACGGGTTCATACATCTTCAATGATTTCTCGCTGAAGATGGTGCCCACGCGCATAATTGATGAGGCCAATTGTCCGATATATCTCATCAACTATACGGTCAATGACAAGTATGACGTCACGGTTATACCGACAACACCAGTGCTTGTCGGCACTACAACCTCGGCCATATATGAGGGTGAGGAACTGTCAGGTGAGACATTCACACTGGAGAACCGAATTCTCTCGGCCACTGTAGATCCTGTCAAGAAGACTGCCCGCATCGTCATTCCCCAGGCCACGTTTGAGGAGCAGATGATGCCACGCAACATCGTGATGAAAAATCTTCCGGTCACCATCAGCAGCAAGGGATTCTCAGTTGAGACTGCTGAGGGGGAGACAATCCAGATCTACAATCAGGTTGACAATGCCCTCCCTGACTGGACGGCCACAAATCTGAAGTTTGACTATGATGTGGCCACCGGAAACACCACCCTCACCGCTCACTTCAAACTATTCAATCAGGTAGGGATGGACGATCTCATGAAAGAATATGATGTCAAGATTGAGGCCGGATATTTCTTTGATGTCGATGCCAACTAAACCAGAATCACATTAATACCATACAACAACACCTTACCATGAGACAGAAATTACTCTGTTTGTCGATGTTGCTCATATGTCTGCTCGGGGGCGCCCGGGCGTGGGCACAGACGACATTCAACAACGCTGAAGCGTCGGCGGTCTGGGCTTTCAACTCAGAGAACTTCATGCAGGATGTCACAACGTCGCCCGATGGAGCCATCTCCCAGGCAAGTTTCGACATCAATGGACAGAACTACACTGGCATCATCAGCACTACGATGTGTCCGGACATCAAGTTTGTGAAGATCAATGCGGCCAATGGCGCCACAGACATCATGAAATGGTGTGTCAAGCCGGCCAAGGGTCTGACATTCACGCCTACAAAAATTTCGTTCTATGTGGCTCGCTGCGGTACAGACGGCTCTGTGGGTTGTGTGAGTGTACAGGGTGAGGTCAACGGCGGCACTCCGATAGAGTTCAGCAAGATCACACCTCACCGCAATAACAAGACTCAGGCCGACGACAAGCATGGAAGCGATCCGTCGTACACGGTGCACTATGAGTATACCCTCACCGCTGAGCAGCAACAGCAGCTCACATCGGGCAATGGGTTCAATCTTGTGGTCAACAATGGGTTTGCGGCTGACAAGGGTGTGGCCTATTCAGATGTCCGCATCATCGGCAAAGTGAACGGCACCTCTGTCCCCGTGAACAAATATACTCTCACAGCCAAGGCTAACCCTGAGGGGAGCGCACAGATTACTGTGAATCCCCAACTCGACCAGTATGAGGACGAGACAGTGGTGACGCTGACCGCCACACCTGAGTTCGGATATCGCTTTGTGAACTGGACGGATGCCTCAGGCAAGGAACTGGGCAATAAGACAACGCTCAACTATACTGTCAAAGCCAACTCAGAGATTACTGCCAATCTATCAAAGGTCAACACCTATGAGTTGAAATATAGTGTTGAGGGTGGCGCTAACCCCTATCAGATACAGCCCTCGCCAGCACCCACTGTTGTAGACGGCAAGATGATGTATGAGGAAGGGATCAAGGTGACACTGACAGCCATCTCCAACGACGTGATGACCTTCACCAACTGGAGCGACGGTCAGAGTTCAAGCGAGATAACCTTCACCATGGACAGCAACAAGGAGTATAAAGGCATCTTCTCAGCCGCAGATTTCGTGGCTGCATGGGACTTCTATCTCTCAGGCAACAATGGACGTCCAGCTGACTTCTATGCAGAGGACAATGACGCCGTGACACTTGTGCTTCGCGATGAGGCAGGCAACACTATCGGATGGCTCGACAAGAGCCAGGAGGCAGCCGGAGGCTATGAAGGCGCACCGGCGGCTGTCAACTGGAACACTGAGGGCCTGGGCAAATACTACTGGCAGACCACTGTCAATGCAACCGCCTTCACCTCAATGAGCGTGAAGGGCTCTATGCTCTACAACTACAATGCCTATTCAAAATATAACGTTGAGGCATCAGTGGATGGCAGCCAGTGGACCAAACTCGGGACGGTGACCCTTGAGGGAGCCAAGTCATGGACGACCTACAACTTCACCCTTCCCTCCTCGTTCGACAACAAGGCAAGCGTGTCCATCCGCTGGATTGCCGACAAGTCATCGAGTGTCAATGGCACACAGAGCAACAATGACGGCATAGCGCTTGGCGCAGTCTATATCTTCGGCACACCTCAACTCATCAACGACGGCACGGCTCCCGTGCTTGTAAGCCAGGTGCCTGTTGAGGGGACCGACAACGCCTCCATCGCAGGCAAGATTGTGCTCAACTTCGATGAGAAGGTGAAAGTGAAGAGCGGTGTCAAGGGTAATCTCAGCGGCATCGAGCTCGAGTCCTCAGTGACAGGCAAGACAGTAATGTTCAACTATTCCAACCTCTCCTATGGAACGAACTACACATTCACACTCCCGGCAGGAGCGGTGATGGACCTCTGTGACAATGCCACTAACCAGGAGATAAAGATTTCATTCAAGACACGCACCAAACCCGCAGTGTCAAGATTCCTCTATGATTTCGTTGTGCCCGACGACGGAACGCTCAACGATGCAATAGCGGCTTCAGAGGCTCGCACTGATGCCTCAAAGCGTTTCCGCATATTTATAAAGAACGGCAACTACAAGCTGGCATCATCAGCTACAGCGACCAAGACTGGCAGCGACGGGAAATCTTATCCTGACCCCACTACCTATATCAATAAGGGGAATGTCTCCTTTATCGGTGAGAGCATGGATGGCGTAGTCATCAGCAATGATATCGTCGATGTCTATGTGGACGGTCAGTATGGGAAGGCACATGTGCTTGAAGGGATTGGCAACGGCGATGTCCTGAGAATCAACAAGAGCGCCACAAACTGCTACTTCCAGAACCTGACGCTGAAGTCGTCCATGGGAGATTCGCGAGGCCGCGACATCGTGCTCAACGACAATTCAGACAGGACAATCTTCAAGGATGCATGTCTATGGGCATATCAGGACACTTATGTGTCAAACAACAAGAACGGCAAGTTCTACTTTGAGGGAGGTGTCCTCCGCGGCACCACTGACTTCCTCTGCGGCAAGGGAGACGTCTACTATCAGGGGGTTAAACTCCAGCAAGCAGACACCAAGGGTTATATCTGCGCACCTTCAGACGCGCGCAAATATGGCTATGTGTTTAACGAGTGTGAGATTGTAGGCGAGAAGAGCGGGACAGACGGCAAGTTCACTTTGGGACGTCCCTGGGGCGAAGGTGTCCCCTCAGCCCTCTTCATCAACACCAAGATGACCTGCAAGCCCTCAGCCGCCGGATGGAGCGAGATGTCAGACGGGTGGCCGGCACGTTTCGCAGAGTATAACTCGACCACAGCGGGAGGCACAGTAATCGACCTAAAGGACCGCAAGAAAACTTTCGGCAATGGCCACACCAACAATCCTATCCTCGCCAAGGAGGAGGCCGACGCTCTCACCATAGCCAATGTGATGGGGGATGGGGATGACTGGGATCCTACACTTGCCACAGAGCAGGCTCCCGAGCCCTCGAATGTAGTGACCGACGGTGTCACCATGACATGGGACAACTCCGACTATGCACTCCTCTGGGCCATCTGCATGAACGGCAAGGTAATCGACTTCACTACCAATCCCTACTATGTCTTCAACACGACAATGGATGCATCAGCGGCCACGGCATATTCGGTACGCGCAGCCAACGAGATGGGCGGCCTGGGCAAAGCAATCTCTGCTAAGAGCGGCACACCATCGTCAATCACCTCAACGATTGCTGACAAGGAAGTTCTCTCCACTGCATACTATAGCCTGCAGGGAATCCGCGTGACTGAAGAGACCAAGGGAATCATCATCAAGGTGGTGACCTATACAGACGGCTCCACCTCGACAACCAAGACTCTGGTGAAGTGACCTGAGGTCTGACAAACGGACAATAAGAAATCCCGCCCTGCCGCATTGTAGACAGGGCGGGATTCCTTATCCTATCGTTTAAGAGTCTGGTCAGAATTTGAACCAGGGAGTAAAAATGCGTATCGTATTGCCGACAAGGCGCATTATCCTCGACTTGATGTCGTCATGATTCCGTGAAAAGGACATGGCTGAGATGACATGGCCGGCTGCACCACCCAGATGCGGCTCCCGGTCGAATCTAACAGACGCTGAACCTCTGTCAAGACGCTTAACCATTCGGAACATGACATGCTCGAGAAGACCCTCAGGGATACGGTCGTCGAATTCAGGCAAAAGAGGGATTTTCCTTTGAGCCTTCATGGTCAATTGCGGGCGCCTCCGGAAACCATTTTCAAGAATGAGGCAGGGATTGGGGTTGAGAAGTTCATATCCTTGCGCGTCATGGGATGGACGAAGCGGAGTGTCTGTGCATGGAGAGCCATGCGGTGTATTGGTGATGATCCGGCGCCATAGCGGCGGTCTCCTGAGATGGGATGGCCAAGATCCTTCATGTGGACACGTATCTGGTTCTTACGTCCGGTGTCGAGCTCAACCTCCATGAGAGAGTATCCCTTGGCGCTCTTGAGTGTCCGATAACGTGTCACCGCGAGCTGTCCCTCGCCGGGCTTGTCCGTTGAATAGACCTCATATCGGGAGTTCTCGGCCAGATAACTGCGCACCTCTCCTTCGGCCGGGTCAGGCTCACCCTCGACCACTGCAAGATACTTGCGTGAGAGCACCATGTTGTTCCAGTTGTGCTGCAGCCGGTTCTTGGCCTCCTCAGACTTAGCAAACACCATCAGACCTGATGTGTCGCGGTCAAGTCGGTGGACAATGAAAATCTTGTTTCGAGGATCTTTCCATTTCAGATAGTCCTTCAGGATGCTGTATGCCGTCCCGTCGCTCACCTTATCGTTGCCCATGGAGAGGAGTCCATAACCCTTGTTGACTACAATGATGTCATCATCCTCATAGACAATCTTGAGCCTGCGGTTATAAAACACGCGGAACTCGCGCGTAAGGTTGGCCTTCACCTCATCGCCAGGGGCGAGGGGTGTGTCAAACTGTGTCACCGGAATGCCGTTGACTGCTATCTGGTGGTGGGCAAGGAGATTCTTGACAGCCGTGCGCTTGCGCTGTGGCATGGACTCGAAGAGAAACTCCAGGAGGGGCTTCTCATCTGTCGCATGATATGTCTCGATGACATCAGGCTTGAAAGGGTTGCGCTCGGCACCCGGTTTGGTGTTATATATCTTACGTGGCGACATTACTTGCGTGTGCGTTTGGGTTTCTTAGGGGCTGCGTCCTGAGCGGCTATTATCTGTTTCACCTCCTCCAGAGTGAGGGCAGAGGGGTCCTCGACGGTCTTAGGAATCTTATAGTTCGACTTGTTGTAAGAGATGTAGACACCATAGCGGCCATTGAGGATGCTGACATCAGGATCGTCAGTGAATGTCTTGACAACCTTGTTAGCCTCGGCCTGACGCTTGGCTTCGATAAGCCCAATGGCCTCCTCAATGGTTATGGATGAGGGGGACATGGACTTTGGAATGCTCACGAACTTGCCGTCGTGGCGTATGTAGGGGCCGAAACGTCCGATGGCGGCTGTCACCACCTTATCCTCATATGTTCCGACCTGACGAGGGAGATCGAAGAGTTTGAGAGCCTCCTCAAGAGTGATGTCGAAGACGCTCTGGTCCTTACGCAGTGAGGCGAAACGAGGTTTCTCCTCAGCATCGGCCGATCCAATCTGGGCGATGGGGCCAAAACGTCCAATCTTGACATAGACTGGCTCACCGGTCTTGGGATCGTTACCGAGCAGACGCTCACCGACTTTGCGCTCAGTGCGGCTCTCGTTGGCCTTCTCGACCTCAGGATGGAAGAGTGTGTAGAATGTGTTGATCTCATTCTTCCAGTTGGCATCGCCCTCAGCAATGCGGTCAAACTTGGCCTCCATCCCGGCTGTGAAGTCATAGTCGAGGATATCGGGAAAATGCTCGGTTAGAAATTCATTGACAATCACGCCGGTGTCTGTAGGGATGAGTTTTCCCTTATCGGCGCCTGTGTTCTCAGAGCGGACAGTGTCTGTGATCTTCCCCTTTGAGTCGAGGGTCATCACATCATAGTCTCGCTTGACACCTGCCTTATCCCCTTTGACAATATACTCGCGGTTCTGGATGGTCGAGATAGTTGGTGCATATGTCGACGGACGGCCTATGCCCAGTTCTTCCATCTTCTTGACGAGCGAGGCCTCAGTGTAGCGCGGCGGAGCCTGTGTGAAGCGCTCTGTTGCGGTGATGTCTCCCAGGGATAGGGCCTCGCCAATCTTCATGGGAGGGAGTGTGGCCTCGCCCGGGAGGGTCTCGTTCTCATCATCTGTCCCCTCTAGATATAGCCGGAGGAAACCGTCAAACTTCACGACCTCGCCTGAGGCAGTGAAATGTTCCTTGCGGCCGTCTACAAAGATCTCGACAGTGGTCTTCTCAAGTTCTGCATCGGCCATCTGAGAGGCCATGGTGCGGAGGCGTATGAGACGATATAGTTTTTTCTCACGGTCAGTGCCGTCGATTGTCTCGCGGTCAATATATGTGGGTCGGATGGCCTCGTGAGCCTCCTGAGCGCCCTTGGAAGATGTGTGGTACTTGCGCACCTTCAGATACTTCTCGCCAAGCTCGTTCTTGATGAGGTCAGAGGTAGTCCCGATGGCAAGCGATGAGAGATTGAGTGAGTCAGTACGCATGTATGTGATGTAGCCATCCTCATAGAGGCGCTGGGCTATCATCATGGTCTGAGACACTGAGAAGCCGAGCTTGCGACCGGCCTCCTGCTGAAGAGTGGAGGTGGTGAAAGGGGGGGCCGGTGATTTCTTAAGCGGCTTGACGGTGATGTCGCCCACTTTGAATGTGGCCTTTGAGCAAGCCTCGAGGAATGAGCGGGCGCTCTCAGCGTCTGGGAGACGGCGTGAGAGCTCGGCATGGAGCGGGGCTCCGCCTGGAAGTTCGAATCGGGCTGTCACTCTGTAATATGGCTCGGACGTGAAGGAGTTTATCTCATTCTCTCGGTCGACAATCAGACGCACGGCCACAGACTGGACACGCCCGGCTGAGAGGGATGGCCTGATTTTTTTCCACAGCACGGGGGAGAGTTCGAAGCCTACGAGACGATCCAACACACGACGGGCCTGCTGCGCGTCAACAAGATTGATGTCGATGTCGCGCGGATTCTCAATGGCATGGAGGATGGCGTTTTTCGTAATCTCATGGAAGACAATGCGGCGGGTCTTCTCGGGCTTGAGTCCAAGCACCTCAAAGAGGTGCCAGGCAATGGCCTCACCCTCACGGTCCTCATCAGAAGCGAGCCATACGATGTCAGCGCTCTTGGCGGCTTTCTTCAAGTCAGCCACAAGCGACTTCTTTTCAGCGGGTATTTCATAGACCGGCTCAAAATCTCCCTCACCCTTGATGGAGAGATCCTTCTTGCCTAAATCGCGGATATGCCCGTAACTGGACATCACCTTATAGTCCTTGCCGAGAAACTTTTCAATAGTCTTTGCCTTGGCGGGAGACTCTACTATAACGAGATTCTTCATAAATTGTGCTGTATGTGCATGCGCCGGATAGCCTTGTCAGGGGGCCAATTTGCTTTTCAGTCGGCAAAGTTAGCGAAAAACCGCCAACTAATCACCAAAATTTCAACAAAAACAATCCGTCAGATGTTCGATGACACCTCTTATATATAACCAACGATGGAGTAGACTATATTTCCAATGATTTCGTTGAATATTCCCTCCCACTGGACAGCATTGTCCCACCGGGGATAGAAATCTCTGTGGCTCAGGGCATCTCTCTGAGGTGGGACGGTGACGGGATAAGGGACAGGATTCATCCCGACACGCTTGAAACAACTCATGGAGCGCTTCATGTGGATGGCCGAGGTGACGAGCAGACAGTCATCGCCGTCAATCCCGAGGGAATCGAGCATCTCTTTAGAGTATACGGCATTCTCGCGTGTGTTGATGGACTTCTGGTCGATGAGCAGGAGTGAGTCAGGGACACCGAATGTGCTCATGTATGCCCTGAAGGCCGGGGCATTGTCGTGGCCACCGGAAGTAATGTTGCAGCAGGCGTCGCCTGAGATGAGAAGCCGCTTGACACGTCCCTCCTTCAGGAGTCTGACGGCCTCCCAGAGGCGGTCGCCGTTGTCGCCTATGAAGACGAGACCTCCTGTCTCAGGGTTCAATGACGAGAAGCCGCCAAGCACTATGGCTGTGTCATATGTATGACTCTTTTGGATCTCGGGGACTGTATAAGGGCCGATGTAAGCGCGCCTGGCCCATTCGAGGAAAAGAGGGTTGGTGAAGAGGAGAAACACCACGGCGGCTGCCACGAGAAGCGCACACCTCAACACGCGCTTCCTGACAAGGAATCCCGCTATAAGCAATCCTGCCGTCCATGTGATGGGCGACAGGATGAAGAATTTGACAAACTGGGCTATTTCAAAAAACATTTTTCACTTGGGGCTTTTCGAGGCTTTGCTGTAGTATCTACACACGGATGTGAGGCCGCAGTTAAGGCAGTCAGGTCGGCGCGCCTTGCATACATACCGCCCGTGGAGGATGAGCCAGTGGTGAGCCTTGGGGATGAGTTCCTCGGGGATATTACGCACGAGCGCTTTCTCTGTGGACAGCGGTGTCTTGGAGTTTGTGGTCAGTCCAATGCGCTCACTGACGCGAAAGACATGGGTGTCCACAGCCATAGCGGCGCGGTCGTAGACGACAGCGAGAATCACATTAGCAGTCTTGCGCCCCACACCCGGAAGTCTCATGAGGGAGTCGATGTCTGATGGCACCTCTCCACCAAACTCTTCGACGAGCATACGCGCCATTCCGGCGAGGGAACGGGCCTTATTGTTGGGGTATGAGACAGATTTTATATAAGGGAATATCTCCCTGTCAGAGACGGCTGCCATTGACTGAGGCGTGGGAAATGCCTCGAACAATGGGGGTGTGACGATGTTGACGCGCTTGTCAGTGCACTGTGCGGAGAGTATCACAGCGACAAGGAGATGGAATGGGGAGTCGTAGTGAAGTTCTGTCTCGGCTACAGGCATGGCGTGGCCGAACCATTCCAGCACGCGGCTGTATCGTTCCTTGACGGTCATCTCTGTCTACGTGAGTCTAAATCAGTGGGCCGCTGTGAACTGTCGGAGGAAGCGCACATCGTTCTCCGAGAACATACGGAGATCCTTGACCTGATATTTAAGGTTTGTGATGCGCTCAACGCCCATTCCGAGGGCAAAGCCTGAATATTTCTTAGAGTCAATTCCACATGCCTCGAGGACATTGGGATCCACCATTCCGCAGCCCAGAATCTCTACCCAGCCTGTGTGTTTGCAGAAACTGCACCCTTTTCCGCCACAGAGATTGCATGAGATGTCCATCTCAGCTGAAGGCTCGGTGAAGGGGAAGTAACTGGGGCGGAGACGTATCTTGGTGTCGGGGCCGAACATCTCGCGGGCAAAGTAGAGAAGCGTCTGGCGCAAGTCGGCAAACGAGACATTCTCAGCCACATATAGTCCTTCGACCTGGTGGAAGAAGCAGTGGGCGCGGGCTGTGATGGCCTCATTGCGATATACGCGGCCGGGACAGAGGACACGGATGGGCGGCTGGGTTTTCTCCATGACACGCGCCTGAACGGATGATGTGTGGGAGCGGAGAAGCACCTCGGGGTTGCGCTGGATGAAGAAGGTGTCCTGCATGTCGCGTGCGGGATGGTCCTCGGCAAAGTTGAGGGCTGAGAAGACATGCCAGTCGTCTTCAATCTCAGGGCCTTCTGCAATGGTGAAGCCGAGGCGTGAGAATATGGCTACAATCTCTTCTCTGACAAGTGATAGAGGATGGCGTGTCCCGAGGGGGAATGGGATGGCTGTACGTGTGAGGTCGAGGTCTGAGTCGATGGTATCGGCATTCTCGAGGGCCTCACGGAGGGCAGCGAGCCGCTCAGTGGCGAGTTCTTTGAGCTCGTTGAGTTTCTGACCCAACTCGCGTTTCTGCTCGGCAGGCACCGAACGGAAATCCTGCATGAGCGCGGGGATGGCGCCCTTCTTGCTGAGATATTTTATGCGGAGGGCCTCCACCTCCTGGACGTTGGCCGCGGAGAGGGTCTCTATCTCGGCCTTGAGTTGATTTATCTTGTCAATCATAAGGATTCTGTGCTTTCAGAGTGCAAAGTTAGTGAATTTCCGTCATTTTTTAGCCGGTTCGTCGGCAAAACGGTTTGGAAAATCTATCTTCTGGCGTGGATGGCTCATGGCATACCACACGAGGATACAGCCGGCTAGGATGAAGGGGATGCTGAGCCACTGGCCCATGTTGAGTGTCATGGTCTGCTCAAACTCAACCTGAGGGTTCTTTATAAATTCTATCAGGAACCTCGGAAGGAAGATGCCTATGAAGAAGACGCCGAATATCAAGCCGGGCCGTTCCTCGGCATTTTTCTTCCAGTACATCCACATCAGCAGGGCGAAGAGGGCAAAGTAGCACAGGGCCTCATAGATCTGTGTGGGGTGGCATGCCTGACCTAGGTAGAGTTCGTGCCACTCGCGCGAGCGCACAAACATGAAGCCCCATGGGAGTGTGGTGGCGTGGCCGAATATCTCGCTGTTGGCCAGATTGCCCAGACGGATGAGTCCGCCCACCAGGGCTATGGGGATGACGAGGCGGTCGAAGGTCCAGAGGGGATTGCGCTTGGTGGTGATGAGCGAGTATAGAATCACACCCAAAATGATGCCGATGGTGCCTCCATGACTTGCCAGGCCGCCGTGCCAGACATAGAGTATCTCAATGGGGTTCTGGCTGTATTGGTCCCACTCATAGAACAGCACATGTCCCAGACGGGCTCCAATGATGGTGCCGGCCACGGTCCACAATAACAGCACTCCAAGCCAACGCTCGGGCGCGCCCTCATGGCGATATATGCGCGACTCAATCTCGTAGCCGACGAGAAAACCCACCATGAAGGCGAGGCTATACCAGCGGATGGCAATGGGGCCGATGTGAAACCACACGGGGTCTGCGTTCCAGATGATGTAATCCAGCATTGTGAGAATGGTAACAGTTTAGGGGTTTAAGGTCACAAAATTACTTCAATTATGGGTCAATGTCAAAAAACTTAAGTAATTTTGCGAAAATTAACAACCACAGACAGACAATGGACACAGATACAGGCATCTGGTGGACTGCTCCCGCTGAGAGCGAGGAGACAGGTCGCACCATACTCGTGACGGGACGCAAGGATATAAGCAAATTCAGGTCCAACCCCCGCTTCAACATCCGTGTGGAGGTGACATGGAAATATGACTCCCCCACCCCTTCAGGAATGCCGTCAGAGGCGGAGGCTGAGGAGATGGAGGCTGTGCAGGAGTCTCTGATGAAGGAATTCAGGAAGGATCCGGTGGCTGTCTTGACGGGTATTTTCACCGGCGACGGCAAGAGGGACTGGGTTTTCTACACGCTGTCGACCCACATCTTCGGCCGCAAACTCAACGAGGTGCTTGCTCCGTTCCGCCTGCTCCCCATAACGGTCTATTGCGAGAATGACCCGGACTGGAAGGAGTATGATGAGATGGCCGAGGCTGAGATAAAGATGGATTAATCGCCCGTCCACTTGGGGAGGGAGAAAATGAACTCGAGGCCTCCGGTTGAGCGGTTGTGGACAGAGATTGTGCCGCCGTGAGTGGTGATGGTGCTCTTGATGATGGAGAGACCGAGGCCGGTGCCTCCCTGCTTGCGCGAACGTCCGGTGTCCACACGATAGAAGCGCTCGAAGAGGTGAGGGATATGCTCATCGGCCACACCTGAACCGTCGTCATAGAAGGCGAACACATAGAAGCGGTCGTTCTCAGAGATGAGTTTCAGGCCTATCTTTGTTCCGCCTGAATACATGGCTGCGTTGCGTATGAGGCCACATATCATTCCCTGGATCAGGCCCGGGTTGCCCGACACATTGCAGTCGAGAGGGATGTCGTAGGTGAACTCCATTGAGCCGGCCATGCGGTTGACATCCATATCATAGTCAATCTGAAACACAAGGTCGTACATATCCACCTTTGTGACGGCAATCTTGTCGCCTCCGTTCTCGAGGCGAGTCATTGTGGAGACATCGTTGAGAAGGTTGGAGAGACGCTCCACATTTGTCAACATCCTCTGGAGAAAACGTTTGCGGGTCTCCTCATCCATGTCAGGGTCGCTTAGGATTGACTCGAGATAGCCCCTGATGATGCCGACGGGGGTCTTGATCTCATGGTTGATATTGTTGGTCATCTGGCGCGTCACGCGAGCCTTTTCCTCAAAGGCATGCACGGCGGCCTTGCGCTCCTTCTTGATCTGCTCTATGGCTGCGACACGCTCGCGATAGAGTGTGATGATCTCGCGCGAGATATCGCCGAGCTCGTTCTTGGGGAACTCATTTATGCCGGTGAACCGGCTTCCGCTCACGGCCCTGTAGACGAAGTCTCTGAGCAGACGGACATTACGCGCCAACATACGGGTGAAGTAGAAGGTGACGAGGAGCGTCAGCACCATACAGCCTATGATGACGAGCCAGACGGTGGTGTCGATGCTCATGGCGTCGTCGATTTTCTCGCTATATGGGATGCCTGTCACAACCTTTATCCGGCCGTCGGGACTGATGGCTGAGGCGAGTAGATAAACGTTGCCATCGCTGCTGCGCTGGACGTAGCATGGCTGACCGTTGCTGTCGTTGATGACGCGGACTGTATTTGAGGGGTCGGGGGAGAAGGAGAGGGGGACACCTAAGGAATATCTAAGCATGCCGTCGTCGGCATAGACTGACATTCGCGCTCCGTCAAACTGGGTTCCCTGATAGAAGTCGGAGATGGTCGACATGAACTGCCGCGGGTCCTGGTCACGCTCGTATGAGCGTATGATGTGGCGGTTAATGTTGTTGAGACGCCATGCAATAGTCTCGGTGCGGTAGTCAGCCTCACGTTTATACTGATACCACACAATCACCCCGAACACCAGACACAGCACTGTGGCTATGGGGATGAATAATTGCCAATGGAAATTAATCCTTCTCTTTAAATCCATAGCCGAACCCCTGGCGTGTCTCTATGTTGTTGCCATAGACACCTATCTTCTTGCGGAGGCGTGTGATGTTCGTGTCGATGGTGCGGGTGGTGACGATGACGTCGTCGGCCCAGACACGGCGGATGATCTCCTGGCGCGAGTAGATGCGGTTGCGGTGGGTAAGGAAGAAATACAGTATCTCAAACTCAGTCTTGGTGAGAGCCACGCGCTCGCCGTCGAGATAGACCTCCTTCTGGTTAGGGTCGATTGAGAGACCCTTATACTCCACCCTAGCCTCAAGAGGCTCTGAGTCAGCCTGCTCGGCGACCAGTTCGACTCCGGCAGCCTTTCGGGCCATCTGTGTGCGGCGCAGCACGGCATTGATTCTGGCTATCACCTCGCTCATTTTGAAGGGCTTGGTTATGTAGTCGTCGGCACCGATGTTGAGGCCCATTACAGTGTCGTCCTCGCCGTTGAGGGCTGAGCAGAATATAATTGGGGCGTCCTCGGTGCGCTCGTTGTTGCGGACTCGCTTTGCAAAGTCAAAGCCGCTGAGATTCTCCATCATGATGTCTACGACAAAAAGGTCGTAGACGCTGAGGTCTTTCTCAAGAGCCTCCTCCGCACTGTAGGCAGTGTCTACCTCATAACCCTCCTTTCGCAGGTTGTATTTAAGTATTTCGCAAATCGACTCTTCGTCGTCGATGATAAGGAGTCTTGTACTCATGGATGCTCTGTGATTTTATGATTGGCAGGCTCGGTCCGAAGTGTCACAGGATTGTAACACATTGAGCCATAAGGGTTGTTTTTGATATCGGGGGTAAAATTACAAAGAAATTCCTGACCTCTATAGTTAACAGATGTTAAAATTAATTTTAACCCTGAACTTTTCTTCAGGCCCGGGAGTTATAGAGATGTAGTTACTATTATTTGCACTGTGTTTTCATGGTATTAGATTAAGGTTAAAGAACAACAGGGTTGTCGAGATGACAACCCTGTTGTTTTTGTATACAGTCAGAATTCAGTTGACTGCGGCCTTTTTCACCTATTATGCCTTTTCAGCGAGGATTTCGGTGAGGATGGAGAGGGCTGACTCGACAGTGGGGACATTGCCAATGGCGAATGAGCGGCGACCGTCGCGCTCTCGAATCTGGACTCTGCGCGGATGAGATGTGAGGTAGGAGACCATGCGACCGAACATCTCGCTCTGATAGTATGCCTTGTTGGTGTCGTCGACAAAGTATGTGAACATCTTACGCTGTTTCAGCACCACCTTCTCTATGCCCAGACGGCGTGCCAGCCTACGCAGTGAGGGGATGCGGAGGAGTTCGAGCGTGACATCGGGGATGTTGCCGAAACGGTCGGAGAGACGCGACTTGAAATCGTCGAGCTCGGCCTCGCTCTCGATGCCGTCGAGCTCACGATAGAGGGCTATGCGCTCGCTCTCAGTGGGGACATAGTCAGCCGGGAGGAGGAGCTCCATGTCGCTCTCGACTGTGCAGTCTGCCACATAGTCGTCCTCATCGGCGCGGTCAGCCGTGGTCTCGGCTGAGAGGTCGGCAAATTCCTGTGTGCGGAGTTCGGTGACTGCCTCCTTGAGTATCTTCTGATAAGTCTCATAGCCAAGGTCGGCTATGAATCCGCTCTGCTCGGCGCCGAGGAGATTGCCTGCGCCGCGGATGTCGAGGTCCTGCATGGCAATATGAATGCCGCTGCCGAGTTCGGAGAAACTCTCAATTGCCTGCAGGCGTCGGCGTGCCACAGGGGTTAGGGGGATGTGGGGAGGCACGAGAAGATAGCAGAATGCCTTGCGGTTGCTGCGGCCCACACGGCCGCGCAACTGGTGGAGCTCGCTCAGTCCGAAGTTCTGGGCATTGTTGACGATGATGGTGTTGACATTTGGCATGTCGATGCCGCTCTCGATGATGGTTGTCGCTATCAGGACGTCATAGTCATGGTTGGCAAAGTCGATGATGGTCTGCTCGAGTTTGTCGGGCGCCATCTGGCCGTGGCCCACCACTACGCGAGCGTCAGGGACAAGGCGACGCACTTGCGCCTCGAGGTCGTAGAGGCCCTCGATGCGGTTGTTGACGATGAAGACCTGGCCGTTTCGCGAGAGTTCGAAGTTGATGGCCTCCGAGAGGATGTCGTCGCCGCCGGCATTGACGGAGGTGACGATGGGATAGCGGTTTGGGGGCGGAGTGTTGATGGCAGAGAGGTCTCTGGCTCCCATGAGTGAGAACTGCAGTGTGCGGGGGATGGGGGTGGCACTCATGGTGAGAGTGTCGACATTGACCTTGAGCTGCTTGAGTTTCTCCTTGACCGCCACTCCAAATTTCTGCTCCTCATCGACCACCAGGAGTCCGAGGTCCTTGAACTTCACATCCTTACCGATGATTTTGTGAGTGCCGATGAGGATATCTATCTTTCCTTCAGCCAGGTCTCTGATGATGGCCTTGACCTGCTTGGGGGTGCGGGCGCGGCTGAGATAATCGACACGCACCGGGAGGTCCTTGAGGCGCTGGGAGAAGGTGTTGTAATGCTGATAGGCCAGGACGGTGGTGGGGACAAGGACTGCGGTCTGTTTTCCGTCGACGGCGGCCTTGAAGGCGGCACGGATGGCAATCTCAGTCTTTCCGAACCCCACGTCGCCGCATATAAGGCGGTCCATGGGGCGCTCGCTCTCCATGTCGGCTTTGACGGCCTTTGTGGCCGTGAGCTGGTCAGGGGTGTCCTCATAAATAAATGAGGCCTCGAGTTCCTGCTGCAGATATGAGTCAGGGGCAAAGGCATGTCCCTTCTCCTCCTTACGGGCGGCGTAGAGACGGATAAGGTCGCGGGCAATGTCCTTGAGTTTCGATTTTGTGCGTTCCTTGAGGCGATTCCATGCGCCTGTGCCAAGTTTGTTCACCTTTGGAGGCACACCCTCCTTGCCTCTGTACTTGGCCAGTTTATGGAGGGAGTGGATGGAGACAAAGATGATGTCGTCGTTGGCATAGACGAGCTTTATCATCTCCTGTGTACGGCCGTTGACATCAGTGCGGAGAAGGCCTGCAAACCGGCCCACACCGTGGTCGACATGCACGATATAGTCTCCCGGCTCGATGGCTGAGAGTTCCTTGAGCGAGAGGGCGAGCTTGCCTGAGCGGGCACGGTCGCTTTTGAGAGTGTATTTGTGGAAGCGGTCGAAAATCTGATGGTCGGTGAAGAGACAGACCTTGCGCTCATGGTCGATAAAGCCCTCATGGATCGTGGGTGTGACAGGTGTAAAGCGAATGTCGTCGCCACGATCCTCGAAGATGGCCTTGAGGCGGTCAAACTGGTTCTCGCTGTCGGAGAGGATGTCGATGACATAGCCCTCTGAGAGGAAATTGACAAACGAGGAGGCTATGAGCTCGAAGTTCTTGTGGTAAAGCACCTGAGGGGAGCATCCGAAGTCGATTGAGGCACCTTCAGCCTTCTCAGACATGGCGGCGGCCGTGAAGCGTATGCGGCGGAAGGATGTCAGCGCACGCTCAAACTCTGTGGGGTCTACGATGCGGTCGAGAGCCGAGATGTCGCCCTCGCCCGCTATGAGCGCGCTCTGCGAGAAATCGGTCTCCGAGATGGCCTTGATGCGTTCTATAGTATAGGCATCATCGCGCACGGCAATGATGGTGGAGGGGTCGATAAACGATAAGAGCGACTCTCCCCCACCCTCCCCGGCAATACCGGAGGTGACGGAAACGCTCTGCAACTTGCGCTCTGAGAGTTGGGTCTCGATGTTGAAGAGCCTGATGGAGTCTATCTCATCGCCAAAGAAGTCTATGCGCAGGGGCAGCTCGCTGCTGTAGCCGAAGATGTCTATGATTGAGCCGCGCATGGCAAACTGTCCGGGCTCATAGACATAGTCGACCGGCGAGAATCCATTCTCACGCAGCCATTTCACCGCCTCAGTCATGTCGAGTTCCATCCCGGTGTTGAGACGGAGCGTATGGGCATCTATGGCTGTGCGTGATGCCACCTTCTCAGCGAGCGCCTCAGGATATGTCACCACATATTGCGGAGCATCCTTTCCCGAGTGCCAGTGGTTGAGGGCCTCTGTGCGGAGAATCTCTGAGGGGGGATCAGGCTGACCATACTTGATGTCGCGCTTGAAGCCTGAGGGGAACATCAGCACACGCTCCTCGCCAAGTATGCGCGAGAGGTCGTGATAGATATATCCGGCATCGTCGAGCGAGTCGGCTATCACCAGTGTCGGCACTTTGCGTGGGGCCATGGCTCCCAGCAGCATGGCCGGCGCAGAGCCTGCAAGGGAGAAGAGGTTGAGTGTGGCCAAGCGTCCGCGCAGCCACTTGTCGATAGCCTCACGGCGTGTGGGTGAGAGAAATTCCTGGGAGAGTTGCTGTAGTGACGTTGTGGTTGTCATTTCTTGCTTTCTGCTTTAGGCTTGAGCAGTTGTTTGTATCGCGGGGCGGTGAGAGCATTGAGGGCAGAGTCGAGGTCTGCATCGGTGTGAAGCGAGTTCTCTATCTGACCCCGAGTGAAATAGTAACGGCTCATGATCTCACCTGCCAGATATGGCGAAATAGCCTTGCGGTTGATGTCGAGGTCGTGACCTAGATCGTGCTTGAGCATTGAGGCGAGGATGTCGAGCTGGGTCTTGACGGAGTCGTTCATGTAGCCTTCGGACTCAGCGAGGTCGCGCATGGCCTTGACAGCTGACTCGCAGACCTTATCGTAGTCGAACCGTTCAGGGTCGATGAACGACTTGAACTCCTCATAGATTGTGTCCGTGATCTCAAAGTCAGCTGGAGCCGGGACGGTGGGATGAGTGGCGGCATATCGAGTGGCGAAGTCAAAGGCCCAGTTGTCGCGCACGACATTGTAGGTGAGTCGGTTCACCTCGGGGAGCGTCACTTTGATGTCGGGGGTGATTCCGCCTCCGTCTCTCACCTCACGGCCTCCGGCTGTCTTGAACACAGAGGTCAGAGAGTCAGGGATGCGGGCCACAGAGCCGTCAGGGTTGCGGTGTGAGTAGTCGATGGCCTGGATGAGACGGCCTGATGGGATATAATATTTTGCCACTGTAACCTTGAGGAGACCGTCGTAGGGGAGTTGGCGTGTGGACTGGACAAGCCCCTTGCCAAAGGAGCGGTTGCCTATGATGACTGCACGGTCAAGATCCTGGAGGGCGCCTGAGACAATCTCGCTTGCGGAGGCCGATGATCCGTCGATGAGCACAGCCAGGGGTATCTCAGTGTCGACAGGCTGGACAGATGTCTTGTAGGTCTTCTCATTGAGGACACCTTTGCCCTTGGTGTTGAGGACGGTAGTTCCCTTGGGGAGAAAAATGCCCAAAATCTGCACGGCGCTCTCAACGAGACCGCCGCCATTGCCACGCAGATCCAGCACAAGACGCTTGGCGCCCTGCTTCTTGAGCGACTCGACAGCCGCCCTCACCTCAGGATAACTCTTCTCTGAGAATGTGTTTAGGGCGACATATCCGGTGGAGTCATCTCGTACGATGCCCCAGTAAGGCACAGAGGGAATCTGGATTTTCTGACGTTTTATCTCAAAAGTCTTAATGGAGTCTGTGGTGTATGGGCGATTCACAGTCACATTGACCGTGGAGCCGCTCTGTCCTTTGAGGCGCTCGCTCACCTTGGCGGAGCGCCATCCGGCAGTCGAGTCTCCGTCGATCATTACAATGAGGTCGCCGGCCCGGAGACCTGCGACAGCCGCGGGGCTGTTCTCATAGGGCATGGAGATTATCACCCCCTTGGGAGTCTCCTGAATCAGGGAGCCTATGCCGCCATATTCACCGGAAGTCATGGTGCGGAACTGTTCTTGCTCCTTGGCGGGGATATATTCGGTGTATGGGTCGATGTCGTCGAGCATGGCCGCGATGGCCGTGTTGATGCTTTTCTCAGCGTCTATGGAGTCTACATAAAATGTCTGCAGTTCCTTGTAGAGGGCGTTGAATATGTCGAGGTTGCGCGAGATGTCGACCTTGCGGCTGCTTGTGGCAGCCGACGAGAGGAGCGCCAGGGCCACCAGGGAGGCGGCGAAGATGGTGAGTTTTTTCATATCGGGTCTTGTCTGTTTGCCCGTAGGCTTGGAAACGTGGGACGAAATCTGAAATAAAGGAGAGCAAACATCGTTTCAAACGGCAAATTTACTCAATTATTATAACAATCGAACAATGAAAAGGTCAAAAGATGTGGTGTGAATAGTTGTTACAGGGGGATTGAGCGAACAAAAGAAGGCTGGAGAAAGGGACGCGGAATCTGAAATCTTTCATAGCGGCTGAAATTTTTCGATAAAAATTCTTGCACGTTAAAAATTTTTGGTGTAATTTTGCAGCGCAAAAAGGCAAAAAACATGCTTCAGTAGCTCAGTTGGTTAGAGCACCTGACTGTTAATCAGGGGGTCGTTGGTTCAAGCCCATCCTGAAGCGCGAATTTTCATAAAACAAGCATACACTAATGCTTCAGTAGCTCAGTTGGTTAGAGCACCTGACTGTTAATCAGGGGGTCGTTGGTTCAAGCCCATCCTGAAGCGCACAAAAATCTCTGCAATCGCCGCGATTGCAGAGATTTTTGTTTAGAGTGTGTCTCATAAAGGATGTCCTGAAGGGCAATAATCGCCCCTGCCGGACGTTGAAATAATGATGGGACTTTTCTCCTTATTCTCCCGCAGGGGATTGCCGGGGGCAATTGCCCTTGTGGCCATGGCTGTCGTCATGGCTCTCTCGTCATGTTCAAACAAGAAGAACACCGCCGCCAACCGCAACTATCAGGCCTTCATCACCCGATATAACGTCTATTTCAACGGCGACCAGCACTATAAGGAGATACTCAAGGAGATGGAGCGCGCCTATGAGGACGACTATACGGCACGTCTCTTCATGCATCCGGCCGAGGCTTATGCAGTCGAGACCGCACCCCGCCCCTCCGGCTCCTTCACTCGCTCAATCGAGAAAGCACAGAAGGCCATCCAGCTCCACTCCATTAAGAAGAAGCCTAAGCGCAAGTCGGGCAAAGGGAACGACCCCGAGTATAAGCAATGGATGAAGCGTGATGAATATAACCCCTTCCTCCACAACGCATGGATGATGATGGGCCGCAGCCAGTATTTCAACGGCGACTTCCTCGGGGCTGCATCTACCTTCTATTACGTTGCCAAGCACTTCACATGGCTTCCGGCCACTGTGACTGAGGCCAAACTGTGGCAGGCGCGCTCATATTGTGCGATGGACTGGCTCTATGAGGCAGAGATCATCCTGACGCGCATCAAGCCTGAGGAACTCACGTCGTCGACCCTCAAGGAGCTCTACAACTTCACATATGCCGACTATTATATCCGCTCGCACGACAATGAAAAGGCCATCCCCATGCTCAAGGAGGCAGCCCAGTATGCAAGCGGGGCTCAAAAGAACCGCCTGTATTTCCTTCTGGGACAACTCTATGCCGCTGAGGGAGAGAAATCTCTTGCGTATGAGGCATATAAGAAAGCCGGGGGACGCGGCGCGGAATATCGCACAAAGTTCAATGCCCGCATCAAGCAGAGCGAGGTCTATGAGGGGAGCGACATCGAGCCTGAGGTCAAGGCTCTCAAGCGCATGGCGCGCTATGGCTCCAACCAGCAGTATCTGGACCAGATCTATTATGCCATCGGCAATCTCTATCTGTCGCGGCGCGACACTGTCAATGCCATAGAGAACTATGAACTGGCGGCCCAGAAGTCAGAGCGCAACGGGATTGACAAGGCCATAGCCCAGGTGACCCTCGGCGGCCTCTACTACGACTTGGGCAAATATGATAAGGCTCAACCCCCATATGCTGAGGGTGTGCCGCTGCTTCCCTCCACCTATCCGGGATATGAGGCTATGCGCCACCGCTCAGATGTGCTGGACGAACTGGCCATATACGCCCAGAATGTGGTGCTCAACGACTCGCTGCTGCGGCTCTCTGAACTTCCTGAGGAGGAGCAACTCAAGGTGATTGAGAAGATTATCGACGACCTTAAGAAAAAGGAGAAGGAAGAGGCTGAGAATGCCCGCCGTGAGGAATATCTTGCAGAGCAGGAGGCCGCGGGATCAAACCTGCAGGGCGGGAATGCCAATGCCCCCACCCAGTTCTCGCTGAACACGGACAAATCCTGGTATTTCTACAACACTGCCACACGCAATGCCGGGCGCACTGACTTCCAGAAGCGCTGGGGGTCGCGCAAACTTGAGGACAACTGGCGCCGCCACAACAAGGCATCCTTCTCGCTCGAGGGGGACAGCGACGATGAGGAGGATGATATGGCCTCTGACAGCACAAGGCCTGATGATGAGCCGGATCCGCTCGAGGATGAGGAGACCAAGAAGGCTCGTGAGCGTGAACAGGACCCTCACTATCCCGAATACTACCTGCGCCAGATCCCCAAGACCGAAGTGGAGAAAACCACCGCCAACGAGGTGATACAGGAAGGCCTCTACAGTTCCGGCCTGATTCTCAAAGATAAACTCGAGGATTTCCCGGCCGCTACCCGTGAGTGGAACAAACTCATGGAGCGATATCCTGAGAATGTCTATCGCCTCGACATATATTATAATGAGTATCTCATGGCCATGCGCAGCGACCATCCGGGCGACGCTGAGAAGTGGCGGCAGTTGATTCTGCGTGAGTTTGCCGACTCAAAGTATGGGAAGGCTATGGCTGATCCCAATTATATCGAGAATCTCCGGGCCATGGAGCTTAGACAGAACTCGCTCTACGACCAGGCATATGAGGATTATCTTGCCAACCGAAATCAGGCTGTACATAAGGCTTATGAGGATATAAACCGCGAGTTCCCGATGTCGCCGCTGATTCCGAAGTTCATGTTCCTGCATGCGCTGGCATATGTGACTGAGAACAAGCCGGAGGAGTTTGGTGCCACTGTGCGCAATCTTCTGGAGCGCTACCCTGACACCGACCTCTCCACCATAGCATCGTCATGGCTCACCGGACTTGAACAGGGACGCAAACTCCACTCTTCAGGCTCAAACACCCGAAGCATGTTGTGGGACATACGTCTCACAAACGACTCATCGGCCATGAGACGTCCGGGCGAGGAACTTGAGTTCACGCTCGCGCCTGACGATCCGCACTATCTGGTGCTTCTATTCTCGACAGATGCGCTCTCACCCAACCAGCTCCTCTATGAGGTGGCCAGACATAACTTCTCGACATATGTAGTGCGTGACTTCGACCTCGAACTTATGAATTTTGGACGTCTTGGACTTCTGATAATCAAAGGGTTTGAGAATGAGCGCGAACTAGCGCACTACCGTCAGCTCCTGTCGCGCGACGGGACATTCTCTATGCCTCAGGAAGTGAGGCCGGTTGAGATCAGCAAGTCCAACTTCGACATATTGCTCCAGGGAGCCGGATCGTTTGACGATTACTTCCGCTTCAAAGGTGAGGAATCGATCCGTGAGACCCATGAGAGCGTGCTTCCACCTGAGGAATATCCTTCGGCCGAAGAGATGTATGCTCAGCCGGAGGAGGTCGAGGTGGAGACTGACATGGAGGTTGAGCCTGTGGTAGAGCCTGCTGTAGAGCCACTGATTGAACCAAAGACTGAACCGGAGTCAGAACCTGTGGCTGAACCGGTGGCTGAACCGGTGGCTGAACCGGTGACTGAACCGAAGGTTGAGCCAAAGACTGAGCCGAAAGTTGAGCCGAAAGTTGAGCCGAAGGTTGAGCCGAAGGTTGAACCAAAAGTTGAGCCGAAGGTTGAACCAAAGACCGAGCCAAAGGTTGAACCTATACTCCCATCTTATCCCCTCGGCTCTGAAGGAGACGAGGAAGACTGACATTCACCTTCACATCCCTATGCCAAAGATACTCTGGGCTGATGATGAGATAGATCTTCTGAAGCCCCACATAATGTTTCTGAAAGCCAAAGGCTACGATGTCGATGCCGTATGCAGCGGTGCCGATGCTCTCGACATGGCCAATGAGACTGAGTATGACCTCATCATCCTCGATGAGAATATGCCCGGCCTCACGGGACTTGAGACACTGCAGCGTGTCAAGATAAGCAAGCCGCATATCCCGGTGATCATGATCACCAAGAGCGAGGAGGAGAACATCATGGACCAGGCTGTCGGAAACAAGATAGCCGACTATCTGATCAAGCCTGTCAACCCAAACCAGATTCTGCTCTCCATCAAGAAGAATCTGCATTCAGAGGAACTCGTGAGCCAACAGGCTTCGACAGACTACAGGCAGGAATTCTCGCGCATCAGCGGGATGATTGCCTCGGCCTCCTCTATGAAAGAGTGGATGGACCTTTACCGAATCCTCACTCACTGGGAGATGCAACTTGCACAAGCCGGGACCTCGATGGATGAGATGCTGGCCATGCAGCGCGATGAGGCAAACATAACGTTTGCCAAGTATGTGAGACGCCACTATGAGGACTGGGTGACGGCGCCGGGTGATGACCCTTCGATGCCGCTCATGTCTCCCAAGGTGTTCAAGAGCCACGTCTTTCCTCTGCTTGATGATGGCGGACCTCTGTTTTTCATTCTGATCGACAACTTCCGCCTCGACCAATGGGCGGCCATAAAGCCTCTGCTTACAGACTCCTTCACCATGCGTGAGGAACTGTATTGCTCCATACTCCCTACTGCCACCCAGTATGCCCGCAATGCCATCTTCTCGGGCCTGATGCCCATAGATATAGAGAAGATGTTTCCGGACCTGTGGGTAGACGAGGATTCCCCTGAAGGGAAGAATCTCAATGAGTCGCCCTTGATAGCCACGCAGTTTGAGCGTTATCGCCGCCACTGCAAGTTCTCTTACACGAAGATCAACGACTATACGGGTGGTGAGCGGCTGCTGCGCGAGTTCTCAAATCTGCTCGACAATGACCTCAATGTGATTGTCTTCAACTTCATCGACATGCTCTCACATGCGCGCACGGAGTCGAAGATGATACGCGAGCTCGCGGCCAACGATGCCGCATACCGCTCCATCACGGAGTCGTGGTTCCGACACTCACCGGCTATCGAGATATTCCGCCGCATAGCCTCGAAGGGGTGCAGGATTGTGTTGACCACCGATCATGGCACCATCCGTGTGGACCGCCCTGTGAAAGTGGTGGGCGACAGAAACACCAACACCAATCTCCGCTATAAGATAGGCAAGAATCTAGCCTACAAACAGAAGGATGTCTATGAGATTAAGACACCTCAGCGGATGGGTCTCCCCTCCCCCAATGTGTCAAGCACATATATCTTTGCAACAGGGAGAGATTTCTTCGCCTATCCCAACAACTACAATCATTACGTCCAATATTATGACGGGACATTCCAGCATGGAGGCATCTCGATGCAGGAAATGCTCGTCCCACTCATCACATTGTCACCGAAATGACACGCACCATCACCATTCCCTCGCTTGAGGCGCTTCCTGAGGCTGCCCGCGAGTTCATGTCGCTTATGGGCGACGCTACGGTCTTTGCCTTCAACGGTTCCATGGGGGCGGGGAAGACCACATTCATCAACGCACTTTGCCGCGGGCTGGGTGTCCCGGAAGACGAGGCCACAAGCTCACCCACATTTGCCATCATAAATGAGTATCGCTCAGACACCACAGCCGAACTCATCTATCACTTTGACCTCTATCGCATCGAGAACCTCGAGCAGGCGTTCGACATAGGGATTGAGGACTATCTGGACTCCGGGGCTCTCTGTCTCATCGAATGGCCTGACAGAATCGAGGATATTCTCCCTGACGACACTGTCACAGTCACCGTAGAGGAGCAGCCTGACGGCTCGCGCCTACTCACTCTCGAGAATCTCAGCGAGGAAGGGGACGAGGACTGATGGCACTGATCCAACTCGACATTATAGGCTCGACCAACACCTATGCCGCCTCGATAGCTGACACCCTCAACCACGGCGACATTATCCGCGCCATAGCGCAGACCCGGGGACGTGGACAGCGAGGCAACTCGTGGGAGTCTGAACCGGGAAAGAATCTCACCTTCTCGCTCATGCTGCGACCTGAGGGCATAGAGGCGGCTGAGCAGTTTCTGGTGTCGGAGGCTGTGGCCATCGGTGTGGCCCGCGTGTTGGGACGCCATCTTCCTGAGACTGAGGTCACCGTCAAATGGCCCAACGATATCTATGCCGGCGACTGCAAGATATGTGGCATTCTCATTGAGAATGTCATAAACGGGCGCATGCTTGTCCGCTCGATTGCCGGAATCGGAATAAACGTGAACCAGAAGGAGTTTCACTCTGACGCTCCAAATCCTGTCTCAATGTTTCAGATTGAGGGTCGTGAGTTTGCACTGCTTCCGCTCCTTGATGAGGTTGTGGCTGAGATTCTCAGTCTACTCACTCTCCCCGGTGCTACTCTGGAGGCTGAATATGCATCACGTCTGTGGCGCCGCGAGGGGATGCATCCGTTCATTGACCGTAAGCGCGACAATCTCCGGTTTGATGCCTCGATAACATCGGTAGCCCCTTCCGGATATCTCACACTCACAGATATAGATGGTGACAGCCATACTTTTGCATTTAAGGAAGTAGAATTTGTGTTGTAATGTCCATCACACTCAAACAGTTTGCCGACAGGATAGCCTCCCTTGTCAACACGGATGAGTCGCTCAGGGGCGAGTGGGTCACGGCTGAGACCTCTGATGTGAGGCGCAGCGGCCACTGCTATCTGGAACTAGTGCAGAAACATCCTGTCACCGGAGAAATACAAGCACGACTGAGAGGCACCATCTGGCGCAATGCGCTAGGGAGAATCGATGCCGACTTTGAGGCAGCGACGGGCCAGCGGCTCGCATCGGGGATGAAAGTGATGGTATTTGCTTCCGCATCTTTCCATCCGGCCTATGGGCTGTCTGTCAACATTACCGGAATCGACCCCTCATACACAATGGGGGACCTCCTCAGGAGGCGCATGGAGATTGTGGCCCGTCTGAAGGCTGAGGGTGTGCTCAATCTGAACCGCGAACTTGAATGGCCTGAGCCGCTGCAGCGCATCGCCATAATCTCGGCTCCCGGAGCGGCCGGATATGGGGATTTTGTCCATCAACTGTTCACTACCCCCTCCCATCTGCGCTTCAGGGCCGAACTCTTCCCTGCAGTGATGCAGGGAGCGGCAGCGCCAGACTCAATCATTGCAGCGCTCGAGCAGATTGCCGCCGATGAATCGTCGTGGGACTGTGTGGTGATTATCCGCGGAGGTGGCGCCACCTCAGATCTTGCCTCATTTGAGAGTTATGAGCTTGCAGCGAACATAGCCCAGTTTCCACTCCCGGTCATCATAGGCATAGGCCATGAGAGGGACATCACAGTGCTTGACTATGTGGCGGCCATGAGAGTGAAGACCCCCACTGCGGCTGCAGAGTGGCTGATTGAACAAGGGATGACGCTGCTCAACAGCATTGACACTCTCGCCGGGGAGATTCATCGCACAGCCTCGGCCCTTCTATATGGCTCGCGTGAGCAACTGGCACGCTACAGCGCCCTGCTGCCTCACCTGCCACTCTCGGCCATTGAGCGCGCCTCCAAGCGAATGGAGCGCTGCCTTATGGGGGTCTCGGAGATTGCATCGCGCCGCATCGCGCCTGCCCGTCTCAAACTGTCGACGCTGCGGGCCAACATAGAGGCGGCCTGCAGCATGGCCATTGAGAGGCGCCGCACACGACTCACATCTATTGCTGAACTTCTAGAGGTGCTATCCCCGCAGGCCACCCTGAGGCGCGGCTATTCAATCACAAGAGTGGACGGCCATGCCGTCACAGACGCCTCTGTCCTGACTCCCGGCACGCGCATAGAGACCACCCTCGCCTCGGGGGCCATAGCATCTACTATCGACTCATGCACGACATCAGCCGAGCAGGACATCTAACACCATCATGAGCAGGAAGCCGATGGTGAAGCCGATGGTTCCTATGTTTGAGTGCTGTCCATGCTGAGTCTCGGGTATGAGTTCCTCAACGACAACATACATCATGGCTCCCGCCGCAAAAGCGAGCAGGTAAGGGAGAACCGGAATAATCAGAGAGGCCAACAAGATTGTCAGGACAGCGCAAATCGGCTCGACAATGCCACTCATGGCGCCAATAATAAAAGATTTCACACGTGAGTTTCCGGCTGAATGGAGCGGCATGGACACGATGGCACCTTCAGGGAAGTTCTGGATGGCAATGCCAAGCGAGAGAGCCAATGCAGAGGCCATGGGCATATAGGCACTATGCTCGAGCGCAGCGGCAAAGGCCACTCCGACGGCCATTCCTTCAGGGATGTTGTGAAGAGTGACGGCAAGTGTGAGTTTGGAGGTGCGCGACAGGTGTGAGCGAGGGCCTTCGCTCTGAGAGCTCTCTATGTGCTGGTGGGGGATTATCTCATCAAGGAAAAGCAGGAAGATAATTCCGACCAGAAACCCAATCACGGCAGGGAGGACTGACATGAAACCCTCCTTGCCGGTCATTTCCATGGAGGGGATGAGCAGCGACCACACTGAGGCTGCAACCATGACTCCGGCGGCAAACCCGGTGAGAGCCTTCTGGAGTCTAGGGGCCATCTGCTTACGCATCAGGAAGACGCAGGCGGCGCCGAGAGCTGTTCCTAAGAATGGGATGGCAATTCCTACTACAAGTCCGTTCATAAGTCGTAATTGTTTAGGCTAATGTATGTCGGTTTGCAATCCCTCATCAGAATCTCATTCCGACGATGAGAGTGAATGAGGGATATGTGTTGAAGTGAGTATATCGCGTATTATAGTTGAAGTAGCCGAATATCTTTGCTGTAAATGCGGCAAAGAGAGCGCGGTGATTGTAGACAGCGGCAAGGTTGAGGTTGAAATTGTTGGATATGAGCGAGCGGAAATCATGGCCCTCTCGTGTGCCGAAGAGCCGGCGGTAACCCATGGCCACTGTGCCATAGCCGTTGATGAGCCATTTGCGTGGCTTAAGCACCCAGTTGTAAGAGTAACCGCCGGACAGATTATAGGAGCAATAGTGAGAATTGTATAGCGGATTCTCAAGCGGCAGATAGTAGAGCATATCTGTCGGGAGACCACTGAAATCCATCTGAATCTTCTGCTCCACAAAATTGAAACCCACAAGAGCTGTCCCTGCGCTGCGGAGTTGATATTTAGAATAACTGTAAGCCGCCGCATGCGAGTATTTATGAGGATTGAAGAAGAAGAGAGCCTCAACGGACTTCGACTCCATATTCACATCATCGAAATGATATCGGAATGAGTGTCCGTCCATATAATCGCCCAGACGTGTGAGAATCATTCCTCCCTCGCTGCGCAGATACTGATATGAGAGAGAGAAACGTGAGGTGGTGAAGGCAAAGTCGAAGGTGTGGCGCGATGTGGGATGTGAGAATATCTTGTTCATATTCCACATGTAGCCGATGCTCACGGCCATGAAACTGAGACGGAAACCGGCATCGCTGAAGAGGGTGGAGTGCATGTCGAGGGTGGCATCCTCAGGGAAGAGCAGAGTCGATGTCTCCATCCAATTGTAGCTCTTGCCCATGAGTTTCCAGTTCTTTCCGGTCCCAATTACATAATCGGGGTCGTAGGAGTTGAATGTCTTATCACCCCAGTTATATACCTTTAGTGCAAACCGCGGGAAGGCGGGATAGCAGATGGCAGAGTCGTTGAGACGGAAATTATTGTGGAACAACTGGCTTATCCAATGTGTCTTGGAGACATTATCGCAACTGCATGAGTCAGCAGTGGCAGCCTCTGCTCCATGAATCGGGACAGAGGCAGCAATAAGAATAGTCAGGATAAACAGAGTTGTTCTCATCTATAATCGTGAACGTCAATAGTCGTAGAGAAGTTCAAGGTCATCGAGATAGAGAATCGATCCATTGCCACCGGTGAAGTAGTCTCCGAGCCAAGAGGCAGAGGATGTGCAAAGAATATAGTGTGGGACTCGAGAGGTGGAGTTGTATGTGAGCGTCAGTTCAAACTGCGACCATTCTGTGACATCTGAGTCCCACATCACCTCGCCATAGGCCACGACATCAGGAGCGTCACGGTCGAAAAGCTTGCGGTTTTTTGGATTGGTGCGGAGTTCGAAGGGTTCATCGGCATCGATGAGTGCAACCCAGATTATGCCCTTGTCAGTAGTCCCCTTGAGATCTTCAAATCCGGTAGTTGTGCTGGAGATGGGAGCCGGATGATACTTGAACCAGCCGCGCAGACGTGTGGGGCGCAGGTTGAATTCACGACCGAAGGAGAGGACGCCGTTTGTGCCATCCGTGCGGAGATAACTTCCGGCAAATATATTGCCAGCGGCGAGTTTACCAATCATGCCTATGCCCACAAAGCGGGTCTCTAGACATGCGGAGCGCCCTCTTCCGGTAGGTGTGTCATCAGAAGGATAAGTGTTGCTTGAGCCGAGAGTTGTGGCACCCTTGTTGCCTGTGTCCCAGTAAGGGGTTCCACCCTCGCTCCATGGATCCCAGACCTTCCCGTCTAGCCACCAGTTCTCAAAGTCGCTGTTTGGCATCTGGGCCACGCCCTGAGTGGTGAACTCAATCTCAGCGCCATAGTCGTTGCCGCTATATGCACGAGCCACATATGAGGTCTCAGGCGAGAGGCCGGTGAGGCGTCCGGTGAAGGCTCCGCCGTCGTGAGTGACGGCCGAAGCGGGGAGTCTAGTCCATTCTGTCGAGGATGTGAGGCGATATTCAAAGCCGTTATCCTTGCCGGCCTCACCCGAACCGTAGAGCCAAGCCACACAACTCCACGGGTCGACGCTCTCAGTGGTGACAGCGCTCTCTGTGGTGAGTACATATATTGTCCAAACGACAGTGCGACCGTGATCCGTCACAGAGACTTCGACAGGTGATGAAAAGTCATATTTCCTCCCCTCAAGGTCAGGCTCCATGACTGAGCCTGTAGCACCAAGTTTGATTGAGGTGACGGTGAGGTCGGAAATAGGTGCAGAGGCCGAGACATAGGCTATGACGCGGCGCCCCGGGACATCTATGACCGCTGCACCTACCTGCTGCTCGACGGTGAAGTATCTCTCTATTTCCTGCACGGCTGAGATGGTCCAGGAATAGTCCTGATAGAGTGACAGTGTAGTGACGACCGGTTCCGACAGATTAACGCCGTTAAGAAACTTCACGGAGTCAGACCAGACAGCATCTGAGGGTGAAATGGTGAATCCATTGACAACGACATCCTCTATGTCGGCACTCTCATCGAGACGGAAGGTGACGGTTCGGGCTATCGTATCGATGGCAGCGGGTTCGAGCAGACCTTCCACCTCGAAGGATGTGAACGACACCTTGAGATGGGGATAAGGGATATTGTTCTTTATACACCCGGTCATGGCTGTCAGGATGACAGCGGCAAGAAGGGGGAAAATGCGTTTATATGCAGACACCTAAGCCGAAATTGATGTTAAAGATATTGAACTTGAAATTGGCTCCTGAGGATATGCGGCTACCCTCGTCAATGCCATTGGTATACTGGCGGTCGTGGGTGTAGTGGATGCCGAACACACCGAAAGAGACATTGAAGCAGACGTTGTCCATAAGAAACATGGTGACTCCGGGCGAGAAGTTGAGACTCCATTTGGAGGTGAGAGTCTTGGTGTCTCGCACATCGCCGTCATAACTGCGCTTGAATCGCGAGGAGCCGCTGCCAAACGCGAGGTCAATCTCATTGAATATGGCAAAACGTTTCTCCGTCCCCAGGCCCACATAGTTGCGATAGAAGACAGAGGCGGTATACATCTGCGAGTAATAACTTATATCACTTAAAGTGAAGTTGATGTCGTCATCAAAATCCACTGCGAGACCGCCGAGGTCAGCAATGCCGCGCGAGTATACAAACTTCATACCCACGGCCTGATTGTTTCGGAAGAAGTAGCCGAAAGTAGGACTGACGGAATACATCTTGCCCTTGAAGTTGAAGTCTTTGATGAGCGATAGTATCTGGACATCATCTGAGTTGAACTCACCGTAACTTGCCGTAAGCCCGAACAGCCACTGTCCGCGCGGGATGAACAGGAAGTTGAAGAGGCCACGGTCATAGCGTCCGTAGTTTGGAGCATGGAGGATGATGGGGACTGTGTCGCTGCCGACAACCACACGCTCCTGCAGGAGTTTCGGGTCGATGGTGGCAATGACAATCTTTCCATCCTCGTTGACAGGATAGCCGTTAATGGTGTCAATATAGTGAGCAGAGGGGAGTGGAGCGACGTCAGGGACAACATAAGGAGCCTCGACTTCGGTGCGGAGAGGGGTCGAGGGCCTGACGGCTCTGACCGTGTCGACGAGCGACACGGAATCGCGTCGTGAGCGATACCATGTGGTGCGGGTAACGGTGGTGACGGTAGTGACGGTGGTGACTGAGTCAATATCCTCAGGTACACCGTCTGGGATGGAGGGTGCGGGCTTCGAGGACTGTGCAGGTGACATCCCTGCGCAGACTACTGTCAGCAGTGTCAGCAGTGTCAGGCGAATGACTGAGATTTTCATTGCGTAGGGATGATTTTAGAGATAGAATGCCACTCCAAAGGAGATGGAGAAAAGATTTATTTTGAAATTGGCGCTTTTGGTGTTATAGTCAGCTATATAGATCTGATCTGTGATGGAATGGGTCTTGTGATAGCTGAAACCTAGGACGCCAATGCTGACTTCGATGGCCGAGTAGTTGTTCAGGAACATTATGAAACCCGGTGTGAGACCAACGTCGAGCGAGAAGTTGCGCGAGTATGTGCCGGTTAGGTCCTCATCCTCGCCGTTCACAATCTTGGATTGTCCGCCTCCAAGTTGGAGCTGCACCTCATTGAAGAATCCAAATCTCATTGACTGGCCCAGAGAGATATAGTTGCGGAAGGCGGCTGTCCCGTAATAGTTCTGAGAGATGGAATAGAGTTGTCCCGGCTCGTAGTCTGTCTCAGAGTCAATGACCACACGTGCATTGTCGAGGCGTGTGCGCGAACGTGAGTAGGCGAATCGGCCACCAGCCGCGAGATTGTCGTGGAAACAGTACATCAGCATGGGGCTCACCTTGAAGTTGTATGTGTCACCACCAAGATTCTCTATGATGAGGAACTGATAGTTGTCAAAACTGCTCTGTGAGTAACTGACGTTAACGCCTGTGATCCACTGTCCGCGCGGGATGAAGGATATTTGCTCCAATCCACGGCTGAATTTCTCCTGGGCCATGGCCTGAAGTGAGGCCATACAGAACAAGAGAAGAAGAATGATATGTCGCAGTCTGTCTTTCATTCTAATAAGCAAGGGTTATATTGTCAATCCACAGACGCCCACCGATAGAGGTGGCTGTGACAGGGTCAGAGTCTGTGACTATTCGCGCTGTCTCCTCAGCGATGGTTCCACACTCTGAGGAGGATGAGAACATCACCTTGATACCGGTGGCCTTGACGCCAAATCGGGAATATGTGAGGGGGACGTTGAAGGCTGTGAAATCGGATGCGAGCGGGAGACGCACCTCGTTGTGGGCTATGGCTATCTCCTTGCCGTCCACCATTCCTGTAAGTTCAACGATGACCAGACCTGAGGCAGAACGGTCAGCCGCCGGGGGGAGGAAACGATAGAAACCGTTGAGTGAACGTGGACGTGTCGACCATCCAATCCCCTCTTTATAAGTTTCTTCCATGGTTTTTGAATTGAATGAGTAGGAGCCAAGGAATAGTTTGCCTGCGGCCCTATATTTGATATTGGGGACTATGGGCGAATAGTCGAGATAAGGTGTCCCGTTCTGGACATAGTCTTCAATCTCCTCACCGTCAGGGTCAAACCCCACGGATGTCAGCAGTGCGGAGTAGGAGTTGCTCACAGCCGCCTTGCGAGTGAGAATGACAGAGGGTTGCATATACCAGGTGTTGTGATTGGAGGACTTTCGACAGAAGGTCTTGTCGTTTGTGGTGGCCCACCCTTCCGGAGACTCTGTCTCAAAGGTGGTGTGATGCTGCCAATTGAATATCTCGACTGTAGTCTGCGAGTATCGGCCGCCGGACGGGAGTCCGGGATAGATGATTCCGTTTTCCCGCTCCTCGAAGTCGGCATTTGGGAGTTGTTTTGTCGACTCAGTGCGGACTGAGACGGGAAGTGTGAACACCTTGTCTGTCACACCGCTCATCATTGTGGCAGTGAAGGTGTAAGATGTGGAGGGAGAAAGGCCGATGATGGCCACAATGCCATCTTCAGGAAAGCGCTGATATGTGGGGGCCTCATGTCCGTTGATGTATATGTCCACCTCAGAAGTTATGACACCGGTGAGTGATGGATCCTGAGGGATTATCCTCACACCTGCGGTGCTTGCGAAAGCATCAACCTCAATGGTGAACTCCGGCTGTGAGCGCTCAATGACAACGTTGGCTCTCACCTCATTGCAATAAAGCACGTTGACATCGACAGGTGAACTCCCCTCGGGGACGGCGAACTCAACGTCATATGTGCAGTCTCCTGTCGAAACAACAGTGACAGGGACACGCTCATAGAGACCCGTGACTGAATTGAATACTTCTATGTCAACATGAGAGGCAAACCCCGGTGCGCCACAACTTATGTGGACAACAGCCTTGTTGACTCCGATTAGAGCGCTCTCAGACCCTGTCACTTCTATCTCCACAGGGGTTGTCTCAATGACAAGTGGAAGCGGTCTCGCCGATATGCCAGCTATGTCGACGGCCTCGAGGGTCATGACACTGGTGGCTGTTGACTGAGTGAGGAATATGAGTCCAGACACGAATTTTGTGAAATCAACCTGTCCCCCCTCGTCTGTCACGTCAAACTCCAGGCCATTGGATATGAGGAATTCTCTCTGTTGAGGTGTCAAGTTGAGCAGATCTACCTGAGGTGTGAAGCCGGGAAGAGTTGAGAGAGAGTGAGAGGCAAGAGACAGGTTGAGGTGAGCGAGCGGACGGCCACCACAGTCTATATCGGCCACAAGCGGGATATCGGAGATGTCACCCTCTGGGATTGTCATGATTCCGTTCCATGTGCCTTCAAGAGCGGGAGCCATTTCACTAAAGAAATCATCTGTGAGGGCTATCTCTCTATCCTTGCCTCCGCATGAGACCTTGAGAATTCCATCGCTCACAGAGGCCGTGAGCTGATAGAGCGCTCCTGCTATTGTGGTCACGTTCATCACCTCGACTCTCAGGGGGTCTTCCCCATTGCTGCTCAATGTGGCATAGACCGATGTCTCTCCGGGTCTGAGACAAAGATAGCTGTCAGGAGCAGCCTCAGTGTCTACGCTGTGATACACACCACCGGGGGTGTGAAGATCGAGCTGCTCAATGGTCACCCCGTCAGATGTTTTAGACGTGATTCTTCCATCGACAAAGGCCACCAGTGGCGTTAGATTGACCACTGCATCTGTCCTCTCGCCCTGCCTTACACAGGTCTCAGCAGTGCCTTTGAAGGATGGGCAGTCATAGCCCTCCATCCCATCGACACCGGCGAGGGCGGTAATGGTGTATTCCCCAACAAAATATTCCTCAGCCTGAGGAAACTGACTGAAGTCAGTCCATGTGTGGGAATAATCTCCGCCAATGGCACTCAGTGTCAGTGTCACCTCTTCAGAGGAGGGGAGATATGGTATCTCCGCGGCGGAAGGTTTCCCGTCGGGGGTGAGCATAGTCGACTGCATCTCAAGGCTCACTGCGAGCGAGCCAATGCCGGGCACAACAGACTCGCTCCCCGTGGAACAAGCCCCCAGCAGCAAACCAATGGTCGGATATATGAGATGCCTGAGTTTCATATGACAGATTAAAGTTCGGTGCGCTTCACACTGACAGGCTCTTCCATGAATATTGAAGCCATCTCTGTGAATTTTTCGGGATTCTCCGTGGTGAGGTACTCGATGGTGCCCCCCTTCGAGCATTTTGATTCCATCTCTGGGTGGCGTTTAAGATAGTTCTTGAGGCTCTTGGCCACTAGAGCACCCTGAGTGACCACGGTGGCCCTGTCTCCTACCTGTGCCTTGATCTTGTCGAGAAGGAGGGGGTAGTGGGTACAACCCAACACCACGGTGTCAATCTCAGGTTCCTCCGCAAAGAGTGCCTCGACATATTTCTTGACGAAATAGTCTGCACCGGGAGAGTCATACTCCCTGTTCTCCACGAGGGGAACCCACATGGGGCAAGCCTCAGAGACTGTGCGGAAACGGGGGAAGAATTTTGCTATCTCGATGTCATATGTCCCGGACGAGATGGTGCCGGGAGTGCCGAGGACACCAATGTTGCCGGTCTTGGAGATTTCTCCGAGAGCCTCGACCGTCGGGATGACCACACCCAGCACCCGGCGGTCTGGATCTAGATGTGGAAGGTCTTTCTGCTGAATTGATCGGAGAGCCTTGGCAGACGCTGTGTTGCAGGCAAGAATGACAAGGGGGCATCCGGCAGCAAAGAGTTTCTTGACAGCCTGAAGGGTGAACTCATAGACAATGTCAAAGGATCGAGTGCCATATGGCGCACGGGCATTATCGCCGAGATATATGTAGTCATATTCAGGGAGCTCACGACGGATCTCCTTCAGAATCGTCAGGCCGCCATAGCCTGAGTCGAAAACGCCTATTGGTGACATAGCAGTAAAAGAGTTTTTAAGACACAATCCCGGCTGCAGGAGTTTTTCCCGCAGCCGGAATGAGTCTCCTATGTTGTCTGTAGATTTATCAACCCACTACTACATTAAGAAGATAGTCATAGAAATAGCTTATGATACCGAGACCTATGATGCCTGCAGTGCATACCCACATTCCCAGTCTCTCAGAGCATGCCGAGCGGAATGTGGCGATGGGGTTGTCTGAGGGATTGATGAACATGGCCTTCACCACCAGGAGATAGTAGTAGAGGGAGATGATGGTGTTGATGAGTGCAATGAGGACCAGCACGTAGAGCGCGGCTGACCCGGTGCCGTTGAGTGCCGATGTGAACACGAAGAACTTGCTGAAGAATCCGGCAAACGGGGGAATTCCGGCAAGCGAGAACATGGCCAGCATCATTGTGAACGACAAGCGGGGATTTGTAGTGTAGAGGGCATTGTAGTCTGTCATGTTCACCTTGCCTGTGGCATTCTCTATCGCTCCGATAACACCGAAAGCTGCGAGGTTTGAGAAGACATAGACAAGCACATAGAACATCAGAGCCGACACTCCCATGGGGTTATCGCCAACGATGGCGAGCATGATGTAGCCGGCCTGTGAGATGGACGAGAAGGCAAGGAAGCGCTTCATGTTGACCTGACGCATGGCAAAGAGGTTACCGACTGTGATGGTGAGGATAATCAAAGCATAGAGCATCCACTCCCATGCACCCTCATAGAGTGTCCCGAACACCTGGGTCAGCACTACAAGAAATGCAAATGCCGCAGAACCCTTTGAGATGACCGAGAGGTAAGAGGTGACTGACGTTGGAGCGCCTTGATATACATCTGCTGTCCAAAGGTGGAAGGGGACGAGCGAGAGCTTGAAGCCGAATCCGGCGATGAGGAATGCCAGGCCAATCACCATGGCCACACCCATGTTGCCCTGGACCGTAGAGGCCATGATGCTATAGTAGAGCGAGCCACACATGCCATAGACTATCGAGAGTCCCATCAGAAGAATGGCCGATGAGAAGACGGCTGTCAACACATATTTGATGGCTGCCTCATGGCTCTCATAGCGGTTCTTGTCAAAGGCTACAAGCGCACAGAGGGGGAGCGAAGCTGTCTCCAGGCCAATGATGAACATGAGGAAGTGACGGCTCGAAATCATGAAATACATGCCTAGGAGCGTGAGCATGATAAGTTCATAGAACTCACCGCGGCGGATGGCGACGAAGTCAGAGTTGGCCCACTTGATGGACTGTATCAGCACGATAAGGGCGCCTACGTTGAGAATATTCTTGATGGCAACGATTGTCGCATCTGTCTCATACATACCCGAGAAGGCGATGGCGTCGGCCTTGACGGAAGGGCAGAAGCCCAGAAGGGTTACAATTCCCATCAACACACACGAAACCACCGGAAGGGCTCCCTGAGCCTTGCGAGAGGCGAAGGTGTCATAGAAGAACACCAGGAGGAAGGCGATTAACAATCCGATTTCCTGCTTCAGACTTAAAAACTGTGAGTAATCCATTGCTGTTTATTTCCGTTGCTTTCGTGATTAGTGGAGACCGAGGACGGTGAATATCTCGGGGCTGAATGTGAACTTGATGAGGTCGGCAAAGAAGTTGGGGAAGAAACCTATGCAGGCCACACAGACAATGAGAGTGGCTGTCGAGAGGCGCTCCCACCACTTGGCGTCGGTGAGGGACATGTGGTGCTGGTCGTAGACAGGGCCATAGAGCAGCTTGCCGACAACGCGGAGGATGTAGACCGCTGTTGTGACAATTGAGGAGCAGGCCACAATGACAAACACACGGTGGAAGAGGTCAGCATGCTGGAATGAGCCGACAAAGATTGTCATCTCGGCTACGAAACCGGAGAGACCGGGGAGACCCAGCGAGGCCATGCCCGCTATGACGTAGCAGACAGAGAGGTAAGGCAAAATCTGCATCATGCCACCCATCTCGCGGATGTCGCGTGTGTGGGTTCGACCGTAGATCATACCGATGAGAGCAAAGAAGAGAGCAGTCATCAGGCCGTGTGAGAGCATCTGCATGATGGCGCCTGTCATCGCTGTGGTGTTGAGCATGAGGATGGCGAAGAGCACCAGGCCGCAGTGGCTCACGGATGAGTAGGCGTTGATATACTTGAGGTCGTTCTGCACACAGGCTGAGAAGGCTCCGTAGACAACCGAGATGCCTGTGAGGATGATGAAAATCCATGCAAGTTCGTTGGCAGCCTGAGGCATCAGATAGATGGCCACACGGAAGCATCCGTAGCCTCCGAGTTTCATCAGCACACCGGCATGGAGCATTGAGACGGCGGTGGGGGCTGAGGCGTGGCCGTCAGGCGACCATGTGTGGAAGGGGAACATGGCGCCCAGCACACCGAAGCCCACGAATGTCATGGGGAACAGGAACTGTTGCCAGCCATGGGGGATGGCCTCGTAGGCTGCAATCTCAAGGATGTTCCATGTGTGAGGCATCCCCTCGGGTGCTGAGTGATAGTATATGCCGATAAGACCGAGCATGAGGAAGGCAGAGCCCCCCATGAGCATCAGCGTCAGCTTCATGGCCGAGTAGTTCTTGTTGCCCGAGCCCCAGACTCCGATGAGGAGATACATGGGGATGAGAGCCACCTCATAGAACATGAACATGGTGAACAGGTCTATTGAGATGAAGAAGCCATATACGCCTGTGGATAGGAGTATCAGCCAAAGGAAGAACTCTTTGGGCTGGGGAATCTCCCATGAGGCGAAACTGCCGGTGATGAGGATGAAACCGGTGAGAATGAGCATTGCGATGGAGATGCCATCGACACCCACTGCGAGATGGATGTTGAGCGGTGTGAACCAACTCCACGACCCGACGTAGAGCATGGGGTCGGTGACGCCGGCTGCGCGGATGGCGAGATAGTCGATGAGAAGCCACACCGAGAGAGCCGTCAGAGCCACTGAGCCGGTGACGGCCACAGCGCGGATCTGCTTGATGTCGCGGCAGAGGAACAACCCCAGAAGCATGACAACGGGGATGACCACAAAGTAGATGAGTATATTGGAGAACATATCCATGGGGTTACTATATAGTTGCTGTCATTGGGATTATCAGATGATGCAGAGGGCTGTGATCACACCGAGAAGGACGGCTCCGATGAGATACCACCAGATATACATCTGGACACGCCCGCTCTGGAGGCCCTTGATGGCCTGAGATGCGGAGTTGGTGACATAGGCCAGACCATTCATGGCTCCGTCGATGATATGGCGGTCAAACCATGCTATGGGCTTGCAGATTCCGTCGAAGATTATATTGTGTGTCACCCAGAGATAGAGTTCATCCCAGTAGAAACGATGGAGAGCGGCGGTCCAGAGCCAGCGGCAGGAGTCGGCCATGCGTGTGGGCTTGTCGTTTTTCTTCATATACAGCCAAGCAGCGAAACCTATGGCGACAGCGGCCACAGCGAGGCTCATGCCGGCGACAGTCCAGTCGATGTGGATGTGATACTCGTGGCCGTCAAATGTGACAAGCTCACCGAAGGGCACCCATCCGCAGCAGAAGGACACGGCTGCAAGGAATATGAGGGGAATGGTCATGGTGAGAGGTGACTCATGTGGCATTGATGCGTGGTGTCCGTGAGCCTCCTGCTCCTTGACGCGCGCAGCATAGTCGGGATTGTCCCACCAGAAGATGAGGAAATACATGCGGAACATGTAGAACGATGTCATGCCGGCCACCATCATCATCCACACGCCCCAGAAGGTGTTGCAGGCGAAGCAGGCGGCGAGAATCTCATCCTTTGAGAAGAATCCGGCCCAGGGCCAGATGCCTGCGATGGCGAGACAGCCGAAAAGGAATGTGATGTGAGTGATGGGCATATATTTCCTGAGGCCACCCATGGCGGTGTAGTTGTTGGAGTGAACTGCATGGATGAGCGAGCCGGCGCCAAGGAAGAGAAGTGCCTTGAACATGGCGTGGGTGAACAGGTGGAACATGCCAGCCATGAAACCGAGACCCTCGTGGATGGGTTCGTTGTGGCGTGAGGCCACGCCGAGAGCAACCATCATGAAGGCTATCTGAGATATGGTCGAGAAGGCGAGGATGCGCTTGATGTCTATCTGAGCGCAGGCCACACAAGCCGCATAGAATGCAGTGACAGCGCCCACGACGGTGATGAATGTCAGCGCGGCGTCCTCGAGCATATATAGCGGGAAGAGACGTGCGACGAGATATACACCTGCCACAACCATGGTGGCGGCGTGGATAAGGGCCGACACAGGTGTGGGGCCTTCCATGGCGTCGGGGAGCCAGATGTGGAGGGGAAGCATGGCTGATTTACCCATACCGCCGGTGAAGATGAGCACCAAGGCCCATGTGAGCACTGAGGCACCCATAAATGTGGCTCCTCCAAACGAGGCCATCACATCCTGGGGATGGAGGGTCATGGGGAGGAAGTCGAGCTGATGGGTGTAGAAACTCAGGACGAGGATGCCGATCAGGAAGCCAAGGTCGGCGAAGCGGGTCACAATAAATGCCTTCTTACAAGCCGAGACGGCCGATGGGAGGGTGTAGAAGAAACCGATGAGGAGGAAGGATGAGGCACCCACGAGCTCCCAGAAGATATACATCTGGAAGATGTTGGTGGCGACAACCAACCCGAGCATCGAGAAACTGAACAGAGACAGAAAAGCATAGTAGCGCTGGAATCCCTTCTCACCCTTCATATAGCCCAACGAATAGAGATGGACCATGAATGAGATGGTGGGAATGACTACCAGCAGAAGGGCTGTGATGGGGTCGAGGAGGAAACCTATCTTAATGGCAAGCACATCTGTGAACTGCAGCCAGGTCATGTTGAAGAGTTCGACCGGCAGACGGTATGTGCCGTCAGAGAAGAGAGGATTTCCTGAAAACCAATAGTTGAAGGCGGTGTAGTAACACAGGCAGAGGACGGTGCCCATGCCGAGGGTGCCGAGGATTCCGGCAAACTTATGGCTCATCTTCATGCCCACAAGCCCCAGCAGGAGGAACATGAAGAATGGGATGGCCAGAATAAGGACGGGTATTGTAATATCCATTGTGACTCTCTCTGTTTAGTATTTCATTTGAGTGGTGTCGCGGACATCGATGTTCTTGCTCACTCTGAAGAGGTTGATGATGATGGCAATGGCGAGCGCCGTCTCGGCGGCGGCGATGGCTATGCCGAAGAGTGTGAACATCCAGCCGTCCATCGAGCCGGGATAGAGATAGCGGTTGAAGACAACGAAGTTGATGTCGACGGCGTTGAGCATGAGTTCGAGCGATATGAGCATCGCAATCATGTTGCGGCGTGTGAGGAAACCATAAACGCCGCAGCAGAACATCACCAGCGCCGGCAGGAGATAGTAGATCATTGTAAGTTCCATGTCTGTCTTTCTGTTTTAGCGTTTGCGGGCGATGACTACGCCACCGATTATACATGCGAGAAGGAGAATGCTGACAGCCTCGAAGGGTAGAAGATACTGCTCGTGACCGGTGCCCAGCATCTGCTCGCCTATCAGCCTCATGTCAGGGTTTGACATTGAGGGAAGCGAGTAGAACATCTCGGTGCCTCTCGAGAGGAGGGCCCATCCTGCTGCACACGCGGCAGCGACGGCGCCGAGGAGTCCCAGAATCTGTTTGCCGGACTCAAGTTTGGCGGTATTGTCGCCGGGACGTGTTGTCAGGAGTATCGAGAACACAAACAGCACCACGATGCCTCCCGCATAGACTGCAATCTGGACAGTGCCCAGAAACTCATAGTCGAGCTTGAAATAGAGGGCGGCCGTTGCAAACAGCACGAAGAGCAGATAAGTGGCGGCGCGCAGAATCTTGCGCGTGGTGACAGTCAGCACGGAGAAGATGACAATCGCAAGTGCGATTATCCAGTAACAAATTATACTTCCTACTGATTCCATATATTGTAAAAGGGTAATGTTTTTCCTTGTCAGTTGGCGCCCTTGGCCTTCTCGGCCTTGGCTTTGAGGGCCGCGAGGATTTTTGCTTTTTTCTCGGGGTCGCCTGCCACGGCTGCAAGTGCCTTACGCCCCTTCTCGTCTATTTCAAAGCCATAGTCCTCCTCTGCAGGGGCTGCCGGCGCAGCAGGGGCTCCGGCCCCGGCGGCTGAAGCCTTTTTTGCCTCAGCGGCTGCCTTGGCGGCTGCCAGTTTGGCCTCTTTCTCGGCCTGCAGTTTTGCTATCTGCTCAGGAGTGGGCTTTGGTTCTTCTTTCTCAGGAAGGTAATTGAGTTGTTTGACAAGTTTGCCGCGGGTGAACACTGACTGCTCGAAGTCATTGCTGAACTCGAGGGCGTCGGTGGGGCAGTTGACCACACACAACTGGCAGAAGGTACAGGAACCCAGGTCGTAGATATACTTGTCGAGTTTCTTTTTCTTCTTTCCGTCCCAAGTCTCTACTGTGCGTCCCTTGAGGGTGATAGTGCCGTTGGGACACACTCGTTCACATGTGCCACACATGATGCACTTGTGGTTGCCTTGGTCATCATATTTCAGCGACAGGACGGCGCGGAAACGGTCAGCCACAGGGAGGTTGTCTCGGTTGTCGGGATACTCTTCGGTAATCTTGGGTGTGACAAACTCCTTGCCGGTCACTGCCATGCCCTTGAGGAGCGTGCCTATGCCACCGGCAAGGTTAGAGAAATATTCTTTTACACTTCCCATATCTGGAGGTTGAAAAATTTGGTTTATCAGTTGTTCACCTGGCCTCCCAGGATGTCGAGCAACTCGTTTGTGATTCCCTGCTGGCGCAACTTGTTGTATTCAAGCTGCAGCTGCTCGAGGAGGTTCTTTGCATTGTCGTTGGCGCTCTGCATTGCCATGATTCGCGCTGCCTGCTCTGATGCGCGGTTCTCGGTGAACACCTCCTGCATTGTCGATAGGAGATACATGGGGATTACTGAGCGGAAAATTGTGGGGGCATCCGGCTCAAAGATGCATGGACGGCAGAGGGATTTCACGCCGTCAGAGTTGAGAGCGGAGGCGTCGAGCGGCAGGAATGCATCTGAGCGGAGGCGCTGGCGGCTGACTGTCTGGAAGTTCATGTACAGGAGGTCTACTCTGTCGAGTTCTCCTGAGAGGAATTTCTGCTGGATGTCGGTACAGAAGCGCTTCACGTCTGCCCCGCTCGACTTAGATGACACACCTGAGGCTGGCTCGCATGCGATTCCGTCAGCTACCAGTTTGCCACAGGCCTTAATCATCTTGCGGCCCACGGGGATAATCACTACCTGGACCCCGGCGCCATATGTGTTGCGCAGGGCGGCAATCTTCTGGAGCAGGCCCTTGAAGATGTTTATATTGTAGCCGCCACAAAGCCCGTCGTCCGAGCCGAAGACCACGATACCGGCTTTCTTCACCTCTCTCTCGTCAGTGAGAGGGGTGGTGAACTCTGCATCAGAACTGAGCAGATTGCCGATAATTGTCTCAATCTGTCTGCGGAAAGGGAGAAGGCGTCTCAAATCGGCCTCGGCACGGTGCATCTTTGCCGATGAGATCATCTTCATGGCTCCAGTGATTTTCTCGCTGGAGGCCACGGAGCCTATGCGTCCCTTGAGTTCGCGTAGTGTTGCCATGGGTTATTACTTATAAGCAGCTGCGACCTCGGCGGCGGCCTCGGTGAGGGCTGCGGTTATGGTGTCGTCAAGTTTGCCCGCGCGGATGCTGTCCATCACGTCGGGGTGCTTGGCGTGCATGAGCTGGAGGAAATTCTTCTCAAACTCGGCCACCTTGTCGAGAGGCACGGCTTCGAGAAGTCCGCGTGTGCCACAGAATATCACGGCCACCTCATCCTCTACGGCCATAGGTGAGTACTGTGGCTGGATGAGCAGGCGCTCGTTCTTGCGGCCCTTGTCGATGACGCGGGCGGTGACGGCGTCGATGTCGCCGCCGAATTTGGTGAACGACTCAAGCTCTCGGAACTGAGCCTGGTCAATCTTAAGTGTACCGGCCACCTTCTTCATTGACTTGATCTGAGCGTTGCCACCCACACGCGACACGGATATACCCACGTTGATGGCGGGGCGGATGCCGCGGTTAAATAGGGCTGTCTCAAGGAAGATCTGACCGTCGGTGATAGAGATGACGTTTGTGGGGATGTAGGCTGAGACGTCGCCGGCCTGTGTCTCTATGATGGGAAGTGCTGTAAGGGAGCCACCACCCTTCACCTTGTCTTTGATCGACGCGGGGAGGTCGTTCATGTGAGAAGCCACCTCCTGGTTGTCGATAATCTTAGCGGCGCGCTCGAGCAGGCGGCTGTGGAGATAGAAGATATCGCCAGGATATGCCTCACGGCCAGAGGGGCGCTTTAGGATAAGTGAGATCTCACGATAGGCGACGGCCTGTTTTGAGAGGTCGTCATAGATGATGAGGGCATCGCGTCCGGTGTCTCGGATGTACTCGCCTATGGCCACACCCGCAAATGGTGCATAGTAGCGCATAGAGGCGGAATCTGAGGCGGTGGCAGCCACAACAACCGTATAGTCGAGGGCGCCGTGCTGACGCAGGGTCTCTACTGTGGCCGCAACGCTCGAAGCCTTCTGGCCAATGGCCACATAGATGCAATAGACGGGGTTGCCCTCTTCAAAGAACTTACGCTGGTTGATGATGGTGTCAATGGCGATGGCGGTCTTACCTATCTGTCGGTCGCCGATGATGAGCTCGCGCTGTCCGCGGCCTATGGGCACCATCGAGTCAATGGCCTTCAGACCTGTCTGGAGGGGCTGCTTGACGGGCTGACGGAAGATGACACCGGGAGCCTTGCGCTCAAGGGGCATCGGGAAGAGGTCGCCCTGGATGGGCCCGCGGCCATCAATGGGTTCGCCCAAGACGTTGATTACTCTGGAGAACACACCTTCGCCCACATGGATTGAAGCGATCTCGCCTGTGCGCTTTACGGACATGTTTTCCGACACTTTGTTGACATTGTTGAGCAGGATGACACCGACGTTGCTCTCTTCAAGGTTGAGGGCCACGCCTTTTACGCCATTTTCGAACTCCACGAGTTCGTTGGAGCGCACGTTGTCGAGGCCATAGACATGAGCCACGCCGTCGCCCACCTCCAGGACGGTGCCTGTTTCCTCAAAGGATACCTTTGAGTTGACGTTCTCGAGTTGCTGTCTGAGTACCTGAGAAATCTCGCTTGGGTTTATCATTGGTGATGAGAAGGATTGTAAGGGTTGTGGGTGAGTGAGGGGGAGATTATTTGCTTAATAAAGAGAGACGGAGTTGCTTGAGTTCGTTAGCCACAGAGGCGTCAAGTTTCTCATTGTCAATCTTGACCGTGAAGCCGCCGATGAGCTCGGGGTCGATAGCGGTCTGATATTCCATGGTTGCGTCGCCCAGATGGGACTGCACCAGTGAACGGAGTCTCTGCTCCTCGGCCGGGTCAAGAGGCGCGGCCGAGGTGACAGTGACAAGACGGATGTTATGTTCCCGGCGATAAAGGCCGATATATGAGAGGGCGATTTCGCGGACCATGTCGAGGCGTCCGTTTTCAACCAGCAGCCCGAGAAACCGTTCAAAAGGCTTGCACCCGGCGGCATCGGGGCCGGCGGCGGTTGTGATGAGCGCCACCTTCTCCTTAGCGGCGACAAAGGGATTGGCCATGACCTTCTGTAGACCCGGCTCGGCGGCAAACGACGCCGTGAGGGTCTGCATGAGGCTGAAAACGTTCTTGTCGTCGCCACTCTCCGTAGCAAACTCATAGAGAGCCTTGGCGTAGCGTGCGGGAATTAAGCCTTGATTCATTTGGGTGAATGATGAGCGGGGTTGATGGGATTTCGGTTGGGTTTAGTTCTGTTTCTCCATATCGTCGAGCAGGGAGTTGACGAGCTGTTTCTGCGCGTTCTCCTGCTTGAGCTGGTTGCGGACAACCTTCTGGGCGATGTCGAGGGCAAAGGTTGAGACCTCGTTGCGGAATTGCTGCTGTGCAGCCTTGCGTTCCTGCTCGATGGAGACCTTGGCAGCGTCCATGACCTTCTTGGCCTCGGACTGAGCGGCCACACGTGCCTCCTCGATTATCTGGGTCTTCATTTTCTCTGCCTCCCGGAGGGTCTCGGCCTGCTGGCGGCGGGCCTCTGCTATCTGTCTATCCGCCTCTTCGCGGGCATGGTCAAGTTGTTCTTTGGCATTTTGAGCATACTCCACACCCTTGTCGATGAGGTCGGCACGGTCAGAGACTCCTTTCATGATCGCGGGCCAGCCCCATCGCCACAGTATGACAAAGAGGATGGCAAAGGACACGAACATCCAGAAGACCAGACCGAAATCAGGCGTGAATAGTTCCATAGCTTACTGACGGGTGAGTGAGTCGAGTTTAGAGCCGTGGATTATACGAACATTGCAAGGATGCAGACGATGACGGCGAAAAGAGCCACACCCTCGATGAGGGCTGCAATCACAATCATGTTGCTTCGGATATCGCCGGTAGCCTCAGGCTGGCGAGCGATAGCCTCCATGGCTGAGCCGCCGATTTTGCCGATACCGATACCTGCGCCGATGGCTGCGATGGCTGCGCCGATGCAGGCGCCGAGACCGAGGATACCTTCGATTGCTGCTAAAATCATTGCTAACATAGTTGTAGTAGTTTTATTGGTGATTAGTTTTAGAGTTCTGTTTATTCTGTTGAGTTGAGAGTTTTGAGAGTGGTTCAATGAGCCGGGGTGACCACGGGGGCTTCCTTATGTCCATCGTCGGCTTTCTCCTCATGCCCGCTGTGTTCCTCCTTCTCATGATGCTCCTCCTCCTGCCCGAGGGCTATGAATAGGGTGGAGAGCATGGTGAACACATATGCCTGGATGAAACTTACCAGGACGTCGATGCAGAGCATGAATATCGAGAAGAGTACCGAGACTATGGCAGTGGCTCCGGTGACAACCGGCCCCATAAAGGCAAAGATGAATATGAGCAGTGTGAGCACGATGACTATCATGTGTCCACCCATCATGTTGGCAAACAGACGGACTGTCAAAGCGGCCGGTTTAGTGAAGATGCCGAATATCTCAATGACAGGCATGATGGGGATGGGCCATTTGAGCCACCAGGGTACGTCGGGGTTGAATATCTCCTTCCAATAATGCTTTGTAGCACATATATTGGTGATGAAGAATGTCAGCAGTGCCATCACGAGGGTCACGGCGATGTTGCCTGTAAGGTTGGCACCACCTGGGAAGACCACGATGAGCCCCATCAGGTTCATGATGAGGATGAAGAAGAAGGCTGTGAGCAGATAGGGGGCGAATTTCGGCGCCTTGTCCTTGAGCGTGGGCTTGATGACTCCGTCATAGATGAAGAATATCAGGAACTCGATCGCACCTGTCATTTTCCTCGGAGCCTTCATCCCTTTGGTCTTATGCCAACGGGCCACATCCAGGATACACCATATGCAGATAATCACGGCTATGAAGAGCGCACAGACATTCTTGGTGATGGATATGTCCAGCATAGGCTTGACCTCCTTGCCGTCGATAATCTCGACGACTTTCCCCTTGTAGGGTGAGTGGTGGCCGGCAATGCGAAACTCCGTGTTGCCGTCGCGCCATGTCTGGCCGTCCGTCACACGAGCCGATGAAAAGACGTGGAGTCCGTCAGACCCCCAGACGATCACCGGGAGAGGGATGCGCTTGTGGTGGTTGAAGGGGTATTCCCATCCGTAAGCATCTCCAAGGTGTTCAAAGATAATATCCTTGACGCTTTCCTCTTTCTCAGCCTCCTGAGTGGCCTCTTTCCCCGTTTCGTTGCCAGTGTCATTCCCCATAATGGAGGCTGACACCCCCACGGGCATCAGCAAGGCTGCAAGCCCGAGGACGATTGCTGTGAAGATTCGTTTGATTGTCTCCATGGTCAATATCGAGGGGATTAATAGATGCAGACTGAGACGACATCCTTATCGACGTCTACCACACCTCCCTCAGTGTCAGTGGAGTGTTCCTCGCCGTCAGTGGCAGTGTAGCGTATCTGGCCGGGAGTGAGAGTTGAGATGAGCGACGCATGGCCGGGAAGCACCGTGAAGGCGCCTGAGGCTCCTGGCAGATGCACTGCCTTGACCTCACCTTCAAAGAGAATGTCCTCAGCCGATATAATCTTGAGTGTCATTGGTCTGCTTTATGGAGTTAGTTGAGGATTGAGGTTATTGAGCCACTTCGGCAAGGAGTTTCTTGCCTTTCTCGATGGCCTCGTCGATGGTGCCGACATTGAGGAATGCCTGCTCGGGATACTCGTCCATCTCGCCTGAGAGAATCATCTTGAAGCCGCGGATGGTCTCGTTGAGAGGCACCATGACACCGGGAAGACCGGTGAACTGCTCGGCCACATGGAAAGGCTGCGAGAGGAATCGCTGTGCACGGCGGGCACGGGCAACTACCTGCTTGTCCTCGTCTGAGAGTTCGTCTACACCGAGGATGGCTATGATATCCTGAAGCTCGTTGTATTTCTGGAGCAACTGCTTCACGGCCTGTGCTGTCTGATAGTGATCCTCGCCAATGATGTGAGGGTCAAGGATTCGTGAGGTTGACTCGAGGGGGTCGACGGCGGGATAGATGCCGAGCTCAGCAATCTTGCGCGAGAGCACTGTCGTTGCATCGAGGAAGCTGAATGTAGTGGCGGGCGCAGGGTCTGTAAGGTCATCGGCGGGGACATAGATGGCCTGCACAGATGTGATTGAACCGTTCTTGGTCGAGGTGATGCGTTCCTGAAGAGCACCCATCTCAGAGGCAAGCGTGGGCTGATAGCCTACAGCTGAAGGCATACGGCCCAGAAGGGCTGACACCTCAGAACCGGCCTGTGTGAAACGGAAGATGTTGTCGATAAAAAGAAGGATATCCTTGCCGCCGCCGTCTTGGTCACGGAACTGTTCGGCCACGGTCAGACCCGAGAGAGCCACACGCAGACGTGCGCCCGGGGGCTCGTTCATCTGACCGAACACGAGTGTGGCCTGCGACTGTGAGAGTTGCTCCTGGTCAACGTCCTCGAGGTTCCACTCGCCTTTCTCCATACCTTCCTCAAACTTCTTGCCATACTTTATGACACCGCTCTCAATCATCTCGCGGAGCAGGTCGTTGCCCTCGCGTGTGCGTTCACCCACTCCGGTGAACACTGAGAAGCCGTTATGTCCCTTGGCGATATTGTTGATGAGCTCCATGATGAGCACTGTCTTGCCCACACCGGCACCACCGAAGAGACCGATCTTACCGCCTTTGCTGTATGGCTCGAGAAGGTCAATTACCTTGATGCCGGTATAGAGGATCTCAGTCCCGATGGTGAGGTCCTCAAACTCAGGGGCAGGCTGATGGATGGGGCGCAGGTCCTCCCGCTTGAGTTCAGGCAGACGGTCGATGGCGTTCCCAAGCACATTGAGAAGGCGGCCCTTCACCTGGTCTCCGGTGGGGACAGCGATGGGACGCTCGAGGTTGTCTACACGTGTGCCACGCTGCAGGCCGTCGGTACTCTCCATGGCCACACAGCGGACAGTCTGCTCGCCAATGTGCTGCTCCACTTCGAGTATGAGCTGGGTGCCGTCCTCGCGGTCCACCTTGAGGGCAGTGTAGATGGGTGGGATGGCGGCGTTCTCACCGTCTCCCTCGAAGATGACATCGACCACCGGGCCGATCACCTGGGCTATTTTGCCGTATTTTTCACTCATCGGGTTAATATTGTTTTTGAAGGGATTAATCTAAGGTAATATTGTGAGATATGAGAGATAATTTCTTTATAGATAAAGACCGAATGTCACCACAATCACCATCAGCACAAGGTTGAAGAGATTGATGGGGAGCAGGTATTTCCACTCGAGGGTGAGGAGCTGGTCAATGCGCAGACGGGGGAATGTCCACTTGAACCAAATGATGACAAACGATAGAGCCACGGCCTTGGCGAGAAACCATATCACAGAGGGTATATAGTCCATGATATTGTTGAATGCATCAAATCCGGGGATGTGGAGCGGCATCCAGCCTCCGAAGAACAAAAGCGCCGCAACACCTGAGACGATGAAGAGATTAAGATACTCAGCCAAGTAGTAGAATCCGAAGTGGATGCCTGAATACTCTGTATGATATCCGGCGGTAAGCTCGCTCTCAGCCTCTGGGAGGTCAAAGGGACCGCGATTTGTCTCGGCTGTGCCTGCTATCATGAAGATGACAAAGGCGATGATGGCCGGGATATGGCCTGAGAAGATGAACCAGAGATGTTCCTGAGCCATGCAGATGTCATGGACATTCATTGTTCCTGCTATGACTACCATGGTGACGACACAGAGTCCCATGGAGAGCTCATAGCTCACCATCTGTGCGCCTGAGCGGAGGGCTCCGATGAGGGTGAACTTGTTGTTTGACGACCATCCGGCCAGCATGATGCCGAGGACTCCGATGCTCGAGACAGCGAGAAGGAAGAAGATGCCGACATTGAAGTTAATGATCTCCAGACCGTTGCCCCACGGGAGGACTGCAAAGGCAAGCATCGACGCTATGATGACCAGGAAAGGAGCCAACTCAAAGAGGAACCTGTCGACATGGTTGAGGTGGATGAGCTCCTTTATGAGAATCTTGAACATGTCGGCACAGCTTTGGAGCAGACCCCAGGGGCCTACACGGTTAGGGCCAAGTCGACACTGGAACGCCGCACAAACCTTACGCTCAAATAGAATATAGAACAGAGCAAGGAGAGCGTAGAGGAGCAACAGCCCCACGCCCACGAGCAGACACTCGAGAGTGACCGCTGCCCACTCGGGGATATATCCGAGCAGCAAGGAGTGGAACCATGATGTCGCTACTGATAAGTCTTGCATAATCGCTTATGGTGATTGGTGTGAATGTTGAGACTGTGATGTTTTATGGAGGACAGAGGGGGTCAACGGTCGATGTCGGGGACGATATAGTCCATCGAGCCACCGATGGTGATGAGGTCGGCGATTTTCTGGCCCTCTGTGATAAGGTCGACCACGGCCGCCGCAGGCAGACAGGGGGGCGCAATCTTTAGACGATATGGCATTGTCCCGCCATCGCTCTCGAGATAGAGGCCGAATGTGCCTCGACATCCCTCGACCATCCTGAACCAATGGCCTGCGGGAATCTTTAGCATCTTTGGGACCTTCACCTGGAACTCACCTTCGGGGATATTGTCGATGAGCTGGGCTATGATGCGGGCACTCTGCTCCATCTCCAGGACACGCAGTTTGAAGCGGGCCATGGCGTCGCCCTCCTGAAGGACAATCTCATCGAACTCGACCTCGTCATAGACGGCATAGGGGAAGTTCTTGCGGACATCGCAGGCCCAGCCGGATGCTCGGCCGTTGGGGCCGGAGACAGCCCATGAGATGGCCTTGTCGCGTGAGAGGACACCGACATTCTCCATGCGGTCTCGTGCGATGACGTTGCCGGTGAAGAGTGCATTGTATTCCTTGATATTGGCGGGAAGCACATCGAGAAGAGCGTGGACATCCTTGACGAAGTCGGGGTGAAGGTCGGCCATCAGGCCTCCGATTGTGGAGTAGTTGAAGGTCATGCGTGCACCACATGTGCGCTCGAATATGTCAAGTATCTGCTCGCGCACTCTGAGAGCATAGAATAGCATCGTTGTGGCTCCGAGGTCCATGCAGTAGGTGCCGATAAAGAGGCAGTGTGACGCTATACGCGAGAGTTCATCCATGAGGACGCGGATGGTCTCGATTCGTTTGTTCACCTGGATTCCGGCGGCTTCCTCATAGAGCATGCAGAGGGCATGGTGATAATTCTGAGCCGAGAAATAGTCGAGACGGTCCATGAAGTGGAGTGTCTGCTGGTAGGTGTCCTCCTCACATATCTTCTCCACACCGCGGTGGATATATCCCAGATAAACATCTATCTTTTTGATTGTCTCGCCGTCGACAGCGGTGCGGAAGCGGAGCACACCGTGGGTGGCGGGGTGCTGCGGGCCAATGTTGACCACAAAGTCATCGGGCTGGAAGATGCGGCGCACTTCCTTCTCGACTTTGCCATCCTTTTCCACCCACATGTCGGTGAAGTCGGTCTGGCGCTCGTTCTGGATTGAGACAGGGTTGAGGGCCGGATCGGCGTCATAGTCCTTGCGCAGTGGATAGCCTTTCCAGTCGATATTGAGGAAGAGGCGGCGCATGTCGGGGTTGTTGATGAAGATGATGCCGAGGAAGTCATAGACCTCGCGCTCATATATTGTTGCTATGTCCCAGATGTCATAGACGGAGTGGACCATAGGCTTCTCGCGGTCACCGGTGGCAAGCACCTTGACAGAGAGACACTCGTTGCGGTCTGTGGCCACCATATAGTAGACACATCCCATGCCGTTCTCTTTCCAGTCCATGCCGACGATGGTGACCAAGAAGTCGAATCCCAGGTCGTGGCACAGGACTGAGGCCACATTGTGCCAGTCCTTATCGGCCACGGCCAGTTCGAGGCCGGCGTTACCGGTGGCTATTGTCACTTCCGGGAAGAGTTTTGCAATCGTTTCCTGTGTATTGCCCATTATCTTTATAATAATGTGTATGTGGTATGATCAGAATGTGTGTCGGCCGTTAGTTCTGTGAGGGTGCGATGTCCTCAGACTTCTCTATATTAGACACTGTGCTCACTGCGAGCTCGGTATCGTCATCTATGGGATGCGCGGCCAGGAACTCCTCCTGCTTCTGCTTGCGGTTGACACCTCCGAAGAAGCGCTCCACCTTAATCTTGCGCGAGAGCTGCATGATTCCATATATCATGGCCTCAGGGCGAGGAGGACAGCCGGGGACAAAGACATCGACGGGGACAATGTCCTCGATGCCCATGGCCACACAATAACTCTTCTTGAAAGGGCCGCCTGAGATAGCGCAGCTGCCGCAGGCTATCACATATTTAGGTTCGGAAAGCTGGTCGTATAGACGACGGAACACGGGCACCATCCTGTGGACGATGGTCCCGGCCACCATCATGAAGTCAGCCTGACGGGGCGAGGCGCGGGCCACTTCCCATCCGAAACGCGCCATGTCATAGCGCGCGGCTCCAAGCGACACAAATTCAATGCCGCAGCAACTGGTGGCGAAGGTGAGGGGCCAGATGGAGTTAGACCGCCCCCAGTTGATGAGTTGGTCAAGCGAGCCGACGACAACGTTTGTGCCGTTGTCCTGCAGTTCCTTGACAAGTTTCTCTATATACTCGTTGTCCTTCCATGCCTCATAGGGCATGCCCTTTGTAGTTATTTCCATTCGAGCGCTCCTTTCCGCCAGGCATAGACAAGGCCCAGCACTATGATTGCGAAAAACACTGCGATGGCTGTCAGTCCCTGTGCACCTATCTCCTTGACCCTAACGGCCCAGGGATAAAGGAATACAGTCTCGACATCAAACATAAGGAAGAGGATGGCAAAGAGGTAGTAGCCCACCTTGAAACGTGCCATCGACTCTCCGCGTGTGGGGATGCCGCACTCATAGGCTTCTCCCTTCTGCGGATTGTAGGAACTCGGCGAGATCAACTTCGCAATCACCAGCGCGGCTGCCACGAGAGCGATGCCCGTGATAAGCGCCGTGACGGCGAGGGTGACATTTTGAATTTCTAAAGCTATCATATATAGTTTGAAACAATTTTCCGGATGTGTTTCGCTGTGTCACAACCAATTAGACCTCCGGTCGGCGCACAATGCCCCCGGAGACAGGTTTTCACACTGCAAATATAGAAATTTTTCTTCAATTTCGTTCACTTTTCCTTACACTCATTTAGAGTTTTAGTAAAAATTTCCTTCGCTCCGAGGGGAGGGCGCTACACTACAAGCGGAGGGTGTGTCCTTCTATCCAGGGACACACCCTCCGCTATGGGTCATCACACGACACCTCCGTGGCTATGAGATGAGGGGCTTGCCGGTCATCTCTGTGGGCTGGGGAAGGCCCATGATTTTGAGTATTGTCGGAGCCACGTCAGCCAGACGGCCGTCGCTCACGGTGGCGTCCTTGCGGTCTGTGACATAGATGCAGGGGACGGGGTTGAGGGAGTGGGCTGTATTGGGAGTCCCGTCTGCGTTGATGGCGTTGTCGGCATTGCCGTGGTCTGCGATGATAATCACCTCATATCCGGCAGACTTGGCAGCCTCGACGGTGTCACGGACACACTCATCCACAGCCTTGACTGCCTTGCAGATGGCGTCGTAGACCCCCGTGTGGCCCACCATGTCGCCGTTGGCATAGTTGACCACGATGAAGTCATATTTCTCCTTTTTGATTGCCTCGACAAGTTTGTCCTTGACCTCATAGGCGCTCATCTCAGGCTTGAGGTCGTAGGTGGCCACCTTGGGAGAGGCGACGAGGATGCGCTCCTCACCCTCATAGGGAGCCTCGCGGCCGCCGTTGAAGAAGAAGGTGACGTGGGCATACTTCTCAGTCTCGGCTATGTGGAGCTGCTCCTTGTCGAGGCTTGAGAGATACTCGCCCAGGGTGTTCTCGACATTCTCCTTCGGGAAGAGGATATGCACGCCGGTGAACGATGCGTCATAGGGGGTCATGCAGTAATACTGCAGTCCGGGTACCACCTTCATCCCTGCCTCGGGGATGTCGTGCTGAGTCAGGGCTATGGTGAGTTCCTTTGCGCGGTCGTTGCGGTAGTTGAAGAAGATTACTGCGTCCCCTTCCTTGATGGTTCCATCGACAGCGTCGTTGACAATGGGCTTGATGAACTCATCGGTCACACCCTCATCATAACTCTCCTGGACAGCGGCAGGCATGTCGGAGGCCTTCTTTCCATCGCCGTTCACAAGCATGTCATAGGCCACCTTCACGCGCTCCCAGCGCTTGTCGCGGTCCATGGCGTAATATCGGCCTATGATTGAAGCTATCTTGCCTGCGCTCTTGTCGCAATGGTCTCCAAGGGCCTCAATGAAACCCTTGCCTGAGTGTGGGTCAGTGTCGCGGCCATCCATGAAACAGTGGATATACACCTTTTCAAGTCCATATTCCTTAGCGATATCGCACAGGGCATAGAGATGGTCAAGCGATGAGTGGACGCCCCCATCACTCGTGAGGCCCATGAAATGTATGGCTTTGCCGTTGTCGCGGGCATAGGTGAAGGCATTGATGATCTCAGGATTCTTGAGGATCGAGCCGTCGGCACACGCTTTGTTGATTTTGACAAGGTCCTGATACACCACACGGCCGGCACCAATGTTGAGGTGACCCACCTCAGAGTTGCCCATCTGTCCATCCGGAAGCCCTACATTCTCGCCCGAAGCCTGAAGCTGACTGTGGGGATATGTCTTCACAAGAGAGTCCCAATAGGGGGTGGGAGTGCTGTAGATGGCATCACCCTTCGAGTGGTTGCCTAATCCCCAGCCATCCAGAATCATTAACAATGCTTTCTTAGCCATTATGAATTGTGTTGATTGTTGTTTTCCGGTACAAAATTACACATAATTTTCCAAATCCCAACAATCAAAACTCATCAGCGCTTGACAGACAGTCATCTTCCCAAGGCTTCTTTTACGGCATCAGGTCGAGATGTTCCAATGACATATTTACTTGATTTTGTCTCAATGAGAAGCAATGGCTGTGATTTGTCAGTGATTATTGACTCATAGTCCCCAATGATCGGGCTCTTGAAAAGACCTGTATATCCGCCAAAACCGCCGCTGCCGTTTTCTCTGGTCACCTCACCAAGGTCTGAGTAAGAAATGACCTTTAAACTTACGATGCTTTCCACTGGGATAACAACCGATGTGAAAATTTCTTTTACTTTTATTCCCTGCCGACTAACCGTCATTGACAACGGAACACCGCGGATCAGACAAATTGCACAAAAAATCACTATTACTACACCTAACAAGTTATATGTCAACATAGAAAAAGGCTTTGCAATAAAATATTTTACTGTAAACCACACCAACAATACCGTCAGCAACAGAAGCGTCACAATCGTGGTACATATCACCGATGTACTCCATTCAAACGGAAATGTCATATGCGTCATCATTTATGAATTGATCCGTCTTAGTCATAATTATAACAATCATATTCCATGATTTTACTTTAAATGTAAAACCTATAACAGCAAAAGAATGTTTGAAGACACCCATTAAAAGCATGTTAATAAAAAGCATAAGCATAGAGCAGTTAAGGCAAATGGAAGAGCCGTGCAATTTATTATATCTTTCATTCTTAATGAAGGGAAAAACATTCAACTTTCGAGGGGGGATATGTGTTGAAATGATAACCACGTTTAAAACTAATGATTATGAGACGATTGATTTGTATAGCCATTATGGCATTCCTGACAGCGACTGTTGCCATGGCCGACTCGCAGGCCGACTTCAACCGTTACATCAAGGCATACAACTCGCAGGTAGCCTCGCGCCAGTATCTGCCGGCGGCAAAGTCTGCGGCGGCCGCATCCATGATTTGTGCCGAGGCCAAGAATTATGACGGAGCCTTCAAACTCCTCTCCGGATTTGAGAAAATAATGAGTGAGAGAGGGATAAAGGCCGACTCACTCCCCCTGCCCTACTTCTATACGGCCAAGGCCCGCTTCGACCTTTATGACAAGATGAACAATACCGGGCAGGCCGAGGCATGGCTCAGGAAGATGGCCGGATATGCCCGCAGTTCAGGCTCGAAGGATATGGCCACCGACATGCTCTTCACGGAAGCAAAGTTCTATTACGGCACCAATCGCCCCAAGCAGGGAGACCAATGCATTGCCCGATTGATCAAGCAGTTTGAGACCTCTAACGACTATGCCGCAGCCGACAAGGCATATAGGGAACTTATCAACAAGGCCGTGTCGGCCAATGATGCGGTGCTTGTCGACCGTACTTACGAGCAATACATCAAATGGTCTGACTCCATTGAGGCTGCCAATGAGGCATCGGCCATAGCCAAGGCAAAGCAAGAAGTGGCCGAGGCTGACACAATCATAGCAGGCAAGAACCACACCATCATGACGCGCACATCGCTCATGACAATCTTCATAGCCCTTTTTGTCGTGGCACTGGGATGTCTGGCTGTAGGCACTTATTTCTATCAGCGCATACGCGCCAAGAACCAACGCATTAAGAAGGAGGCTGAGGAGGCCGACCGCAGGACAGCCGAGAAGAGCGCCATGATGCAGAACATGTCATCGACCATCGCCCCGGCCCTGGGCAAACTTGACCCTGATAATCCGGCCGTCCGCGAGATCAAAGACTATGTGAAGAAAGTCGAGGAGTTTTCTGAGGTTGACGCTGCTCCGGTCAAGGAGAAGGAAGGGTTTGAGCAGGTGGCCCTGGAGCCGTTTTGCGACTCAATAGTATCAGAGTTCAGATCTCTTCTGAAACGGGGAGCGACCATCCATATAGATGGTGCCAAAGGATATGCCCTCATCAACCCGACGGAGGTGAGAAAGATCCTGGAGCACCTCATAGACAATGCTGTCAAGTTTACCCCCGAGGGGGGCCGCATAACCCTGTCGTGCAAAAAGCGATCAGCCACGACCAGCCAGTTCATAGTCACCGACTCAGGCCCCGGCATCCCGGAGAATGAGCGTGAGAACCTGTTCAAGGCGTTCAATGCCTCACGCGACATCTCAGACGGCGACGGCCTTGGGCTCCCCATCTGCGCCCTCAGGGCCGAGAAGATGGGCGGCTCACTGACAATCGATGCATCCGTCAAAGGAGCCTGCTTCATATTGACAGTCCATGCATAAGACAAGAGAATGGGGAGAGTGAGCCGGTGAAAATTCCAGTCTCGTCTCCCCACTCTCGTTGACTCTCTTTTTTGTCCGTCTCATATATTTTGCGTATTTTTGCAGAAAAATATGCATATATAGATGACTATGACTACCCATGTATCTGAGCGGGTGCAGACACTCGCGCCGTCGGCCACACTGGCCATGTCACAGAAAAGCAATGAGCTCAAGGCTCAGGGCGTGGATGTTATCAATCTCTCAGTGGGCGAGCCTGACTTTGAGACCCCCCGTCACATCAAGGAGGCGGCCAAGGAGGCTATCAACGAGAATTTTACCTTCTATACCCCCGTGGCCGGATATATGTCGCTGCGCAAAGCCGTGAGCGATAAACTCTCGCGCGAGAACGGAGTGGTCTTCACTCCTGAGCAGATTGTGGTCTCCAACGGCGCCAAGCAGGCTCTCTGCAACGTCATCCTAGCCACCATCAATCCCGGTGATGAGGTGATAATCCCGATGCCGGCATGGGTAAGCTATGTAGAGATGGTGAAACTCGCCGGAGGCATCCCGGTGGCCGTCAACGCAGACATCTCGCAGGACTTCAAGATAACCCCCGCACAACTCGAGGAGGCCATCACCCTAAGGACACGCATGATTCTCATATGCTCCCCCTCAAACCCCACCGGGAGCGTCTACTCTCACGACGAGCTCCAAGGGCTGGTCAATGTCCTTGTCAAACATCCCGACATCATCATCCTGGCCGATGAGATCTACGAGCACATCAACTTTACCGGCTCCTTCACATCGCTGGGCTCATTTGCCGAGACAGCAGACCGCACAGTCATCATTAACGGCGTCTCCAAGGCTTATGCCATGACAGGATGGCGCATAGGCTACTGCGCCGCTCCTCTCTGGCTCGCCAAGGCCGTCACCAAACTCCAGGGCCAATACACATCCAACGCATCCTCCATTGCCCAGAAAGCAGCCGAGGCAGCATATACTGGCCCGCAGGAATGTGTCGAAGAGATGAACGAGGCTTTCCGCAGGCGCCGCGACCTTGTCGTGGAGCTCGCGTCAGCCATCCCCGGGCTGAAAGTCAACCTGCCTCAGGGAGCCTTCTATCTATTCCCTGAAGTGAGTGCATATATAGGCAAGTCGACCCCCGAGGGCCGAAAGATAGCCTCGTCAGCCGACCTGGCCATGTATCTGCTCGAGGAGGGACATGTGGCAACCGTCGACGGCGCAGCCTTCGGCATGGATGGCTACATAAGGCTCAGTTATGCCACCTCCGACGACAATATCCGCGAGGCCATGGCCCGTATATCCAACGCTCTCTCACGGCTGGGATAAGCGGGGATGAGATTGAAAACATAGAAAACTACAAAAACATACGATATAATCCCGATGGACTTCATTGAAGAACTTACCTGGCGCGGCATGATCCACCAGATGATGCCCGGAACAGACGAACAACTCAAGAAAGAAATGACAGTGGCCTACCTGGGCATCGACCCTACGGCTGACTCTCTCCATATAGGCCACCTCGTGGGAGTGATGATGCTCAAGCACTTCCAGCGCGCGGGCCACAAGCCCATAGCCCTCGTGGGAGGTGCCACAGGCATGATAGGCGACCCCTCCATGAAAAGCCAGGAGCGCAAGCTCCTCAGCGAGGAGACCCTGCGCCACAACCAGGAGGCAATCAAGAAACAGCTCTCAAAGTTTCTTGACTTTGACTCAGACGCCCCCAACGCAGCCGAGATGGTCAACAACTACGACTGGATGAAAGAATTCTCATTTCTCGACTTCATCCGCGATGTGGGCAAGCATATCACCGTCAACTACATGATGGCCAAGGACTCCGTGAAGAAGCGCCTCAGCGGTGAGTCACAGCAGGGCATGTCGTTCACAGAGTTCTCATATCAGCTTTGCCAGGGTTACGACTTCCTGCATCTCTACAAGGAGAAAGGGTGTCGCCTTCAGCTCGGCGGCTCCGACCAGTGGGGCAACATCACAACCGGCACTGAACTTATCCGCCGCACACTCGGCGGCGAAGCATATGCCCTCACCTGCCCTCTCATCACCAAGGCAGACGGCGGCAAGTTTGGCAAGACCGAGAGCGGCAACGTGTGGCTCGACCCGCGATATACATCCCCCTACAAGTTCTATCAGTTCTGGCTCAATGTCTCAGACGCTGATGCCGAGAAATATATAAAGATCTTCACATCGCTCACACGCGAGGAGATTGAGGAACTCGTCAAGGCCCAGGCCGAAGACCCCGGACAGCGTCCGCTGCAGAAGCGTCTGGCCAAAGAGATCACCACCATGGTGCACTCTGAGGAAGACTATCAGATGGCAGTGGAGGCATCGCAGATACTCTTCAGCAACAAGGCCGGCGACACTCTGCGCAAGATAGACGAGGCCACGCTCCTTGCTGTCATGGAGGGAGTGCCGCAATACTCCATCCCGCGCACAGCCATCGACGAGGGGATGAAACTTGCAGACCTCCTCACCGATGTCGCCCCGGTCTTTGCCTCGAAGGGCGAGATGCGTAAGCTTGTGCAAGGTGGCGGTGTCTCTGTCAACAAGGAGAAGATCGCAGACCCCTATATGGCCATCTCACCCACGATGCTCATCGCTGATAAATACATCCTTGTCCAGAGAGGCAAGAAGAACTACTACCTTCTCATTGTCAACGATTGACATCCACTCTCTCCTCTCCACCTGCTCTAATACCAAAAAACCGATATCATGCTGAAATCACTTAACCAACTTATAGAAGAAGCCCGGAGCCGTGGGCCACGCCGTCTGGCCGTGGCCTACGGCCAGGACTCCCACACGCTCCGCGCAGTCAGCGATGCTGCTCGTCAAGGGATTGTCACACCCGTAATCTATGGAGATAAATCCGTAATCCTCTCCGTCTGCGAGGAAGAAAGCATTGACACTGAGGGGATGGAGATCATCGACATAAAGGGGGATGTGGCCTGTGTGCGCGCTGCCGTTGCCGATGTCGCTTCGGGCAAAGCCGATGTGCTGATGAAGGGTCTGGTGAGCACCGACAAATACATGCGCGGCATCCTCGACAAGGAGGCCGGTCTGTTCCCTCAGGGAGGCCTGCTGAGCCATGTCTCGGTGTTTGAACTGTCAGGGCGCGGGAAGCTCCTCTGTGTCGGAGATGTGGCGGTGATTCCTCAGCCTGATTTCAAACAGAAGGTCAAGATAACAGGCTATCTCGCCACTACAGCACGCTCACTGGGGATTGAGATACCTAAGGTGGCCTTCATCGCCCCATCGGAGCAGGTGTTGCCCCAGGTCACATCATCATCAGAGGCCGCTGTGCTCGCCAAGATGGCAGACCGCGGCCAACTGGGAAGAATAGAGGCCGACGGGCCTCTGTCGCTCGATGTGGCGCTCTGGCCTGAGGTGGCTCAGGAGAAGGGAGTGAAAGGCTCGCGTGTAGCCGGCGACGCTGACTGCCTCTTGTTCCCCAACATTGAGAGCGGGAATGTCTTCTTCAAAGCAGCCACACATCTGGCAGGTGCAGAGGTGGCCGCAATGGTCGTAGGCACAAGAGTGCCATGCGTGTTGACCTCTCGCGGAGACACCCCTCTCACCAAACTATATTCCATCGCCTTAGCCTGTCTGAATGCATGAACAGAATCCTTGCCATAAATCCCGGCTCAACATCTACGAAGATAGCCGTATATGACGACACTGAGCCGATTTTTACAGTCTCCCTACACCATTCCCCCGAGGAACTGGCCAACTTTGACAGCATCCCCTCACAATTCTCTTGGCGCAAGGGTCTGATTGAGAAGGCGCTCAATGAGAAGGGAATTCCCATGAGCTCACTCTCAGCCGTGATTGGGCGCGGAGGGATAATCTGCCCCGTGGAGAGCGGGACTTATGAGGTGAACGATGAACTGGAGCGCGACCTCATCCATGCGCGCATGCAGCATGCCTCAAACCTCGGAGGACTCATTGCGCGCGACATTGCCAACGGCCTTGGCGTAAAAGCCTATATCGCCGATCCGGTGGTGGTGGATGAGATGATTCCCTATGCGCGCCTCAGCGGAGTCCCCGAACTGCCGCGCGAGTCAATCTTCCATGCCCTCAACCAGAAGGCCATCGCCCGTCGGTATGCAAAAGAGACAGGCCACGACTACGACAACCTCAACCTCATCGTCTGCCATATGGGTGGAGGGATCACTGTGAGCGCTCATCGAAAGGGACGTGTCATCGACACCACAAATGCACTGGACGGCTGTGGGCCATTCTCGCCCGAGCGGTCCGGTTCACTCCCTCCCGGTCCTCTGGTCAGGCTCTGTTTCTCCGGCAAATACACGGAGGAGGAACTTATAAAGATGGTGCATGGCAAGGGAGGAATGATGGCACATCTCGGCATAACCTCAGTCCCCGAGGTGCTTGACCGCATTGACAACGGCGACCTCCACGCCACACTCGTGCTGCGCGCCATGATCTACACTGTCTGCAAGGAGATTGGAGCCATGGCGACAGCCCTCAAGGGTGACATTGATGCCATCCTCCTCACCGGCGGCATGGCTCAGAGCCGCCGCATCACAGATTTCATGGCCGAGCATATATCGTTCATCGCACCTATATTCGTATATCCGGGCGAGGATGAGCTTAAATCGCTTGCAGAAAATGCCCTTGCCGTCATCACCGGCGAGCAGGAGGTGAAGGTTTATCACAGTGAGGCCGCTGAGGACCCGGCTCAGATCAATGACCGCGACAAGCCCTCCAAACTCCGAGACATCCTGCAGGCGGCCATCACGCCTCCGTTCACAGGAGAGAAGACCATGAGTGCAATCCGTAAATACCTGCGCCGCTGGTCGGTGCCCGGTCAGAGAAAGTGACAGAGAGCGAACTGATTTACTTCATCATCGAGGTGCTTGGCACACTCGCCTTTGCCGTCAGCGGCATCCGTCTGGCCGCCCGCAAGCGGTTTGACTGGTTCGGGGCATATACCATCGGTGTCATCACGGCTATTGGAGGAGGCACCATCCGCGACATCCTGCTGGAGGCTCCGGTGTTCTGGATGTCATCGTGGATGTATCTGGCCGTCACAGGTCTTGGATTCCTGATTGTGTGTCTGTTCAAGCGTGTGCTCACCTCCTCGTCGAGGTCGTTGTTCATGTTTGATGCCATAGGCCTGGCGTTGTTTGTCATCACTGGCGTGGAGAAGAGCCTCATCTATGGCTATCCCATGTGGGTGGCAATCGTGATGGGCATGGTGACAGGCTCTTTTGGAGGAATACTCAGGGATGTGCTGATCAATGAGGAGCCATTGTTCTTCCGCAAGGACATATATGCCACAGCCTGTCTTGCCGGAGGTCTGGTCTACTGGATCACGGAGGTCTTCGGCGGCTCACCGCTCCTCTGCGAAGGATTTTGCGCTCTTACCATCCTAATATTGCGCTGGGGCGCTCTCCACTACGATTGGCATCTTCCCCAGATGAAAGAATCATAAGACTGACACATGGATACTCCCGGACTCCCTGCCGATGAAAGATACATGTCTCTAGCACTCATCGAGGCCGAGCAGGCCTTCGACGCTGGTGAGGTGCCAATCGGAGCAGTCATCGTCTCTCCGAAAGGACGTGTGATCGGCCGCGGCCACAATCTCACAGAGGCTTTGACAGACATATCGGCCCACGCTGAGATGCAGGCGATAACCGCGGCAGCCCTGACCATAGGGGGCAAGTATCTCTCCGGCTGCACCCTCTATGTCACAGTAGAGCCATGCCTGATGTGTGCCGGAGCCATCGGGTGGGCACAGATCAGCCGCATCGTGTATGGCGCGTCCGATCCAAAACGCGGCTACAGGCGTTTTACCAGGGAGATATCCCCGTTCCATCCTCGAGCCACGGTCACCTCAGGGGTTCTCTCAGACCAATGCGCATCACTCATACAAACCTTCTTCAAACAAAAACGACTATGAGAAAGAAACTAGTCATCTCGACCGGCGCGGGCATAAGCGCCGAGAGCGGCATCACCACTTTCCGCGATGCCGGCGGGCTCTGGGAAAACTATCCTGTGATGGATGTAGCCTCTGCCGAGGGTTTTGCCAGAAATCCGGCACTCATTCACAAATTCTATAACGAGCGCCGCCGTCAGCTCATCACCGCCAGCCCCAACGCCGCTCATCTCGCGCTTAAGGAACTCGAGAAATGGTATGACGTGTATGTGATAACTCAGAACGTCGACAACCTCCATGAGAAAGCCGGGTCGAACAACATCCTGCATCTTCACGGCGAGTTGATGAAGGTACGTTCCATCCCTCATCCCGAGCGTGTCTATACACTGGACGAGGAGCATCTCGAAACCTCAACCGAGACACGCGACAAGTATGGCGACCCTGTCAGGCCGCATATAGTATTCTTCCAAGAGGCTGTTCCCAACATAGAGCGAGCCATCGAGTGGGCTTCCGAGGCAGACATCTTCGTGGTCATAGGGACGTCGCTCGCCGTCTATCCGGCTGCCTCCCTGCTCCACTATGTCCGACCCGGAGTTCCAGTCTTTTACATCGACCCGCGTCCGGCTCCGGTCCCGGCCTCAGTCACCGTCATCCCCAAGACCGCATCAGCCGGGATGGAGGAACTTACGAAAATCCTCAAACCAAAGGATTGATTTTAATTATTTTTAACAATCGGGGGGGGGGTAAATTTCAAATTTATTAGTAATTTTGCAATAGTTAAAACGCGTGTGGTTTTAACATCAAGACAAATACTAAGAAAAGTTAGGTTACGGAGGAGATGACTGGGAAGTTATCTCCTTTTTTTGTCTATAAGCCGGATGTCTCTAGGATGGATTGATTATCCGCTGATTACTCACAACCTATGCATATTTTTGGGACACTCGCAAATGTCCGTGGGGGGGGCTAACCAAAACAGCACCTTGACAC
>JAMPAK010000001.1:1596366-1651385 GCA_023667285.1 Muribaculaceae bacterium
GCACGGGGCCGTGGGGATGGCCGTTGATGTAGAGCGAGCACATGCCGCAGATGCCCTCGCGGCAGTCGCTGTCGAAGGCTACGGGCTCCTCGCCTTTCTCGACGAGCTGCTGGTTGAGCATGTCGAGCATCTCGAGGAATGAACTGCCAGTGGAGACATTCTCCACGCGATAGTTCTGGAACGCCCCGGGCTCCTTGGGACCACGCTGACGCCAAATCTTGAGGTTTACGTTTATATTGTGTTCCATTGTCTGATTTTTCTGTTTAGAATGTGGTGTGTAGGAGTGGGGTTTATGACTTATAGTTGCGGGTCTGAACCTTGATCTCGGTGTAGTTGAGGGGCTCCTTGAGGAGTACGGGTTTCTCGTTGTCGCCGGTGTATTTCCAGCAGGAGACGTACATGTAGTCCTTGTCGTTTCGGGCGGCCTCGCCGTCGGCGAGCTGGTATTCCTCGCGGAAGTGTGCGCCGCAGCTCTCGTTGCGGTTGAGGGCGTCGATGGCCATCATCTTGGCGATGACGAGGAAGTCTTCGAGGCGGAGTGCCTTCTCGAGTTCCTGGTTGAGGTCATCGGCGCTGCCCACGATGCGGAGGTCGGTGTAGAATTCCTTCTTGACTTCCTCGATCTTGTCGATGGCCTTGACGAGGCCCTGGAGAGTGCGACCCATGCCCACAAGCTCCCACATGATGTGGCCCAGTTTCTTATGGATCTGGTCGGGACTCTTTGTGCCTTTGATGGCCATGAGTTTGGCGATGCGTTCGCGGACACCCTTCTCAGCCTCGTCGAACTCCTTGGTGTCGGTCTTGAAGTGAGGCACCTTGATCTGGTCGCTGAGGTAGTTCTGCATGGTGTAAGGGATGACGAAGTATCCGTCAGCAAGACCCTGCATGAGGGCTGAGGCACCGAGTCGGTTTGCGCCGTGGTCTGAGAAGTTGCACTCGCCTATTGCGAAGAGGCCGGGGACAGATGTCTGGAGCTCGTAGTCTACCCAGATGCCGCCCATGGTGTAGTGAGAGGCGGGGAAGATCATCATGGGTGTCTCGTAGGGGTTGTCGTCAGAGATCATCTGATACATGTCGAAGAGGTTGCCGTAGCGGTCGCGCACGACGTTCTCGCCAAGGCGGTCGATGGCGTATTTGAAGTCGAGGTATACGGCGTTGCCTGTCCCGACACCATAACCGGCGTCGCATCTTTCCTTTGCGGCACGGCTGGCGATGTCGCGGGGGCAAAGGTTGCCGAATGCGGGATAGCGGCGCTCAAGATAGAAGTCGCGGTCCTCATCGGGGATGTCGGTGGGTTTCTTCTTGCCTGCGCGGATAGCCTCGGCGTCCTCTTTCTTCTTGGGGACCCAGATGCGGCCGTCGTTTCGGAGTGACTCAGACATGAGTGTGAGCTTGGACTGGTCTTCGCCGTGGACGGGGATACATGTGGGGTGGATCTGTGTGAAGGCGAGGTTGGCGAGGTAGGCACCCTTCTTGAAAGCCTGGACGGCGGCAGAGCCGTTGCAGCCCATGGCGTTGGTCGAGAGGAAGAATGCGCGGCCATAGCCGCCGGTGGCAAGGACGACGGCGTGGGCGGCATAGCGCTCGAGCTCGCCGGTGATTAGGTTGCGGACGATGATGCCGCGTGCGCGGCCGTCGATGAGGACGATGTCCATCATCTCGCGGCGGTTGAATGAGCGTACCTGGCCCTTGTTGATCTGGCGGTTGAGCGATGAGTAGGCACCGAGGAGGAGCTGCTGGCCTGTCTGGCCCTTGGCATAGAATGTGCGTGAAACCTGGGCGCCGCCGAAGGAGCGGTTGGCGAGGAGGCCGCCGTATTCGCGGGCGAAGGGGACACCCTGGGCGACACACTGGTCGATGATGTTGTTTGAGACTTCGGCGAGGCGATAGACGTTGGCCTCGCGTGAGCGGAAGTCACCACCCTTGATTGTGTCGTAGAAGAGTCGATAAACGGAGTCGCCGTCGTTCTGATAGTCCTTTGCGGCGTTGATGCCACCCTGTGCTGCGATTGAGTGAGCGCGGCGTGGTGAGTCCTGGATGCAGAAGTTCCAGACGTTGAAGCCGAGTTCGGCGAGGGTTGAGGCTGCAGAGGCTCCGGCGAGACCTGTGCCGACCACTATGATGTCGAGATTGCGCTTGTTGGCGGGGTTGACGAGTTTCTGATGGGCCTTGTAGTTGGTCCACTTCTGAGCGAGGGGGCCTTCAGGAATCTTAGAGTCTATCTGAAATTCAGGGAGTTTCGAGGATTCGATGTCGGCATAATCCTTCATGATGGGGGTTGAATCAATCATCCCCTCGAGATTCTTTATGTCTGCCATATCTTAAGATGGTGTGATGTGGGTGATTATGAATTAGGGGAGGATTCAATTGTTAGTGGGGCACTCAGGGTTGACACATCCGGCGTTGACGCAGGGGAGTGAGTTGGTGCAGGGAGTGCCTTCGCAGGGGACTTCGGTGCAGACGCCTTCAGCGCCGCAGATGGCTTCCTGGTTGTAGTAGCATGCAGCCACAGAGTTGAAGTCGGTAGTGTGGGCTCTTACGGTGAATACAACAGCCTCGGCGATGAAGAGAGCCACGACGATGGATGTCCACCAGCATCCGATGCACTTGAGGCGCTTGATCCAGATGTCGTTGTCCCAGCCCACGCTCTGCATCATTGACCAGAAGCCATGGTTCATGTGGAACCAGAGGGCCACGAAGCCTATGATATAGACGATTGGTGTCCAGATTTGGGAGAATGCTATGTGAAGGAAGAGAGTTCCGGCAGCGGGATTGACGGGCTGGCCGTTGTAGACGTAGTCGCAGTGAAGGATCTCGGCGAGCTGCATCTTGGCCCAGAACTGAATCATGTGGACAACAAGGAATGCGAGGACAACGAGACCGAGGATGAGCATGTTCTGTGAAGACCATTCGACGCCGGGGGGTACTGACTTGACCTCATAACGGTCGTTGCCGCGCGCGCGGCGGTTCTGGACTGTGAGCCATGTCGCATAGACGATGTGGATGACGACGAGGGCGGCGAGTCCGACGGTGGCGATGAGGGCATACCAGTTGGCTCCGAGGAACTCGCAGACAGCGTTATAGCCACAAGGCCAGAAGATAGCCACTGCGTTCATCAGACAGTGAAACGTGACAAATAGGACAAGGCAAATGCCTGTGATTGCCATCACAAGTTTGCGTCCTATAGATGAGCATGTTAACCACATAGTAGTTGATGGTGAATTAAAATTATTTAGAATTTTGGAAATTTGTTATCGTTGATTTGTGTACCTATAATGCGTCCCCCGGAAGGGGTGAAACGCTTTGCAAAGTTAATGCAATTCTACGTGCTATACAAATTTAAAGAAAAATTTCCGTAATGATTTTAAAAATATGTTGTAAATTTGTGGCATCACAAACACTCGTATCATATGATGGTCATTCTTTTCCGTATCTATCAGGTTTTGATAATGTGCCCAATAATAATTGTGGCCACGATTTTGACGGCCATAGTGACTGTCATAGGCTCGGCCTGTGGGGGCGGCCTGTGGTGGGGATATTATCCTGAGATTCCGTGGTCAAGATTGTTCTGCTGGCTTAACTTTGTGAAGGTCAATGTGGTAAGAGAGGCTGAGATAGACAAGGGGAGGAGCTATGTGTTTGTGGCCAACCATCAGAGCGCGTATGACATCTTCACGGTCTATGGCTATCTGGGACATAATTTCAGATGGATGATGAAGGCGAGCCTGAGGCGGATTCCGTTTGTGGGGTGGGCATGCGCGTGGGCCAAGCAGATTTTTGTTGATAATTCATCGCCATCGGCCACAAGGAGAACTATGGAGAGGGCTGAGGATGTGTTGGGCCACGGGATGTCGCTGGTGATTTTTCCGGAGGGTGCTAGGACATGGGACGGTAAGATGCGTCCGTTCAAGCGCGGGGCTTTCAAACTGGCTCAGGAGTTTGACCTTCCCATTGTGCCGCTGACCATTGATGGCGCTTTCAAGGTGATGCCCCGTTGGCGGCTGCTTCCACTGCCGGGGAAGATAACCCTCACGGTTCACCGGCCGGTGACTTTCGCTGATTTTGGCTCAGACCTTGCGCGGACGGCCGAAGGTATTCACCAGATTATAGAGGCTAAACTTCAATCTTGAAGAGGCGGATGGCGTTGTAGCGGGTGATGAGGCGGAAATCGTGGGCTGATGATTGCTCGCGGAGGAAGTCGAGGCTCTCCTCGACAGTGTCTATCATGCCTTCGGCGTCATGGCAGCATGCGCTTGCACATAGGCCTGAGCCCCATAGCAGACGGTGGCTTAATCCTTGAGAGACAAGGTGTGAGAGGGTATCAAGCGGGAGGTGTGATGTGTCGAGGTTGATGTTGCTGTGTGAGAGGATTATGGCGGAGATTTCTTGATAGGAGGCTGGCCCGGAGAGGATAAAGTCCACGCCAGGGTGAGATTCAATCAGAGAGAGGATAGAGGGGGTATTGATAGTCGTGCCGTCTGAGCGCAATATCAGCGGTACACCATATAACTCGCTCATCCTGATGGCGTTCAGAGTGTGTTGAAGAGGTGATGAGGCTCGATTGAGGGTAAGCATGACGCCGCGCCAGCGGATGCCGCATGATGTGAGTTGCCCCAGTTGACCGGGTGTGACCGGGTCAGGGATGCTGAGGATGGGGAGGGCTTTGAAATCGTGGGATGAGGCCCAGCGCATCTCGTCGATTCCAAGTGAGATGAGTCCATGAGCCATGCTCAGAGAGGATAGGGCATAGGCTTCCGCTTCCAGGCTCTCCATCAGATTGCTGACGAAGCCGGGAGGATAGTAGAGGTCACCGCAGGTGCCGACGTGGACGTTGATGTCAATCATTCTGTTGCTGTCAGTGTGTCGCAAAAATAATGAATATCAACGGAAAAGTTTGTATATTTGCGCCAAAAATAACAAAACGAATATGAAGATTACTTATGTCCCTCAGGGAGTTTGCTCTCGGCTTATGGAGATAGATATTGAGGATGGCGTGGTTCAGGAGGTTAAGGTGCAGGGTGGCTGCAATGGTAACCTTCAGGGTATCTGTGCGCTGGTCAAGGGGATGCGTCCAGAGGATGTGAGGGAGCGTCTGGCCGGCATATGCTGTGGCTCGAAGTCAACGTCGTGTCCTGACCAACTCTCCAAGGCTCTGTCTGAAATCTGAAGGAAATCAGACCCGGAGTCCTCAGTCAGGCTCCGGGTCTGTGTAGGGTGACGGATGCTTGGTGGCATCTTTAGGAAGGCTATTCTTCCTTGTTCTGGTTCTTGGTTCGCGTTTTTTGTTTAGAGGCGGAAGATGCGATGTCTTTCTCTTCCTTGAGGTCAATCTCGTTTCGGCCGGAGTCGAGGATGCGGTATTGGAGATATGCGAGCGACTCATCAGGGAGGATCTTGAAGCAGAATCCCAGTTCCCACTGCCAGCGGCGGTAGAGAGAGATGAGTCCCTTGTTGAGATAAGCGGCCACGTAGGGGTGGACGTAGAGAGTGAAACCGCGGACACCGAGGGTATTGACGAGATAGTCGAGTTTCTCGCGCAGGGTGTCAGTGAACAGGAGCGATGGCTGGACCTCCCCTTTGCCGTGGCATGAGGGACACTCCTCAGAGGTGATGATGTCGAGAGCGGGGCGCACACGCTGGCGTGTGATCTGCATAAGCCCGAACTTACTGAGGGGAAGGATGTTGTGGCGGGCGCGGTCGTTGGACATCACCTCGCGCATGTGTTCGAAGAGTTTCTGGCGGTGCTCCGCCTTGTTCATGTCTATGAAGTCGATGACGATGATGCCGCCCATGTCGCGGAGTCGCAGTTGGCGTGCAATCTCGTCGGCTGCGCGAAGGTTTACCTCGAGAGCGTTGCTCTCCTGGTCGGGGGCAGCCTTAGAGCGATTTCCTGAGTTTACGTCGATGACGTGGAGCGCTTCTGTGTGCTCGATGATTATATAGGCTCCTGACTTGAAAGAGACTGTCTTCCCGAACGACGACTTGATCTGTCTGGTGATGTTGAAGTGGTCGAAGATTGGAATGTCGCTGTCATAACGCTTGACGATGTCTTTGCTTTCTGGAGCGATGAGTGCGACATACTTGGCAATCTGGTCGAAAGTCTCGGGGTCGTTGACATGTATGCTCTCGAATGTGGGGCTGAAAACATCTCTGAGCATCCCCACGATGCGGCTCTCTTCCTCGAAAATAAGTGCCGGGGCGGTGGCCTTCATGGCCTTAGCAACGGTGTCTTCCCAGCAGTGGAGGAGTGTCTTCAGTTCGTGGTGGAGTTCGCGGACGCTCTTGCCTTCGGCAGAGGTGCGGATTATGACGCCGAAATTTTTTGGCTTGATGCTGTCGATGAGCTGTCGGAGCCGTAGTTTCTCCTCGGTGGAAGAGATTTTCTGTGAGACTGAAATCTTGTCGCCAAACGGGATTAGCACCATGTATCGTCCGGTGAAGGTGATCTCAGTTGTCAGGCGAGGGCCTTTGGATGAGATTGGTTCCTTGACTATCTGGACGAGGAGTTGCTGGCCGGGCTGGAGGACGTCTGTGACAGATCCGTGCTTGTCAATGTCAGGGAGCCGTTTGATTTTAGAGACCGATGCATCTGCCTTGTGCTCGTCGAGCACCTGTTTGAGGAAGGCAGAGTATGTGGAGAACTGCGAACCGAGATCCAGATAGTGAAGAAATGCGTCTTTCTCATAGCCTACGTTGACGAAGGCGGCGTTGAGACCCGGCATAAGTTTTTTGACTTTGGCCAGGTAAATGTCGCCGACGGCATAGGCGATGTTTCGCGCCTCTTTCTGAAGAGAGACGAGGCGCGAGTCCTCCAGGAGGGCAATTGAGACCTCCGTGGGCTGTACGTCGACAATTAGTTCGCTTTTCATTTCTGAATCTGGGGTTTTCAATTGACGCGCAAAGAACAAACCGATGGGTCTGTAGAATAAGGTCGCCCCGGCATCGCGATGGAGTGCACAGAGAGGGGGACCCGGCCCGGGGTTTGTTCTTCGTAAGTGCGTCGGCTGACTTTTAGTCGCGAGGACCGTCAGAAAGTCGTTAAGAGGGCCGGATGGTTCGGCTTACTTCTTCTTATGACGGTTCTTGCGGAGGCGTTTTTTACGCTTGTGAGTTGCCATCTTGTGGCCTTTGCGCTTTTTTCCGTTGGGCATGGCTGTATGTTGGTTATGTTAACGATAGTTTGATGATTCTTTCCGTCGAGACCGAGCGGAAGAGTGATGAGGCATCACTCAGCAGCCTCTTCAGCGCCCTTGAGGGGAGCGTCGGAATTCTTCACGTCTTCCATGAACACCTTGGCGGGCTTGAAAGCGGGGATGCGGTGCTCTGGGATGATGATTGTTGTGTTCTTAGAGATGTTGCGGGCGGTCTTCTCTGAACGCACCTTGATGATGAAGCTGCCAAATCCGCGGAGGTAGACGTTTTCGCCATGTGCAAGAGAGTCTTTGACTGTCTCCATGAACTTCTCGATGGTCTCGAGAACGTTGGCTTTGTCGATACCGGTCGACTTGGAAATCTCGTTTACAATGTCGGCTTTTGTCATTTCGTTTTTATTTAATAATTGGTTCTATATTTTTACGGAAGAGTGATGTATCCGATTTCGAGGTGCAAATATCGTAACTTTTTTTGGATTTACAATCATTTTTAGCAAAAAAAATTCCGTAAAATTCACTTTTTCACCACTTTAAGGCTGTTTGAGGCATTTTATGGCCTGAAATAGGAGGTTGAGACGGGGTGTGACGCCGCTCATAGGGGCCGAATCGGAGAGTGCGGGAAGTGGCGCGGAGGGGTCTAAAAGCAGCGCGCGCCAGCCTGCGCGGAGGGCTCCTGCGATATCTGTTGAGGGGTTGTCGCCTATCATGAGATGATGTGTGGGATCGGTGTCGTCTGCTTGCTCCATTGCATGGCGATAAAGGCGGATGTCGGGCTTGTTGATGCCGATGTCGTCGCTGAGCACTGTCAGGTCGATTTTCTCGCCGATGCCGGTGACTGAGAGTTTGCGGTGCTGGACGGCGGTGAAACCGTTGGAGAGAATGCCGGTCTTGAGCCCAGACGCGCGGAGAGTGTCGAGGAGAACCATGGCGCCGTCGATGAGGCGCTTCTGAGAGGCGAGGAGGTCGAGGTATAGTGGGTCGAGGTGACGGGCGTAGTCTTCGAGGGCTTCACGTCCGTCTGACCATCGGGCTGCGAGTGGGTGGGCAAATCGGTCGACCCGGAGAAAGTCCTGTGTAATCTCTCCGCGCGAGTAGCGGTCCCAAAGGGAGTGGTTGTGGGTCTCATATGCTTCCGTCCATTCCTCGGGAGTGGGGTAGAAACGGTCAAGGGACTCTTGATTATATAGGAGTGAGAGAGCGGTGCGGGAGTTGGCACGGAAGTCTATGAGGGTGTCGTCGAGGTCGAGCCACACCCATCTGACCCCTTCGAACAATGGGCGGAAACAATCAGATCTCATCGAGTCTCCACCATTTATATGACTTGGGCTTCTCAGTGGCGTCTCCACCCTCGATGGCCTTAAGACGTTTGACAACCTGCATGGTCACAGGCAGGATCAGCACCTCATAGAGAGTCTTCAGCAGAGTCTGAGTGACTATGAGCGCGACAATCTCCGACCCGCCCAACACGCCGCCGAAGGCTAGGGGGAAGAAGATGACGGAGTCGACACCCTCGCCCCAGAGGGATGACACGATGGCTCTCATGGAGAAGCCGCGGCCGGGGGTTGATGAGAACTTCATGCGGGACATGACATAGGCATTGACCATGGAGCCGCAGAGAAATGCGGCGAAACTGGCGGCGAAAATCCTGGGGACAGCGCCAAAAATGAGCTCCATAGCATCCTGTCCTGCCCATGACTGAGCGCCAGGGAGCCATATGCCAACCTGGAGGAGCATGGATACGAGCAGGTTCATGCCGAACCCGAGCCAGATGACCAGTCGGGCTTTCTGGAAACCATAGACCTCCACAATGCAGTCGTTGAGGATGTAGGAGAGGGGGAAGACTATCACGCCGGCCGTTATGGTGAGGGGGCCGAGGTCGACGGTCTTTATCTCCATGAGGTTGCTGACAATCAGGCAGACGCAAAAGGTCACCGTCAGGAGCAGGAATGTCACGGATATGCGGGCTTCTTTCATTAGATATACCTATTTGGAAGTGCAAAGATACGGATTTTTTGGCGAATGGCCTAATGGTATTTAAAGGTGGGGTGGGTGTGATTAGCGGAATTTTTTGTAACTTTGCGGTTCAGAAACCAAAACCTATATAACTAATGTCAGACAACACTCTGCTAGACCGTCTCGACGGAATCGATGCCCGCTTTGATGAGGTGTCAACTCTCATCACTGACCCCTCTGTTATGGCTGATATGAAGAGGTATGTCCGTCTGACCAAGGAGTATAAAGACCTTGAGAGGCTGACGGGAGTGACCCGCCGCTATCGCAATCTGCTGGCCAATGTCGAGGAGGCGCGCGAGGTGCTCGGCTCTGAGTCTGACCCGGAACTGCGCCAGATGGCCAAGGAGGAGCTCGATGAGGCTACGGAGGCTATCCCGGAGATTGAGGAGGAGATAAAGCTCCTGCTCATCCCTGCAGACCCTGAGGACTCAAAGAATGTGGTGCTTGAGATCCGCGGTGGAACAGGAGGGGACGAGGCAGCCATCTTTGCCGGGGATCTCTTCAAGATGTACTCAAAATATTGTGAGTCCAAGGGGTGGACGCTCTCGGTGACCAGTGCGAGCGAAGGGGCTGCCGGAGGATTCAAGGAGATAGTCTGCTCTGTGACGGGCGAGAATGTCTATGGCACACTCAAATATGAGAGCGGTGTCCATCGAGTGCAGCGTGTGCCGGCTACAGAGACTCAGGGGCGTGTGCACACGTCGGCCGCCACGGTGGCTGTGCTTCCGGAGGCCGAGCCGTTTGACGTAGAGATAAACGAGGGTGAGATCAAATGGGACACCTTCAGGTCAGGGGGCGCCGGGGGACAGAATGTCAATAAGGTTGAGTCGGGAGTCAGGCTGCGCTACATGTGGCGCAACCCGAACACGGGTGTCACTGAGGAGATACTCATAGAGTGTACGGAGACACGCGACCAGCCCAAGAACAAGGAGCGGGCATTGAGCAGACTGCGCACCTTTATATATGACAAGGAGCATCAAAAGTATATTGACGATATAGCCTCGCGCCGAAAGACGATGGTCTCTACGGGTGACCGCTCTGCTAAGATACGTACCTACAACTATCCGCAGGGGCGTATAACCGACCATCGCATCAACTACACCATATATAATCTCCAGGCCTTCATGGACGGCGATATCCAGGATGTGATAGACCAACTGACCATTGCTGAGAACGCTGAGAAACTCAAGGCTGCTGAACTCTGAGAAAAATCAATTCTACCATATGAACCGTAAAGAACTGCTGGACAACATCCGAGCCAAAGGCTCGTTTCTCTGTGTGGGTCTGGACACAGACATCAAGAGAATACCTGAGCATCTGCTCAGTGAGCCGGACCCTATCTTTGCCTTCAACAAGGCTATCATCGACGCAACAGCCCCTTATTGTGTGGCCTATAAGCCCAACACCGCCTTCTATGAGAGTATGGGGGTGGAGGGATGGCAGGCGCTTGACAGGACGGTGGCCTATCTGCGCGAGAACTATCCTGACCAGTTTGTCATAGCCGACGCCAAGCGAGGCGACATCGGCAACACATCGTCGCTCTATGCCCGTGCCTTCTTTGAGAAGATGGGTGTGGACGCGTTGACCGTGGCTCCCTACATGGGGTTTGACAGCGTGAAACCCTTCATGGACTATGAGGGGCACTGGGTGATACTCCTGGCGCTCACATCAAATCCGGGGAGCCGTGACTTCCAGTTTCTGACTGATATGACCGGGACACGTCTGTTCGAGCAGGTCATTGAGACTGCGCGCAAGTGGGGCAATGAGGACAAACTCATGTTTGTAGTTGGGGCGACGCAGGGCGCCATGTTCTCAGAGGTGCGCAGGGTTGCGCCAGACAACTTTCTGCTTGTCCCCGGAGTGGGCGCTCAGGGTGGAAGCCTTGATGAAGTGGCCAAGTGGGGCATGACCCGCGAGTGTGGGCTTCTTGTAAATTCATCGAGGGGTATAATCTATGCTTCGTTTGAAAAAGACTTTGCTGAGGCTGCTGCCGCCGAGGCCCGCAAACTGCGCGACCATATGACAATACTTCTCTCCACACACGGAGTGATTTGAAAATCATAACCCGAAAAATGGGGACGAAGAGGGCCTATTTTAGCAAAATGCCACGAGAAACGGCTAGATTGCGTTAAAATGTGTTAATTTGACCCTGAAAATTTGTCTTGTATGCGAAAATATGCGTACATTTGCATGTGTGTTTTTCATAGTATTAGATTAAGATAAAGGTTTAAACGATTAGAGTTGTCGGGAGACAACTCTAATTTTTTACATTAAGATGATGGGATTTTATGTTGTTCGGCATAGTTTAAGGAGAGGTTTTTAAAACATACCTTAAAAAAGGGGGTTATTGTTGTTTGCTATCGCAAAAATTCAGTAAATTTGTGAATTTAAAAGTTGGAGCATTGCTTCGTCAGGGGTGAGAAAGCACCGGGACGAAAGTAAGGCTTGGGCTTTTGAATCATCATTTCTATAACATTCATCACGTTATCACTAATCTGTCTACTCTGAAATAATCAAACCAAAAACCTCTATATAAATGAGTTATCTGAAATTTGATAAGAACCTGATGATAAACCTGGAGCAGTCTCTCCCCAAGGAGATGCTCCGTACGAATCAGTCAGGCGCCTATCACTGCACGACGATAGTCGACTGCAACACCCGAAAGCAGCATGGTCTGCTTGTGGTGCCTGTCCCGGAGCTGGGCAACTCATGGCATGTCATGCTGTCCTCTCTCGATGAGACCGTCTATCAGCACGGCGCACCATTTAATCTGGGACTGCACCGCTATCAGGGGGGTGTGATGAATCCTAACGGACACAAGTACATCCGCGAGTTTGACTGCGAGAGTGTCCCGCGCACCACATATCGCGTGGGGGGTGTGATACTCACCAAGGAGAAGATTTTCATCTCCGGCGAGAACCGCATTCTGATCCGCTACACGCTCGAGGAGGCACACTCGGCCACGACTCTACGTTTCAAACCTATCCTGGCGTTTCGTGACGCCAACGAGCTCTGCATTGCCAACGATGTTATCAACACAGAGATTCCAATGACGGCAAACGGCGTCTCGGCCTGTCTCTACAACGGCTATCCGCGTCTGTTCATGCAGTTCTCTAAGAAGCCTGAGTGGGTCTATGATCCCCACTGGTATAATGGCTTCGAGTATGTGAAGGACCTTGAGAGGGGAGTGCCCTATACTGAGGACCTGTGGGTGCCCGGATATTTCGAGTTGCCCATCGAGAAGGGTGAGAGCATTATCTTCTCAGCCGGTCTGAGCGAGGTTGACCCTGAGGTGCTTCCGAAGATGTATGAGAAGGAGATCTCACACCGCACATGCCGCACATCGTTCTTCAACTGTCTGAAGAATGCTGTGAAGCAGTGTTATCTCTCGAACGACAAGGGGATGTTCCTGCTGTCGGGCTATCCTTGGGGAAAAATCCTGGCCCGCAATACTTTCATGGCACTTCCGGGTGCGACAATAGCCATCAACCACCGCGAGGACTTCGAGAAGATTGCCGAGACGGCTCTCAAGGCTTACCGCCACTTCATGAAGACCGGCGAGCTCGACAACCTCATACAAGGAATCGACCTTCCTGACATTCCTCTCTGGGCAGTCTGGGCCGTGCAGCAGTATGCCAAGGCATATTCGCGTCCTGAGGCTGCAGAAAAGTATATGGGGGATATCCGTGAGATCATTGCCTTCATCCGTGATGGGAAGCATCCTTATCTCAAGGTGGATGAAGAGACCGGAATGGTGTGGACGGACGGGACACAGAAGCCGATGTCGTGGATGAACGCATCGCTTGGCGGACGTCCCATCGTGGCACGCACAGGCTACCTTGTGGAGTTCAATGCCCTATGGTATAACGCGCTCATATTTGCGGGTCGTCTCACAGAGGGTGACGAGCAGGCTGCCTATTATGCAGCGGCCGAAAAGATGGCACAGCCTTTTGTCAAGACATTCCTCAACGACTACGGTTATCTCTATGACTTTGTCAACGGCATGTATGCCGACCCGTCTGTGCGTCCGAATATGGCCATCGCTATCGGCCTGGACTACTCTCCGCTCGACCGCCGTCAGCGCAAGAGAGTGCTCGACATCGTGACGCGCGAGCTTCTCACACCGAAGGGACTGCGCACTCTGTCGCCCAAGAGTTTCGGATATCGCCCCAACTATCTCGGGTCGCCCGAGGAGCGCGAGATGGCGCTCCACAATGGCCCGGCGCGTCCGTGGCTGATGGGATTCTATGCCGATGCGTATCTCAAGGTGTTCGGCATGAGCGGTGTCAGCTATGTGGACCGTATGCTGATAGGCTTTGAGGATGAGATGACCAAGGGTTGCATCGGGTCGCTCTCGCAGCTCTATGATGCGAATCCACCCTATGTGGGCCGCGGTGCCATCAGCCATGTCACCAATGTGGCCGAGGTGCTCAGGACACTCACCACGCTCAAGAAATTCACAATGGATTAACCCCCCCCAATACCATAACAGACGCATGAAAGCATTAATGTTCGGGTGGGAATTTCCCCCTCATATCCTCGGCGGTCTTGGCACCGCGAGCTACGGCCTCACCAAAGGCATGTGGGAATGTGGCGACATGGAGATTACATTCGTCATCCCGAAGCCTTTTGGCGATGAGGAACGCCACTTTGCAAATATAATAGGCATGTCGCAGGTGCCAGTGTGCTGGCGCGATGTCAGCGCAGACTATGTCCGCGAGCGCATCGGCAATGTGATGGATCCTGATCTCTATTTCAGACTCAGGGACCATATCTATGCCGACTTCAACTATATGCGCACCAATGACCTGGGGTGCATTGAGTTCTCCGGGCGCTATCCAGACAATCTTGTCGAGGAGATAAACAACTATTCGATCTGTGCCGGTGTCGTGGCCCGCACGTTGGACTATGACATCATCCACTCTCACGACTGGCTGACCTATCCTGCGGGAATCCATGCCAAGCAGGTGTCAGGGAAGCCGCTGGTGATACATGTGCATGCCACGGAGTTTGACCGCTCACGAGGGAAACCCAATCCCACGGTGTTTGGTATCGAGAAGGATGGCATGAACAACGCGGACCACATCATCTGTGTGTCAAATCTCACACGCGACACTGTGATCAACAACTATGGCATAGATCCGGCCAAGGTGACGACCGTGCACAACGCCGTGACACCTCTGACCCCTGAGCAGATGGATGTCCCTGACCACCACGCTAAGGATAAGGTGGTGACTTTCCTGGGCCGAATCACCATGCAGAAGGGTCCGGAGTATTTCGTGGAGGCTGCAGCTAAGGTGTTGAAGAACAATCCGAATGTACGCTTTGTCATGGCCGGCAGCGGCGACATGATGAACAAGATGATTCTTCTGGCAGCCGAGCGCGGGATAGCTGACCGTTTTCACTTCCCGGGGTTCCAGAAAGGGAAGCAGGTCTACGAGATGCTTCGCTCCTCAGATGTCTATGTGATGCCTTCAGTGTCAGAGCCTTTCGGCATCTCTCCTCTTGAGGCTATGCAGATGGGAGTCCCCTCCATTATCTCGAAGCAGAGTGGATGTGCGGAGATTCTCAACAATGTTATCAAGACGGACTACTGGGACATCGACGCCATGGCTGATGCCATCAACTCGATAGTGACCTATCCTGCCATGTATAATCAGCTCCGCGAGGATGGCCTCAAGGAGGTGAACCAGATTACATGGGACAAGGCAGGCCGCAAGGTAATCAATATCTACAATAAGGTGCTGGGCCGCGGATGATAGAGCCGGCATCAAACAATACAACTCACGTCAACAAACAACACCCCCACAAGATATGAAAGCAATCTGTTTCTATTTTCAGATTCACCAGCCGTTCCGTCTGAAGAGATATCGCTTCTTCGACATAGGCAACGACCACTACTATTATGATGATTTCGCCAATGACGATATCATCACCCGTATAGCCGAGCGCTCCTATATCCCGGCAGCAGAGTCGCTGCTGCGGATGATTGAGCAGAGCAAGGGTGCCTTCAAGTGTGCCATCTCTGTCACAGGCACTGCTCTCGAGCAGTTTGAGATGTATGTCCCGGAGTTCATCGATCTGCTCAAGAAGCTTGCAGCCACAGGATGTGTGGAGTTTCTCGCTGAGACATATGCCCACTCTCTCTCGTCGCTTGCAGACCCTGAGGAGTTTGAAAACCAGGTGAAGGTGCATGATGAGAAGATCAAGGAGCTCTTCGGGCAGGAGCCCAAGGTGCTCCGCAACACTGAGCTCATCTACTGCGACGAACTGGCTCCTCAGATTCTTGCCATGGGCTATAAGGGAGTCATCACTGAGGGTGCGAAGCACATCCTCGGTTGGAAATCGCCAGACTATGTCTACTGTGCTGCCTCAGCGCCCGACCTGAAGATACTTCTTAAGAACGACAAACTCTCGGACGATATCTCAGAGCGTTTCTCCAACACATCGTGGGATGAGTATCCTCTCACAGCTGACAAGTACATCAACTGGATTGCATCGACTCCGGCTGAGGAACAGATTGTCAATCTGTTCATGAACCTGGAGGTGTTTGGTGACTTCCAACCGCGTGAGACCGGTATCTTCCAGTTCCTAGAGGCGCTTCCCCGCTTTGCCGCAGAGAAGGGGCTGCAGTTCTGGACACCTTCGGAGGCTGTTTCAAAGCTCAAGGCTGTAGACTATCTGTCAGTCGTGCATCCCATCTCATGGGCAGATGAGGCGCGCGACACCTCGGCATGGCTCGGCAACCAGTTGCAGAACGAGGCTTTCAACAAGCTCTATAGCGTCGGTGAGCGTGTGCGTCTCTGTGACGACCGCCGCCTGAAGCAGGACTGGTACTATCTGCAGTCTGCAGACCACTTCTTCTACATGTCGACCAAGAACATGCACGACGGGTCTGTCCACTCGCAGTTCTCACCTTATGACACTCCCTTTGATGCTTTCACAAACTACATGAATGTCCTAGCGGATTTCATCGTGCGTGTGGAGGAGCAGTATCCCATGAGCATTGACAATGAGGAACTCAACTCACTGCTCACCACAATCCGCAATCAGGAGAATGAGATTGAGATGCTCAACAAGGAGGCAGAGTCGATGCGTAAGAACATCGAGCACTTCAACGAGGAGCATCTTCTCCGTGAGGAGCAGGCCCGTAAGGAAGAGGCTGAGGTGAAGGCTGGGAAGCCTGCCAAGAAGGGCAGGGCACCCAAGGCTGAGAAGAAAGCCAAGGCCCCCAAAGCTGAGAAGAAGGCCAAGGCACCCAAAGCTGAGAAGATAGCCAAGGCTCCCAAGGCAGAGAAGAAAGCTGCGCCCAAGAAAGCCGCTAAGGTTGAGAAAGAGGCTGCTGTGAAGGCTGTGAAGCCCGCCAAGAAGGCCAAGGCTCCCAAGACTGCAAAGAAAGCCACGGCTGATAAGGCTGAGGCCAAGCAGGATTGATAGCCGCGCAAATACATAATGCATTTAGTGATTTTCACGCCGTGAGATGGATACAGTCCACATCAGGGTGTGAAAATCACTAATTTTAGGTATTGGCGGAAAGTGGAAAATTTGCGAACTTTGCGAACTAAAAAATCATCACGCCAATGAGACTATCTGACCTTACAACCGGCTCGACAGCTGTGATTGTAAAGACCCTGGGGCACGGAGCCTTCCGCAAACGCCTCATGGAAATGGGGTTCGTGAAGGGACATGAGATCAAAGTGATTCTTGCTGCTCCGCTGCGCGACCCTGTCAAATATGAAATTATGGGCTATGAGGTGTCTCTGAGACACTCGGAGGCTGAGATGGTCGAGGTGGAGCCGATTTCAATCACCACGGAAAGTGATGACACCCCGGGGAGCATGGTCTCCAATCTCAGAGGCATGGGCGGCATTCCGCTGAATCCGTCGGGCAACAAGGTGATAAACGTGGCTCTCATAGGGAATCCTAACTGCGGGAAGACGTCGCTCTTCAATATAGCCTCAGGCGCTAGCGAGCATGTGGGGAACTACAGCGGTGTGACTGTTGACGCCAAGAAGGGCCGCTTCTATCACAAGGGCTATACGTTCAATATTGTTGATTTGCCAGGGACATACTCTCTGGCTTCATACTCGCCGGAGGAGCAGTATGTGCGCCGATTCCTTCATGATGAGACTCCTGATGTGATAATAAATGTGGTGGACGGTTCCAACCTTGAGCGCAACCTTTATCTCACCACAGAATTGATTGACATGGACCACTCGATGGTCATAGCACTGAATATGGCCGACGAGATGGAGAGCATGGGGCTGAAGCTCGACTATGCGACACTCGGTGAGATGATAGGAGTGCCAATCGTCCCTACGGCCGCAAAGACGGGTAAGGGTATAGATAAGCTCTTCGACACAGTGATACGTGTGGTTGAGGACAAGGAGGGGTCAGTTAGACATGTCCATGTCAATCTCGGCCCGGATATAGAGCCTCTGCTGACGGAGGTTAAGGATGCCCTTAAGAGTCACCCCACGGTGGGTAAACACTTCTCGCCGCGCTATCTGGCCATCAAGCTTCTTGAGGGTGATCCGGAGATTGTCTCGGAGGTGAAGGCGCTCCCGGATGGAGAGTCGATCATAGAAATGAGCAAGCAGAGCCTACAGAAATATGAGAAAGGACATCCGTCGTCAGATCTAGCGTCGGCCATCGCCGATGAGAAATATGGTTTCATTGCCGGGGCTCTGGCTGAGACGCTGGATAAGGCCGGAGTGGAGTCAAGAATCACGTCCACAAGAATAATAGACGCGATTGTCACCAACAAACTGTTTGGTTTCCCCATCTTCATTGCTATCATGGTGTTTACTTTCTGGGCCACGTTTGAGGTGGGTTCCTATCCGATGGAGTGGATAGAGAGCTTTGTCTCGTGGCTAGGGGGTGTGACGCGGACACATATGCCTGACGGATGGGTGAAGGACCTTATCTCAGACGGCATTATCGGTGGAGTAGGGGGCGTGATAGTGTTCCTGCCTAACATCCTTATCCTCTATACATGCATCTCATTCATGGAGGATTCAGGATATATGGCCAGGGCGGCATTCATAATGGACAAAGTGATGCACAGGCTTGGGCTCCACGGCAAGTCGTTCATACCGCTGGTGATGGGGTTTGGCTGCACGGTGCCATCTATCATGGCGTCGCGCTCCATAGAGAGCCGTTCGAGCCGCATTATCACTATCCTGATCAATCCGTTCATCAGTTGCTCGGCCCGCATACCCATCTATGTGCTGCTGATAGGGACGTTCTTCCCAATGCATGCGACATTGATGTTCATAGGCATCTACGTTCTGGGCATATTGGCGGCATCGCTGACGGCGAGATTGCTGAGGCGTTTTTGGTTTGGCCCAGATGAGACACCTTTTGTCATGGAACTGCCGCCATATCGAGTGCCGACGGCAAAGTCGATATGGCGCCACACCTGGGCTAAGGGTGAGCAGTATCTGCGCAAGATGGGAGGCATCATCCTTGTGGCCAGCATTGTGGTGTGGGCGCTCAATTATTTTCCCCACCATGATGACGGCGATGATGTGCAGACCGAGATGACGGCTGTGGCTGATGACTCGGCCATCGACCTCAACAGGGACTCATATCTTCAGATGATAGGGAAGGCTGTCAATCCTGTCATGGAGCCACTGGGGTTCCACTGGAGGGGCTCGGTAGCCGCTATAGCCGGTGTTCCGGCCAAGGAGATTGTCGTCTCTACGCTGGGTGTTCTATACACAGGGGATGAGGAGGCTTCTGAGCAGACACTGTCTGCGCGTCTGCGTGAGCCGAATCCTGCAACCGGGAGACCTGATTTCACCGCGGCCTCAGCATTGGCCTTCATGGTCTTTATCCTGCTCTATTGTCCTTGTATAGCCACTGTGACGGCTGTGGTGCGTGAGACCGGCTCGCCGCGCTACGGACTGTTCACTATCCTGTATAACACGGCGCTTGCATGGGTAGTGGCACTCGGGGTCTATCGGATTGCACTGCTGGTTCTCTGAGGTCATTCCTCAGTATCGTCCTCGCCCGAGGCGGGCTTGAGTTGCTTTGAGGCCTTTATGCCAAGGGCTTTGAGATCAGAGGCTCGTTTGCGCAGGGAGCCCGTTCCATTTGTTAGTTTGGTCATTGCATCAGTGTGGGCCTTGCGGGCTGATGTGAGCGCCTTGTCAATCTTGTCCATGTCTGAGACAAAATCCACGAATTTGTCATACATCTTACCGGCGTCCTCGGCAATGCGGATGGCGTTCTTGGTCACCTTGTCGCGGCTCCAGAGCTGAGCGATGAGACGAAGGCCGGAGACAAGATGTGTGGGGGAGACGATGAGGACATTTCGGTCGTAGGCATATTGCCAGAGAGCGCCGTCGAGCCTCATGGCTGCCATGTATGCCGGCTCGTTTGGGATAAACATCATCACGAAGTCCAGTTGGTCCGAGCCGATGAACTCCTGATATCTCTTTTTGGAGAGTTTGTCGACATGGCTCTTGACTGAGAGCACATGGCGGTCTCCGGCGCTCTTGCGGATAGCCTTGTCGTCAGTGTTGGCATATTCGAGATAAGCCTTGAGGGAGACTTTGGAGTCGATGATGACACATCGGCCGTCAGGATATCTCACGACGACATCGGGACGGAGTGCTCCGCCATCCTCCTTCAGCATGGTGTTTCCGTCGACGTCTGTCGTCGACTGGACAAAATATTCCTCATCTCTGACGAGGCCGCTCTTCTCCAGGATGGATTCAAGCACCATCTCGCCCCATTCGCCCTGGACGGAGTTGTTTCCCTTGAGGGCTTGGGTGAGCTCGCGGGCCTCGCGCGAGATTGTGTCATTGACGTTGACAAGGCTTGCTATGGCTTTCTCGAGAGAGAATCTCTCTCTAGCCTCGTTTGAGTATGCGTCGGTGACGGCTTTGCGGAATCCCTCGATGTTTTCTTTCAGCGGGTCGAGCAGCCGACCAAGGCGCTCCTCGCTCTCGGCCTTGAAACTGGCTGAGTGGCGGTTGAGAATGTCATTGGCGAGATTGGCAAACTGGGAGCGTAGCATCTCCTCGTTGCGCTCGCGCTCACTCTCGATGTGGGCGAGGGATGCTTGCAAGGCACTTTTGCGGCTCTCAGCCTCAAGCAGGCGGGCGTTGAGGGTGGAAATCTCTGAGGCAGTGGTTTCGAGCCGCACACGGAGAGAGGCACTCTCATGGAGGGCTGCATCGCGGGCGGCCTCGCTGCGGGCAAGTGACTGGGCTGCCTTTGAGCCACGGAAAAGTGCTGCCGCCGCGACCGCGGCGAGCAGCACTGTGAGTGAGATTAAAAAAATGGTCACGACAGACAGGGTCAGTTGAGAATCATGCCTCCGACGGGGACAGTAGCGGAGATGACTGTGTAGGCTCTGGCCACTTGGCGGATGCGCTCAAGAGTGATGCGCCTCGGGCCGGGGATGTGTTGTGATTTCTCTTTTGTCACTTCTGACGTGGGTAATGGAGTAGAAAAATTTGTCATAGGCAGACTGGGTTAATGTGAATGAATGTACACTTATAACGTGTCTGTGGTGCCTTATATTGTGATATGGACAATAAAAAAGCAGTTCCTTCGAGAAGGAACTGCTTAATATGAGTCTTGGGGGTGAACAGTGGGGGTCGAACCCACGACCTTCGGAACCACAATCCGACGCTCTAACCAACTGAGCTATGCTCACCATCTTTTGGGTTTTGCGCTGCAAAGTTAGCCAATATCTGCGAGCCGTCCAAATTTTTCCGAAGGAATTTTTAAATAAAAATATATAAGTGCAGTAATTCAGAGGGTTAATAGTCTACATGAACCACGGCGCGTCTGTTCTGCTCGACGGTGGGATATTTGTGAGTGGGACCCATGCCTTTGGTGCTGACGTGAGAAGAGGGGACGCCGTGAGCTACGAGATAGGCTCCGACTTTCTTGGCGCGTTTCTCGCTGAGCCGCTGGTTGTATTCAGGACGGCCGCTCTCATCGGTATAAGCGGTCACGATGACGTAGGCGTTGTCGTTGGCAGACACCTGACGAGCCAGTTTGTCGAGGTCAGGATTGTTCTTGATATCTGACCCGTTGAGTGGGAAGAGGTAGACGACATCTTCGGTAACCTCTGCGACCTCAGTGGCGCCGGCTGTGCCTGATGTTGCTGACGGGTCAGTCTTCTTGACGGTGACCATCTTGGCTGCGAAACCCTTGGCGGGAGTGGTGAGTGTGGTGGTCTTTGCGGCGGCAATGTCCGGGTAATCATTGTGGGCACGGTCGGAGAAGAAGTAGATGGCGCCGACAAAGACAGCGATGGCAGCGGCTGCGAGAAATGCCCATCCGAATCCGCCGAGACCACGGACTTCCTGGGCGTCAGAAGTGTAGACCGTCTCCGGTTTCTTCATTGCAGGAGATTCTGCCGACTCCTCGGTGTGAGAGGGGAGCTCGAGAGGCTCGGGATGGCCGGGCAATCTGTTGTTATAGTCAATTTCAGTCTTCATAACAGGAGAGAGTTTAAGTGAAATATGAGGAAAGTTTCTTATACTATAACAAACGGGAGAGGCTATTCAGCCACTCCCGGAATGTTAAAGATAGTTATATAAACTGAATCGTTGGCTATAATGCAATTATTGTCTCGTCGCCGCAGATGTTGCGAATTTTCATGCGGAGTGGCTTGATGTCGGCATGGATGGAGCCGTCCCAGATGCCGGAGGTTTTGCGGCCGTTGATTGTGACGGTGCTGTCTATTTCGATTTTGACTTCTGAATCACTGTGCCATGGGGCATTGGCATCGGCTGTCGAGCAGTCGAGCGAAACCATCTCGATGGCTTCAAGTCCTTCCTCGCTCAGTTCTATGGGTGAGTATTTTTTCTTGGGGTTAGCCATGGCCTTGCGATTGAATTCACGAATCTTATGGCCGACACGGTCGCTGTAGAATCGCTTGACCGCTAGGGTGAATATGTCCACAATCTTGGTGGTGTCTTCAGTCAGGTCATACTCCACCTCATCTTGAAGGATAGCATTGTCGAGAAGTTCTTTGAGGTCGCGCAGCTCGATTTCGATGACTGTGTCGTTGTTGTCTTTTATGAAGTCGTCCAGTTCCTGACGATCCACCATGTCTATATAGTAAATGATGACTCGCTTAGTTGAAGGAGAGAGCTGAGGCATGGCATCATTGATGATGCGGTTGAGCGTCACGATGTCGAGAACTCTCGATGATGAATCCATCAGATCGGGGATATAAACGGGCGACGAGCCGTAGATAGAATCGCCGATGCAGCCTATCCACATTGGGCCGATGGAGGGATCAATGCGTAGGCCCGGGATGATTCGTGTCAACGCATCTTTAGTCTGGATGGGGTTGCGATAGAGTGTGACACCATCCTGCACTTTCTTTACAGAGAAGTTGGCGCCGTTGGTTCTAAGACGGTCTCGAACGGTCTGAATGCTGTTGATGTTAATGTCGGCGTGTATAAATGTACGCCCCAATTTGTGGGCAACAGCAGCTGTGACACCACTTCCGCCAAAGAAGTCAGCCACGATCATGCCTTCGTTGCTGCTGGCCTTGATTATGCGCTCAAGCAAAGCCTCCGGCTTTTGGGTGGCATAGTCAACATCTTCGTTTGCTTGTGAATTTACAGGATAAATATCATTCCACAAATCTGATACAATATTACCCTGCATTTCATCCAAGTATTGAACTTTTCTTGGATTACCTTTAGAATTAAAAATTATTCGACCTTCTCGAAAAGCCTGATCTATATTTTCTTGAGACCAGATCCAATGCATGTTTTCCGGTGGGGCAATTGTTTTCCCATTAAAAATTCGAGCTTCTCCTGCCCCTCGCTGCACTAAAGAAACATCTGTATACCAACGACCCTTTGAGTCTTGTTTATAATGAGCATCAATATATTCTTGGCTATAAGCCACATATTGATTTTGAAATATAGGTGAACTTCTTCTTGAATAGCAAAAAATCGTATCGTGTACGTTACCAAATGAATTTGATTGCGCTTTAGTAGTGCGAATTTTCTGCCATATAATCTCATTTCTAAAATTATCTTCACCGAATATTTCATCAAGCAGAATCTTCACATAGTGGCCGATGTGATAGTCGAGATGCACATAGATAGAGGCATTCTCGCTCATGACGGAGCGGATGGCCATTAGGTTCTCGTACATCCAGTTGAGGTATTTCTCCTTGTCCCAGATGTCGCCATACATCTTCTCTTCGAAAGCTCTCAGTTCATCGTCGTCGAGCTCGCGTTCGGCTTGTTTGACAGCCTCCACCACGAGAGGGTTTCTGCGGATGTAGACCTTTTTCGCATAGTCGGCACCGCTGGCAAAGGGCGGGTCAATGTACACGAGGTCGACTTTGATGCCTTTTTCCTTTAGATAAGCGCAGGCAGAGACACACTCCCCGTGGATAATCATGTCGTCAGACTCAGCCTCACCGACATGCTCAATGTCAGTGACTTCATATAATGGCATGCCTCGGACAATGCGCTCCGTCACCTTATCGCTTTCGCGGTAGCGGAGGATGCGTTGTGTCCGCACAAAATTGTCGAGAAGAGCTTGTCCAGACACCGGGTCAGGGAAATATGGAACATATTTTATAGCCATGGCTGAATCAGTTTTTCAGGAAAGAGTTAATTACTGAGATGGTTTTCAGGAGACGCACCTCACAGGGCATCGTATCTTCGATATAAAGGAAAGAAAATCTGTCTCTTCCGTATCTCTCGTTGTTGAGCCGGATGAACATCTCTTCCATAAACCGCTTGCGAGGTTGAAATTTGGCTGCAAATCCTTCGCCCTTGGTCTCGACAATCACAAGTTTGTTGATGGAATTATCCTCATTTCGGGTCAGCATGATGAAGTCAGGGAAATAATATCCGAGCATCTTCCATGTCCGTCCACGCCGGGAGTAGCACCGGATTTTGAAATCGGTGAGTGTATCGTCGCCGTTGAAATAGAATTCTATGCCTGGTTCGGATTTAAGATGGTTAATCACACTGTTGAGATAGTCATCTTCAAGGGTGCTGTCGAGATGGTAGGGGAGATAATGATAGGTGCGGTCGTTGATAGATTGCTCTGTCTCAGGGAGGGGCAGGTTGTTTTCGATAAGATATTGACGTACTTCATCGGAGATTGTTTTCAGAGGCTCCCGGTCCTTTCTTACAATCTCAGCGACCTTGGCTTGGGAAGGGGCATATATGGAATCGGAAGACACTTCGATTGGAGAACGGAGGGCATTAATCTTAAGCAAGGAGGCTTCCTCAGGCACAAGTTCTTCTGTGACAGAGAAACTGCGTTTGGGGACTAATGCGCGACGGATGTCAGCCCGGACTTTGCGCTGGTCGACGTGAGGGTTGAAAATCTTTGAGCCATCGTCTGTTGTCAGCGTTATTTTCTCAAAGAGATTCCGGAGATTATTCTCGTATTTCATAATCTCAGACAATCGCAGTGTGCCGAGGCCCTCCTTGATTATAGAGTCAATCCATTCTCTGAAGGTGCAGGCTTCTGCGACACCATACAGGGATGCACTTTCAGACAGGTGATTGTCCATATCAAATCCTTGCGTATATATCACGGCCGCAACCTTGGCCGGAATCTGATAGCGGTTGAGATATGTCGTAATATCTGCGGCCTTTTCAGTCTCTATGGTTTTGTAATTTATGTGGACTTGATAGAAATCGATAGGTGGCAACTTCAACTTCTCCATGCGTGAGTGTCGATAGATAGTCACCAGATTGTCGGGAGTCTTGCCTCCAAATTCGTGTATGGTGGTGTATTGCTGCTCTTGCAACTGCTGATTGAGTTTGTCAGCGTTGAATTTATTGAGCCATATGAGGGCGGTCTCCTTGCGGGCATCGTCTACTTCGCGCAGACATCTGCAGCTGATCTGAAGCACCATGTTCTGGGGGCAGGAATTGCGCTGTGACAGAATTACGCCGGTGAGGCTTTTGCAGTTCCAGCCTTCACGGCCGATGCCTACAAGCAGGATGATCCGTTTCTTGGATAGGGGAGAGTCGAGTTGTGAGAATTCAAACTGGGCATCCTCTGCCACTGAATAATCTTTGTTGCCCTTGTGATATTTAAGAATGGCTTCTGATGAATTGATGCCTAATTCAGCGCAGATATTGCATGCCTCGGGGAAGATTTCTTCTTCAAGCAGATTGATTGATGGTGCATAGACCGCAATTTTAGCCGAGGTGCCATCCGGGTATGTCGTGGTGGCGTAGGTCTCAAAGAATTCCTTTAGACCCTTGCCGATAATCTCTGATGAATCAAGGTTGGCAAAACGGACCTTAGGGATTTTCAAGAAATTGCCTATGCCGTTGATCAGAGGATAATATGTGACGACATTGGAATACTGCGTGCATTTTATGGACAATGCTTCTGAGATCTGAATGCGGGCCGGAGGGTCCATATTGGGAGTTCCGGAAAATCCGAGCACGGAATTGAAGTTGCTTTGCTGCATCCATTTGTTGACCACCTGCCTCAATTTCTGGTCGTCACTTGCATGATGCACCTCATCTATGAGGATGCATAGGCCGGGGATTTTGCCGATTTGCTCGCGCAACTCGTTGGCTTGTTTTATGGCTTCATATTCCTTTCGGACTTCTTCGCTCAGTGATTTCAGGAGTGAATTGTCAAGATTGGTTTCCTTGTCAATCCGGTCGAGGATCACTTTCTCAGCATTAGTCACAGCAACGAGGCCCATCAAATCAGGGTTAGCAATGTGCATGCTGATTTTGCGCGCATTGGGATTTTTTACGATGTTGCTTTTTGAGGCCGAGGATGTTTCCTGTAGCCACTCATATTGAATGAGATTTTTCAATTGAGAGGCCACGGGATCAGGCAGGATCCATGTGGGATTGAAATTTTGCATATCCCTCAAACTGGGGATAATGGACGATTTCAACCCGGAGGGCACGAAAAGTATGAAATTGTGGGCAAAAATGGGGTTGTCGGGTTCGGACAGTGCAAAATACAGGTTGAGGTATATGAGGGCTGCCATCAGATACGTCTTACCTGCTCCCATCGGAATGCTGAACAAATAGTCTGTGTAACAGACATTGAAAAATAGGTCTTTGATGACCTGCCGGTAATCTATTGAGCGGGGCGCTCTTTTGATTTCAGCAATGATTTTCGGTGAATTGAGATTCCCTTTCTCGTCGGAGATCGATGCATATTCCCAGAGAGCCAGGGCGGCGGGATCGGACTGCAGCACTTCTCGGGTTGCCCGGTTTATCTCAAGAGAATCCACGTCCGTGGAATTAAAGAAACCAGAAGCAAACAGTTCCCATAATGGACGGTTTTTACATTCAATCTTAAGAAAAAGGAAGGTCTTTATAGAGTCAATCTGGGCGTCGCGCATCTTGTGACAGCGCTCAATATAAGATATGAGTTCAGAAACGACGCAGTCTTGTGAACGGAGCCATTCATCTCTTTTTCTTTCGATTATCTTATAAAACATTTTAGGACTCGATAACTTTGCACAAATTTAATGAATGTTTTTCACAAATCAACAAAATGCTTCAAGAATGTTTTCAACTCCGTGGGGTGGAGATAAAGAGCCTTCTCGACTCAACATTGGCATATGGATAATTGCAGTTGATCTGCGGTCAGCGCCTCGGCATATGATGATTCGGAAGTGAACATTTTGTCGGAACACGACGATTTAGTACCTTTGCATTGACAATAGGACAATCGAGTTTTGTAATCCTCATCGGAGGGCAAATGAATAATGCCGGATAAGATGACTGGGTAAAGCCATTCAACTTATCCGTTTTCTTGTGACAGGAAATGAAGAAAGACAGAAATTTACAGCGTGACAGTCTTGACTTCGGACATGAGCGGATTCCGAAGCTGTTCAGACAATTGTTTTTCCCTACTCTAGTCGGGATGGTGTTTAATGCCGTATTGACAATCATCGATGGAATTTTCGTGGGACAAGGAGTGGGCGCCAATGGTATTGCAGCAGTCAACATCGTGGCTCCGCTGTTTATGGTGGTGACGGGCCTCGGGCTGATGTTTGGTATCGGGTCATCCGTCATCGCCAGTATCAGGCTTGCCAACAATGAGGTGAAGGCCGCCAATATCATCAGCACCCAGGCGTTTCTTATCGGGATTGCGATAGTGCTTGTCATCTCGCTGCCATGCCTGCTCATTCCCTCAAAGATCGTCACCGTCCTTGGGTGCAGCCAGGTGCTTCTGCTTCTTGCCGTGGACTACCTGCTGTGGTTGCTCCCTGGAATGGTGTTCCTGCTGATTGAGTGCGTCGGCATGATGCTGATACGTCTCGACGGTTCCCCTAGATATGCAATGTGGTGTAATGTCGTGGCAGCCTCATTCAACATTGCGCTCGACTATATCCTGGTGTTCCCGATGCAGATGGGAGTGGCCGGGGCGGCCATCGCCACCTCCGTTAGCTGTATGCTCGGCGGTGTCATGGTGCTGACATATTTCGCCGGATTCTCCACCACGCTGAGATACTACCGTCTGAAACTCTCGCTTACAAGCCTCTTGCTCACCATGCGCAACACCTGGTATATGGCTAGGATTGGTTTTGCGACCTTTCTCACAGAAATTGCAATGTCTGTGATGATGCTCACCGGCAACTATGTCTTCATCGGTGCCTTGGGAGAGAACGGTGTGGCGGCTTTCAGCATAGCCTGCTATCTCTTCCCTGTCATCTTCTCAATGAGCAACGCAGTGGCTCAGTCAGCCCAGCCAATCATCAGCTATAACTATGGGGCGAATAATATGTCCAGGGTATCAAAATCGCTCCACACATCGCTGATGGCGGCAATTATATGTGGCATGACAGTCACGGCTATTGTGGCTTTTGGAGCCAAGCCGATTGTCTATATGTTTCTCTCGACTGAATCCCCGGCATTTCAGATAGCCACAGACGGGCTCCCAAAATTTGCCCTCTGCGGCATATTCTTTGCCTTGAACATAGCCTTCATAGGTTACTACCAGAGCCTTGAGCAATCTGTCAGAGCCACCGTCTATACACTCCTGAGGGGCATAATCCTAGTTGTGCCTATGTTCCTGCTCCTCCCAAGATGGCTAGGCGTTCCGGGTATGTGGCTTGCCATCCCGTCCTCGGAGTTGCTCACGCTCATAGTGATTCTTGGAGACTATCTCCTGAAAAAGAGCCACACAAGAATCTCAAACAACAATTGATGCTGTCCATCTATGAAGATTAAGGGATACCTGCTTGCTGCATTTGCAGCGGCTGCCTATGGCACAAACCCGGCTTTTGCCATCCCCCTCTATGAACAAGGGATGAATCCAAACACTGTCCTGCTGTTCAGATATCTGCTGGGACTACCTCTTCTTGCGGTTCTGCTGAAGAGCCGCGGCCACTCGCTGTCATTGCCATGGCAAACCTTTGGGCAGGTTCTGATTCTTGGGATTCTCATGGCCTTGTCGTCGCTGACACTGTTTGACAGTTTCAACTACCTGAACTCCGGGATAGCCTCGACACTGCTTTTCATCTATCCCATACTCACAGCCATCCTGATGGTATTCTTTTTCCATGAGAGGATGAAGCCGACGATCCTGGTGTGTCTCGTCCTGATGTGCTGTGGAATGTTCCTATTGATGAGGACAGAGGGTGGTGGCACTCTCAGTCCCTACGGATGCCTGCTGGTCATGGTCTCAGCACTGACATATGCACTCTATCTTGTGATGGTGAATGTCTCACATTCAATAAGCGCCATACCCACCTCGAAGCTCTTGTTCTATGTGCTTGGAGTGGGTGCATTGATGTTTGGTGTGCTTTCACTTGCCGGAACCCCCTTTACGATGCCCCGGCATGCTGCGAGTTGGGTTAATATCGCGGCCCTCGCCATTATCCCGACCCTCCTCTCCCTTGCTTGCACGACGAAGGCCATCAAGCTCATAGGCTCCACGTCGACAGCCATACTTGGTGCTCTTGAGCCTGTCACGGCTGTCATCCTGAGTGTCGCCGTGCTTGGACAGCCGATAACCCCGAGGGAGATTTGTGGCAGTATCCTGATTCTTGTAGCCACCACTCTTGTGGTGGCGTCAAGCAACGTTGAGAGACTGATCCTGCATGTGAGGAAAATGTTCCCTAGACGCAAGTGATTTCGTCGGATTTTTCGGACGGTTCGTTGATTGTTTTTGCCGAGGTTCATTGCTTTTGTGTATTTTTGCAATAGTAAAGACTCCAACAACTGAATGAACCCGTCAAACAACAAGCGTGTAGAGACGCTGATATACGCCGGCCTGTGGCTCATGGCGATAATCCTTTCGCTCCTCGACATCATGCGCGCCAGGAGTTATACGAATATGCCCTTGTTGGACATGCAGACGGTGGGACGACTCTTCCTTACGCTGCTCCCGTTCATGACACTTTTTGCCCTCAACAACTATCTGTTCATACCACGATTCCTGAAAAAAGGATTTTATGCAAGATATTTCATTGCAGCATTGTTCTTGATAGGGGTGATATGGCTGTGGCAGGCTGTCCAGTTCCTCAACGATATAGGCTTTGATAAACTGCACACTCACCATGGACCGCCCCATTATCCCGGGCCACACCCCATATTGCCGCTCCCGATTTTCCTTGATGTCATCTACGACCTTCTCATTGTGGGAGTCAACCTGGCCATATCATTGTTGTTCCAGCAGTTTGCCGACAGGCTCAAGCAAGAGAGCCTCATGAAGGAGAATGTCGAGAATCAACTGGTCTACCTGAAAGCCCAGATAAATCCCCACTTCTACATGAACATGCTCAACAATATCCACGGCATGATAGAGATTGACTCGGTCAAGGCGCAGGACATGGTCATTGAGATGTCGCGCTTGATGAGATATATGCTCTATGAGAGCTCAAGGTCCGAGATAGGCCTGTCGGCAGAGATCGGCTTTATCAAAGACTATCTCGCGCTCATGAGGGTGAGATATCCTGAGGACTCTGTCAGCATCTCTGCCAGTCTTCCCGGCCCCCATGAGGCGCAAGGAGTCATGATTCCGCCACTGCTGTTCCTGGTGTTCCTGGAGAATGCTTTCAAGCACGGCATCAGCTATTCGGCCGGCTCATTTGTTTCTGTCAACCTGGCGGTGGAGGACGGAGGGGTCATCTTCCGTTGCATGAACAGCGTCCACGACAAAAGGGAGGAGAAATCCCGTGAGGGAATCGGCCTTGAGAATGTGAGACGCCGGCTCTCAATCATTTATGAGGATGATTATGACCTGAAAATTGAAAACAACGATTCTGTATTTACCGTTATCCTAAAACTGCCAATCCATGAAGTTGAGAACCCTGCTGATTGACGACGAGCCTATAGCATTGGAGAAACTGAGGAGTTATTCCTCCAAAGTCCCTTTTCTAGAAATAGTCGGGGCTTGCAGAAACGGAATCGAGGCTACTGAAAAGATTTCTCATGAGGCCGTAGACGTCGTGTTCACTGACATCAACATGCCTGACATGAGTGGCCTTGACTTCATATCTTCCCTGCCAAATCCTCCACTCGTGGTGTTTATCACGGCATATACAGACTATGCCGTCGACAGTTACAGACTCTCGGCCATCGACTATCTACTGAAACCCTATGGTTTTGCCGATTTCCAAAGAGCGGCCAATAAGGCTCTGGAGCAACACAACTTCAGAGCCGGGCAGCAGAAAGAGACGCCGTTGGAGTCTTCATCACAGAACCGAGTGGATACCTCGCTGTTTGTGAAGGTTGACTACAAGTATGTGCGTGTCGATATCTCAGATATCAGATATATAAAGGGCTGTGGAGAATACTTACAGATTTTCACCGTCAATTCTGTCTCTCCGCTTATGACACTCTCATCGTTCAGCGCTTTGATGTCGCGTCTTCCTGACAATTTTCTGCAGGTACACCGCTCTTACGCCGTGAACATGAGCGCGATACAAAGTATCACCAAAAACCGGATATCTATGGGCGATGACACCTCCATCCCCGTGGGCGATAGTTACAAAGATGCCCTTCAGTCATATCTGTCAACACACTCCATAGGGAAAATTCATTGAATGAATAAGCCGGTTGGTTGAAAGTTTTTTGCAGTCAACCATCTCATATATAATTTTGCAGAAAACAGAGATCCGTATGAGAATTAGAATACTGACAACATTGCTTACTGCGGCCACAACTCTCGGAGTTGGAGCAGTCGAAGGTGTGTGGAACTATTCGGAGTGTCTCGATTATGCCAGGAGCCACAATATATCCTTGCAGAAACTCAGGCTCAACGAGCAGACCTCTGAATATAACCTTGAGGAGGCTGAGGCTCAGTGGCACCCTACACTCGATTTCAACACAACCCACACTTACTCCAACACCCCCTGGGGGAAAGGGAACACTAACTCCTACAATGGCCAGCTGGGGCTTAATGCCGGGTGGACTGTGTGGAACGGCAGTGAGCGCGAGAACAGCATCAAGCGTGACAAACTCAACACTGAGATCTCACGGCTCAACACTGAAGACGCGCTCCGAACACTTGAGACAGACATACTTCAGGTATATCTGAACATCCTGTATGCCAAAGAGGCAATAGAAATATACCAGGAGGCTGAGAAACTTAGCAATGCTCAGGCTGAGAGGATGCGCCAACTGATGGAGGCCGGAAGGGCCTCTAAGGTAGACTATGCGCAGTTGAAGGCCCAGCATCAGCAGGATCTATATAACCTTGTGAACACCCGTGGCACCTATGATGCCCGCAGGATGGAACTCAAGAAACTTCTCGAGCTCGGCATTGACAGCGATGTGGAGCTGGCAGATGTCGAGATTACGGCAGAACAGATCCTTGCCGCCCTGCCTCCCATTGACGAGAGCTACAGGCTCGCCACCCTCACCGACCTCAAACTCAAGGGACTCGAGCTCGAGGAGGATGGAGCCGAACTTGACATAGCCATAGCGAAAGCCTCGGGACTCCCTAAAATCTCACTCAATGCCGGAGTGGGTACCGGCTATTATCTCCCGGGAGGTGCCTTCGGAAACCAACTCAAACAAGGATTCGGCGAGAATATCGGTCTGACACTTGCCATCCCCATCTTCGACAATAAACGGACCAAGACGGCTGTGGCACGTGCGCGTGTTCAGAAACTCAATGCTCAGCTCGATGCAGAACAGCGTCAGACAGAACTGGCACAAGCGGTAGAGAACTGGTATATTGACACACGCTCCGCACAAAGCCGCTATGAGGCCGCCGTGCAGCAGCTCGAGTCAGCAAAAGTCAGCAATGAGTTGACCAACGAGCAGTTCAATCTCGGCCTTGTTAACCCGATAGAGCTCATGACGGCACACAACAATCTGATAGAGGCCCGCCAGTCATTGCTGCAGGCAAAATATATGGCTCTCCTCGGAAAGAAAATGATAGAATATTACAGAACATCAACAGTAACCTTATGAGATCAGCATTTAAATTGATATCCCCCCTCGCACTGTTGCTGATTGTCAGTGCCTGTGGAAAAGAAGACAAGGTGAGGCTCGAAACAGTGAAGGCAGAGAAAGGTGAGCTCACCGAGACAGTCACGGCTACCGGGACGCTTGAGTCAGTGACCCAGGTGGATGTAGGAACACAGGTCACAGGCATCATCGACAAACTTTATGCCGACTTCAACAGTGTAGTGAAAAAGGGCGAGCTCATAGCCGAGATTGAGAAGACGGTGCTGGAGAGCGACTATAAAAGCGCGGAGGCAAATGTCAAATCAGCACAATATACCTATGAATACAACCGCACCAACTACCTGCGCGACAAGGCACTGCATGACAAGCAACTCATCAGCGACTATGAGTTCCAGACATCGCAGAAGGACTATGAGGTCTCCAAGGCCGCCTATGACAAGGCCGTCGCTGACCGTGTGAGAGCCGCCAAAAACTTGAATTATGCTGAGATATACTCACCTATAGACGGTATTGTGATCTCGAGAGATGTCGAGGTCGGACAGACAGTTGTGTCGAGCATGAACGTTGCTAACCTTTACACCATCGCCGACCTCGACAATATGCAGGTAGTGGGCAATGTCGATGAGGCAGACATAGGCCAGGTGAAAGTGGGGCAGAAGGTGACATTCTCCGTCGATGCCTACCCTGACGATATGTTTGAGGGTAGTGTGACTCAGGTCAGATTGTCGCCAACCACCGAAAGCAATGTCGTGACATATGAGGTGATAGTCGGAGTCCCTAATCCGGATCATAAACTTATACCCGGGCTTACGGCTAATCTTACCATCTACACAATGAGCGAGACAGGCGTCATCCTGCTCCCTGCAAGCGCCTTCACCTTCGAGCCTGAAAACGATCCCGAAAGCAAGGATCTCCCACAGCCCGGACAGGAGATAGACAAGGCCAAACTCTCCCCTGATGAACGTGGCATATGGGTGGTCGAGGATGGCAGACTTGTCAACAAGATAGTGAGAATCGGCATGACCAACGGCATCAAGACCAGTGTGGTGAGCGGCCTGGCAGAGGGAGCCACTGTGGCTGTCGGATATGACAACAATGTCATAGCCTCAAAATCAGACGGGTCATCAGATAAACAGAGTCCGTTTGCGCCTCAGCCCCCGGGCAAGAGAAAGAAATAAAATGACCACAGACCATGAGTGAAAAGAAAGAAATAATCCGTGTCGAGAACCTCCGCCGCGAGTTTATTGTAGGCGGTGAGAGGGTCAAGGCGCTCCGCGGTGTCTCGTTCACAATCCTCAAGGGCGAGTTTGTCACCATCATGGGTGCTTCCGGCTCCGGAAAGTCCACGCTGCTCAACCTCCTGGGGTGTCTCGACACTCCAACCTCAGGCGTCTATGAGCTTGACGGAGTCTCTGTGCAGTCCATGTCCAAAAACCAACGGGCCGTGACTCGAAACCGCAAAATCGGTTTTGTGTTCCAGAACTACAACCTTCTCCCTAAGACAACAGCCATAGAGAATGTGGAGCTCCCGCTCCTCTACAATTCATCCGTGGGCTCGAAGGAACGGCGCGAGCGCGCCATACATGCTCTCGAGGCCGTGGGGCTGAAGGAACGCTTGTATCACAAGAGCAACCAGATGTCCGGCGGTCAGCAGCAGCGTGTGGCCATAGCCCGTGCGCTTGTCAATGACCCGGTGATAATACTGGCCGATGAGGCTACCGGCAATCTCGACACTCGGACCTCGTTCAGCATCCTCACCCTCTTTCAGGAACTCCACCGCCGGGGACGCACAATTATTTTTGTCACCCACAATCCTGAGTTGTCAGACTACTCCTCGCGCAACATTGTCCTGCGCGACGGCAAGGTAATCGCTGACACCTATAACGATAATCCGAAGTCTGCCCACGAAGCCCTGGAGGCACTTCCCAAAGATAACGACTGATGAATTTCGCCAATCTTCTTAAGATAGCCCTGAAAGCCCTCAATAACAACAAACTGAGGTGCTTTCTGACAATGCTCGGCATCATTATTGGTGTGGCCTCCGTCATCACCATGCTTGCCATCGGCCAGGGGTCGAAAAACTCCATCAAGGAGCAAATCTCAGAGATGGGTTCAAATATGATTATGGTCCATCCGGGGAGCATGCAGCGCGGAGGTGTGCGTCAGAGCGCAGACGACATGCAGTCGCTTCAGGTCTCAGACTATGAGGCTCTGCAGTCTCTTCCGGGAATAGCAGCCATCTCTCCATCCGTCAATTCGGGTGGCCAGCTCGTCAACGGCAACAACAACTATCCCTCCACAATCTATGGAATCACCCCTGACTATCTCGACATCCGAAAGTTGAAGGTCAAGGAGGGCTCCATGTTCACGGAACATGACATCAAATCGGCCGGCAAAGTGTGTGTGCTGGGCAAGACCGTAGTCGACAATCTTTTCCCAAATGGCGAGGATCCTGTGGGTAAGGTAATCCGTTTCGGGAAGATTCCCATGACCGTGATTGGCGTCCTAGAGTCAAAAGGCACAAACTCCATGGGCATGGACCAGGATGACGTCGTGCTGGCCCCTTACACCACTGTGATGAAGAGAATTCTTGCCATCGACTATATCCAGGGTCTTTTTGCCAGTGCTGTTGATGAGAGTCAGACCGATGAGACGATTGACAACATCACTGAGGTACTCCGTCAGCAGCATAAACTCAAGGATGGAGAGGATGATGATTTTGAGATCCGCTCCCAGCAGGAGCTCAGCGAGATGATGAACTCAACATCAGACATGATGACAGTTCTGCTCGCATGTATTGCGGGCATCTCGCTTCTTGTCGGAGGCATCGGCATCATGAACATCATGTTTGTCTCGGTCACTGAGCGCACCCGTGAGATTGGCCTGAGAATGTCGATAGGCGCAAGGGGGATTGACATCCTCTCACAGTTCCTCATTGAGGCAGTGATAATCAGTGTGACAGGCGGTATAATTGGCATAATCCTCGGCTTCCTGGCCTCTTGGCTTGTGACGGTGATTGCCCATTGGCCTGTGTATATCCAGATGTACTCCGTAGCCCTCTCATTTGCAGTCTGTACCATCACCGGAGTCTTCTTCGGATGGTATCCTGCCAAGAAGGCTTCCGGTCTGGACCCAATCGAGGCCATAAGATACGAGTAGACGGGCCCACGTGAACCATTAAGTAGAGATTTTCGTTAAATAAGTGAAATTGTCACATGCTTATACCCCCGAATCTCTATGGAATGGATTGCCGATATATTTCGCGATAACCCCGTCATACCCATATTCCTCACAATCGGCCTGGGATTTTGGCTGGGAGGACTGAGGATAAAGTCATTTTCCCTCGGGCCGGTGACGGCCACCCTCATAGTCGGTGTCATCATCGGGCAGCTCGACATCCCGGTGTCTGATACGTTGAAGAATGTCTCGTTCATGCTCTTTCTCTTTGCCATCGGCTACAGTGTCGGGCCTCAATTCTTCCGCTCACTTAGAGGAGATGGCCTGAAGCAGATAGGCTTTGCCCTGATGGAGGTGGCCATATGCATCATCACCGTGGTGACTGTCAGTCTCGTGATGGGCTACAACAAGGGGATGGCCGTGGGGCTGTTTTCCGGTTCGCAGGCCTTCTCGGCAGTGATTGGAGTGGGGGCAAGCACCATCAGGTCACTAGGCCTTCCTCCCGATGAGCAGCAGGAAAATCTCGACATCATTCCGGCCTGCTATGCCGTCTGCTATGTGTTCGGCACCATAGGTTCCGCTTGGGTCATTGCCAATCTTGGTCCTAAACTCCTCGGCGGACTCGACAAGGTGAGGAAGCAGACGGCTGAGCTTGAGGAGGAGATGGACAATGGCGACATTGTCCCTGATCCAGGCACCTTTGTGGCCAACAGACCCATATCGTTCCGTGCTTACAGGGCTGAGTCTGACTACTTCAATCATCCACGCTCCGTCATGGATATTGAGGAGCATATCAAGGCGCTCGGACTCCGTCATTTCATTGAGCGTCTCAGGCTGAAGGGTGAGGTGACTGACCCTGAGCCTAACCTGAGGGTCAGAAGAGGAGATGTGATTGTCCTCAGCGGCAGGCGTGAGTCCATAGTCGAGGAGGCGGGATGGATTGGCCCGGAGGTGACAGACCATGAGTTGCTTAACTTCGCGGCCGAGTACCTTCCGGTCACTGTGTCCAAGTCCGGAGCAGACGGGATAACGATAGGCAGTCTCAGGCAGCAGGATTATATGCGAGGAGTGATGATTCACAAGGTCCTGCGCGATGATGTGCGCATCCCCGTCAAGAGCCGCACCAGGCTTGAGCGTGGTGATGTTGTGACACTCATAGGACTCCCCCAGGATGTGGCTGCGGCTGTGTCGCAGATAGGCTACTCAGACCGCCCCACCGAGGGCACTGACATGACATTCACTGGGCTGGGAATCGCCATCGGATGTTTCATCGGAGCATTGACAGTACACTTCAAGGGGATTCCGGTATCGCTGAGCACGAGCGGTGGCGCCATCCTCGCTGGACTTATACTGGGCTGGCTCCGGAACAAACGCCCGACATTTGGCCGCATACCCGCTCCGGTGTTGTGGTTTATGAATAATCTTGGCCTGAATATGTTCATCGCGGTCGTCGGACTTGGAGCCGGTCCGACATTCATTGCCGGTCTTAAGCAGGTGGGCATAGAGATGTTCCTTGCAGGAGTTGTCTGTACCTCTGTGCCTCTTATCCTATCAATCATAATAGGCGCCAAGCTGTTTAAGTTCCATCCGGCCATAACGCTGGGATGTGCAGCTGGAAGCCGCAATGCAGTCGCCGCCCTTGGCGCCATTCAGGACAATCTCAACAGCACTCTCCCGGCCATGAGCTATACCGTGACATATGCCGTCGGCAGCATTGTCCTCATATTGGCAGGCATGATAGTCCCGCTGATTGTGTGAATGTCAATACATATTGTAGTCCATCGACAAGACTTGAAATTCCGTGCGGCGGTTTATCTGGTCCGCTATCTCCTGGTCTTCCTCAGAGAGTGATAGCACATACTCCTCGTCGAGCACCTGACCCTCCTGAAACTGAGGATAGCGGCGCGCTATGCGCTTTGTGACCGTCTTGGGGCGTGACTCCCCGTAGCCCTGTGCCTGCAGACGCGCGGCTGGAATCCCCGCCTCAATGAGATAGTCGACCACCGACGTGGCTCTGCGCTGAGACAGTGCTATATTATACTCATCTGTGCCGTGGCGGTCTGTGTGAGAGGCCATTTCAATGGTGATGTTGGGATTGTCGCGGAGCATCTGGGCAATGGAGTCGAGAGCCAGACAGGATTCGGGGCGCAGGGTGGCCTTGTCGAAGTCATAGAAGATATTCTCAACTATGTTAGGCTTGTTGATGGACGCGAGTATGAAGTCTATCCCATAGTCAGCATCCTCTTCTGCTATGTCTGATGTGAACTGCTGACGGGCATTGAGATAGCCCTTGGCTCCTGCGAGCATGACATAGCTCACTCCGCGCTCCAGCGGGAAGGAGAATGACCCGTCGTTCTTGGCAAATGCCTTTTGATTCGAGCCGTCATTCCCCACGATGCGTATCACCGCATTGGGCACCGGCTCCTCATCCTTGTCAAGAACCCATCCGGAGATGGTGATTTTGAGATCAGGGAGAACGAAGGAATAGAGATGGTCATAGCCGCGGCCATCCCCGCGGTTGGAACTGAAATAGCCTTCCTCGCGTCCAGGAGTGGCATATGTGATGCCGAAGTCATCCCCCTCTGAGTTGATGGGCGATCCCATGTTCTCGACATGCCACCCTCCTGATGGAGTTAGTGTGGCTTTGAAAATGTCTAGCCCTCCGAGACCGGGGTGGCCATCGGAAGAGAAATAGAGAATGGAGTCGGTGAGCATATAGGGGAAGGATTCATCCCCGGTGGTGTTTATGGCCTCACCGAGGTTCTCGAGCGAGCCGGCCCGCTCACGTAGATTGATGCGCCAGATATCCTTGCCGCCCACACCCGGCATGTCTGATGAGAAATAGAGCCAGTCCCCTGAGGGTGAGACAGCCGGATGACCGTAGGAGGAGAGGGTGTCAGGGATAATGTCAAACTTCACTGACTCAGACCATTGAGCATCTGAGCGCTGTGAGGTGTGGATCTCTGTCCCGGTGTTGGCTCCCGGCTTGCGTATGGCCTTGGTCAGATACATTGTTGAGCCGTCCGGCGAGAAGGAGCAGATACCCTCATCCCATTCCGTGTTCAATCCACCCTCGATAGGCTCAGGTCGCTGCCATGCACCCTGCTCGTTCTTGCGGGCCATCCAGATGTCGCTGCGCTTCATTCCGGTAATCTCGCTGCGGTTGGTGCCTTTGGCTTTCTCATTTGTGGTGGTGAAGTAGAGGACATCGCCGTTAAACATTGGGGCGAAGTCAGAGCGCCGGGAGTTGAAGAGGGTGGCGTTGCGCACCACGTAGCGCGTCTTGTTCTTCTTTATCTCTGCAGCCTTGCGGGCTCCCGCCAGCGAGCGCTCCGCCAGAGGGTCTGAGGGAAACTTGGAGAGATACTCCTCATAGCTCTTCACCGCCTGGGCATACTGGCCTTGACCATGTAGAGCCTGGGCCAGGCGAAGCACGATTGAACTGTCGGGGTATCCGTAGCGCAGCGCATTTTGATATGCGGCTGCGGCGCGCGCATCCTGGCCGAGCATCCGGTGGCACTCTGCCATCTTGTAGGCAACCTCGGCCCTTTCCTGCCTCTGTTCGCGAGGCTTAAGCTTATTGTATATCTTGCGATATGTCTTAGAGGCATCGAAATACTCGCCGCGGGCCATCTGCTCGTCGGCTGTCTTTAGTTTGGCTCCTCCACACGACACAAGTGCCAGCGCCACAAGGGCTATATATATGATTGATGCTGTTTTTCGGTTCATATAGATTTTAACGGAAAATCACACAGAATATTGAGCGGAAATAATTAATTTTGCCATGAAAACAGACAAGCATGCCAAGGATACTGATTATAGACGATGATTCCGCCATCCGTTTGTCCCTCTCTATGCTCCTGAAACGTGGAGGCCATACAGTGGTGACCGCTGGAGGGGAGGAGGAGGCGCTGGCAGAGGTGAGACGCTCCCTCAGCGGAGAGGCTGCCTCGATAGACCTCATGTTGATGGATATGAACTACCGTCTTTCCACCACCGGCCGCGATGGAATCGAGTTGCTGTCAAAGGTTAAGGTGCTTCTGCCATCTGTGCCCGTCATTCTGATGACGGCATGGGGGAGCATCCCGCTCGCTGTCGAGGGGGTGAAGTGTGGGGCGACCGACTTTGTGACAAAGCCATGGGACAATCGTGACCTCCTCTCGCGCGTGGATGCTGCCATAGCCCTCTCCACCCCATCGCAGGATGCATGTGATGAGGACGAGGATGACGCTTTCAGTGAGATTGTGGGACGCAGCCCTGCGCTCCTTTCCGTGCTCGAAATGGCCCGCAAGGTTGCCAAGACTGACGCCCCTGTGCTGATTACTGGCGAGAACGGGACTGGCAAGGAACTCTTGGCCAAAGCTATACATCGGCTCAGCACGAGGAGGAATAGGCCTTTTGTTGCTGTCAATCTCGGAGGTCTGCCCAATTCACTTTTTGAGAGCGAGATGTTTGGCCATGTCCGTGGGGCGTTTACGGGAGCCGCTACAGACCGTGCCGGACGTTTTGAGACTGCTGACACAGGAACAATATTTCTCGACGAGATAGGTGACCTGGATGTGTCATGTCAGGTGAAGATGCTCAGAGTCCTTCAGGAACATACATTCGAGAGAGTAGGGGAGAGTCATCCTAGACGGGTGGATATCCGAGTGATATGTGCCACCAATGCTGACCTCCCTGCGGCCGTCGCTTCGGGGAGATTCAGGGAGGATCTTTTCTATCGAATCAATCTTGTGACGCTTCGGGTCCCTCCATTGCGTGAACGTCCGGAGGATATTCCGCTGTTGGTTAGACATTTTGCCGGCCCGGGTGTCACAGTGACAACGGCGGCCATGGAGATTATAGCCTCACAGCCATTCCCCGGAAATATACGTCAGCTGCGCAATCTGGTCAAACGGCTTGTCATCATGACTGAAACAGGCAGAATAACACCTGATGATGTACGTCTGGCCATCCCCGATATGGGTGATGAGCGTCCATCTGTCAGCAATCACGACAATTCAACTCGCAGTGAGACCCTCAATGAAATCGAGCGCAAGGCAATTTCCGGAGCCATAGAGCGATGTGGGGGCAATCTCTCACAGGCAGCCTCGATGCTTGGAATCACACGTCAATCGTTATACAGACGTATGGAAAAATTTGGTCTGCAGCCATGAGGATTCACGCAAGCAAGATTTTCACGCTGCTTCTGCTCCTGCTTGGTGTGCTGGTGGTGTTGCTTTATCTATGTTTCGGCTTCAATATCAGGACGCTGACAGCCGAGGGGCTTGTTGTTGCAGCTGGGACTCTGGCCGTGATTCTTTTCAGACACACCCTCCGCCAGGCACATGTCGTCAGGACGGGAATGGATCTCCTGCGTGAGCAGGACTATTCCTCACGCCTTGTTAAGGTTGGTCAGGCTGATGCAGACCGCATAGTCGAACTTTTCAACAATCTCATGTCCCGGCTCAAGGCTGAGAGCCTAAAGGTCAGGGAGCAAAACCAATTCCTGGATCTACTCATCGAAGCATCTCCGCTCGCCATCATGAGCCTCGATGACAACGATGTGGTCATAATGGCCAATTCTATCTCCTCCCGCCTGCTTGAGCTAAATCCTGTCGGAAAGTCGTTCAAGGAGATTCAGTCGCCATTGGCTCAGGCTTGTGCATCGCTCACCACAGACAAAAGCATAACCGTCCGATTGAGTGACACACGCATCTACCGCTGTTCCCGAATCCATTTCATGGACCGTGGTATACCGCGCCCCTTTGTGCTTATTGAAGTGCTGACCGAGGAGGTGAGACGCGCTGAGCGCGATGCCTACGGGAAGGTGATACGTGTGATAGGCCATGAGGTCAACAACACTCTTGCATCGCTTCGGTCTGTGCTTGGGCTCCTCTCCGAGAGCACCTCATGGGGCGACAGCGAGGATGACCGTGAAATGCGCTTGGCTGTGGAGGGATGTGACCATCGAGCAGCCCTTCTGAGCGAATTCATCGCCTCATACACAAACGTGGTGAAGATACCTGTGCCTGTACCCGTAAGAATCCCACTCAGAGACGCCGTCAAGGCCATGGAGCCTTTTCTGAGATCTATGGCATCGGATTGTGGGATAGAGATAGTCTTTAACTACACCGGTGAAGATGAGACAGTGTCAATCGACACTGTCCTCATAGAGCAGGTCATAGTCAATATTGTCAAGAATGCTCTGGAGAGTATCTCTTCAAGGCCTGTAAAAGAGGGGAGGATAACCGTCTCGGTCGAGGAGAACCGCTCTCTTACCATAACTGACAATGGGCCGGGGCTGGATCGTGAGGCCTCCGGCGGTCTCTTCACCCCATTCTTCACAACCAAGCCCTCAGGTCAGGGACTTGGTCTTATGTTTGTCGCAGAGGTTCTCTCAGCCCACAAGGCCACATTCTCGCTGACTACATCCCCTGCCGACCGTTTGACACGTTTTAAAATCCAATTTATCTCGTAAATAATATGATAACCCCCATTTACTCGCCTGCCACCGGCAGATATGATGACGGAGAGATGAAATATAGGCGATGTGGACGAAGCGGAGTGCTTCTTCCTGAGGTCTCACTGGGCCTTTGGCAGAATTTCGGAGCCACTGTCCCCTTCGACCACTGTAAGGCCATTCTCCACTATGCTTTCGACCATGGTGTGACACACCTCGACCTCGCCAACAATTACGGCCCCCCTTATGGAACAGCTGAGGAGACTCTCGGTCGCATGATGGAGTGTTCCTTTGCACCATATCGCGACGAGTTGTTCATCTCCACAAAGGCCGGATACGATATGTGGCCAGGCCCTTATGGCAACTGGGGAAGCAGGAAATATCTGATGGCATCCCTCGACCAAAGCCTGCGCCGCATGAGGCTCGACTATGTGGATATCTTCTACATCCATCGCTATGATCCGCTCACGCCGCTCGACGAGACTCTCCGCGCTCTTGTCGACATAGTGCGTTGCGGTAAGGCACTCTATGTGGGCATATCGCGTTGGCCCTATGATGCCCTCCGTTATGGATTGGAGTATCTCAAGGCTCATGAGTGTCCCTGCCTGCTTCTCCAAGACAGGCTGAATATTCTTGACCGCAAGGTTGAGGATGACGGATGTGTCCGTCTCGCGGCAGAGCAAGGCTCAGGATTCATAGCTTTCTCACCGCTGGCTCAGGGACTGCTGACCGACCGTTATCTCGCCGGGAAGGCTCCCGCAGGATCTCGAGCTGCCAGAGGTAGTTTCCTCACCACTGATGCTCTCAATCCTGCTCTTCTGAAACGTCTCAACACTCTCAACACCTTGGCGCATGAGCGTGGACAATCATTGGCGCAGATGGCTCTCGCCTGGATTCTGAGCAGGCAGGATGTCACTTCGGTGCTTGTTGGCGCAAGTTCCATAGACCAACTTGCAGCCAATCTTCGGGCCATTGACAACACGGCTTTCACCGCCGAAGAGGAAAAAATCATCGGTTGAGTGAAAAATTGACGTTTTCTGTGTAACGTTTCGGCCCTTTTTCCGTCTATGATATAGACATGGAAAGCAGAGAGTTCACACTGATTGCACCGGGGCTCAGAGAGCGAATTGTCAGCATGGTCAAGAGATTTGCCCCGGCCGAGGGACCGGCAGACATCTCAGACGATGTTGCACAGGACACCCTTCTGAGGCTCTGGAGCATGAAGGAGAAACTCGATGAGTATAGAAGTGTCGAGGCTCTGGCCATGACCGTGGCCCGCAACCTTGCTCTGGATGCCCTGCGCTCGGCTCGCCCTCATCAAGGGCTTGAGGACCTGGCCTTGGCAGACCGTGGTCCCGCCCCCGATGAGGTGATGGCGCTCAAGGAGACCTCCATACGTCTCGATGCCATCATCTCCGCTCTTCCCTCCCTCCAGCAGGCCGTCCTCAGGATGCGCCACGAGGATGGAATGGAGATCGACGAGATAGCACTGGCCCTTGGGTCAACTCCGGGTAATATACGCACCGCCCTCTCCAGAGCCCGCCACAATGTCAAGAACCTTTTTAAGAATGGCTTATGATAGACAAGAACAACTATAAAGATTATATCAAACGCTTCCTCAATGCCGAGACATCCCTGCAGGAAGAGAAGGAACTGTATGCGTGGTTTGCACGTACAGATCTCCCGCCCGAAGCTGAAAAATGGCGTGAGATGTTCGGATGGTATGACTCACTCTCTGCTCCGGAGCCTCAGAAGAAACCATCTTCAGTGAGACTGCGCATTCTCCCTCTGAAGAAATGGCAGTGGATAGCCGTGGCCGCCTCCGTGGCAGTCCTCTTTATGATTGGAATGTGGACGAGACCCGGGTTGACATCTCACGATTCGGAGTATCTCACATATGAGAACTGCTACAGAATAAAGGACGGCAAAAAAATCACTGACCAGGACATTGTCGTAACAGAGTTTCTCAAGGCTGATGCCGAGATGTCTAAACGCTTTGAGACAGCCGCACGGCGTCTGAATGAGTTTGAGACAAGGGTGGAGCATCGTCTCACTGCCATGGATCAAGGTTTCAACGAGACAACTTTATAAATCAACCAAAAATCACATCACTCATGAGACTAAATATCTTATCATTGCTCATCCTGCTCCTTCTCCCCGCAGGTGCCTCAGCACAGAAACTTATCAAATCTGTAATTGAAAAGATCGAGGCCTCCGGGACGATAAAAGACGACATATATCGCGAGAAGCGCGACGCTGAAACCCATTCTGTCATCATGTGCGACCGTATGATTGAGTTTTCAAACGAGAATCTTGCCGATGCGCTCATCAAGGCTTTCAAAGATGAACGCAGCAATTCGACCGACTACGAGATGAACGAGACAAGGGGGTCAAAAGAAAATATCTATAAGATAGAGTTTACTCTCAAGAGCAACAATAATGTCTCTTATTATCACACATATACACTCATCTGCGATAAGAAAATATGGACGCTGAGATATGAAGTGAAGAGAAAAGCCGACTCAAACGCTAGGAGGAAGCAAAAAAAGACGGCCTACATCGTTGAGGGAGACGGCCTTGAATATCTCGTCCTGGATGGTTGCTATCTCAACGACGTCGGGGAAATAGTTTCTCAATGAGATCTGACCTCCCCATACGCCTCAGCGACGACATGATGTCAGGCCTGTAGGCACGGTCATACCAGAAGAAATATTTCCGCTGGGCCTGCTTCTGGCGTGGGTCTGTGGCGGTAAACACCGGCTTCAACGTGTATGGATGATAGCCGGTGTAATATATCTCCGTCGAGAGAGTCATAGGCGTGGGAGTGAAGTCCTGCACCTGCTCAAGGTGAAGCCCCATCTCCTTTGTCTCCGCTGCCAGCTCGGCCATATCCTCCTCAGTGCATCCGGGATGAGATGAGATGAAATAGGGGATGAGTTGCTGCCTGAGCTCATTCCGTGAATTGACACGGTCGAAGAAACGGCTGAACTCATGATAGAGTTGGAAAGAGGGCTTCCTCATCAAGTTGAGCACCACGTCTGATGTGTGTTCAGGCGCCACTTTCAGACGCCCCGAGACATGGTTTTTAATAAGCTCCTCATTATACTGTCTATTGGCATTGTCAATCTCCTTGTCGCCTGTGTGATGGAGAGAGAGGTCATATCTCACACCTGAGCCAACGAACGATTTCTTCACCCCCTTCACGGAGTCGACGGCCCGATAGAGATCCAGGAGCGGACGATGGTCTGTGTTGAGATTTGGACATACTGTCGGGTGAAGACACGAGGGCTTCAGACACTTCTCGCACAGCGATAGGTCTTTTCCACCCATTCTATACATGTTGGCGCTCGGAGCCCCAATGTCGCTGATATAGCCCTTGAAGTCCTCCATTCGGGTGACGGCCTCAACCTCCCGTATCACAGACTCCTTGCTGCGCGATGCTATGAATTTACCTTGATGCGCGGAAATTGTACAGAACGAGCATCCCCCGAAACATCCGCGGTGGATATTGACAGAGTGTCTGATCATCTCATAGGCAGGGATGCGTTTCCCCTTGTAGCGTGGATGTGGAACACGGGTATAGGGCAGGTCAAACGATCGGTCAATCTCCCCGGTGGTCATGGGCGGATGCATGGGGTTCACCCTGATCCACGTCTCTCCATGTCGCTGCCAGAGTGTCTTGCCGTGCATGGCATTGCTCTGCTGCTCGATGTGCTTGAAATTCTCAGCCTGAGCCTTCTTGTCGCGCAGACATCTGTCAAACGGATGTAGGATTATATCTTTCTCTCCCACGGTCACTGCGCCCTTCCTAGCCTCTATCCCCGGCCCGGAGGCCGAGCGGAACACAGTCTGCATCATATCCTCCATCTCCTCAATCTTCTCGCCTGCGTCAAGCCTGCGGGCTAACTCTACAAGGGTTTTCTCCCCCATCCCATAGGAGATGATAGATGCCGGCATATCCATGAGAAGCGATGGCCTAAGGCGGTCCTGCCAGTAATCATAGTGAGATAATCGACGCATGGACGCCTCAATTCCGCCGGCCACGATGGGGGTGTCCGGATAGAGGTCGCGCAAAATCGAAGAGTAGACCACGGTGGCATAGTCGGGCCTTGCGCCATGACGTCCTCCGGGAGTGAAGGCATCGTCCGAGCGCCGTCTGCGCGCAGCGGTATAGTGGTTCACCATCGAGTCCATCGCGCCTGCCGAGACCCCGAGGAACAGCCTCGGGGCGCCAAACTTACGGAAATCCCTGAGGTCATCCTGCCAGTTGGGTTGAGGGACTATAGCCACCCGATAACCCTCGCTCTGAAGCACACGCCCAAGCACAGCGGCTCCAAACGAAGGGTGGTCCACATAGGCATCACCTGAGAAAAGGATAATGTCCACACTATCCCATCCCAGTTGTCTCATCTCCTTGACACTTGTTGGCAGAAAAGGAAATCTGTTCTCCATCGTGTCTTAGCCCTTCATCCCTTTAAGTTTATCCTCCATTGCTATGATCTCATCGCGAATCTGTGCAGCCTCGATGAAGTTCATCTCCTTGGCAGCCTTGCGCATATCCTCCCGACGGCGCTCTATGAGTCGCTCAAGTTCAGGCGCCGACATATATGCCATGACGGGGTCGGCGGCTATATTGACCGGGCGAGTGAACTCTTCGCCATAAGGCTGTGGCGCCGCTTTTTTCTTTTTGGAGACTGATGATTTTGCGCTTCCTGAGGTCGCCGATGATGTCGTACGCCCCTGCTTCACCGGAGTGTCGTCAATCTCAAAATCAGTGTCGACACCCACAATCGCGTTGCGGGCCTTGATGATGGCAGTCGGGGTGATTCCGTTCTTCTCGTTGTAGGCCAGCTGCAGCGAGCGGCGTCGGGCTGTCTCATCGATAGTCTGCTGCATCGAGTCTGTCACCTTGTCTGCATACATGATGACGGTTCCGTTGAGATTTCGGGCAGCGCGGCCCACGGTCTGCGTCAGCGACCTGTGGTTGCGTAGAAAACCCTCCTTGTCTGCATCCAGGATGGCCACCAGAGACACCTCCGGCAGGTCAAGACCCTCTCGCAGCAGATTGACCCCGATCAGCACATCGTAGACTCCGGCACGCAGTCCGTCGAGAATCTTGATGCGGTCAAGGGTGTCCACATCACTGTGGATATAGGCTGTCTTGATGCGCAGTTTCTGCATGTACTCATTGAGTTCCTCGGCCATGCGCTTGGTCAGAGTCGTCACCAGAGTGCGCTCGCCGCGCTCTATGCGCGTGTTGATCTCCTCAAGCAGGTCATCTATCTGATTGAGCGACGGACGCACCTCAATCACGGGGTCAAGAAGTCCGGTAGGTCGGATTATCTGCTCGACCACCACACCCTCGCTCCGCTGCAGCTCATAGTCCGCCGGAGTTGCGCTGACATACATCACCTGAGGTGTCAGTGCCTCGAATTCCTCAAACTTGAGCGGACGGTTGTCCAGGGCCGCCTCAAGCCTGAAGCCATACTCGACAAGGTTTGTCTTTCTGGACAAGTCGCCCCCATACATGGCCCTGCATTGAGGCAGGGTGACGTGGCTCTCGTCTATGATGGTGAGGAAATCTTTGGGAAAGTAGTCAAGCAGACAGAACGGACGCATCCCCGGACGCCGCCCGTCGAAATAACGGGAATAGTTCTCTATACCGGAACAGTGCCCAACCTCGCGCAGCATCTCAACGTCATACGTGACACGCTCCAGAAGGCGCTTGGCCTCAAGCTCCTTCCCTATATGGAAGAAGTCATTATATTGCTTGCCAAGATCCACCTCAATCTGACCTATGGCTGTCCCCATGCGCTCAGGCGATGTGACAAAGAGATTGGCGGGATAAATCTGGAAGATATCATGGTCCCCAAGCGAGACGCCGTCCTCAGGATGGAGTGTCTTTATCGACTCTATCTCATCCCCCCAGAACGACACTCTCACCACTATCTCCTCATAGGCCAGACGTATATCAACAGTGTCACCCTTGACACGGAAAGTCCCGCGGGCTAGCTCTACCTCGTTGCGCGAGTAGAGTGCGTTGACAAGTTGACGCAGGAACACGTTGCGGGCTATCTTCTGGCCCACACGCAGTTTGATCACATTGGCGTCAAAGTCCTCTGGGTTACCCATGCCGTAGAGACATGACACTGAGGAGACAACGATGACATCCTTTCGGCCGGAGAGGAGAGCGGAGACGGTCGAGAGACGCAGGCGCTCAATCTCGTCGTTGATCATCAGGTCCTTCTCAATATACTTGTCAGACGAGGGGATGTAAGCCTCAGGCTGATAATAGTCGTAGTAACTGACGAAGTACTGGACCGAGTTCTCGGGAAAGAAACTCTTGAACTCGCTGTAGAGCTGGGCGGCGAGAGTCTTGTTATGGCTAAGTATGAGTGTAGGCTTCCCGGTGCGCGCTATCACATTAGCCATCGTGAAGGTCTTGCCCGAGCCTGTCACACCAAGGAGAGTCTGAGCCTTCTCCCCGGCATTGATGCCTCTGACAAGTTGGTCGATGGCCTGCGGCTGGTCGCCTGTAGGCTTATATTGAGATGAGAGTTTAAAATCCATTCAGAAAAGTATTCTAGCGAGTGAGTCGCTCCCGGCTTTGATGCCGTCAGTGAATCCGGCCTCATAGTCAGTTGCGCTTTGGGCCCCCAGTTTTGAGTCGATGTTGGAGATGCGGGCGCGTATCTCAAGGAGTTTATCCTGAAGGGCTGCCTCATCATCGGCTATGGCTATCACCTCCTTGGCGTGAGCCTGCCCCAAAGCATATGCCTCCTTGTCTCTCGATGTCTTGAAGACTGAGTTCCCGTTCCCTGAGCAGGATGCAAGGGCCAGAGTGACGGCGATGGCTGTTAGAATTTTTCTCATTGTTGTGAAAGATATGAGTCGACACGGTCTCTCACCTCCTCCATGAGCCACCTGGGGGTCGACGTGGCACCACAGATGCCAATGCTTCCGGCGCCTTCGATCCATTGAGGGTTGAAGTCGCCGGGACGGGAGAGCAGATGGGTGTGCGGATTGGCTGCTAGACACTCATTGTAGAGCACCTTGCCGTTGCTGCTCTTCTCACCTGCCACAAAGAGCACCACATCGTGGCTTCCGGCAAATTCGCGCAGGTGGTTGACCCTATTGGCCACCTGACGGCAGATGGTGTCGTGATAAGTAAAATGTACTCCCGGCGAGATGCGTCGGTTAATCTCAGACACCATGTCGGCAAGTCCCTGGAGCGACATGGTCGTCTGTGAATAGAGGGCTATGTCGCGCGTGAAGTCTATACGGTCGAGTTGGGAGACGTTCTCAACCACTATGGCCTCACCTGCTGTCTGCCCGACAAGCCCATTGACCTCGGCGTGTCCGGCCTTGCCATATATGACAATCTGAGGCCTGTCCCCTTTGGCGCTGTATGCGGCCTTGATGCGGCGCTGGAGTTGGAGAACCACCGGACAGGTGGCATCGACAATCTCGATGCCCATTCTTCCGGCTGTCTCATAGGTGGACGGCGGTTCCCCATGAGCGCGCAGCAGAACCCTCGCGCCGGGGAGCCTCTGAAGGTCAGAGTGGTTGATGGTCTGCAACCCCTTCTTCTCGAGCCGCTCCACCTCGTCGGAGTTATGGACAATGTCACCGAGACAGTAGAGTGGGGCAGAGGAGCGTTCGAGTTCCTCCTCCGCCTTGCGTATGGCTGTCACGACCCCGTGGCAGAACCCTGAGCGGGCATCTATCTCGATGACAGGTCTCATTTCCCTATGGCTTTATTGTAGAGTTGGAGCAGTATGCTGTTCTGCTCCTCACGGCTCATCTCTGAGTTGTCGAGCAGGATCGCATCCTCCGCCCGTCTGAGCGGACTCTCCTTTCGTGTCTCATCGATGTGGTCGCGCGACTGGACATTGTCGAGAATCTCCTCATATGTCACCTTCTGTCCTTTCTCAGTGAGCTCCTTGAAGCGGCGTTCCGCACGTTTCTCAGCCGAGGCGTTGACAAAAATCTTCAGCTCAGCGTCAGGGAATACGGCGGTGCCTATATCCCTGCCGTCCATGACTATCCCTTTGTCCCTGCCCATCTCTCTCTGCATCCTGACAAGGTCATGGCGCACCTCAGGAATGGCCGCTACCGGGGAGACGCACTCCGAAACCTCCAGACCGCGTATCTCCGTCTCGACCACCTCCCCGTTGAGTTCGGTGAGCTGGGTGCCGTCAGGCATCACCTTGAAGTCGATGTGGATATCGGGGAGGGCCTCGACGATGGCGGCAATATCGGGGGGCGTGGTTGGCGACACCATGCCATGACGCATGGCATAGAGGGTCACGGCGCGATACATTGCGCCTGAGTCTATGTATCTGTATCCGATTTGGGCAGCCAGATGGCGTGCCATGGTGCTTTTGCCCGATGATGAGTAACCATCGATGGCTATGATGATTTTATCTTGAGAACTCATATAGATTCGTTGAAATATTGAGCATTATAGTTGTGGCGCCTGAGTGGGGCTGCGCCATGGCAAGTCCCAGTCCGAAGTTGCGTACCTTAAGGCCCAGCGAGGCAGAGAAGCCTGAGAGCAGCGAGCGCTTGTAGGTCGACATGTCGGTGCGGGTCTTGTAGTTGTAGCCCAGGCCTATCCTGAAGTTGTCTGAAGGGGAGAAGTCAGCGCCGAATATGAGGTGGCGGAAGAGGTTTGACCCGAAACTGTCCTTGAGTTCAGGCTTCGAGTTTTCAGTCCCGTCGCCGGTGTGCCAATAGGGGAGTTTCCACTTTGTGAGGTTCCACGCTGTGACTGAAAAGACTATGGGGAGGGTACCGAACGATTTCGACATGCCGAGCCTGATGTCGATGGGGAGATGGTCGTAGCGCTCGTTGAACCGTTTCACCTGGCCTCCAAGATTGGCCACCATGGCTGAGAATGAGAAATCCCTGTCAGGATCATAGTAATTCACGCCAAGGTCCGTGGCGATGGCAAAGGCTGAGTAGGCATCATAGCTCGAGTAGACAAACTTGATGGATGCACCTCCACGCCAGCGTTCGGTGATGTCGTGGGCATAGGTCCCGGTGAAGACCATATCCTTGGGCGATATGTCGCCGGTCAGCACTCCGTTGATGTCGGCACCCTTGATGGTGCCATAGCCGAAATACTGTATGCCTGCGGCCCATGCCCCATGCTCCCCTGCCGCTTTCCCGAACTTCACACCCGCAAAGTTGCTGTCGCCTATGTAGCGCATGTAGTTGACCCCCAGTTGCATCTCCATCTCAGAGCCAAGCAGGCCGGGGTTGCGGTCGGCGGCATTGATGTCATCGTCGATGTTCGAGATGTTTATGCCACCCAGACCGTAGGCCAGGGTGGAGGAGGGGATGTTTAGAAATGAATATGATGTAGACCCGTCCTGTGCGCCCGCACACAGCGAGAGCAGCAGAACCAGGGTTGTCAGGATGGTATATCTTATGTTGCGGAGCATCTTCTGCATAGTGTTACTATATATAAACGCTCATGACCCATGAATATTGCCCTCCCTCAGCAACGAAGACAAGAGGGCTCTGAATTTTCAGAACCCTCTGTGTCGTCATGTCTGTATTTGGATTATTTCCTCTTCTTGGGCTGTATGTTGAGCCGATATTGGGCTGAGAACAATATGTAGCGGGGCAGAGCGTTGGTATAGCTCACGGTCCTGCCGTTGGCATTGACGGCATAGTTGACATTCGAGAGCTGGTGTAGCATGTCAAATCCATCTACCATGAAGGTCCAGCGTGAGGCTCTGCGTGGCGTCCACGACAGGCGCAGGTTCCAGATTGCATCCGTGGTGTCGAGTTCCTTCACCCCATAGCCGCGGCGTGTGTAGAGGCTGAAGTCTGTTGTGATTCCAAATCCTTGAGGGAGGTTGAATGTTCCCACCAAGCCATAATGGAAGTGGTTGGCGTCGATGTCGTTGAAGTCAGTCCGCTCTGAGGTCGTGTGGCGGTTGGTGTAGCTGATGTCTGCGCGAAGATTCTGCTTGCCTATCTGCCATGCGAACGACACGTCCTCAGTCAGGTTACGGTTGTTGACCTTATACTTCTCAGGGGCTATGAGGTTTACACCGATCATGTCAGCATAGCGTGAGAGATTGGCTGAGGTGCTTGAGGTGAAAGTGAACTGGTCTCTGCTGCCGAATTGGAGATTGAATCCATTCCTGATATTCAACGATGAGTTGCCGTCGACGTTATATGATTTGGTGTGTCGCACACCGGTTGAAGTGTCATAGGTATATCCGCGTGTTATTGAGTTGTGGACAAAGTTATATGACACGGTCAGGGTGTTGTTGATGGGGTGGGCCGACATATTGGGCTTCAGAATCCACATCAGCATGTGGTTGTGGGTATACTGAGTCTTCAGGTCAGGGTTACCCTCGACTATGTTGAGGGGGTCTGAGTCATCGACTACATCGATCATGTCAAGCATGTTTGGAGTCTTGTTGTTGATGTCCCATGTATAGCGGAGGATGTTCTTGTATGTGGGGCGTCTGGAATTGCCATATGGCTGCATGCTCAGGTCAATAATCGCTTTCATGCTTGCTGCCTTGAAGAGCGAATAGGTCTCCTTGAGTAGGTAGTCCCTTCCATTGCGCTCATAGTTTAGGTGGCTGTGCTTGAATGCGATGTCAGGGGACAATCTGATGAATAACATGGTCTTGTTACTGAATATACGGGCCCACGATAGCCTTGGCGACAGTGTGTGGGTGTTCTCGATGAGACGTGATGTATATGAGTTGGCCGGGTCAAATGTGGCAAGCCATCCCTCAGGCAGTGTTCCATATATCCCCATGTCGTCCAGGCGGTCGAGAGCATACTGATATGAGTCGCGGACGTGGTCATAGAACCGCTGCTCGTAGTTAAGAGAAATGTTAACGTCCTTTATGTTCGTGCGGTAGGTGAAGTTGTTCATGATGGTCAACTCATGGTTGGGCGAGTTGTCGGTGAACTGGCGTTTGCGATGAGCCGGGGTTGGGTCTGAGCCATAGTTGATGTTATAATCGTTCCAGCGCTCCTCCTTTTGTGTCTTATACTTCACGCCGGGTTCCCACGACAGCCTGTCGTTGGTGCCTGGGATTTTCCAGTTGATATCGGGGAAAAACTGCACTTCACCATTTCTGGATGAGGCGTCGCTGCGGGTTATAGATCGGTTGATTATAGCATCGAGTTGCTCCGGAGTTCCGTCAGAATATATCGCTTCAAGAGCCTTGAGTGTCATCTCTTGCTGCTCCTCTCTGAATGTGCCTGAGACAGAGTTTGAGCCGTTGTCGCGCTTGCCATATCTGCCCACAAACATTCCTGCAAGCCATGTATGCTCGTTCATAACATAGCCGGTGTGGCGTGTCTCAAATTTCAGTTCGCGGGTTCGTCCGCTGCTGAATGAATTGTCATATGTGTCGCCACCTTGGAGGAAGTTGGTTCTGGCTGTGGTGCGTCGGGTGTCATAGCCTGTATGCTCGATGGTGGCGTGGCCGTAGATGCGCTTTTTTTCCTCGGAGTCCTCGAACTCATAGTTGACTGCCCCCATCTTGTAGCGTTTGGTGCCTGATGGCATCATTTCCGGCCTCCAGCTGTCGCTCTTGCCCGGTTTGCGGTTGTCATTCAGGTTGTTGATGTTGCCAAGTAGAGTCACGTTTGATCTGGGGGTGAACCATGAGGCAAACAGGCGTCCGGTGTATCGTTCCTCAGTGCCATATCCACCCTGGGCATTGATTATCCATCCTTGGTTGTACTCACGTTTTAGTTTGACATCCATTGTGAGGTGTTTTATGGCCGTGGAGTCGTTTATCCATTTCTCCAGTGCTGTCTGTCCCTCATAGACCTCGATGTTCTTGACGGTGTAGGCTCCTATATTCTCGAGCATCAGCTGGTTGTTCCCGTCAAGAAATTCCTTGCCATTCAGCAGGAGCGATTCGACCTGCTGACCGTTGACTGTGATCACCCCTCCATCCTCAAGTTTCACGCCGGGAAGCTGTGAGATGAGGGCGTCGAGCATAGACCCTTCAGCCAGTTGGAAGGCGTCGGCGTTGAAGACGATGGTATCACCTTTATTATAGAATTTGATCTTGGACGCTGTGACTGTCACCTCTCCAAGTTTATGAGGCTCGCGTTCCAGATAGATGGTAGGAATGCTTCTGAATCTCTCACGTTTTCCCACTTTCTCGACACGATAGGTGACGGTCTGTGGCAGATATCCCTTACAGACAACATCAAAGATATATGTGGAGTCTTTCCGCTCGACAGGGAATCCGAAATAAGACATATCTTCAATCTCCCCGTTTTTATATTTGGTGCCCTGGTTTGCCTGAATAGAGTCCTTGGGGTTGCCTAGGGAGTCGTAGGTGATGACGTAGGCGTTCGTGAGGTCGGTCTTGCCAAATGATTCCTTGACTCTACCCTGCAGATAGAGCCATTTCTCCGCTCCTAAGAGTGGTAGCACTGTGATAATGATGGCTGCCAATGGCAGCAGATAACGTTTCATGGAGTTGAAAAGCGATGTGACTAAATTTTTCTTTTGCAAATGTAGGCATAAATTATATTAACCTGCAAAGAGAAGACTAAAAAATTCATTATATGTTACACAATTATTAGTTAAAAGATGTGAAAAACCCACCGAGCCTCAGCAACAACGCGAAATATCGTATCCGCAGGTAGCAAACGGCGTCCGCAGGTCGCCGATTTACGTTGCCGAAGGTCCATTTTCGGCATTATCACACTATTCCGACCTCTTATCATTCGTATCTTTGCAACCTAACTATTCTCGAAGCCAAACCATGAAAAAACTCATCACCACCTCCCGGAAACAAACTTACTCCCCCATCCTCGGGATACGTGGCTTCGAGACATACCTCAACCGACGCCTCA
>JAMPAK010000001.1:1651485-1758743 GCA_023667285.1 Muribaculaceae bacterium
CTCGAGGTATGAGATGACTTTGCGCTCGTTTTTCGTTAGGCGTCGGTTGAGGTATATCTCGAAGCCACGTATCCCAAGGATGGGGGAGTAGGTTTGTTTCCGGGAGGTGGTGATGAGTTTTTTCATGGGGCTTCGAGTGTGGTTAGGTTGCAAAGGTAAGAATGATAAGAGGTTACAATAGTGTGATAATGCCGATGAGAGCCCGCGGGGTGGTAAGTCGGCGGCCTACGGGCGCCATTCTTTATGGAGGTGGTGAGGCCCCGGGCATTCTCGGCTCCTCCTGCGGAGAGCCTCGCATGGCCGGGGTTACGAGTAATTCGGCGCCCTACCGGGCGCCATTGCCAGAATAAATAAGACATCAGGAGGTTGCGAGGAGGGTCGTTGTCGTGATGGTTTGCTATCGGGGAATAGAATAAGCCTTAAGACCCGGGTCTTAAGGCTTATTCTATTCGATTTGAGGGGTTAACCTTGTATGGGTTAATGTCAGTTTTTTTTGAGTCTCAGGACTTGTGCTGAGCGTGAGGGGAGGTAGAGTTTGAGCCACTCGCGGCCTGAGGGGGCGAAAAGAGGATCAGTCTGGGTGAGATGAGTGACACTCTCATCGATGTTGCCGTAGCCGCCGAAGGCGGGATTGTCTGTCGAAAGGACTACTTCATACTCGCCGGCCGGGGCAAGAATGCCGTAGTCGGTGAAGGATTCTGTGGGTGAGAAGTTGAACACGAACACAAGGTCACCTCTCATGTAGGCGAGAACCTGGTCGTCGTCTTTCTCCCATAGTTTCACCACGGGGAGCGCCTGGAAGTTATAGACTCCGCCTATTAGATGAATCATAGCGTTGTCGAAGTCATTTAGATAGACGTATTTCAACTCTTTGCGGTCGACCAGATCCCACTGGCGGCGGGCATACTTGTAACTCCAGCCGTTGCCCTCGCGTGGGAAGTCGATCCACTCCGGGTGTCCGAACTCATTGCCCATGAAGTTGAGGTAGCCTCCGTTGATAGTTGAGGCGGTGACGAGGCGTATCATCTTGTGGAGAGCGATGCCACGGGCTACGACCATATTGTCGTCGTCCTTCATCATGTGCCAATACATCTCCTTGTCTATCAGACGGAAGATGACTGTTTTGTCTCCCACGAGGGCCTGGTCGTGGCTCTCGACATATGATATGGTCTTCTCGTCGGCGCGACGGTTGGTGAGTTCCCAGAAGATAGAGGTGGGTTTCCACTCCTCATCTTTCTTCTCCTTGAGGGTTTTGATCCAGTAGTCGGGGATGCCCATGGCCATGCGGTAGTCGAAGCCCATGCCTCCATCCTTGACGGGGAGAGCGAGTCCGGGCATTCCGCTCATTTCCTCGGCTATTGTGATGGCTGAGGGATTAATCTTATGGATGAGTTTGTTGGCCAGTGTCAGATATGTGATGGCATTTGTGTCCTCTCCGCCGTCATAGTAGTCAGCATAGCTGCCAAATGACTGTCCGAGGCCGTGGGAGTAGTAGAGCATGGAGGTGACGCCGTCAAAGCGGAATCCGTCGAAGTGGAATTCCTGGAGCCAGTATTTACAGTTTGAGAGGAGGAAGTTTATCACGTCGTTCTTCCCGTAGTCGAAGCAGAGGGAATCCCATGCCGGGTGTTCACGGCGGGAGTCGCCATAGAAATATTGGTTGTATGAGCCGTCGAGGCGTCCGAGGCCCTCTACCTCATTTTTCACGGCGTGTGAGTGGACGATGTCCATGATGACAGCGATGCCGAGTTCGTGGGCGCGGTCTATGAGGCTCTTGAGTTCCTCAGGAGTGCCGAAGCGGGATGACGGGGCATAGAAACTGGACACATGATAGCCGAACGAGCCATAGTAGGGATGCTCCTGGATGGCCATGATCTGGATGGCATTATAGCCGTCCTTGGCGATGCGAGGGAGGATGAGGTCGCGAAATTCGGTGTATGTGCCAATGCCTTCCTTCTCCTGGGCCATGCCGATGTGGCACTCATAGATAAGGAGCGGACGGGTGTCGGGGCGGAAGCGGCGCACTTTCCATTTGTAAGGGGCGGGTGCCCATACCTGAGCGGAGAAGACATGAGTGTTCTCATCCTGGACGACTCTTGTGGCATAGGCGGGGATGCGTTCACCCTCACCGCCGTCCCAGCGCACTATCATCTTGTAGAGGTCTCCGTGATGGATGTCGTTAGGTTTGAGTTTCACCTCCCATACGCCATTTGCCTTGGGCTTGAGTGCATACTTCTTGAGTTCCTTCCATTTCGAGAAGTCGCCAATGAGGGTGATGGCGGTAGCATTGGGTGCCCACTCGCGGAAGACCCAGTCGCCTTTATCGGTCCGGTGAAGCCCGAAGTAGTTGTGGGCGTTTGCAAACTGGTCTAAGGACCCGTCAGGACCACAGAGCTCAGCCTCCTTGCGGTTTGCTTCTTCATATCGGCCTGTGATTGCATCGGCATAAGGCTCTAGCCAAGGGTCGTTTTTGAGGATGTTGAGAGTTTTCTTTTTCATTATGGAGGATGATTATAATTCCGAGGATTTTATTTCCCCCACAAACTTACAAATTTCTGTGTCATTCCACAAACTCTCAGTGTGAAAAAACATTTCGGATTTAAATTTATCGATCAAAAGCGGGCGATATATCGAGCCAGGCCATAAATATAGCGTCTCAGACCGGGCCGATAGCAGACCACGCGGTCAAACCAACCCAGACGTGGTGAGATTATCTTGACGGCTGCTCCCACATATATCATGGCAAACAATGTGCCGGGTCCTACAACTGTCCATTGCCACGAGGCGAAATAGATGTAGCCTAAGATGACGGCGATGGTGACGAGCGAGATGTCGACGATGATTTTGATTTTAGGGAAAGGTGCATCGGTAATCTTGCAGATGGCAGCCGGAAGCCCTTCGCCAGGCATGGTGACAGAGCCACATCGCAACTCAAATGCTATCCCCACGGCAAGGACTGTACAGCCGACAAACTGGGCCAAAATCCTTCCTGAGAGCGTGTCGAGTGGGAGAGGGGATGTCAGCATCATGTTGAGGTCGAGCATCCATCCAAAGAGGAATCCGATGATGAGTTGAAACAACTGTGCAGGCTCGAACCGGCGTCTCAGAATCAATATTTGGAGTCCGACAAGCACAAAGTTCATAACATAGGTCCACTCACCAATGGTCCATTGGACGATATGGCCTTCCCGGCCGGCAATGTCAAGTACAAATGGAATAGTGGATATGACGCTGCTGCCGAGGGCCGATCGGACACAAAGAGCGACGCCAAACGTCATGACAAAGAGCGATGCTACAAGCAGCACATGCTGCCAAATGAAACCTATAATCCTATCTTTTAATGTGTTACTAAGAACTGACAGATTCATCTATTGGAAATTTTCTGCAAAATTACGAATAATTTGCCGAAAAACGAACTGTGGAGTTGGAGAGAATTTATGATGTTAAAATAATTTAAATATTGTAAATCGACAATATCTTGGAGATACTTGTAATTATCTAATAAATAATGAAATGTGCAAATTCAAACTGAGTTTGCGTTAACAAAAGCGAGGCGAGTTGATGAATATCAATTCTATAATGATACAAACTTTAACAATTTAAGTACTTGTAATTGTTAAAATCCAACTTCAAAATTAACACTTTGCACATATTTAGTGAAATTCGGTTATAAATGTGCTAGACTTCCGGCCGGAAATGTCGCGGGGTTTTTGGTGTTTTTCTTTCATGCTGTAAATGAGTATCTTTGCATAACCAAAAATAAATACCGACAATCCGATTAATGAAAATTTCAAAATATATAGTAGCGTTCATCTCTATCATAACTGCCGTCAGCATGTATGGCAAGACCCTCAGAGTCCCGGAGGCTCATGGGAAAGCCACATATGCGATGTCGGCTACGACGCCTTTCATGGCAGCTGCGATGGAGTCAGCAAGACTCAACTCGCCCTTTGCGGTCGCTCCCTCACAGATACAGGCCACAGACAACGAGAACGATGCTCTGATTGAGGATATGAAGAAATATGCTGCGGGGTTCCTTGGGACACGCTATCGCCTTGGTTCATCCGGACCCTCACGCTTTGACTGCTCAGGGTTTACCAGTTATGTTTTCCGCAACTTCGGCTATGACCTCAACCGCGATTCCCGCTCTCAGTTCCTGCAGGGGGAGAAGGTGGAGGATGGTAATCTCAAGCCGGGCGATCTCCTCTTCTTCTCAAGCCGCTCGAGCGGCAAGGGCCGTGTGGGTCATGTGGCGATGGTGACTGATGTCAATGCCGATGGGTCTTGCACCTTTATTCATGCCTCGACAAAATTCGGTGTGACATATCAGAAATTTCCCGACGGCGGTTACTACTCACGTCATTTCCTTGGTGCGAAGCGCATTGTCGGGGTGCTGTAAATGACCACTCTAAGCCTTTTTCTTTGAGATAGTGACGAGCCAGACTCCGCAGAAGATGAGAGCGACTGCGACCAGTTTCACAGATGTGAAATGGTCGATGCCTATGGCAATACCAACGCCTGTGGCAACGATAGGCTGAACATAGTTATACATTCCTACAAGTGTGGGCCGGAGATTTTTCTGGCCTATCATTATACATATGTATGCGAGGAATGTGGCGATGACCACAACGTATGCCGCGCCCCATATCTCCCGGCCTGTCATCAGACTCCATTCTGTTGTTGAGGTGAATCGGACAGTGGCAGGCACAAGAAGGAGCGAGGCGAAGGTGAACATCCACTTCATGAGTGTCACCACCGAATACTTCTTGATGAAGTTGCGATAGAATGTGAGATAGAGCGCATAACTCACCTGAGCTGTCAGCACCAGGATATTCCCGAGGGTGGGATTGTCGCCCTTGATGCCTGAACTCGTGCCGCCCAGCACCAGCAGAAGCGCTCCGCAACCGCCAAGAAATATGCCGCCAGCCTTCTTCAGAGTGATGGGCTCTCCCAGAATCACGGCAGCCAGAACCATGACCCATAGAGGCATTGTGGTGGTGATGATTGAGGCATCGCCGGGTGATGTGTAGCCTACGCCGAAGACATAGCACCCCTGGTTGAAAAGAATGCCGAGCATGGCCGCGCCTGCCAGACGCAGAAGGTCTGGGCCGCTGACATGCTCCCTCTTGACGAAAAGGGAGGCTATCCAGAAGAGAACGGCTGCTCCAACTATCCGGAAATTGGTCATCAGCACCGGGGTCACCACTCCTGCGGCCATGACCATCTTGACGATTGGCGCCATGAGTCCCCACATTGAGTTGGCACCCAACATGGCCAGATGTCCTTTAATTTGCGAAAATTTCATACCTTTGTTGGAAATTCGGCGCAAAATTACAGTAAATCTCACGATTATGCAACTCAAAATCATTCCCCTTCTAGAACTTCAGGGTGTCCGTGCATTCTCGACAGAGCGTGGCCTGGCGGAGAATTCTCACCTCGGGCCCTATGATGTTTTCAACATATGTCACTACACCGGAGATGTGGAGGCCCACACTGCCCGCTGCCGCTCTCTACTTGCACGAAGGCTTGGGGTGAGGGAAGAGGATGTCATCGTCCCACGTCAGACTCATTCATCAAATGTCCGCAGGGTCACCGGTCTGGAAGGTGAGACTTTTGATGATACGGATGGGCTGGTGACTACGGAGAGGGGGAAAGTAATTGGTGTCAACACGGCCGACTGTGTGCCGATAGTGATGGCAGACAGCCATGCGCGTGTCATAGCCGTGGCGCATGCAGGGTGGAGGGGTGCCATTGCCGGCATTGCGTCAAGGACGTTGGAGGCAATGGTTTCTGCAGGGGCTGATGCCGGAAGAGTCCATGTGGCTTTCGGGCCGTCGATATGTGCATCGTGTTTTGAGGTGGGTCCGGAAGTGGCCTCGGAGTTTCCTCCATATTGCGTGGAGTTGAAGCCGGAGTGGGAGCGCCCTCATGTCAATCTGCAAAAATTCATAACCGTGGAACTATCAGGTCATGGAGTTTCGGAAGATAATATTATCAGTTTTTCCTCCACGCTATGCACACGATGCCATCCAGATAGGTTTTTCTCAGCGCGCAGGCTAGGGGTCAGCTCCGGGAGAGTGTTTACTTTTGCTTATTTAGACTAATTCTAAATAAGCATGTGCGATCTTATTGTAAAAAGTACTCATAGTAAAACGTTGAGGCACAATATAGCCGGAATTGAGGATGGAAAAATGAAACCTTTATAGAAAATATATCGGATGTATTCTATAATTTGCTGAATGACAATAAGATGCGATGTGCTTCACAATGTTCCACGCATTGGATTTTTCTCATTGGCTTAAAGGTCTGAATATCATGCAGATTAAAAATAATTCAAAAAAACAAGAAAAAAAGTTCCTTGTTTTTTTGAAAAAAAATTAGGAAATTTGCAACCGTGTTGCCTCAGATAATCTGGGGTGCAACCGACTCTCTCGCTCATGCCGATAAGCCAATCTGAAGATGCAAACTAATCACTCTCAGTTGTGGGACAAGTGTCTGGAGATAATCCGCGACACGATGCCTGCCGAACAATTCAACTCATGGTTCAGCCCATTGTCGTTCGTAAGATTTGCGGACAATGTGCTCACAATCTCATGTCCGTCTGAATTCTTCGCAGAGCAGTTGGAGGAGCGCTATATCAGGGTGCTAGGTCTGTCGCTGAAGAGAGTCTTTGGAGAAGGGACGAAGCTCATATATGAGTTTCCCATTGTGGCTGATGACCCGACATCGCGTGTCGCCATGGGGAGCGGCCATCCCAGCCCTGCGGTTAAGCCGGGTCCCGGGGCGAGCGCTAACCCTTTCAAGGAGAAATATATTGAGGAGATTGACTCGCAGCTCAACCCTGAGTATACCTTTGAGAACTATTGTATCAGTGACTCAAACAAGGTGGCTCGCTCGATAGGTGAGGCTATAGCGAACGACCCCAAACTCCAGACGTTCAACCCGCTTTTTGTCTTTGGGCCATGTGGCGTGGGTAAGACGCACCTCATTCAGGCCATAGGTATCAGGCTTAAGGAGCGAGACCCTCGTGCGCGTGTGCTGTATATCACGGCCCGTCTCTTTGAGAGCCAGTTTACGGCGGCCGTGCAGCGAAGCAAGGTCAATGAGTTTATAGCCTTCTATCAGAGCATAGACACTCTGATTATCGACGATATCCAGGACTTCATAGGCAAGGATAAGACGCAGCGCCAATTCTTCTACATCTTCAATCATCTCAAGCAGAACAACAAGCAGTTGATTATGTCGAGCGACTGCCGTCCCTCGGAGATGGAGGGTATGGAGGAGCGACTCCTCTCACGATTCAAGAGCGGAATGACTGCCCAGCTTGAGAAGCCTGATTTGCAGCTGCGACTCGATGTGCTCCGCAGCAAGGCGAGGCGTGATGGTCTGGAACTCCCTGACGACGTAATCCGCTTTATTGCCGAGAATGTCACTGACTCTATCCGTGAGCTCGAGGGGGTAGTTGTCTCCCTTCTGGCTCATGCGACATTCCTAAACAAGGAGATTTCAGTAGACTTGGCCCGAAGGGTCCTGGCAAATGCCGTGAAACTCAATAAGCGCACTATCAATTTTGATGCGATAGCCAAGCAGGTGAGTGCCTATTACAGCATTGAGCCATCGATGCTTGTGGCCAAGTCGAGGAAGCGTGAGGTCAGCGATGCCCGCCAGATGGTGATGTATCTTGCCAAGAAACACACCAACATGCCTCTCAAGGCCATTGGCGCACGTCTGCAGCGCACTCATGCCACTGTCCTTTATGCTTGCCGCCTCATTGATGAGCGCCTGCCTCTTGAGAAGAAACTTCAGGAGGATGTGTCGCAGATTGAGCAGCAGCTTCTGTCTAAGTGATCAGAGGGGCTCATAACTCCAATTTCTGACCTTTGATGACATACTCTTGATAGTAGGCCAGGATGAGTGTGGTGAGGGGGATTGCTATGATCATGCCGATCAGTCCGAGCAGTGTTCCCCAAATTGAGAGCGACAGCAGTATGATGGCCGGGTTCAGTCCCATCACCTTGCCCATGATTTTTGGCGTGAGGATATAGTCGCATATGCATTGGCTCACCACATAGACAAGAATGCATTTGCCTAACAGCGGCCAGAAGGATACCTGTCCTCCCAGCGATGTGATATAGCACACAGCCGTGACGGGGATGAGGGTGACATACTGGAAATAGGGGATGATGTAAAGTACACCCACAAGCACGCCAAGGACTATGGCCAGAGGGATGCCGACTATAGAGAATCCTATGCAGTAGAAGATGGCCGCACACAGCGCCAGGAAGACCTGCACACGGAAATATCTGTTCATGCTGTCCTTGATGTCGTCCTCAACCTTGTAGACCCATGATCGCATCTTGGGCGGGACGAGCTGCCGGAAGCCTTTCATCAGCCGGGGATAGTCGATGAGGATAAAGATGACGTATATGAACATGAGGAACCACTCAAGGGTGTGAAAGACGACGCCGAGCGAGTAAGATACAATTGAGATGCCTTTGTTGACCATCGAGGCGAGCCTGTCCTGGGTGAGCAGTTCTTGGAGATGGTCAAGGTCAAGGAGCTGGCGTATGTACTCTGAGACTTCGTGGGGGAGAAACGGGATGTCGACGTTTCTGGCTGAGTAGTCCTTTATCATCGCCTCCATCTGGTCAAGCTCCTTGATGACGGAGGGTGTGAAGAGATAGATGAGGCCGCCTATCACCAGGCCGGTCTCTATGAGTGTTAGGAAGGTGGGGATGACTCGGTTGTTCAACTTGAGAACCTTCATGTTGAGTTTGCAGAGGGGCTCAAGGAAGTAGGCTATCAGGCAGGCAATGCAGAAGGGGAGAAGGACATTGGCCAAAAGCCCGACAAGCCATACCACCAACACAATGAAGCCGATGGTGAAGAGAATCCTGACAGTGCGGTCGAACGTGAATGGTTGTGATGAAAACATAAGGCGAGGTCTTTATTAATAAACCTCCCAGATGTTAAAAAAGTTCTCTTGCCCGTGAAAGAGTTTCCGGTTTCCCTATGTCAATCCATTGATATTCCCTCATTGGGATGAAGGCGCGATAGTCGTGGACGCCGCATGTGGCGGTGTAGAAGGGTGTCATTGAGAACACCTCCCCATGCTCTTGTCCATATTTCCTCATGCTCTCTATGAGGGATGTGGATATGATGTGTATGCCTCCAAATGCCATCGCAGCGCTCCCCTCGGGGAGGGGTCGTGGAGACCTGACTTCGCCGGAGGACTTGTTGATCCAACCGACCATCCGTCCCTCGTGAGAGAATATGAGCCCACGAGAGGAAGAGCGTGTCGGTGAGACGAGCAGGGTTGCGTCGGCTTCTGTGGCCTGGTGTTGTGCAAGCATTTCCATGATAGGGAAATCTGTCAGGATGTCGGCATTGTAGAGAAGCACCGGCTCATCTTTATCGTCAAGAAGGTATTCGGATGCCTTGACCACACCTCCGCCAGTGTCGAGGAGACGATCATTCTCAGAACTGATGTGGATATCAGCGTCAAAGGTGTTCTTTTTGAGAAAGTCCTCTATCATCTCTGCGTGATGGTGGACGTTGACCGTGATGTCATGTATGCCTGCATCTGTCATCCTTCTTATCACCCTCTCGAGCATAGTCTTGCCACCGACCTCAATCAGCGCCTTTGGACAATTGTATGTCAGGGGGGCTAGGCGTGTGCCTAATCCGGCTGCGAAAATCATTCCTTTCATAACACGGTGTTGATGTTTTGCTCGCGGTGGGAGAGTATCACATTAACCTGTGGGAATATTTCCTTGATGTGTTGGGCGGTGTGTTGAGCTGAATAGACGCTGCGGTGTCTGCCACCGGTGCATCCGAAGTTGACTGTCAGCGATGTGAAGCCTCGCTCCAGATAGTTAGCCACGGCTGAGTCCACAAGCCCATAACATTCGCTCAGGAACCGCTGGATCTCTCCGCGGCTCTCCAGGAAATCGATTACCGGAGCATCCAGGCCTGTGAGGGGCTTGTATTCATCATATCGTCCGGGATTGTCCATGGCACGACAGTCAAACACGAAACCGCCGCCGTTGCCCGATGGATCCACGGGAATGCCTTTCTTGTAGGAGAAACTAGTCACCCTGACGGTAAGTCCTTCAGGAGGGGCGGCTATGAAAGTCAAGGGTGGATGTGTGGCGACATCTCCGAGAACTGATTTCAGGTATCTTAACTTTGGGTGGTCCAGTATGTCTGTCTCAAGAAACCATCTCAGGTTGTTGAGCGCGAAGGGGATGCTCTGTATGAAATGTCCTTTCTTCTCGACAAGACCTCTGAATCCATAGGCTCCAAGCACCTGCAGGGTCCTGACAAGACCACAGAGGACTACTTGGCGACTGAAATCGGCTGACACCTCTCTCTGAGTGGAGAGAGAATTGATGTAAGCGGTAGTGAGCGTTTGGCGTATCTCCTCGGTGAACCCTGCCTTGGCTTGAAATATAAACGAGGCAACGTCATAGGCCAAAGGTCCGCGCCGTGCACCTTGGAAGTCAATGAAATAAGGCTCTCCATCCTTGACCATCACATTTCGTGACTGGAAGTCTCTCAGCATGAGGCCGGAGTCTTGAGGATTGAGCAGCAACTCCATCTCGGAGGCGAGATGTTTCATGGCCTCCTCGAGATGCGGCTCGCTGTAGCGGACGTCGGTGAGGTTGAGATAGGAGTATTTAAAGTAATTGAGATCCCACATCACAGACCGTGTGTCAAACTTGCTGACGGGATAGCATCTTGCATAGTCGATGCTGTCGGAGCCCTTGGTCTGCAGAAAAGGGAGCAGTTCCATGGTCCGGCAAAGTAGCGGCATGTCATCCCTGAGACTCCATAGGTTGGTGTCCCCAAGGTCTGTCTGCAGGTAGGCCATTCTGTCTTTTGAGACGGCTACCATGCGGGGTGTGGGGAGGCCCTCGCTGGCAAAGTGGTTTGCAAGATATATGAAGGCCTCGTTCTCAGCCTTGTGCGTTCCGATGACGCCAATCAGACTCTCTTGTCCCGACAGTCTGAAATATCTCCGCGATGATCCGGCGGGGGTGAGCGGAGAGATGGTAGTGGGCATGCATCCGGTGGTCTCTCTGTATAGTTCCTCGAGTATCATAGGCTAAAATTACAAATAATTTCTCTCACTGCGGATGTTTTCTCAAAAAAGATTGCTAATTTTGTGAAAATGGAACCGATAGGACAGATAACTAACGCTATAATCGACACAGTCTCCTCCCTGGACACGCGCAAGGGTCGCCGGAAGACGGGGCTCTTCAAGGCCGAGGGGACAAAGTGTGTCCTCGACACGCTTCAGCATTTTAAGCTCCAGGCTCTCTATGCCACTCCTGAATGGATTCAGAACCATCCTGAACCGGTGTCAAATGTCATTGCGGCGGGACGAGGACAGTTGGGGAGGATGTCGTCGATGGTCACTACGCCTGACGTAATTGCCGTGTATCATATCCCTAAGGAGAAGTCTCTTCCATCCCCTGAGGGGAGGTTGATGCTTGCTCTCGACACAATCCAGGATCCGGGCAATCTCGGGACAATTATACGTGTGGCAGACTGGTTTGGAGTGACAGATATCATATGCTCTCAAGAGACGGCCTCATGCTATAGTCCCAAGGTCGTTCAGGCAACCATGGGGTCGATCTCGCGTGTCAACCTTCACTATTGTGATCTTCCGAAGACCATCTCCATCCTCAAGGCCAACGGACTGCGGAATGTCTATGGGACATTTCTGGACGGCGACAATATCTCGAATGCAGAAATTGCGAAAGAGGGTCTTATTGTCATTGGGAATGAGGGTAACGGCATCTCTCCTGAGGTGGAGAGTGAGGTGACTCACAGGCTCCTCATCCCATCATGGCCCGAAGGACGGCCGACTGGGGAGAGCCTGAATGCTGCCATCGCTACGGCAATCACTTTAGCTAAATTCAGAGGAGTATGAAAGAGACAAAGACGGCATGGTTTTGCAACAGTTGCGGAGCCGAGTCACCTAAATGGGTCGGGAGATGTCCGGCTTGCGGCGAGTGGAACACTATGGTAGAGGAGCGTGTGCCTTCGGGCAAGAAAGGGAAGAGTGCCTTAACCTCAAGAGCATCAGGAAGACTCAACTCATCGACACGCCCCGTGGCGGTAAGTGGCATTGAGGCATCTCAGGAGGAGCGGATACGAATGCCGTCTGCAGAGCTCAACCGTGTGCTGGGGGGAGGACTTGTGGCCGGAAGTATTATCCTGATAGGGGGTGAACCGGGTATAGGCAAGTCTACTCTAGTGCTTCAGAATATACTCTCCATCAAGTCGCGGTCGATTCTATATGTTTCAGGTGAGGAGAGTGCGCAGCAGATCAAGATGAGGGCAGACCGTATAGGCCGTCCCAGCGATAATGTGTTCATAGCCTGTGAGACCTCTCTCCAGACTATTATGGATCATATCGAAGAGATGAATCCTGGCATGGTCATTGTCGACTCAATCCAGACCATAGCCTCTGATGAGCTGGACTCTGCCCCCGGCAGTGTCTCGCAGGTCAGGGAGTGTGCGGCTGCACTGCTCAGATATGCCAAGGAGTCAGGGGTGCCTGTGATACTCATAGGCCATATCACGAAGGAGGGGAGCATAGCCGGGCCCAAGGTGCTTGAGCATATAGTCGACGCAGTGCTGCAGTTTGAGGGTGACACGCGACATCTCTATCGGCTGCTACGTGCCATCAAGAACAGGTTTGGGTCGACATCTGAGTTGGGCATATATGAGATGTGTCAGCGTGGACTGCGCGAGGTCTCAAATCCCTCTGAGCTCCTTCTGGGTCTTACAGCAGGCGAGGGTGACCTTTCAGGGATAGCCATTGGGGTGACGGTGGAGGGAGCGCGTCCGTTTCTGATAGAAACACAGGCACTTGTCTCTACGGCGGCCTATGGCACACCTCAGCGCACAGTCAATGGCTTCGACTCGAAGCGCATGAACATGCTCCTGGCGGTGCTTGAGAAACGTGTGGGATTCAAACTAGCAGCTAAGGATGTGTTCCTCAACATAGCCGGAGGTCTAAAGGTGAATGATCCCGCGCTTGACCTTGCTGTGATAAGCTCGATACTCTCAAGCAATGTGGACATGCCTGTCCCGAAGTCGACATGTATGGCCGGTGAGGTGGGCCTCTCCGGTGAGATACGCCCGGTGAGCCGCATAGAGCAGCGCATCCGTGAGGCTGAGAAACTGGGAATGGAGACCATACTTATCCCAGCATCAAACCTTAAGGGTGTCGATACTTCCTCGCTTTCAATCAGGGTCGTAGAGGTGTCGAAGGTAGAGGAGGCATTTCGCGCGCTTTTTGCATGACAAAACGTCTCCGCAGTATCATGGGTGAGAACCGCAGAGACGTTTTGTGAAATATATTGAAAGTCAGGTTTAGGAGGTTTTATTCCTTGGCGTAACTGAGCACGGTTGGACTCTCTACGTCCACTCCATACTCGGCAGCTCGCTGGAGGATGGCGCGGGCCAATTTCGGCTTAAGTTCCTCCGGACAATACCGGAAATAAGCCTCTGCGGCGCGGACATGAGCCGCATCGGGCATAGGATACTCTCTGCGCTCCGGTAGTCCGTAGATGCTGTCGGGGAGCTCCTTGCGCTCCTCATATGAGATTCTGTCGCTCATGGTCTATCACATGTTGAATCTGAAACCAACCTGCAGGAGGCCTTGCGCGCCGAAGCCAATCTCACCAAACATTGAGGTGACTCTTGAGAGACCTACCTCAGCACCGATGGGAGATGCCTGGAAGGCGAAATATGATTTGTTCTTGTGCCAGCTGTCGTCGGCCATATGGGTGAGACATACACCGAGAGCGCCGTGGGCATAGAGTGTCACAATCGAATTGCGCCAATAGTCATACTTGCCATTGAGCATGAACACATGATAGTATGCGTTGGCATCGTCAGAGTGTTTGTAAGATGCTGATGAGAACGTATAGGTGGCACCGAGCATGAATGAGGGGGCTACCTTGAAGTTTACGCCTGCAGTCAGAGCGCCCCAAGCATTGTTCACAGCTCCATAGTCGTGCATGTCAGTGGCGTCCATCTGAGTGTAACCGCCATAACCGATCTGAAATTGTGCACGCTGTGCGCTGGCGCTGATTGCCAGACCCATCACTGCACATAGAACAAGAATGAATTTTTTCATAACGTGTTGATGTGAGAGAAATGTTTATAGTTTAAACGTTGTTTCAATTTTTATAACATCGTTTTCAGGAAAAAGTTTTACCAAGTTATTATTTAATCGTCAATAACCTCGGCTGTCAAAAAAGAACGTCCATAATGTGCATGTGAAAGGAAAACCATTATAACTCTGACCTTAAAATTCAGAGTTATAATGGTTTATTATAATGCTCTAAAGGCATTAGGCCCGGAAATGGAGCCTTGGAGATGGTTTCTGCGAACGCCTTCCAGGCATCGCCAGGGTTATGAGTATGAAGAGATTAGGGTAGTTTTATGTTTTTATATGCTACTCGTTGGCGGCGCCAGGTGTATATGCAATGGAGGGTTCCGTCTGTGCCTTGTATGATGGATGGGTAGGAGTATTGGGATATGGGGGAGTCTTCGAGTGTGATGATGTCGGCCCAATGTATTCCATCGTCGCTGATGGCTACGGCTAGGGGGGTGCGAGGTCCTTTGCGCTCAGATGGAAGTGTGGGGAGGGGGTTGTAGATGAGTGCGTGGCGTCCGTCTCTAAGAGTGACGGCGTCGGTACCTGACTGGTTGTTGGGTAAATCGGTCAGGGTGATTTTGCTCCATGTGTGTCCGCCATCGTCGCTCCAGGATGTGGCTAGACGTGAGTTGCGTGTGCGCATAAGTACTTGCAGTCTTCCGTCGCGATGACACAGAATGGAGGGCTGTATGGAGTGGATGGGCCTTAGCTTGGCATCTGGTCGAGGTGTGCTGTCAGGGAGCAGGTCGGTGGAGAGGTAGACACTGTCGGCGTCAATAGGACCGTTGTATGACCATTCGTTTGTCTTAAGGTCGAGGGTCTCAAAATGTAGCCGCCATCCCTTGTCCTCGGTGCTTGAAGCGCAGATGAGTCTGTCGTCTACAATGACGGGCTTGTTCTTGACAGGGCCTATGAATCCTTCAGGGAGAGCCTCGCGTGGTCCCCATGTGAGGCCTCCGTCCTTAGACTTGACAAGCCATCCGGTCCAATCCTTCACATTGGCTCCGACTTTATAGAAGAGCCACAGTTCGCCGGAGGGCATCTCATATATCACAGGGTTCCAACACGCCTTGCGGCGCAGTGAGTCGAGAGAGGAGAGTTTGGAACTATGGGATGTGAGAGGGCCGACGGATGCGAGTGTGGTGGAGTCGTTGACTCCGGCAAGGATTGCATCGGGCGTTCCGGGGAGGTAGACTCCATCGCCGGCGAGGATGGGTTGACTCCATTTGTCGGAGCCTTTCAGTTTTCGTGACACCCAGATGCAGACATCAGGATGACGCTCATATGTGCCACCGAAATAAGCGGCTACGAGGTCGCCCTGACGAGTCTCTGTGATTGTGGCGGCATGGCACTGGGGAAATGATGTGTGGGCATAGAGGTGGCTCTCCTCAAGCACAAGTGGTGATGAGAGGGGTATCTCTGCCTTGAAACTATGGGTTCCGGAGCCTATCTGCTTGATGGTTCCATCGGGAAGATGGACTTCGCCTGTCGTCCCTGTGGGGAGGGTGATGTCCCATGTGACCTGGCGGCCTTCACGGGTCCATGCTGAAGAGACCATCCCATAGAGGGTGGGGCGGCTGCCGGAGGCATATTCGCAGTCGGGGATATTGAAGTCGGCGTCGAAGATGAAGTGGCCCAGGCGGCCGCTGTTGCGGATGCCAAGCAGGTGTCGCTGCACCCATGTGAGGAGGTCGCCCAGAAGCATGACGTGGTTGCCTGAGTTCATGGCGGGGTTGGCTGTGTCGCCGTTCCAGAGTTCCCAAATGGTTGTGGCTCCGTTCTCGACCATATATCCCCAGGAGGGATATGTTTTGTTGGTTGCCAGGAGCCATGCTAGGTCAGAGCGTCCGTTGTCTGAGAGGGTCTGGAGGAGCCATGACGTTCCGATGACGCCGGTTGAGATATGTCCGTTGCCTGTGATCAGAATCTCGCGCGCGAGGTTGTCTGCGACAGCCTTGCGGAGGGAGTCGGGGGCAAGGTCGAAGGCAAGAGCCAGGATATTGGCAGTAGGGGTGTTTGTGCCATAAAATATAGAGTCGGGATAGAGAGGATGGCCCGGTAGAGGCGAAGTGGCTGGCCTGTGGGTGAGGAACCGGCGGTTGAAGGCATCTACAGTCACATTGTGCAGAGAGTCCCATATGACAGCGTCGTCCTCAAGACCCTGGATGCGGGCGAATTTTGACAGGAGACTCAGGCACCGGGCTGTATAGGCCGTGGAGATAAGTGAGCCATCTGTCTGACGTGATGGGTCTTTAGCATGAATGAGTTCGGGACTCTCCGGGGGCATGCACCAGTCGCCATATCTGTCGCGGGTTATGACCCCGTCGTGCGAGTATTCGGAGAGGATGTGGTTCATCCATCGGGATATGTGGGGGTAGGCATATTCCATCGGCTCCGGGTTAGCAAACTGTTCGATGAGCATGTCGCAGACCACGGGGAGAGCTGTGGGCCATGTGACGTTGTCGGTATAATAGTTCCAATAGGCAGGGGCGACATCGGGGATGCAGCCGTCCTCACGCTGTGACTCGCAGATGTCTCTGACCCATTTGGAATATAGACGTTCGTTGTCGAAGAAGGCGCTCTCGCCGGGAGCGCTCGCTGTACGGTCGCCAAGCCACGGCTGCCTCTCATTGCGCTGAGGGCAGTCAACGGGAAGTCCTTTGTAGTTGGCGCGGATGCCCATGAGGGCGTTTTGCACGACACGGGTGAGTGTGGAGTCGGAACACCTGAAATCTGCGGCTGACTCCATGGGGTCACCGACCATGTATGCTTTGAAAGAGTCAGGGTCAACGGGGCCTGTGACCTCGGCGTAGCGGAAGCCATGATAGATGGTGGAGGGGTGCCATGAGGATTGTTCAGAGCCTGAGCATATGTAGATGTCCTCAGTCCGGGCGTCGCGCAGGTTTGCGGTGTATAGCCGTCCGTCGGGCTTGAGGCGCTCAGCATATCTCACTCGGATGGTATCGCCCTTAGAACCTTTGGGGATAATTGATATCCAGCCTGCCATGTTCTGACCGAAATCAAGGATGAGGGTGTCTCTATAGTTCTTGACAGAAATGGGGACGCCGTATAACTCTGAGGTTATATTAGGCATCATCTGTCCGCGGAGAGTACCCTGGGGAATGGCAGAGCGCTCGGCTTTAAGCCATGAGGAATCGTCGAAACCTTGTTCGGCCCAGCCGTCCAGGACCATGGTGGCGTCGTAGATCTCGCCATCATACTCATTTGAGTTTCTGACAGGGCCGAGGTCTGTGACACGCCATTTCTCATCTGTGGCGAAACGGCGACGCGAGCCATCGGAGTATTCTACAACGAGATTGAGGCGGCATGTGGGGTTGCCGAACACGGGCATCTTGTAGGGCTTGTTCTGTCGTGGAGGGAAATAACGGCCATTGCTTATGACCATGCCGACGGCCAGCACAGAGTCAGTGCAGAGGGGTGTGATGTCATAGGCATTGTAGTAGATGGTCTTGCGATAGTCTGACGGGACTGGTTTCAGTACATCGGAGCTTCCGACCTCCTGTCCGTTGACAAAAAGACGGTAGTTGCCAAGGCCGGTGATGTAAGCCGTGGCGTATTTGACAGGCTTCTTGCCGAGGTCGAATTCGTTGCGGAGATAGCGCGCGGGTAGGACCGGGTGTGTGTCGTGGCGCAGGTCGGCGGGCCGCGGGGTCTCAAGTCCGATCCATCGTCCCTGCCAATGAGACTCGCCGCATATGCCTGTACCGAACCGGGCATGGGATGTGCTCTTATGTGTGGTTCCGTCAGATGTCAGGGCTATGACGTCCCAGAACAGCCGCTGCATGGGCTTAAGCGGTTTACCGGCATATTCTATCCATAGGGTTGAGGGGGATTCAATATCTCCGGAGTCCCAGAGGTCAGGCGTCCCGGCCTCGAGGAGAGCGGGTGAGGATGCGACTCTCACACGATATGATTTTTGTGCGAGGTCAGGCTTATCAGAGGTTATTCTCCATGAGAATCGGGGGGAGGGGGTCTCTACGGCCAGCGGGGAGTCGAGATTCTCGACGCGCAGGTGGGAGATGTCAGCAAATGCTGTAAATGAGGCTAGTGTAAGGAGCGTTGATAGACAGAGGTTTTTCATGACTATGGCATGATTGGTATTAGAATGGGGAACATGGGCTCTGAGGCAGGAATGACCGGTAGTTTACTGAGTGACTCAGTCAAGCCATGAGGTGGCAGGGACTGAGGGAGTGAGGGGTGATGGCCCTCGGGGACGGCGATGATGACACCGTTGATATCTGTGGTGGAGTGAGTCTCTTCGGAGTATCGGCTGACGGAGATGCTTCCATCAGGCTTTACTGTGACCAAGGCCGGGATTGTCGCCACTCCACCCATCAATGCAGCATGACATCGGTAGCGGCCGGGCTTCATCTGAATCTGGTGGAGTGCTGGCCCTGACGGGCTTCGCGGTTGTTGTTCTGTCCGCGCGTCCGGACAACCGAGATGGAATCTATGTAGCTTACCTCGTCCGGCGATGCCTTGTAGCGGATGAATCCATAGACGGTTGAGCCTGTCTTGGCCGAGTCGAGGGTGAGGGTGAGACGGGCGGACTGCTCGTCGATGGGGCTGTTGAGATAGACGTATTCAGATGTGCCGTCAGTATAGTCTACGCCAAGCATGATATGGGCAGGATTTTGTGTGAGTACACCTCTGCTCTTTAGTGTGAAGCGGTCGCCACGCTCCCAGTTTTTGTCGCGCGGGATGGAGAAAGTGATGTAGTCAGAGGGGGTATCCTTGGTGATTCGGCGCATGGAGGGTCCGTTCCAGAGATTGACTGAGTCGCCGTCGAGACTTGTGGCCTTGAGGGCAGTGGAGGTTGTGGCACCCTTCCTCTCGGCCTCGGCTATGCGTCCCTGCAGTATTTTCTCGGTCTCCTCGCAGACTTTCATGTATTTGTCGATGTGGCGGCCGTACCAGTAGAGGGAGGTGTCGACCTTCTCAGATGTGACCCCATGTTTAAGGAATATTGACTGCTTGAATACGCGCCTGGAAGAGTCGGACGAGAAGAGATGAGAGGAGGTCTCCATTGTGGCCTCGCCCACATAGATGTCGGCCATGAGACGGGCCATCTTGTCGGGGGGAATGATGCCGTCGGGGGTGCCTCCACATGAGGACATAATGCCCACTGTGAGGGATAGGAGCAGCGTGACGGGGAGTAGTCTCAACGGTTTCATTTGTTGAGTTCCTTTTCCAAAGCCTTTGGGCCGAGGATGTAACGGTGATAGAATATGATGAGGGCAATGATGCCACAGGATATGGCAGCGTCGGCCACGTTGAACACCGGATGGAAGAAGAGGAAATGCTCTCCGCCAATAAAGGGCATCCATCGGGGAATGTCGAATTCGAAGAGGGGGAAATAGAACATGTCGACCACACGCCCCATGAAAAGAGGTGCATAGCCACCGCCTTCGGGGAGGAATGTGGCGACTTGAGGTGGCCAGGGGTCGTTGAAGATGATGCCGTAGAAGAGGCAGTCGAAGATGTTGCCGGCGGCTCCAGCTATGATGAGGGAGATGCAGACAAAGTAACCGAGCGGGATCTTGGGAATCCGGGATATCTTGACGAGATAGTAGCCAAGCAGGGTTATGACGATGAGACGGAACAGCGTGAGGGCAAGTTTGCTTCCGATGGTCATGCCGAATGCCATGCCGTTGTTCTCGACAAACAGTAGATGAAACCAAGGGAGAATCTGAAGATCCTCCCCCAGGTAGAATGAAGTCTTGATCCAGAATTTGACAATCTGGTCAATCAGGATGACGGTGACGATGATAACGGCCGCGACTGATGCGTAGCGCCTTGTCATTTATTCTTGTGCTGGTTAATTTTGGCCTCCACACTCCGAGTGGCGTGAGGGACGGCGCGCAGTCTCTCCTTGGGGATGAGCTCGCCGGTCTCACAACAGACGCCATAAGTTTTGTTTTCGATGCGTATGAGGGCGTTCTGGAGATGCTGGATGAACTTCATCTGTCTCTGAGCCAGATGTCCGGCCTCTTCCTTAGAGAGTGTTGAAGCGCCCTCTTCGAGGATTTTGAAAGTGGGGGATGTGTCGGCTATGTCGTTTCCCTCAGCGTTGGTCACACTGGCCTTCAGGCTCTCATATTCCTTGCGCGCCTTGTCGAGCTTCTGCAATATGAGTTCCTTGAATTCCAGGAGTTCCTCGTCGGAGTATCTTTTCTTTTCGCTCATAATAGTATAGTGTGATGGATTTGTATTTATTTACTTAACGCAATACGCACGTTTAAGTTCACATCGTCCATCTCGAGTGGTGTCACGTCCGGGTCAGCCGGGTCGAGTGGAGCATCGGCGATTTCGAGAGAGGAAGCCAGTACTTGAGCCGAGATGTAGTCGGCAAAGTCGCGGATGGCGGTGTCGGTGGTCTCGTTTGGCTCGAAGAGGAGGGTGATGCGGTCGGTGATGTCGTATTCGCGTTCCTTGCGGGTGCGCTGGATGCGGTTGACAATGTCGCGGGCAATTCCCTCACGCTCGAGTTCGGGTGTGACGGTGATATCGAGGGCGATGGTTAAAGCGCCTTCGTTAGCAGCGAGCCATCCGGGTATATCCTCGGTGATGACCTCGACGTCAGCGAGGTCGATGAGGGCTGTTTTGCCATTGATGTCCACTTCAATAGAGCCATCTTTCTCTAGTTTGTTGACAGCGGCGGTGTCGAGGGCAGAGACGGCCGCTGCGACGGCCTTCATGTCCTTGCCGTGCTTCGGGCCGAGTTTCTTGAAGTCTGGTTTGACGCGCTTCACGATGATGCCTTCATCGCCGGCTACTATGCGGACTTGCTTTACGTTTATCTCGCTCTTGATGAGGTCTGAGATTGCCTCGACGGTTTCTCGCTGAGTGTCGTCGGCCACAGGAACCATGAGTGTCTCGAGTGGCTGGCGCACCTTGAGGTTTGACTTCTTGCGGAGAGCCAGGGCCATTGAAGTGATTGACTGGGCCATGTGCTGGCGTGTCTCAAGGACTGGGGCTGAGAGGGCGGGGTCGAACTCGGGGAAGCGGGTGAGGTGGACGGATCCGGCTTCGTCACCCTTAAGGTCGCGCCACAGGCGCTCGGCATAGAAGGGTGCGAAGGGAGCCATGAGCCTTGCGAGGGTCTCGAGGCATGTGTAAAGTGTCTGATAAGCTGCGAGTTTGTCTTCTGTCATCTCGCCTCCCCAGAAGCGGCGGCGGTTGAGACGGACATACCAGTTGGAGAGATTGTCGCCGACAAAGTCTGCGATGGCACGGGCTGCGCGCGTAGGCTCGTAGTCGTCCAGGGCTTCTGTGACAGTGGCTGTGAGGGTGTTGAGGAGGGAGAGGATCCATCGGTCTATCTCAGGGCGCTTCTGAAGGGGCACCTGAGGGAGGGAGGGGTCAAAGCCGTCTACGTTTGCGTAGAGGGCGAAGAAGCCATATGTGTTATAGAGGGTGGAGAAGAGTTTGCGCGAGGTCTCGAGGACGCCTTTCTCATCGTACTTGAGGTTGTCCCAGGGAGAAGAGTTGGAAATCATGTACCAACGGACGGGGTCGGCACCAAACTGCTCGATCTGAGCGAATGGGTCGACGGCATTGCCGAGACGCTTTGACATCTTGCTGCCGTTCTTGTCGAGCACGAGGCCGTTTGAGACGACGGCTTTGTAAGCCACAGAGTCGAAGATCATTCCGGCTATGGCGTGGAGTGTGAAGAACCATCCACGGGTCTGGTCGACGCCCTCGGCGATGAAGTCGGCGGGATATACCTCACGCTTGTCGAATGCCTCCTTGTTCTCGAAGGGATAGTGTATCTGGGCATATGGCATGGAGCCTGAGTCGAACCAGACGTCAATCAGGTCTTTCTCTCGCTTCATGGGTTTGCCGGAGGGGGAGAGGAGTATTATGTCGTCAACATAGGGACGGTGGAGGTCTATCTTCTCGTAGTTGTCCTTAGTGTAGTCGCCGGGCTTGAAGCCGCAGTCCTTGTAGGGGTTGCTCTTCATGAGTCCGGCCTCGACGGCGCGGTCGATCTCATTGTAGAGTTGCTCTACGCTCTGGATGCAGATTTCCTCACGGGCATCCTCAGTGCGCCAGATGGGGAGGGGTGTGCCCCAGTAGCGGCTGCGAGAGAGGTTCCAGTCCTGAAGGTTCTCGAGCCATTTGCCGAAACGGCCTGAGCCGGTGGATGCGGGCTTCCATTTGATGGTGTCGTTGAGGCTCATGAGGCGCTCGCGGGCGGCGGTGGTGCGGATGAACCATGAGTCGAGGGGGTAGTAGAGGACGGGCTTGTCTGTGCGCCAGCAGTGGGGATAGCTGTGGGTATGCTTCTCGATCTTGAAGACTTGGCCCTTGGCTTTGAGATCCATGCAGAGGCGCACGTCGAGGGTCTCGGTTGTGTCGGTGGCCTCAGGGTCGTATGCGTTTTTCACGTAGGCGCCTTCCCAAGGCTTATATGCCTCGACATCGACCATCTCGGCGACAAACTTGGGGTCAAGGTCGTCGAGACGGTAGAAACGGCCGGTCATGTCGACCATGGGGCGGATGTTACCGTCGCGGTCAATGAGGTGTAGGGGCGGGATGCCGCTTTCTTTTGAGACACGTAGATCGTCAGCACCAAAGGTTCCGGCGATGTGGACAATGCCTGTGCCGTCGTCTGTGCTGACATAGTCGCCGGGGATGACGCGGAAGGCTCCGGGGCCCGGGTTGACCCACGGGAAAAGTTGTTTGTAGTGTATTCCGACAAGGTCTGAGCCTTTTACAGTGGCTACGACCTCATATGGGATGATTTTGTCGCCCTTCTTGTAGTCAGAGAGGGGCAAGTCCTTGGCATTGGCGTTGAAGAAGGATCCCATGAGCGCGTCGGCCAAGATTACGGTGACGGGTGATCCACTGTAGGGGTTGAATGTGCGAACGATATTGTAGTCAATCGAGGGGCCGACGGCGAGGGCTGTGTTTGAGGGGAGAGTCCAGGGTGTGGTGGTCCATGCCAGGAAGCATGGGGTGCCAAACTGGAAGAGAATCTTCTTATAGGGGGCAAGGGCGAGGTAGCCTTCGTCGCTTTCATTGAGGTCTGCTATCTCAAACTGAGCCACGCAGGTGGTGTCCTTGACGTCGCGATAGCAGCCGGGCTGGTTGAGTTCGTGGGAACTGAGGCCTGTGCCTGCGGCGGGAGAGTATGGCTGGATGGTGTAGCCTTTGTAGAGGTAGCCTTTTTTATAGAGCTCGCCGAGGAGCCACCAGATTGTCTCGATATATCGGTTGTCGTATGTGATGTAGGCGTTTGGCATATCGACCCAATAGCCCATTCGTCGGGTGAGGTCTTCCCACTCGCCGGTGAATTTCATGACTTCCTTGCGGCAGGCTGCGTTATAGTCGTCGACAGAGATTTTCTTGCCGATGTCCTCTTTTGTTATTCCGAGGTTCTTCTCGACGCCAAGCTCGACGGGGAGACCGTGAGTGTCCCATCCGGCTTTGCGCTTGACCTGGAAGCCTTTCATGGTCTTGTAGCGGCAGAAGATGTCCTTGATTGTGCGGGCAAGTACATGGTGGATGCCGGGCTTGCCGTTGGCCGAGGGGGGACCCTCAAAAAAGACAAATGAGGGACACCCTTCGCGTTCGCTCATGGTGCGGTTGAACACATCCTCTTTATCCCAGAGATTAAGGACGCTTGCGTTGATTTCGGGGAGATTAAGCCCCTTATATTCATTGAATCTCTTCGACATAATCCGTTTTGGTAAAATTTTTTGCAAAATTAGCAAATTGCAATGACAAAAACAACCTTAATTTAGGATGTTTGTTGTAAAAACAATGTCAGGACGTGAGTGAATTTGTAGATTAGGCTAGTGTTTTGTATCTTTGTAAGATATTTTTAAAATCTTACTATTTTGAGACAGTTATTTACCGTTTTATTTGTTGCCATGTTTGGCTTGGCTCTGACATGCTGCAATTCTAAGGATGAGGATCCTATCCCTGTGGTGGCTGATTTTACGGAGTCGGCGCTGACCTTCGACTATTCGGGCGGGCCTGAGCAAATGGTGGAGCTTATCACCAATGCCGATTATTTCACTGTGGAGGCTACGGAGTCATGGTGTATAATCACTCGCGGGGAGCTGCGTGGACAATACAATATCAGTTGTACGGTCAATAATTCGACGGCTGCCCGCTCGTGTACAGTCCGTGCCAAAGTTGATGGCGTTGATAAGGCCACAATGGCTGTGACACAGGGGGGTGCTCAGGGAGGAGTGGTTCCTCCGACGCCCGTGGACTGAGGAGTGGCTCAGACGTTTATTCAGAATCATTTCCAGGACCTGCCTCTTCAACAGCGGCGGGTTCTTCTTTTTTGTTTTTCTTTTTGGGGCGGAGGAAGGAGAAGATGTTGTCGAAGTCACGTTTGAAGACTATGCCTATGCCCTGGGTGGTGAGGGCGTTCTTCAGATAGTAGTTCTGGTCGTTGTAGCGGTTGTATGCCTTGAGTTGGATTGTGCCGCGGCGGTTGAGGAGATATCTGATATCGAAGTCGCCGATGAAAGTGTTGTTGTTAAGGCTCTTGTCACGGTAGCCAAGATTGCCGTTGAAGAGGAGGCGGTTGTCAAGCAGGGCGGATGAGAGAGCCACGTCGACCTCCACGTCGGAGAAGTCGCCCTTGGAGCTATGGATTGAGGGGGCGATGCTCCATGTGTCGCTCAGAGCCCCCAGCATTGAGCCGAGGCGGGAGGAGAGAGTGGATGAGGCGACTGAAACCAGTTCGTTGCCGTGTGTGGCGCTCATGTAGTCAGGGGTATAGAAGCGGTTGAGGGCAAGGAGATATATGATCTGCTGGCTCATCATTTCCTCAGTGGAGACAATGGATTTGACCTTGCGGTCGATGTCTGATGTCAGTGATGGGAATTCGAGGTCGTAGGATATGTCTGGGCTGCGCATGTCGCCATTGACGTGCATTATGGCATTGACATTGACGTTTGTGCGGTTGAGTTCGGGGTCCTGCAGGAATGACTCGTCGAGGTCAGAGAGGTTTGCCTTTGTGGTGTATGCGGCGGTGATGTCCAACTGGGCTGCATATGGGTCGCCGGAGAAGCGGATGCGGCTCCCCTCGCGGATGGTGAAGTCTTTGAGGATGATGTCCTGGAGGGTGAAACTGTATGACCCTCTGTTGAGGGTGTAGTCGCCGCGCATCTCAAGTTCGCCGAAGGAGTCGTATTTCATACCCAGGTGTCCGGATCCATGAGCCACGATCTTATCGCCTCCAATGGGGTCCATAATGAGGTTGAGGGTAGCCTCGGGGGTGATGTCGACATTGAAATCGAGGACATATTGAGAGGGGGGGCCTTCAGTCTTCTTGCCGGCTCTGGCTTTTATAGCGCGTATGATTTCAGGCGTGGGGTCGAGGAGGGCCAGCGAATCCTTGCGTGCCTTGTCGCGGTCGTGGAAGATGATGAAGTCGTAGTCGACAGACTCCTCTGCATCGCTGATGATGAAGGTGAACGTTGACTTAGGCTCCGTGGTCATTGTGACACCGATGTCTATGCGTCCGGGGACACCTATCACCTTGGCAGAGCCGCGGCCAAAGATGCTTCCATACCATGGATCGGAGGTGTCGTTCTCGCTGACGTCATATACAAGCATGTCGCGGGCGTCGGTGATGTTGAATGTGAATTCCGGCTCATGGAAATACTTGTGGGTGACGACTCCGGAGAGTTTGGCTGTATTGCCGAATTTGTCTTTTAGGATTACATCGCTGAATGATATTCGGCCGGGGTCGAGGGTGACAGAGTCGGTGACGCTGTAGGTTGTGTTTGTGAAGTCGAGTTTCATGTGGAGGTCATCGACGAAGATTTTTCCTTTCACGTCGAGGTCCTTGAATGTTCCGTAGAGGTGGGCGTCGCCTGATACAGACCCTGAAATTGAGGATGTGAAGGCCGACATGAATGGTAGCATGAACCCGACTGGGGCATTGTCAGCCGAAAAATCGAAGACAAGTTCTTCAGAGGCGGGACGGATGTAGCCATTGATTTTCGAAGAGCCGTCCTTGCCAAGGATGTCAGCCTTTATGACTACTTTCTGCGCGGAGTTGTCCCAGAAGGAGATGATGTCGGCATCGCCCATCACGCAGTTGTTGTAAGCGATTCCGTCGACATGGAGCCGGGGGGTGTAAAGCACTGGGGATTTTGACAGGAGAGCTTGTCCGTAGAGACTGCCTGTGGCGATTCCTCCAAACATGACGGCGTCGCTAATGGCAAGCGTCTCAAAGATATAGTCGAGATCAATGTGGTCAAGGTCGACGACGACACGGCTAAGTGAGTCGGCTGAGGCCACACCGTTGATGGTGAGAGATTGTCCCTTGCGGCCACCTCCCAGATTGTCGACAGTGATGAGTCCGGGGTTGATGCTGATGGTGGAGGGATAGACGTGCCAAGTGGAGTCGTTGAACACGAGTTCGGAGGGGAGCATCCTCACAAGGGTCTGCAGTCTGTTGTCCTGTAGCCGTGAGAATGAAGTGGAGAGGTCTATTTCGCCATGGAAGTCTTTATCGCGGTCAATCAGCCACTTTATGCTTGTATCAATGGAATCGTTGGCGCCTGTCGTGAGCAGGTTGAGGGACATTAGTCCATCCTTTGTGGGAATCATCGAGGAGGCAGTCAGAGCAATCATGCCGTCATTGGCATTGGCATCGAGCCTGAGTGCGGTTTTCTCAATCACCTTATTTTTCTGAACGATGTAAGGGGCGTCAAGACACATACTCATAATCCCTCCCTCTTTGGCTGCCTTCAGCCCTATGGGATGGACTATGTCGATGGGGAGGTTGAAGAGTTGTTTGAGAAGAGAGTCTGCCTTGACCTCCACATCCAGGTGTAATTTGGAATTTCCGAAGGCTGTTTCATATGTGTCAGGAACAAGTGCTGGGAAAATCTGCGATGCGAGATTCTTGAAGTCGGAGACTATGGTCTTGTAACTGAACTCACCATCGAGGTTGAGCGCGATGGCGCGGCTGTTGACGGAGACTGTGTGGAGTGAGTCCTGTGAGGTAAGGTCGATAGTGAGGTCGCCTGCGTTTATAGCCTCACCCTCGGCAGAAGTGAGGGTCAGAGAGGAGATGTTTGCCCATCCGTTGATGTCGTCAGGCTTAATGCCTGAGGCGGATATGTCGACCTTTGTGCTTATGGAATAGTCCTTGAACTTCCCTTTTTCCAGGAATGCAGACAGGTCAATGTCGCGTATGTCAGCGAACAGTTCTGTGGCCGGGACCTCTGCCCCGAGGTCATATCCTCCACTCAGTGCGAAACTGAATCCCGGTGTATGGGAGTCGGCTTTGAGGTCGATATGTCCCGGCACGAAGCGAGCGTCGGCTGTGAGATTGTTGTATCTTTGCCCCTTCCACACAGCGTCGCTCATCAGCATCTCTGCTGTCCCGACAATAGTCTTGTCAGGAGTTATGGAGAGATTGCTGCGAAGCTCCATGCTGATATCTGTCAGACGGGCGAGAGGGGCGTAGAGTTCGGACGGGTTGAGGGATATAATCTGTGCTATCCCGTCAATTTCGAGTGGCGAGCGAGGGGATGGCTTTCTTAAGGAGCCGTTGAGGTCGATGTTGCCACAGTCTGTGACAATTGAACCGTCGAAGTCTGCAAAGCCTGCTGAGGCTGAGACGGATGCGAGAATGTCGACCCTGCCGAGCGAGCCGAGGGAGCCAAGCGATGGGGGTATGGTGGTGACTTGAGAGAGGAACTGCATCAGTGCCGGAGCCGAGACATTGATGTTGAGGCGCGGGAGGTCGACGGAGATAGAGTCGCGCCCTTTGGTGAGTCCGCCTACTAGGCCTTTCATTGACATGTGGGTCTCACTATCACGCAAGGATGCAGAAAGGCGCTCGATGCCGAGGCGGTCAAGGGAGCCTTCGGCCTCAATCTCAATGTCGATAATTTCCCGTGCACGGATTTTATCAGGGACAAACGGAAAGAGGTCTGCTGTAGAGATGTGTGAGCCTGAAAGTGTGGCAATACGGCCGGATATAGATGAGAGCCGCGGGAGAGGGGAGAGTAAAGAGGGGAGGGTGAGGTTGTCGAAGGCAATCTTTGAGCCGGGAAGTTCAATGGTAAGATTGTCGAGATGAGCCTCCTTTTGGTCCATTGTCAGATAGGCCGAGAGATTGGTTAGAGTTAGACCTGAACTCTCCGATGCTCCCATGCGCTTGAGGTCAATCTCAAAACTTGAATCGGAGATGCGTGGGGCGCGGATGTCAGCGCGGATATCTGACACTGAGATGTGAGACGGGTCAAAATGTCCCTCAGGAGCAGAGGGGGCAGAGAGTATGTCGTAAGTTAGATGAGAGCGTCTCACAACAACCATGTTCACAGAGAGGTCGAAAGATGAGGGGCCGTTGTTGTCCTTCTTCTTGAATCGCTCTATAATAGGGGCTATGTTGAGAGGTGAGCCAACAGAGTCGCGGCTCAACGAGACGCTGACGTCGATGAGTTCTGCATATGTTATGACAGGCCGATGCTGCCATATGGTCTCAGCGAAACTCACACCCGCGCCGAGATGCCCTATCGTAAGGATATTGCGGTCGAGGGAGTCGTTGACGGTTACATTCCGAAGTACTATGCGGTTGAACGGTGCGAAGTCGACGCTACCTATACGGACGTCGGACCCGAGCAGCGATGTAAGTTCAGAGGCGGTGCGTGAGGCTATCGCTGAACGGACACTGTCGAAGGACAGTGCCACATAGAGGATGACCGGGGTGGCCAGGGGGACTACTATCAGCGTCACCAACAGTGCCCGCAGGACTCTGAACAGATTTTTCACCTAATGGTGTGTGAAAAGGCCGGGAGTGAAGGAGTTTATTTTAAAGATGGGAGGCTACGGCGTTGTCAAGTTCCTCTACAGAGAGGACTCGCTCAACAATCTCTCCCTGGCGGTTTATGACGAAGGTCGTGGGAACGACAGTGACATTGTAGTCTCGGAGAGCCTTGTTGTCAGAGATGTCGTTGAGGACAGTGATCCATGGAAGGTTTTTAGCGGCCTCTTTCCAGGCATACTCGTTATCGTCGAGCGAGACCTGATAGATTTCGAAACCGCGGTCTTTGTATTTCTGATAGAGATTGTGAAGCTCGATGTTGAATGCTGGTGACCAGTCTGTGGTGTAGGCTGTGAAGTTGAGGAGAGTCACTTTCCCTTCCTTAGCCAGGTCGAGCAGTGAGTGTTTCACTCCCTTATTGTCAAAGAGATTGATGTCGAAGGCACCAATCAGATTTGCCTCCATTGAGGTGGTTGTGCCGTTAGAACCTTTGCGGTTTGATATGAAGAGGTTCTTGAGATAGTTTGTGCGCGGGTCGTTGGGCCGTCTCTCATTGAAGGCATTGGCAACGGCTCCGATGAAGCGGTTGTCCATGCGGTCTGCCGGGTTGAAGAGAGGACGCCCGTCAATGGTCTTGCTCACAATATAATATGTGACGATTCCTGCGGGGTCAGCCAGAAGCATCTGTCCGAGATTGCGTTTGAGGGTGAGGTCAGTGACAACAGCCTGTGCACCGAGTTGCGAGGCAGATGCAGCCAACATGGAGTCCACTCTCGCCAGGTTCTCAGCCTGGGGTGTCCCTGAGAGGGTGTGGTTTGATGCGATGTCAGGCATAGAGGCATTGACTGTGACGGTCTCGATGGAGTCGATGGGGAAGTATACAGATTTATCGGCGACACGTAGACGATAGATGTCGGGGTAGCCCTGAGGGGCGTGGGAATATGAGAATTTGCCGTCTTTGCCGGGCTTGATGGTGTCTATAAGATACCAGTAGCCCTGGTTGTTCCCCTCGAGGAGGATGGCGTCAGTGTCAGAGAGTCCCTCGATAGAGCCTTTTACCTGCCACTTGTCTGAGTCAGATGAACAAGAGGCAACGACGGTGAGCGCCGCAAGAGCGGCGATGGTGGATATGAGTTTCATCAGAAGGAATATGCAATTGTTTATTCAAATTGCAAAGTTAGCGAATTTCCATGAGATTGTCAAAATTCAGGTCTGTTAACTATTTGCGAAAAACTTTGTTAAATAAGTCTCGGTGTTTTTAAACTTTTGCATTTACGGAGTGTCTTATATTCAAACAGCAACGAAAACATAAGAAATCTACAATTTATAATTCAAATAGCAATATGAAGAAAATCATTCTTGGAACAACCATTCTCCTCTCATCACTCTTTGCCGGCCAGGCTTTCGCACAGACAACCGCTGCTCAGGACGCTGCATGTCCTGCCAACCAGGAGCAGACCTGCAATCTTCCCACCTGTCCTTTTGACGGGCTTAACCTGACCGCTGAGCAGCAGGCTCAGCTCAAGGAGATTTCTCCTTGCACAAAGGACAAGACAGACAAGAAGGACAAGAAGGAGGCACGCGAGGAACGCCGCAAAGCACGTGAGACCGCACGCAAGGACTATCTCAACAAGGTGAAGGCTATTCTTACGCCTGAGCAGTATGTGCAGTTCCTAGAGAACAACTATGTTCAGCAGGCCCCCAAGCATCAGGTTCGTCCTGACGGAAAGGGGAATGGACATCGTCCTGACGGGAAGGCTCGCATGGAGCGCACCGGCAAGAAGATGGAGCGTAAGGCTCAGACTTCTGTGGCCAGAGAGCAGATGAAGTAAGGAATTCGTGTAAGTAAAGACATAAAAGACGGCCCCGCCGCAGGACAGACTGCGACGGGGCCTATGTGTTTTATTTGTTAAGGTCTATTTGGTAAGAGGGTTGATACCTATAAGACTTAGCGCTGTACACGGCCGTTTGCTGAACCGCCGGCGAGAGCCTTAACCTCCTCAGCTGAGACGAGGTTGAAGTCGCCGGGGATAGTCTGCTTGAGAGCTGAAGCTGCAACAGCAAACTCAAGAGCCTCGCCCTGGGTGGGCATTGTGAGGAGGCCGTGGATGAGGCCGCCAGAGAATGAGTCGCCACCACCAACGCGGTCGATGATGGGGTTGATTTCATAGCGCTTTGACTCGTAGAACTCCTCGCCGTTGTAGATCATGGCCTTCCAGCCGTTGAAAGTGGCTGAGTAAGACTCGCGGAGAGTTGAAGCGACATACTTGAAGCCAAACTCCTTGGCCATGGCCTTGAAGATGCCCTTGTAGCCCTCAGCGTTTGTCTCGCCGCCTTCTACGTCTGCCTCAGGCTTGAATCCGAGGCAGAGCTCGGCGTCTTCCTCGTTGCCGATGCAAACGTCGACATATTTCATGAGGGGACGCATGATTGACTGAGCCTTCTCCTTTGTCCAGAGTTTCTTGCGGAAGTTGAGGTCAACGCTGACGGTGACTCCATGGCGCTTAGCGGCCTCACAAGCGAGGCGGGTGAGCTCGGCAGCCTTGTCAGAAATGGCGGGAGTGATGCCGCTCCAGTGGAACCAGTCGGCGCCCTCCATGATAGCGTCGAAGTCGAAGTCTGCGGGATCAGCTTCAGCGATGGCAGAGTTAGCGCGGTCATAAATGACCTTTGAGGGACGCATAGAAGCGCCAGTCTCGCAGTAGTAGATGCCCACACGGTCGCCGCCGCGGGCAATATAGTCAGTCTTCACACCATAGCGGCGGAGAGCGTTGAGAGCGGCCTGGCCGATTTCGTGTTTGGGAAGTTTGCTGACAAAGTATGCATCGTGTCCATAGTTGGCACATGAGACGGCCACATTGGCCTCACCTCCGCCCCAGATGACGTTGAAGTTATCGACCTCAACAAAGCGGCTGCACCCTGCGGGTGAAAGGCGGAGCATAATCTCGCCTAAAGTAACTACTTTCATTTTGTTAAAGAATTAAGGTATTGATATTTGGGGAATTACTATTGTTGTTGATGATTAAAGGGTTTATTAACCGAGAGAGGTGTTAGAGATGATTCGGGCAAAGGCGTCAGACATGGATTTGGCGGCGCGGCGTCCGTCGCCCATGGCTAGGATGACGGTGGCGGCTCCGCGGACAATGTCGCCACCGGCATAGATTGATGGCTTTGAGGATTTTCCTGATTTCTCATCTACGACTATCTCACCTTTCTTTGAGATGTCGAGCTCGTCGGTGAGCTCAGGCGGATTGGGCAGGTAGCCCACACAGACCACAACGATGTCTACCGGAATCTCCTCAATGGCATTGGGGATTTCCACGGGTTTACGGCGCCCGGATTCGTCAGGTTCGCCAAGTGTCATCTTCTGCAGACGCATGGAGCGGAGCATGCCGTTCTCATCGGCGAGATATTCCACCGGATTGTGGAGTGTGAGAAATTCGACACCCTCCTCCTTGGCGTGGCGCATCTCGTCAGCACGAGCCGGAATCTCCTCCTCGCTGCGGCGATAGACTATCATGGCCTTCTCGGCTCCCATGCGCAGGGCTGCGCGGACGGCGTCCATGGCTGTATTGCCGGCGCCAATCACTGCGACCCTCTTGCGGTGGAGCGACATGACGTTCTGGCCGTATATCTCGTGTCGCACGAGGTTGTAGCGAATCAGATATTCGTTGGCGGTCATCACGCCTGGGAGATTCTCGCCGGGTATGCCCATGAATCGTGGTTTGCCTGCCCCGGTGGCCACATATATGCCTTTGAATCCACGGGCTGTGAGTTCGTCGTAGGGCATGGTAGTGCCTACGAAGCAGTTTTTTTCAAACTTGACTCCGAGTGCTGCCACCTTGGCAATCTCGGCGTTGACAACATCCTTGGGGAGACAGAATTCGGGAATACCGTATTTCAGGACACCTCCCAGGCGGTCGAGTGCCTCGAAGACGGTGACGTCATAGCCGCGTTTGGCCATATCGCCTGCAAATGCGAGTCCTGAGGGGCCGGAGCCAACCACTGCAATCTTGATTCCGGCAAAGAATGGGCTGCCCAGTGGGGCTGCCGGTTCATTACGGCCGTCAGGCATGGTTTGACGCTCGACTTCGCGGTTGAAGTCGGCCACAAAGCGCTCGAGATGGCCGATGGCTACCGGCTGTTTCTTCATCTTGTTGTAGATGCATCCGGCCTCACACTGTTTTTCCTGTGGGCAGACACGACCACAGACTGCGGGGAGGACGGTGGTAAGTGACAGCACATCGAGAGCCTCGGCAAAATGGCGTCTCTCTATGTTTTTGATGAAGGCTGGGATGTGGTTTGACACCGGACATCCTTTCATGCATCCGGGGTCGGGACAGTCCAGGCAGCGTCGAGACTCAATGACGGCCTGCTCGATGGAGAGACCTTGGTTGACCTCCTCGTTGGTGTGAATGCGATAAGTGGCGTCGAGTTCGGGCATAGTGACACGAGGCATTGCAGTGCGCTCCTTGGTTGTGAGCGATTTGCGCAATTCCTCGCGCCATTGAGTGTCTCTGGAGACGAGTTCCTGTTCGTTGAGCTGTCGTGTCATATGAAATTGCGTTGACGGTTCAACAACTGGGTGAAGTCAACCTCGTGAGCGTCAAACGTGGGGCCGTCGATGCAGGTGAGTTTTCTCTCGCCTCCCACCATGACGCGGCAGATGCCACATATACCGACACCGTCGAGCATAATCATGTTGAGTATGCAACGAGTGGGGATGTTGAGGGAGCGTGTCCTCTCTGCTATGGAGCGGAGCATGTCTGTAGGGCCGGTGATAACCACTAAGTCTATTTCCCTTTCGGAGGTGACTCTGTCAAGCACCTCAAGAGCCTCTTCCTTGCTTGAGGAATGGAGAATCTCGTCAGACCACTTCTCGGCGTTGCCACGGAGACAGGATGTCTTTTCAGTGAACTCGGAGAGGACACTTATCACCTTGTTTCCGGCATTCTTGAGGGCGTGTATCACCGGGAGGAGGGGAACGAAGCCCTCACCGTCGCCGATGCACAGCACTGTGCCGTAGTTCTTGACGTCGAATGCCTGGCCAAGAGGACCCAATAGGTTAGGTAGAGCCTGGCCGGGTTCGAGCGAGTCGATGAGCGATGTGAGACGCGCGCCCTTGTGAATGATGATGGTGAAGAAGCCGCGCTCAGGGTTTGTGTCGACGATGGTGAACGGGATGCGTGGGAGGTCGTCGGAGAATCTTATCATCACGAAATGGCCAGCACGGGCCGAGGCCGCAATCGAGGGTGACTCGATCATGACCTCGGCTGTGTTTGCCGTGTGACGGGTTATTTCGACTATCCGGTTCAATGCTGGGGGTTATTTCATTTCAAGATATGTGATCTTGTCCATGTCGCCGTAGTTGAGGTTCTCACCGCCCATGCCCCAGATGAACATGTAGTTAGAGGTTCCTGCAGCAGCGTGGATTGACCATTCGGGCGACATGATGGCCTGCTCATTGTGGAGCCATACTACACGTGTCTCCTGAGGCTCGCCCATGAGATGGCAGATGGCATTGCCTTCGGGTACATTGAAATAGTAGTATGCCTCGACGCGGCGGTCGTGGGTGTGAGCCGGCATGGTGTTCCAGACGCTGCCGGGCTTGAGCTCGGTCAGTCCCATCTGCAACTGGCAGGGTCCCTCCTCCAGCACATTGTTGACAATGAGTTGGTTGATGACGCGGTCGTTGCTCTCTTCCATTGAGCCGGCCTTGATCTGGTTGGCCTTAATGGAGCCTTTGCGTCCGTCGATGGTGATGAGCTGAGTCTTATATTCCTTATGGGCTGTGGTTGAGTTGAGATAGAAGCGGGCAGGGTTTGCGGCGTCTTTTGAACGGAATGTTATCTCCTTGTTGCCACGGCCGATGTAGAGCGCATCCTTGAAGTGGAGCTCATACTCCTTGCCGTCGACAGTGACGATGCCGTCACCTCCGGTGTTGATCACGCCGAGCTCGCGGTGTTCGAGGAAGTATTCTGACTTGATGGGGTCAATTGTCTCGAGGACTACAGCCTTTGCAACGGGAACGACGCCGCCGAAGATGAGGCGGTCATACATGGAGTATGTGAGGTTGATTTTGTCCTGCTCCATCACAGTGGGCATTGTGAATCTCTCGCGGAGCTGCTCTGTGGTGTAGTGTTTCACGTCATCGGGATGACAGCAGCGCTGTATGGTGTATTCTGTCTGAGCCATTGCTGAGATTGAGGCTATAGCAAGTGAAACTGTGAGAAAAAGTTTTTTCATTTTTCCTATGAAGATTGTTATTCGTAATCTCTAAAAAAATAACTTGGTGAATTTTCCAACCTATTCTTTTATGATTACTCAGTTTTCTGAATGATGTCTGAGTCGGCGGCCACCATGGCTTTCTGGTTGCGGATGATGAGGATTCTGTTCCAGATCATCAGACCGAGTGTGAGAATCACGAGAATGCCGGCACCTATCCATTTGAGACCTATCGAGCACTGATAGATGACCCACGAGAGTGGGCTTGATGCGAAGTCGAGACTGCCGCCCTCAAAGTTGGCGGGGATGGCCACGGCGGCATCGCCTGTGGCTGCATATACATCCTTAGCAGCGCTAGTGAAGTCAGGCGCCATGTTCGTGACGAAGTAGAGGCCTATGGTTATCACCACGAGGCCGACAATGAATGTCTTGACTACGTTGCCCTTGGTGTAGGGGAGAACAAGGGGGAACACATAGAACATGCCTGCAAGCGATGCGAGCGGGAGGAACTCATTGCCAGGAAGAACCACGGCCAGGATGAGGGTCACCGGGATGAGGAGGATGGAGACCACGAGGGTGGTGGGGTGTCCGATGACGAGCGCTGGGGTCATGCCGATGTTGAGGCCATCGGCACCCTTGAACTTCCTGGCTATGAGGCTTCTTGTGGCCTCAGAGATGGGGCGCAGACCTTCGATGAAGAGGACTGTGACACGTGGGATGAGTTCCATGACGGCTCCCATCTTGATGCCAAGGCCGAGGATGTAAGGAATCTTGTCGACCATCTCAGCGGATGTGGTGCAGGTGAGACATCCGATAACAACTCCTACGACCACACCGAGGAAGAGGGGCTCGCCAAGAAGGCCGAATTTTTTCTTGAGCCCTTCGGCGTCAATCTCGAGTCTGTTCATGCCGGGTATAGCGTCGAGACCTTTGTTGATGATCCATGCGAAAGGCACGAAGCCGGCACAGAAGGGCTGGGGAATCGAGATGCCGTCCATATCCTTGTAGAACGTCTGGAATTTCTTGGCCGAGACATCTGCAATAATCAAGGTGAGAATGTAGCAGATGATGGCTGCGAAGAAGCCCCAGGCGAGGGAGTCAGCGGCAAAATAGACAACGGCGCCAATGAATGCGAAGTGCCAGTAGTTCCAGAGGTCTATGTTGACGGTACGGGTGGTCTTGGTGATGAGCATGAGCAGGTTTACGCCGAGACACACGGGGATGACAAACGCACCAACCGCAGTGTTGTAAGCCACGGAGGCGGCTGCGGGCCAACCCATGTCGAACACTCTGAGCTGAAGATTGTAGATTTCGACCACCTTGTCGAGGGCAGGGCCGAGAGCGGATGTGAGAAGGGCTGTGACGATTGAGAGGCCGATGAAACCGACGCCAACCTTGAGGCCCGACTTGAGCGATTCAGTGAACTTGATGCCTATGCAGACGCCGAGGATGGTGAAGATGACGGGCATCATCACCGCAGCGCCCAGGCCGATGATGTAGGAGAAGACTTGTTCCACGACGGATTATTTAGGCTGCTTGCCGATATAGGCGAGGATACCGCCGTCGACGTAGAGAATATGGCCGTTCACGAAGTTTGAGGCGTCTGACGCAAGGAATACAGCGGGACCCATGAGATCCTCGGGTGTGCCCCAGCGTGCTGCGGGGGTCTTCGAGATGATGAATGAGTCGAAGGGGTGACGCGAGCCATCGGGCTGGCGCTCACGGAGGGGAGCGGTCTGGTCAGTGGCGATATAGCCCGGGCCGATGCCGTTGCACTGGATGTTGTATTCACCATACTCAGAGCAGATGTTCTTGGTGAGCATCTTGAGGCCACCCTTTGCGGCAGCATATGCGCTGACGGTCTCGCGGCCTAGCTCGCTCATCATGGAGCAGATGTTTATGATCTTACCGTGTCCCTTCTTGATCATGCCGGGGATTACAGCCTTTGCGCAGATGTAAGGGGCGACGAGGTCGACGTCCACAACACGGCGGAAGTCCTCGACAGACATCTCCTCCATGGGGATGCGCTTGATGATGCCGGCGTTGTTGACAAGGATGTCAATGGTGCCTACCGTAGCCTCGATGTCGGCCACCATGGCCTTGAGGGCTGCCTCGTCGGTGACGTCGCAGAGATAGCCCTTGGCGTCTATGCCGAGTTCCTTGTAGGCTTTAAGTCCGCGCTCCACCGTCTCCTGGCGTGAGCAGTTGAACACAATCTTAGCGCCGGCTTCTGCAAAAGCCTGGGCGATGGCGAGACCGATGCCGTAAGCGGCTCCGGTCACAAGGGCAACTTTGCCTTCAAGTGAGAAATTTACCATTGTATTAACTTAAGTTTTTTGAGTTGATATTTCAATTTAAGGTACGTGAGGAGAGGTATTGACGGCAAAATTAAGCATTTTAACATTATTAATCAAGCATTGTGGTTTAAAACTTTCTTAAAATTCGCAGTATTCATTCTGTTTGAGATTTTTATGTGAATTTTGGTTTGCGGTTGGCGAAAACTTAGTAAATTTGCCTTCCGAACCTCACCGTATTCAATATGACCCAGCATACATCTACAGTGACCCCCGCAAAGGTGGAGGCAGACAGGCGCATCCTCGAACTGCTTGCGCAGTCGTTTCCCACCGTCAGCGCCGCGGGGACAGAGATTATCAACCTTGAGGCAATACTCAATCTGCCCAAGGGGACAGAGCATTTTGTGGCCGACCTTCACGGCGAGCATGAGGCTTTCCGCCATCTGCTCAAGAATGCCTCTGGAAACATCAAGCGCAAGGTGACCGATCTCTTCGGGACAACCATGCGTGAGAGTGAGATACGTCAGCTCTGTGCGCTCATCTATTATCCTGAGGAGAAACTCCAGGTGATTAAGTCAACGGAGTCTGATCTAGATGATTTCTACAGCATCACGCTTCATCAGCTTGTGAGGGTGTGTCAGAGTGTGTCGTCGAAATATACGCGCTCCAAGGTGCGCAAGGCTCTTCCCAAGGAGTTTGCCTATATCATTGAGGAACTTCTCCATGAGTCGGCCTCTGACTATGATAAGGTGGCTTATTTCAACCGGATCATTGAGACCATCATCTCGACGGGGCAGGCTGAGGAGTTTGTCATAGCCCTCTGCAAGGTGATACAGACACTGTCCATCGACCAGCTCCACATCCTGGGCGACATCTACGACCGTGGGCCGGGGGCACATATTATAATGGACACTCTGCGCCAGTATGGGCGATGGGACATTCAGTGGGGCAACCACGATGTGCTGTGGATGGGAGCCGCGGCCGGAAATGACTGCTGTATTGCAAATGTGATCCGCATCTCACTCCGCTATGCCAATCTCCCCACACTCGAGGAGGGGTATGGCATCAATCTCCTTCCCTTGGCCACATTTGCAATGGAGACATATGCCGATGACGACTGCAAGGCTTTCATCCCAACGGCTGTCCAGGGGGAGACCACTCACTCTGAGAAGACGCTCCGCATCATGGCTAAGATGCATAAGGCCATATCGGTCATTCAGTTCAAACTCGAGGGAGCCATGATTGAGGCACATCCTGAGTGGAAGATGGATGGGCGCCGGTTGCTCCACAAGGTAGACTATGAGAAGGGGACGGTTGAGATTGACGGGAAGAGATATGAGATGACCGATAAGTCATTTCCCACCATCAACCCTGCCTCTCCCTATGAACTCACACATGAGGAGGCTCATCTGCTCAAGAAGATACGCCACTCATTCACCGTCAGCACGGGTCTGCAGAGGGATGTCGAGTGTCTCTTCTCGCATGGGTGCATGTATGGTGTGTACAATTCCAATCTGCTGTTCCACGCATCGATGCCTCTCAACGAGGATGGCTCACTTAGGGAGGTAGAGCTGAACGGCAAGCTCTACAAGGGTAAGGAACTCATGACAAGGATAGGGCTTGTGCTTCGCTCTGCCTTCAACGATGACACTCCTGAGTCTGACAAGGCTTACGGGCGCGACTATTTCTGGTATCTGTGGTGTGGGCCTGACTCGCCGCTGTTTGACAAGGACAAGATGACGACATTTGAGCGTTATTTTGTGGCTGACCCTGAGGCTCGACATGAGGAGAAGGGCTGGTATTATAAACTGAGGGATAATGAGCAGGTGTGCGACATGATTCTCGATGAGTTTGGAGTGGAAGGTGAGCAACGCCACATCATCAATGGCCATGTCCCTGTCAGGACCGGAAAGGGTGAGAGTCCCATCCGTGCCAATGGAAAGCTCATGGTGATTGACGGTGGTTTTGCAAAGGCATATCATAAGACTACCGGTATTGCCGGATATACTCTGATATATCATTCCAGCAACTTTGAACTTGTAGAGCATGAACCCTTCACGTCGGTTGAGGAGGCTGTGAGCAACGGCACGGACATTGTCCGCACCACAAAGATGGTGGAGCAGACGGCTCGACGTGTATGTGTGCGTGACACTGACAAGGGACGCATACTGAAGGGGCAGATCGACGAGCTCTCGGAACTACTCTATGCATTCCGCCACGGAATAATCAAAGAAAGATCGCGCAAATGAAAAGATATCTCATCTCAGCCCTCATCGCCGGGGCTTTACTCACACCCAATACAGCTATTCCGGCTGATGCTGTGACTGACTCGATGGCCCAAGCTGTTTTCTCACATCCTTGGGCAGGTAAGATAGTGGGTGTGATAGGGGACTCTATCTCAGATCCACGCCTTAAAGGTGGCAAGATTAAGAACTGGTGGAGTTATCTGGCTGACTGGATTGGGCTGACTCCCAAGGTAACTGCCAAGAGCGGACGCCAGTGGGACGATGTCAAGCGTCAGGCGCAGCTGCTCAATGAATTGACGGGAGATAGCATCGATGCTGTCATTGTCTTTCTCGGGACCAATGACTTCAACAAGGGGCTACCCATCGGAGACTGGTATGAGGAGACTGACACGCTTGTGATGGCCGCCAAGGGTGAGATGAAAAGCCTGCAGCCACGCCGACATCGCTCCCTTGTGATGACTGACTCAACCTACCGCGGACGTATCAACATTGGCCTCAGTACACTGAAATCAATGTTCCCGACAAAGCAGATTGTCCTCCTTACACCTATCCACCGCGGACTTGCCGATTTCAACGATAAGAATGTTCAGCCATCTGAAGACTATGCAAATTCGTGTGGAGAGTTTGTTGACGCTTACATCAATTCCGTCAAAGAGGCGGGGAATGTATGGAGTGTCCCTGTGATAGACCTCAATGCCGTATGCGGACTCAATCCGATGGTTGAGGAGCAGATATCTTACTTCTACGATCAGGAGAAAGACCGCCTGCATCCGGCCTCAAACGGTCAGGAGCGCATGGCTCGTACAATCCTATATCAGCTCACCGCTCTCCCGGGCGGATTCTGAAAAAGTCCAGTAGATATACAAAACACCCCCTCAGACAGATCTGAGGGGGCGTTTCGTGTTTTTACAGTGATTACTCGCCGAGGAGTTCGAGAATCTTCATTGCGGCAACGGGGATTCGTGTGCCGGGGCCGAAGATTGCTGCTACGCCTGCCTTATAGAGGAAGTCATAGTCCTGGGCAGGGATAACGCCTCCGGCGATAACCATGATATCATCGCGGCCAAGTTTCTTGAGTTCCTCAATCACCTGAGGCACAAGTGTCTTGTGACCGGCGGCAAGAGAGCTGACACCCATCACATGGACATCGTTCTCGACGGCCATACGAGCGGCCTCAGCGGGTGTCTGGAAGAGGGGACCCATATCGACGTCGAAACCGCAGTCGGCATAACCTGTGGCAACAACCTTAGCGCCACGGTCGTGGCCGTCCTGGCCCATCTTGGCTATCATGATACGGGGTTGACGGCCTTCACGCTTGGCGAAGTCCTCACACATCTGCTGTGCCTTGAGGAAGTCTGGATCCTGCTGGGTTTCTGATGAATACACGCCTGAAATAGTTTTGATTGCTGCTTTATAACGGCCTACGACCTCCTCACATGCGTCAGAGATCTCGCCAAGGGTGGCGCGGAGTCCGGCAGCCTTGACGGCAAGGTCAAGGAGATTACCCTTCTTGGTGCGGACACACTCTGTGATGTCGGCAAGAGCCTTCTTGACAGCCTCCTCATCGCGATGGGCGCGGAGGTCTACGAGACGAGCCACCTGGTCCTTACGCACCTCAGTGTTATCAATCTCGAGGATGTCGATAGGATCCTCGTGGTCGAGGCGATATTTGTTGATTCCGACAATGGTCTGACGGCCAGAGTCGATGCGGGCCTGTGTGCGGGCTGAAGCCTCCTCTATGCGCATCTTGGGGAGACCGCTTTCGATGGCCTTGGCCATGCCGCCAAGCTTCTCAATCTCCTGAATGTGCTCCCATGCCTTGTGGGCAATCTCGTTTGTGAGAGCCTCGACATAGTATGATCCGCCCCACGGGTCGACCTGCTTGGTGACCATGGTCTCCTCCTGAATGTAGATCTGGGTATTGCGGGCAATACGGGCTGAGAAGTCGGTGGGGAGGGCGATGGCCTCGTCGAGAGCGTTAGTGTGGAGCGACTGAGTGTGTCCCAGTGCTGCACCCATTGCCTCGATACATGTGCGGCCTACGTTGTTGAAGGGATCCTGCTCTGTGAGTGACCATCCGGAGGTCTGTGAGTGTGTGCGCAGAGCCAGTGATTTGGGGTTCTTGGGGTTGAATTGCTTAACAATCTTGGCCCAGAGCAGACGTGCGGCTCTCATCTTAGCAACCTCCATGAAGTAGTTCATGCCGATGGCCCAGAAGAAAGAGAGGCGCGGAGCGAAGGCGTCGATGTCGATGCCGGCATTTATACCCGCACGGAGATACTCAAGTCCGTCAGCCAGAGTGTAGGCCAGTTCGATGTCGGCCGTTGCGCCTGCCTCCTGCATGTGATAGCCGGAGATGGAGATGGAGTTGAACTTGGGCATGTTCTGTGAAGTGTACTCGAAGATGTCGGCGATGATGCGCATTGAGAACTCCGGCGGATAGATGTAGGTGTTGCGCACCATGAACTCCTTGAGAATGTCGTTCTGGATTGTACCTGCCATCTCTTCAAGCTTGGCACCTTGCTCCAGACCGGCATTAATGTAGAAGGCGAGCACCGGAAGCACCGCGCCGTTCATGGTCATGGAGACAGACATCTTGTTCAAGGGGATGCCCTCGAAGAGCACCTTCATGTCCTCGATAGAGCAGATGGACACACCGGCTTTACCTACGTCGCCTACGACGCGCTCGTGGTCAGCGTCATATCCACGGTGTGTGGCAAGGTCGAAGGCCACAGAGAGACCTTTCTGACCGGAGGCAAGGTTGCGGCGGTAGAAGGCGTTTGACTCAGCGGCTGTCGAGAATCCGGCATACTGGCGGATGGTCCAGGGGCGAAGAGGATACATGGCGCTATACGGACCACGCAGGAAGGGGGGTATACCGGAGACATACTCGAGATGCTCGAGGCCTTCGAGATCCTCCTTTGTATATATTGGCTTGACCGGAATACGTTCAGGAGTGAGCCATTCTTCGGTCGATGCCACGGCGGTGTTCTGCTCGCCGAAAGCGTCTTTTACGATATCAATATCCTTGAAATTGGGTTTCATAGTTATATTTTTCTATGTAGAGGGTTGAAGAATGGTCGGTGATTACTTCAGCAGACGTGAGTTGAACGCCTTGAGAGTGTCGAGCACATTGCAGCGCACATGGACAAACTCCTGAATGCCGACAGCCTTGAGATCGTCCATGCAGGCGGGTGCTCCGGCCACTACAAACTCGGCTCTGCCATCGAGGTATTTGAATGCAGCGGGTGCAAGTTCGGCATATTCATCATCGCTCGAGCAAAGCACCACGATGTCGGCTCCCTTGGCGAGAGCAGCGTCTACACCTTCCTCAACTGTCTTGAAACCGAGGTTGTCTATGATCTCATATCCTGCACAACCGAAGAAGTTGCTTGAGAACTGAGCACGTGCCAGGCGCATGGCAAGATTGCCGATGGTGAGCATGAACACCTTGGGACGGTTGGATGCAGCCTCTGTTGCCAGACGCAGAGCCTCGAAGTCGCTTGCAGCGCGCTTGGTGGGAAGTCCTGCGGGATTCTCCTCACATGCGTTGTCTGTGTGTCCACACTGGCAGGGGAGGGAGCCGTTGAGAGTGACGATCTTCTCGGCCGCCATCTCGTTGATGTTGGGATACTGGTTTGTGCCGAGCAGAATCTCCTTGCGGCGGGCCACGTCAGTGTGGCGCTTCTCAGCACTCTCGCGAACGGTGGCGGCTACAGAGCCGTTGTTGCAGCAGGCCAGAAATCCACCCTTGTCCTCGATGTCGAGGAAGAGTTTCCAGGCCTCCTTTGCGAGCGAGACAGTGAGGGTCTCAACATAATACGAGCCTCCCGCGGGGTCTACCACCTTGTCGAGGTGGCTCTCCTCTTTGAGGAGGTGCTGCTGGTTTCGGGCGATGCGCTCTGAGAATTCATCGGGCTTCTTGTAGGGGACATCGAAGGGTGTGACAGTGATTGAGTCTACACCGGCCAGGGCCGCTGACATAGCCTCTGTCTGCGAGCGGAGCAGATTGACGTGGGCGTCATAGAGGGTCTGGTTGAAGCGTGAAGTGGCGGCGTGGGCTGTCATCTTGCAATCGTCTTTCGATTCAGGCTTGTACTGCTCCACAATCTGAGCCCACATCATGCGCGCAGCGCGAAACTTGGCAAGCTCCATGAAGAAGTTGCTCGACACACCCATGTTGAATTTGATGCGTCCGGCTACCTCTCCGGCGCTAAGACCGGCCTCAGTGAGGAGGGTCATCCATGATGCGCCCCAGGCCATTGCGTAGCCCAGCTCCTGGAAGATATAGGCGCCGGCATTTGCAAGCATCACTGAATCGACTGCCAGGACTTTGAGCCCGGGAATCTCCTTGGCTGCATTGATCAGGGCGACAGCCATTGCAGAGACGGTCTGAGCCTCCATCTCAACACCTTTGCGGAGGGGTTTCTTGAATGGATTGAAGTCTATAGAGCCTTTGAACTTCTTCTCAGCGCCGGCTTTCTTGAGATATTCAACAAGAGCCTGTGTGAGGGGTAGTGCCTTCTTGAGGCAGCAGGCGAAGTTGATTTCGATGGCCTTGAGGTCGATTCCTTTCAGAAGGGTGTCAAGAGTCTCGAGAGTAGGCTCGGCGATATGGAACCCAAGGGAGTTGACGCCCTTAGAGATTGCATCGAGGGCAATCTTATTGGCCTCCTCGACGGAGTCTGCTTCTATTTCCTGACGGATGAGCCAGTCGTTGTTCGTGCGGGTGCCGCGAAGATACGGGTATTCTCCCGGGAGAGAGTTGGTTGTGGCGAGGTCAGCGATATCCTCCGAGCGATACATGGGCTGGAGATTGAAGCCCTCGTTGGTGCGCCAGACAAGTTTCTTGTCGAAAGGCGCTCCTTTCAAGTCAGCCTCCACCTTAGCCTTCCATTCTGCAGTGGAGACAGGCGGGAACTGTTCAAACAATTTTTCTCTTTTTTCTGCCATGATTATATGGTAATTAGATCTTTTCCTGATTAGGTTGTCTTTACAATGTGCAAAGATAGTGGTTATTTTCCTAATTACGGAAAAATTTCATTAAAAAATCTCCTCGTGTCGGCGAGGAGATTGCGTGGGAGACGTTTTCTGTGCTATTTCCTTAGCTTGAGGGCTACTACATTTTCCACATGCTGTGTGTGAGGGAACATGTCGACGGGCTGCACGGCCGTGATATCATATTTTTCATGAAGCATGGCAAGGTCGCGCGCTTGAGTGGCCGGGTTGCAGCTAACGTAGACGATCCGCCCGGGCTCGGCATTGAGAATGACCTTGACGACATCCTCGTGCATCCCGGCGCGAGGCGGGTCGACAATCATCACGTCCGGCCTGCCGTGACGTTCAATGAATCCGTCGGTCAACACATCTTTCATGTCTCCGGCATAGAACTCAGTGTTGGCCAGTCCGTTGGCGGCTGCGTTTATCTTGGCATCCTCAATGGCGTCAGGGACATATTCGATGCCGATGACATGACGGGCATTGCGGGCCAGGAAGCAGGCTATTGTCCCGGTGCCTGTGTAGAGGTCGTAAACAAGTTCATTTCCGGTCAGTGCGGCAAACTCGCGAGCCACAGAGTAAAGCCTGTAAGCCTGCTGGGAGTTTGTCTGATAAAAGGATTTTGGACCCACACGGAACCGCAGTCCTTCCATCTCTTCCTCGATATAGTCCTTGCCCTTCCATGTCACGATGTCGAGATCTGCTATTGTGTCGTTGACCTTAGTGTTGACGACATAGAAGAGGGATGTCACCTCAGGGAAATGCTCTGAGATTGCCTCCATCAATCGGGTTATTTTCTCTTTGTCATCCTCGCCTACGCTCATCACGGCCATCACATCTCCTGTGGAGGCAATTCTTATCATGAGCGTGCGCAGGAACCCATGATTCTCCTTGAGATTGTAGAACGTATAGCCATTCTCCTTGCCAAACTCCTTGATGAAGAGGCGCAGGCGGTTGCCAAGGTCATCCTGGAGATGGCATTTCTCTATGTCAAGCACCTTGTCGAAGGCTCCGGGGATATGGAATCCGGCTGCGCGGCGGTCAGGAAACTCCTCGCCTGAGCGTAGCTGGTCGAACGTAAGCCACATCTTGTCAGAGAAGGTATATTCCATCTTGTTGCGGTATTCCCATATTTTCTCGGACCCCAGTATGGGTGTGATTTCAGGGTAGGGGATTTTGGCTATGCGGTCGAGGCAGTCCTTGACCTGCTTCTGCTTGCATGCGAGTTGGAAATCGTAGGGTAGATGCTGCCAACGGCATCCGCCACAGATGGTGAAATGTGAGCATCTTGGGCCGACACGGATAGGTGAGGGTGTGGTGAGGCGCTCGATGTGTCCCTCCGCATAGTTGCGTTTCTTGCGGTCAATCTTGACATCGGCGATATCTCCCGGAGCGCCAAACGGGATGAAGACCACCATTTCGTCGACACGGGCGAGCGAGTTGCCCTCAGCGGCTACATCCTTTATCTCTACTCCCTCGATGAGCGGGAGTTCCTTGCGTTTTCTACTCATACTAAAGTCGATGGCCGATATATAGATGTGCTAAACTTAAAAAATACTGTTATTTGGCTATGATTCCGGCTATTATCTCCTTGATGGACTCAGCGAGGGCATCAGCCTCTTGCATTGTGGCGGCTTCGCTGTAGATACGGATGATAGGCTCGGTGTTTGATTTACGCAGATGCACCCATGAGTCCTTGAAATCGATTTTCACGCCGTCGATGTCTGTGATCTTCTCGCCGGCAAAACGTGTCTTGATGGCATCGAGGATGGCATCGACATCAAGGTCGGGCGTGAGTTCCATCTTGTTTTTGGCGATTTCATATGCGGGATATGTCTTGCGCAGTTCTGAGACCTTCTTGCCGCTCTTGGCAAGGAGGGTGAGGAAGAGTGCAACGCCCACAAGAGCGTCGCGGCCATAATGAGCGGCGGGATATATCACGCCTCCATTTCCTTCGCCTCCTATCACAGCGCCTGTCTCCTTCATCTTGGTGGTCACGTTGACCTCACCGACGGCAGCGGCGCTGTAAGTGCATCCACGTGCCTCAGTGACATCGCGGAGTGCGCGCGAAGAACTCAGGTTGCTGACAGTCGGTCCGGGTGTGTTGGCCAGGATATAGTCTGCGATGGAAACGAGTGTGTACTCCTCAACAAACATCTCTCCGTTCTCCATCACGATGGCGAGACGATCGACGTCAGGGTCGACGACAAAACCCACATCAGCGCGTCCGTCGGCCATGAGTTCTGAGATTTGGGTGAGGTTCTGAGGGATAGGCTCAGGTGTATGGGCAAAACGTCCGGTAGCCTCACAGTTGAGCTCGATGATATTCTTGACGCCGAGTGCCTTGAGTAACTGTGGGATGACAATGCCTCCCACCGAGTTGACTGCATCGACAGCCACGGTGAAACCTGCTTTGGCAATGGCGTCGGTGTCAACAAGGTCGAGTGCCAGGACCTGTTCGATGTGGCGGCGGTTGTATGTCTCGTTCTTGAAGATGTGGCCGAGTTTCTCGACGGGTGCGAATGTGTAGTCGCCCTCTTCGGCTATGCGGAGCACCTCGCGGCCCTGCTCATCGTTGAGAAACTCACCCTTATCGTTGAGCAGTTTGAGCGCATTCCACTGGATGGGGTTGTGGCTGGCTGTGAGTATGATGCCTCCACAGGCACCCTCGCCAGTCACGGCTATCTCAGTGGTCGGGGTGGAAGCAAGACCGATGTTGACCACATCAAAGCCCATTGCTGTCAGAGTGGAGCAGACCAGGCTATCAACCATGGGGCCGCTCAGACGCGCATCGCGACCCACGACTAGGAGGTTTGACTTGACTTTAGTGCTACGTGAGATAAATGTGGCATAAGCTGCGGTGAACTTCACTATATCTACGGGCGAAAGGCCGTCGCCGGGCTTTCCGCCTATGGTTCCGCGGATGCCGGAAATAGATTTTATCAAAGACATTTATAATGCGGGTTTATAGTAAGATATTTCATAAAGATAGGGAGTGACATATGACATGTCGTTCTCAGGGCCGGCCTGTGATTTGACCACAAGGTTGATCTTGCAGTTGTAGCCGAGATATTTCATGGGGAGCTGGATTCCTTCGCCATACTGATAGGACTGGGTATTGTAGTAGTCCTCGAAAATGAAGTAGGTCGAAGGCATAGCCATGTTGTTGGCATTTCCTGATCCGACATTCAGCGCACCGATGACATATGTCATCAGGTTGTAGCGCATGTAGCGGAAATAAACGGGGTCGTCTTTCTCGGCTTTATCATCGGGGGTGGGGTTGAGAAGCACTTGCATATACACATTGCGCTCGTCATCAATCCTGTAGTATGGGGCGTCTGGCCCCATCTCGAAGATTGTGTCTGCCGGGACATGGTCTACGACGCGGTGCTGGGCCAGAAAGGAGTTGACTGCCTTGGTCTCGTCGCTGAGAAGTTCAGCATAACTCTTGTTGTCGCTGCAGGATGTGGCCGTGATGAGGAGAGAACACACGGAAAGTATGGAAAGAAATAGTTTGTTCATAGATATATGTCGTATTCCGGAATTATTGACTGGAGATAGGTCAGTGCGTCTGAGAGGGAGCCGTTGAAGTCTCCACCGGCAGCATTGACATGGCCTCCGCCCCCGAAGTGCTGCTCGCAGATCTTATTGACCGGGAAGTCACCCTTACTTCTCATGGAGACCTTGACACTGTCGGGAGTATCCTCGCGCAGGAACACAGACCATGTCACCTCAGGGATGGAGAGGGGAGTGTTGACAAGCCCCTCGGTGTCACCCTTGGTGTAGTCGAACTCATCGAGTTCCTTACGGCTGAGTGTGATGAGTCCCATGCGGTGCTCCTTGAAAATCTCCATGCGGAAGCGGGCATAGCCCATCAGGCGTATGCGTGTCTCCGATGAGGTGTCCATGACAAGTTTGTAGAGATTGTCCTTGTCAATCCCCTTGCGCATCAGGTCGTATATGATGAGGTAGAGGTCGGGGTCGTTGGAGTTATATGTGAAATGGCCGGTATCGGTCATCATGCCGGTGTAAATGTCGGCGGCGGCTCCACGGCTCAGTCTTTTGGCCCATCCGGCCTGATAGAGAAACAGGTATAGGAGTGCCGAGGTGGAGGATATCTCAGGGTCTGAGATCATCACATCTGCATCAATCTCCGGGTCGAGGTGATGGTCGATGACTACTCTGTGGGCCTTGGATGCCTCGACGAGAGGACCAAGGCGATCTATGCGCTTCAGGCAGTTGAAGTCGAGACAGAATATCAGGTCGGCCGAATGTATCAGCATGGCGGCCCGGTCACCCTGGCGTGTGGCTGCCACTATCTCCCTCACTCCCGGCAGGAACTGAAGGGAGCGTGGGGCGCAGTCTGCCGTAACTACGTTGGCTTCCTTGCCGAGCGAGTGAAGCACTGAGCACAGGGCTGTCGATGACCCCAAGGCATCACCGTCAGGGCTGACGTGGCAGGTTATCACGATTGATTGGGATGCCAGCACGAGCTGCTTGATCCTGTCGACGGCCTCCTGTGGTATCACCCGGGCAAACCGATGGCGTCGCAATGGCTCTTGTGTCATCATGCCTTCTTAGCCTGCATGGAGTCCCATGCGAGATATATGATTAGGAGTGCGTAGACAACGAGTCCGGCCCACTGGTTGGCTATCGGTGACATACCGGCGTCATATGTGAATCCGAGGAAGCGTGTCAAGGCAGCGAAGACTCCGAAAAGCGCGCCTCCGGCTATGAGGCCGGATGAGATAAGTGTGCCGCGGTCCATGCGGGCTGCATTGACGTCCTTGTCCTTGGAGCGTGTGCTGACATACCATGAGATGGCACCACCAATCAGCAGCGGTGTGTTGAGCGAGAGGGGGATGAACATGCCAAGGCAGAAGGCCAGCGCGGGTACGCCGAGCCAGTTGAGGAGAAGGGCGAGGACTGCACCGGTTAGGTAGAGAATCCAGGGTGTGTCGCCCCCCATCATGAGTGGCTCTATCACCTTTGCCATGGCATTTGCCTGAGGAGCCACAAGGGCATTGTCACCGGTGAAGCCATAGACCTTGTTGAGAAGGAGGATCACACCACCCACTGTGGCTGCTGAGACGAGTGTCCCGAGGAATTTCCATGTCTCCTGCTTTCGTGGTGTCGATCCGAGCCAGTAGCCCACCTTGAGGTCTGTGACGAATCCGCCTGCCATAGAGAGTGCTGTGCATACAACTCCACCTATCACCATAGAGGCGACGATGCCCGAGGTGCCGCTGAGACCTATGCCGACGAATATGGCCGAGGCAATGATAAGTGTCATGAGCGTCATGCCAGAGACGGGGTTTGAACCAACAATGGCAATGGCATTAGCAGCAACGGTGGTGAAGAGGAAGGCTATCACAGTGACCACAATCCACGCCACGAGTGCCTGCCAGAATGTGTTGATGACGCCTGCCCAGAAGAAAATCAGGACAGCTGCGAGCGCGAGGGCTGTGAAGAATACTATATGCTTCATGGAGATATCTGTCTGCCAGCGGACAGTGCTCTGAGAGGAGGTGTTCCCCTTGAGCTCGCGCCCGGCAAGCCCGACGGCATCGCGGATGATGGGCCACGACTTGACAATGCCGATGATGCCGGCCATTGCAATGCCGCCGATACCAATCATGCGGGCATAGTTGCTGAAGATGTCGCCAGGCTCGAGGCTCTGAATCTCAGGAGCGCCATATGTGCCGAGAAGGGGAATGATGACCCACCACACAAACAGCGAGCCGGCGAATATGATGAATGCGTAGCGCAGACCGATTATATAGCCGAGACCAAGCACGGCGGCGCCAGTGTTGCAGCTCATGGCCAGGCGGGTTTTCTCTGCCAGGGCCTGCCCCCATCCTGTGGCCAGTGTGTTGAGAGTGCCTGCCCAGAAACCGAATGTCTCAACGATGTAGTCGTAGATTCCGCCGATGAGCGAGGCAATCACAAGAGTCTTGGCCTGACCATCTTCTGTATCACCCTTGCTGATGCCGCTTGCAAGTACCTGAGTGGTGGCTGTGGCCTCCGGGAAGGGATATTTGCCGTGCATATCCTTCACGAAATATTTGCGGAAGGGGATAAAGAACAGTATGCCGAGGACTCCGCCTAGAAGCGAACTGAGGAATATCTGGAAGAAGTTGACGGAGATTTCAGGATATTTAGCCTGAAGTATGTAGAGGGCAGGAAGAGTGAAGATGGCACCGGCCACTATGACGCCGGAGCATGCGCCTATTGACTGGATCATCACATTCTGCCCAAGGGGGTTTTCCTTCTTTCTCCACTTTGAGAAGCCTACGGCTATGATGGCGATGGGGATTGCGGCCTCGAACACCTGACCCACTTTCAGGCCCAGGTAGGCAGCCGCGGCGCTGAAGATGACGGCTAGGATAAGGCCCATAGTCACTGAATAAGGTGTCACTTCGGCATACTCGCGGGCAGGGTGCATGACGGGACGATAGTCCTCGTCGGCTCCAAGCTCGCGGAATGCGTTTTCAGGGAGTTCAAGAGGATCGGCGTCGAGCCTTACCTCTCGGTTGGTGTTTTCTGACATCTAATAATGTGGTTTATTGATTTACACTGTTGTCTTTCGTTATTTGCCGTAGAGATATGAAGAGGGGAGCGGACGGCAGTTGTATTGCGAGGCCATTGTCTCACCATAGGCACCTGCAGAGCGGATGGCCAGGAAGTCGCCTCGGCGGATGGCCGGGAGCCGCTCGTCTGTCCCGAAAATATCAGACGACTCACAGATTGGACCCACTACATCATAGTGATGAAGCTCGCCCGAGGGGGAGGAAAGGTTCTCAATCTTGTGATGAGCATTATAGAGCGCCGGGCGTATGAGGTCTGTCATCCCGGCATCGACAATTGCAAAGCGTTTGTCAGTCCCTTCCTTGACATAAAGCACCCTGGTGATTAGTGAGCCGCACTGGGCGACGATAGATCTTCCCAACTCAAAGTGAATAGTCTGGCCCTGCCTGATGTGGAGATGATTGCGGAATGTCTTGAAGTAACTCTCGAAGTCAGGGATGGGGTGTCTCTCAGGGTCTGCATAGTCTACTCCGAGGCCACCGCCAACATTGATGTGCTTGAACGATATATCTATCTTCTCATATTCATCCTGCAGAGAGTTGATGGTGTCGCACAGGAGCATGAATGGCTCCATAGCGGTGATCTGCGACCCTATGTGGAAATGAAGCCCGGTGAGGTCGATGGAGGGGAGGGAGATGGCCAGGTCTATGGCATCGCGAAGCCGGCTGAGATGAATGCCGAATTTGTTCTCGGCAGTCCCGGTGGTGATATATTCATGTGTGTGAGCGTCGATGTCAGGGTTAACCCTGAGTGCGACACGCGCGGTCTTGCCCATTGCTGAGGCAATCTCGTCAATGACAGTCAGTTCAGCCTCAGACTCAACGTTGAATCCACCGATTTCGTTCTCGAGCCCCAGGATTATTTCAGCGTCCGTCTTGCCTACGCCTGCAAACACTATGTCGCTGCTCTTGAATCCGGCTTCGAGAGCGGCATGGATCTCTCCGCCGCTCACCACGTCTATGCCCAGACCAGCTCCCTGTATGCGGCGCAGAATGCCGGGATTGCAGTTGGCCTTTATGGCATAGTGGACTTTGAAGCGGTCATCGCGAGCCGTGCGCTTGACTTCTGCCAGGGTGCGCTCAAGCAGATTGAGGTCATAGAAGTAGAACGGTGTCTCGAGGTCGCGAAATTCAGATAGTGGGAATCGTGTCATGATTCTGAATCTTTGAAAAGCTTTTGGCTGAGAAGATTGAGAGCCTTTATCTTGTCTTCCTTGCGGATAAGGAAGGAGATGTTGTAGTTTGAGCCGCCATATGATATCATGCGGACTGGAATCTCTGCGAGAGCCTCGACGGCTCGGGCCTCATAACCGGTGTTGGTCCAATCCATGTTGCCCACGACGGCGATTATGGCCATGTCTCTGTCCACATGCACCGTGCCAAACTTTTTGAGCTCGTCGACAATCTCCGGCAGATACCTCTCTGAGTCGATTGACAGTGAAACGCCCACCTCGCTTGTAGCCACCATGTCTATGGCGGTCTTGAATTTCTCGAAGGTCTCGAACACACGTGTCAGGAAGCCATAGGCCAGGAGCATGCGTGAACTCTTGATTTTAATGGCGATGACATTGTCCTTTGCAGCGACAGCCTTGATGGACGGCTCTGAGACATGGTTGTATATGAGTGTGCCATGAGCCTCAGGCTCCATGGTGTTGAGCAGACGGACGGGTATATTGTTCACCTTGGCGGGCAGCACACAAGTGGGGTGGAGAATCTTCGCTCCGAAATAGGCTAATTCGGCGGCCTCCTCATAGTGGAGCTCGCTGACAGGCTTGGTGCCTTCGACATAACGGGGATCGTTGTTGTGCATCCCGTCAATGTCAGTCCATATCTCTATCTCCTCAGCCTCGATGGCTGCGCCGATGATTGAGGCCGTGTAGTCGCTGCCACCTCGCTGCAGGTTGTCAATCTCGCCAGTGGCATTGCGGCAGATGTAGCCCTGGGTGATGAAGATGTCTGCATCCTGATATTTATCGAGCAGTGGGAGCAGGTGCATCTGTATATGATTCATGTCCGGCTCGCCGTTCTTGTCGGTCTTCATATAGTCGAGAGCCGGGAGCGACTCAGCATATATGCCCCTCTCGTTGAGGAGGATGGTCATCATCGCTACACTCATAATTTCACCCTGGGCGAGGATTATCTTCTCCTCGACCTCCGTGAAATTCTCGCGTGAGGTGAATGAGCGGATGAAGTTGAAGCATGCCTTTATCTCCTTGAGAGCACGCTCGCGGCTCTCAAGGAGGTCATAGAGCGATGCTAGGGTCTTGAGATATTTTGATTCAAGGATGTTTATAGTCTCCTTGGCTCCGTTGATGTTGCGTTTGTACAGGTAGTCGGCTATCTCGACAAGTGTGTTCGTAGTCCCAGACATAGCCGAGAGGACTATGATGTTGCGGCCACGCTCGCTGACAAGCGAGGCGACATGCCTGATGCGTTCGGCCGAGCCGACGGATGTTCCTCCAAACTTGAGTACTTTCATTTGTCAGTCAATTTGGGGTCAAAGTTACAAAAAAATCATCAAACACTCCTCCTCCCGTGACTTCTATTTTACAGACATGCGTTTGAGAAGGTTGTAGGAGGGGACAATGCCGAGGCTCCCGGCTTTGCTTAGGTCGTTGAAAGCGGCATCTTTGTTGCCCAGCGTCAGGTAGACATATCCTCGGTTGTAGTATGCCTCCCCGAAGTCAGGCTTGATCTCAATGGCACGGCTCAATGAGAGGAGCGCAGATGTGAAGTCGCCCTCTGAGGCGAGGATGACACCTTTGTTATAGTGAGCCACGGGCATCAACGGTGAGAGCTCGATGACCTTGTCGAGATCGGCAATCGCACTGCGCACTGCCCCTTGTCCTCCCGGGAGCGATGGCCTGGAAGGGTCGGCCTCAGCGTTTCCATGATGTGTGCGCGACAGGAGGTACTCGGCGTTTGCCCTAATGAGATATGCCAGTGTGAAATCAGACGTGAGGGCTATAGCGCGGTTGAGGTCGGCTATGGCGTTCTCATAGTCGCGCAGGGTCATGAAGTCCATGGCGCGACCCAGATAGTCGATGGCTCGTGGCGTGTGGCTTGCAAGATATGAGTTGTAGTATGCCATAGACTCGAAATGCCGTTGGGCTGTCTCCTCGTCAGTCGAGACCGGCTCATGGTTTGTCACCTGAAGCAGGAACCTGAGGGCGCGTGTTGAGTTTATTTCCTCGACCTCACGCATGTAGTCGCCGCTCATCTTGAGTTCTGTGGGGGAGGAGTAGTAGGTCACAGCGAATATCGGCTCCATTTCGATAGTGAGGTTTCGGTCCTGCACCTTGCCGCGGATTTCTTTGCTGTTGAATATCTGCTCTGGCTGAGAGTTGTCGGCGATTGTGTTGAGCGAACTGAAGCGCCTTTTGACCTGCTCCTGGGTCTCAGTCTTCCTAGTGGGAGATGTGCTCTCAGCGGTCGAGGTGTCGGTCGAGTCAGTCGGGACTGCAGTGAAGCGTCCGCCAGGGTCGAGTTGCACTTTGGTCTTGGCCAATGCCAGAGACTTGTTGTAGTCTTTCTCGGCTCCGCGTGTGTCACCCTTGCGCATACGGGCGTCATATCTCAGGAAATAAGCGGCAGCAAAGTCCGGGAACACCTCAAGCAGGCGGTCAATGTCGGCAATGGCTCTGTCTAGCCGTCCGGTCTCTGAGAGGATTATAGCCCTGTTGTAAAGGGCCTTGTAGTCCTCGGGGTCAATGTCGAGCACACGGGAGAAATCGGCAATGGCTTTGTCTGTCTCATGGACCTCTGTGCGGAGAAGGCCTCGGTTGAACATAGCCATAGTGTTGTCAGGCTCCAGCTGCAGGGCATAGTCATAGTCGGCAAAGGCTCCCTGGAAGTCATCTGTCATATATCTCAGATATGCGCGGTTGATAAAGAATCCTGCATATTTAGGCTGAAGCCTGATGGCCTTGTCCATGTCTGCAAGGGCGGCTGTATAGTCACCCCTGGAGTTTATGGCAATGTCAGCTCGCATAACATAGCCGTTCACGGCATTGCGGTTGATGGACAAAGCCTTGTCGATATCCTCTTTGGCGCTAACGGTATCCTTTTGTTCGAGCCTGAGGCGCGCGCGGCCGAGATAGCCTCCGTCAAAACCGGGAAATCGCTTGAGAAGATAGGCGTAGGTTGAGTCGGCACCCTCTAATTCTCCTACATCTTGCTGTGCGATGGCTTTGTTATAGAGAAGCCCTCGTGAGTCAGGCATCATGGAGAGGGCATGTGTGTAGTCATCTATGGCCTCGCGGGTCTTTCCCATGTTCTGGCGTGCCACACCGCGCACTTCCCAGGCATCTACAATGAACGGGTTTCTCTCCAAGGCGAGTGTGGCATCCTGCTCGGCTCCCAGATAGTCGTCAAGATTCAGTTTGGCCACAGAGCGCAGGAAGTAAGGCTGCGCCAGATAAGGCTTCACACTGATAACACGGTTGAAGTATTGAATCGATAGGACATAGTCCTCGAAATATAGATTGTTTTGCCCTATGCGGAGCACCTGGTCGGTGTTTATCTGCCCTGAGGCAAGCAGAGGAAGCAAGAGCAATATGGTGAATAGTCTTTTCATTGATGAATGATAAAAGTAATCTGCAAAATTAGTGAAAGTTTTCGGTTTGAAGCATTCTAAAAGGCCTGTCATCATGTAAAAGTATATGAAATTCTCCTTAATTTTGTTTACTTTTGTGCCATGAAACGGTCTTTTCAATCGATTGTTCTTCTTTTTATGATATCTCTGACTCCATCTATGTGCGCGGAGCCTCTCGATTCCATCCTGTCGCGCAAGGGATATACCGACGTCTCCACCATCTCCCCAGAGATTATCGTCAGCCTGATGTACAGTCGGCCTGACAATTTCACGGGTCGTGTGCTTTATGAGCCTGACGTCCTCTCACGGGGATGGCTGCACCCTGACGCTGCCAAAGCGCTGGGAAAGGCTCAGGAGGTGCTTTCGCGTGAGGCCCCGGGGATGCGTCTGCTTGTCAAGGACGCAGCCCGTCCGATGAGCGTGCAGCGGCTTATGTTTGATGCTGTCAAAGGAACCCCCAAGGCTAACTATGTTGCAAACCCGGCGCGGGGCGGGGGATTGCATAATTTCGGGCTGGCTGTCGACATCACGCTCGCAGACCCCTCCGGACGCGAGATTCCCATGGGCACCCCCGTGGACCATCTCGGTCCTGAGGCTAACATTGACCGCGAGCGGGAACTTGTGAGCCACGGAGTCATCTCGGAGACAGAACGGCAGAACAGGCTGTTGCTCAGAAAGGTCATGCGCGAGGCCGGATTCCACACCATCCGCACGGAGTGGTGGCATTTTAACTTATGTCCGCTCTCAGAGGCTCGTCGCAGGTATCATCTGATTGATTTCTAATTTCAAGTATCTTTTCCAATGGTCATCCGGGCCGGAATCAGATGTAAAGGTTACAAATATTTTTTGTACCTTTGCACCCTGAAACGAAAAATCAACGAAGCCAATCATGTCGCTTAAAGAAGAAATAAGCCGTAGACGCACATTTGCCATAATCTCTCACCCTGATGCCGGCAAGACCACTCTGACAGAGAAACTCCTTCTCTTCGGAGGTGCCATACATATAGCAGGTGCCGTGAAGTCGAACAAAATCAAGAAAACAGCCACTTCTGACTGGATGGAGATTGAGAAACAGAGAGGCATCTCTGTGGCGACATCTGTGATGGGCTTCAACTATGGCGACTATAAGATAAATATCCTTGACACCCCGGGTCACCAGGATTTTGCCGAGGACACTTACCGCACTCTTACCGCAGTCGATTCAGTCATTATAGTTGTCGACGTGGCCAAAGGTGTGGAGCGGCAGACAAGAAAACTCATGGAGGTGTGTCGCATGAGAAACACTCCGGTTATCATCTTTGTCAACAAACTCGACCGCGAGGGGCGCGATCCATTCGATATCCTTGATGAACTTGAAAGCGAACTCAAGATAAAGGTCAGACCTCTTTCCTGGCCTATAAATATAGGTGAGCGGTTCAAAGGTGTATATAATATTTATGAGCATGGCCTCGATCTTTTCACCCCTGACAAGCAGAGGGTGAGCGAGCGAGTGGAGATTGACTCTCTCTCCGACCCGCGGATTGATGAGGCTGTCGGTGAGGCAGATGCAGCCAAACTCCGCGACGACATTGAACTCATCGAGGGGGTCTATCCTCCGTTTGACAAAGAGGAATATCTTGCCGGAGAGGTGGCGCCTGTGTTCTTTGGCTCGGCACTCAATACATTTGGCGTCAAGGAACTGCTCGATTGCTTTGTAGAGATTGCCCCGTCGCCCCGTCCCATCGAGGCCGAGGAACGCGAGGTTGACCCTGAGGAAGAGGGCTTCACAGGCTTTGTCTTCAAGATACATGCCAACATGGATCCCAACCACCGCTCCTGCATAGCATTCGTCAAGGTATGCTCTGGCAAGTTTGAACGCAATGCACCCTATCGCCAGATGAGAACAGGGAAGACGCTCCGATTCGCATCGCCCACCGCCTTCATGGCTCAGAAAAAGAGCATTGTAGACGATGCCTATCCCGGTGATATTGTGGGTATACCTGACACCGGCAACTTCAAAATCGGCGACACGCTCACCTCCGGAGAGACACTCCATTTCAAGGGGCTTCCCAGTTTCTCGCCTGAGATGTTCAAGTATATCGAGAATGCCGATCCTATGAAGGCCAAGCAGCTTGACAAGGGAATCCAGCAGCTCATGGATGAGGGCGTGGCCCAGCTTTTCGTCAATCAATTCAACGGACGCAAGATTATTGGTACCGTCGGACAACTCCAGTTTGAGGTGATACAATACCGACTCGAGCATGAATATGGCGCACAGTGTCGATGGGAACCACTATCGCTCTACAAGGCTTGCTGGATAGAGAGCGACGATCCTGCGGCCCTTGAGGCTTTCAAGAAGAGAAAGCATCAGTTCATGGCCCTTGACCGTGAGGGTAGGGATGTATTCCTTGCCGACTCACCTTATGTACTTCAGATGGCGCAGAACGATTTCCCTAAAATCAGGTTCCACTTCTCGAGCGAGTTCTGAATTTCTTTTGCTCTGTCAGCAGAAAATTCGTAACTTTGCACGTTCAAAAAAATCAGAAGACTAGAAAACAAGATGCAGAAGATACGTAACATCGCCATTATAGCCCATGTGGACCACGGGAAGACAACCCTTGTCGACAAGATGCTCATGGCGGGCAAACTGTTTCGCGACAACCAGACAACTGGCGAACTCATTCTCGACAACAATGATCTCGAGCGCGAACGTGGGATAACAATCCTCTCAAAAAACGTATCCATAAATTATAACGGCTATAAAATCAATATTATAGATACTCCGGGACACGCTGACTTCGGCGGCGAGGTCGAGAGAGTGCTCAATATGGCCGACGGCTGTCTGCTGCTGGTAGACGCCTTTGAGGGGCCTATGCCTCAGACAAGATTCGTGCTTCAGAAGGCTATTCAGATGGGTCTAAAGCCTGTAGTAGTAATTAACAAGGTCGACAAGCCCAATTGTCGCCCTGACGAGGTGCAGGAGATGGTGTTCGACCTCATGTGCAATCTGGATGCCACTGAGGACCAGCTTGACTTCCCCACCATCTATGGATCTGCCAAGCAGGGATGGATGAGCACAGACTACAACACCCCGACAGACAATATCACCCCGGTGCTAGACGCGATAATCGAGTATATCCCCGAGCCTGAGGTGCTTGAGGGTGACGCTCAGATGCTCATCACTTCTCTCGACTACAGTAACTATGTGGGCCGCATTGCAGTGGGCCGTGTTCATCGCGGTGAGCTGCGCGAAGGCATGGAGATAGCGCTCTGCAAGAAGGACGGAAGCATAGTAAAGCAGCGTATCAAGGAACTGCATACATTTGAGGGCATGGGCCGCAAGAAGGTGGAGAGCGTGAAGAGCGGCGACATTTGTGCCCTTGTGGGCATTGAGGGTTTTGAGATTGGCGACACCGTGGCTGATGCTGCTAACCCTGAGCCACTTCCCCGTATAGCAATCGACGAGCCTACGATGTCAATGACATTCACCATCAACGACTCCCCCTTCTTCGGACGCGATGGCAAGTATGTCACCTCCCGCCACATCGGCGACCGCCTCACTAAAGAACTTGACCGCAACCTTGCCCTGAGAGTCACCAAGGGTGACCGTGAGGATGCGTGGATTGTCTACGGTCGAGGTGTGCTGCATCTCTCCGTTCTCATCGAGACCATGCGTCGTGAGGGATTTGAACTTCAGGTGGGGCAGCCGCAGGTAATTGTTAAGCATATTGACGGACAGAAATGCGAGCCGGTAGAGATGCTTACTGTGAATGTCCCTGAGGAGTATTCATCGAAGATTATCGACATGGTGACCCGCCGCAAGGGTGAGATGATCAATATGACAACCCAGAACGACCGCATACACCTTGAGTTCCTCATCCCGTCGCGCGGCATCATAGGCCTCCGAAACAATGTGTTGACGGCATCGGCCGGCGAGGCCATCATGGCTCACCGCTTTCATGAATATCAGCCTTGGAAGGGTGATATTGAGCGCCGCACAAACGGCTCGCTCATAGCCATGGAGGCAGGTACGGCTTATGCCTATGCTATCGACAAACTCCAGGACCGTGGCCGCTTCTTTATCTTCCCCCAGGAGGAGGTATATGCCGGTCAGGTGGTGGGTGAGAGCGCCAAAGACAAGGATATCGTCATCAATGTCACCAAGAGCAAGAAACTCACCAACATGCGTGCCAGCGGTGCTGATGACAAGGCCAAGATTGTTCCCCCAGTTGTGTTCTCACTTGAAGAGGCTCTCGAATATATCAAGGAAGATGAATATGTGGAGGTGACGCCTCACCATATCCGCCTCCGCAAGATAATCCTTGATGAGCTCGAGAGAAAGAGAGCCAATAAGAGTTGAGAGAGTTATTAACATTCGACTTGAATTCGCATTCCAATCCTTGCCCGGCAGATTTTTTTTGCTTAAATTTGCATTGTGAACGACCTTGCTCCACATATTGAATACCTGCTCCTCCGGCATGACTGTGTAATCGTGCCGGGGCTTGGCGCATTCCTAGCTCACAGGAGTGGTGCAAAGGTCGACATGGAGACCGGGATGCTCATGCCCCCGGTGAGAACTCTTGGCTTTAATGCCGAACTCACCCACAGCGACGGCCTGCTCATAGAGAGCGTGTCTCGCCGCGAGAGCATCTCCTTTGAAGCCGCCGGCAAGATGGTCGAGAAGTCTGTCTCATCGTTTCTATATCAATTGAAGGAGTCAGGGATTCTCCCGTTTGGCAATCTTGGAACCATCTCAACCACCGACGGTTCAGAATCGCTCCTCTTTGAGCCTGACATGGACAACTCGATTGTAAATCTACCGTCATGCGGTCTTATTCCCGTTGCGCTCCGTGCGCTCGACGACGAGAAAGAGGTTGTGGACGAGGCTCATGTGACACATGTGCGCCATCGCCGTCTGCGCAGAGGCCGTGTGGCAATGCTTGCTGCTTCAGTTGCTGTCTTGATGGTTCTGTTTGGTTTCCTCATCCGTAAGCCTGACTTCCCCGGGGCTGAGCGACATGAGTACGCATCAATCGACTCAAGCCTGCGGTCAAATGTCGGCAAGGTAGTTGCTGTCGAGGAGGAGTCCATTCTGGAGATTTCGCGTGAGATCCTGCTCAATATCTCCCGGCCTGTTGAACCTCTACAGACCAAGGCGGCTTCATCAACACCCGTGGGACGATACATCCTAGTCATAGGGTCATTCCCTTCACAGAAGGCTGCAGACCGCTTCATCAACGGCGACCCGAAACTCTCTGTCATGGAAATGGACGGAAAATATCGCGTGTATGCGGCCTCCGCTTCAAACATAAATGAGGCCCGTGATAAGTCCATGGAGCTCATTGGCACATACCCCAATGTTTGGATTTGTCGCCGCTGATTTTTTCACTCTCCCACACTTACCTTATACACAGAACCCTAACATCCTCAATCCACCGCTATGAATATTCATGAACTCCTGATAAAACGCCGTAGCATCCGCCGCTACACCCCTGAGAAGATTGACGCAGACTCTGTGCGCCTTATACTTGAGGCTGCCCTGCTCTCGCCAACATCCAAGTCTGCCCGTGCCTGGACTCCGGTTGTAGTAGAGAATCCTGAGATAATCGCCTCAATGGCCGGATGCAAAGCCGCAGGAGCCGTGTCGCTAAAGTCGGCTCCGCTCGCTGTTGTTATGGCCGTTGACTCCACAAAGTCAGAAGCCTGGATTGAGGACGCATCAATCGCCGCTTTCGCAATGCAGCTCCAGGCAGCAGATCTCGGGCTTGGCTCCTGTTGGATTCAGGTTTGGAATCGTTATACGCCGGACGGCGTCCCCTCTGAGGAGTATATCCGTGAACTGCTCGGGATTCCTGAGACATCGCCTGTGCTGTGTGTGCTGACATTCGGACACCCGGCCGAGGAAAGGAAGACTCAGGATACGGAGAAACTTAAGTGGGAGAATATCCACATCGACAAATGGTGAGCCATCGTTCAGGGCTGCCACGCATTGTGGCCATAGGTGCAGGCAATGTCGCCTCACATCTGATACCAGCCATCGAGGCCGCCGGAGTGGGAGAGGTGGCTCAGGTTTACTCGCGTACTCTCCGTTCAGCAAACGCCCTCGCATCCCGCCTATGGAATGCACAGCCCATTGACAGCACAGATGCGATTATAAAAGATGCTGACATCTATATAGTCAGCCTCGCTGACAATGCCGTCGCTTCGGTGCTATCTAAACTTAAGCCTAACAATGCGCTGTGGCTCCACACATCCGGCTCGCTTCCATTATCTGTCTTGTCAGGACTCAGTCTTAAGACGGGTGTTTTCTATCCACTCCAGACATTCTCGAAGGAGACCAGACCTGAAATGTCGCGCATACCCCTCTTCATTGAAGGCTCTACCCCCGGAGTAGAGGCCCAGATAAGGGAAATTGGTCAGAAAGTCTTCTCTCGTGTAGTGCCTGCCGACAGCGACCTTCGCAGGAAGATGCATGTCGCAGCCGTCTTTGCATGCAATTTCACAAACTATCTTTGGACTGTGGCTGATGATCTCCTCCGTCAGAGCGACCTTGACCTGAGTGTGCTTCATCCACTGCTCGAGGAGACTCTGCGCAAGGCTGAGACAATCTCAGGTGGGCCTGCTGCAGGACAGACCGGACCTGCAATGAGAGGTGATGAGGCTGTCATGAAAGCGCATGAGGCCATGCTCCCGGAGAATCTTGCAGACATATACAGTCGCCTTTCCCGTGCAATAATGGAACGTCATGTGAAATGAGCAGGATAGCCTATAATCTCAGTCTAATCCGAGGCATAGCATTTGACATGGATGGCGTTCTCTCAGCCTCCACTGTGGCTGTGCGCGAGGATGGCACCCTTCAGCGCCACTCAAATGTCAAGGACGGGTTTGCCATTCAGTATGCATTGCGCTCCGGTCTCAAACTAGCCGTCATTTCAGGTGCGCGAGACGACTCGATGCTCCCGGCCTACCGCTCGCTTGGCCTGACCGACATCTATTTCAGAAGTTCAGACAAGGAAGATGTTATAAAGAAGTGGATGAATCTCCACTGTCTCTCACCTGAAGAGGTGATATTCGTTGGCGATGACATCCCTGACCTTCCGGCCATGAGAATAGCCGGCCTTGCCGCCGTGCCGCGCGATGCCTCGATTGAGGCTAAGATTGAAGCGGGCTACATATCCCCCTGCAGCGGAGGTTGTGGCGTGGCCCGCGACATCATCTCGCAGGTCCTCTCAGCTCAGGGAAAATGGATGTCTGAGGACAGTATCTACAGTTGGTGATCCTCTCTTCGTCAGGGCTGAAGATAGAGAGGAAGACAGCGGAGCAGATAGTCTTTGGCTCGGTTCCAATCCAAATAGACATTGTCGCTGCCTGGCATAAGCGGGACTGGGGTCTCATTGAGTTCGGCACGGACATACAGACGGCCTGAATCAGCACTGAACAGCACAATCTGAAGGTTGGAAGCCATAGGCACAACATAGAAGTCGCGCCAGTGAAGCCCCACGGTGTCAAAATAATTGGTCATGTAATAGCAACCGCTCAGACGCATCAGAGCGAGCAGTGGCATCATGGTCTCTGCATGGCCAAATCTAAGTTCAACCCCATAATTGTTCTTCCCCTCAGCTGCCTTGTCTAAGCCCTCGATGATATCGTTGAGAAGGTTTGCGGCCAGATCCATAGGCGCACGTGAGAGTGTAGAGGCAGAATATCTTAAATAATGCTCCAGGTTGCAGACAGCCCAAAATGCGTTATACTCCTCGCGGGTGAAAAAGTCTTTCGCATCGACATCTAGCCCTATGGCGGCTGAGCCACTGACTATCTTATAGACATTCATGGCGAAGTCTTTTTCCTCCCCTTCATCAAAGGGAAATGAGGCTCCAAGAAGCCTGCGACCAATCCCTGAGGGAATAGTATTGTCATAATATGAGTCGTAGACTTTCTGCCATTCCTCGCTGTCCCTATATTCCTTGTAGTCCGCATTGTCAGTCCACGGTCGCAACAGGGCGCTGTTCTGACGTCCGGAAGATGTGTAAATCTCTATCTTGTTGTCCATGCGCGAGAGTTGATGGGTGAACTCATCCATCGAGGCTATGCACCGGGGGACATATGATGAGATGGCAGACACCTTTCCATCCCTGAAGAGTCCCGGGTATGTCTGCCATGTCCTTGCGGCAATGGCCCTCTGCTCTGCCATCCCCAATGAATCGAGCGCGCCCCAGCGTCCGGCTGTCCTTCTCACAACGTCATCACACAGGCTCTTCAATTTCTTTCCTGCAGGTGTGATTGTCTTGAGCGAATCGGCTCTCTTAACTAGCCGGCTGACGGCCGTAGTATACTTTGAGGAGGACATGAACCTGGCTCCGTGGCGCCCCATATGGCTCAGATAGATTGGGGTGAGAGTGTCGGGATAGGCTCTAAGATTTGCTTTGGGAGTGGGGTAGGGCATTGATGTTCCTTCACACTCATTCATGGAGTAGGTGGTCGCAGTGGGGTCGGCGGCCACAGCCGTGAGGGCAAAAGCAAGCAGGAAGGTGGGGAAAATATGTTTCAGCGTTGTCATTTTACACAGATTTGTGTAGTTTTGCAATAAATTTACTTAAGGATATGGACACTATTCATGATATCGACCTCCTCGTAGCCGACGGGCATATCGAGGAGGCTGTGGAGAGGCTCACCAAGATGATCGAGGAGAATCCGGGGGACGACACCTTGTTCTTCACTCGCGGAAAACTCAGATGGCGCCTTGACGATCGTTCGGGAGCTACTTCTGATTATGTCAAGGCATCGGCCATAAACCCATCCTCACCTGCCGTCAGAGCTCTAGAGCAGGCGCGCGATGTGGCAGATTTCTTCAACCCTGACATGTATAATCCCTAATAAACGGGCCGCAGAGAGCGGCCCGTTTATTGTTGATGTCAAAATCGGTATGAGAGTGTCAGGACCAAAGAGTTGTTGTTGTCAGTAATCTTAGCCTTGGGTGCTGTGACCAGATAACCCGTCTCATTCTCGTTATAGTCCGTGAAGGCATGGTAGTCGCTCTTGCGGTTGCGGTGCACATAGGCAAGGTCAATCGAGAATGCGTTGATGCGATAGCCGAGACCACAGGTGATATATTGTGTGTCGCGGTTCAGCGTGTAGGCAGGCTGAGTCTCAGTGTCATCCGGACCGGAGGTGTAGACATATGTGGCCTGATTGCCGGTTGGGTCAAGGAGCTCTTTCTTCACGGGACTGCTCTCATATGAATATCCGGCACGGATGCTGAATGCCGGTGTGACTCTATATTCGGCACCGAGGCGGAGGATGTTTGTGGCCTGATAATAACATTTCACATCTTCAGTCTCGTTGGGCCATTTGTTGCCATACTGATCCTTGATGACCATGTCGTTGACTCCGCGATACTCATATTCAGCCGAGATTATACCCTTGCCGCCGATTACGCCCGCTGCGCCAACCATGATGCGCCAGGGTGACTTGAAGTCCCAGTCGAAGTCATCATAGTCAGTGGTATAGCTTCCTGAGTAATATTCACCCTGAGGGTAGTTTGACGAGTCGTAGTCATATCCCATTGTGGCTATCCCTTCATATGAGAGATTGTACCATGTGGGAGTATGGACAGCAAGACCGATGCGAAACTCATTGATGGGTTTGAAGATAAGGCCAAACTTCATGTTGAAGCCGCTTCCCCAGATGTGTTTATGGTTCGTTATGCCATAAGAAGCAGAGCCGTCTGTATAAGAGGCTGCATCAGTGTCAGGGACATTAGCGCCGCTATTGAAGCCCTCTTCATAATAAGCAGTCTGCTTGAAATCGAGGTCTGTGATGCCAAAACCGATACCCCAGTAAACGGTGTTGAAGAGGTTGCCGCCAAAGTTGATGGCATATTCATCTATATAACCCTTCTCGTTTATGAGATACTGTGCATAGCCGGGTGCAGTGGAGTCGTAATTATAGAGTCCGGCATAACTGCTGGCTCCGGGGGCTGTCGGGTTGATGCCATATGCATTGTAGACCAGTATGCTAGACCATGGCGCATAGGAGTCATAGAAAGGATTGTAGCCGCTTCCCTCTGCAAGGTCGCTGTTTGACCATCCGTCGGCCGTTGTGTAGTCAGCCACAAGGTTGGTGTAGGATGTCTGCAGATTGTCGGTGAGACGGCCGCTATAATTGCGGTTGAAACTAGCGACTCTCGAGTAACTGGCACCCCAGTTGAAAAACGGCATGGTCTCGCTTGCCAGACGGACAGCGCCTATGTAGCCGAAGTTGTTGCATGAGAAGCGTGTCCGGTTTGTCGTGTTTGAGAATCCGTCTGCCTCAGATTTGGCAGACATGATGTCAAGGTCGCCTGAGAGGGTGATCTCGCTGCTGCGATAGATGCCTATGCCGGCAGGGTTCTGGTTGAGGGTCGACATGTCGCCTCCGAGAGCAGTGAACGCACCGCCCATCGACATGAAACGGGCAGTCCCTCGCAGGTCGCTCTGCGAGATTGACATGGCGTCGACAGCCGTCTGTGCTATGGCCGCTAGAGGTAGCGCAGCCACAAGTGTGGCGAGTAGGGTCTTATTCATAGTTGAAATTATTGAGAGGAGGAATGTTGATAGTCATGATGATTAATCAGTGGCGTCCGCGTCCACCGCCCGATGAACGTCCACCGCCTGAAGAGCGACCTCCGCCACCCCACGATGAACCTCCGCGTGAGGGTGAACTGTAGGATGGAGTGCTATAAGAATTCTGACGGCCTCCGTTGGTCACGGACGGACGTGATGTAGAGTTATTGTTTGTTGATGGGCGCGTTGACGGACGTGTCGATGTCCCTGAAGGACGAGTGTTGGAAGTGCCGGTGCTCACACCGGGACGGCCGCTCGCGGGACGGCCATTGGTCCCTGAAGGACGGTAATAACCTGCCGAACCTTGATGACGGTTAGCCGATGATGAGCCGAGTCCAGGGCGTCCGCTTGCACCCGGGCGCACTGCTGTGTTGCTGCCCCCTGCTCCTGGTCTGTAGCCATGCACACCCTGGTGGCGGGGGTTGTAAGGACGGCTCCATCCCCACGACGGGCCCCATCCGGGTCCCCATGACCAACCCCACGACGGCCCCCACCCCCATGCGGGGCCCCAGGCCCAGTATGGGTCATACCATGAGTTCCAATACCATGACGAGGCCCATCTCCATGAGGCCGGACGCCAGTAGTAAGGGGAATACCATGCGAAATCAGGATAAAAATACTCATATCCCCAGTAGGCCGAAGGGGTGTTGATATATACATTCACTTGGTCTGGCTCCATGTAGTAGATGTTGGCCAGTTCCTGGTCACCGGATCCGGTAACAATCTCAGGATTATAGAATTGCTCTATTCGGCGGGTGTATGTGAAGTCGGTCGCGGTCGTGTCGTTTGAAAGCGAGTCTGTAGCAAAGATGCCACGTCTGTTGTAGTCATCGACACTGATGTTGCGTGTGCCGCTCACATGATAGGTGTCAGCCGCCGGATAGTCGGCCGCAACGACAGTATTTGGCGACACATAGTTCTGGGCAGCGGTCTTTTGCACCGGAGCCTGCTTGGGCTCCTTTGAGGCGTCATAGTAGATGTCGTCATCATAATATGATTGAGCCGAGGCCACGATGAAGGTAGCCGCGACAAGCGGTAAAGTCAGGAATAATCGTCTTTTGTTCATTTCGGTAGAGAGCATTGTAAAATGACGTTATATAATTATAGACACTTTCAAGGGTCTAAAGTTTAACCTGAAAGAAAAATTCAGACAGCCATTGACCCCTGCTTATCCTTTTTACAAAGGTATGCATATTTGTTCAAACAATCAACTCGCCATCACATTATTTTATATAACGGAACAAAAAAGCGCATTTAAGGACAATAAAAGTCGAAAAATTTGCTTACCTTTGTGGGAATTTTCACCGCCGGGATGATTGAAGTCAGACCGCAGTGCAATCAACTTCACATTTCAATTCAGATTTATGGTTGAAGAAGACCGAATTATTAAAATTGACATAGAAAACGAGATGAAGAGCGCCTACATCGACTACTCGATGTCGGTGATTGTGTCGCGTGCGCTCCCCGATGTGCGCGATGGCCTGAAGCCCGTCCACAGGCGTGTGCTCTTCGGAATGAACGAGATGGGCAATACATCTGACAAGCCCCACAAGAAGTCAGCAAACTGTGTGGGTGAGGTGATGGGTAAATATCACCCACACGGTGACTCCTCGATATATGGCACTGTGGTGCGTCTCGCACAGCCTTGGGCCATGCGCTACTGCCTCGTCGACGGCCACGGCAACTTTGGCTCGGTCGACGGTGACGGTGCAGCCGCAATGCGTTACACTGAGGTGCGTCTCGACCGTCTGGGCGAGGAGATGCTCGCCGATATTGAGAAGGACACCGTAGACTTCCAGCCCAACTATGATAACTCCCGACTCGAGCCTGTAGTCCTCCCCACACGCTATCCCAACCTGCTCGTCAACGGTGCGTCGGGCATTGCAGTCGGCATGGCTACAAATATGCCTACCCACAATCTTGGTGAGGCCATCAACGCTTGCGTGGCTTATATTGATGACCCCGAGATAGATGTGGCAGGGCTCATGAAATATATTCCCGCACCTGATTTCCCCACCGGTGGCACTATCTATGGTTATGCCGGCGTGAAGGAGGCTTATGAGACAGGCCGTGGCCGCGTCATCATTCGTGCAAAGGCTGAGATTGAGTCTGAGGACAACCACGAGAATATTGTTGTGACCGAGATTCCCTACAATGTCAACAAGGCTGAGCTCATCAGTTATATTGCCGATCTTGTCAATGAGAAAAAACTCGACGGAATAGCCGACATTGCAGACCTCAGCAACTATAAGGGAATGCGCATTGTCATCAAACTTAAGAGTGACGCCAACGCTAACGTTGTGCTCAACAAGCTCTACAAGATGACCCAGATGCAGGCCTCATTCAGCGTCAACAACGTTGCTCTGGTTAATGGCCGTCCGCGCACACTCTCACTTCTTGACCTCATCAAGGAATTCGTCAGCCACAGACACGAGGTTGTTGTCCGCCGCACTCGTTTCGAACTCAGGAAGGCTCAGGAGAGAGCACACATCCTCGAGGGTCTGATTATTGCCTCGCAGAATATTGATGAGGTGATTAAGATTATCCGCGCCGCTTCTGACACTCAGGAAGCGCGTGAGAAACTCAAGGAACGCTTCCAGCTCTCTGATGCTCAGACAGCGGCGATAGTTGAGATGCGCCTGCGCCAACTCACCGGACTGGAACAGGACAAACTCCGTGCCGAATATGATGAGATTGAGAAGGAGATAGGCCGTCTCGAACTGATTCTTTCAGACGATTCCGTCTGCCGAGCTCTTATCAAAGATGAGTTGATTGAGATTCGCGATAAATATTCAGACCCTCGTCGCACCAACATCGACTATACCGCAGGTGATTTCAATGCCGAGGATTTCTATGCCGATGACGACATGATCATCACCATCTCACACCGCGGCTATATCAAGCGCACCCAGCTCAGCGAGTTCAGGGCGCAGAACCGCGGCGGCGTAGGCGCCAAGGGATCTGACACCCGCGATGAGGATTTCATAGAACATATCTACACTGCCTCGATGCACAACTACATGCTCTTCTTCACACAGAGCGGCCGCTGCTATTGGCTCAAGGTCTATGAACTTCCGGAGGGTGCCAAGAACACAAAAGGCCGTGCCATCCAGAATCTGCTCAATCTTGAGGCCGGCGATTCAATCAAGGCTTTCATCTGCACCAAGAACCTTGGAGACGAAGAGTTCATCAACTCACACAACCTTGTCTTTGCAACAAAGAACGGTCTCATCAAGAAGACATCCCTCAAGGCTTACTCCCGTCCGCGAGCCAGAGGCGTCAACGCCATCGTGATCCGTGAGGGGGACGAACTTCTGAGCGTGGAGATGACCGATGGCAACTCAGAGATAATCATGGCCAACAGGAATGGTCGAGCCATCCGTTTCCATGAGTCAAAGGTGCGCCAGATGGGACGTATGGCAGCCGGTGTACGAGGCATGACCCTCGATGACGAGAACGATAAGGTTGTCGGCCTCATATGCATGCCTGAGGACTCACTCAACAACATCATGGTGCTCAGTGAGCGTGGCTATGGCAAACGCACTTTGCTCGACATGGACGTGAACGGTGAGCGTGTCCCCGTCTACCGCGTCACAAACCGTGGCGGCAAGGGCGTCCGCACGATGAACGTCACTGAGAAGACCGGTGCCCTCGTGGCCATCGAGAGTGTCAACGACTCCAACGATCTTGTGATTATCAATCGCAGCGGCATCACACTCCGCATACATGTCGCAGACATCAAACTCCAGGGTCGCAACACCCAGGGAGTCCGCATCATCAACCTGGACAAGCGTCAGGACACCATTGCCTCTGTCTGCTGTGTCGACTCCGACCCCGAGGAGGAAGTCGAAGAGGTAGAGGCCCAGCCCGATGTGGTAGACCAGCCACTCGATGAGGAGATCATCGAGGATGAGGAGATTATCGACGATGAGCCGGAGGATGATGCCGACAATGAGAATGAAGAATAACAACTTACTCAACCTAATACCCGTTTCTCTATGAAAAAATTCTGTGTCATGACCCTCGGGCTGCTTGCCTCAGTGTCAATCTCGGCTCAGGAAGCTGTCGTCAAGGACGGCGAGAAGGCCATCAAGGGAGCCGACAACTATCCCGCTTTTGTCGAGGCAGTAAAAGTGATAACTCCCGCCTTCACAGACCCTGTGACATCGAAGGATGCCAAGACCTTCTGGATCCCTGGCAAGCAGGCATACAAGCTCTATGATGACATGATGCTTCAGCTTCAGCTCGGCAAGGACGTAAAACCCCTTGAGATGAGCAGCGCGCTCCTCGACGGCTACCGCTATGGCTACAAGGCTCTTGATGTCGACACCGTTGTCGATCCCAAGGGGAAGGTGAAGACAAAGCTCTCCAAGGAGATCGTTGGCCAGATCGCAGGTCACCTCAACGACTATATCAACGCAGGTTCAAGTTTCTGGGATGCTCAGAAGTTCCCCGAGGCTTATGAGGCCTTCACAGCCTATCTCGAGACTCCCGGCAACCCCCGTCTCGGCTCACTTGCGCCAAAGGCTCCAGCAGACTCTATGCTCGCTCAGATCGAGTACTATCGCGGCCTTGCAGCATGGCAGGGCGAGATGCTCCCTGAGGCTGCTGCTGCATTCGAGAAGATGATGGAGCTCGGCTACCCCGACATGCAGGCTTATGACTATGCCTTCTCGGTGGCTTACCAGCTCGGCGATGAGGCTAAGAAACTCAAATATTCACAGATTGCCTACGACAAGTTCGGTTCTGCCAAGCCTGACTTCTTCCAGCGCATCATCCAGTATTACATCACAGCCAAGGACTATCCCACAGCCATCAGCAAACTCCAGGAGGCTATTGATAAGGAGCCTAACAACCCCGACTACTACTACCTCCTCGGTGTTCTCTATGACGACCAGGGTGACAAGGACAAGTCAATGGAACTCTTCAAGAAGGCTCTCGATCTCAATCCCGCAGGCGCAATGTATAACTTCAGCTATGGCACAGCACTCCTTCAGAAGGCTGAGAGACTCGATGAGGGAACCAAAGACATGACTCAGGCTGACTACAACAAGTTCCGCGTAGAGACAATGGCTCCTATGCTCAAGGAGGCTGCAGGTTATCTCGAGAAAGCCTACGAGCTTGACCCCGACAACATGCACAACGCCCTCACCAACCTCAAGATTATCTATTATAATCTAAACGACGGCGACAACCTGAAGCGTATCGAGACACTGCTCATCTAATCTCCGAACCACTTTTCTACAACTATATGATAAGACCTGTAAGTCTATGGGACTTATAGGTCTTATTTTTCAAATGATCGATATGGACCAACAATCACACACCCTTAGTCAGTTTGACATGGCTATCGCCATATGCCGTGATATCTTCTGCAAGAAGCTTGAGGATTACGGCCCGTCGTGGCGCATATTGAGACCACGTTCGGTCACAGACCAGCTTTACATAAAGGCCAAGCGTATTCGTACGCTCGAGGAAGGAACTGCTATGGTCAACGAGGGCATCCTTGGTGAGTTCATGGCTATTGTCAACTATGGCATCATCGGGCTAATCCAACTGTCCAAAGGTTATGCCGACGGCGCCGACATTACCTCTGAGCAGGCCATCGAATTCTACGACTCCTTTGCCGCAGAGACGAGGAGGCTAATGGCTGCAAAAACTCACGACTATGGCGACGCTTGGAGGGAAATGAGAGTAAACTCCTATACAGACTTTATACTCACTAAACTCCAGCGTGTCAAGGAGATTGAGGACAATGCCGGACACACTAAAGTGAGCGAGGGGATTGACTCAAACTATCAGGACATCATAAACTATGCCATCTTCGCAATCATCAAACTCACAGAGCCGCAGCAAGATTGATGCCTTCCTTGGAAGCGCGTGGCTCATCTGGACGATGAGAGTGCTGATAGGTGGTGTCTTTATCTTCTCAGGCTTTGTCAAGGCTGTCGACCCTTGGGGAAGTGTCCTGAAGATAGGGGAATATTTCGACGTGTGGGGGCTTGAGGTTCCCGACGCCCTTGTGACCTGCGCCGCCTTTCTCCTTGGAGGATTTGAGTTTGTGTGGGGTGCTCTCCTCGCCATGGGGTGTTACCGACGGTGCTCTGTGTGGATGCTCACCCTTATGATGGCCTTCATGCTCCCTCTCACTCTCTATATCGCGCTCTATTCCCCCGTCGACGACTGCGGCTGTTTCGGCGATTTCCTCGTCATCTCGAACAAGGCCACATTCATCAAGAATATATTCATCACCTTTGGCCTGATATATCTCATCTTGTTCAATCTCAGGGCTTCCGGCTTGTTCATCACCTATATTCAATGGATTATAGGTGGACTTGTCACTTTCTATATCTTTGCCGTCGAGCTCTATGGCTATAACATCCAGCCCATGCAGGACTACCGTCGCTTTGCCCCGGGCACGATTCTCGTTGACAGTAGCGAGGATGGAGACGATGAGGATGAGGAGGTGGCCATGGAGTTTGTCTATGAGAAGGATGGCCGGCGTGAGACATTCGGGATGGATAATCTTCCGGACTCGACATGGTCTTTCGTTGAGCGGAGGATAGCCGGCGGAGACGTTGAGGTGAAGGATGGATTCACAATCATCGAGGATGGAGAGGATATTGCCCCGGAGATTATCGACAACGATGTAGAGATGTTTATAGTCACAATCCCTGATGTGGGGCGTGTGGACCTTGCATGTACCTATCTTCTCAACGAGCTCAACGATTTCATCCTGGCCCGTGGCGGCTCTACGGTGGCCCTTGTAGGCAACGATGAGAACGGGATAAATTGGTGGCGCGACATCTCGATGGCTACATACCCCATCATCAGGACAGAGCCAAAAGAACTTCGCGAACTCGCCCGTGGAAACGCTGCGCTTGTCTATCTCGACCACGGTGTGGTGAAATGGAAGAGAACCGTAGCCTCGATAACAAACACTTTGGTGACAGAAACCGCTCCAAATGATTTGATAGACCGTATTGACCCTCAGCCTAAATACATGCTGAAGATGCTTACTGCCGCCTTTGGGACGATTCTGCTGATAATACTAATTCTTGATCGCAGCGGCAAGTTGATTAAATGGCATCTCACACGACGCAAACACACTGTAAGGAACCATGATGAACTGTAGTCGAGGCGTGTCAAGGATATAGACAATATTTGAGGAGGTGAATTTCACCTCCTTGATTTTTTCTCGTTCGATTCGTTCCCGTTCAGGTAGAGGTGCCGGTTTTGGTCCATCGTTCTTGTCTTCCTCCGGTTGCTTCTCAGGCTCATAGACAAGAGTGATTGCAACACCCGGCTCTATTTCTACAGACTTTGGCCTGATGGAGCGACGGGCTTCAGGAGTGAGCAGATAGTATGTATAGAGAAACGACATCCCCATCGGGATAATAATAAAGACCAGCATCAGGGCTACCAGGATGAAACGCCAGTCATCCAGAGAGATGCCCAGTGCACCCAGTATCACCACAGGGACAAACGGAAGCCACCAGTAGCGTCTCAGCCACAGAGACAGCACCATTGAGAAATACTGACCCGAAGTGGTCGTGAAAACGTCTGAAATGATTCTCTCCTCAGTCATCGATATATCTGCGGAGAATATCAGTGTAATTCTCTATACGGCGGTCGCGCAGGAATGGCCACCAACGGCGGACACTCTCACACCGCTTCATATCTATGTCTATCACAGCCTGAGCCTCAGAGTTGTCAGGTGCCTGATACAGGAATTCCCCTTGAGGACCTGCTACGAAACTGCTGCCCCAGAACTCTATTCCATCGGTCGCGCCTGATTCGTCAGGCTCAAGCCCCACACGATTGACTGTTATGACAGGAAGACCGTTGGCCACGGCATGGCCTCGCTGCACGGTTATCCACGCTTCTCTCTGCCGGGCCTTCTCAGCCGGTGTATCTGTTGATTCCCAGCCTATGGCCGTCGGATAGATTAGCACCTCAGCTCCCTTCATGGCCATCAGTCTGGCTGCCTCAGGATACCACTGGTCCCAGCACACTAGTACACCCAACCGTCCAATAGATGTGTCGATGGGTTGAAATCCCAGGTCGCCGGGGGTAAAATAGAATTTCTCGTAGTATGCAGGGTCATCAGGGATATGCATCTTGCGATATTTCCCGGCAATACTGCCGTCTTTCTCAAACACCACAGCCGTGTTGTGATAAAGTCCCGCTGCCCGGCGCTCAAAGAGAGAGGTGACAAGTACCACCTCTGTCTCTCGGGCCACTGAGGCATAAATGTCTGTAGCCTCAGAGGGAATCCCTACGGCAAGGTCGAAGTTGTCAACGTTCTCTGTCTGGCAGAAATATAGTGAATCGTGGAGTTCCTGAAGCACTATGAGCTCAGCCCCCTGCTCTGCCAGTGTCTTTATTTTCTCAGCCAGCCTCCGGCGGTTGTCCGCACAGTCTGACGTGTTGTTCTGTTGGATTATACCTGCTTTCATCGTGGAAATTGCATTGTTGCACAATGGAGAGATCCATGCTGCTCTATGAGCGCCCTGCAGTCGAGTGGAACAATCTTATACTCATGAAACACACTCTGAATCATCATAGCAGCCAGTGTGTCCTTCTGTAGCTGCCCGTATGTCGAGACAAAAACTGTCCTATTGGAAATCAAAAAGTTGGCGTATGTAGCCGGGAGTTGCATCCCATCCTTGTCATAGATAGGGGCGGGAAGAGGAAGTTCCACCAGATGATATGGGCGGTTATCTGCGGTTGTCATTCCTCGCAACTGTTCTCTCATAGCTTCCAGGCTCTCGTTGTTAGGGTCACCCGGTTCACCGGGCCCACAATAAATGATTGTGTCCTCAGGCGCCAGACGGGCCAGTGTGTCGATGTGGCTGTCAGTGTCATCGCCGGCCAGCGAGCCGTGGTCAAGCCACAATATCCTCTCAGCGCCCAGCATTTCTTGGAGCCTCTGCTCTATTTCCTCTTTTGTGAGGTCGCCGTTGCGGTTAGGGGAGAGGAGACATTCTGAGGTCGTGAGGATTGTCCCACGGCCATCGCTCTCAATCGAGCCACCCTCCAGGACGAACCCGAGCCTGTTCTCGCGTATGCCGGGAAGGAGTGAAGCTCTCTCGAGATTCATGTTGACAAGATTATCCTTGTCAGCGGCAAACTTCAGCCCCCAGCCATTGAATTTGAAGTCGATAGCTCTCTTACCTTCATCTGTGGCCACCGTGATGGGACCGTAGTCACGTGTCCAAGTGTCGTTTGTGGGAATATCTATAAACCTCACGCGCATAGGGTCGACCCCACAGGCATACAAACTGTCGCTGCATAGTTTATAAGGCCCGGCTACATAAACAGGCGTCACGGCCGATATAGCCCTGATGATGCGGCCATAGCACTCATGGACATTGTCAAGCATCGGAGCCCAGTCCGTCTCCTTGTGTGGCCACGCCATCAACACAGCGCTCTGAGGCTCCCATTCAGCCGGTAGGCGCCGATGGTCATTCATCCTCATATTCATCCTTGAGATTGTCCCAGATATTGTCCTGTGACTCAAAATATTCCTCGCAGTAATCCATGAAGCCATTCTTCTCAGAACTCCCCACCTCATGACACCATTCACGGTACTGAGCCTTAAGCTCCGGATCCTCATGGATCTGCTTCTTGAACTCTGCTTCGGCAATGTCTATGCTGCCATATTCCTCGAGCAGCGAGTTGAAATAGTCGGTGATTTCCATTGTCAATAGAACTGCATAAAGGCCTGTCTGCACAGGCGCGTCAAATTTAATCATTTGTCTTGACCCTGACAAGTTTTTCTATGTCAAATCATCAATGAATTTCAACATTTTCACATTGCAGTGTGTTTCAATATAAAGATTTTACACTTTTCAACAAGATTGTCATGAAAAAGATTTACGGCATCACTACAATGCTCCTCCTTCTGTTATTAGTGGGCGGATGCAGTCCCTTCAACCTCATAAACTCTACAGTCTATAATGACTCAGACCTGGCCGGCTACAAGACCTTCAGGATTGTCACCCCTGAAGAGGGCAAACTGCCCCCCGGCATGGAGATGGTGACCTACTACAACATAGCCGCAGCCATCAGGGAACAGATGGTCGACCGTGGTTTCACTGAGGATCCCTCATCGCCACTGCTCATCAATATCGGCCTGACTGTCAAGAAGGAAATAGCCACTGAGCCAGCCCTTCCCCCGGGTGGTTTCCCCTACGGTGGCCCATACTACAAAGGTGTAGGCCCATGGTTCATGTATCCTCGTGGATATTACTGGCCCAACTATAGTTACTCAAACTATCTAAACAACTATTATGCCAACGCCCAGGTCATCACGGGTATATATCGTGAAGGTGTACTGACGATGGATATGGTCAACACGGTCAACAAGACTGCTGTCTTCTCAGCGTCCGTGGGGACTATTCTTGAGAATGGCGACTCTCAGTTCCGCAATCTTGAGGGAATCGCGCAGGCCGTTCAGGTGCTTTTCAGCAAGTTCCCTGTTCCGCTCTTGCCTCAGTATCGCAATCTTAAGTAGACACAAGCGTCACAAATCTGTAGTCAATGCCTGAGCGAGGGTCAGTGAAGGTCTCAGACTCTTCCTCGACACTCCAACGGCCATCTTTGATATCCGCATCAAGGAATGTGTCAGCGTCAGGTCTCATCGTGTCGATTGAAGTCAATTCGATGCGGACAGCCAATGGCAGGGCGGCTCTATAGAGTTCCCCACCTCCGATGATGAAACATTTTTCAGACAAAGTCATAGCGACAGCCTCATCAAGCGATGGGGCTGTTTTTACTCCTGCAGGACGATATTTGGGGTTTCGGGTGACTACGATATTCTCTCTGCCCGGGAGAGGACCTCCTGGGAGCGACTCAAATGTCTTTCTACCCATCACAACGGTCTCGCCCATAGTCAGTGACTTGAAACGCTTCAAGTCCGCAGAGATGTGGTAGAGAAGGTCGCCCTCCTTGCCGATGGCCAGGTCTCTTGTGGCGGCTACGATGATTATGACCTCCGGTTTCATACGGCGACAGTTCCTTTTATATGAGGCAGCGGCTCATATCCCTCCAAGGTGAAGTCCTCATATTTGAAGTCGAGGATATCCTTGACCCCAGGATTGATTTTCATGGTGGGGAGTTTGCGTGGCTCACGCTCAAGTTGTGTCCTCACCTGCTCGAAGTGATTGTGATATACATGGGCATCCCCCAGTGTGTGCACAAACTCTCCTGGCTCAAGTCCGGTCACCTGTGCCACCATCATGAGGAGGAGGGCATAGGACGCTATGTTGAACGGGACACCCAGAAACGAGTCAGCGCTCCGTTGATAGAGTTGGAGCGAGAGCCTTCCATCGGCCACATAGAATTGGAAAAGTATGTGGCACGGCGGAAGGGCCATGCCCGGGAGGTCGGCCACGTTCCATGCACTCACAATGAGCCTGCGCGACTCAGGATTGCGCTTGATTTCCTCAATAACCTCCTTGATCTGGTCGATATGACCGCCATTATAGTCAGGCCACGAGCGCCACTGATAGCCATAGATATGTCCTAGGTCACCGTCCGGACGAGCCCATTCGTTCCAGATTCTCACGCCATTCTCTTGAAGATACGTGACGTTAGTGTCACCCTTCAGAAACCACAGCAACTCATGGATGATAGACTTCAGATGGAGTTTCTTGGTGGTGAGAAGTGGAAACCCGTCACGCAGGTCAAAACGCATCTGATGACCGAAGACACTGCGTGTCCCGGTGCCTGTACGGTCACCACGGTCTACGCCCTCATTCATTATGCGCGAGAGCAGATTGAGATATTGTTTCATTGAAATCCGTTGACTATTATGGCTTTATATGGCACGGCCGGACAAACATACTGACATGAGCCACACCCTATACATTTTGAGGCATTGACCACCGGGAAAAGACGCCCGCCCCGGTTTTCAAACTCGACGAGTGTGATGGCTTCCGCCCGGCATGACTCAGCACACTTTCCACATGAAATACACCTGTCAATCGAGACCATCGCCAGTCCCACGGCATTCCTCTTCTTCTCCTCCTTGGTCAGAGGGGTAAGGGCCCCTGTGGGACAGAGGTTGGTGCATCTGGTGCATGTGTAGGCACAATATGAGCGGTTGTAGTCCTTAACCGGATGGAATACCCTCAGAAGCCCATACTCCCCAATCGCCGGACGAAGCACCTTGGTCATGCAGTGTGAGATGCAGAGGCCACACCCGGTACAGCGGTCCAAGAAGTCTTTGCGCTCATAAACTCCCGGAGGGGTGACGGCCACAGAAGGTGCAAGTGATTCCTGTCCGTTCAGCAGCCCCCCTTCAAGATGGCGACGTTTCTTTGCCGCAGCCGCCATGAGGGGAGAGACGGCAAGGATGGCTCCCGTGGTGAGAAACGCACGGCGGTCAAGGAGCATCTTCTCGCTCGACGAGTGGGCCATGGACTCACCCTCCGATGAGAATCCTGCAGCGCTCCCTGCAAGCGGTGAGCTCACCTTGCGCATCAGAGGGATGGAAAGTTGATGGCGGTTGGTGGTATAGTGGATCGCATCGTTGGGACACACAGGAAGGCAGTCAAAGCAAACCACGCAGCGCGATGAGTCAATGACATGTGTATTCATGTTGATGCAGGATGCCTTGCAGACATGCTCGCATTTACGGCACTCAATGCACTTGTCAGTATTTATGTCTATGCGGAAAATAGAATAGCGTGATATAAACCCCAGCGATGTCCCGACAGGACAGATGGTGTTGCAGTAAGTACGTCCATGTCTCGCTGCTATCCACCCTATTATCCCCATCATTATCAACGCTGTGACTATTCCAGTGCCAGACGCGGCCGCCATCCTGATCGGTGTGGAGTTGAACATGTTGAGCGTCAATCCCCACAACGGTTTGGCCACAAGTACACAGAATCTAGAATATATGGAATATGGGTCAAGGAGCGTGGCAACGAGCGACACACCCAGAAATACTGACACCACAAAGACGGCAAGCGTGATATTGCGCCATCCGGTGTGAGGGGCCGAATAGTGATATTCTCGCTTATGATTATGATGGGCTAGTCTGGGAAGACGGGCCATGACATCCTGAAATGTTCCGAGTGGACAGACCGTAGAGCAGTATATGCGTCCGAAAATTATTGTTGCTATGAGCCAAATCACTATTGTGGACAATGCGAACGCTAGGGCTGCGGGCAGAAACTGAATTCTCACAAGCACTCCGGCCATCTTTGGAAGCGTCATGCTGTATGATGTCAACACCCCGGTGAGCAATACAGTCACCAGGATGGCCACAGTTATTCGCGATATCCTAAGAAATTTAGAACTCTTCATAGTCCGTAAGTAAGGGTTGCAACAGCCATGGCTGAAATCCCCTCGCCGCGTCCCTCAAAGCCAAGTTTCTCAGTCGTGGTGGCTTTGACGGAGACATCCTCAGCAGTCAGGCCGAGGTCTGAGGCTATATTCTCAATCATTTTGGGTATGTATCCCGCCAATTTGGGACGTTGCGCTATGATGGTGACATCGACGTTGCTGATGTCATATCTGTCCTTCACCATCTCGGCCACTTTCCTCAGGAGCACTCTTGAGTCGGCTCCCTTATAGGCTTTGTCTGTGTCAGGGAAATGATAGCCTATGTCGCGCATGGCTGCAGCCCCTAGCAGAGCATCAGCGAGGGCATGCAGGGCCACGTCGGCGTCACTGTGACCCAGAAGACCTTTCTCATAGGGAATCTTGACGCCACAGAGAATCAAGTTGCGGCCCTCTGTGAGACGATGGACATCATAGCCCATCCCTGTTCTGACCTTTCCCATATCTTAACTTATTTTCTGCCGAAAATATCCTTCAGGCCATCCATGTCAAAGGTGAGAGTGAAGCGGAGTGTCTGGTCTAGCGGAGAAGTCTGGGCTGTCGCCATCATATAGGAGGCATCCAGACGCACAACATTGAGGGCAAATCCGGCTCCCAGACCGAAATACTGCAGGTTGCCCTTGGTGGGGTGCTGATAGTAGTAGCCCGCACGGAGGAAAAACTGCTGGTTGTAGCTGTATTCGGCTCCGATGGAGTAAGAGATTTCTCTTAGTTCCTCTTTAAAGCCGCCGGGAGCGTCGTTGAACGACTTGAAGATACCGGAGATTGACGACATATTCTGCCAATCCTCATAAGCCTTGACATAGGCGAGCTCGCCGTCAGTGTCATCTGCATAGTCTTGACGGCGGGGCATTGTCGGGACGAGCAGTTTGTTGAGGTCGAGGTTGAGCGAGAGGTTGTGATAATCTGCCAGAGGGAAGGTGAACGAGGTTCCTATGCGGAGATTTGTGGGGAGGAACGCCGGGTTGTCGCCATGGTTATAATTGACCTTCGAGCCGATGTTTGAGATGTCGAAGCCAAGTGACCATTGACACTCGTTGCGGCCTATAATGGGATAGGTGGTGTAGAAGCCTGAGATGTCTGCCGAGAATGCGGATGCGCCGGTCGACTGGTCTCCTGCATATGAGTCGGAGAAGCCAAGGTCTGAGTAGATGTAGCGGAACACTACGCCCATCGAGAACTTCTCAGACAGTTTGCGTGAGTACCCCACATCTATCGACATCTCATAGGGGCTGAGGGTCTGGCCTCCGGTATCTCCGGAGGTATCAGTCACAACCTCACCAAGCGAGAAGTAGCGCAGTGAGGCCGAGATGGCCTGATTGTCCTCGCTTCCCACTTTCCAGTAGCCTGCCAGATTGGCGAGGAAGATGTCGTTGACAAGTTTGCGGAGCCACGGGGTGTAGCTCAGCGAGACTGCTCCCTTGCTGTAGGCAAAGGCATATTTGGATGGATTCCAGAACTGTGAGTTTGCGTCAGGTTCAGTTGCTGCGCCCAGGTCGCCCATCGAGGCGCCGCGTGCATCAGGAGCGATGCTCAGTGATGTCACACCGGTGTTGATGGGGTTGAACTCATCTTTGCTCTGGGCGTCGGCCATCAGGACGGTTCCGCCCAGAATGGCTAATGAAACTATTATTTTGCTGCTGAGATTCATTTCAGATATAAGAGTATGCACTATATATAACTGAAAAAATATCGCGATATTGTATTATGAAGAAGAAATCCGGGCTTATGGAACGGTTGGAGTCCATAAGCCCGAAATATTATGGGGTGTTACAGTGGCTTGCTTCAGCCCTTTATTGCCGCAACGCCGGGGAGCACCTTGCCCTCGATGGCCTCGAGGAGCGCACCACCACCTGTAGAGACGTAGCTTACCTTGTCTGCAAGGCCAAACTTGTTGATGCAGGCCACAGAGTCGCCACCACCAACGAGTGAGAATGCGCCGTTGGCAGTAGCCTCAACGATGGCATCGGCGATGGCGCGGGAGCCGGCTGTGAAGTTGTCAAACTCAAAGACACCGGCCGGGCCGTTCCAAAGAATTGTCTTCGCCGGAAGGATAGCGGCCTTGAATGCCTCGCGGGTCACAGGACCGGCATCCATGCCTTCCCATTCGGCGGGAATCTCAGAGGCTGACACAACCATGGTGTTGCAGTCGTTGCTGAAGGCGTCGCCTGCCACACAGTCAGTGCCCAGAACGAGGTTCACACCCTTCTCTTTTGCCTTGGCGATGATGTCGAGAGCGAGCTGGAGCTTATCCTCCTCACAGATGCTCTTGCCGATGTTTCCGCCGAGAGCCTTGGCAAATGTATATGTCATGCCTCCGCAGAGTATGAGGTTGTCCACCTTGTCCATGAGGTTCTCGATGATGCCGATCTTGGTCGAAACCTTTGAGCCACCCATGATTGCAGTGAAGGGACGCTTGATGTCCGAGAGGATGTTGTCGACAGCCTTTACCTCTTTCTCCATGAGGTAGCCGAGCATCTTGTTGTCAGCGTCAAAATAGTCGGCAATCACAGCTGTAGAGGCGTGGCGGCGGTGTGCTGTCCCGAAGGCATCGTTCACATATACGTCAGCATATGAGGCAAGTTTCTTTGCAAACTCCTTCTGCTTCTCCTTCATTTCTTTCTTAGCGGCGTCATAGCCGGGATCCTCCTTGTCGATACCCACGGGCTTGCCTTCCTCCTCGGGATGGAAGCGGAGGTTCTCCAGCAGAAGCACCTCACCGGGCTTGAGGTCTGCGGCAGCCTCTGAAGCGTCAGCGCAGTCAGCAGCAAACTTCACTTCTGTGCCGAGTGCCTTGGCCACTGCATCCTTGATTTGAGAAAGAGACATCTTGGGGTTGACTTTGCCTTTGGGCTTGCCCATGTGGCTCATGATGATGAGGCTCCCGCCGTCGGCAAGAATCTTCTTGAGGGTGGGGAGGGCTCCACGGATGCGGGTGTCGTCTGTGATGTTGCCATTCTCATCGAGGGGCACATTGAAGTCCACGCGGACAATGGCCTTTTTACCTTTGAAATTGTACTGGTCGATAGTCATTGGATGATTATATTTTGTGGGTTTTATTTTCGTGTGCAAAATTACGGAAAAATTTCATTAATTCAAACTCAACCTGAGTTAATTTGCTCCGACGGTCTCCATAAAGTCCATGAAGATATCTTTCCTTGTGTAATCTTTGTGTAATCTGTCGTTATATGAACATTCCTCAGTCCATAATTGTTGATATTGAAAACAAAAATGTTAGGATATGAAAAAAATTCTACTGCTTTTGGCTGCGCTGGTGATGACACTTTCCGTCGCCGCACGCGATGAAATCTCACATGATCCCTCTGTCCTCCCTGAGGCTGCACTCTCCATCATAAAGAACAATTTCAAGGCTAAGGTGAGCTTCGTTAAGATTGACCGCGACTTTGGTCGTGTCAGCGACTATGAGGTGATCCTCACAGATGGCTCTGAGATTAAGTTTGACCGCGAGGGCAACTGGAAAGAGGTTGAGAGCAGCGCCATGTCGTCTGTTCCTTCCTATTTCGTTCTGCCGCCCATCCGCGACTATGTGGCTAAGAATCACAAAGGCGCAAAGATTGTAGGCATCGACAAGGAGCGCGGAGGATATGAGATAGCCCTGTCCAACGGCATTGACATAAAGTTCAGTGAGGCAGGCGCATTCAAAAAATATGACGATTAGTAAGATAAATTTTCATACTTTGTAGCATTCGGGCATAAGCCGAGAGGTTTGTGTCCGAATTTTATATGTCAGATGTTGACCTGTATTCTCACAGACTCTTCATGGATGGCCGCGAGAAGTGAACGCATGAACTCCTCGCTCATACCCATGTCGAGACCGGCCTGTATGCGCGAGTTCATGATATCGCCATAGCGTCCGGCTTGGACAATAGGCATGTTATGGGCATGCTTATAGTGGCCTATCTCTCGCGATATGTTCATGCGCTTGGCCAGTATGTCGAGCAGTTCATAGTCAAGTTGGTCTATCTGCTCCCTAAGCGATGTCAGCGACTCGGCCGGCACCGGGGCGTCACGGCACACAAGCCCATTTAGAATCTCTGAGAGTCGGGCAGGGGTCACCTGCTGTGCTCCGTCGCTCCATGCACAGTCGGGGTCACAATGGCTTTCTATGATAAGACCGTCAAATCCCATGTCGAGCGCCTGCTGCGAGAGAGGGGCTATGAGTTCGCGTTTTCCTCCTATATGGCTTGGGTCGCAGATGATGGGAAGGTGAGGATAGCGTATGCGGAGTTCAAGTGGAATACGCCACTGGGGATGGTTGCGATAGGCATGCAGTCCGTATGTTGAGAACCCGCGGTGAATGACTCCAAGCCGTTTTATCCCGGCGTTACACAGACGCTCGAGCGCACCTATCCACAGTTCAAGGTCGGGGTTGACAGGATTCTTGACAAGAACAGGGATATCTCTGCCGCCCTCATGCAGCGCATCGGCAATCTCCTGCATCGCAAAAGGATTGGCCGTAGTCCTGGCCCCAATCCACAAAAGGTCCAGTCCATGCTCGAGAGCCGCCTCCACATGACTGCGGTTGGCAACCTCGGTGGCAATCTTCATACCCGTTTCGTCCTTGACCTTGTTTAGCCATGCAAGCCCCGGGATGCCGACGCCCTCAAAGCCTCCCGGCTTGGTGCGGGGCTTCCAAATCCCGGCCCTGAATATCTTGATTCCTGCTTTAGCCAGGGCGAGGGCAGTATCGAGAACCTGCTGCTCAGTCTCGGCACTGCAGGGTCCGGCTATTATAATGGGCCTGTCGAGCGGACAGCCCTCTATGGCAAGTGGCAAAAAATCCATATGTGCGATATAACTGGAAACTTATACGGAAAATCATTTCCTCAGCATGTTGATTTGAATCGTCCCGGTGCCTGTGAAAAAGCAATGACTTCAAGTCATGAAACTTGAAGTCATTGGGATTACCTTTGTCGGGGTGACTAGACTCGAACTAGCGACCTCACGCCCCCCAGACGCGTACTCTAACCAACTGAGCTACACCCCGATTAGGTTTTGGAGGATTGCTAAGAGATGTCGTTTTCTCTTTTGCGCTGCAAAGGTACGGACTTTTTTGTTTACGTTCCAAATTTTGTTTAGCCCTTTAACGTAATTTTAACAAAACCTCACTGCAAAAAGATAGTTGTGTTAACAACTATTTATTTATTGCGCTTCCTGTCTTGGGCTCTTTGTCGTGGCGCAATGATATATTCTTCATAATATGCCATCAGAAGAGTTGTAAGAGGTATGGCGATTATCAGCCCTATGAAACCGAGCAGAGTACCCCACACCGAGAGAGACAGAAAGATGATGGCAGGATTCATGCTCATGACTTTCCCGATGATTCGTGGGGTGAGGATAAGGTCTTGTATGGCTTGCACGATGACGTAGACGGCTATGGCCTGCCAGAACATCGGCCAAAAATCAGCCTGACCACCCACAGCACATACAAGACATAGAAGTGTGACCGGTATGATAGATATAATCTGGAGGTAGGGCACCATGTTGAGCACTCCGATGAACATACCCACGACAATGGCAAGAGGAAGGCCAATGACAAGAAATCCTATGGAGAAGAGAATACCCACGATGAAGGCAATGAGAGCCTGTCCGCGGAAATAGCGGTTCATCGAGGTCTTGACATCATCAGCAATCTTGAAGACAATACGACGGTACTTTGGCATTATCATCCGACGGAACCCATCCGAGATACGCTCATAATCTATCATTATAAACACCACATAAAGAATCACTATGAGCCAACTGAAGACACTCATCAGAAGCGAGATGCTGCCGGTGATGACGCTCCAGGAAGCCGAGAGGGTCTCCTCGATCATACGGCTCCACTCCTCGTGAGAGAGTTTGGAGGCTATCAACTCGAAGTCAAGGTTGCGTCTCAGGAATTCCTGGACCGACTCCGGAATGAAGGCCACCGACTGCCGTGTGGAGGAATATGCCTTGAGCATCTCTGCCATCTGAGCAGACTCCTTTATAATCATAGGCACAATAATATATGCCAGCAGGCTCATGAAGAAAAACACCTCAAAGAGGGTCACAAAGGTAGCGATGACACGTCCCCTCAGACGGAGCAACTGTCGGTTATACTGGACAAACGGCTCGAATAGATATGCTATCAGACACCCCACAAGAAAGGGGAGCAGTACACCCCTGAGGATGTTGATAAGCCAGATGACGGCAAGGAAGATGACACAGTTTATCACCAGCCTTACCGTGCGGTCGAGGTCGAAACGTTGACGGACAAGCATTGTGTTTTGACGTGATTATTTGATTTTTGCCACGAAATTACGACTTTTAGACCGAAATGTTGACATTTTTCTGTAAATTTGTGGTCAAATCTATCATCACATCTTTTTTAACGATCACTTTCAAGTATGGAAAAAACTTCACAGCCTGTGGCCGGAGTGGCAAGACAGGTACTTTCCGACAAGGCATGGGCAAGGTGGACGGCCCTCGTCCTTGTGGCATCGATGATGCTCTTCGCCTATATGTTTGTCGACGTGATGTCGCCTCTGCAGTCACTCGTGCAGACACAGCGCGGTTGGTCGCCTGACGCATTCGGTTACTATGCAGGTGCTGAGTATATATTAAATGTGTTTGGCTTCCTGATCCTGGCCGGCATCATCCTCGACAAAATGGGTGTGCGTTTCACCGGCACACTCTCTGCATCGCTCATGGTGGGTGGCGCTGTCATCAAGCTCTATGCCCTCAGCGATATGTTTCAGGGGACATCGTTAGACCTCTGGCTCAGTTCATGGTGGACAGTGATGCCCGGTTCGGCCAAACTTGCGGCGCTCGGCTTCATGATTTTCGGTTGTGGATGCGAGATGGCCGGAATAACCGTCAGCAAAGCTCTCGCCAAATGGTTTGAAGGTAAGGAAATGGCTCTTGCCATGGGTCTTGAGATGGCCATAGCCCGTATAGGCGTGTTTGCCATTTTCTCAATCTCCCCCCGACTGGCCGAGTGGGGTGGCGGACACACCGTTGTTGTCCCCGTGGCCTTCTGTGCAGCCCTCCTTTGCATTGGTCTCATATGCTTCATAGCATTCGACTTCATGGATGCTAAACTCGACAGAGAAATGGGAGCAGTCAAGGTAGCCGCTGAGGCCGCTGACGATGAGGAGTTCAAACTCGCTGATGTCGGCGCAATCTTCAGCAGCCGTCTTTTCTGGATCATCGCCATGCTATGTGTGCTTTACTACTCTGCCATCTTCCCATTCCAGCGCTATGCAGCAAACATGCTGCAGTGCAACCTCGGAATCTCTGAGACACAGGCATCCGACATATTTCGCTGGTTCCCCATCGGCGCCGCTTGCCTCACCCCCCTGCTGGGTTGGTTCCTTGACCATAAGGGAAAGGGCGCTACAATGCTGATGCTCGGTGCCATCCTAATGATTGTCTGCCATCTGACATTTGCCTTTGTCGTTCCCGCGACTAAGAGCGAGCTCATCACCTACTCTGCAATCGTCGTGCTTGGAATCTCATTCTCTCTTGTCCCCGCTGCCCTGTGGCCCTCAGTCCCCAAAGTGATGGACAAGCGCTTCCTGGGCAGTGCCTACTCCCTCATCTTCTGGGTTCAGAACATCGGTCTGGCCTTCGTGCCCATCATTATCGGCCAGGTGCTTACAGCCACCAACCCCGGAATCGATGACCCTATGCAGTATGACTACACAGCCCCGATGTGCGTGTTCGCATCGCTCGGTGTGCTTGCCCTAATTTTCGGCATCATCCTCAAGGCCATGGACACCCGCAACCACTATGGCCTCGAGAAACCCAATATCCTTAAAGACCTCGAGGAGGTCCGCATAGACGGCGAGGCATAAACTTTCCTACTGATGACACCATCTGAACGCATAGCCCTGTTGAGACAGGAGTTAGAGGCTCACAACCACGCTTATTATGTTGAGAATGCTCCGGCCATCTCAGACCGAGAGTATGACTCAATGATGAAGGAACTCGAGACTCTCGAGAAGGAATATCCCGAACTGGACGACCCCTTGTCGCCCTCACATCGTGTGGGGTCAGACTTGTCCAAGGGGTTCACTCAGGTGACCCATGCCAGACCTATGCTCTCGCTCGGCAATACATATTCCATCAAGGAGGTCAACGAGTGGGTTGAGCGCTCTAACGAGTCGCTGGGCTATGCGGGCGGATTGATGTCGGTCCCCATTGTGGGCGAGATGAAGTTTGACGGCACAAGCATCTCTCTTACCTATGAAAAGGGAAGACTCATAAGAGCCGTGACTCGAGGAGATGGCGTGAAAGGTGACGATGTGACTGAAAACGTCAAGACCATCCGCAGCATCCCTCTGGTACTTCGCCCTGGAGACTGGCCTGATAACTTTGAGATAAGAGGTGAGATTGTTCTGCCATGGAAGGCTTTTGACCGTCTGAACGAGGAGAGGGCATTCAATGAGGAGCCTCTGTTTGCCAATCCGCGCAACGCTGCTGCCGGAACACTCAAGATGCAGAACTCTGCCGAAGTGGCTCGTCGCGGTTTGGACGCTTACTTCTACTATCTCTTGGCAGATGAACTCCCCTCAGACAATCACTATGACAATATGCTCAAGGCACGTTCCTGGGGCTTCAAGGTGAGCGATGCAATGACGCTCCTGGAGAGCACATCCGCGGTAGATGATTTCATCAACTATTGGGACACGGCCCGGCGCGAGCTTCCAGTCGCCACTGATGGGCTGGTGTTCAAGGTCAACAATTTGCGTCAGCAACTCAATCTGGGATACACAGCCAAATCACCCCGTTGGGCCATCGCATATAAGTTTGCGGCTGAGAGAGCGTTGACACGGCTGAGATTTGTGTCGTTTGAGGTAGGGCGCATGGGCATCGTGACCCCGGTGGCTAATCTTGAGCCTGTTCTTCTGTCAGGAACTATAGTGAAACGAGCCTCTCTCCACAACGCGGACATAGTGAGAAATCTCGACATCCACGAGCATGATATGCTCTATGTTGAAAAGGGTGGAGAGATTATCCCTAAAATTACAGGCGTCGACACGGATGTCCGTGAGCCTGGAGCAGAGCCGGTGAAGTTCGTGCAGACATGTCCAGCATGTGGTACAAGGCTCATTCGGCTACCCGGCGAGGCAGCCTGGCAATGTCCCAATAAATATGGCTGTCCTCCCCAGTTGGTTGGCAGGCTTGAGCATTTTGTAGGTCGTCATGCCATGGACATTGACGGGGTCGGCGAGGAGAACTGTCAGCTGCTCTACGACTCAGGGCTTGTAAGGGACATCGCCGATTTCTACACGCTGAGCGCTTCAGACCTTGAACGCCTTGACCGTATAGGCCCCAAGTCAGCGCAGCGCATCATTGAGGGGATAGAGGCATCGAAGTCTGTCCCCTTCGAGCGGGTGCTGTTTGCCCTTTCCATCCCTTATGTGGGTGAGACGGTGTCGCGCAAGATAGCCAGACGTGTCGGGAATCTCAATCATCTTATGGCGATGGGACACGATGAACTGACCGCTCTTGAGGATGTGGGCCCCCGAATCGCCGACTCAATAATAGAATATTTTGCCGTCGAGGGAAACAGGGAGATTGTAGAGCGGCTGCGTCAATCGGGCCTGCAGTTTGAGATGCCACAGACTGACACCTCAGACCATACCGACTTGCTGACAGGAAAAGTGATTGTGATAAGCGGTGTCTTCGAGCGCCACTCGCGCGAGGAGTATAAGGAACTCATTGAGAAGAATGGCGGCAAGAACTCAGGGTCTATATCAAAGAAGACCTCCTTTGTTCTTGCCGGAGAAAATATGGGTCCCTCCAAGCTCGAGAAAGCCAAGTCGCTCTCAATCCCGGTGATTGATGAGGATGAGTTTCTCAAGATGATAGGGGAATAACAAAAAGACTCAAGCCATTATCTGGGCTGCATGGTCCTTCGTCTTGATTTGCTTGGGAGTGATGACACGTTCCACAGTCCCATCGGGGGAGATGATGAAGGTGGTGCGGAATGTACCCATGTATTTGCGCCCATACATCGACTTCTCGCCCCACACGCCAAACTTCTCGACCAACTTATGGTCGGTGTCGGCAATCAGCGGGAACGGCAGGGAGTTTTTGGCTATGAACTTCTTGTGGCTGTCGGCCGAGTCGACACTGACTCCAATCACCTGATAGCCATTATCGAGAAGTTCGTTGTAATTGTCGCGTAAGTTGCAGGCCTGAGCCGTGCATCCTGATGTCATATCTTTTGGGTAGAAATAGAGAGCGATGGTGCGTCCTGGATAATCGCTTAGTCGGATTTCGTGGCCGTCCTGGTCTGTGCCGAGGAGGTCATCAACCTTTTGTCCGGGTTCAATCATAATAGTATCGGTTAGAGTGTGTATCTTAATGGATTCAGAGTTTGCCACGGATGAAGGCATCGATAAATGAGCCGGGGGTGGCGTTGATTATCTCAACCCCCTTCGACTTGGCATATCGCTCTATGGCATGATAGCTTTTGAAGGCCAGGTGGAAACTCAGCATGATGTCGTGGAGCCTGACGTCGCGATAGACGGATGTCACTCGCGCTTTCTCACTGTCGTTATCCTTATAGAAGTGTGGCTGTATGCTTTGCACCTCATTGTCATCGCTCACACTGAGGGTGCGGGTCCATGAATGGTCAGCGCCGAGTATGACGATTTTTCGGTAGCCTGCCAGGATGCCCGTCATGATAGCTGGAATCAGCACATTGCGAGGCCGGGGCATCCCAAGTCCTGAGCCATATGCCATCCGCTCGACCCAGCGGAATCCTTCGACACCTACAGGATTGAAGCGTTCTATCTTAATATTCGGGTTAGTCAACTCAAATTTCACCCCGTTAGGGATAAAGAGCGTCATGGGCCAGTCAACCAGGGTCTGCATACGGTCGTACAGTTTCCTGACATTAGGATCACTTCCGGCGGATGTGAAGAAGTGAGGGTCGCACAGCAGATAGTAGCGAGGAGCTATCTCGGTAAATTCAGGGGCATTAGCGGCAAAGTTGACTGCTAAGGTATCTTCTGACTTGAGTGTGGCCATATCCTCTGAGATATTTTGTGCCAGGGACGGACCATTACCCATGATGATGAGCCTCCGGTCCCCTCTGTCAGAGCATGTCACCGATGGCTTACGTGACTGGACAGCCATTTTAACGAGACTCTTGGCGCTTTTGGTGAGCAACGAGAGGGCATCTGATATGTTGTCTAAGATTATTTTTGACATGATGGGGCAAAGATAGTCAATTTTTTCGTAACTTTGCAGCTCCAATCAGGTAACATATTTCTAAATCACAAGATGAATTTCTCAGGTCCGATTGACTTTAAGCCGAAATTGGTTTCCGCTTTGAGTCACTATTCAATGGAAAAGTTCAAGACCGACCTTGTGGCCGGTATCGTCGTGGGTATTGTAGCGCTTCCTCTTGCCATCGCCTTTGGCATTGCATCCGGAGTCAGTCCCACAGTTGGTCTGATCACCGCTATAATAGGTGGCTTCATCGTCTCAGCCGCCGGTGGATGCTCGGTGCAGATAGGAGGCCCGACGGGCGCCTTCATTGTAATTGTCTATAACATAATTGCAAACTATGGCCTGGAAGGTCTGGCAGTGGCTACATTCATGGCCGGACTTATACTTGTGGCGCTGGGCGTTTTCAGGCTCGGAACGGTCATCAAATTCATCCCATATCCCATTGTCGTGGGTTTCACAGCCGGTATCGCCCTGACAATTTTCTCCACACAGATCAATGATTTCCTGGGACTTGGGCTAAAAAATGTTCCCAGTGAGTTTCTGCCTAAGTGGGGTATGTTTCTTAGCAACCTCGCTAATATCGACTGGCTGACACTCGGAGTAGGCATTGCCGCTCTGGCCATCATCATTGTCACACCCAAGATTTCACGTAGACTCCCTGGAGCGCTCATCGCCATCATACTTGTGACGGCAGTTGTGAGCCTTGTGCCGGGGGTGCATGTAGAGACTATCGGAGACCGTTTCGGATCACTCCCCACGGATATTCCTCAGCCTCACGGCTTTGAGTTCACTATGGCCAATATCAACCGGCTTCTTCCTTCGGCCTTCACCATAGCAATCCTCGGCGCGATAGAGAGTCTTCTCTCGGCGACAGTGGCTGATGGTGTCACCGGCTCGCGCACTAACTCGAATACTGAGCTCATTGGTCAGGGCATGGCCAATATCATTGTCCCGTTCTTTGGCGGAATCCCCGTGACCGGAGCCATCGCCCGCACAATGACCAATATCACCAACGGTGGACGCACACCTGTGGCCGGTATTATCCATGCTGTGGTTCTCTTCCTCATATTCCTTTTCATGATGCCGCTGATCAATCTTGTGCCTATGTCCTGCCTGGCAGCAGTGCTGATTGTGGTGGCCTATAATATGAGCGGCTGGAGAACTGTCAGGGCTATTTTTCATAATCCCAAGAGCGATATCTCTGTCCTTGCCGTGACATTCCTTCTCACCGTCATATTCGACCTTACGATTGCCATTGAGATGGGTCTGATGCTTGCCATCATTCTATTCCTGCGCCGTGTGATGGAGAATACTGAGATTAAGGTTTATTCAGAGCAGCTCGACATAGCAGAAGGCTCCGAGACCACAGTCCATGAGGTTCTTGATGTGAATCCAGGGGTTGAGGTCTATGAGATTGACGGCCCGTTCTTCTTCGGTGTGGCCACCAAGTTTGATGAGATGATGCGCTCGACTCTGGGCCGTAAGCCAAAGGTCAGAATCATCCGCATGCGCAAGGTGCCCTTCATCGATTCTACTGCTCTCCATAACCTTGAGATACTCGTGCGCTCCTCTCAGGAAGAGGGTATCCATGTAGTCCTTTCGGGTGTGAAGGAGAATGTCCGTCAATCCATTGTCAATTCCGGTCTCAACGCTCTGATCGGCGATGACCATATTTGTGACCACATCACCAAAGCAGTGGCAATGGCAAACCGTATAGCACCTGTTGAGAACGAAGGTATGGCTGCTGAGGTAAGAGGTTGATACGATAATTGAAATAGGCTATGTGGGTTCTTCTCGCTACAGTCTCGGCATTATGCCTGGGATTTTATGATGTGATGAAAAAGCTCTCCCTTGAGCGCAACAATGTGCTGGGAGTTCTGTTTCTCAATACTCTCTTCAGCGCTGTGTTGATGAGTCCGGTCATAATCTCAGACATCTCATCTGGATATTGGGGACTTGGAGGAACCGCCGCCGGTCATGGATACATCCTGCTCAAGAGTCTTATCGTATTGTCGTCATGGCTGCTGGGATATGCCTCTATCAAGCATCTTCCTCTCACCATAGCCGGTCCGGTGAATGCCTCGCGCCCGGTGATTGTACTTGTGGGCGCCCTCCTTATCTTTGGGGAACGGCTAAATGCGTGGCAGTGGGCAGGTGTTATCCTGGGTTTCTGGTCGCTCTTTTTCATCAGCAGAGTAGGAGGTAAGGAGGGTTTCTCCCTTCGCTCCTCGCGCTGGCTCTGGATGGCCATAGGCGCCACTACTCTTGGGGCCGTCAGCGCACTCTATGATAAGTATCTGATGACCCGTTTCGAGCCGCTTGAGGTTCAGGCATGGTATTCGTTCTATCAGCTCATCATTATGGGAATGGCCATCGGTGTGGTTTCGAGAATGCACCCCTCTCAGACTCCCCTGAAGTGGAAATGGACCATCCCTCTCATCTCTATCTTCCTCACTGTCGCAGACCTGGCCTATTTTTACTCTCTCTCGGTGGAGGGTTCGATGATTGCTGTGGTCTCAATGATTAGGAGGGGCAGTGTGATTGTGTCGTTCATGTATGGTTTCCTTATCCTCCACGAGAAGAATATCAAACTGAAGATTGTAGATCTCACCATCCTGCTGATAGGCCTGGGACTGCTTGTGATAGGCTCAATGTAGAGAATCTTCAGACGGTGTCTTTTATATAAGGTGGATTTTTTGTAACTTTACGCCACCTTAGAACTATCACCATATGAAGACATTTATCGAAGCCTCGTTGATTTCGCTATCGCTTATCGCCGGAGGCAGTACAGAGGCACAAAACCGGGTTGCATCCCCTATGGAGGATGTCAACAAGGTCGTGGACAATACTCTTGACAGCCTTGAACTGGCCCGGACGGCACGCCCTGTCTCCGGCTCAAGCCGCGTTGGGGATAATCCGGTGCTCTTTTTGGTTGGAAACTCTACGATGCGCACAGGCACACTCGGCAATGGCTCCAACGGACAGTGGGGATGGGGATATTTCATGCAGGAATATTTTGACCCGACAAAGATCACAGTCGAGAACCATGCACTCGGAGGAATGAGCAGCCGAACATTCTATAACAGGCTGTGGGCTGATGTCTTGAAAGGTATACGTCCCGGAGATTGGGTCATTATCGAACTCGGTCATAACGACAATGGCCCTTATGATGAGGGTCGTGCCAGGGCTTCCATTCCGGGAGTGGGTCAAGACTCCCTGCATGTCACCATCAAGGAGACCGGGGTGGAGGAGACGGTCTATACTTATGGAGAATATTTGCGCCGATATATCAAAGATGTCAAGGCTCATGGAGGAAATCCCATACTTTTCTCGCTCACTCCACGATGTGCCTGGGATGATAAGGACTCCACGCAAGTCAGCCGTGTGAACAACACATTTGGCCACTGGGCGCGTCAGGTTGCCGAGGCGGAGAAGGTGCCTTATGTAGACCTCAATGAGATAACAGCGCGCAAGTTTGAGCGTTTTGGGAAAGACAAGGTCAAGACCATGTTCTATATTGACAGGATCCACACCTCGGAGTTTGGTGCGAGAGTCAATGCAGAGTCAGCTGTTGAGGGTCTGCGCGGCCTGAGCGATGTCCCGTTGAAGGACTGGATGATTCTTCAGGATACTGACACCGTCACCGGGTCGTCGAGGCGCGAGGGGAGGCCCGTACTTTTCATTGTAGGTGACAGCACTGTTAAGAATGAGGATAGCGACGATGACTCAATGTGGGGATGGGGAAGTGTCTTGGCGGAGCAGTTTGACACCACACGCATCTCAATTGAGAATCATGCAATGGCCGGACGTAGCGCCCGCACATTTCTCGATGAAGGCCGTTGGGATAAGGTCTATAATGCTCTGCGCCCGGGAGACTTTGTCCTTATTCAGTTCGGACATAACGACGGCGGTGACATCAACAAGGGTAAGGCCCGTGGCGAGCTTCATGGGGCTGGCCCGGAGAGCAAGGTGTTCAAGATGGAGGCAACCGGCCGCAACAAGGTTATCTATACCTACGGATGGTATCTTCGCAAGTTCATCATGGATGCTCGCGAGAAAGGAGCTGCCCCGATTATCATCAGCCATACGCCACGCAACAAGTGGAAGGACGGAAAGATTGAGAGCAACAAGTCTTCTTTTGGCCTTTGGGCTCGTCAGGCAGCAGGACAGGGTAAAGCCACATTCATTGACCTCAATGAAATCTCAGGCCGTAAATTGCAGGCTCTGGGGGCTGAAGGCTCAGCACGCTATTTCAAGAAAGACCATACACATTCATCCAAGGCGGGAGCACGGCTCAATGCCTCAGGTATAGCCGAGGGACTGCGTTCAACAACCTCTTCTCTAAAGGATTATTTAAAGCCTGCTGCCTACGACTATGATATGGAGGAAATGATAGCGTATAGCGACTTCACTGGTTATGGCATTGACTTTGGAACGAGTAGTGATAATGGCAAACCATTTTATTTTTCCGTGCGTGTGCCAGACGGCAACTATAAGGTGACTGTTACTTTGGGTGACAGTAAGCGTGCGGCAGAGACAACCGTGCGTGCCGAGAGCCGACGTCTGATGGCTGATCGGGTCAAGACACAGAAAGGTAAATTCAAGACACTGGAGTTCAATGTCAGCAAACGCTCACCGGGCATAAACCTGAAGGACTCTGTGAGGATTAATCCAAGAGAGGTCGGGACTACTTCATGGGATGACCGTCTGAGCCTTGAGTTTACGGGTGAGTCACCTGCGGTAAGGCATGTCACAATTGAACCGATAGAGCCTGGGGATAGCATTCCCACCATATTTCTGTGTGGCAACAGCACCGTTGTAGACCAAGTCAATGAGCCGTGGGCAAGCTGGGGACAATTGATAACAGCATATCTTGACAATGGCATATGTGTGTCGAATCATGCCGAAAGTGGTCAGCGCGCTGATTCATTCCTGGCTTCAAAGCGTCTTGATAAAGTCCTCTCAATGTCCAGGCCCGGTGACTGGATTTTCATAGAATTCGGACACAACGACCAGAAACAGAAGACACCGGGCTCAGGTGCGTGGTATAACTTCAGCACAGCGCTAAAGACTTTTATTGACCGCGCCCGCAAGGCCGGGCTGAATCCTGTGTTCATCACACCGACTGCTCGACGCCACTTTGGCGCTGACGGACATATCCTTGATACACATGGCGAATATCCGGACGCAATGAGGGCAGTGGCTGAACGTGAGAATGTCCCTCTCATTGAACTCAACCCAATGACCAAGACCCTCTATGAGAGCCTCGGTGTAGAAGGGTCTAAGAAAGCCTTCGTCCATTACCCTGCCGGGACTTTTCCCGGTCAGGACAAGGCAATGGAGGATAATACCCACTTCAATCCCTATGGAGCCTCACAGGTGGCCAAGTGTGTGGTAGAGGGTATAAGGAAGAATATTCCGGAACTCGCAGGACACATAACACTTCCAGAAGATTATGATCCGTCGCACCCTGACAACCCGGCGGAATTCATATGGATTCGCGCTCCGTTCTATGACAATGTGAAACCTTACGGAAACTGATTTATCGAGTCACAATCTTATAATTCAATGCCCCGCCTGATGTGACCGAATAGCGCTGGAGTGCAAACCCCCTGTCGGCTGCAGGGCCTGAGCGCGGCATCCCATGGTTTGTGTATATTTCATATGTGCTTCCACATGTGCTGCACTCTGCAAATGCCTGATCGGCGGGAACATGTAATCGGATTGTTGGCTGCGCCTCAACAGGACACGATAGATCATAGGCGAGAGAATTGCCCATCACATCGTTGACCAGCAGAAGACCACCGTAGCCTGTGCGGTCAAGGTCCGTGTACGGGAAATTAGACGGAACCCGTGTATTGCCTTGACGTATGTAAATGTTATAGGCCGCAGCGTCTCCTTTCACGCCGTGTATATTCCAGTCGGCCACGGTTGGGAAGTTGAGATAAACTTCTGCATAGGGGATGCGGTCATCGTTGACAGAATCACACCCTGAGATAAAGATAATGCTCATGGCCGTGATTGTGACGGCCATGAGCCTGGAGAGAATATTTTTCATTGAGGATTATGCCTTGTTGAAAATGGTTGTGAAGACCTCGCCAAACTTGTCGGCGGCCTCCTGGATCTTACCACCTATGAATGGCCGGAGCATAGCGGGAATATCTATGTCGAAAGCCGGAGTGACAGTGGTCGATGAGGGATCCTCCTCCTTAAGATCGACGGATATTTTCAGAGGTACGGGAGAGCCTATGGCGGTCAGTCCGACATGCGACGGCTCTCTGCGTTCAGTTATCTTGAACTCCAGGCGTCCCACGCCGGGAGCGTCCATGCGTATGGTCTCATCGGTGAATTCTACGCCCTGCAGACGTGAGCGCTGCTCTTCAGGGAGTTGTTCTACAAGCGGACGATACTGCCCAAGATCAGAGACCTTTGCATATATCTCGGCTACAGGACGAGAAAGTGTGACTGATTTACCTGTATATTTCGACATAGATATTATTGCTTATTCATCGAGTTTTCGAGGGGTCCAAACGGAGGGATCCTTGCGCCATTCTTTGAGGGTCTCGACATCCTCCTCGCGGATAAAGCCGGTCTCGAGGGCTGCTGAGATGAGGGCTGTGTAGTTGGAGAGAGTTATGAGTTTGACATCAGCGTCCTTGAATGCCTTGACGGCCACGGGAAACTCATAGCTGAACATTGCGACCATGCCGATGACCTCACATCCGGTGTTGCGGATTGCTTCGACAGCCTTGAGAGAACTGCCGCCGGTGGAGATGAGATCCTCAATCACAACTACTTTCTTGCCGGGACGGAGATCCCCTTCGATAAGATTCTCGAGACCATGGTCCTTGGGCGTGGAGCGGACATAGACATAGGGCAGGCCTAGTGTGTCGCTCACAAGAGCACCCTGTGCGATGGCTCCGGTGGCCACACCTGCAATCGCCTCAACGTCGCCAAAGTTTTCAAGGATGACACGGCTGAGCTCAACCTTGATGAAATTGCGCAAATCAGGGTATGACAGTGTCTTGCGGTTGTCTGTGTAGATGGGTGAGTTCCAGCCGGAAGCCCAGGTGAATGGATTGTCCGGTTGAAGTTTTATAGCACTGATTTTAAGTAATTTTTCAGCAAGAATGAGGTCAAGATGTTTCATTTCCTTAGATCATTGATGAGTTTCAAGTCGCAAAATTACTCAATATCCCATCTATCTGCAAGAGATTTTCGTTTACTTTTCTTAAAAAATGTCCGATTTTGGACTTTCCTGTATTCAGAGAATATGCCTAAGATATCACAGCGGAGTCTATGACTTCAAATGCGGCCTGACGTCCTGCCTGAAGGCGGTCTATGAAATGTGCGTCAGAGTTGACGGCGAGGGGGATTCCGGCACTTACAAGGCGCTTGATTACGGTTGGAGATGGGAACAGACGCGGTGAGACGCCGGTATAGCCCGAGGGAGCAGGATCAGGGTGAGGCAACCATGACTTGGTGTTGACTTCCACTACAATCCCTGTGGGCAGGATGGCATCGATGACGTTGTCGATATGTCTTTTATACCAGGCGGTCTCCTCGATGCCAGGCGAATATGCCGAAGCATTGAACCCAATCTTGTCAAAGTGACCCAGGATATCAAACTTCCCCATCTCAATCATCCGGAGTGTGCGATTGTAGAACGTGTCCACAACATAGCGGATATCATCTTCAAAATATCGGTGCATCTTGTCGGCGAAATGCCAAGGCCTGCCGTCGACATCAATCTCCTCACCGCAGCGTGAAGGTATGAAGTGGACAGAACTCAGGCGATAGTCAAGTGGGATCGAGCCGAAATAAGGGTGAGACGAGCCCCATCTATCGCCAAGAAAATCAATCTCCATCGATAGATAGAGATTGATTTTCCCGTCATATAGATTCTTGAGCCTATTGAACTCAGTGATATAGTCTTTGACAGCCTCAGCCTTCATGTTGCACGATGAGTCGAAGGGGATAGGGGAGTGAGGTGTGAATCCCAGATGCTCAAAACCCTCCTTAACGGCTCTTTCAACCATTGAGGCCATTGGTGTACGGCCGTCGCAGAATTGAGTGTGGGTGTGGAGATTATATCTTCGAGTCGACGAAATTATATCCTTGATATCCGTCATTTTGTCGAGACTGGTGGATTGGCTATATTCTGGCGCATGGAAGTGTCTGCCTCGACATTTTTCATGCGGTAATAGTCCATTATGCCGAGATTGCCTGAGAGGAATGCCTGTGCCATGGCGCGGGGGAGCTCTGCCTCAGCCTCGATCACCTTTGCGCGAGCCTCCTGAGCCTTGGCTCTCATCTCCTGCTCGAGTGCTATCGCCATTGCCCTGCGCTCCTCAGCCTTGGCCTGAGCGATATTCTTATCGGCCTGAGCCTGGTCAATCTGGAGTGCGGCACCGATATTCTTGCCTATATCAATGTCGGCAATGTCAATGGAGAGAATCTCAAAGGCTGTTCCGGAGTCAAGTCCTTTACGGAGCACAAGTTTCGAGATATTGTCAGGGTTCTCAAGCACCTGCTTGTGGCTTTCAGAAGAGCCGATGGATGAGACGATGCCTTCGCCTACGCGAGCCAGGACAGTATCCTCGCCGGCGCCGCCGACAAGCTGGCGGATATTGGCGCGGACGGTCACTCGGGCTATTGCTATGAGCTGGATTCCATCCTTAGCGACCGCAGTCACATGAGGAGTCTCAATCACCTTGGGATTCACCGACATCTGCACAGCCTGAAACACGTCACGCCCGGCAAGGTCAATGGCGGTGGCCATCTTAAACCCAAGGTCAATATTGGCCTTAGAAGCAGAGACAAGGGCGTGGACTACCTTCTCAACATCACCTCCGGCAAGATAGTGAGCCTCGAGGTCATCGCGGTTGACATCGTTGAGCCCCGCCTTGTGGGCTTCGATGAGAGCCCTGACAATGACTGCAGCGGGAACCTTGCGGATACGCATCAGGAACAGTTGAATCAGTGAGATGTGAACACCACTGACGCGAGCGGAAATCCATAGGAAGAAGGGCACATAGTAGAAGAAAATGCATAGCATAACTACTATGGCGACGCAGAGCAGTATGATTGTGATTTCCATGTGTGATATAAAATTCATGTGAAATATTGTTTATGATATTAGTTTTCAGCAGTCACAACGTTATTTGACAGTTCAAGCAGAGAGGCTCGGAGAGTGTCCAGGCGGTCTTCCAGCATGATGATGGTTTCTGATTGAGAGCGGTCGCCATTGGCATAATCCCTTCTTAATGTGGCCACGCGTGCATTGATATCATCTATCTCCTTCTGTGTGTCGAGATATTCCTTCATTGCCCGCCGAGCCATCGAGGATCGGAAATCTGCCATGCGTCTTACAATCCTGCCGTCAGGGAGGGCAAACTTAAACTCTTCATCCCTGACCGTGTTGCCGCCTCTGTTGCTCAGCCCGGCTATCCTCCTGAGCAGCCGTGAGTTGTCGCTGTCTGGCGAAATGGTAGAGGCTATGGATGACAGACGGGCATATGAGACAAGGTCAGGGGTCTCTACAGGATAATTTATGCGCAGTTCCTGAGGAATGAATGTGTAGACCGTGACTGTGTCTCCCTTGCTGTTGCGGTCAGACACCCACCATCCTGCGCCTGTCTCCTCATCTATGGCAAACATATAGTCATTGTAAGGGGAGTTATACGGCATACCGATGTTGGAGGGTTGCAGAAACTTGTCTCCATCGCGTCGGGAGATGAAAATGTCTAGTCCGCCAAGGCTCTCCTCACCATCGGCGGCGAAATAGAGAGTCACACCATCGCTCATCAGGAATGGGGCTGAGACCCATGATCCATTCTTGTTGCCAAAGATTCCCTCATAGTTGAAGAGGGGGGTCGGGGTGTCCCAAGTCCCGTCAGCAAGACGGATGGACTCATAGACCACGGGATTACCGTCGGCATCAGTGGCGGTCCAGATGAGGTCATCTCCGCTTTCCGACATGTATCCCGAGCCGGTCACGTCAGTGAGGCCGAGGGCGTCGAGGGTCTCATCCTTCACAAAGTTACGGACACTTTCCTCTCCCACAATCTTGCCCGCGCTTTTGGCCAGACGGATGTAGTTGAAGAAGTTCTCTGCAGGGACATTGATGCTGTCTATGACTTGGATTTTCTCAACGCGGTCAAGCATCGAGGAGCCGAGTGAGATTCTCTCGCTCAGATATTCGGTCCAGTCCTTAGGCTCTTCATCAGGTCTATAGGTGAAATCCCTGTCCTTCTCAATCTCAGCCTTGGTGCGCTTGGATTTATATTTGTCAAGCAACTCTGAGGCGCTGTCGAAATCATAGAGGTAAAACGCACACTCAGCGGCGCCAAGGTTCCCGGCATTGTCTGACTGAAGATAAAATTTCATCGCCTCCTCATATCGTCCGGAGCCTTTCAGGGCATCTCCGGCTGCACGGCTGAGAGCTCTGTTGCGTGGGGCAGCCTTGGCAGCGGCGATGGCATCGTCCACTGTGTCTGCCACACCGGTGAGTGAGACTAGGGACAGGAGAGAGGCTATAATTGCTTTCAAGTTCATTTCTTCTCTGTTAATGCTTTGTGCATTGCCTCAGCGGCACGTCGGCCATCGCCCATCGCGAGGATGACTGTGGCGCCGCCTCTGACTATGTCGCCTCCGGCATAGATGTCGGGGACGGTTGAGCGCATGGTCTCCTCGTTTACCACAATAGTGCCACGGCGCGATATCTCGAGATCGCAGAATGAGTTTGGAATGAGGGGGTTGGGAGACACACCGACGCTGACAATCACCATGTCTACCGGAATCTCATCGACAGCGTCTTTGATGGGGACGGGGGAGCGGCGTCCGGAGGCATCAGGCTCTCCCAGTTCCATCCGCTGCACCTTCATGGCTCTGACGCGGCCAAACTCATCGGCAAGATATTCAATTGGGTTGCTCAGGGTCATGAACTCGATCCCTTCTTCCTTGGCGTGTATCACCTCCTCGACTCGGGCGGGCATCTCGGCCTCGCTGCGGCGATAGACAATCATGACCCTCTCCGCTCCTTGTCTGCGGGCGGTGCGGACAGAGTCCATGGCTGTGTTCCCGCCACCCACCACCGCCACGCTGCGGCCTTTCAGCACCGGGGTGTCCTCGCCGGGCTGCCCGGCACCCATCAGGTTGATGCGGGTGAGATACTCATTGCTCGACATCACACCAATGTAATTCTCTCCGGGTATACCCATAAATCGGGGGAGACCGGCGCCTGAACCAACAAATATGCCCTCGAAGCCCATCTTGTGGAGATCCTCGTAGGAGAGGGTCTTGCCAATGACGACATCCTTGACAAACTCTACGCCTGAGTGGCGAAGGGTGTCAATCTCAGCTTCGACAATAGAGTTGGGGAGTCGGAACTCAGGAATGCCATACTTCAGCACTCCGCCTATCTCGTGGAGAGCCTCGAAGACGGTCACCTTATGTCCGAAAGCTGCCATCTGCCCTGCAAAGGAGAGTCCGGCGGGGCCGGAGCCTACAACGGCAATCCTTGAGCCATGGGGGTGCAGGGTGGGTTTCTCCCCCTCGGTCTTTCGGGCATGGAGGGCTGTGTCTGCGGCAAATCGCTCCAGATATCCGATGGCCACAGGCTCCTTTTTCATTTTATTATAGATGCACTTGCTCTCACACTGCTTCTCCTGGGGGCAGACACGTCCGCACACGGCGGGAAGTGCGGATGTCATCCTCAGCACGGTGGCAGCCTCGGCAATCTCACCGCGCTCGATATTCTTGATGAACGAGGGGATATGGATTCTGACGGGACATCCGCTGACACACTGGGGGTCTGGGCAGTCCAGGCATCTTGTGGCCTCGAGCACAGCCTGCTCCTCGGAGAGACCTTGGTTCACCTCCTCGTTGCATGTGACACGATAGTCTGCCGGGAGTTGAGGCATCTTGGCTCGAGGAATGGCCGTGCGTTCCTTGACGGTCTTAGCCTTGCGCAGTTGTTCCCGCCATTCGGAGTCGCGGTTTATATCGGGCGTGTTCATTTTACAGGCTTGTTGTAGGATTTCAATCTCATTATCATCTCATCGAAGTCGACCTTGTGTGCGTCAAACTCCGGGCCGTCGATGCAGACAAAGCGGGTCTTGCCATCGACGGTGACGCGACATGCGCCACACATTCCGGTCCCGTCGACCATGATTGTGTTGAGTGAGACCATTGTGGGGACATCGTATTTGCGGGTGGTGAGGGCGACAAACTTCATCATGATGGCCGGCCCGATGGCCACGACCTGATCGACCTTTTCGCGCTCAATGACGGACTCGACTCCGGCTGTCACTAGACCTTTACGGCCGGCAGAACCGTCGTCCGTCATCACGATGACCTCATCGCTCCACTCGGCCACTTGGTCCTGAAGGATGATTAGGTCTGCTGAGCGGGCGGCAAGGATGGAGATTACCCTGTTGCCTGCCTGCTTCATGGCCTTGACAATGGGAAGGAGGGGCGCAACGCCGACACCGCCGCCACAGCACACCACGGTGCCTGCTTTAGAGATGTGGGTTGCCTGCCCGAGAGGGCCGACTATATCGGTGAAACTGTCGCCCGGTTCGAGATCGTTAATCTTAGAAGTTGAGAGTCCGACAGACTGGACCACAAGCATGATAGTGCCTTTGTCAGGGTCGGAATCCGCTATTGTCAAGGGGATTCTCTCGCCACCCTGGCCAACTCGGACAATCACAAAGTGGCCGGGGCGTCTGGATCGGGCTATGAGCGGGGCCTCGACCTCAAACTTCACAACCTTTTCAGAGAAATGCTCCTTGCTGATGATTTTGTTCATGATGAGACACACTTTGGTTAGTGGGTTGACAAAGTTAGAGAAAATATTGATATTTCTGAAATAAATCCCTAACTTTGTATATCAAAAAATCCCGGGTAGATGATGAATCAATCAGACAGAGCGCCTCAGGTAGTCGTGTCAATGACATCTTTTCCGGCTGCCATCCCATGGGCGGCCGGAGCCGTCAGGTCGTTGCTCAACGGAACAGTTGTGCCTGACAAACTCGTGTTGTATCTAACATTTGCCCAATTTGGAGAGACGGGTGTCCCGAGCGAGCTTCTCAGACTTGCTGAGGAGAATCCCGTGTTTGAGATTCGCGACTACGGGACTGACATACGTTCCTATCGCAAGCTTATCCCTGCGCTTAAGGATTTCCCTGAGGCGATTATCGTCACTGTAGATGATGATGTGGCTTATGGGAAGGATATGCTCAAGAGGCTGCTGGAGATGCATCAGGAGTTCCCTGATGCGATCATAGCCCACAGGGCCAAGCGCATATTGCCCGGGCGTCCCTATAAGAAATGGCCTAAATACAGGTGGTATTCTTTTCTCAGTAAGCGCATTCATAATCGATACTCTAATATCCAGACCGGGGTTGGGGGTGTGCTCTATCCTCCACACTCACTGGCGCAGGATATGATGGACCCGGCACTTTTTACGGCCATATCACCGACGGCAGATGACATATGGTTTTGGGCGGCTGGGGTGGCCAATGGCCGGAAGGTCATTCCGGTGCCTTTCGGTCAGAATAAACCTCGCGGACTTGGCAAACCCAAGAATCTGTCGTTGAAGATTACAAATTTCAAGCGAGGGACAGACCGCAATCTTGCGTCGCTCAACGCTATCCTGGAGAAATATCCCATTATCAGACAAAGGCTTGAAGATGATGACAGATGAGAGTGAAGCCATAGACTTGGTCTATCTGTGGGTTGATGGCAATGACCCCAAGTGGCAGGCTAAACATGATGCTGTCATCGGCAAGACGGTGGCGTCATCGTCGGTGAACTGCAAGGGACGCTATGCAGACAATGATGAACTCAAGTTCAGCCTGCGGTCGGCGGCTCTCTATGCGCCGTGGATCAGGAGGATATTCATTGTGACGGACAATCAGGTGCCTAAGTGGCTTGACACGAGCAATAGCAAGATTCAGATTGTCGACCATAAGGATATTCTGCCTCCTGAGAGTCTTCCATGCTTCAACTCGAGTCTGATTGAGCAGTTCCTGCATAGGATTCCGGGACTCTCGGAGAGATTCCTATATGCAAACGACGATATGCTTTTCAACCGGCCTGTCACTCCGGGTGATTTCTATGCGCCTGATGGACTTCCGTATATGCGGTTTTCTTATAGACGGTTGTTCAGGAAACAGATATTGTGGTTTAAGAAGAATATTCAGGGTAAGGGGCTGAGCCATTACAACCAGAAGGTTGAGAATTCTGCAAGGCTGGTTGAGGAGAGATATGGGAAATATTACAGTTGTAAGTCGCATCACAACATCGATGCTTATCTGAAGAGCGACTATCGGCATGTCTATGAGACCTTCAAGAGTGAGATTGACAAGATGCTGCCTCACCATGTGAGAGACAATTCCGACCTTCAGCGGCATCTTTATTCCTATGCGCCGATGGCTGAGAGCAGGGCGCATAGGATGTTTGTTGGGAGGAAGACATCGTTTCATCTCTATATCCACCGGCGGGACCATTATGAGAAGATAGAGCATGTCAATCCGATGCTTTTCTGCATGAATGACTCTGAGTATGCCCGCGATGAGGATCGTGCCAGAGCCGCTGAATATCTGTTGAGACGTTTTCCTGAAAAATCTGAGTTTGAGTTATGAGCGAAAAGGGATTTGACATAGATTTCGTGTATCTGTGGGTCAATGGCAATGATCCGGAGTGGCAGGCCAAAAGGAGGAAGTTTACAGGAGAGGCAGATACGAGTTCTAATGAGAATTGCAAGGGTCGTTACGCTGACAACGATGAGTTGAGATATAGCCTCAGGTCACTCGAACTCTATGCGCCTTGGATCAGGAAGATTTTCATTGTCACCGACAATCAGGTGCCTGATTGGCTCGACACCGGCAACGGTAAGGTGCAGATAGTGGACCACAAGGAAATTCTGCCTGCAGAGAGTCTCCCATGTTTTAACTCTGTTGTCCTTGAGCATTTCATGCATAGAATACCGGGACTATCCGAGCATTTTCTGTATGGAAATGATGACATGTTTCTTAATCGGCCTGTTACACCGGCAGATTTCTTTGCTGAGGATGGGTTTCCGATAGTGCGGTTTGCAGAAAGACGTCCATTCAGGAAACTGGTAAACTGGATTCGGGAAAATATTCAGAGACGTCCATTGAATTATTATAGCCAGACTATCCATAATGCCGCATTGGAGGCTGAGAAGGAGTATGGCAGATATTACACATATAAATCACATCACAATATAGATTCATATTTGAGAAGTGATTTATCGAAATGTTTTAGACGATTTGAGAAGTGTCTGACACCTACATTGGTCAATCATTTCAGGAAACCAAATGATATCCAAAGGCATTTATATTTTTATGCCTCTTTGGCGGAAAAACGTGCGCATAAGGTGTTTGTGGATAAGACGACATCGTTTCATCTATACATACACAAACCGTCTCATTATGAGGAGTTGGAACTACTCAAGCCCATTTTCTTCTGCATGAACGACTCCGAGTTTGCGGTTGACGAGGATAGACTCAGGTCTACGGAATATCTTAAGAAACGTTTCCCCGATAAATCTCAGTTTGAGAAATAAGTAACACCAGCCATCAGATTATATTTATTTCCCGGAGCCCCACAACCTCCTGATGGCATGTTTATTATGTCGATGGCATCCGTAGGATGCCGGTTTACTCGTAGCCCGGTCATGCGAGCCTCCCGCAGGGGGCGAGAATGCCCGGGGTGTCCGGAGCCTCACAACCGCAGGTGGCAAACGGCGTCCACAGAACTCAGATTTACTCGTAGCCCCGGTCATGCGAGCCTCCCGCAGGGAGCGAGGATGCCCGGGGTGCCCGGGGCCTCACAACCTCCTGATGGCTTATTTATTCTGGCAATGGCGCCCGGTAGGGCGCCGAATTACTCGTAACCCCGGCCATGCGAAGCTCTCCGCAGGAAGAGCCGAGAATGTCCGGGGCCTCACCACCTCCATAAAGAAAGGCGTCCGTAGGCCGCCGATTTACGTTGCCGAAGGTCCATTTTCGGCATTATCACACTATTCCAACCTCTTATCATTCATATCTTTGCAACCTAACTATTCTCGAAGCCACCCCATGAAAAAACTCATCACCACCTCCCGCAAACAAACCTACTCCCCCATCCTCGGGATACGTGGCTTCGAGACATACCTCAACC
>JAMPAK010000001.1:1758843-1796160 GCA_023667285.1 Muribaculaceae bacterium
TGCTCCGCGACCCAAAGTCAAACCGCACGGCAAGCGCTCTTTGACATTTTGGAAACTCCTCTTCTCACATCTAAAATAATGTGAAAATTAGGTCGTTAACTAATCCATAAGGGCATATGGATTGTTTTATATATAAAATAGGTGTAAGATGCCTCCACAAGCAAACGCAATCCTCAATCTGAAAATTGCAAAAAGAAACACTGGAGGAACCTTGAAAAACTTCCAATTAATCTAAAAGCCATCAAACAGACTTTAACAATTTGCAACAATTCACGCTTGTTATTATCAATCAGCGTTTTGTAAAATTAATTTAATGTAATGATTTAAATACAACCCACTATGAGTTTATCTATCTAAAATCAAATCTTAATTATTGAGAAATAGATAGATGTGAGTTAAAATCTATAGTGACACTCTCAATCATACAGAGGTGCCAAATTTTCCCAAAACTATGATGTTCCACGGTTGCACGAACTGCTTGGTTTGCAAAACTAAATCATATTACCTAAATCAGAGTTTGACTTCATAAATAGCAAACAACGCAATCGCAAGCTAAAGAATTTACAAAAATAATTTTGCTGTTTGAAATTTAATAATTACATTTGCACACTGAAAATTCACTTCTCAAATTCAACATTGTAAATATGGATCTTGTTTCAAGGCTTAAAAAGTATCTCGACTATAGGCAGATTAGTGTCACTCAGTTTGCCGATGAGTGTGGCATACCCCGTCCTACTGCATCTCAACTCCTGGCTGGGCGAAACAAGAAAGTGAGTGATGAGATTATAAGTAAGATACATCAGTACTACCCCACTCTCTCAATCCTTTGGCTTATGTTTGGCGAGGGTGAGATGTTGTCCGGCATGGAATCTGCAAATCCAAACAGTTCAAACCCGTTTGTAAATGCAAATCGAGAGAGTTCTCTAATCCAAAAAGGCCTATTTGAGAATAGGAACACAGAAAAAAACTCAGAGTTTAGATTTACAAATGAAGAAAGTTTTGAACCGCAAACACAGAATGAGCCTAAGGTCTCAAACCCTAAGACATTTGAGTTTGCAAATGTAGATAATTCTGTCCCTGAGAATATAGAGGAGACTTTCACTCTTAAAACCGGAACTGGCAAAAAGGTCGTCGGAATCGTCGTCTATTATGACGACCACACCTTCGAGTCCTTCACGCCAGATCCTGAGCAAAGACTCCCCTTCCTCAGGTGATTCGTAGTCATACCTCCTTTCTTGTGATTCTGTAGAATAATGAGTAATTTTGCATAAAATTTTGCAAAATAAACTCATCAATGAGCATCTCTATAAATAACCTCTCTGTAGAATTCAGCGCCAAATCCTTATTTGACAACATCTCATATATCATAAATGACCGCGACAGAATTGCCCTGGTCGGTAAAAACGGCGCGGGAAAGTCTACTATGCTTAAGATCATAGCAGGCCTTCAGCATCCCACATCCGGCACAGTTGCGGTTCCCCGTGATACCACCATCGGATATCTCCCTCAGCATATGACGATCAACGATACCTCAACCGTAGCTGAGGAGGTACGTACCGCTTTCAGTCACATAAAGGAAATGCACGATCGTCTGGATACCATGACTGCCGAACTCTCAGAACGTACTGATTATGAGAGCGATTCTTACCAAGCCCTCATTGATAGGATGACAACTCTCACAGACCGTATCTCAATGGAGGAGAGTGAGAACTGCGAGGCGGAGATGGAGAAGACACTCATTGGCCTCGGTTTCAAAAGGGAGGACTTCGATAGGCCTACGGCAGAATTCTCAGGTGGCTGGCGAATGAGAATCGAACTAGCCAAACTGCTCCTTACCAAACCTGATGTGCTTCTGCTCGACGAGCCCACAAACCATCTCGACATCGAATCCATCCAGTGGCTCGAAAACTTTCTTGTCACAAAGGCCGGCGCTGTTGTACTTGTGAGCCACGACCGCGCTTTCATTGACAACGTCACAAATCGAACCATCGAGATTTCACTTGGTAAAATCTACGACTACTCTGTCAACTACTCTCGCTACGTTACCCTTAGGGCCGAACGCCTTGAGCAGCAAATGAGAGCTTATCAGAATCAGCAGAAGATGATCAAAGATACCGAGGATTTCATAGAGAGATTCAGATACAAGGCCACAAAAAGTGTTCAGGTCCAGAGTCGCATTAAGCAATTAGCCAAGATAGAGCGCATCGAGGTTGATGAAGTCGACACATCTCACCTTAACCTTAAATTTCCTCCTGCACCCCGTTCAGGAGACTATCCTCTCATTGTCGAGGACCTTGGGAAGGCTTATGGCGACCACCAAGTCTTTGACAATGCCACATTCACCATCAAGCGCGGCGAGAAAGTGGCATTTGTCGGAAAGAACGGTGAGGGAAAATCAACCCTAGTCAAGTGTATCATGGGTGAGATTCCCTACACCGGCACTCTCAAAGTTGGCCACAACGTCAAGATAGGATATTTCGCACAAAACCAGGCTCAATTGCTCGACGAGACCCTCACTGTGTTCGACACCATTGACCGTGTGGCCGTGGGTGACATACGTACTAAAATTCGCGACATCCTCGGAGCATTCATGTTTGGTGGCGAGGCTTCCGATAAGAAAGTCAAAGTCCTGTCTGGTGGCGAGAAGACCCGTCTCGCCATGATCAAATTGTTGCTGGAACCCGTCAACCTCCTCATCCTCGACGAGCCCACTAACCACCTTGACATGAAAACCAAGGACATTCTTAAGGCCGCCATAAAAGATTTTGATGGAACGGTCATTGTCGTGAGCCACGATCGTGAGTTCCTCGACGGTCTTGTAGAGAAGGTCTACGAATTTGGTGGCGGACAGGTCAAGGAGTGCCTCGGTGGAATCTATGAATTCCTTGAGAAGAAAAAACTCGCATCACTTGCTGAACTTGAGCGAAACACCCCCGCCCCAAAAGCACCTGCATCAAAACCAAATGTCAAAGCAGCCCCGTCTGCACCCGCTTCAGAGAAGAACCACGACTCCCCTCGCAGACTCAGTTATGCCGAGCAGAAAGAGCACGACCGCATGGCCAAGCGCGCTCGCAAGAAAGTCGAGGAAGCTGAGAACGAGGTGTCTCGCCTCGAGGCAGAAGTGGCAAAAATTGAGGCCGAACTCTCTGAAGGCTCTTCCGATGCCGGAATCTATGAGCGTCATGCTGCAGCCATGAAGCAACTCGAGAACGCCATGTCCCTTTGGGAACTTGCCACCATTGAGGCCGAACAATTCGATAAATAACCCTCCGGAGTTATCTCTTGATTGAATCAGCAAATAGGGTCCTGTTCAGCAAAGACCGCCCCAGGGTAATCTCATCTGTATACTCAATCTCATTACCCACAGACACACCCCTGGCGAGTTGCGTTATCCTCACCTGAGGATATGGAGCCAACTTCCTGTAGATATAGAAGTTGGTTGTCTCCCCCTCCATCGTGGCGCTCAGGGCAAGTATCACCTCGTCTATCTGTCCTGACTCAACCCTCTCAACGAGAGAAGCAATCTCAAGTTGCTCGGGCCCTATACCATCCATCGGCGAGATGACACCCCCAAGCACATGATATAGACCTGAATATTGACCTGTGTTTTCAAAACTCATCACATCCCTGACGGTCTCTACCACACAGATAGTCCGGCAATCGCGTGTCGGGTCGGCACACACAGGACACACTTCTGTCTCAGAAATGTTGTGACACACGGAGCAATACCTCACCCCATGAACCATATCTATTATCGACTGCCCCAGCCTGACCCCCTTGGCCTCATCTCCACGTAGCAAATGCAGGGCGAGACGCAAGGCTGTCTTACGTCCTATTCCCGGTAGCCGCGAAAGTTCTGTCACAGCCTCCTCCAGTAGACGTGAGGCAAATTCCTGTTGCATATCCTTATTTGATTTCTTATTCAAAATTACTCATTCCGATCCGATTTTCCAAAAATATTTTGGTGGAATGACATAAATCCCTTACATTTGCGTAATAGTACCATCAGTTCCGATATGAATCCCCTTTTCTCCATCATCACAGTCACCCGCAATGCCGCGGCAACTCTCCCTGCGACACTCGAAAGTGTCCGGAACCAGACTTGCAACCTTTATGAATTCATCATCGTCGACGGGAATTCTGAAGACTCAACAATCGAACAGGCACGCAATTCTGGCATCGAGGGGATGAAACTCGTCTCTGAGCCCGACCGCGGGCTCTATGACGCCATGAACAAGGGCCTTGGGATGGCTAAGGGCGACTATGTCATCTTCCTGAATGCCGGGGATGCCTTTCATTCCCCTGACACTCTCAAAATTCTGGCTGATGTCATCTTGGACAATGATTATCCTGGAATTGTTTATGGTCAGACCGACATTGTCAATTCAGACCGTGTCAAGATTGCCGACAGACATCTTCTTGCGCCCTCAAACCTAACGCTCGATTCCTTCAAACAGGGCATGGTGGTATGCCATCAGGCCTTCGTAGTGTTGAGGAAACTCACCGGCAACTATAACACTCGATACAAATATTCCGCTGACTATGAGTGGTGCATTCATTGTCTCCAACGGTCTCATCGCAACCGCTACGTCGATCTGACTCTCATCGACTATCTCTCAGAAGGGATGACAACGAGACATCACAAGACCTCACTCCTGGAGCGGTTTGACATCATGAGCAAATATTACGGGTTCTTCCCCACTCTATGGCGTCACATTGGCTTCCTGTTCCGCCATCTTAAACGATGAGTCTCGCCCGCTTCTTCACCTCACCCTGTCTGGATTTTTAGAGATGAAATCCTTCCATGATTTTGGCCCGGATGCCATCGCAGGCTTCCCCGATTCGTAGAAATGACACAAAGCCGCCGCCAGAGCGTCTGTCGCATCGAGTTCTATCTCCAGCGACTCACTCGGGATGTAGAGGATGCGCCTTAGCATCTCCCTCACCTGCTCCTTAGCAGCGCCTCCGTTCCCTGTTATGGCCATCTTAATCTTTCGTGGCTCATATTCTGTGATGGGTACGTCGCGCGACAGCGCAGCAGCCATTGCTACGCCCTGCGCCCGGCCCAGTTTCAGCATCGACTGGACATTTTTGCCAAAAAATGGAGCCTCAATAGCCATTTCATCCGGCAGATACTGCTCCGTCAGAGCCAACACTCTTTCATAGATGCGCCGCAGCCTCAGATAATGGCTCTCGAATTTACTGAGTTTAATAACTCCTAGAGCTATCAATGAAGGCTTCTTCTGCTTTATGCCAAGAATCCCATACCCCATCACATTGGTGCCGGGATCAATACCTATTATTATTCGGTCGTATTCCTTAAGATCGGTCATCTCAGAGCTCAACAGTCTCCATAAAGGTTGTGAAGTGCAACACTCTCTCTCCATACGTCCGCACAATCTCCTCATTGACCAGGACCGATTGTCTTTCTACCATAGCCTCTGCCTCATTCATGGTAGGGAGATGCAGTTTTACAGCAAAAGCGCTGACACCCTCCTCAGCTACTCCAAGTATTCGTGCTACTGAAGGTGAGGACATCGACACTGAGGAGAGATATCTCTCTTTGAGCCAATCCAGGAAATCCTGTTCGATGGATTGCTCTACGTAGAATGTAGTGTTTACTATTATCATTGTTCAGCAGGCTTAAGCACGGCTCTTCTTTTAGCATGAATGAATGCAGCCGTCGTTGCAATCGCCGTCATGACTGCAGCCCCGGCCATGCAAAGCAAATGGTTGGAGAATCCAAAAAACTGTGGGGAGATAAGCACAAAATAAGTCTCCACAAATGTCATGAAGACAGCAGGAACTAATGCTATAAAGACATTCTTGGAACTGCGTGCAAGCCAGATGAAAATGGTCCACAGCACGATGCAGGCAAGTGCCTGATTAGCCCATGCGAAATATCTCCACACCACATCAAAATTGACCTGCGTAATCCCATATCCCACAGCAAAAAGCGGTATGCATATGGCAAAACGTTTAAGAATAGACTTTTGGTCAACATTAAATGTGTCAGCTATAATCAGACGGGCGCCTCTGAAGGCCGTGTCGCCCGATGTGATTGGCGCAGCCACTACTCCCAGAAGCGCCAGGATTGCACCGATTGACCCAAGTGTAGTGCGCGAGATGACATCAACAGCCCATGCCGCATTGCCGTTGTGTTCGGCTAGGTTCTCCCCTAACCCTGTAGGGCTGTGGAAGAAAGCCATCGCTACAGCAGCCCAGATAAGTGCAATGACACTCTCGGCAATCATGGAGCCATAGAAGACCGAGCGGCATTTTTTCTCCGAGGTGACACAGCGGGCCATCAGAGGCGACTGTGTAGCGTGAAATCCTGAGATTGCTCCACAGGCTATGGTTATGAACAGTGTCGGGATTATTGGGAGGGCCTCTGGATCAAGTTGGAAATTATGGAGAGTGGTGAGTTCAGGAACTTCATATGTTCCTGAGAGAATTACACCTAGCAGCCCTGCGGCCATTGCAATGAGCGCTATGCCAAAGATAGGATAGAGTTTGCCTATAACCTTGTCTACAGGGAGCATAGTCGCCACCACATAATAGACCAGAATGATCCAAACCCAGACACTTTTACCGATTGCAGGCAACATTGAGGACAGAAGTTGAGCCGGGCTGAGGATAAATACACTTCCCACGAGAACCAGCAGCGCAACTGAGAAAACGCGGACCACAGCACGAGCGCTAATTCCAAGATAACAGCCTATAACTTCAGGGAGACTCTTCCCGTCATGACGCATGATGAGAATACCGGAAAGATAATCATGCATAGAACCGAAAAATATGCCTCCCAATGTGATCCACAAGAATGCAACCGGGCCGAAACAGGCTCCCAATATTGCTCCGAATATAGGTCCGGTTCCCGCTATGTTGAGAAGCTGAATCAGGAAAACCCTCCATCTGGGGAGGGGCATATAATCGACCCCATCGGCCATTCTCATGGCTGGCGTGGGTCTCGAATCATCAACTTCAGCCACCTTTTCCAAATAGCGGCCGTAAGTGAAATAGGCAGTGACAAGCAGTGCCAGACAAATCAGGAATGTTATCATGGTTTATTTCTTAAAGTACCAGGGATGATCTATTATTTGCCAAATGCCGGGAGTGCCCGTCATACCTTCTATGCGCGATGCACCTCGATAATTCCTTGGTCCGAAATCCGGGTCCTCTGCATTCATGCTATTGGTCTTGACGCTGCCCGATGAGTGGATATAACGGCGGTCTTTATCATACACCGCCACATGAGTGATCCTACCCTCTGGTTCGGTGCTGAAAAAGAGTAAGTCAGCAGCCTGAAGAGAGTCTACATCCCCAGGCTCGATGCGCTTGCCTATTTCTATCTGTTGTCTTGCATCGCGGAGTGTCAGGATACCATTCGCATAGAGTGCCACTCTCACAAGCCCTGAGCAGTCAACGCTCTTCGTGGAGCATCCACCCCAAAGATAAGGAGCACCCATCATGGTGTAGCATCGGTCAAGTATGGCCTCAGAGTCAAAAGGCTGCGATGCCCAATCCTCTATCGGCATTACCGCATCAGTCTCAATCCAGCCCTCCCTGCAATCCGGGAGCTTAATCTTAGTATACTTGCCTGTTCCATGGACTCCTTCTACGATAGAGCCGTTCACAAGCGAGACCACAACTGTGCGCGGAGTGCGTGCTAATGTGTCTGAGAAAACTTTAGCCTCATCCATGCTCACCACCGTAAGCCTGGGAGACTCGCGCCATTTTTTCATCTCGGTGTCAGACAGTCTCTTTACGCTCGAGATATTCATGAAGCCCTCATAACCTTCAGGCCCGCGCAGTTTCAGCCACTCCCCACCTTCGTCATTCAATATCAGCATAGGAGTGCCTAAGATGGCTTGCGAAGACATCTCTGTGGCATGCCCCTCCCCTTCGCGTATGCATGCTACGGGTATATTGACAAGAACCCAAAGCGAGTCCTGAGCCAAGGAGGAGAACACGCCAGTAACAGCCATTATTATAGTCAGAAGGTATCTCATATATTAAAAGAACGTTATAAGGAGGGTTTTATTCTTACAGTCCGAAGAATTTTTGAGCGTTTTTGAACGTTTTTTCAGCAATTTCTTCTGCAGTCTCTCCATATGCTGTGGCTACAGCCTCAGCAGTATTTACCATGTAGGCGCTTTCATTCCTTTTACCCCTGAAGGGCACCGGAGCAAGATATGGGGAGTCAGTCTCAAGCAACAGATGTTCAGATGGAATAACAGGAATCGTCTCCCTGAGTTTGGAGTTCTTGAAGGTCACTATTCCGTTTATGCCGAAATAGAAGTCTCCGATATTCCGTATTCGGCTGACATCCTCAGGCGTACCCCCGAAACTATGGAAAACTGCGCGAGGCTTGGTCTCAAATCCCTCAAGCACCTCGAGGGTCTCGTCCAGTCCCTCCCGACAGTGGATCAAAACGGGAAGGTCAAGTTGAAGCGCCCATCTGCATTGCTGCTCAAACACTTGCATCTGCTGCTCCCTGAAAGAGGCGTCCCAATACAGATCTATCCCTATTTCGCCGACAGCCTTATAAGAGTCCGGCGACTCAAATAAAGTCTCCTTTATGATGGATAGCGCCTCTTTAGAGTCCTTACCAACCTCAGTCGGGTGAAGACCCATTGCCATTATGGTGTTGTCAGGAAATCTATGGTGCATCTCGATGAGAGGCCTCACCGTGGTGAGGTCGACATTTGGAAGCATCATCATTGTGACACCGGCATCTATGGCACGGCGCACAGCCGCATCCCCCTCATCTCCAAATTCTTCTAAATAGAGATGTGTATGTGTGTCAAACAGTCTCACTTATCTCTTGTAGCTGACTTTAACGCCAGATCCATGAAAAACACCCTTGCTTCAGGTGTGAGATCCATGTGGTCAAGACATTTAATTGAAGTGTCGATATAAGCGCTGATGAGCTCATGGATTCTCTCAGGGAGATTGAGACGATTATAGACATCGCGCACAATCCTTATCTTTTCCTCAGGATTTTCTCTACTTCCGAGTATGGACCTGACGGTTCCTGTCTCATCCTCAGCAAGGGCTGCTATGAGGAGCCAGGTTTTCTTGTCGTTGAGGATGTCTCCGCCGATAGCCTTGCCAAATGTCTCAGGATTGCCATACGTGTCCAGATAGTCATCCTGAAGTTGGAAGGCAAGACCCAGGTTCACACCATAGTCAAAAAATCTGAACTGAGACTCCATCGGAGCACCAGCCATCAGCGCTCCCATAGCACAGGCGCAGCCCAGCAGCACAGAGGTTTTGAGCCTTATCATCTCCATGTACTCTTCGACAGTCACATCAAGTCTGCTCTCGAAATCCATGTCAAACTGTTGGCCCTCATAGATGTTCATGGCTGTATTGTTGAACAGATCGAGAGCCGGCTGAAGTTTGTCTCCCGCCTTTATGGCCAGCAACATTGTCGCTGTCGTGAGCATAGCGTCTCCGGAGAGTATGGCAGTCTGTTCGTCCCATTTCACGTGGACCGTAGGACGGCCGCGGCGCATATCAGCTTTGTCCATCACGTCGTCGTGAAGGAGTGTGAAATTATGGAACATCTCAATGGCGGCAGCCTGGTGGATTGCTGTCATAGGGTCGGCCCCGAGAGCATCGCAGGCTGCGAGTGTCAGCACCGGCCTCAACCGTTTGCCGCCACCCTCGAGCGTATAGGTGATTGGTACATACAGGCCCTCAGGTCTATCAGGGAGACGCAGATTGGCGATGGCTCCGTTTATGAGGTCAAGATATTCTTTATAGTCTTTCACTTTTTGCGGCGTTTTTTCATTCCGTGTTTATTATTGAGAATCTCCTTAACCCCGGCCTTCTTCCCCATCTTGTCCTCGCTGCGCAGGGCATTCCCCTTGTCGTCGACGAGCACAAAGTCGAGTTGCTTCTTTTCAAGATCTGCACGTGCCACCCTTACATCCACATTGTCACCGAGCCTGTAGCGGTTGCCGTGGCGACGTCCCACAAGGCAATGGTTCTTCTCATCGAAGTCATAGAAGTCGTCGGCAAGGTCTCGCATCGGGACGAGCCCCTCACAGAGATTGTCGTTGAGCTCTACGTATAGACCCCACTCAGTTACTCCCGAGATGATTCCGGAATATGTCTCACCCAGATGGTCCTGCATGTACTCCACCTGTTTATACTTGATGGAAGCGCGCTCTGCATTGGCGGCCACCTGCTCCATCTCGCTCGAGTGTTTGCACTGATCCTCGAGTTTCTGTAGATTGACACTTCTGCCACCTGCCATATATCGCTCGAGCAGGCGATGGACCATCATGTCAGGATATCGGCGTATGGGGGATGTAAAGTGCGTATAATATTCAAAACCAAGCCCATAGTGGCCTATATTATCTGTCGAATAGACAGCCTTAGCCATCGAGCGGATGGCAAGTGTGGCGAGATAATTCTCCTCACCATGTCCCTTGACCTCTCTAAGCATTTTGTTGATGGAGCGGTTTATCTCGCGTGGGGTTCCGGCGGATTTCACCTTGTAGCCGAAATTTCTGGCTATGGCAGCGAGGTCTGCAAGCCGCTGTGCGTCAGGCTGGTCATGGACACGATATACGAATGCCTTGGCTTTCTTTTTCTTGTCTTTGTTCTTGCCGATGAATGCAGCCACGGTTTTATTGGCCAGGAGCATGAACTCTTCGATGAGTTTGTTAGCATCCTTTGAGACCTTGAAATATACACCGGTAGGTTTACCTTCAGGTGTGATGTCAAACTTAACCTCGGCGCGGTCAAAATCGACAGAGCCATCCTCATATCGGTTCTTGCGCATTATCTTGGCAAGCCCGTTGAGTGTGGTGATTGCCTCGACACAGTCACCCATGCCGGTCTCTATGACGCTCTGAGCCTCCTCATAACTGAAGCGGCGGTCTGAGCGGATGACGGTGCGCGCTATCTCGGAGTTGAGCACCTTTGCGTCTGCTGTCATCTCGAATATCACGGAGAATGCGAGTTTCTCCTCCTCAGGGCGCAGGGAGCAGATGCCGTTACAGAGATGCTCAGGAAGCATCGGGACAACGCGGTCAACAAGATAGACAGAAGTGGCGCGTTTATAAGCCTCGCGGTCAATGATGGTGTCGGGGTGGACATAGTGAGTGACGTCTGCGATGTGGACTCCAATCTCATATGTCCCGCCAGGAAGCGCCTTGAATGAGAGGGCATCATCGAAATCCTTGGCATCAGCAGGATCGATGGTGAAGGTGAGGGTGTCTCTCATATCTAAACGCTGTGCAACCACCTCATCTGTGATACCTGCATCAATCTTATCGGCGGCTCTCTCCACGGCCTGTGGGTATTTGTAGGGCAAGCCGAACTCCGCGAGAATGGCATGGATCTCTGCAGTGTTCTCACCGGCAGTCCCAAGGATGTCGACAACCTCACCTGAAGGATTCTTGCTGTCGTCCTTCCAGTCCGTGATTCTCACGATGGCCTTGTCGCCTGTCTTGCCACCCTTAAGTTTTGATTTGGGGATGAAAATGTCTGAGGCGAGGAATTTTGAGTCAGTGAGCAGGTAACCGAAGTATTTGTCGACCTTCAGTGTGCCGATGAATACCTGGTCTTTCTTCTCGATTATCTCGACCACCTCGGCCTCCGCTTCCTGGCCGCGACGACGTGCGGCAATGTTGACACGCACACGGTCGCCGTTGAGCGCATGCATGGAGTTTCTCTCGGCTATGAAGATGGTCTCGCCGTCCGTGTCGGTGATCACTGAGTTTTTGCCGTTGCTGCGGCGGACGAAGATGCCAGTAGCCTCACTTGTCCTCTGGGGAGACTTATATTTTCCGGGCGACACCTCTATGATGTCACCGTTGAAGGCCAGTTCCACAAGGCGAAGCGCAACATTCCGTTGCTGTATGGGTGATGATGCACCGATGGCGTGTGAGACCTGTTTGTAGTTGTATGTGTTGTTTCCCTGAGAGCTCACAAAGTCGGCTATCAATGTGTCTAGTTGCTTTGATGAGTTTTTGGGCGATTTTTTGCTCATGATGAAATATATTATGGTTTCTATATTGCAGTTCCCTACATATAGAATAAACGAGGGGCATGGATAGTTCATCACAGCCCCTCGGAAATGGATATATCAAGCGTCGATATTAGCGTAGTTTGCGTTAGATTCTATGAAGTCTCGGCGCGGAGCCACATCCTCGCCCATGAGCATGGAGAAAATGCGGTCTGCCTCGGCTGCATCGCTGATGGACACCTGTTTGAGCAGGCGTTGTTCAGGATCCATGGTGGTGTCACGAAGTTCTTCGGCCGACATCTCACCCAGACCTTTGTAGCGCTGCACCTTGGTCTTGTCACCGTTTCGTGCGATGAACTGCTGCACCTGGGCATCAGTCCAGCAATATTCCTCGGCTTTACCGCGTGTGCATTTGTAGAGTGGCGGTGTTGCCAGATAGAGGTAGCCTTGCTCTATCACCGGACGCATGCGTCGGAAGAAGAACGTCATCAGGAGTGTGGCGATATGGCTTCCATCGACATCGGCATCGGTCATGATTATGATTTTGTGATAAGCGAGTTTTGTGAGGTTGACCTCTTTGGGATCCTCGTCTGTGCCAATGGTGACGCGCATGGCTTTGTAGAGGCTCTGTATCTCTTGATTGTCGAGCACTTTGTGGTCCATGGCCTTCTCAACATTGAGAATCTTGCCTCGAAGCGGCAGGATTGCCTGGAATTTGCGGTCGCGTCCCTGCTTGGCTGTTCCTCCTGCAGAGTCACCCTCGACAAGAAACAGTTCGCAGTCCTCAGCGTGGCGCGACGAGCAGTCAGCCAGTTTGCCGGGCAGACCACCTCCGGCCAGCGGAGATTTGCGTCTGATGTTGTTTCTTGCCTTATAGGCTTCCTGACGGGCCTGGGCTGCGAGGGCAACCTTCTCTACAATGGTTCTTGCCTGCTTGGGATGCTCCTCCAGATAGTTTTTCAGAGCCTCGCTGACTGCGGATGAGACGGCGCCAGCAACCTCGCTATTGCCCAGTTTGGTCTTTGTCTGTCCCTCAAATTGAGGTTCCATCACCTTGACAGAGATAACTGCAGTGAGTCCTTCTCGGAAGTCATCGCCTGTAATCTCAACTTTCATCTTCTCAAGAAGTTTATTGTCGTCGGCATATTTCTTGAGAGTCGTTGTGAGGCCGCGGCGGAATCCGCTCAGGTGTGTTCCTCCTTCGATGGTGTTGATGTTATTGACAAACGAGTGGACATTCTCGTTGAAGGTGTTGTTGTAAGTCAGGGCGACCTCCACCGGGATTCCTTGGCGCTCAGTGGAGAGATGGATCACATCGTCGATGAGTGACTCTTTGTTAGAATCGATATACTCGACAAACTCCTTGAGTCCGTTCTTTGAATAGAACACCTCCGACTTAGGATTGCCGTTTGCATCCTTCTGCCTCATGTCTGTGAGTGTCAGTGTGATTCCGGCGTTAAGGAAGGCAAGGTCGCGCAGGCGGATGGCGAGGGTGTTGTAGTCATATTCGGTCACGATGAAGATAGAGTCATCAGGCTTGAATGTGACAAGGGTTCCTGTTGAGTCGCTTTCTCCAATCACCTGAAGCTCGCTAGTCGGCTTGCCGCAGGAGTATTCCTGCATATAGATTTTGCCTGAGCGGCGCACCTCGGCGCGCAGGTAGGTAGAGAGGGCGTTGACGCAACTCACGCCTACACCGTGAAGGCCGCCGGACACCTTGTAGCTCCCCTTGTCAAATTTACCACCTGCATGAAGGACGGTCAGAACTACCTCGAGCGCGCTCTTATGTTCCTTCTCATGCATATCCACGGGGATTCCACGGCCATTGTCGACAACGGTGATGGAGTTATCCTCGTTGATGGTGACGTCGATGTGTGTGGCATAGCCTGCAAGGGCCTCGTCGATAGAGTTATCAACCACCTCATACACAAGGTGATGCAATCCCTTTGCGCTGATATCGCCTATATACATGGCCGGACGTTTGCGGACGGCCTCAAGACCTTCGAGCACCTGGATATTGCTGGCGCTGTAGTCTTGTTCTCTCTGCTTGTCTTCTTCTGACATTTTCTATTCTTATCTTCTGTGTTGCCGTGATATGTATCAGATGCCTTCACGGGAGAGTCTGTGAAGGCTCTTTTTCAGGTACAAAGTTAAGAAAAATTCTTGAATTGCACAAATGTCTGAGCCGCTGATTGTGTGAGAAGGTGGCTTAATTTGCACGTGGAGGCGTAGGTGTGTCTAAACATAGCTCCCTATTGTGACGCAGGTGTGTCTATTCAGCGGCCATTATCTGCGAAAGCCGGTGTTCCAGTTCGGTTGAACTGAGCCTTGTGTTCAGCACTCCGCGATGAGCCACGGAGATGTTGCCCGTCTCCTCTGAGACCACTATTGCAAAAGCGTCTGTGGCCTGTGCGATTCCAAGAGCCGAGCGGTGGCGCAGTCCAAGCGCCCTGGGTATGTTTCTGTCATGACTCACGGGGAGGATGCACCCCGCACTCCTTATGCGGTCGTGGTCAATGATCATAGCGCCGTCGTGGAGCGGCGAATTCTTGAAAAATATGTTCTCGATGAGACGCGAGTTTATGTCGGCATCGATGATGTCGCCGCTTCGCTCAAAACTCTCAAGAGACATCTCCTGCCTGATCACAATCAGTGCGCCGGTCTTGGTCTTGGACATGTTCATGCATGCATAGACTATGGGGAGGACATATCGGCGTGTGTCTGCCGGGTTTGTTTCCTTGTCGTGTCGGAACAGATTCTTCAGAAAACGCCATCGTTTATGGTCGCCGAGCTCCACGAGAAATCTCTTTATCTGGTCCTGAAACAGTATCACAATCACGAGAAGCCCAATCCCCATGAATTGGTCGAGTATAGTGCCTATCAACTTCAGTTCCAGAATCTGAGAGGTCAACACCCATAGGACTATCAGCGCCAGCACCCCAAAGAAGATGTTGATGGTGCCACTCTCCTTCATGATTCTATAGAGATAGAACAACAGGAGGGCCACAATGGCTATGTCAAATATGTCTCGTATGCCGAACTGGTCCACTTTTCAGACTGTTTGAGTTGTGTATGTCGATTTCATGTATAGCCTCACCGCTTGCGACGCGCATACAGTGTCGTGCACCCTCAGGATTGACGCGCCCCTCATGAGCGCAATGGTATTGAGGACGGTGGTGCCGTTGAGCGCCTCAGACGTCGGGATATTCAACATTTTTGTTATCATTGATTTGCGCGAGACACCAACCAACAAAGGCGCGTCGAGGAGTCTGCCGAAGGCGTTGAGATTGCGCATCAGGGCATAGTTCTGATCAAGCGTTTTTGCAAATCCGAATCCCGGATCGACGATGACATCAGACACTCCCAGCAGCCTTAGTTCTCTGAGTCTCCGCGAGAGGCTTGAGATAACCTCTGCGGTAACATCCTCATAGTCTGTGAGTGACTGCATGGTTACGGAATCGCCCCGTGAGTGAGTCAATATATAAGGTGCATGGAGGTCAGCGACAGTGCTGAACATCTCCGGATCGTAATCTCCACCCGTGACATCGTTTATCATGTCGGCGCCCAGAGAGCATATGGCCTCCCGGGCCACCGTGGCTCTAAACGTGTCAACAGAGACTGGAATCTCAGGAGCGACTTCGCGAATGGCCCGAAGGCCCAGCGAGATGCGTTCAAGTTCAACATTAAGTTCCACAGCCTCAGATCCTGGCCTAGTCGAACATCCACCTATATCAATCATGTCTGCACCTGATGTCACCATCCTGTCTGCCATACGCCTTACCTCATCTAAACCACTAGCCCTTGAGGCGCTATGAAACGAGTCAGGCGTGACATTGATTATCCCCATGACCTGCGGACGGTCTATGAGAAACAGTTTTCCTCTGATGTTTATGGTGAAAGGCTTGAACATGATTCCGCGAAATTACTCAATTTCCTCCACATTTCAAAAACAGTTTTGAAAAAAGAATCAGAGGAGTCTCTTCTCACGAAGCTACTCCCCTGCCGTCTTAGCAATAAGACTCTACAAACCTAACATAAAAACACATTTACTATTATGCAATTCGTTTCTTATAATCCATGCATCATTCTTAGTACATATTTCCGATATGATATTTTTTTAATAAAATTTCGTGGTCTTATTGTTCTATTGTATTGCAAAATTACAAGCCATAAGACTCATCGGCAATGATTGAGGGATGCAATTGAGAAAATATAAATGATATAAAACAATTATATATTGCTGCTCAATATTTTACGCTTTATAAGTATAACCCAAAATATAGATATTGTTAAGGTGAACGGCCTATTTCAGAGGTTAGAAACAGAATGCTGAATGCGATAAACAGACCAATTTATATAACATGTCAAGATTTGGCATCAGACTCTGTGGGAGCCGATCTGATTGAGCGCACTTCAGACTCAAAGGTGTCGCGGTTGATGGCCCGCGCCTTGAATTTATTACGGTAAGTATAGATGGTGTAGACCGAATAATTGAGCATCTGGGCTATTCTTGAGGAGTCGACTACCCCGAGGCGCATGAGAGCAAGTATGCGGAGATCAGTATTGAGTTTCTCGTTGTCGCGCAGTTCTATTCTTTTGTCCGGCTGAAGGAGTTCGTTCACATCGGCAACAAATGTGGGGTAAAGATGAAGGAAAGCATCGTCAAACACTTCATAAAACTCCTTGGACTGCTCCTCAATAAACTTGCCTGATTTGGTCAGTTTCAAGAGGTCATCAGCCTTTCCGGCTGAGATTTTGCTATTGACAATCTTGTTGAACTGGTTCAGTTTGTCCATATATATCGAGCACAGATTCAGAAACTGGGCTATATAGACATCTTTGGTTTTCCCTGCGCCGGTCAGCCTTTTAGTCAAAATGTCCAACTGGTGGTTGCGGTTTTTCACCAGTCGGATGGCTATGGCGAGGAATATCAGCAACAGCACAAGAATAACAATCACCGCATAAAGCCTCATCCTGGATGCCGTCAATTGTCCTTTGTGTGCATTTTCGATAAGTGGTATTGACTGAGAGGTCTGTATGATTCTCAAAGCTGCGTGGCAATCCACGGCATTATTGAGGGCAATCGCCAGATAGCTGTGGGCGCGCTCTATGTCGCCGCGTTCATAGAGGGCCTTCCCAAGTTCCTGGAGCGATGTGACCTCCAGAGTCGAGCAACGGGTGTCTGATATAGCCGACAATGCCAAATTGTATAAGCGCCCCAAGTCGTCGCCATTGACGATTGAAATCTCTGCAAGTAGGTGGCTGGCCCTGGCAAACAGAGGGTCTGTCTCGTCGGTCGACTCGAGCAGCTCGTTTAGAATCACCATGGCCTTAGTATATTCCCGCCGATGGAAATAGTGTTCGGCTTCGTGCAGGCGATAGGTATTGGTATCCTTGGGCAGAAGAGTGAGCAGCCGTGCCTGAGCATCGTGATGAAGATTCATGATGCTGTCATAGACAGCAGGATATTCTGTGAAGAAGTTGGCTGTGAAGAAGTGCATCTGTCGCTCGGCCTCTACCCTCTCAGCCTCAAGTTGGGCCGGGACCTCTAAGGCGTTGATTGAGTCCGTGAGTTTGCGGCTCAACTCAAAAAAGAGCAGCAGTGGGAGAATCTTTTCTTTGCGCAGAGCAAACCTCAGAGCCATGTAGTCATTTCCCTGAGCGTGTGAGGTGTTGAACCCTTTGTTGTAGAACCACAGTGCCGAGTCGATGTTGAAGGCGCTATAGTTGTCCCCTATGCTCATCAACGCTGAGGTATAGAGCGTGTCAGCAGTGTCTGCAGACATGGCTACCCTCTTCAAAGAGTCGATATATGTGCGCCTACCGGCTATGTAGTTGTCTCTCTTTGAGAGTTCATGGTCCAGTCTGTCAAGGAGATCCTCGACCTCCTTTTCGCTGACAGCCTTCCCCGATGCCGGAATCGCCATCAGCGAGACCAACATGAGGAAGGCTGTCGATAAGAGTTTATGGAGCGACATCACTTCACTCTGACAACAAGTTTGTCGTAGGCGCGCTCTGCTTTCCGGCGCGCTTCCTCGACAGTGTCAGCGGTAGCAAGGATGACTCCCATGCGGCGATGTCCTTTGATCTCGGGTTTGCCGAATATCCTCATCTGAACTCCCGGCTCTTCCAGCACCTTCTCGAGGTTATCCATCTCAATCTCACGGGTATCTCCCTCGACCACAATGGCTCTGGAGGCAGAGGGGGCAAGGAAGCGAATCTCAGGCACCGGGAGGCCGAGAAGAGCGCGAGAATGGAGCGCAAATTCGCTTAGTTCCTGAGAAATCATTGTCACCATGCCGGTGTCGTGTGGACGCGGGGAGACCTCGCTGAATATCACCTCGTCGCCCTTCACAAAGAGTTCAACGCCAAAGATGCCATATCCGCCCAGAGCATCAGTCACCTTCCTGGCTATTTCTTGGGCCGCTGTCCTGGCCTCGGGTGTCATGGCCTGAGGTTGCCATGAATAACGGTAGTCTCCATCCACCTGGATATGTCCGATTGGCTCACAGAAGCATGTACCTGAGACTGAGCGCACTGTGAGGAGGGTAATCTCATAGTCAAAGTCGACAAATCCCTCGACGATAACACGGCCTGCTCCGGCTCTGCCACCCTCCTGGGCTATATTCCACGAGTTCTCTATATCTGCTTCGTTCTTGATGACACTCTGGCCATGCCCGCTCGAAGACATTACGGGCTTGACAACACAAGGGATACCCACGGCTTTCACTGCGTCCTTGAATTCCTCGAAGTCAGACGCAAATCTGTAGGGCGAGGTCTTGCATCCAAGTTCCTCGGCTGCGAGTCGGCGGATTCCCTCACGGTTCATTGTGAGGTAGGCAGCCCTTGCAGTCGGTGTCACGTGCACTCCTTCTTCCTCGAGTTTCACAAGGACGGGAGTAGCGATAGCCTCTACCTCAGGGATGACATGGTCAGGCTTCTCAGTCGTGATGGCGTTGCGGAGGGCATCTGGATCGAGCATATTGAAGACAAGAGCCTTGTCAGCGACCTGCATGGCCGGGGCTGATTCATATTTGTCGCATGCCACGACCTCGACTCCCATTCTCTGGAGTTCGATTGCCACTTCTTTGCCTAATTCCCCACTGCCCAGAAGCATGGCCTTGCGGCCGCTCGGGGTATGTTTGCTACCTATTTTTGACATATTTGTGTGATGACTGGTTTTTGTTTTGCAAAGTTACAACAAATCACCGACATTTCGGGGCGGATTGTAGGAATTTTGCTCATCGGTAGACCTAAAACCGGAGAAAAATTGTTACCTTTGTATATTATTATTGAAAATGGACAGACGGAAGTTTTGTAAAATAGCGCTGTTGGCAGCAGGCACAATAGGTCTCGGACATCCTGAGGCCTTGGCGTCGGTCAAGTCTGTCCCACGACTTAGAGGACGGAGGCTCACGGTGTTGCAACGCTCATGCTTCCAGGACCTTCAATCGCTCTATCTCTCTGACCCTGAGTGTGGGCCATGCAGGGCCTTCGCGACGGGAGAGAGTTTTGATATATCCCATGGCTGTCCCGAAGGTTTCTGCCCCAGGGCATGGGATGTGGTGGAGCGCGCTGTCAAGGATTCGTCGCATTGTCCGGAGAACCCGGCTGACAATTATGTGGTCATCGCATCCTGTCCGGACGGAACACGCCCGGTCATTTTCAAAATAGAACTGTAATCATCAATCAAAATATCAAGACTATGAGAATTAGAAGTCTTATTGTGCTATGCGCAGCTGTTGCTCTGACCGGATGTGTGAGCAACAAAAAGTATGCCGCCCTGCAGGCTGAGCATAACGCCCTTATGCAGGACTATACAACGATGCAGGTTAATCTTGCCGAGAGCAAGACAAATGGAAAGAATCTTGAGACTATGCTCGATGATGCCCGTCGCCACAACGAGCAGCTCAAAGCTGACTATGCCCGTCTACAGAAGACTCTCGACAACTCCATCCAGCAGAACACTCAGGGAAATGTCAACATCTCCAAACTTGTCGACCAGATCAATGCCTCCAATAAGTACATCAAGCAACTCGTGGAGGCCAAGTCGAAGAGCGACTCTCTGAATCTGGCTCTTACCACAAACCTGACACGTTCGCTCTCAGGCTCTGAGTCTGACGAGGTGAATGTCAAGGTGCTTAAGGGTGTTGTCTATATCTCGCTGGCTGACAATATGCTCTTCAAGTCGGGCAGCTACGAGGTGAACCAGCGCGCCATGCAGACCTTGGGGAAGATTGCAAAGATCATCACTGACTATAAGGACTATGATGTTCTCGTTGAGGGAAACACAGACCCTGTGCCCATCAACCGCACGAACATCCGCAACAACTGGGACCTCAGCGCCCTGAGAGCATCGTCGATTGTCCAGGTGCTTCAGAACGATTTCGGCGTTAATCCGTCGCGCCTCACCGCTGCCGGTCGTGGCGAGTTCAATCCGATTGCCGACAACTCGACTGAATTGGGCCGTCAGCGCAACCGCCGCACTGAAATCATCATTACTCCCAAGCTTGACCAGTTCCTCGACCTCATAGACAAGGCTCCGAAGGAGGAGAAGTAGGCTCTCCACGGAATAGTAAAAAACAGTTCCGCCCACGGTCTGATCATAGGACTGTGGGCGGAATGTTTGTCTAAAAAAGGCAGCAGGACTATAAGCCGGGTTATGTCGTCGCGGGACTTCTCGTCAGGCAATCTGACAGGTTGCCGCGGCGGTCGCAGTCATTTATCTAAGTGGCGCCTCGCAGATCTGTTCGGCGCTCGAGCAGCCTACCCCCCGGCTATGGACGAGCAGCCCATTGTGGAGCATCAGGCCTAAGCCGTCTCCACGTGCCGGTATACATGGCCTTGCAACCCATAAGACGTGCGGCATGCTGTGTCGCCACAGCACCCGGTGGGCTCTTACCCCACCTTTTCACCATTGCCTCATCCCCTCACATCGTGGGAGACGGGGCTGTTGTTTTCTGTCACGTTACTGTACCGTCGCCGATACCTCACTGTTAGAGAGTATGGTGCTCTTTGTTGCCCGGACTTTCCTCTTGCCGTCATCGCTCTGTGGCGTCGGCAAGCGACACGACCGTCCTGCTGCCAAGTTGTTTTTGCAAAATTACTCAAAAAATTTGAGAGTATCTCACGTTTTCACTATTTTTACATTCTAAAAACAGTTTGTCATGTTTGCAGAAGTGCTACTTCCCGTGCCCATTTATGGCACATTCACTTATCAGATTCCTGATGATATGCTCCCTTCGATAAAAGTGGGGAGCCGTGTCATAGTGCCTTTCGGACGCAAGAAGAGCTACACCGGCATAGTGAGCGCCATGACTCCTATCCCTCCAGGCGATTTTGAAGTCAAGTCCATCACTCTGATGCTCGATGAAGAGCCTATTGTGCGTCATCCACAGATGAAGTTTTGGAACTGGATTGCCGACTATTATCTGTGCACTCCCGGCGAGGTCTATCGTGCAGCGGTTCCCTCGGGGCTTAAGATTGAGAGCGAGACATTTATCTCACCGGTAAAGGGATATGAGGAGGATCCTGACAACCGTCTGTCACAGCGGGAGCTCGGTGTGTTGAACGGACTTCTGGAGAGTGGGGAGAAGAAAATCACCCTCGACAAATTGAGTAAGGTCACCGGACTCACCACAGTCGGCCCCACTGTCAACTCCCTCCTTGAGAAGGGCGCTGTGATGATAGCGGAGAATCTTGTGGAGCGTTACCATGCCCGCAGAGAGACGTTTGTCAGACTGACCGCCACACGCAATGACAGTGGAAGCCTGCACGAGGCTTTTGACAAGGTGCGACAGGGTTCTCTGCAGGAAACGGCACTGCTTACACTCATTGAACTATCGGGATTCCTGAAGCAGTCCATGGCTGAGCCTCGTGAGGTGACACGTACAGAACTGATTGAGCGGAGTGGTGTCACTACCTCGGTTATTGCAGCCATGGCGAAAAAGGGGATTGTGGAGATCTATCACCGTGAAATAAGCCGCTTCTCGTGCTCAGGTCCGGGGTCGGGTGTGCTCCCTACCCTCTCGGATGCCCAGAGTAAGGCTTTGGGTGAGATTCACCGTTCGTGGCTCGAAAAGAATGTCACACTTCTGCACGGCGTGACCTCAAGCGGCAAGACAGAGATTTACATGCATCTCATCGATGCGACTCTCCGACTGGGACGCCAGGTGTTGTATCTTGTTCCGGAGATTGCACTGACCACTCAGCTCACCGGACGCCTTCAGAAGGTGTTTGGTGACAAGGTTGTCATCTATCACTCAAAGTTCTCTGACAATGAGCGTGTCGATATTTGGAAACGCATGCTTCACACTAAGGAACCATGTGTTGTCATTGGGGCGAGATCTGCTGTCTTCCTTCCATTCGGATCACTCGGTCTCATCATTGTTGATGAGGAGCATGAGAGCTCCTTCAAGCAACAGGATCCGGCTCCTCGCTATAATGGTCGCGACGCAGCCATTGTGCTGGCCTCGATGCACGGGGCTAAAACTTTGCTTGGAAGTGCTACCCCTACTATAGAGACTTTCTGGAAGGCTCAGAACGGGCGTTTCGGACTGGTGACACTCGCGGAAAGATATGGGGAGGGGAATCTCCCCAAGGTTGAGATTGTTGACATGACCGAGGCAAGGAAAAAGGGGCAGGTCTCCGGTATTTTCTCGCTCACCACCCGCAGATTGGTGAACACGGCTCTCAGTCAGGGGCGTCAGGCCATATTGTTTCTAAACCGCAGGGGGTATGCACCCGTGGCCAGATGCAAAATGTGTGGCTTTGTCCCTAAATGTGACCACTGCGATGTCTCGCTCACATATCACCGACGGATTGACAGGCTTGTGTGTCACTACTGTGGCATGCCTTATGAGGTTCCTCAAGTATGTCCCGCCTGCAGAGAGCCGGGGATAGAGGTGCTTGGTTATGGCACCGAGCGTATAGAGGAAGAGGTGGAACAGACTTTCCCGGGAGTCTCTATCTCGAGAATGGACCTTGACACAACCCGCAACAAGGACGGATATGAGAATATCATTGATGAGTTCTCCAAGGGGAAGACACGCATACTTGTAGGGACTCAGATGGTAACCAAGGGCCTTGATTTCGGCAATGTCAGTGTTGTGAGTGTTGTTAATGCTGACACTATCTTAAATTTCCCAGACTTCCGGTCGGCGGAGAGATCTTTCAATATGATAGAACAGGTCTCAGGACGAGCCGGCCGCAAGGATAATGATGGTGTCGTCTCCATCCAGACCTATTCTCCCCGTCATCCTATCTTCAACTTTATTCTCAAGCATGACTACCGTGGATTCTATGAATATGAGGTGGTTCAGAGAGAGAAATATGGCTATCCCCCATTTGTCAGGGTCATTTATATCTATGTGAAGCATAAGGACGTGGCTACAGTTGGTTCGATTGCGCATAATATGGCCTCGCGTCTACGTGAGTTGATCGGCAACCGTGTCACCGGTCCCGAGGAGCCTGCGGTGGCAAAGATACAGAATTATTATATAAGACGCATAATGCTAAAGGTTGAGACAAACGCTTCTGTGACAAGGGTGAAGGAGCTTCTGCGTGATCTTAAGATAGAGATGACAGCCAAGGGACTTCTATCGGGAGCCATTATCTATCAGGATGTCGATCCGGTATAAAATAGATGAGGCTAAACCGTCAGCGTCGGTTTAGCCTCATTATCAGGGGATATCCTATTCTTTTGTTATTTCGCAGCCCAGAGATTGCCGTAGACGCTGCTGCGATAAGCAAGCAGGCCGGCGTCAGAGAGCTCAACTACGGTCCGTGAGCCATCGGCCATAGGCATTGACACATGTGAGTCGTCGATGAAGGTCATCAGTTCATAGTCAGTGCCGTCAGGAAGAGCCACTCCCCATGAGTTGTTCTCCTCGTTGAAGTTCAGCCTCATCGAGGTGCCATCGTTCTCAGATGTGATTGTATATCCCTTGCCGTCACACATCACCATGTATCGGCCATCCTCACCGTCGATATATCTTGTGCCGCAGGCAACAGGATTTGAGCCGCTCCAAAACTCGATGGAGTTAATCACGAGGACATCGGCCAGGAGAGACACCTCATAGACGGGCACAATCCAGAAGGCTATAAAGACAAGTTCATTGACGGCTTTGCCTCCTATCTGATTGTTCCATGCCAGGAGTTTGTTTGAGAGTGAGAAACTGCCGATGCAGGAAGAGAGGGTCCCACCGGTCATCGCTAGCACTAACGCAATGGGGATGATGTTCTTTTTCATATTGTTACAGAGATGATTCTATACTTTGGTCTTTGCTTTGGAGTAGTATGAGTAGACGCGATTTACATAGTCGTAGGTCTCGCGGCCACGGGAATATCCGAATTTCACCACCGGATCCTTATAGTAGCGTGGATTTGACTTCCAAAGGATTGCCTTGGCCACATTCCCGTCCCACTTTTGTGGATTGAGGCCATATTTCTTGGCAAGCGCTATGGCATCGAGCACATGGGCGAGACCTGAGTTATAGGACGCTATGACAAATTTCTTACGCTCATTCTCGTCAGGCACCTTTGACTTGAGCTGCTTGTCGAGGTCACGCAGCAGTTTGAGAGCCGTCTCGATGGCAACATCGTTCTTCATGACAGATTTAGCTGTCTGGCCATATCCTTTGGCGGTTCGGGGCATAATCTGCATGAGGCCGCGCGCTCCGGCCCACGATACTGCGGTTGAGTCAAACTTGCTCTCTACATATGCCTGAGAGGCCAAGAGTTTCCAGTCCCAGTCATACTCAGCGGCATACTGCTTGAACAGATGATCGAACGGAGAGACCCTTGACCCCTGAGGATTGAAGCGGGGATTGTCAGGCTCGTTCTTGCTGAGTTCAAAATAGCGTTTCAGAAGCTGAGCCTGCTCGCTGCGGTGAGCATCTATATTGAGCCATGCATCTATGCTGTCTCCAAGCCATTTTTTATCAGGAGCGACTGCCCATCCTGATCGCTGCTCGAAACTCAGCGGAAGTGTGATGTCGAGGTCGTTGTAGTAGGTCTTATTGATTCGAGCGATATCGCTGTCAACGATAGTAAGAGGTATTTGACCATCGCTCACCATCGCTATAAGGTCTTCGGTGATCAATGTGTCACGGTCGACATTGTGAATCCTGATTCCACCGCCTAGTTCCTCATTCAGGTTCTCAATCCTGGCTTCATACTTTGAGTCAGCCTCGACATAGACATCCTTGCCTACGAGGTCAGTGACATCTGTGATGAGTTCAGCCTCTCCTCGCCTGGGCTGCACAAGCACCTGAGTAGTTATGTTCTCAGGGCCACAGGCCACCACCTTTTCCTTGTATTCAGCGGTGACTGGCACCTCATATGCGATGAGGTCTACAATGCCTGAGTCGAGCATCTCGATGGCTCTTGAGAGCGAGGGCGCAACCTCGAGCTTCACCGATATGCCTTTGTCTGCAGCCATAGTGGTGACAAGTTCATAGTCATAGCCCATTTCCTGACCTCTGTATATGAAGTAAGATTCGGGACTATAGAGAGTAGCGACACGCAGGGTGTCCGGAAACTTATGGTTACCGCCGCCGGCGTTGGTGTCGCTCCCCTTCCATCCACACGACGAGAGCGAGATGAGCACCGACGCAGTCGCGGCAATGGCCGTGGTCTTGATAAGATTCTTGAACATAAATGTGTCAGGTGTAGTAGGTTTGATGATTATTATGAACTGGTGTTCAAGTGTCAGTATTCAAAAACTCCCTCGGAGGTCTTGATGGTGAGTTTGTTGGCCGGTGCATCCTCTACGCGGCCTATGATCCGTGCAGGGATTCCGAAACTCTCTGAGATTGAGATTGCCTCTGCGGCAGCCTCGGGAGCCACATAAATCTCCATTCTGTGGCCCATGTTGAAGACCTTGTACATTTCTTCCCATGGTGTCCCGCTCTCACGTCTTATGAGGTCGAAGAGAGGTGGAATCGGGAACATGTTGTCCTTGATGACATGTTTGTTTTCCACGAAGTGCATCACCTTGGTCTGAGCGCCTCCTGTGCAGTGGACCATACCGTCTATGGCCGGGCGCATCTCGGTAAGCAGCCGCTTGATGACGGGGGCATAGGTGCGTGTGGGCGACAATACGAGTTGGCCTGCGTTCAAAGGTGTCCCCTCTATCGGGTCTGTGAGCCTGCATGAGCCTGAATAGACAAGATCCTCAGGCACCGCGGCATCAAATGTCTGGGGATATTTCTCTGCAAGGTATTTTGCGAATACATCGTGGCGCGCCGATGTGAGGCCGTTGCTCCCCATGCCTCCGTTATAGGTCTTCTCATAAGTTGCCTGGCCGAATGAAGCCAGACCAACAATGACATCCCCGCCCTTGATGTTGGCATTGTCAATGACGTCTGCTCTGCGCATGCGGCAGGTCACGGTGGAGTCGACGATAATTGTCCTGACAAGGTCGCCCACATCTGCTGTCTCACCTCCAGTCGAGTAGATCCCGACACCCATGGAGCGGAGAGTCTCGAGCAGTTCCTCGGTTCCGTTGATGATGGCTGAGATGACTTCGCCCGGAATCAGGTTCTTGTTGCGGCCGATGGTCGAGGAGACAAGAATATTGTCAGTAGCCCCTACGCACAGCAGGTCGTCGGTGTTCATCACGAGGGCGTCCTGGGCAATCCCGCGCCACACGCTCAGGTCGCCGGTCTCACGCCAATAGGCATATGCTAGAGACGACTTTGTGCCTGCACCATCCGCATGCATGATGTTGCACCATTCAGGGTCTCCACCAAGTATGTCGGGGATAATCTTGCAAAACGCATGGGGGAAAATCCCCTTATCGACATTCTTTATAGCATTGTGAACATCCTCTTTTGAAGCGGAGACACCGCGGAGATTGTAGCGCCTGTCGGTCATAATATATTATGTGTTGTCTTTTGGAAATTTTCTGCAAAGTTAAGCAAAATAGTTTGAAAAAGCACCACAACCATTCTCATGATTGCACGGGAATCGACATGAGCGGTATGTCGGCATGGAAGAGGAGCCTGTGGGCCCACGATGGATTGAAGAGACGAGAGAAAATATTCTTTTTGCGCGTCGCTATGGCTATCAGCCCTATCTTATAGTTTCCAGCGAGGGTCATAAGGTCATCGATAGGATTATTTATCTCTACGTCTGAGACACTGAACTGGTATGCCGGATAGTTCTCCTTGCAGAATTTCAGAAGGCGTTCCATGGCGTCAGGCGCAACTGATGAGAAACGTCCGCGTGGCAGCCTCACCAATGTGACCTTTAGAGGGGTGTCAGGCAGGATTCTGTAGATGGCGTCTAGTGCCAGGATATCTTCCTGGGAAGGGGATGCAAAGAACACTACATCCTCGATGGAATTGAGTGAGGATGTGTTCAGCACCGGAGTCACAGTCAGTACAGGCGCTTTGCATGCGTCAAGCACTTCGGCCGTGACGCTACCCATTATCTCACGTTCCCTCGAGCCTGCACCACGGGTCCCCATTATTATAAGCGATGTCTTATGTGTATCGGCATACTCGTTTATCACCTCCTCAGGCAGGCCCTCAACTATTGAATGGGTGAATTTCACAGCCGGAAGGGCGCCAGTCTTTATGCGCTCTCTTATCTCAGACGTGAATTTCTCCATTTTTGAGTTAGCGATGGCTGCGACCGTCTTCTCTTCCTCAATTTCCTCGATAGGGTCAGGTGAGTCGAGGCCTGGCTCAAATGTCAGAGAATCTGTCAACTGCATGGCAGACTGTGTGGCGAAAGCAGGGTCAATGTATGAGTGCAGGATGTTGACCTGTGTCTTGTGGAGTTCTGCTATTCTGAAGGCCATCTCCACAGCATGCTTTGAGCAATCTGAAAAGTCAACGGGAACGAGAATGCCTACGCTGGCCGAGTCGAGTTCGGCAAGAGCCTGAGGCGACAGAATCTCAATGTTCTCAATTAGCCTGAGTGCCAGGGGTAAATCACACTCTTTGATCCTGACTCTCACCCCGGCAGAGATGGAGGGGTTTGTGAGATTTACGTTTTGGAGAGTCACACTGATTCCTTCGGCCTCAAGGATGGTCTTGAGTCTGTGGGCGCGTTCGTAGGTGTGTATGGCAACAGTGATCAAGCGGTCTGTGAGCATGTCAACATTTATGACACAGGGACGCGGATGCCCGCGCCCCTGTCAGTTAATCTTTCAAATATGTTTGATAAAAACTGCGGGACTTTGGGCTTTAGTCCTCCTTCTCCTGGCTTTGGAGAATTTCAACAGCCATATCATAGATAGTTGTGTCGTCGAGGACAACGATGCCACCGTTGGGACCTGGCTCGATATGGACACCACAGTTCTTGCCAAACTCGTAGTTGGTGCCGCCGAAATAGTTGCGGACGGTCTGGGGAGTTACGTTGAGACGGTCAGCTATCTGACGTATCGAGCCGTCGGGCAAACTGTCCTTGATGCGGCGAAGGTCGTTGAAAGTGATAGTTTTTGTCATAATCTTGTTTGATTATCGGGTTTGGAAGGGTGAGTTTATATTGATTACATTTGGTGGCAGATTCTCTAATCCGCTCCACTAAGTTAGAAGTAAAAATCCTAATTGACAAATAAATCAGTAAAAATAAAATGTGTTATATAACATATTTTAGTTTAAGTATTTGAAATGTAGTGAGATATATTCAGACTGAGTTGCTGTCATCTCACTTTCTCGACATCAGAGGCATTTATCCATGCCCGGTGTGAGTTGTCGACATTTACGTCATACCATATTGTACGTGTTGAGTCGATGGCCGAGACAGAGGAAACCGAGTCGATTATGTTGACTTTCGTGCCTTCATGAAGAAGCATTGCCTCCTGTGAGCGGTCTGTGGGCGTACGTGGGACGGTGCTGAGGATGGTGGATGGCGATATGACAATGGCTACATCGTCAGCCAGGGCTATGGCTGATGATCTATAGGCAAAAAATACACACACCATACATCCCAGCAGTGTGACTAAACCACCAAAGAATCCGGTCTTGCGGACTGCGATATTGTCGACAAACAGATAGGCCAGCAGAGCGGCCACTGTAAGGCCGAAGCATGCAAGTGCTAACCATGCCCATATATTGGTCCGGACTGTGGATGATGCAGCGTCAAGCATATTGCCGAGAAATGTCCCTCGTTCACCCGGACGGTCTGTTATCCTCGAGTTCAAAAAATCAAGATTGTATCTGATATCCTTGTCGGTAGGGTCGAGACGCAGAGCCCTCTCATAAGAGAGGATTGCATTCCCCATCTCACCCATACGGTAATAGCAGTTGCCAAGGTTGTAATAGAGTTTGGCTGAAGTCCCCTCCTGGTCCATTGCCTTGAGATAGAGCGAGGCAGCGGTGGCGAAATCATCTGAAGTGTATGCTGAGTCAGCCTGCTGTATCAAAGAGACGTCGGCCTTAATGGTCACTATAGAACTAATGACGACGGCGATAAATAAGAAGAGTCTTCTTGTCATTTTGAGTTCTTTTCAATGTTGTTTATAACTTCGACACCTTCGGTATAGACGGCGTCCATACGCGAGGATGACTCAGGTGTGTAGCGGGACATCTCGCAGTCATCGAGCACCTTGATGAGCGGCTTTATGACATCTTCGCCATAGCCGCGACCCGAAAGAGTCTCTGCGATTGTCTGGCGTGTCAGCTGGGAGGTGGGTATTGACAGTTTGTCAGAAAGATATCCCCAAAGGGCTCTCAGCATCTCCTCATGGAACTTGTCTGAATCCTGAGCCTTAAGATATTTCTCGGCTGTCTTGAGGCGGCGTCGGGCCACCTTGCTGGCGCGGGCATTCTTAAGCCCGGCTATATCGGCATTGCGGCTCGCAGCCTTGTGGTTTATCATGATTATGACAATAGCCACGGCGGCTAGCCCGAGATATATAAGCCAGTACCACAAGGTGAGTACTATCGGTGTGTGGTCTGTCTCCGGCGACTTCTCTCCAAGAAAGATGTGCCGGATATCTGAGTTCTTGTTCTCGATGGCTTTCTGATCTTCAGATGCAGCCGGCGCAGAGAGTCCCTTCACAACCTTGATGGGATATGAGGGGGTGGTGAGGGTGACGTATTTTGAGGTGACTGGATTGAAGTAGACAAACTTGTCGCTGCCTATGGTGAAACTGCCGACACTTTGAGGAACAAAAGTGTATTCGACAGTCATTGTGCCGCTTACATCGTTGCCATTGATTCGTGTCTGGATGTCGCTCTTGGGGGAATATTGCTCAAACTCAGAGGGAAAGTCAATGTGTGGCTCCTTGAGATACTTGATATTTCCTGTACCGCTGATGGTGTAGATGAGCGTGGCCGGGTCGTTTGTGCGGAAGGAGTTGCCGACGAGGCGGGAATCTATCTCAAATGTACCCACAGCTCCGTTGAATCCATCAGGCCGCGGCGTTGGGAGCGGCTTTATATCTATCGAGGCTGAATTTGAGCTGACTTTAATCTTTTGTTCGCGGGGCTGACGCACCTGGAACATACCCATATTGACATTCTCATACTGGACAACTGAGATGTCATAATTGCCTGAATTGATGGTGAGTTTTCCGCTCTTCTGAGGGAATATGATGCATTGCTTCAGGATGGCTGTCATATATTCCTGCCCCCTATATGTCTCCTGCTGGTTGAGTGATGGCTGTATGTCTAGTTCCTGAATCAGGAATCCATCGAATGCCGGCTGGCGCGTGGGCATGAAGGAGGATATGGAATATTTAGTGTAGAGCTTTATGGTGCAAGTTATTGCCTCCTGTTCATATGCTGATGACTTAGATAGAATGATACGCACGAAAACATCGTCAGCATTCACCTGCCGTCCTGCTGCCTGAGAGTCGACATCGTCCACGGCCACAGGGCGCTGTGAGGCGGGGGTGTTGCGCTCCTCGCTCGAGTGAATCGTGAATTTCACCGGCTTCGTGGTATACTGCTTGCCGTCAGCCCTGACAGAGGCAGCGGGTATCGTAAATATCCCTGCCTTCTCTGCTCGGTAATAATATGTGTATTCGGTGGCGGAGGAAGAGGTGGCCCGGCCGTTGACAACCTGATAACTCTGAGACGTGGACTGAGCCGGTCCATAGAGGAGTTTGCAACCATCTATGGGTTGCACCTTGAGATCAGAGCCGTCTGCGTTGGTCAGTCTATAGGTCACTGCGAATCTGTCACCCTCATATGTACGTCCAGGGGCCTTGACTGTGAAATTGACTTCAGCAGCCACAGCCTCGACTATGAGGAGAGTCAGGAAGAATATGATGATATATAACCGTTTCATCGTGAGGTTTTAAAGTTGTGCTATAAGAATCTTACCATGGTTTCGAGACCTGTCTGCGTCCGGGCGCGCCTGACTTGCGGCGCTCTGCCTCTATGCGCTGGCGAGTGGCATTCTCCTCGTTCTCCATCGTTTTCAGAATCTGTTCAGCATTCTCGCGGCTGATACCTCCCTGTTGCTGCTGTTGTTGCTGATTCTGCTGCTGTTGCTGCTGTTGCTGTTGTTGCTGCTGATTTTTGTCTTGATTCTGCTCCTGGTCTTTGTTTTGGTCCTGGTTTTGGTCCTTATTCTGATTTTTGTCCTGTTGTTGTTGATTGTCTTGGTCTTTCTGGTCTTGATTCTGATCCTGGTTTTGATTCTGATTCTTATCCTGGTTCTGCTGTTCCTCAAGTTTTTTCTGAGCCAGTCTCAAGTTCTCGCGAGCCTTGTCGTTGTCAGGGTTCTTACGCAGGGAATTCTTGTAGAGGTCTATGCTTTTGGCATATTCCTTCTGATTGAAAGCCATGTTGCCTAGATTATAGAATGAGAGTTCGGCTATAGATTCATCAATAGCATTCTTTGCCAGATTGGTGAGAATTTGAGCGGCCTCTTTCTCATTTTGGCCTGTGGCTGAGCCTTGCCGTAGATATGAAGCGGCCAGATTGAAGAGCGCGGTCTCATTGAGGGCATTAATCTCAAGGGCCTTTTTGTAGGCCACCTCAGCATCGGCATATCTCTCTTCCCGATATAGTTTGTTGCCCTCCACGATGAAGTTTCGCTCCTTGCGCGTGGAGTTGTCAGCCTCTGCGCCTGAAACGGGCGATGAGGCGGCTATGATAAGTGCAAGAATTGGAAGTAACGGTCTCATTTCAAGCCTCCTTTCTTTTCATGTTCCTCACGGGTGAAGAACTTGTATTGTTTCAGCCATGAGATCTTGCGTGTCACGACAAAGATGTCGGCCACTAGCAAAATCAGCGCTATCCAGGCCATAATGGGAAACTGCTCGCTCTGAGGTGAGAATGATTTACGCTCATACTCAATCTGCTCAAGCTCATCCATCTTGGTGTCAACAGCCTGCACGGCTGAGGTAGACGCGCCGTTGACATAGATGCCGTCTCCGGCATGTGCTATCTGTCGGGCTGTCTCCTCATCAAGCCTGGTGACCACCTGCTCTCCTGTTGTCGGGTCTGTCATATATCCCGAACCACCTTTCAAAGGGATACGAGCACCGGACTGTGATCCAAGTCCTATCACATCCACCTGGATTCCGGCTTGTGCCGCACGCTTGGCCTGCTCGATGGCGTTGTCCTCAAAGTTCTCACCATCGGTGAGGATGATGATAGCCTTACCCATTTTGTCATCGGGGGTAAAGGAGTTCATTGCCATGTCGAGTGCGGCTCCAATGGCTGTGCCCTGTGTTGGAACCATATCGGTTGTTATCGAGTTGATAAACATTTTGGCCGATATGAAGTCAGAGGTGATGGGGAGTTGAGTGTATGCGTCGCCGGCAAAGACAATGAGTCCGACTTTGTCATTGCGCATCTTATCGATGAGTTTCTCAAGGATATACTTGGCTCTCTGGAGTCGTGAAATGCCGCGCTCATCATCGGTTGACGAGGCGAGCATGGAGTTTGAAACATCGAGGCATATCATCACCTCTATTCCTCTCTCTACGGTCGTCTCGGCTCCGTCCTGCTCAATGGCGGCCATAGCCCTAGGACGCGCAAGGATCAGCACAAGTACCGCTATGATGACGAGTGAAAAACATAGTTTCACCCATGGCATATAGAGCGACACCTCGGGCATGAGGGAGCGGATGACTTCGGGCTGGCCGAACTTCTTCAGTTTGTATCTCCGACTCAGACGCGCCCACACAAACAAGAGCAGTGCTGCCGGTATGAGCAGCAGAAGATATAGTAGATGTGGATAGGCAAACTTAATCATAACATCAGGGGATTGTGCGGAGGAGAGTATAGCGCAGGAATACTATCATGCAGAACATCAACAGGGCGGCTATGGCCCAGGGCATATAATAGTCTTCGGTCGCGGTGAAGTTTCGGGTGTCCATCTTGGTTTTTTCCAGACGGTCAATCTCAGAGAATATCTCGCGTAGAACATTGTTGCCTGTGGCTCTGAAGTATTTTCCTCCCGTTGTCTCGGCTATTGACTTGAGAGTGACCTCATCAATGACGACTGGGAGGTTCACATATTCAATGCGCCCAAACATATTCTCCTGAGGATAAGGAGCGGTGCCGTTGGTCCCTATGCCTATTGTGTAGACCTTGATTCCCATCTGACGGGCAATCTCAGCCGCAGTCTTTGGGGCTACATTGCCAGTGTTGTTTGATCCGTCGGTGAGCAGGATTATACTCTTAGACTTTGCTTTCCCGTCTTTTATGCGATTGATTGATGTGGCCAGTCCGTCGCCAATGGCAGTTCCATCCTGAAGCATTCCCATCTTGATGTCGTTGATATAGTTGACCACTGTGGAGCGATCTGTAGTCATGGGGATGGCTGTGAAACTCTCGGCTGCGAATATCACAACTCCTATATTGTCGCCGTCTCGGCCTGATACAAAGCGGGAGGCTACGTCCTTAGCAGCCTCGAATCGGTCAGGATTGAAGTCGCGGGCCAGCATCGAGGTTGAGATGTCGAGAGCAAGGACGATGTCCGTACCTTCGACGCTCGAGGTGTTCCAAGAATCGCGGGTCTGAGGCCTGGCCAGTATGACTATTACACACCCTATCACTCCGAGTTGGAGCAGGAACAGCAGATGGATGAGCCAACCGCGCAGCGGGCGTCCCATCTTGGCGAACGGTTTGAGCGACGACATCTCCATGGGAGCATGGAGGGAGCGCTGCTTCCACACATACCAAGCAATGAGCGGAATCAGAATCAGTAAAAGCCAGAGATATTCAGGATGAGCCAGTTGCATGGTCATTTTGTTTTTTGTTCGGTTTCGTTCCCTTGGTTGACCTCTTTCTCCTCAGAAGCAGACGGAGGAAGCGGTTTAGTTGACTCGACAAACTGCATGGCTGAGTTGAACGACTTCACATTATCGTCAGGGAGGGGTCTCATCTTGGCGAATTTGACAAAGTCGGCAATCTCAAGCACCTGATCGACATAACGCTTGCCGGGGCGTGTGGCCTCATTGGCATAGAGAGTCGACTTGATCTCAGAGGTGGTCATCTCCATTGCGTTGATGCCGAATCGGCGTGAGAGATAGACGCGCAGGATGTCTGTCAGGGTAGTGTAATATTCTTTCTCACGACCTTGTTCGCAGAGGTTCTGAGCCCGCAGTTGTTCGAGAGCGAGTTTTGCGGCCTCATATGGTGGCACAGATGGTGTCTTGGGCTTTTCGTCAGGAGTCTCCTTTTTGAGGGATCTCTTCAATATAAGCCATGCGCCCACGAGGACTGTGGCCAGCGCAAGCAGCCAGAGACCATAGTCGGCAAGGAAGTCTGGCAGATAATCGACCAGATGCCGCTTCACGTCCTTCACATCTGCATAGTCATTGATGGTGGTTAGGGAGTCGACCATCACTGGAACGACCTTAAGCGCCAGCCTATTGGAGGAGATTGTCTCTTGTCCGTCGATGAAAAGAATGGGCTTGAGCCTATAGGTTCCAGAGTCGAAAGACTGGAGGAGGATGTCGCCATTGAGCTCAATGCGATTGTTCCCAATCTCAGTGGTGTCAGCTGTCAGTTTGCGCAGAATCTCGACGCCTCCACACATTGAGTCTGAAGGGACGACAAGTTGTCCCTTCGTGTCGCTATCGGCAACAAGTTGGATATGGAGTGGGGTGGCTTTGCCCATAAGGACATGGGCAGAGTCGAGGCTCACCTTCAATGTGGCCGGAGCCGCGATTGATTTGAGGCTCGACAGAGTCAGAATTGCCGAAAGGAGAATGAAAATATTTCGAAAGGATAATCTCATCTTACACCTCTATTTTTAAATAGTGACATCAGTGATCTGGCGAAGTCCTCGTCGGTCGCTATGGATGCCAGGTCTATCCTGCACTTGCGCAATGTCTCCACCATCTGCTGCTGTCGTTCATACCACCACTTGCCATAGGCGGTTCTAGTAGACTTCATAGAGGTGTCTATCCAGCGGATTGAGCCTGTCTCAAGATCGGCGACTCTCATCAATCCTACGTCAGGTAGTGAAGTGTCGCGCTTGTCATAGACCTGGATCGCAATGATGTCGTGCTTGTTAGCAGCGACCTGCATCTGACGTGAATAGTCGTGGGAGTCGATGAAGTCTGAAATGATGAAGGCGGTGGTACGTTTTTTGAGAGCGTCAGTCATATATCGCAGAGCCTCACCGATATCTGTTCCGGGACTCTCGGGGGTAAAGTCGAGCAACTCGCGGATTATCCAGAGTATGTGCTTCTTTCCTTTCTTGGGTGGAATGAATTTCTCAATCCTGTCAGAGAAAAACAGCACACCTATTTTGTCATTGTTGGTGATTGCTGAGTAGGCCAATGTTGCTGCAATCTCGGCTATCATCTCGCGTTTGTCCTCGCCGACGGCTCCGAAAAGACGTGAGCGGGAGACGTCGACCAGGAGCATTACGGTGAGCTCGCGCTCCTCCTCGTAGACCTTCACATATGGTCTGTTGTGACGAGCGGTAACGTTCCAGTCGATGTCGCGCACATCATCGCCATACTGATACTCGCGCACCTCGCTGAAAGTCATGCCGCGGCCTTTGAAGGCGGTGTGATATTCGCCTGCAAAGATATTCTGCGACAATCCCCGGGTCTTGATGTCAATCTTCCGGACTTTCTTAATCAGTTCGTTGGCTTCCATGATTTAACGGCTGACTATGGTTGACTTTTGTGCGCTTTCATCAGGGCACCTCGACCTTGTCGAGAATCTCTGAGATAATCTGGTCAGTGGTGATGTTGTTTGCCTCAGCCTCATAAGTCAGGCCGATGCGATGGCGGAGTACATCGTGGCAGACGGCTCTGACATCTTCAGGAACAACGTATCCTCTGCCGCGCAGGAAAGCATATGCTCTTGAGGCCTTGGCGAGTCCAATTGAGGCACGGGGTGAAGCACCGAACCCGATCATTCCCTCAAGGTCTTTCAGGCCGTAAGTGGCGGGGGTGCGGGTTGCAAACACGATGTCCACGATGTAGCGTTCAATCTTCTCATCGAGATAGATCTGCTCGACAATCTTCTGTACCTCAATGACCTCTTCAGGCCGTAGGAGTGCTTTCACATCATGGCGAGTACCGGAGATGTTCTGGCGGATAATCACTTTCTCCTCCTCTTTTGAGGGGTAGCCAATGATCACCTTCAGAAGGAAACGGTCCACCTGGGCTTCGGGGAGAGGATAAGTTCCCTCCTGCTCGATGGGGTTCTGTGTGGCCATCACCAGGAAAGGCTCGTCGAGTTTGAAGGTTGAGTCGCCAATGGTGACCTGTCGCTCCTGCATTGCCTCGAGAAGTGCACTCTGCACCTTGGCAGGGGCGCGGTTGATCTCATCGGCAAGGATGAAGTTGGCGAAGATAGGACCCTTCTTAATCTGGAACTGCTCCTTTTGGATAGAGTAAATCATTGTGCCGGTAACATCGGCAGGGAGAAGGTCAGGGGTGAATTGAATTCTGCTGTATTTGGCATCGATGACCTGAGCGAGTGTCTTGATGGCAAGAGTCTTTGCAAGACCAGGAACACCCTCGAGAAGTACATGGCCATTAGAGAGAAGAGCGATGAGAAGTGAGTCTACGAGGTGTTTCTGACCGACGATTGTCTGGTCCATACCTTGCGTGACGAGCCTGATGAAGTCTTTTTTTGAGGCTACCAGTTCATTGAGGTCTCTTATGTTAACCGATTCGCTCATAGTTGATTTATAAGATGTGTATGGAGTATATGTTATTTACAGTATGTCTTTACGCATACAAAGTTATATATAACAACAATCACAATGTGAAAAAAGTGTGTTAATTTTATCTATTTTATCTTTACGTTTGAGAAAATTAACCCAAATATGCATTACATCGTCGACGCCATCAAAGCCTGCATCATGGACGCTACTGGATTGATTAATTATTTTTAACATATTTAAGTATTGTTAATCGGTCTAAAACATCTACTTTTGTGGCA
>JAMPAK010000020.1 GCA_023667285.1 Muribaculaceae bacterium
GTCGTTTCAGAATATGGAGAAGACCAGCGCGAAACGGATACGTGGCTTGTTGAAGACAGAAAAGCGAGGGGCTATCCGGAAACGGATGGCCCCTCGCTCTGTTTATGGTGGGGGAGTCACTCCACGAGTTCGCCTTTGACGAAGTTGTAGGTGGCGGTGACGTTGCCTTGAGGGTCGTAGTGGGTTGACGGGCCGTGGGCTTCGTAGCCTATGTAGTTCATCGTGGTGTCGACATCGCGCGGGATGGGGTTGAGGTTCCAATAGGAGACGATGGCCGGGGTGCCGTTGGGGTGATATTTCGTCCAGATGGCGGTGCCGGTCTTGCGGTCGCGCTCCCATTTCCATACGGGGGTTCCGTCCTCTGCCCAGAGGGTCTCGGTGCCGGTCTTGAGACCGTTGTCGTAGGTGGCCTCGTGCTGCTTGTTACCGGAGGGATAGTAGTCGGCGCACTTGCCGTCGAGCAGATAGCGACCTTCGGCGGTGAGTCCGCCTGACCATTCGGCTTTCTTCTTTCCGTCGGGATAACGCTCTATGCTCTTGGAGACCTTACCGGCGACTTTGGCCGGGGTGATGGCGGTGTCGTCGCTATAGATCCACTCCTCGTTGAACTCGTATTCATATCCTGGGCGGGCGACGGTGGCCAGCACACAGATTGTGCCGTCGGGGGCCTGACGCACTGTGCTGTAGCCGAGGGTGGGGAGGAATGTGCGCTCACGGTGGGGCAGCCCGTATGGGAGTTCCTTGTAGTGCCAGGTCTTGCCATCGTCTTTGGAGATGGCCACGAAGGGGTTGTAGCTCTTGCCCCACGACTCGGGGGGAGCGATTTTCTTCTTGATGAGGTAGCCGTCGCTGACGAGGAGGAGCGCGCCTGACTGCAGGCGGATGAGCGAGGGACGCTGTGCGCTGCCGAGGATGGGGAAGGGCGCGGCGGTCTTCTCCTCCCAAGTGGCACCGTAGTCGCGCGAGATGTTCTGCGGGGTCCATCCGTCGCGGCTTGCGTTCTTGCCGCCGATGGAGAGGAGGGTGCCTTTGTCGTCGAGAGGCACGATGGTGGAGTGGCGGGCCTGGGTTCGACCGCCCATGTCATGCCATGTGAGGCCCTCGTCGCTGCTGCGCCAGAGCATGCTTGTGGAACTCTTGCCGTCGGTGGCCATGTAGATTGCGCCGTCATTGTCGCGGAATGCGTTGGTGACGGGTTGGGGTGTGTAATCGCCAAAACCGCCCTCGACTTTGGGGACACTGAATGTCCAGGTGGCACCGTTGTCGTCGGAGGTGGCCATGCGGAAGGGTATGTGGCTTGAGATGGCGCGTCCGCCTCCGAAGAACCATAGCTTGCCGCCGTCCTGCCACAGGAGGCCGGACTGGTCGTTGCCATCGCGGGTGTCGAAGAAGAGTTCGGGCATGTCCCATTCCTCGGCTCCGAAGCGACGGCGGGCCTGCACGAAAGTGGTGGAAGTGTCGTTTTCCGACAGACCCTTGGGGGCACTGAAGTAGACGGCGAGGGCATCACCGTTTGGGAGCATCTCGAAGCCCGGAGAATGGTTGTGGACATACACGCCATAGTCCACACCCACGAGCGGGGCAGTCTCTTTGGCGGTGTAGCATGGAGGAATCGGAAGGGCGTAGCGCACACGGAGGAAAGGCTGCGTGCCCACCTTGTCCTTCTGTCCGCGCACTTCCTTGGCGGATGTGTTGTGGACGGCCTGCTGGGTATAGGGGAGGAATCCACGGTCGGCGAGGACATGTGTCACGGTGCCGCCGCTGTCGGCGGGGGCGGACATGTTGGCTCCGGTGGTAAATCCGGAGGCCTCTACACGTAGGATCTTGTCCTGCGCCCATCCGAGGGTGATGCACCCGACAAGCAGAGTGAATAGTAGCAGAATGGTGGTTCTCATGGTATAAGGTGTTATTGTAATGCAAATTTTCACAAATTTAAGCATTCGGATCAAGAGAAGCCGCATGATTAAGGATATTTAACCATGCGGCACATAAGGTATTTTCAGAATGTGTAGCGCAGAGAGAGAGCCATACCTCCCGGAGTGGGCATGAAGGCCGAGGAGAGCTGCGGGGCCGAGGGGTCGGGTCGTCCGAGGTGGAGCTGCCGCTCGTAGGAACCACGGAAGAGGTTGATGACCTCGTTGACCGGGTCGACGATGAAGACAACAATATTGCCGAGCAGCCGGGATCCGAGCAAAGTGTAGTCGTGATTCACGATGTGGCGTTTGGCATGATAGAAGAGTTCGCCGAAAAGAGAGCCTACCATAGGGGTGATGATGATGTCTTGATAGGATGGCCGCTCCATGCAGGCCTCGATGCCGAACTCCCACTCCACGGTGGAGATGAGGGCGGAGTAGAGCATGGACTGGAAAAAGTTGAATCCGCATGAGCGGGCGGACATGAAGTAGGCCGCTCCGGCATAGGGGTGGAGGATGTAGTTGAATATGAGGTTGTCGTGGTCCACCTCGGGATTGAGCTTGAAGATGTTGTCGTACCACCGGCGGTAGAAGGGTTTTGACTCCAGTTCGCGGCGGTTCCAGGCGGTGGCATCCTCGGGGAGTAACTCGAGGACGAAGAGTGTGCTCACAAACGCACCGGTGAGCACTGCGGTGTTGACCCACATGCGGTGCCAGTTGGGCTCGCAGGTCTTTCTCCAGGAGTAGGGGAACATATAGACCGAGGGGGTGACGGATTCTTTGGCCATCGAGGCTATGGGGTCGGTGGGGGCCGGGAGTGAGAGGCCGTTATGTGCGGTGGCAGTGGGGAGAGCCAGGCTCTGCGGACTGACAGCCGCAATCTCCGGGAGGTCGGCAGGAGCGGCCTTCGCGGTGCTTGCACCTATTGCAAGCATGATGGTGAGGATGAACGTGAGCAGCATAATAAAATAGAGCGTTGAAACGATTGTCAGTATCATTTCAACGCTCACAGAGGTATAAGAGTTCACCCCCCGGGGGGTGAGGGGTCAGTTCTTGTCGGCGGCTCTTTCGAATATCTGCGACGAGAGGGTGTCGGCCATGTGGATGAGCGGGACGAGCGGAGTGTTGGCTATTGCCTGCCGGTAGCTCTTCTCCATCTCAATCGAGTTGGAGTCCACGGCCCAGGCACCCATGTGCCAGCGGATAGCGAGGATTTCGTCGTCCTCGAGGTCGAGACCCATGCGCAGGAGCCGCATCACTGACTTCTCGCCGTGGCCTACCGGGAGGGAGGCGTAGGTGACTTCATATTCCTCCACATCCTCCCACATGCCGATCTCGTTCTTGCGCTTGCGGGTGACGAGGCGGTATATATC
>JAMPAK010000021.1 GCA_023667285.1 Muribaculaceae bacterium
GCTATAGACGAGCACCGTCAGATTGTGGACATACTTTACAATGCCAAGTCGCGCTCGCTCGACATCCTGAGCCTTTGGCACAAACTTTTCCCAAGATAAAGAAACAGACAGACCATGAGTTCTCACGTACCTACTTCCGATATACCCAGACTCAAAAACGTCAGGATAGCTATTGTCTACACCGAGTGGAACGAGCATATCACCAAGAATCTCGCAGCAGGAGCCCTCGAATCGCTCATGAAGGCTGAGATTCCCGTGAACGACACCAAGATTTTCATCGTCCCGGGTGCTGTCGAACTGACCTATGCCGCATCCAGAATCATCAAAAGCGGGCAGTTTGATGCCGTTATCGTGCTCGGATGCGTCATCAAGGGTGACACACCGCATTTCGACTATGTGTGCTCCAGTGTCACACAGGGCATAACATCGCTCAATGCCACCGGTAAGGTTCCGGTGATTTTCGGAGTGCTCACGGTGCTCGACGAGCAGCAGGCTTTCGACCGTTGCGGAGGCGCGCTCGGCAACAAGGGATCCGAAGCTGCCGAGACCGCCCTGAAGATGATTGAGTTTTCACGCTCCGAGAGACTGACGCAGGGTGTGTGATGGAGAGTCTGATGCAATATGTGTGGCAACACCGCCTGTTGCTTCAGACCGATCTCGCCACAGTGGATGGCGAGAAGATTTCCATTGTCGACCCGGGTATCCTCAACCGAGACTCCGGTCCGGATTTTTTCAATGCCAAGATTTGCATCGGTGGCCGCATGTGGGCCGGCGATGTGGAGATTCATGTCCGGGCCACCGACTGGCACCGGCATGGGCATGACGGTGATCCGGCCTACGACTCGGTGGTGCTTCATGTGGTGGACCGTGACGACGGTATGATCCATCGCTCCAACGGGGAGACGATTCCGCAGATGGTGATGAGGTGTGCTCCGGAATTTCACCGCCGCTATTCCGAGCTTGTGGACCGCTCGGACATCGATCTTCCCTGCGCTCCCCACATCTCCACTTTCTCCTCCCTTCATATCACCGACTGGCTTACTGCCCTGGCTTTCGAGCGGGTCTATGCCAAGGCCGACCGGATGCTCGAGCTGCTCGACACTTTCACCGGCGACTGGGAGCAGGTGGCCTACGTGACTCTGGCCCGTGCGCTCGGATTCGGCAAGAACTCCGATGCCATGGAGCGTCTTGCCACGTCCATACCGCTGAGATTTCTGCGTAAGCATGCCGATTCCTCATTGGCTATGGAGGCAATTTTCTTCGGTCAGTCGGGATTTCTTGATTCAGCTTCGTCGACCGAACCTTATGTAGCACAATTGAAGAGGGAATATGGTTTTCTTGCCGGGAAGTTCTCGCTGCGCCGTCTGCCGTCCGCCGGATGGAAGATGGGACGGATGCGACCGCAGAATCTTCCGCACCGGCGCATTGCCACCCTTGCCGCGATGATGGCCGGCGACTTCCGCATTGTGGCGCATCTGCTCAAGATGCAGTCGCCCGAGGATGCCATCGAGTATTTCCGCACGCCTCTCGACGGCTACTGGGCCAATCACTTCACATTCGGTACTCCGGCCTCAAAACCGTGCGAATGCATGAGCCGTGCGTCAGCCATGCTGCTCGTCATCAACACTGTGGTCCCGTTGTTCATGGCCTATGGTTGCTCGCATGGCGACGATTCGCTCATCGACAAGGCTGTGGAATGGCTCAGGCTGCTGCCGGCTGAGAGCAATTCCATCATAGCCATGTTTGGTCGCGCGGGTATCAATTGCAGCGATGCGTTCACCTCGCAGGCTCTCATTCAGCTCCGTCGGGCTTATTGTGAACCCCACAGATGTCTCTATTGCCGTCTGGGCCACACCCTCCTCGCCCGTCATGCCCTGCGCCGTAACGGAAAATAGAAGAGGTAGCCGGTGTGGGCTGTCTCGCAGATAGTGTTATCTTACGATGATTTTCGATGTCTTAACTCCTTGGCGGGTGATGTAGAGGCCGGGAGCGGAGGGATTCTCCGTCAGGCGTATGCCCTGCAGGGTGTAGTAGTGAGTCTCGGCGACTTCGTTGTCAAACGTGAGGTCTGCGATTTCCGACACGAAATCTCCTTCGCCCATCAGGGAGTTGAGGTAGTATTCGAGAGCGGTGTAGCCACCGAACTCGGGGAGGAGCGTGTTATTGTCAATTTCGCTGATAGAGGTGGCATACTTCAGCTCCCACTCGTCGGGAAGACCGTCGCCATCGGTATCGACGGGGACAGTGTAGTCGGTCGTGTAGGCATAGAATCCCTCGGCATCATCCTCAGTATCTATGATACCCTTGTTGCCGTAGGTGGTGGTGCCGTTGAGGGCTTCGTCGCGCAGACGCACCTCAACTTTGTCGGGATTGACGGTACCCGCTCTCTTCACCACGGTGGCGAATGCATCCTCGGCGCTCTCGATGCCGAAGAGCATGTAGTTCTCGGGGGTATAGGTGGGAGCCTGTCCGACGGGGGAATAGATGTAGTAGTTGCGGGCGGGGTATATGCGGTTGTGAGCCTTGATGGAATCGAGAGGATATGTCTCCACGGCCACGCCTTTCCAGTTGTCCTCGGTGGCGTTGGCGATACCCACGGCCACATTGCCGTCTATATACCACTTGGCCGGTGCCCAGGATTTGGCTCCGGAGCGGGCATAGGATGACTTGACGAACTCCACCTTGCTCTTGTCGGAGGTCGGGCCGGGCTTGTAGTAGTTGTTCATGAAGTTGCACTCGTGGGCGGAGTTCAGGCCATTGTAGGTACTTATATTGGCAGTGTTCTCTCCGCCGTAGCATCCGCCGCGCTTGCCGTAGTTGTAGTTCACGTTGTTGATGTGCTCCACGAACACCACATTGTCGTTGCCGCGCGCGCCGTTGATGCGGGGAGAGCGCGAGGTGTTGTGGATGTAGAGGTTGTGGTGGAATGAAGCAGGCGAGCCGCCGAGCTGTGCGCCGTAGCCACGGGCACCCTTCTTGTGGCCGGAGTTATAGAGACCTTCGTGGATTATGGAGTTTTGGACGGTGAGATAGTGGGAGTCCTGGGTGTTGAGATTCTCCTCGGTAGACCATCCGAAGTTACAGTGGTCGAAGATGAAGTTGGAGC
>JAMPAK010000022.1 GCA_023667285.1 Muribaculaceae bacterium
CCGAGCGTCTTGATATTCTTGCTTCCGACCTTCACGATGCCGAGGTGGCCATCCAGTCCTACAAGGAGGGGCACGGCATCATCGATGTCGCCGCCGAAGCTGAATATCAGACCACCAAGAAGGGTGCTATCGAGCAGGCTCTCCTCGAGCAGGAGATGGAATATGAGGTGGTGAAGATGACCCGCGATTATTTCTCCGACCCTGCCCACAAGAATGATCTTGTGCCAATGACGGTGAGCAACGAGGGGATGCAGAATGCCATCGAGAAGTACAATGACCTCGTGCTCAAACGCATGGATTTGCTTGCCGCCTCCAATCCCGACAACTATGTGGTGAAGCAGCTCACCAATCAGATAGAGGCATCGAGAGCCAATCTCACCGTAACCACCGACCGTGTACTCGAAAGCTCACGGCTTAAACTCAACGATCTCCGCAACGAGAAGGCTCGTACCGACACACGTCTGAACTCCATCCCCACACAGGAGCGAGAGTATCTCAACATGAAGCGTCAGCAGGCTGTGAAGCAGGAACTTTATCTCTTCCTGTTGCAGCGCCAGGAGGAGAATGCTATGCTCCTGGCCAACTCGATATCCAAGGGCAAGATCATAGATGAGGCATATGTGCTCAGCGAGCCTCTCGGCATGAGTCCCAAACTCATCATGGTCATTTTCTTCCTGCTCGGTATAATTCTCCCTCTGATAGGTATATATCTCCTTAAAATTATCCGCAACAAGTTTGAGACCCGCCGCGAGGTGGAGATGCATGTCTCAGCCCCGATTCTCGGCGAGATGTGTATCGACAAATCCGGACGTAGCCTCGTGGTGACCGAGCACGACACATCGTCGGCCACCGAGCTTTTCCGTCTGTTGCGTTCCAACCTGCAGTTCATGCTTTCGGATAGCGACAACAAGGTGGTGCTGATGACCTCCACCCGCTCCGGTGAGGGAAAATCGTTCATCTCGCTCAACCTGGCCGCATCGCTTGCCCTTCTCAACAACAAGAAGGTGCTCCTCGTGGGCATGGATATCCGTAATCCTCAACTTGCCAACTATCTCGGCATCAATCCGCCTCTCGGACTCACCAACTACCTGTCCTCCGACGCGGTGACACTCGACTCTATAATCGTGCCCATGAAGGGATATGCCAAGTTTGACATCATAGTGGCCGGCCCGATTCCTCCGAATCCTGCCGAACTTCTTATGTCGAAGAAGGTGGATGAACTCTTCTCGCAGCTGCGTGAACGTTACGACTACATTGTGGTCGACACGGCTCCCGTGGGTATGGTGAGCGACACGTTCACCCTCTCGCGTATCTCCGATGCCACAATCTATATGACCCGTCTCAACTACAGCTCGATGAACGATCTCGACTTCATCGAGGACATCTATGAGGAGAAGCGGTTGAAGAGGCTCTCGGTGGTAATCAACGGCGCTCACACCAAGAAAGGTTATGGCTACGGCTATGGACGCAACAGTTCTTCCAAGTAGGATATAGATAAAGTCTCATAGAGTATGCTTGTCGAAAGGTATAAGCTATATACCGGCTTGTTTTTCGGTGCAATGTGGGTGTTGCTCTGCTACGGTTTTGTCCGTGATGAGTTTATCCCCGCGCTGGAAACCGTTCAGCCTTTCGCCAACCTGCTGTGCGACATTGTGTTCCTCCTGCTCGGAGTGCTCACCATGCGCTCGCGCAGAGATCTCGTGATGCTGGGGTCGTTCCTGCTCATATCCCTTGTGTCCAAGTATCTAAACCATCAGGGCATGGCCGAGTGGATCAACGGTTTCCGAGACTATATAGGCTTACTGTTCACCGTCCCTTTCATCCGCTATATGATGAGCCGGCGCGACTATGCCGGGAGGTTCACAAAGTCGATGGACAAACAGCTGCTCATCTTTCTTTGGCTGCAGGTGGTTTGCCTCGTGTGGCAGTTTGTCAAGTATGGTGCCAACGATGCCGGTGGCGGCTCCATGGGCTACGGTCACTCGGGCGTGGTGTCGACTCTGATATATGTCATATCGTTCTATTTCATGACCAAGAAATGGGACTTTGATCTGACGTATTTTCAGAATCTCTATGCCAACCGCGTGTATGTGTTCCTGCTGTTCCCCACCTTTCTCAACGAGACGAAGATCAGTTTCATCTTCATGCTTGCATACTTCATCCTGCTCATGAAGATAGACCGGCGTTTTGTGCTTCGTCTGATCATCGCCATACCGATAGCGATAGTGGGGTTCTTCGTGCTGGCATATGCCTATCTTATGTCCACCAATCAGACGGCCGACCGGTATGTCGACCAGGATTTCTATATCGAGTATCTTGTCGGACATGATTTCGATGATCTTGTCAATCTTGCTATTCTTGTTGAGGAGGAGGAGGTCGAGACGGACAATCTCTGGGCCGTTGACCTCCCTCGTCTGGGGCGTTTCTTCGTGCTGAAGGATGCTCTCGACCACTCTGGCGGAGGAATGGCTTTCGGAGCCGGTATCGGAAATCTGAAAGGCAACAACTATTTCTCCAAATCGGCATTCGCGAGAAAATATTCCTGGCTGCTCAAGGGTTCGGTGCCAATGTCGTTTGCCTGGATGGTGCAGCTTGGGTGGATCGGCCTGATATGGCTTGTGGTCAATGTGATGACTGTCCTGTTCACCCCCAACCGGTGTGCTCTGGCTAAGAATCTGCGGCTATATCTGCTGATGGTGTTCCTGCTCATGATGTTATATCAGGACCAGTTCAGGCTGGTATATTATTGTGTCATAGCGTTCTATATATATATGGAGGGTCTACAGCCACAATTCAACAATAAGGATCTCGACTATGAAACGGAATGAAGCAGACGGACAAACCCTTGTCTCGGTCATAGTCCCGGTCTACAAGGTAGAGCGATATCTGGGAAGATGTGTGGAGAGCATCCGGCAGCAGACCTATGGCAATCTGGAAATCATTCTCGTGGATGACGGTTCGCCTGATGGCTGTCCTGAGCTATGTGACAGGTTCGCCGAG
>JAMPAK010000002.1 GCA_023667285.1 Muribaculaceae bacterium
GCTCTTCCTTGACAAAATATCAGTTCAAGCCAGTCTGAGATTGGGGAGTACTATAATCTTTGCCGACTTCTCCCTGCGCTCACGCTTCTTGCGCTGCTCAGCCGTCTCCGGCTGCTCCATCTGGTCAAGGAAGTCCTGCAAGGTCTTAATCTTGCGGTCAGAGCCGGACGTGTCAGCACCTCCACCGTCTGTTGTGGTAGTGGTGGCAACCGGTGGCTTGTCGGTGTCGGTCGATGTCGTGGGACCGTCAGACGATGCCGGAGCGGTTGGTGCAGCTGTCGGTGTGGTTGGAGTCTGATTCTGCACTCCATTAGGCTTAGGAGCAATAGTAGTATTGCCCTCCGGCTGTTGTGGATTGTCAAACCCTTTATTTTCTATTTCCTCTGCCATATCAATATCGGTTTAGAAAGCACCTGCAATACCTCCGGCGGCTTGCGCCACGCCCTGCACGGCTTGGCTGACGGCTTGTGCCTTACCCATTTCTACTTGGTTCAGAGCCTCGGTCAACTGCGCGTCCCTCTGTTGATACTGCTGCTCAATGGCATCCTTACGCGCATCGGCATTGACGGCAATATTTGTGGTCGCTTGGGCGAGTGCCTCATTGTTCGCGGCCTTGGCAGCTGCGACACTCTCCTCCGTTCCGCCCATCACGGCTTGCGCCCCGGCGGCCTGTCGGTTGCGGTTCTTGATAGACTCCTCCGTCCGCGTCAGTATCGCCTGTGCATCGGCTCGCTGTGTCGCGTCCTCGTTATATCTGCGGTCATACCAGTCTTAGTTTTTCCGTTGCTGTTCCTGAATGTTATTCTTTACTTTCTTCATTGCCTTGGATGCGCTGATACCACCGAAGATGCTGCCCGAAGCTCCGAGTGCGCCACCCACTATGCCTCCGAATAAACCCATATTGTTGTGTTGTTTGAGTTACAAAACTTAAAAATCGTGCGCTAATTTAAGGACGTATCTTTGCATCGGACTTTTAAGTTTTGTAGCACATGGCAAAAGGTAAGAAAACAGGTGGCCGACAGAAAGGCACACCCAACAAGGACAACCCCCTTAAAGATTATCTTCGCGCTCATAGCATCAAATTCTTTGAGCCGAAAGAGCAAGTTGATGAGGAGACCGGACAAAAGTTCATCGCTTCCGACTTTGATATAGCGATGGCGGCTCTTGCTCCCGATGACCTCGTGGCAGCCGAATTGAAGCTGCTCGAATTCCACACGCCCAAGATGAAAGCCGTTGAAGTTGACATGGACGTGCATGGAACAGTCCACACCATCGAGGACACCCTCAAGGAACTCTGTGGCGAGACTGACGAGGACGATTAGCCCTGCGCGTCTATTTATCTACTTTTAGACGCTGCAATCCCAACCAAGCAATTCTGAACTACTTTTCATAGACGAATTTATTAGTGAATAGTGTAGAGCGACTTGTCTGCGAAGATAGGTCGCTTTTTCAATGCTTTAGCACCTGCCGAACCTTAACCGAGATAAAACCAAAAGCGAACCGAAACGTAACCAAACAATAACCAAAACCTAAACAAACCTTAACCAATGGTTTTTTATTTACGCGCTTTTCAGTAACCGAACCTTAACCAAAGCCTAACCGAGATAAAACCAAAAGCGAACCGAAACGTAACCTTCACGCGCGCGCGGTCGGATATATCCTTTTTATGGATAAAGGAAGAATATATTAAGTCGAATATATTCTATGGATAAAGGAAGAAAAATATAATCAATATTTTTCTATGGAGTCGGAGTCGTTACGCGCATACACGCGCGAGGTTTTCCGACGACGCCGACGATTAAAAAAATAATTTTTGAAATTTTTCTTTTTTTGGCTGACGCGATGGAGGCATTAGTCGCGGATGAAGAGAAAAAGAAAAAGTTGCGCGAAAAAGAAAAAGAGAACGCCCGGCTCTGAAAAAATCAAAGTCGGGCGAAACGGTTTTCAAAACTTAAAAGATGGGGCCGGGCCGCGCGGTTTACCTTTGCAGGTGAATATTCACCAAAATCATTTCTGAAATGGACAAAACAAAAATCGAGACTCGACTTTCGGAAGGGAGCGAGTCAACTGTTCTCTCAACGTCTTTCAACAGACGATTGCTGTGCAGTCTTGCAAAGGCCGCTTATGACGGTAATACGAAACTCACAATCATCGTGGGTGACAACCTATCGGATTGGGATGTTGATGTCATCAGAGCAGAAGCACCACACAATGTCGCTTTCGATTATTCACGCTGTGATTTTCCAAAACATGAATGAACATGAAGCAGATAATCGCAAATGCCCGCGCCAAGTACTTTGACAAGTTCGTTGGCGACATAGTGACGAACAAGGGTTATTCGCCCGAGACAGAAGCCCTCCATCCCAACGGATGGTGTGGCATGACTCCCGATGAAGCGATGGAGTTAGCCGACAAGATTGTCGATTGGCTCTACTCACCACACGAACAGACAAAGCAGGAGGATTAAAACCCCTTGCCCTTTGTGCGCTCATACACCACCTCGCGGTCGGTGTCAAGATTTTTGATTCGGAACTGCACGGCACATTTCTCCGGGATAGTGTCGGGCAGTTTCTTCGCAAGTAGGGCTATGACCTCCTCAACCGTGTGGAAGCCTATGTCGCTGACCTCTGCCAACACCTCGCCACGGAAGTATGCCCTTGCATACACCATCATCTTGGGCGAAAGCCGGAACAGAGTGTCTTTCGGCTCGTCAACATCGTGGGCGTTACCCTGCTTGCTCTTGGCCGTTGAGAAGAAGATAAAGTCAATGACCTTGGCATTCAACTCCCACGCCGGACTGAAGTCCAGTTTGATGTAGCCTCGTGTGATTGTGTGGCCGTGGCTGTGGTTCATGCCGAATGCCACGTCAGCAATGCTTGCTCCGCAGTCGTTCTGCGCGGTCGTACCCCAAGTATGCCGGAACGTGTAGGCGCAATACCTGTCCTCCTTGGGAATGCCCATGCTCTTGCACACCTGCTTGATGCCTGTGTTCACGTTGGCGTTGAAACTGTCTGCCGATGAGAAACGCTTGTGAAACGTGAACATGAAGGGGTCATCGTCCGCAGCTCTGTATTTCTCAACCAACGGCTGAATGATAGGCTCAACCCTCATCTCGATGTACGCATCATCAGTCCTCGCCTTGCGAGTCTTAGCCCTGCGGTAGCCGATTACCCCATCGTGGTAGTCGGTTTTCTTCATCTCGTAGAGGTCAATAGTGTTGATACCTGCAAGGCAGAGAATCATCTTCGCCACATCTCGAGCCAGTTCGGGCAGAGGGTCAATCATGCGAGTTTGGGGGAGTGGGGCAGAGAAGAATGCCCGGCACTGCTCCGCGCTGATGGCTTTCTTCTCGGCTCGATCCGCTTGCGGAATCTTCACCTTGCCCCACGGATTGGTCTTGATGCGGATGATGCCGTTGTCGTAGTCGTTGTATTCGGCAACAGCAGCTCTGAACACCTGCCTCATGTTCACCGGGTACATCTCCTTTGCCCGGCGAGTAGCCTCCAACGACTTTATCCAGCGGTTCACCTGCACGGAGGTCAGTTGTGAGAACATGATTTGGTTCGTGCCAAAGAAACGCTCCATGTGTTGCAGGGCGAGTTTGTAGTTCTTCGCGTTGCGCATCTGCCCGTTGTCAATCATGCGGTCGATGTGCAGACGCGCATAATCGCTGAAGCAGATGTCATCGTTGCCCTTCATCAGATAGTCTACCACTTCCGCGACCGTCCATTTGCTGATGTCCTTGCGGTTCAGTCTGTCGTTGTAGTCCATGATGAGGGCTGAGCAGTAGTTCTGCACATAGGGGTCTTTAATCTCGTTGGTCTTGGTCAGCTCCTTTCGTGTGACCATCTTGTCGGTCTTGATGTATCCGTGGCACCGGTTGTGGGTAACGCGGATATAGACCTGCAAGAATCCGTCCTTGCGCTCACCGCGCACAGTGGGTTTGAATGTTGCCATGTCTTCTGTGTTCCTATTGTTTGTTAATATTCTTGTTTGAAAAATTCTATATCAATCGTTGCCACTGAACATTACGGCTTGTACACGCATCTGTACACGGCTGTACACAGACCTCAAAAAAGTGTGTCACATTCTGTACACTTTTCCGCGCATTTGGACTCACAAAGTGATGCCAAATGAACGAACCCCCTAAGAATACATTAGGCTGTAACCGCCTTTTTATTGGCGAGTTACAGCCTAACTGTCTGTTATAGAGCGTTAACCGCTTAATCTTCGATGGCAGCCTGGGCCGCTGCGACGCGGGCGATAGGCACACGGAAGGGTGAGCATGAGACGTAGTTCATGCCAAGCTTGGCGCAGAACTTCACTGACGAGGGTTCACCTCCATGTTCCCCACAGATGCCGACCTTGAGATCGGGGTTGGTGGAGCGGCCTTTCTTGACACCCATCTCTACGAGCTGGCCTACGCCCTCCTGGTCGAGGACCTCGAAGGGATCAGTTTTGATGATGCCATGTTCCTTGTAGAACTTAAGGAACTTGGGTGCGTCATCGCGCGAGAATCCGAATGTCATCTGGGTGAGGTCATTGGTGCCAAATGAGAAGAACTCGGCTACCTCTGCAATCTGGTTGGCTACGAGGGCTGCACGGGGAACCTCAATCATGGTACCAACCTTGTAGGTCACGGTGTGGCCAACTTCCTCAAACACCTTGGCTGCAGTGAGGTGGATCACCTCAGCCTGGTTCTGAATCTCCTTGAGTGAGCCTACGAGAGGAATCATAATCTCAGGATGGACGTCGATGCCACGGGCCTTCACTGCGAGAGCCGCCTCGATGATGGCACGGGTCTGCATCTCGGTGATCTCGGGATATGTGATGCCAAGACGGCAGCCACGGTGACCGAGCATTGGGTTAAACTCTTCGAGAGAGTCTACCTTAGCCTTTACTTCCTCAAGTGTGAGACCCATTTCCTCAGCGAGTTCCTTCTGTGTGGCTGTCTGATGAGGCACAAACTCGTGCAACGGGGGATCAAGGAGGCGGATTGTGACTCCATAGCCATCCATTGCCTCAAAGATACCTTCGAAGTCTCCACGCTGCATGGGGAGGAGCTTGGCTAGTGCACGGCGACGTCCCTCTACATCAGATGAAAGAATCATCTCGCGGACAGCCTTGATGCGGTCACCCTCGAAGAACATGTGCTCTGTACGGCAGAGACCGATGCCCTGGGCGCCGAATTCGCGAGCCTTCTTAGCATCGCGAGGTGAGTCAGCGTTAGTGCGGACAAGTGTCTTTGTATATTTGGCTGCAAGGTTCATGATTGCGCCGAAGTCGCCTCCAAGTTCGGGATCGGTTGTGGGGACTTGTCCGTCGTAAACATCGCCTGTTGAACCGTTGAGTGAGATCCAATCACCCTCCTTATATGTCTTACCGCCCATCTCGACGGTCTTAGCCTTGTAATCGACACGGATTTCGCCAGCGCCAGATACGCAGCACTTGCCCATGCCGCGGGCTACGACAGCAGCGTGAGATGTCATACCGCCACGCATTGTCAGGATGCCCTGAGAAACTGCCATGCCACGGAGATCCTCAGGAGAGGTCTCGATGCGGACAAGGACAACTTTACGCTTCTTCTCAGCCCAAGACTCGGCCTCGTCAGCAGAGAAGACAATCTGACCGCAGGCTGCACCGGGAGATGCGGGGAGACCCTTGGCCACAACCTTTGCACGCTTGAGGGCGTTTTTGTCGAACACCGGGTGGAGGAGTTCGTCGAGTTTCTGGGGCTCCATTCGGAGGAGTACAGTCTTCTCATCAATCTCGCCTGCGCGGAGAAGATCCATGGCAATCTTGACCATGGCAGCGCCGGTGCGCTTGCCGTTGCGGGTCTGGAGCATCCAGAGTTTGCCGTCCTGAATGGTGAACTCCATATCCTGCATGTCCTTATAGTAGTCCTCGAGTTTGCCTGCGATGGAGATGAGTTCGGCAGCACATATGGGCATTGACTCTTCGAGTGAGGGATATTTTGCCACGCGCTCGGCCTCTGATATGCCCTGGAGTGCAGCCCAGCGGCGTGAACCCTCAACGGTGATCTGCTGAGGTGTGCGGATACCGGCCACCACATCCTCGCCCTGAGCGTTGATGAGGTATTCGCCGTTAAAGATGTTCTCACCGGTGGCGGCGTCACGGCTGAAGGCTACACCTGTCGCTGAGTTGTCGCCCATATTGCCATAAACCATCGCCTGGACATTGACAGCAGTCCCCCACTCTTCTGGAATCTGGTTCATGCGGCGATAGAGGATGGCACGCTCGTTCATCCATGAGTCGAAGACAGCACAGATGCCGCCCCACAACTGTTCCCAAGCGTCGTCAGGGAAATCCTTCTTTGTATATTCCTTCACAGCAGCCTTGAAGAGTTTGACAAGCTGCTTAAGGTCGTCGACGTTCAGGTCTGTGTCGAGTTTGACACCCTTCTCCTCCTTAACCTTGTCCATGATCTCCTCGAAGGGATCGATGTCGGTCTTCGACTTGGGCTTCATGCCGAGCACAACGTCGCCATACATCTGTACGAAGCGACGGTAGCTGTCCCATGCGAAACGAGGGTTGCCGCTCTTCTCAGCCAGCGACTCCACAGTGGCATCGTTCATACCGAGGTTTAGCACAGTGTCCATCATGCCGGGCATAGATGCGCGGGCACCTGAACGGACAGAAACGAGAAGAGGATTGGAGGGGTCATTGAACTTCTTGCCGGTGAGTTTCTCTACATGCTCGATGGCAGCGTGTACATCTTTGTCAAGACGCTTCACAACTTCATCGCGGCCATACTGAGTATACTCGGTGCAGACCTCTGTGGTGATGGTGAAACCGGGAGGCACCGGCATACCGAGCAGATTCATCTCGGCAAGGTTCGCACCTTTGCCGCCAAGGAGATTGCGCATTGAGGCATTACCCTCAGCCTTGCCGTCTCCAAACGTATAGACTCTTTTCATTTTAATAATTAGTATTGATAATTTTTGTAATTGTTCCGAGTAACAACAAGGGGTTGCCTTGTTGTGATTTGCAAAGATAGTTATTTTTCGCTCTTTTGTCAATCTTTTTGGCCAACTTTACCAAAATTTCATACTCTTTCACTCATAATTTATGGCTCTCGAGGGCGAGATTGTGGCAATAATGCCTGAGGGAAGGAGCAGAATAAGGAATGAGAAGACAAAAATGGCAATGTTAAGTTGCAGTATCACACCCCATTCGAGTGCCATGGGTACGTGGTCGAGATAATAAGCCTCCGGATTGAGCGGAATCATTCGGGTAGATCTCTGCAGGAGGATGATGCTGAGGGATACTGCGTCGCCGATGAGAAGCCCTATTGTGAGGATGCGGAGGGCCATGAGAATAAAAGTCTGTCTAACGAGCCTGTTTGAGGCGCCGATGGCCTTCAGGATGCCTATCATGTTGACTCGGCGGAGTGTAAGGATGAAGAGTGCCGAGATGAGCGTGAGGGCCGAGAGAAGAGCCATCAGCGACAGGATGATTGCCACATTTGTGTCGAGAAGCGCCAGCCAGTTGAAATAGAGTGCGGCAGAATGATGTATGTTGCTGACTCCAAGCGGAAGTCCCGTTGGATCGGAGTAATAATCCTGAAGGAGACGGTCAGAGAGATTGGAGGCCACAGGGTCTATCTGTTCGTCACTCAGGCCGTTTATCTCCACTAGCATCCCGGCTGAGTCAGGCATCGAGACCAGATTTCTCAACATCGGCATCGAGGCATACACAATATGTCGGTCATAGTCAGAGAAATGAGTATCATAGATTCCTGCAATCTTCAGTCTCCTGGCTCTATACACATCTCCTCCCATGAAATATGTGTCTATACGGTCGCCGAGGTCCAGCCCCAGGCTTGAGGCTGTTATGGATGAGACCAGTATTTGATAGAGTGTTGAGTCGGCACTATAGTCAGGAATGACACCTTTGACCATATTATCCTTGAGGAAGTCCTTATCGTGCGCCCCAGCCCCCTTTACAACAACGCCGGAGAAATCGTCGGTAGATTTCATTATAGCGGGCTGCCTCATGGTCAAATCAGCGGAGATCCCTTCGGGGAGGAGTTCGGTGATTGCTGACATCTTTGAGGCTGATATCCATGGTGATACACTCTTAGGCACACCACGAGGAAGGACTGTCAGCTGGGAGTCGAAGCCTGTTATCTTATGGCGAATCTCGTCTCTAAACCCCGACATGATAGAGACCGACAAAACCATCACAATCACCGAGAGGGCTATGCCGGTCACAGCCACCCCTATCCCCCCACTTTTACTACGACGGATGGAAAGGGGAATTTTTTTTGCGAGATATAGTGGGAGCGACATTATTTTTCAGACATTACAAGGGTGCCTTGGGTTGTTGTGGCGCGATTGATTTTCATAAGCAGATGTGCCACCATCACTACCGTCACAATCGTGGCCAGGAGGTCAGAAATGGGGAATGAAGCCCACACGCCGTCGAGTCCGTAGCGGTCAGGGAGCAGCAAAAGAAGAGGGATAAGGAACAGGACCTGGCGCGTGAGCGAGAGGAACACTGAAGCGCCAGCCTTGCCAAGCGACTGAAACAGTGTCGTGGAAACCACCTGAAATCCCACCACACAGAAACAGGTCATGGCTATGGAGAGGCATCTTACGGTCTCGGCTATCAAGTGCTCATCCGTCGTGAACGCCCTGGCTATATAGCCGGGAATTGTCAGACCGAAAACCTGGCCTGTTGTCACGACAATAGTGGCAGCCCCGATGGCTAACCAGTATGTACGTCGAAGCCTGTGGAGGAGCCTTGCACCATAATTATATCCAAGGATTGGCTGCATTCCCTGGCAGAGGCCAACTACAACCATGGTCATGAGCGAGGTGTAGGAGGTAAAGATTCCGGCAGCTCCTACAGCAATATCTCCACCATATAAATAAAGAGACTTATTGATTATGACATTGATGAAACAGGCTGCGGCATTGACGAGGCTTGGGGCAGCTCCGATGGCTATGATGGGGAAGATTATCTTTAACGAGGGGATATACATGCTCCTATCGTTCAAAAATTTGAGATTGCTCCGGGTGTTGAAGAAATGAGCCATCACGAAAATGGCTGACACAAGCATGGAGATATCTGTTGCGATAGCGGCCCCCTTTATGCCCATGTCAAACTTGAAGATGAATAGCGGGGCCAGACATGCGTTGAGTCCGGCACCGATAAACATAGTCACCATGGCCTTGACAGGATAGCCTGACACCCTCATGAAATTATTGAATGTGAAGGCGAAGTTAGTCATCAACATGCCCGGGAGGATATATAGCATGAAATCGCGGGCGTATGGGAGAGTCACGTCACTTGCGCCAAAGGCCGTGAGAATCTCATCGATGAATATGGCGAAGATGCTCAGATAGACAACGATGATGCAAGCGAGCGTGACTAGAGCATTTCCGAGTGTGCGCGAGGCTCCGGCATAGTCCTTGGCGCCAAGTAGGATAGAGATCCTGGCCGAGCCGCCTGCGCCAATCAGTACGCCCAGGGCGGCAGACAGGTTCATGACAGGAAATGTTATGGCTAGCCCGGCAATGGCCTCAGGACCGACCCCCTGCCCGATAAAGATGCGGTCCACCACATTATATAATGCGGTCACCATCATACCTACGATGGCAGGCAAGCTATATTTCCATAAAAGGCGCCCCACGGGCATCGAGCTGAGTTCTGTGAGCTTTTCCCTATCGTTGTGCATTATTGTTCGCAGTTTTCAAGTGCAAAGTAACCAAAAAAACATGAAATAACCGCAGGATGACAAAATTTTTAACGTAAATTCTTGTATGTGTGGATTAAAAACACTAATTTTGCATCCGATTTAGCCACAACGGGCTCGTTAAGCAGCGCAACCGCCCCCACCGGGGAGGGAGCCTCGCCCGATGGAATAACCTGTAATACAATCATTAACAGATGTACGCAATTGTAGAAATCCAGGGACAGCAGTTCAAGGCAGAGCCTGAGAAGTTCCTGTATGTTCACTATCTCGGCGATGCAACTAAAGAAGGAGACACTGTAGAATTCGACCGCGTCCTCCTCGCTCAGTCCGATGACACCGTAAAGGTAGGCGCCCCCGTGCTCGAAGGAGCAAAGGTGGTTTGCCAGGTTCTCACCCCCCTCGTGAAGGGCGACAAGGTGATCGTCTTCAAGAAGAAACGCCGCAAGGGCTATCGCCGCAAGAATGGTCATCGCCAGTTCTTCACCAAAGTCTTAATTAAAGAAGTAGTTGCTTAATCCCCAAAATCAGAAAAAGAAATGGCACATAAAAAAGGTGTCGGCAGTTCTAAGAACGGCCGTGAGTCAGAAAGCAAACGACTCGGTATCAAGATTTTCGGTGGACAGGTTTGCAAGGCCGGCAACATCATCAAGCGTCAGCGCGGCACAGTGCACCACCCCGGCCTCAACGTAGGCATGGGCAAGGACCACACACTTTTCGCCCTCATCGACGGAGTTGTCGTGTTCACCGTAGGCAAGGAAGGACGTAAGTTCATCAATGTGAAGCCCGCAGAGGCATAAACCACACATTTGCCTGAAAGAGAACAAGCCCGGAAGGAAAGCAATTTCCCACCGGGCTTTATTCATATACAATGCATTTCATCCACATCTTAGCAATCCTATGGAAAAGAAAACCATCTGGGACCTTGGCCGCGTCAGCATAGAGGAATACAAGCTTCAGAAAAAGATTCCCCTCGTCATTGTGCTCGACAACATTCGCAGCCTCAACAACATCGGCGCCATCTTCCGCACCTGTGACGCCTTTGCAGTCGAGGGGATAGCCCTCTGTGGCATCACGGCATGCCCGCCTTCGACGGAGATTCACAAGACTGCGCTAGGCGCTGAGGATTCCGTGGCATGGAGGTATTATGAGTCGACTCTGGGCTGTGTCAATGATCTCATTGCCTCAGGCCATGAGGTTTGTTGCCTTGAGCAGGTGAAGGGGAGCGTGCAGCTCCAGGACTTTGTCCCGGAGACGGGAAAGAGATATGCCCTTGTCCTGGGGCATGAGGTGAACGGGGTAGCACAGGAGGTTGTGGACCGCTGTGGAGTGTGCATCGAGATTCCCCAGCAGGGAGTGAAACATTCACTGAATGTCAGTGTCTCCGGAGGAATAGCCATCTGGCATTTCTTCTCACATTTGACCGAATGATAAAGACAGCACAAAAAAATTCACAGACATATTTGCATTTCACACGGAAAATTTGTAATTTTACATTACAAAACAAGAAATGCGAACTATGAACAATGACTTCAGAAACTATGCTGTCCATCATCTTGGGATGAACGGGCTTGCACTCGACCAATACACCGCAGCCTCAAGAGCCGCAATCACATCCTCATATATTTCACCCACCATCATCGAGGAGCGTCAGCTCAACGTGGCACAGATGGATGTGTTCTCACGTCTCATGATGGACCGTATCATCTTCCTCAGCACAGATGTAAACGATTACACTGCCACTGTGGTGCAGGGCCAGCTCCTCTATCTAGACTCAGTGGACCCGGGGAAGGATATCAATATCTATCTCAATTCACCCGGTGGATCAGTCATAGCCGGCCTTGGCCTCTATGACACCATGCAGCACATCAAGAGCGATGTATCAACCATCTGCATCGGCATGGCAGCCTCAATGGCCGCAGTCCTCCTTGTGGCCGGAGCCCAGGGAAAGCGCATGGCACTCCCCCACTCCCGTGTGATGATCCATCAGCCCCTCGGTGGAGTCCAGGGACAGGCTTCTGACATCGAGATCACAGCCCGAGAGATTCTCAAGTATAAGGCTGAGCTCTACAAGATTATAGCAGACCATTCTGGGATGTCGCTCGAGAAAATCGAGGCAGACGCTGACCGCGACTACTGGATGACAGCGCAGGAGGCCAAGGACTACGGCATGGTCGACACCATTCTCTATCCCCGGAAAGACGAGGAAAATAACAGTGACCCCGCGATTGAGAACGGGGAGAAACCCAGCGAATCCATAAATGGCTAAGAAATCTAACAATGGTCATGGTGTGAAGTGTTCCTTCTGCGGGAAGGAACCCTCATACACAGACATACTAGTGCCCTCGCCACTGGGTGAGACCTATATCTGCAGCGACTGTGTCCAGCAGATTGAGGGTCTCCTTAAGGACTACTTTGCTGACACAGATCCCGCTGCGGCGTCCAAGAAGGCGGCGAAGGGGGGCAAGGAGAGCGCCAAAACAAAGAAACTGCCCACTCCTCAGGAGATATGCAACTTCCTGGACCAATATGTCATAGGTCAGGATGATGCTAAGAAATATCTTTCTGTGGCTGTGTACAACCACTACAAACGTCTGTCTCAGGCGGACGATGAGGTGGACATTGAGAAGAGCAACATCATCATGGTGGGACCCACCGGCACCGGCAAGACACTTATAGCCAAGACTATAGCCCGACTGCTTGATGTGCCTTTCGCCATTGTCGACGCAACTGTTCTCACAGAGGCAGGATATGTTGGCGAGGATATCGAGAGCCTGCTGGTGCGTCTGCTTCAGGCGTCGGACTATGATGTGCCCAAGGCAGAACGCGGCATTGTCTTTATTGATGAGATAGATAAGATAGCCCGCAAGGGTGACAATCCCTCCATCACTCGCGATGTGTCAGGCGAAGGTGTGCAACAGGGGCTGTTGAAACTGCTTGAGGGCTCGGTGGTCAACGTCCCACCGAACGGCGGACGCAAGCATCCGGAACAGAAGATGATTGCTGTCGATACCAAGAACATCCTGTTCATCTGTGGAGGTGCCTTTGACGGCATCGAGCGCAAGATTGCCCACAGGCTGAACACACACGTAGTGGGCTTCACAGGTCAGAACACACGCTCGAAGGTCAACAGCGACAATTACCTGCAGTATGTAGCGCCTCAGGACCTCAAGTCGTTCGGACTCATCCCGGAAATCATCGGTCGTCTGCCGGTACTGGTTCATCTCGACCCATTGGACCGTGCAGCCCTGCTGAAAGTGCTCACCGAGCCTAAGAATGCCATTATACGCCAGTATGAGAAACTTTTCTCCATGGATGGCGTCAAACTGACATTCACTCCTGAGACACTGGAATTTATCGTTGACAAGGCCATCGAATACAAACTCGGAGCCCGTGGTCTGCGCACCATTGTGGAGACCATTATGGTAGACCCGATGTTTGAGACACCCTCAAAGAAAATCAAGGAACTCACCATCACCCGCGAATTTGCGGAAGAGAAGGTCAACAAAGCCTACATAGGCTGACGCTGGCTGCTCCTGATGATTTTCACAGATACATAACTCCCCTCATTTTTTTCACCGATATCCTCAATCACCATGACCCACACCCTTCAGAATGCACTCAAGGAGCATTTCGGATTTGACTCGTTCAAAGGCCATCAGGAAGCCATCATCAGCAACCTCATGGACGGTCGCGATGTCTTTGTCCTGATGCCCACCGGCGGCGGTAAGTCTCTTTGCTACCAACTGCCGGCACTGCTATTGGAGGGAACGGCCATAGTGATTTCACCCCTCATCGCCCTGATGAAGAATCAGGTCGATGCCATCCGCCATTACAGCGAGACAGACCATGTGGCCCACTTCCTCAACTCTTCGCTCTCCAAGGCATCAATCGACCTTGTGAAGACCGACATCAAGGAGGGGCGAACAAAACTCCTCTATGTCGCACCTGAGCAGCTCACCAAGGAAGAGAACATTGATTTTCTGCGGAGCGTCCCCATCTCGTTCTATGCCGTGGACGAGGCCCACTGTATCTCCGAGTGGGGCCACGACTTCAGGCCGGAATATCGTAACATCCGCCCCATAATCAATGTAATAAACGTGAGGCCTGTCATAGCGCTCACAGCAACAGCCACTCCAAAGGTGCAACACGACATCCAGAAAAACCTCGGGATGACCGATGCTGTGGTCTTCAAGTCGTCGTTCAACCGCGAGAACCTCTATTATGAGATCCGTCCGAAGACATCCTCGATTGATAAGGACATCATACGGTTCATACGCTCAAACCCGGGCAAGTCAGGAATCATCTACTGCCTGAGCCGCAAAAGCGTAGAGGAACTGTCAGAACTTCTCAAGGTCAACGGCATCAAGGCTCTCCCCTATCATGCCGGAATGGACCCGGCCACACGAAGCGCCAATCAGGATGCATTTCTGATGGAGCAGGTCGACGTGATCGTAGCCACAATAGCATTCGGCATGGGCATTGACAAGCCGGACGTGAGGTTTGTGATCCACTATGATATCCCCAAGTCGCTTGAGGGATACTATCAGGAGACGGGCCGAGCAGGCAGAGACGGTGGCGAAGGAAAATGTATAACGTTCTATTCCCTCAAGGACCTCCAGAAGATGGAGAAGTTCATGCAGGGGAAACCTGTGGCGGAACAGGAGATAGGCCGCCAATTATTGCTTGAGACGCAAGGCTACGCCGAGTCAAGCTCGTGTCGTCGCCGTTCACTCCTCTTCTATTTTGGTGAACAGTATCATGTGGAAAACTGTCAGAATTGTGACAACTGTCTAAATCCAAAGAAAAAAGTGGAAGCTAAAGATGATTTGTGTGCGGTACTGGAGACAGTTATCGCTCTGAAAGAAAAGTTCAAAGCGGACCATGTGACGGACGTCCTCCTGGGACGCACCACCGCCAATGTCCGCTCCTACGGCCATGAGGACCTCGAAGTGTTTGGCTGCGAGAGCGGCGCCGACGAGCGTCTTATCTCGGCTGTCATACGCCAAGCCGTGCAGTCGGGCTACCTTGACCGCGACATAGAGAACTACGGTCTGCTCAAGGTGACTGCAAAGGGAAAGAAATTCCTTGCCAAACCGGAGTCATTTAAGGTTGTTGAGGACTCAGAGTTCTCAGATGAGCCTGAACCTGACCTGGCCAAGAACAGCGCCTCAGGAGCTGCTGACACCGAACTGTTCAGCATACTCAAGGACTTGCGCAAGAAGGTGGCCCGTAAGCTTGACCTCCCTCCCTATGTGATTTTTCAGGATCCATCGCTCGAGGCTATGGCCACGACATATCCCATCACCCTCGAGGAACTTCAAAGCATCCCCGGTGTGGGTCAGGGAAAGGCCAAGAGGTATGGTGAGGAGTTTGTCAACTTAATCCGCCGATATGTAGACGAGAACGAGATTGACCGCCCGGAGGACATGAAGGTGCGCACTATTCCTGATGAGAAGTCCACCAAGCAGTTCATCATAAAACTCATAGACCGCAAGATTCCTCTCCCGGAGATAGCCAAGGCTAAGGGATTAGAGTTTTCCGAACTTCTGGACGACATTGAGGGAATCGTATACTCAGGTTTCAAAATCAACATAGATTACTATATCAACGAAATTATCGACGAGGACTCACAGGAGGAATTCTTTGACTTCTTCCGCGAGAACGAGACCGACGACCTCAACCCGGCATATAGGGAGTTTGGAAGCGATTTCACCGAAGATGAGATTCGCCTGGCCCACATCAAGTTCATGTCTGAGATGGGCAACTGACCCCTCTTCTGTCATCAGCACAAATACTCAAACGATTTCAACTTATTTTTCAACTTATGGAGCCGGTCATCGACTATCGCAACGTACAGATAAACCGCGACTCGCTCATAGCGCTAAAGGGTGCAACCCTGCGTGTTGAGCCGGGAGAGTTTCTGTATCTCATAGGCAAGGTTGGCAGCGGTAAGTCAAGCCTGCTCAAGTCATTTTATGCGGATATACCGGTGGCCTCAGGCGAGGCGCGGGTGCTCGACTATGACCTTCGCTCCATCCGCCGCTCTCAGATTCCATATTTGAGGCGCAAGATAGGGATAGTCTTCCAGGATTTCCGGCTGCTCTCAGACCGCTCTGCGCGCGAGAACCTCAACTTCGTGCTTCGCTCAACCGGATGGAAGGACAAGGCTGCAATTAAGGAGCGTGTAGATGAGGTGTTGTCGAGTGTAGGGATGCTCAACAAACATTATAAGTATCCCCACGAACTTTCAGGTGGAGAGCAGCAGCGTCTGGTGATAGCCCGTGCGCTGCTCAACAATCCGCCGCTGGTCCTGGCCGATGAGCCTACGGGCAATCTTGATCCGGCCACCGGAGAGTCAATAGTTAGCCGTCTGCATGAAATTGCCCGCACCGGGACGGCAGTAGTCATGGCTACTCACAACATGAATCTCGTAGAGCAGTTTCCGGCTCGTGTGGTCACATGCTCAGGGCACACTCTCCACACAGACTGACATCTCATAGCGCTACAGCATTTTTTCATTGAGGAATCAACAATCCCGGCGGCCCGATTGTCTTAATTATATAATCACTCCGTCAAACAATGAAATAAACCTGACTGACGCTTATGTCTAAAGAAAGAATAGTTGTGCTCGGTGGAGGTTTCGCCGGGCTTAACTTTATAAAGAAAATCGATTCCTCACGCTATGAGATTGTTCTTGTCGACCGCAACAATTTCCATGGCTTTCCTCCTTTGCTCTATCAGGTGGCATCCTCAGGACTCGACCCGACAGATATCTCATTCCCGTTCAGGCGCGAGATGCGCCATTCGACCGACGACGGCTCACGGTTTCATCTCGGATGCGTGAAGAGTGTGGATGTGTCACGCAAGGTCGTCAGCACAGACACCGGCGACATCAGTTATGACAAACTTGTAGTGTCGCTAGGGAGCACAAACAATTTCTTCTCCTCACCTGAACTGATAGATGAGGTCTATACCCTCAAGTCAATGGACGAGGCCATCCGTCTGCGCAATGAGATTCTCTACAGGTGTGAGATGGCAGCTACGGAGAAAGACCGGGAGCGACAACGGCAAATGTTGAGTTTCGCTGTCATTGGCGGAGGCCCGGCCGGAGTGGAGATTGCAGGTGCTATAGGTGAGGTGAAGCGCTATGTCATCCCCAAGGAGTTCCCAGAGATTAATCCTGAGGATATGACCATACATCTCTTTGAGGGAGCAGACCGTCTGCTCAGGGCTATGAGTGAGAAATCCTCAGACACCGCTTTGCGCGATCTCACTCATCTCATGGTCGAGGTGCGCCTTGGAAGAACCATGAAGAGTTACAAAGGCAATATCATAACTCTCGACGATGGACAAGAGCTCCCTGTGGGAATGGTGATATGGACAGCAGGTGTCAAAGGTGTTCCTTTTGAGATAACCGGAGTGGCCGAGGGTGTCTCACTCCGAGGTCCCGGCGGCCGGCTCTCGACTGATGAATGTTGTCGTGTCAAAGGGTGTGAGGATGTGTTTGCCATCGGCGACATCGGATATTTTTCCAGCGAAAAATATCCACGCGGACTCCCTCAACTAGCTCAGGTGGCCATCCAGCAGGGTCGCTATCTGGCCGATCGTCTCAACACCGGGTGCGACAACGGACCGTTCAAGTATCATGACAAAGGCTCTATGGCCACAATTGGCCGCAATCGTGCCGTAGCTGAACTCGGTGGCGGAACTGTGCTGAGAGGGTGGCTCGCGTGGATGGCATGGATGTTCATACATCTTATCTCACTGCTTGGTATGCGCAACAAGCTAAATGTGCTTACCAACTGGGTATGGGCATATTTCACCCACAACACCGCACTGCGTCTGCTGCTCAAAGGGTCACCCTATCCGCGCCGTGGCGACATGAATGACCGGGGATAAATCCACATAATTTACCCAACAATGACGCTAAATCACGCTAAATCACACTCAGATGATAGCCCATTCGACATTTTTTTGTAACTTTGCAAGATATAGCAGAAATCAATCATCAATAGAGAAATGTCGATAGATAGCATTATCGCTCAGGCCGTGTCTCGCGCCGTCAAAGAACTCTACGGCGTAGAGACGACTCCTGAGTCAATCGTACCCCAGGACACCCCCAAAGAGTTTGAGGGCAATCTTACCGTCGTGGTCTTTCCGTGGGTCAAAGCCGCTCGAAAAGCGCCTGAGACTGTAGCCACAGCCATTGGTGAATGGCTTGTTGCAAATGAGCCTGCCATTGAGAAATTCAATGCAGTCAAAGGATTCCTCAACCTCACCGTATCCCCCCGTTTCTGGAACGGTGTCCTCTCTCATATATCCTCCACACCCGACTATGGTTTGACACCTGCAGGGGCAGACTCCCCACTGATAATGGTGGAGTACTCGTCGCCCAATACCAACAAACCCCTTCATCTCGGGCATGTCAGAAACAATCTTCTGGGATTCTCCCTCTCTGAGATTCTGAAAGCCTGTGGCAACCGTGTGATAAAGACAAATATCGTCAACGACCGCGGCATCCACATCTGCAAGTCAATGCTGGCATGGCAGAAGTGGGGCAACGGTGCCACTCCTGAGTTGACAGGCAAGAAGGGCGACCATCTCATAGGCGACTTCTATGTACTCTTTGACAAACACTTCAAGGAAGAGGTTAAGGAGTTGATGGCCAAAGGCATGACAGAGGAGGAGGCTAAGGCCGCATCCCCTCTCATGAAAGAGGCCCGCGAGATGCTCGTGAAGTGGGAAGCCAAAGATCCTGAAGTCCGCGGACTCTGGGAGATGATGAACAAGTGGGTTTATGACGGCTTTGACGTCACATACAAGAGGATGGGTGTCTATTTCGACAAGATTTACTATGAGAGCGACACTTATCTCGAAGGCAAGGAGAAGGTGCTTGAGGGACTGGCTGCCGGCAAGATGTACCGCAAAGAGGACGGTTCTGTCTGGGCTGACCTCACCGATGAGGGTCTTGACCATAAGCTCCTGCTGCGCAGTGACGGCACCTCGGTCTATATGACCCAGGATATAGGCACCGCCAAGCTTCGTTTCCGCGACTATCCCATCGACAAGATGATATATGTTGTGGGAAATGAGCAGAACTATCACTTCCAAGTGCTCTCAATACTCCTTGACCGCCTCGGATTCAGTTGGGGCAAAGGCCTTGTCCATTTCTCATATGGCATGGTCGAGCTCCCTGAAGGCAAGATGAAGTCGCGTGAGGGAACTGTAGTGGATGCCGATGATCTCATGGACGATATGGTCTCAACGGCGCGTACAGTGTCAGAGGAACTGGGCAAACTCGACGGTCTTACACCAGGCGAGATAGAAGATATCTCAGAAATGGTGGGTCTTGGAGCGCTCAAATACTTCCTCTTGAAGGTTGATCCCCGCAAGAACATCACCTTCAACCCCAAAGAGAGCATCGACTTCAACGGTAACACCGGACCGTTCATCCAATACACCTATGCCCGTATCCGCTCTGTCCTCCGCAAGGCTGAGGCTGAGAAACTCCCTGAGGCTCCCTATGACAATGTTATCCCCGGCGAACGTGAGATCACTCTGATACAGGCGCTTTCAGACTTCCCCAACGTGGTTCAGGCTGCCGGACGCACTTACTCGCCCGCCGAGATAGCAAAATACATCTACGACCTTGTAAAGACATACAACCAGTTCTATCACGATTGCTCCATCCTCAAGGAAGAGGATGTGGCAGTGCGCACAATGCGTCTTGAACTGAGCCGACAGACCGCCCGTGTCATTAAGACCGGAATGTCGCTGCTTGGAATCAACGTTCCTGAACGTATGTGATCAGATTAAACTTTATGTTCTTTAGAATGTCTAAATAAAAACAACACTTTTACTGAAAAACAATGTACGAACCAAGCAAAACTCCACCCCCCTACTACGGGACATCAAATAGCGGCAACCAAGCCGGACAGATAGCGAAGACCACCTCATCTGTGATGAGGCTCGTATATCTCAAGATGACACTGGGGCTTCTTGTGACAGCCTTCATCTCTCTCTTCTGCTCAACATCCGTCTCTTACATGCAGTTCATGGCATCCAATTCATGGTTCTACTGGGGACTGTTTATCGCAGAGATTGTGATTGTTGTGATGCTCTCTGCCCGCATCACCAAGATGAGTTCGCTGACAGCGACGCTGCTCTTCTATGTCTTTGCCGCAGTCAACGGAATGGCTCTGGCGCCAATATTCCTTGTCTACACCGCCACCTCCATAGCCAAGACCTTCTTCATCTGTGCCGGGACATTCGGTGCAATGAGCGTATATGGCTATTTCACCACACAGGATCTCACTAAATGGGGCAACTTCCTGTTCTATGCACTCATAGGACTCATCATCGCTTCATTGGTAAACATCTTCACCCACTCATCGACCCTCGACTGGATCATCTCGATAGCAGGTGTGTTGATTTTCGTGGGCCTGACTGCATGGGACACTCAGAAGATCAAACAGATGGCACAGTATGCACCCTCATCTATGGTAGGACATCTGGCCACAATCGGAGCCCTCTCGCTCTACCTTGACTTCATCAACCTGTTCCTCTATCTTCTCCGTTTTTTTGGCAACCAAAGAGACTAACCCTTCTTACCTGAGATATGGCAAAAGTTGTAATTATAGGAGCCGGCGGTGTAGGTACCGTGGTGGCTCACAAATGTGCCCAGCACCCCGAGGTGTTCACTGAGATTGTCATTGCGTCTCGCACTCGCAAGAAATGTGAGGCCGTTGTCGAGGCCATCGGCAAACCCAACATTTCAGCAGACGTGGTTGACGCCGACAGTGTCCCCCAGTTGGTTGAGCTTTTCAACCGTCACAAACCCGCGCTTGTCATCAACGTGGCTCTCCCCTATCAGGATCTCACCATCATGGACGCCTGTCTCATCTGTGGTGTCAACTATCTCGACACTGCAAACTATGAGCCCAAGGATGTGGCTCACTTTGAGTACTCATGGCAATGGGCCTATAAGAAGCGCTTTGAGGATGCGGGTCTTACCGCCATTCTCGGGTGTGGATTTGACCCGGGTGTGTCAGGAGTCTTCACGGCTTATGCCGCCAAGCACTATTTCTCGGAAATGGAGTATCTCGACATCGTCGACTGCAACGGAGGTGACCATGGCAAGGCTTTCGCCACAAATTTCAATCCCGAAATCAACATCCGCGAGATAACCCAGAATGGCCGCTACTATCAGGACGGCAAATGGATCACCACAGGCCCGCTCGAAATCCACAAGACCCTCACCTATCCAAACATCGGTGAGCGCGAGAGCTATCTGCTGTATCACGAGGAACTTGAGAGCCTTGTAAAGAACTATCCCTCCATCAAGCGTGCTCGTTTCTGGATGACCTTCGGGCAGGAATACCTAACACACCTGCGTGTCATCCAGAACATCGGAATGGCTCGTATAGATGAGGTGGACTACAATGGCCAGAAGATTGTCCCGCTCCAGTTCCTTAAGGCAGTCCTTCCCAACCCGCAGGACCTGGGTGAGAACTATCATGGAGAGACATCTATAGGGTGCCGCATCTCCGGCCTCGATAAGGAAAAGAAGCATCTCACCTATTACATCTGGAACAACTGCTCGCATGAGGCAGCCTATCAGGAGACCGGTATGCAGGCCGTCAGTTACACGACAGGTGTCCCGGCCATGGTTGGAGCCATGATGTTCCTGACAGGCAAGTGGGCCAAACCCGGCGTCCACAACGTTGAGGAGTTCGATCCTGATCCATTCCTCGAGCAGGTGGCCAAGGACGGTCTTCCCTGGAATGAGAGTTTCAACATCAACCTTGAGGTCTGACATTAGATTCACATGACAACAGCGGCCTGAGGCTATACTCATCAACAGCCTCAGGCCTTTTTTTCTTAACACCTTCGACAAAAACCATGAAAACAGCCTTTATCGCCACTCTCCTCGTGGCATCCTCACTCGCCTCTTCGGCTGAGACTGTCTCCTTCTCCGGCCGTCACTATGACCTGGGGGAGAACACGCTCCTGCTCACGGATAGGAATTCAACTTCTCCCTATGTGTTCAATGATGCTCTCAAAGCCCTGGAGGCCATAACAGCATCTGACGCCAAGTCCATCACTCTTCTCGTCGAGCCTTCTGTATACTGGCTTGATGATCCGGACGACCCTGCCATAAGAAGAAATTCCTCTAACTCCAACTCCGCACCATTCGCGGTGGAGGTGGCCTGCGATACGCTCAGCATTATCGGTCTTGCTGACAACCCTGAGGATGTAGTCTTCGCCGTGAACCGCGGTCAGACTCAGGGTGCACTTGGGAATTATACCATGATTCATTTCCTGGGCAAATCGCTGCAGACAGAGAACATGACCTTCGGCAACTACTGCAATGTCGACCTTGTCTATCCCAAAGACCCGTCAAAGAACCGCGCGAAGCGCCGTGATGCCATAGTCCAGGCGCAACTTGGAATATGTCAGGACACAGACCGCATGTTTGCAAAAAACTGTCGATTTATCAGCCGCCTGAATCTCTGTCCATTTGTCGGAGCAAGGCGTTCGCTCTATAAAGACTGCTACTTTGAGAGCACCGATGATGCATTGTCTGGTTCTGGTGTATATCTCGACTGCAGGTTCACATTTCATAGCGGCAAACCATTTTACTCGACAGCCTCAACGGGAGCCATATTTCTCAACTGTGACATCCACTCGCTCACAGACGGGACACAGTATCTAACCAAAATGCCGGGTGCGTTCACCATGATAGATACCCGTTTCACCTCAGACGACCCCAATTTAAAGTTGCGGTGGACACGCGATGCCTCACCCATCCGCTGCTATCAGAGCAATGTCTCTCTCAATGGACGTAAGGTCACCGTAGACGTGGACAGGCCCGAACTCTGGAAAGATGTCACCAATCTGCCCATTCTTGATGCGTTCAAGATAACAACAGAGAACGCCATAATCTACAACACCCTTAATCTACTTGCCGGTGACGACGGATGGGATCCGCTGGGACAAGCCTCCACTATTAAGGAAATAGAAAACAGTACCGGGAGGAAATACACATCGCTCCCCGTCAGCCTAAGGGTGATGACCTCCTCCGGGAATCTTGATGCACTGGGTGACTCTGTGTTGCTGACAGCCTCCGCACGTCTGTGGGGGGATTATCCTGTTGAGGCTCCTTCAAGCGATATGACTTGGAATGCACCCTCCACCATTTCGCTCATCAGGGAGGATGGCAAGGTTAAAGGCGTTAGCACCAACAGATTCCCGACACAGAGTGATGCAGTCATATCAGCATCCTCACCATACGGACTCTCAGGTGCCACTATGCTAAAGATAGCCCCTTATCTTCTTCCGGCGCCAAAATTTGAATCAACCCCGGAGATTAAGAGGACTAAGAATTCGCTCGAGGTGGAATATGCCCTCGACAGAAAAGATGAGTTGGACAACAGTTACATCATCTGGTATCGCTCGACTCTTGAAGACCTGTCAGATTCAGTGGCAGTCTATCATGGATGCGGAGTTGCTGCGCGTCAATACAACTTGACCAAGGGTGATTCCGGCCACTATCTCTCTGCGTCAGTCTTCCCAAGATACAACGACACAGCCACCGGGACAGGAGCGACTGCATCCATCGGCAAGATAAACAAAGCACCCACATCACCTGAGGCTGCTCTCTACACCTCATTTGCCGAAATTCCAATCCGCACCAACGAAGCAGGCCGCAAAGGATTCTGGCACTTCGACATCTATAAGCCCGCTGACACATCCCTACACGACTGGAAGGCTCAGGAGGGAACCGGATGGTATTATGGACATGGCGATGACGCTGCTACCGGGATAGGACTTGTGCAGGCCACAAAGGGAGCACGGCTCTCCTATACACCGGCGCGCGAGTCGAGCCGCGAGATGCATCTTAGGATTGTAGCCGAGCCTGCCAAAGGACCGGGTCAAGGGTTCGGAAGTGCCACAGGACAATACATGGATATATGTGTGAAATTCGACCCCGTGACTCTGACCGGCTACGCACTGCGAATCGAGCGCAGGCCTGACTACGACAAGGCCGTCACATTCACCCTTGTCCGCTATGAAGATGGGGAAGTCACCCCTGTGAGCGAATCAGTGCCCTCTAGCTGCTACCGCACGCCATGCCACATCAATATCGGTCTCAAGGGGTCGCTTCTGACAGCCTCGGCCACCACAGATGCCCCCGAAGTGACTGCCGGGAATCCAGAGATTCTTCCTTCGGTCAGTCTGTCCGCCAATGTATTGCCCACTGCAGGGTCATCATTTGCCGTGCAGCATACAGGCTCTGCAGGCTCCTCAGCCACACTGCTGCGCGACTTGGAAGTGAAATGGAAATGAGAATTTGACAGAAGATTTTTGCACAAATTATTTTTGGATTGAAAAAAAGTTATTACTTTCGCAGCAGATAACACCTATCTACTTACCCCAAAATAAATCACGCAAAAATATATGGTTTATAATTTTCGTATAGTCTCTGATGAAGTTGACAACTTCAAGCGCGAGATTCAGATTGATGCGGACGCCACATTCCTTGATCTCCGCAATGCCATCTGTGACAGCGTGGGCTATGACAAGACCCAGTTCAGTTCTTTCTTCATCTGTGATGAGGGCTGGGAACGAGAGCAGGAGATATCTCTTGAGGATATGGGTTCAGACTCCTCAGAAGATGTCTATCTCATGGAGGACACTCCCCTCATTGACTTTATTGAAGATGAGGGGCAAAGACTTGTGTGGGTGTTCGACTATATGACAGACCGCTCATTTTTCATCGAGATGAAGCGCTCTGTACCTGGCAAGCATCTTATAGAGCCACTGTGCTCTGTGGCCATGGGCGAGGCTCCTGACCAGACAATAGACCTTGATGACTTCGATGCGAAGATTGACGCCAAGGCTGCAGCGCAGGCTGCCACAACTGATCTTGACGACGATTTCTATGGCTCAACGGAGTTCAATGAGGATGAGTTTGACAGTGCCGGTTTTGATGAGATGACTTTCGACGAGCCTTGAAAACAATCAGACATACCTGATTGTTTTAAAGGCGTATCTAATAAATTTCCATCATGTCAAGCAGTCTTGAAAAAGGACAGAAAATAAAACTCGTTAAGGACAACGGCACCCCGCTCACCGAATTTTGTGTGGGGTGCAACTGGGGTGCGGTTGTCAAGAACGAAGGCTTCCTTGGTCTCGGGCGAAGAGTCGAGGAGATTGACCTCGACCTGAGTGTTGTCATGTTTGACAAGGATGGCAAAATGATTGACCACATATACTCGCCGCTCTATCGCCCGGATTTCCTAAGGCGATACAATCTCCCTGTTGGTAAGCATCACTCATTCGACAAAGCGTTCAGCCATAGCGGTGATGACAGAAAAGGTGCAGAAAACACAGAGAGTATGGACAATGAGGTCATCTCAGTTCGGCTCACGCTTGCTTCGCCTGTCATCAAGAGCGCTTGGTTTTTCCTAAACAATTGCGGCAAGGAGGATTTCTCGCAGATACCCCATACCAGACTTCGCATCTTTGAAGGCACACCCTCCGAGGCAGGAAAGGTGTTCTCTACATTTGTGGTGTCATCCAATCCCACAAACAAGGGGGCCACAGCGCTTGTGATGGGAAAACTCAGCCGTTGTGATGACGGATGGGAATTCACAGCCATCGGAGACGCATACCCTGACCGAAATATCTGTGAGACAATCGGCAGAATCTCCTCAGATTACGCAAAATAGCATCTCACCCCAAGAATGGATCCACTACATAAACTCAAAGGCTTGACAGACACCCAGGTGTCAGAAAGCCGTGAGAAATTTGGTGTGAACATACTGACTCCTCCTGAGAAGGTGTCGACATGGCGACTGTTCCTCCAAAAATTCTCTGACCCTCTCATCATAATTCTGCTAATAGCCGGAGTTCTCTCCATAGGCATCTCGTTCTACGAATATTTTGGACTTGATGAGGGGCCGACTGTGTTCTTTGAACCAATCGGAATCTTTGTAGCCATACTTCTAGCGACAGGGCTCTCATTTTACTTTGAGCTGAAGGCTGATAGAGAATTCTCCATCCTCAACAAGGTCAATGACGACGAGCCTGTCCAGTTGATAAGAAACGGCATCCACGTCGAGAAACCAAAACGCGAGGTCGTAGTCGGCGATATCGTGATACTCAACACTGGAGAGGAGATTCCGGCCGATGGCGAGCTCCTTGAGGCTGTCTCGCTCAATGTCGACGAATCCACTCTCACCGGCGAACCGGTCACACATAAGACCACCAATCCTTCTGAGTTTGATTCTGAAGCAACGTTCCAATCCAATCATGTTCTAAGAGGCACGAAGGTCATGGAGGGACACGGCATCATGAAAGTGACCGCCGTGGGAGACCGAACAGAGAACGGCAAGGTCTATGAAGCTGCCCAGATCGATGACTCTGTCAAGACTCCTCTCAACGAGCAACTCGATGGCCTCGGAAAACTCATTACACAGATAAGTTATGGCGTGGCAGCCCTGGTGGTCGTAGGAAGGGTGATAATGTATCTCTTATCATCATCGGCCGACTTTGAATGGATGCGCTTCATGGCATATCTGCTCCAGACCATCATGCTCGCTGTCACTCTTGTAGTAGTGGCATGTCCCGAGGGGCTGCCGATGGCTGTGACTCTATCCCTAGCCTACTCGATGAGACGCATGCTCAAATCCAACAACCTTGTGAGGAAGATGCATGCATGTGAAACGATGGGCGCCACCACCGTCATCTGCACCGACAAGACCGGGACGCTGACCCAAAACCAGATGCAGGTCTATAAAGCCGATTTCTATGGCCTTCCCGACGGGAAACTTGGATCAGACATCCTCAGCGACACTGTTGCGGAAGGGATTGCAGTAAACTCTACAGCCCAACTGGATCTGTCCAATCCCGAGCGTCCCGGGGTGTTGGGCAACCCTACGGAGGGTGCCCTACTGCTTTGGCTCAAATCGTGTGGGATTGATTACAGAACCCTCAAACTAAATACAACCTTGGTTGAGGAACTCCCATTTGCCACCGAGCGCAAGTATATGGCCTCAGTAGTGAAAGGACCTGACGGACGAGAAACTCTTTATGTGAAAGGCGCGCCTGAGATTGTTCTCAGCATGTGCAGGACGCTGCCTGAAGGTGTTACAAAGGTGATGATTGACCGTCAGCTGCTTGAGTATCAAAACCAGGCTATGCGCACACTTGGGTTTGCATGGCAGGAAGTGAAACCCGGGGATGAGACCATCAGGGACGGGCGTGTTGTGGCCGAGAATCTATCGTTTCTAGGAATAGTGGCCATAGCAGACCCTGTGCGTCCGGACGTTCCCGAGGCCGTCGAAGAGGTGCTTAATGCCGGAATCCAAATCAAGATTGTTACCGGCGACACTCCCGGCACAGCCAAAGAGATTGGCCGCCAGATTGGACTGTGGACATCTCAGGACACCGATGAAAACATCATCACCGGAAGGGAGTTTGAAGCACTCAGCGACGATGAGGTCAAAGAGCGCGTTGAGAAACTTAAAATCATTGCTCGCGCTCGCCCTCTCGACAAGAAACGGCTGGTGGAGGCGCTCCAAGCAAACAACGAAGTAGTGGCAGTGACCGGCGACGGCACAAACGATGCCCCGGCCCTTAAGAGCGCCCATGTGGGACTCTCTATGGGAGATGGCACATCTGTGGCAAAGGAGGCTTCTGACATCACCATCATTGACAACTCATTTGCCTCGATAGGGCGGTCGGTGATGTGGGGACGCTCACTCTACCAGAACATCCAGCGTTTCATACTCTTCCAGATGACCGTCAATGTAGCAGCATGCCTCATAGTTCTGGCAGGCGCATTCATGGGGACAGAATCACCACTCACGGTCACTCAGATGCTATGGGTCAACCTCATCATGGACACGTTTGCCGCCATGGCTCTCTCATCGCTGCCACCCTCCAAGGATGTGATGACCGACCTCCCACGTTCGCGCACGGCATTCATAATAGACCCTCCCATGTGGAGATTCATAGTTGGCGTCGGGGGAATCTTCTTCATAATATTGCTCGGGCTGTTATGGTATCTCGAGCATACTGAGACAACCTCTCTCACCCAAATAGGACAAGTGGCGGTCTCCTCGGCCAACACCGGTCTCTCCCCCTATGAACTCTCGCTCTTTTTCACCATATTCGTGTTCATGCAGTTCTGGAACATGTTCAATGCCCGTGCATTTGCCACCGGACGCTCCGCGCTCCACTTCAAGAACTGTGGTGAGTTCCTGACTATCGCCGTCATCATCGTGGTGGGACAGATTCTCATAGTAGAGTTTGGAGGGCCGCTGTTCAACGTCACACCAATCAAATTTTCTGACTGGGTCATTATCATCGCCGTCACCTCTATAGTATTGTGGATTGGAGAGGCCCTGAGGCTGCTCAATCCCAGAAAGTAATCTGAAGATATCATAACTTTTTGTTCCGCGACACGATGTGTTGCGGAATTTTTTTGTACCTTTGCACCCGTAACAGAAGTCCTTTTAGAAAGTATGATAAATCGTGTATTGATACGCATCAAGGTTGTGCAGTTACTTTATTCCTATCTGCTCACTCAAAACGAGTTTAAGATCGAGCCTCCGGTTGAGAACCCGTCAAGGGACAAGAAGTATGGCTACAGCCTCTATATGGATCTTCTCCTCCTGGTGCTTGAACTCTCAGGCATAGACACCACCGCCGGGCGCGGCACCAGTCTGATAAGTGGGCTTACACTCAATAAGCACCTCAACCGCAACCAATTGGCCAAGGCTCTCAACAGCATCGACACCATCCGCGAGGCTATACTGCTTCAGAAGGGTGACGCCGCCCAGTTTCGTGAGGTTGCTGCTGACATCTATCAGGCCATTCCTGACCTACCCGCCTTCAAGAACTACATTAAAATTAAGCAGCCTACGCTCAAAGACGACGTAGACCTCTGGCTCTCCATCATCTCAAATCTCATTGAGAAGAATCCGGCGTTCATGGAGGCTGCCCGTAAGAATCCCGAATATACACTGGCGGGATTCCATAGAGGAGTGCAGTCACTCATCCATACCCTCAGTGAGTATGGCGACAACCGCTCCCTCCTCATCCATGCCCGTAACTCTCTTGACTATGCCCTCGACAAGGCATATGACCTCTATAACGGGCTGCTCCTCCTCGCTGTCGAGATCACACGCACACGTCAGGAACAGATTGAGCGCGCCAAGGAGAAATTCATCCCCACGGATGAGGACCTTCATCCCAATCTCCGCTTCATCGAAAACAAATTCATCCGTGTGCTCGAGGAGAATCTGTCGTTCCGCGAGTTTGTTGAGTCCGGCCGTCTTTCCTGGGAGACCGAGGTGTCGCTCATCGACCGTCTACTAGAACTGATAACCTCCAGCGAGATATATAAGGAGTACATGTCACTCCCCGGCGAGACTACACTGGAGCAGGATGCCGACCTCTGGAGAAATCTCTTTAAGGACATCATCCTTCCCTCCGACGAACTGGCTGAGGCACTCGAGTCTAGGTCAATCTACTGGAATGACGACATCAATGTCATGGGGACATTTGTGCTCAAGACCATACGCCGGTTTGCCCGCAGCCACAACGATGGCGCCGATATAGACCTCCTGCCCAAATTCAAGGATGAGGAGGACCGTCGGTTTGGCCCTGACCTCTTCATCAGTGCAGTGAACCACTATGAGGAGTATAAGACCCTGATAGAGAAATTTGTCAACACCACCCGTTGGGATGCCGACCGCCTTGCCTTCATGGACATTGTCATAATGGTCGCAGCCATTACAGAGATAATGGATTATCCAGCCATCCCTCTGGCCGTCTCGCTCAACGAGTATATCGAGATAGCCAATGCCTACTCCACCCCTAGGAGCGGCGCCTTCATCAACGGAATACTCTACTCGGTCATCAATCACCTCAAGGATGAGGGCCGATTGACCAAGTGATAACCCCTTCAACCCAAATCTCACAACTAAATCCCCCACTCTATTATGCTCAACACCATCCTTCTTCAGGCTGACGGCGGCAGTGCCGGCCTCATGAACATCATCATGATCGTTCTTCTCATCGCCATCTTCTATTTCTTCATGATCCGTCCTCAGCAAAAGAAGCAAAATGAGATAAAGAAGTTCCGCGAAGGAATCAAGGCCGGCGACGAGATTGTCACCGCAGGTGGCATCTATGGCAAGGTGCGCTCCATCAACGAGACCTCATTTGTCGTTGAGATCGCCAAAGATGTCAAGATTACCATCGACAAGGGTTCAGTCTTCCCTGCAGGCCAGGTTCCCCAGGAAAAATAACAGGCTCATCCTCTCCCTCAGATGAAACAGCAGGTGACACATCTTGCCGCCCGCATAGGGGCAGCACTCCGTTCCAGTCGTGGAAGGGATGTGCTGCTCTATCTCATGTTCTGTGCCGTGGCATTTGTATTCTGGATATTCATGTCGCTCGACACAGAGCGCCAGCGCGACTTTGAAGTCCCGTTTGAACTCCAGGACATACCGGACAGCGTCACTATCATAGGCCAATTGCCCCCGGCTCTCTCCGTCAGCGTCAAAGGCAAAGACTCTCAGTTGTTGAAATTCTCTTGGGGCAAGCAATCAACCGTGAAATTCAAGTGGAATGAACTGGCCGATGATGACATTCTACTCATCTCCCATACAAAGCTTGACACCAAACTCAGGGACTACTTCGGAGGGAATGTGCAGATAGTCTCATTCCGTCCTGACTCCCTAAAACTCAATTACACCTCTCAGCCAGGTGTGAAAGTGCTTCTTAACATCCAGGCTGACATTCATCCTCATCTTCAGTATATAGTCTCAGGGCCTATTACAGCCAATGTGGACTCAGTGACGCTCTATTCAGCCACCGGAATCCCCCATTCGCTCCGCATGGTCTCCACAGAGCCGCTTGTCAAAGCCGGACTGAAAGACACCGCCCGATATGAGGTGAAGGTCAAGCCGATTGAAGGTGTGCGTATCATCCCAGACAAGGTGACGGTCACAGTCCCTGTCGAGCCTCTGATTTCGCGCAAGCGCTCGGTGCGCATCGAGACTCTTAATGTCCCTGAAGGCACATCGCTGGTCACATTCCCTTCAGTTGTGGAAATCTCTTATCTTGTCCCCATGAGCGCCTATAATGACGATTATCCCATCAAGGCGTTTGTGGACTATAATGACACAAAACTTCCGGGCAATAAGATTCCGGTGAGCCTTTCAGTGATTCCATCGCTTTACCGAAACGTTTCCAAGAGTCTTGACAACGTTGAGTATATCATTGAGAATGAGTAAGGTCATTGCAGTCTGCGGCGGCATAGGAAGCGGCAAGAGCGTCGTGTGCGAGGTGTTGAGAGTGATGGGCCATCCCGTCTACGACTGCGACAGCGAGGCCAGGGCTATCATGGACTCTGACATCTCAATCAAGTTAGAAATATTTGAAAGGATAGACTCATCTTGTATAATCGACGGCGATATCGACCGCCCGCGCCTGTCTGAAATCGTCTTCTCTGATCCAGAGAAACTCAACACACTCAACAGCATTGTCCACTCAGCCGTAAAGCGTCATCTCTCCTCGTGGATAGACTCACAGAAATCCTCATTGATATTTGTAGAGACGGCGATTCTCTATCAGAGCGGTCTCGACAGGATGGTAGATGAGGTGTGGGAAGTGACCGCGCCGGTCAGTGTCAGAGTAAGCCGCGTGATGAGACGCAATTCACTCTCAGAGCATCAGGTGCTGGCCAGGATTGAGTCACAGGATACCTTTGAGCCTGAAAGCCTGCATCCTGAGGTCCATGTGATAGTCAATGACGGGGTCTGTTCTCTTCTACTCCAGATTGAGAATCTTCTTGCCAACGAGAACTGTGCCATATGAAAAGCCGGCGGCAAGCATGACAGGAAAAGTCATGCCATAATATCCGGTCATCTCTATCACAATGAATATGGCCATCAGCGGGGCATGGATAACGCCGGCCATCACTCCTGCCATGGCGCTCACCGCAAAATTATTAATGGGGAGCCCGAGACCGCTGATGTCATTGATGCCCCCGGCAAAAAACATTCCCACCATACATCCCGCAAAGAGCGTCGGGGCAAAGTCACCTGCCACACCGCCACCACTGTTTGAAGCGATACATGCTATGGGTTTGGCAGCCGCAACCCCGAAGCACACCAGCACAAGCAGACTTAAGTCAGGGGCGACTCCCCCATGGTTAAAGATTCCATATCTTATCAGGGCGTCAGTGTCGCCATCAATTATGCTGGCCATAGTCGAATAGCCTTCGCCATAGAGTGCAGGGAAGATGAAAAGCAGCACAGCCAGAATGGCCCCTGAGCATAACGCCGTCAGCCAGATATTGCCTGTATGGTTGAACAGTGAGCGCAGCATCTTGCCGATGAAAGTATAATATATGGAGTAGACACCACATACAATCCCAAGGACCATTATCCATCCGGTTGTGTGAGGATCAAACATCTGCACATGTGTCAAGGGGACATCAAGCGTGAATCCGGAAAGTGCATAGCATGACATCCCACTTATCAGGCACGCTATAACAAGTGCGATGAGTGGGACAGTGGCCAGTTCCATCCCCATCACCTCGACGGTGAACATGACTCCTCCTATGGGTGCTTTGAAAATACCGGCAATGCCTGCTCCCGCGCCACATCCTATCATTATTCTCATGAGCCGAGGTGGCAGCCCGAGTTTCTGAGAGAGAAAACTTCCAAACGTGCCGCCCGATGTGGCAATGGGTCCCTCTGCACCAGCCGACCCACCGAAGCCAAGAGTGAACACTGCAGCGATCAATGGCCCCCAACTGAAGACCGAGGGAATCCTATAGTCACCTGCCTTGAGCATCTCTTCTATCCGGTCAGTACCATGGTCCAGTCTACGGCGAGCGATGAATTTCTGGAAAGCCACCGATATCAAGATGCCGACTATAGGAATAATCAATAAAGCCCAGTTTGGATGATCAGGCCTGAAATGCCCTACAAGAAACATAGACACCCATTTAATGGCCTGTTTCAGCACAAAAGCGGTAACACCCAGCACCAATCCCATGCCTCCGGCTATGGCAAACAGGGAGATTGTGGGTGGCAACATCCCGAGGCGCCAGTCGTCTGGCGTCTTGGGAAGGGTAGTGTGATGAGATGATGTGGGATCTAGTTTTGCCATACCTTAACAACAAATATTGACCGGAGCATAGAGACCAGAAGCGTGTTAATATTGGTTAAATTGGTAATTTGTTTTATAATTTTCAGTTTGTGGAGCCATGCCTTAATAAAAATTTCATAACTTTGCATATGGTTTTCGGACCGTTATCTAATCACCCCATTACACAAATCAACTAACAAATCTCTAACCCTAAATCAACCCGTATGAAGAAAATTTTTACTCTTCTTGCTGTTGCTGCAATGGCTGTTTCTGCCAGTGCAGAAGTTCAGACAGTCGACGTGACTGTCACATGGCCCATGGCCAAAGGTGTAGACTCCGGTGAGCTAACTGAAACAGGCGAGCCTAAAATCACCTATGTAAACGACCTTACCCCCGTTGTGACAGAAGGCCTCGCTGCCTACGTTACCGTTGGTGAGCCCGTACTCGGTGCAAACATGAAGTGGGGTACTCCCCGCAAGACCTCTGACATGATAGAGGCTCTCGTTCAGCCCCTTGAGAAGGTCAACGCACCCACAGAGGGCCACTCTCTCTCATTCAAGGTTGCTCCTGCCGCAGGATGCACATTCCAGCCTACAGAATTTGCATATCTCGCCAATGTAATCGGCACAGATGGCGGCAACTATGACCTCTCATACACTTTCGGTGGTGATCCCGTTGTTCTTGCAGAGAACTTCCACCCCAACAGAAACAAGGAGGAAAGCGACTGGTACAGCATAGAGAATTATGCACTCACCACTGTTGCATCAACTAATACACTTGAGGTAACATTCATGATCTACAACCTTGGTGACAACAAGCAGATTGGCTACTCAAACGTTGTTGTAAAGGGCAAACTCACAGGCGACATCAACCTCTCTGGCATCGCCGACGTTGTAGCCGCTGATAATGCTCCCGTTGAGTACTTCAATCTCCAGGGTGTTCGCGTAGAGAATCCCGCCAACGGTCTCTACATCCGTCGCCAGGGCACAAACGTAACAAAGGTTCTCGTTAAGTAATCCAACTTAAGGAATCTCACTCACACCTCCGGGTCCGACACGGCTCGGAGTTTTTTATATCCGCAATTCACTTGATTCATTTAAACCTATTGTATATCTCAAAAATAAGTCTTATTTTTGCAGAGAAACCATGCTTATCTCTCTTCACCATCATAGCCTTAGAATAATTAACTTTAATACCATTTTAATACCATCAAAATCATGAGAGATCTATTCAAGATGTCGCTCTCGCTTTTGGTTGTGCTGTTCGCATGCTCCTATGCATGGGCGGCTGACACTGAGTGGGAACACGTCACCACACCCCGCAACTGGGAATTCACCAAGGGGTCGAAACACGCAGAGGAAGTGAAGAACTGTGAATACTGGTCAGCAGGCAGCAAGGGCCGCTATTCCCTGGCCAAGGCTCTTGACAACCAGGAACTCCCCTCCAACACCGGAGCAGCACTCACAGACCTTGACGGTGTGTATTTCACCGTTGCCTCAGGTGCCGTCTATGGCATCTCGGCCAACTATTGCTTCCAAAACGGCAAGATAACAGTCAGAATCCCCGGCTGCGGAAGAAACGATGAGATTATCGTTGACTTCTCCGGCGCAGGTGGTGAGGCTACTGTAACCTCAGACAACATCACTCAAAGCCTCACAATGCCCGCCAATATTTCTGCCCAAAGCGCCGACTCAAAAGCATCCACAAAGGTTAAGGAGAATGGCGATGTGATACTTGAGATGAGTTGTGGCAAGGGATTCCGTCTCTATGGAATATCCGTCACTCCTTATATCCCCAAGGAGCGCCATTTCACAGATTTCAAGATTGACTTCACCACCGATCCCTATACCGTTGTGCTTCCCACAACAGGCCAGCTTCCAGAGGGTGTAACCGTCAGCGGAACATGGCACGATTCACAGCACGGCTACAACCAGTCGACCGTGACTGTGCCTGTAGACGGCGCTGTCAAAATCACAATAGGCAATTGCACATATAACGGACAGGGCGCCACAATCAAGAAGGGTGACACTGTGCTCGCCACTCTCCCCTGCAATGACAACTGTGACGGTGTGACCACATGGACCTACAACAGCGATGATGATGCTGTCCTCACAATTGTCACCCCCTCTTATTGCCCCTCACTCGCCGTAGAGGCTTGCGACCTCATTCCTGATGTCAACGTGTCATACTACAACACAGATGGCTCACTCATGAGCAAGGAAGTTATCCCTGGTGGGTCTGCCCTGGTCTACAAATATGGCGCTTCAGATGTGATAATCCCGGATGGACAGGCATTCAGGGGATGGTTTGCCTCAACAAAATCTACAGCCCTCAAGGTAGCTGAAGGCACCACACTTCAGACAGACACCGAGCTCTATGCCCGCGCCACGGCAATTGAGGAACCCACTTCAACCTCACGTTATGTCTATGACCTCACCAAGGCTTACTTCTATGTTGAGGATCATGAGGCAATCGAAATAGACGGTAGCTACTACAACAACCACGGCTGGCTTCTTGGCAATAATGGCACCATTAAAGTGAAGGTTGCAGGAAAATGCTATGTCAGCGTAGGCTGCTGCCAGTACTCTACAGAGTCGACAGCAGTCGTCAAGAACGAGGCCGGTGAGACCGTGGCCGAGTTCCCTGTAAAGGCTGAGAAGGATGGCGACGAGCAGACTTTCCAATATGACGGAGCAGCCGGTTGGCTCACAATTACATTCCCCACCGGAGCATACATACACAGCGTTTCTGTCTCCAATGTTGTTGACTTCATTGCATACAACGAGGCTTCAGGATTCTATGAGATTCCTGCCGGAGATGTCTCCAGTTTCCTCCTTGCACTGAAAGCTGCCGCTTCGAAGGACGGTGCTAAAATATATCTCCCAAATGGCACATATGACCTAGGGACAACAACTCTGACAGCCATCACAGGCAAGAACATCTCAATCATCGGTGAGTCAATGAAGGGGACCGTTATCCTCAACTATCCGCCACTCGATGCAGAGGGCATCAGCGTCACCGCTACCCTGCTCAACCGCTCGGAAAATCTCTACCTGCAGGATCTCACTCTGCGCAACGCGATGCCTTTCGACGGCAAGGCTGCTGCAGGCCGCGCAGTGACACTCCAGGATAAAGGTAAGAATACCATCTGCAAGAACGTGAGTCTCGAGTCTTACCAGGACACATATTACAGCAATAACACCTCTGCTTACTTCTACTTTGAAGATGGCGAGATTCATGGTGTCGTAGACTATGTCTGTGGTGGTGGCGACGTTTACTACAACCGTGTGAAGTTTGTCAATGAGGCTGTAAAGAACACCACAATCGCCGCTCCCAACGGTGCTAAGAAGTTTGGCTATGTCATGAACAACTGCACCATCGAGACCCTCTGCTCTCAGTTTAATTTCGGCCGTTCATGGGGTACATATTCCGGTCTGGCTTGGCTCAACACCACTATCAACCAGCCCTCAAAACTAGCTTCAAGCCGCTTCACAACAGGCGGTATGAACTGCGCTGCAGACAAGTTTGTGGAATATAACTCAATGGACAACACCGGCAAGCGCATCTCCCCCTCTTCAAATGTCCTTGAGTTCACACACTCATCAGGCAATAAGAAGTATGAGACCATCCTCACAGATGAGGAGGCTAAGGAATATGCCATAGACAAGGTGTTCCCTGACTGGCGCCCCGAGGAGATTGCTGCTCAGGAGACTTACAAGGAGGGCGAGGATGTGTCATCAAACGTATATCTCGTGGATGGCAAGATCTATGCAGGCCAAATTCCCAACGGTACAGGCCTGAAGGTGCGCAAGGCCAATGCCCGCGGAGGTTTCGGCCCGGAGGTTGTGATCAACTACTCTTCCCTTGGCGAGATCAGCATCGACGCTGCCAAGGTTGTCGACACCAAGTATTACAACATGATGGGAGTCCGGGTTGACAACTCATTCAAGGGCCTTGTAATCAAGGTTGAGACCCTTGACAATGGCAAGAACGTTGTCGCAAAGGTGATTAAAGACTGACCCTAAACCAGACTTGACCCTATAGTATTAGCACAATTATGAAATGAGGGTGTGTCACGAACCGCGACACACCCTCATTCTATATCCTGCATTTTCTGTTATCTTCTGAGTGTAATCTCTACCACCTCCGGCCACGCGCCGAAACGGAAGGGGAGATTGCTCCCCACACCTGTACTGACATAAAGCACACGGCCATTATGGGAGTACTCACCTCCCCACTCCCGGCTGACAAAGCGTGAGGGTGACAAACGCCCTATGCGGAACTGCATCCCATGTGTATGTCCTGAGAGCGTCAACTGGATGTCTGTGTCCTTCAGCACCTCCTTACGCCAATGTGATGGGTCGTGGCTGAGAAGGATTTTGAAAATACCTTCGGGAAGTCCCTTCATAGCCCTCTCCAGGTCAGCGCGGGCCGGGAATGGTGGCTTGCCTTCATTCTCCACACCCACAATGGCAATCTTAGAGTCGCCTCTCCTTATCACAGCATTCTCGTTGAGGAGCAGGCGCCATCCCAGGTTCCGCTCATGACGGCACAATTGACAGCAAGCCTCTGAGGCACCGCGCGGATTGCCATACTTGAGATAGAGACAGTAATCGTGATTGCCGAGTATGGAATAGATCCCATCCTTGGCTGAGAGCCGGCGCAATGTAGGCATAAACTCCTCAATCTCAGAAGGGCGGAGATTGACCATGTCGCCGGTGAAGACAATGATGTCAGGGCGGAGGCGGTTTGCAGTCCAGACAATCTTACGCACAGTGTCGGGGGAGCGGTGATATGTCCCAATGTGGAAATCGGTCAACTGCACCACGCGATAGCCATCAAATTCGGCTGGTAGCGACGGGAATTTCAACTCAATGCGTTTGACGATCACAATCCTCCACCCGAACACAAGTCCGAAAAAGGAGAATGACATGACAAGCAGCGCTATCCCCAGACCTCCGTAATAGCCTAAAGGCTCCGCATCTCCGAGCCATGAGACCAGTGAGAATATGGCCTTGGGGAGGGCTACACCAAGGAGGAGCGACATGAAAATGTTCATCACCCCTGAGTTGAACCGCTTCCATATCAAGGCGCATACGGTGAGTATGGCAAAGAGGAGCGAGGGAATCCAATAGATTATGCTCCAGATGGCGGGCCCTGACTTAACGTAGGTATTCCATATGTAATAGTCGGGCACAAGTATGCCTGCGGCTATGAGGAGAATTGCATAAACCATGAAAATGTGATACCGAGAAGGTATAGTAGATGTGTTTCTCTCAGTCGGTTATATCCTCCATCTTGACAAGCCCGGTGGCTATGGCAAAGATGGTGAGACCGGCTGGTGAGTGGATTTTAAGTTTTGATGCTATGTTGCGTCTGTGAGTCATCACAGTGTTTACTGAGACATTCATCTGTGAGGCGATTTCTTTATTAGAAAATCCCTTCACAACCAGGAGTATGACCTCCTTCTCTCGCGGGCTGAGCTCGTTGCCGCGCGTCTCCTCGGTTTCAGAGGCGAGAAGCGATGTCACTTTACCGCAGATGTCGGCCGGCTCATCATAGATGGTGAGAGTGTCATCAAACTTTGAGGCAAGATCCTTGGGGACTGCTCCTCCAAGAATGCCCAATTTCTTTGAACCTTCCGGACATTCAGAGAGCCGGAACGGGTCTGTCACTATAACCTCGGGCTGCTGATCATCTTCCCACGGGCCGCATGTCACTTGCCCTCCCTCGATTTTCTTGAGAATGGATGTGAGCCCCTCAGTGATTATGGGCGATGAAGACAATATGCCGATCTGCCTGGTGCGCATTCCTGTCAGCCTTTGGGTTCAAGACGTTTTATTAGAGGGACAAGAATTCTATTCTCTACATCGGAGTGTTCCTTCAGATCCTCCTCACAGTTATATATATCCACCAGGACATCATACATCTTGAATGGGACTGAAGTGGTGTAGTATCTAAGTATAATATTTTTCAGTTCCCCTATCTTGTCCTCCACATCGTGGTCATGGTGATGGGCAAAAGTATCTGCAGAATATTCCATGCCCTTATCCCCTCTGACAAGTCTCTCCACATATGGAAACAGGACTTTCTCCTCATATTCAAAATGTGCCTTGACAGATTCCACATAGTCATCAAAATACTTCACTATGATGGGATTGATGTCCTTATGGACAGGGTCGAGCGAAGAGAGAAGATTGCTGCGTATGTGGGGCAGCTTATAGTTGAGATAATAATCGTGGGATTTGTGCAGGAAACGAGCCACCTCGAGCGGACTCACACGTCTCATCCTCTCAACGTCAATCTCGCCATTTAGTATGAAATTGACAATGAGAAGAAACACATCCGGATGGATGCCGGAAGCCGCGCACAGCCGCGCTATGGTCTCACCCCCAAACCCTAAGGGGAGTGAGAACCGGCTCAGCAGCGGCAATATGTCGTAGTCAGCCTCAATGAGGGAGACCACACTGTCATTCTCTGAGAAACGTCTGTTTATGAGATGTGTCAAATGCACTTCGGATTATTCTGTTTTAGCCTCGGGTTCGGTCTTCTCCTCGGTATCCTCCTGAGCGGGAACAAAATCTGTGATTCCGGCTGCAATCAGGAGGTTATACCATGAGAGAAGTTTCTTGATGTCTGTGGTGTAGACCCTCTCGCGGTCAAACTCCGGGAGAATCTCACCGAAATACTCGCGGATATTCGCATCAGAGCCAAGAGCCTTAACATCGACAGGTTTCCCCTCAGCCTTAACTTTTACAGCCTCAAGGACATTCCCAAGAAGGGTGTCTTCACCGTCCTCGGTGTAGATTGAGATGTCGGCAAGTGAGATAACCTTGTCGTGAGCATAGGCAGGTGTGCGCTTGCCTGTGGCTATCGCCTCAACAATCAGCATATTCTTGCCTCGATTGACAAGACGGAAGAGACCGGGACGTCCGGCGATGGAAAGTATATTCTTAAGCATAGTCGCAATAATTTTTTATAGATTCTGTAATGCAAAATTAACCAATATCATCCAAATCCACAAACTATAACGTGAAATTTACCTCTTCATCCTCTAAGGAGGTGTCGAGGGTGTCAAAACTGTTCTCATTTCTGCGGGCAGTCTCGCGGATGGCATCATCGTGTCCGTTCAGAGCCGCAAACGGTGCAAATTGAGCGGCTCTACGCTCCATAGGCATGGGTTTATGGCGTGTAGATTTGTGATGAGGGAGGTTTATGATGTCCTCGTATGGGAACTTCTCCTCACTATTATTCACCTCACTATTCATGGTGTCCTCCTATCTGTCTGTTGCGGTCGCGCTGCGTTGCGCCCTCTGCAAAATTCAATCCCGTAAGGATGGCATTCTTGCCAAATCTCTTTTTGATTTTCAGCACGGCTTCCCTGCGGCGACGCTCACGGGCTGCCTCAACCTCTTTCTCCTTTCGCTCCTGCTCCAATTGTTCGTAGTCAGTGAATAAATCTAGCTGCTGAGGCTTCTCGACAGGTTTTACCAGACTCTCATGCTCTAGCAGACATGCTGAGAGAGTCAGACGCCTTATAAGGAGCCGCGGGTCTATGGCCTTATCGTAAAGATGCACAAAACTGTCCATTATGGTACGGGCCGACATGGTGGGGACATCAAAGGAATGTGAGGCATGACCATGAAATGGCACCTCACGGCCATAATGATCTGTGGTTATTCGTCCTGTATATACTGATCTTATCTCAGGTCTTGTCAGGGATTCAGAATCATAGCCGACTTCCAGGACAACCTGTCGCGTGAGGAGCCGTTTATCCAACAGATCTAACGACAATGCGTCAGCCATTTCCATAACTACAATCCGCGCCTTATCATAGGTATATGGCGACTGTAGCACCTGACCCGACGATATGGAGTGAGTGGATGGCCTGTATGACTTGATTTCCGACATCGACACCGGCTCACATCCCCACGCATGGTCAATGAGCAGTTCAGCATTCACACCAAGGAGTTGGTATAGGAGATCCTCATATCTCAAGGAGCAACGCGCTATGTCGCCCATGGTGTAGATCCCGTATCGCGACAGGCGTGCAGCAATCCCATTGCCTACGCGCCAGAAGTCTGTCAGTGGGCGGTGGGCCCACAAATTCCTCCGATAGGTCATCTCATCGAGTTCTGCTATGCGGACTCCATCCTTGTCAGGAGGCATCTTCTTTGCCACAATATCCATGGCAATCTTGCATAGGTACAAGTTGGTGCCAATTCCGGCAGTAGCGGTGATTCCTGTCTTGGCCAACACATCCCTTATCATCTTCATAGCAAGTTCGTGAGCCGTCATCTTGTAAGTGGAGAGATATGGGGTGGCATCAATGAAGACCTCATCAATTGAATATACATGAATATCCTCAGGCGCAATGTAGCGGAGATATACTTGGTATATGCGTGTGGAATACTCTATATACAGAGCCATCCTGGGAGGGGCAATGATGAAATCACACCCACGCGCCCGCTGCCTCACCTCAAAGAGGCGTGGCCGACCACCTATGCCTAGCAGTGACTTGAGAGCCGGAGAGACGGCAAGACAGATGGTTTTGTCTGTGCGTGTGGGGTCAGCGACAACGAGACGCGCTGTCAACGGGTCGAGTCCACGCTCCATACACTCCACCGAGGCATAGAACGACTTAAGGTCTATGGCTATATATTGTCTCATAGAGACTGTCCCGGTTCGTGGCGGAGATTGTAGTGATTGCGCTGATCCTCAAATGTGGTGGGTGAGGTTTTAAGTCCAATGGTGTCGGCAAGTATATCATACGCGATATCTCCAGGCTCAACAATCTCAGGCACGGAGTGAATCTCCGGCGCATCAGCCCTCAAAGGTGTCTCAAGCCCAAGATGAGATGAGAGGGCATCAAGCACCATCTGAGTTGCACGAATTTTACCCTCGATTGAATACCCGGCTATATGAGGCGTGGCAAACCTAGACTTCTCAAGAAGCGTCAAGTCAATATCCGGCTCACCCTCCCAGCAGTCGATGCCGAGAGCGGAAATCTTGCCTGATTCCAAGCCCCTGATTAGAGCACTCGTATCAGCCATCGGGCCGCGCGAGGCATTGAGAACCAATGGACAACGCCGGAATGTATCTATCAATGAATCATTCAGCAGATGATAGGTTGGCCACGCTCCGGACTGTGAGAGTGGGACATGGACCGTTACTATATCTGCCTTTTCAGCAATCTCATCGAGCAATGAATAGACATGGCGTTCCGGGGCGGTATCTTGCAGTGGAGGATCGTTGACAAGCACCTTCATGCTGAGCGAACGAGCCCAGCGAATTAGAATGTCTCCTACATTTCCAGCCCCTATCACACCCAATGTGCGACCTTTGAATCCACCCGTCTCACGGATGGCCGATAATACCCACTGGGCCACAGCCGGAGCGTTGCATCCCGGTGCATTGGCAACTGTGATTCCCCGTGACTGACAATAAGGGATGTCAATATGGTCAGTGCCTATCGTTGCGGTTGCTACGAACCTGCATCTGCTCCCTTCGAGTAAGGAAGCATCACAGCGAGTACGTGTCCGCACTATAAGTGCATCCGAATCACGGACACCATCTTTCGTCAAATCATTTGAAATCTCAACGCCTTGAATAGTGAGGAGCGGTTTTGTTATGAAAGGGATATTAGGGTCAACTGTAACTTTCATCAGGAGAGAATTTGCCAAAAATAGAGGCCAACGTAAGAGAAGAGCAATATTAGAATGGTGATATAGCCTCTACGCAGGGCTGAGTATTTGAAGAACATTCCCACCTGAAAAGCAACAGTGGCATTAAGAAGGGTTACGTAGAGGTCAAGATGAGTGAAATTCACTATTGCAAAGATTCCGGTGGAAATGGTGATGGTTGATAGTAAGCCGTTGAACGCTCTCGACCGTGCATTGAAGCCTATGATCTTAATCAGGTTTAGTAGACCGAAGAAAAATCCCAACAGCAGAGTAAAGGCGACTGTTACGACGAAAGGAAGACCTCCAGGTAGCGTGAGTGCCATCTCCGGTCTGGTCCAAAAGAACACCGGCATCTCAGGCCACGGAGCCAATCCAAGACCGTAGACTATCCACGGAGGGGTGATCAGACCCATCAGCACAGCCAATATTTTCTTGAATCTGAACAGTTTCATCTGTCCGAGAGCCAGCAGAAAGACCGGAATATAAAGAAGGAAACCATAGTCAACCATGGCTCCGGCTGATATCAAGGTGAATACAAGGAAAATTGTCCTTGATGAGACACGTTGGTCATAGATACTGAACATCAACCACATACAGCCCATCACAACAATGGCCAGCAGAACAGACGAACTGAAACATGCGGCTACATCAGGCATTGAGCATGTGGCGAGCAGGAAAAAAGCCGCAAAGAAGATTGACATCGTCCTCAACAGGTTGAATTTCCTATTGATGGCTATCATCATAGCAGCAACCCCTATCAGGCAGACAGCATTTACGATAAAGGAAAGTTCATCAAATTCAGAAAACCATGTGGACGGCGACGGGAAGACAACAGTGTTTCCTCCGGGCCAGAATTTGACTTGTCCGGAGATCAGAGCCCTCCATGCCATCCACAGGGAGGAGATGGCGATAATGACCGCCACCCCCTTTGACCGCAGGAAGTTAGTGAATCTTTGTTCTTTCCGAGTCACCTTTGATTCTCTATGCGCTGAAGGTCTGCGCCGATGTCGCGGCGATAATACTTGCCTTCAAAATCGATGGCCTCAGCAGCCTTGAAACTTTCATTCAGAGCCTCAGCAAGGTCTTTGCCATATGCGCTGCAGGCTATGACACGTCCGCCTGAGGTTACCAGCCTCCCTTCAGCATCCTTCTTGGTGCCTGCATGGAAGCAGACAGCGTCAGTGTTCTCTGGTGTAATCCCGGTGATTGCTTTCCCCTTAGGATAGGACCCCGGATAACCACCGGAGACCACCATGACGGTTGTCACATAGCGTGGATCTATATCCAAAGGCATTTCGCCGAGATCACCCTCAGCGGCGGCATTTAGCAGAGGGAGAAGGTCACAAGCGATACGAGGCATGACCACCTCGGTCTCCGGATCCCCCATGCGTACATTATACTCAATTACCATAGGCTCGCCATCAACATTAATGAGCCCCAGGAAGATGAAACCGCGATAGATGATTCCCTCTTCCTTCAGACCTTCTACTGTAGGTTTGACTATGCGTTCCTCAACCTTCTTCATGAACTCATCGTCAGCAAACACCACAGGACTTACGGCCCCCATTCCACCCGTATTGAGACCGGTGTCACCCTCACCGATGCGTTTGTAGTCCTTTGCCACAGGAAGTATTCGATAACCTCCATTGCCATCTGTGAGCACGAACACAGAACATTCAATGCCTGAGAGGAATTCCTCAATCACTACCGTTGCCGATGATGCACCAAACATTCCACCGAGCATCTCGCGCAGAGACTTCTGAGCCTCCTCAAGCGAATCGATTATCAGCACACCCTTGCCGGCCGCAAGGCCATCTGCCTTGAGGACGTAGGGCGGACGGAGTGTGGCAAGAAATTTCTCCCCTTCCTCGATACTATCTGCTGTGAAACTACGATAAGCAGCCGTCGGGATTGAATGTCTTGCCATGAAGCGTTTTGCAAAATCCTTGCTCCCCTCGAGAGCGGCGCCCTCCTTTGATGGTCCAACAATCAGCGGAGCACCAGGCTTGGACACAAAATAGTCATAGATTCCCGCCACGAGTGGATCCTCATTGCCCACCACAATCATGTCTATACCTTTATCCTTAACAAACGACTCGATTTTCTCGAAATCGAGGGGTGAAATCGCCACATTCTCGCCATAGGCGTCAGTACCGCCGTTTCCTGGTGCGATATAGAGTTTTGTGAGGAGCGGACTTTTTGAGAGTTTCCAAGCGATGGCACACTCACGGCCTCCTGAGCCAAGGAGAAGGATATTCATAATCGGTTGGGGTTAATGAATGGTTATGGGTGAGATATGATGGTTATTAATTATTTTCTGATTCATTTGTGTTATTGGAATCGCTTGAGTCAGGGCGCTTCCAACGGCGACGTGTGCGCATGAAAGTGCCACCCGCCGATGGGATAGACGGCATCGTGGGAGTATCCCCTATCCCCTTGAGAGCATTTTCATTACGGCGACGGCAGAGTATCTCCTCAGCCTCACTCATGCGCGCTGTCTCCTCCTTATATCGGCGGCGTGTCTCTTCATTTCTGGCAAAGCCCCCTTTCTTAGGGCGATATAACTCGCTTAGAGCCGATCGTTTCTCAGGGCCTTTGTGCTGACGGTCGCGCGGCGAGGACTCACGTTTGCGGTCAGAGGAACGGCGCCCTCCCATTCCCTTCTCTCCTGCCTCTCGGCGCCACTGAGCATCGGTCTTGCGCGCAAGGCGCGTAGTCTTGTCGCCAGCCTCGTGCTTCACCACGCCACCTTCACGGCGGAAATCCTGCTTCTTGCCCTCAAATGTGATATACTCACGCAACTCGCAGTCAATGCCGCCATTCTGCATCTCCTCCTTAAGTGAAGGAGTGAGGCCTATCCTGTCCAGGCATGCGAGATTTGAAGAGATGACCCAGGAGTTCCAGCCACAGAATACATGCTTGAGTTTACTGCCCAAGAGCGCATAGAGATTGCCAAGGTCCTCTGGGTTAAGACGCTCTCCATAGGGAGGATTTGTCACAAGGACACCGGGTGTCCCCTCGACAGGAGCTCTGTCCCACTGCTGCAGGGAGCGGACACGGAGGCTAACGATGTCATCGACACCGGCCGAGAGTATATTCTGCTCCGCAATTGCCACAGCTTTGGGTGAAATATCAGCGCCATAAATCTTGAATGGTATGTCGAGACGTCGCTCACCCTCGGACAGCACTTGCTCGAGGAGTTCGCCGTCAAAGTCGCGCCAATTCTCAAAAGCCCAGCCCTTGCGGAAACTTCCGGGGGCGATTCCCGCGGCTATAAGGGCTGCCTCAACCAGGAAAGTGCCGGAACCACACATGGGGTCGAGCAGCGGCGAGGATCCGTCCCAGCCAGACTTGAGAATAATGCCTGCGGCGAGCACCTCGCTGATAGGAGCATCTGTCTGCCCCACACGCCAACCACGTTTGTGAAGTGACTCTCCTGATGAGTTGAGCGAGATTGTGACTCTCTCCTCATCAATGTGGACGTTGATTTTTACATCAGGCTCGCCGTTCACACAGACATTAGGTCTTTTATTCTCTCCATAACGGTCCTTGAACCAATCGACAATCGCATCCTTGACACGATAGACCACAAAATGAGAATTGGTGAACACACTCGAGTGGACAGTTGAGTCGATTGAGAATGTCTTCCCGAGGCTAAGGACACTACCCCAGTCATATTCCTTGACAAGTTCGTAGAGAGAGTCCGTGTCTGAAGCCGTAAACTTATATATGGGCTTCAGAATACTCAGGGCAGTCCTGCACCACACGTTGGCTCTATACATCATTGCGAGGTCTCCCTCAAAGGAGACCATTCTGCAACCGACCTCAACGTTTGAGGCGCCGAGAGCCTTGAGTTCATTGGCCAGTACTTCTTCGAGTCCTTTGAGTGTCTTTGCGACTAATTCAAACATTATCTTATAACGTTTAAAGGTTGGGGTTGTTATCTTGGATTTATGACATTCACTTGTTTGGAGACGAGGGCTGCATCTTCCTGAAATTCTCAGGGACTGCCTGGATGAGACGCTCACCCGCAGCCACGGGAGAAGTCACCCAAAGGTTGCCGCCGATGACGGCCCCATCGCCCACAGTGATACGCCCAAGGATGGTGGAGTTGGAGTAGATGATGACGTCATCACCTATAATCGGGTGTCTGGCTATCCCCTTGACCGGATTGTTGTTCTCATCCTTGACAAAACTGCGCGCGCCGAGCGTGACGCCTTGATAGATCTTCACATTATTGCCTATTATGGCTGTAGCTCCAATCACCACACCGGTGCCATGGTCTATCACAAAGGAATGGCCGATTGTAGCGCCGGGATGGATATCTATGCCGGTGTCCGAGTGAGCCTGTTCGGCTATCATGCGCGGAAGTATGGGGACTCCAATGTCGAGAAGTGTATGGGCTATCCGGTGGCTCATCGTAGCTCGGATGCCTGGATAACAGACTATGACTTCGTGAGTCGAGGTGGCGGCAGGATCACCTAGAAATGTAGCATCAATGTCAGTGTCGAGGACAGCGCGTAGATCCGGGAGTTTGTCGATGAACGCTTCAGCACAACGTCTCGCCTCAGAGTTGACTCCATCGAGGGTCCTAAGGCAATCTGTGTCAGCAAAACATAGGGCTGCTGAAATCTGGTGGCTCAGCAAGCGCTGAAGGCGGTAGCAATCTGATGTCATCCTTGAGCGCAGTTCTGAGTCTGACACTGAGGCATCGTCATAGAACCCGGGGAACATAAGTCCACATGACAGCCGCACAATGGTGCGTACAGCATCGTTTGAGAGAAGTGGTTCACCCTCGCCCCGCCTTCCGGGACACACATGGTGCATGGTGCCGAAGTCGCAGAGAGAGTCAATCACCCTGTTGACTTTGTCGTATCCCGTCGTGTTTGCGTTGGCTGTTTCCATATCCAGAATTTTTCAGCACAAAGTTACAAAATCCTGCGCAAACAACAAAAATTATCCGAGCAGCAACTGCAGGTCAACGACGTCAAGCCAACGGTCTTTCTTATATCCCACCTGACGGAAGTGGGACGCCTTGACAAAGCCGAGACTTTCGTGGAAACGGATGCTCCGGGTGTTTTCAGATGTGATGCAGGCCACAAGCACATGGAAGCCTCTTTCGCGGCAGTCATCAATGAGGCGACGCATCAAGGCCACCCCTATTCCTCTGCCATAGGCATCAGGGTGAAGGTAGACTGTCGTCTCAAGTGTATGGCAGTATGCAGTTCGTTCCTTCCAGGGATGTGCATATGCATAGCCCAGTATTGCCCCATCTTGTTCCCATACAATATATGGGCCATGAGAGGAAATCTCAGCGATGCGACGAGCCATTTCCTCAGCTGACGGCGCTTCTGTCTCGAACGATATGACCGTCTCCTCGACATAAGGGGCATAAATGTCAGCTATGGATGATGCATCTGCCACTGTGGCGGGTCTAATCATCGCTTCAATCAAGTTTAAGGACAGCAAGGAAAGCCTTCTGTGGCACCTCTACAGAGCCAATCTGCTTCATGCGCTTCTTGCCCTTCTTCTGCTTCTCAAGGAGTTTGCGCTTACGCGAGATGTCGCCTCCATAACACTTGGCAGTCACATCCTTGCGCACAGCCTTGATGGTCTCTCGGGCGATAATCTTGGCTCCTATAGCGGCTTGGATGGCAATGTCAAATTGCTGGCGAGGTATGAGTTCCTTAAGCTTCTCACACATGCGGCGTCCGAATGTGACGGCATTGTCGGCATGAGTGAGCGTAGAGAGTGCGTCGACACTCTCGCCATTAAGCAGAATGTCGAGTTTGACAAGCCTTGATGGACGGAAATCATGCAGATGATAGTCAAAAGAGGCATATCCCTTGGAGATGCTCTTAAGTTTGTCGTAGAAGTCAATGACAATCTCGCCAAGAGGCATGTCGAAAATCATCTCCATACGGTTTCCCGAGATATATTCTTGCTTGACAAGCTCCCCTCGCTTGCCCAGACACAGGGTCATGATGGGTCCGATGAAATCAGCAGCCGTTATTATCGAGGCTCTGATATAAGGCTCTTCTATGCGCTCTATTAATGTCGGATCAGGAAGTCCTGAGGGATTGTGGACCTCTGTCATCACCCCGTGCTTGTCGAAGACCCTGTAACTTACGTTGGGAACCGTGGTGATAACATCCATATCGAACTCACGACCAAGACGCTCCTGGACAATCTCCATATGCAGCAGACCCAGGAAGCCACATCTGAATCCAAATCCGAGTGCCATGGATGACTCAGGCTGGAATGTGAGCGAGGCATCGTTGAGCTGCAGTTTCTCAAGAGATGCACGGAGATTCTCAAAGTCCTCAGTCTCGATGGGGTAAACACCCGCAAACACCATGGGCTTCACCTCCTCGAAACCGTCAATAGCCTCAGGACATGGGCGTTTCACATGGGTAATGGTGTCTCCCACCTTCACCTCCTTAGATGTCTTGATGCCGGAAATTATATAGCCTACATTTCCGGCCGAGAGTTCGGGGCGTGGCTGCATATCGAGCTTCAGCACACCGATTTCATCGGCGTTATATTCCTTGCCGGTTGCCACAAACTTTACGAAATCATCCTTCCGGATAGTGCCGTTGACAATCTTGAAATATGCGATAATGCCGCGGAATGGATTGAAGACAGAGTCGAAAATGAGAGCCTGAAGAGGCGCCTCAGGATCACCCTCCGGGGCTGGGATACGCTCCACAATTGCACGGAGTATCTCAGGGACACCCACGCCCGTCTTGCCCGATGCTCGGATAATCTCTGAAGGGTCACATCCCAGCAGGTCGACTATCTGATCTTCTACCTCATCGGGCTTGGCCGATTCGAGGTCAACCTTGTTTATCACCGGGATAATCTCAAGGTTATTGTCGATAGCCATATATAGATTGGAGATGGTCTGTGCCTGAATGCCCTGCGAGGCATCCACAATAAGGAGCGCGCCCTCACAAGCGGCAATCGACCGCGACACCTCATAAGAGAAGTCGACGTGTCCCGGAGTATCAATCAGATTGAGGATATAATCTGTGCCGTCCAGTGAGTAGTTCATCTGAATGGCATGGCTCTTGATTGTGATTCCTCTCTCACGCTCAAGGTCCATGTCGTCAAGAACCTGAGCCTGCATCTCCTTGCCAGCCACAGTGTCTGTATATTCGAGCAGACGGTCGGCCAGGGTGCTCTTGCCATGGTCAATATGGGCTATTATGCAGAAGTTTCTTATTCTTTTCATTCGTGGTCCTCCTTCCATGCCTGAGAGGGGCAGATTCCGGTTCCGTCAAAACAGTGAGTGCAAACCCTGCACTTTGGCAGCCCAATGCTCTTGATGAGATGTTCAATCTTGCTGAAACTCAGCGTCGAGAGACCAAGCCTACGGGCTATCTCGTCCACCATGCGCTCATATTCAGGAGTGCCTGTGGTGGCATACTTGTCGAGATTTATGTCGTCTTTGCCCTCAAAGTCACGTATGATGCGGCGTGTGATGAGTTCAAGGTCGCTCTTGGATGACGTAAAGCCTATAAAGGGGCATCCATAAACCAACGGCGGACATGAGATACGTGCATGAACCTCACGACATCCACAGTCGAAGAATGTCTTGACATTGTCTCTCAACTGGGTTCCGCGGACGATGGAGTCATCGCAGAACACCACGCTGTTTCCTTCGAGAATGGCCCGGTTGGGGATAAGTTTCATCTTTGCAACGAGCTGACGGCGTTCCTGCGAGCCCGGCGTGAAACTTCGAGGCCATGTAGGGGTATATTTCAGCACAGCCCTGCGGTAAGGGATGCCACGCCCTTCGGCATATCCCAATGCGAACCCTACACCTGAGTCAGGGATTCCGCAGACACAGTCAGCCACCGTCGGGTCTTCGGCCCCCATGGCTCTTCCGGCATCTTCGCGGACATCCTCCACGTTGATTCCCTCATAGTCTGAGGCCGGGAAACCATAATATACCCAAAGGAATGAGCATATTTGCTCACGATGAGCAGGATTCTGTAGCACCTCAATGCCATCAGCCCTCAAACGGACAATCTCGCCCGGGCCTACATCCCTGAGCCTCTCATAGTCAAGGTTGGGGAACACGGCAGTCTCCGAGGCGGCACAATATCCATCCTCCTTCTTTCCTATAACTATAGGCGTCCTACCCAGATAGTCGCGAGCAGCAATAATCCCGTCCTCTGTGAGAATCAGCATAGAGCATGAGCCCTTCACCTTCTTGTACACAAGGTTTATTCCCTCAATAAAGGAACTGCCCATATTGATGAGAAGAGCCACGAGCTCAGTCTGGTTGATATTATTGGCCGAGAGTTCGCTGAAGTGCATTCTCTCTTTGAGAAGTTCGTCGGCTATCTCGCGGATATTGTTGATCTTGGCGACTGTCACTACGGCATATCGACCGAGATGTGAGTTCACTATAATGGGCTGAGGGTCTGTATCGCTGATCACACCCAGGCCCTCGCGGCCTTTGAAACGGTCAAGCTCATCCTCAAAGCGAGAACGGAAGTAGTCCCTTTCCAGACTGTGGATTGAGCGGTTGAAGCCTGCCACAGGGTCGAAAGTCACCAGACCGGCTCTCTTGGTCCCAAGATGGGAATGATAGTCGGTGCCATAAAAAAGATCGTTCACGCAAGGGCCTTTACTTACAGCCCCGAAAAAACCACCCATATTTCGTGTCTCTTTCTGAAGTTATGTAATATAGTGTCGTCTTGGAAATGAAAGCGCAAAATTAGTCATTTTCCCTGAGATTTTATCCATATGGAAGAAATTATTTTCACTCCCTACCCTTTCATCACACATATAAAAACAATGTTGGTCGTATTGGTATTTTTTCGTAACTTTGCATAATTATAACGAAAACAGAAGAGAGAATGATGCCTGAGACATTGAGAAAGGCAGCCTTGGCAGTAGCGGCAGTTCTGCCTGCGGCTCTGTGGGCTGAAGTTCCGATTGAATACAGCGCCGAGGTCACGGCTATGGCCGGTTCGGGGGAATTTGCGCCTCATTATCAGGCAGCATTGACCCACGGGAAAGTGCTGACATCCAAGGGTGCATGGGTTGAGGCGAGCATAGCCAAACCACTCGAGTCAGAGGGTCGATGGTCGTGGGGGGCCGGAGGCTCTGTAGTGGCGGGTGGCAGCAATGCCATTCACTATGACCGCTATCAGTCTGTCTCATCCTTCTGGGAAACCCATTCAGTCAGGCCTAAGGCGGCATGGATCCAGCAGTTGTGGGGCGAGGCCCGGTGGAGAAGCATATTCCTCGAGGCGGGAATGAAGGAGAGAGGCTCTGCCCTGCTCAATCAACGCCTCACAAGCGGCGACCTCATAGAAAGCGGAAACACCAGGCCAATACCGCAAGTCAGGATAGGCTTCGCAGGTTTTCAGCCAATCCCCCTTACTCATGGATGGATAGAGATTCAAGGAGAAGTCGCTTTTGGCAAACTGCTTGACGACGGCTGGCGCAAGGAGCAATACAATTATTGGGACTATCATCTTGTCACTCATGAACTCTACAATTATAAACGTCTGTATCTGCGCACACGTCAGGACATGCCTTTTGCTGTAACCGTGGGCATGCAGGCAGCCGCTTTCTTCGGCGGAACCAGAAAGGAATATTCCCATGGACAAGAGCTTAGCGTAGTCAAATATCCCACAAATTTGAAGGCTTACTGGAACGTGTTATTCCCTCATGAGGATGGTGGGGAAGCGTTCTATACAGGAAACCATGTGGGATCATGGGATCTCCGGGCACGCTATCAACTCAGGAACGGGGGTGAGATATGGGCATATTTCTCATGGCCTTGGGAGGATGGTTCAGGCATCGGGAAAATGAATGGATGGGACGGCCTCTGGGGTATTGAATGGAAGGCATCGCAGACTGGACCGGTGAGCGGAGCAGTTGTAGAGTATCTGGATTTCACAAACCAGAGCGGTCCGATGCACTATGCCCCATCTGACTATGCAGGCACAACCATATCAGATGACCATGCCTCTGGTGCTGATGACTACTACAACAACAACGCCCACTCATCGTTCTGCTACTTTGGACGCTCGCTGGGCACCCCGGCACTAATGGCACCGGCCTATAACATTTCAGGTTATCCCGGCTATCTCGCCACGGCTCTAAGAGGCTTTCATATTGGTCTTGAAGGGCAGATTTCACCGGGAATCACATATAGGGCGCTTGGCGGCTATCGCAAAGCCTGGGGCAACGGTAAGTTCATCCTCCCAAATCCGGTGGAACTCGGCTCTATCATAATCGAGGCCACATGGGAGCCTCAACGACTGAATGGTCTCTCATTTAAAGGGAGTCTGGAAATAGACCGTGGCTCCATGCCAGGAAATGCGTTCGGAGCGCTCTTGAGTGTTAAATACAGACGATAACAGACACCTGTGGATATATCGAAGATAAAAATCAGGATTATGATCAGGAATTTCTTCTTAATACTCATCACGCTCATCTCCGTGTGGAGCTGTACACGCAATGATGGCGATATAGGGCCTCTATTCGGAGCATGGAAAGTCGAGGAGGTAGCGGCCGACGGAGTCCCCGTGAATCTGTATGGGCAAGACGACGGAGTAATCGTATACGACTGGCGTTTCCAGAGCCACCTCATACAGATACAGACCGTCTATGAGCATTATTCCTATGCTAATGTCATGGGGACATGGAGCCTCAGCGACGGCATCCTCACACTGGAATTCACCGGAAGCGATGTCGACGGTGAGGGCTTCTACACTCCCCCCGCCCCGATGCACATAGGCCGGGGAGTGACCCCACTTGAGATTCTCGAACTAAAAGGATCGCATCTGAGGCTGAGATACACAGCCGAAGATGGCATAACATATACTTACAGACTCAAAAAAGCATATTGAGCCATGGATAAATATAAAGTTTTAGTGACAGGAGCCGACGGATTCATAGGCTCTCATCTTACAGAGGCACTGCTTGAGCGCGGTTATGCCGTGAGAGCGCTTGCCCAATACAATTCGTTCAATTCATGGGGATGGCTCGAGGGGATAGAGCATCCTGCCCTTGAGGTGGTGACGGGTGATGTCCGCGACCCGGGGCTATGTGAGTCAATAGCAAAGGGATGCTCCACAGTCTATCATCTTGCAGCACTGATAGCCATCCCATACAGTTATCAGGCTCCTGACAGTTATGTAGACACCAATATCCACGGCACCCTCAATATGCTAAAGGCCGCCCAACACAACGGAGTCTCGAGAATAGTGATCACTTCGACAAGCGAAGTCTACGGGACAGCGCGATATGTCCCCATTGACGAAGCCCATCCGCGTCAACCCCAGTCCCCTTACAGCGCTACAAAAATCGGAGCAGACGCCATGGCTCTGAGTTTCTGGCATGCATTCGGACTCCCGGTAGTAGTGGCCCGACCCTTCAACACCTATGGCCCAAGGCAGAGCGCAAGAGCAATCATCCCCTCGATAATCTCGCAGATTGCCGCCGGAAAGAGGGAAATAAACGTCGGGGACCTGACGCCCACCCGCGACTTCAACTTTGTCACTGACACTGCGGCCGGGTTCATAGCCCTCGGCGAGACCCCAGGAATAGAGGGACGTGAAATAAACATTGCCACCGGCACAGAAGTGTCTATGGCCGACACACTCGACATGATTGCCAAGGTGATGGGCGCAGACGTCACATTCAAGACTGACCCCGCACGCCTCCGTCCCGCCGGGAGCGAGGTGTTCAGGCTATGTGGCGACAATACGCTTATCACATCCCTCACATCATGGCGTCCGCAGATTGACCTTGAGACCGGACTGCGAAGAACGGCCGAATGGTTTACACAGCCAGACAATCTCTCACGTTATAAAACTGGAATCTATAATGTCTGATCAAATATCCCATATGCACAAAACAAAAAAGCCGTGGGAGGTAAATATACTCTTCCTCGGAGGCGCCAAGCGCGTTTCTGTGGGAAGGAAAATCATAGAGGCCGGCCGAGAACTTGGTCTGAAGGTCAACATCTTCAGTTACGAACTCTCTCGGGAAGTCCCTATCGCAGCAATAGGGACTGTGATTGTGGGCATGAAATGGAAAGACCGGGACCTCCTCTCCAATATCCATGCTTGTGTCCTGAAGCATGATATCGACATCATCCTCCCCTTCGTCGATCCGGCAATCGAGGTAGCAGGAATGTATGCCGACCGCTACACCGATGCATGGGCGCCGGTCGTCGCCCCATCCCTGGCAGCGACTCTCTTCGACAAGGATGCATCCGCAAAGTTCTACGAGTCACACCTCCTTCCCATCCCGGCCACTTACCGCGGCGGACGGCCCACATTCCCCCTCATAGCCAAGCCTCGTCATGGCTCTGCCTCCAAGGGTATAATGATTGTGCGTGATGTCGCAGATTTCCGGCGTGTGCTACGCATGCCAGACTATATGATGGAGCGGTTCGTGGAACACCATAAGGAATACACTGTTGACGCTTACATCTCTCAATCCGGCGAAATCCTCTGTGTGAGTCCTCGTCTGCGTGTCGAGGTTCTTGGAGGTGAAGTGACCCGCAGTGTGACTATTGACTATCCTGAATTGCACGACCTCGCCACACGGGTGATAAGCGAGACCTCCCTCCGTGGGCCTGTGACCCTGCAATTCATACTTGACACCGACACTAATGAACTCATGCTAATGGAGATCAATCCAAGGCTTGGAGGAGGTGTAGTCTGCTCTATACATGCAGGCGCTGATATCCCCATGCTCATTTTAAAAGATTTCCTCGGGCTGCCTATTGAGAAGATTACTGAAGTAAAACCGGGCGTCCTGATATGCCGATATTTCGATGAAACTGTTTTCAATGTCTGAAGATAAACATATTATAATAATAGCCGAGGCCGGAGTAAACCACAACGCCTCGATGGAGATGGCGCGACAGATGGTCAGGGAAGCTGCCCGTGCAGGTGCTGACTTTGTAAAATTTCAGACAGCGGTGCCTGAACTTGTCATCTCGTCCATTGCCCCCAAGGCCGAATACCAAAAGGAGACAACCGGAAACGAAGAGTCACAGCTTGACATGTGCAGGGCTATTCATCTTCCCCTCTCAGCCTACGCCGAACTGGCAGAACTCTGTCGGCAGGAGGGGATAGGATTCATGAGCACACCCTTCGACCTTGTCAGCATCGACACTCTCGCCCCTCTTGGGATGGAATACTGGAAAATCCCCTCAGGCGAAATCACCAACCTCCCCTATCTCCGCAAAATCGCTCAGAAGGGAGGACGTGTGATTCTCTCAACCGGCATGTCGACACTCGATGAAGTGGAGGATGCAGTGAGAGTCCTGGAGACAAACGGCATCCCTCGACGTGACATCACACTGCTTCACTGCACCACACAATATCCAACTCCGATGTACGATGTCAATCTCCGTGCCATGGACACACTGCGTTCCCTCAACCCCGGAGCCGTGGGCTACAGCGACCATACACTGGGAATCGAGGTGCCTATAGCCGCAGCTGCCCGGGGCGCAAGGGTGATAGAGAAACATTTCACCCTCGACAAGAGCCTGCCCGGCCCAGACCACAGGGCATCCCTCGACCCGACTGAACTCAGGGCTATGGTCAAGGCCATCCGCAATATAGAAGAGGCTCTCGGTTCTGGCATCAAGGATGTCGCACCATCTGAGCGCCCCAACATCGCCGTGGCGCGCAAAAGCATTGTGGCTGCACGAAGCATCAAGAAAGGAGAAATCTTCACCGATGAGAATATAACGGTCAAACGTCCCGGTGGAGGAATCAACCCTATGTGCTGGGACGGCGTTATAGGTAAAACGGCTCAGCGCGATTTTGAATATGACACCCTTATAGAACTCTGATGAAAGAGAATCTCGTCCAAACCCTCTCACAACAGTTGCAGCAACGGCTATCGCCGCTGCAGATGCGTCTTGTCAGGATGCTTGAGATGACCGAACCTGAGATTGAGGACGAGGTGAGACGTGAACTCGATGAGAATCCGGCTCTCGACTCTGAGGAAACGACTGTGACACCGGCCGATGACATCCCCTATTACCGGCTCTCTATTTCTAACCGCAGCGCCGATGACCCTGTCTATGAATCAGTAGCCATAGATGAAGGCGAGTCAATGATTGACAGCTTGATGAGCCAATTGGCCGAGACAGATATCCCTCGGGAAGAACTGCCAATCGCTGCATATATCATAGGCAGCCTAGATTCCAACGGATATATGACCCGCACGCTCCCCCAAGTGGAGGAGGATCTTGCATTCAATGACGGAATCAGTGTCACGCCTGAGAGAATCCGCTCTGTGTTTGAGAGAGTAAGGAGCCTCGACCCCGCCGGTGTAGGCGCCATGGATCTGAGGGACTGCCTGTTGCTGCAGTTAAAACGACTCCGACCGACCCCAGACCGCAACCTAGCGCGCGAGATACTTAGCCATTACTTCGACCTCTTCTCGCTGCGTCACTACGACAGGCTTCGAACCATCCTTGGAGTTGACCGAGAGGCTCTTCAGAGAGCCGAGGAGGTGATCCGATCACTTGACCCCAAGCCAGCCTCAAGGCTTTCAGGCCAGGAGGATGACCGACTGCGTCACATCGTCCCGGACTTTATCGTGGAGACCACCCCTGATGGTGCCATCTCTGTGACAATGCCAAACAATATACCTGACCTTGTCATAGAGCGGACATTCCTGCCGGACAGTTCCCCCATACAGAAAGACCAAGACTCCTCTTCCCGCAAACGTGAGGCGCTGGCCTTCATCACACGTAAACGCGAGGAGGCGGCCAATTTCATAGAACTCATACGCATGAGGCGCGACACCCTCATGCGCGTCATGGAGGCTATTGTGAAAATCCAACACGACTTTTTCATCTCTGAGGACGAAGCCGACCTTCACCCTATGGTTCTTAAGGATGTGGGCGCCATGACCGGATTTGATATCTCAGTTATCTCGAGAGCAACGGCCGGAAAATATGTCGCCACCCAGTCAGGGACCTATCCTCTCAAATACTTCTTCAACGAGCGCGTCAGGACAGACGGCGAGGATGACAATACATCCTCACGCGCCATCCTTGCAGCAATCCGTTCACTCATCGACAACGAGGATCATTCCTCCCCCATGAGCGATGAGGCAATCCTTGCTTCGCTTAGGGAGAAAGGATTCAACATTGCACGGCGCACCGTTGCAAAATATCGCGACCGGCTTGGAATCCCTGTAGCCCGTCTGCGCAAACAAATTTAAAATATCATCTCCTCATGTATAAGATCTGCCGCATCATCTCCGCAATCCTCTCCCCGCTTCTTGTGCCTACCTATGCCATGGTCATGGCTTCCTATCTGACCATCCTGAGAATCCTCCCCTCTGCGACGCTTTGGACCACGACAGGCATAATCTTCCTCATCACAGCATTCCTGCCCGCAGTGGGAATCCTCATACTCCATAAGACCGGCATAGTGAGTGACACCGGTCTTAACAACCGCACCGAGCGCACCATCCCCTATGTGATAGTGCTGATATGCTATCTGGCCAGTGTGATATTCCTTCACAATGCCAAAGCACCTGACTGGCTTCCAATGTTCTTTGCCGGAGCCGCCGGAGCCACTGTTGTCAATATCATCGTGAACAGATGGTGGAAAATCTCGGCTCACTCGGCGGCAATGGGTGGAATGGTTGCGATGCTTTTCAGAATAGCTGCCATCCATCAGGCTATAGTCAACCTGAATGTGTGGATCTCCGCCACAATCATAGCAACCGGCATCCTGATGACAGCCCGTGTGTATATGGAGCGTCACACTCTTATGCAGGTCCTCGCAGGCGCCGCAAACGGGTTCCTGTGGGTATGGTTTCTCTCAGGCATGAAAATTTAGAATTAAAATACTAGCACAAAATATTTTATTTATCCTTATAATATGACCCCTATCGTCAGTATCATCATGGGCAGTACAAGCGACCTGCCCATCCTGAAGAAAACAGCTGATTTCCTCAACGAAATGCAAGTGCCTTTTGAGATGAATGCTCTCTCTGCTCACCGCACTCCTCTGGAGGTGGAGACATTTGCCCGCGGCGCAAAGGAGAGAGGCATCAAAGTCATAATAGCAGCCGCAGGCATGGCCGCAGCACTTCCCGGTGTCATTGCAGCCATGACGCCACTCCCAGTCATCGGCATCCCCGTCAACTCCACTCTCAGCGGCATGGATGCACTCTATTCAATTGTTCAGATGCCTCCGGGCATATCTGTAGCCACTGTCGGCATCAACGCAGGCATGAATGCTGCTGTAACAGCCGTCCAGATTCTCGCACTCTCTGACGAAGCCCTCTCTGACAGATTTGAGACCTATAGGGCAACTCTTTCAAAGAAGATTGTCAAGGCCAACGAGGAGTTGAAGGATGTGAAATATGACTATAAGGTAGATTGATGGCGAACTACAGTTACAGACGTCGCCACTCGTGGCCGGTGAGGATTGGTTGTGTCACCATCGGGGGAGACAACCCCATTGCAATCCAGTCAATGACATCGACATCGACCATGGACACTCCCGGCTCCGTAAAGCAGATCGAACGGATAGCCGATGCCGGGGGCAACATCGTCAGACTGACCGCACAAGGTGTCCGCGAGGCTGAGAACCTTGAGAACATCAGACGCAAGGTCAGAGCCGATGGCTATGAGGTTCCTATGGTGGCAGATATACATTTCAACCCCAAGGCTGCGTTTTCGGCAGCCTCGAGGGTGGAGAAAGTGCGCATCAACCCTGGAAATTTTGTTGACCCCGGCAGGGTGTTCAAGAAGATAGAATTTACACCTGAGGAGTATGAGGAGGAGATTAAAAAGATTGACAAATCGCTCGTCCCCCTTCTTGACATCTGCAAAGAGAACAACACGACCCTGAGAATCGGAGTGAACCACGGCTCCCTTTCAGACAGGATAATGAGCCGCTATGGCGACACACCTGAGGGAATGGTGGAGAGCGCTATGGAATTTCTGAGAGTGTGTCTGAGAAACGACTTCAGAAATGTGGTCATCTCCATCAAGGCATCAAATGTCGTAGTCATGACAAAGACCGTCAGAATGCTGGCTGCGGCCATGGAAAAGGAAGATATGCACTTTCCTCTCCATCTCGGAGTGACCGAAGCCGGCGATGGCGAGGATGGACGCATCAAATCGGCCGTGGGGATAGGCTCACTCCTCCTGTCGGGCATAGGCGACACGATTCGCGTATCGCTCAGTGAGGATCCTGAGCGCGAGATTGAGCCGGCCCGTATGATTCTCTCACACATCAACGAAATAGCCTCCTGCAATCTCCCCATACTCGACGCTCCCTCCGCCGCTGATGAACCAAGAGAAAGCCGTTGGAGCGACGTCGTAAGCCGTGTAGCCGGTCTGGATTTTGAATTCATCCCGGAGGAGACCATCAATGTCGACGCTTCTACAGATAGTTATAATGATGTCAAGCAATCGCTCATGGAGTCTCCTCAAAAGACGGTCCGCCTAACCTCCTCAAAGCCAAACGGCATTCTCGCCATGAGATCAATGCTCGCCAATATTCGTGAAGATGGATTTAAGAATCCGGTTGTCGCTTCAGTAAACTATTCGGGTAAGAACGATGAGGAAACATCAATTGCAGCAGCCATAGACCTTGGTTCGTTGCTCCTGGAGGGATACAGGGACGGTATAGAGATTCTGAACGACGCCATGAGCCAAGAATCTTTAAACTCATTGGCCCTCAACATACTCCAGGCTGCCCGTCTCCGCATCAGCAAAACGGAATATATAGCCTGTCCAAGTTGTGGCCGCACACTCTACGACCTCCAGTCGACCCTTAAGGAGATAAAGGCTGCCACATCACATCTTGTCGGCTTAAAGATAGGTGTGATGGGGTGTATTGTCAATGGCCCCGGCGAGATGGCCGACGCTGACTATGGCTATGTCGGCGCAGGCCCGGGACGTGTCAGTCTCTACAAAGGGAAGTCGTGTGTGGTGAAGAATATTCCTACAGAAGAGGCTCTCCACCGCTTAATCGAACTGATAAAGGAAAACGGAGACTGGAAAGAAAAAGAATGACCCATGAAAATTGACTCTCTCTATATGTGGCGGGCACTTGAACTGGCCCGTCATGGATTGCTTGACGCATCGCCCAATCCTATGGTCGGTGCTGTCATTGTCAGTCATGATGGAAAAATTATAGGCGAGGGATGGCACCGCAGATGTGGTGAGGGTCACGCAGAGGTCAATGCTGTTGCATCCGTCAAGGATGAGAGAGAACTCAGGGACTCGACAATGTATGTGACCCTCGAGCCATGCGCCCACTATGGCAAGACCCCCCCTTGTGCCAAGCTCATCATCGACAAGGGGATTCCAAGTGTCGTGGTGGGATGTCATGATCCATTTGCAAAGGTATCAGGCCGGGGAATCGAAATGCTCCGGGAGGCCGGAGTTGAGGTAGTGGTCGGGGTGCTGGAGGAGGAGTGCCGTGCAATTAACATAAAATTCATGACAGCCCATACAGATAAGCGTCCCTTCATCACTCTGAAATGGGCCGAGAGCGCTGACGGATACATGGACGGCAAGATCTCCACTCCGCTCAACTCCGTTGCCGTACACCGTCTTAGAGCCATGTATGACGCCATATTGGTGGGCAGCGGGACATGGCTCGCAGACTCCCCCACTCTATCCACGCGACTCTATGCCGGTAAATCACCCAGAAGGGTTGTCCTGGACCGAAGAGGGCGTCTGTTCACCCCGGATGATGTCATTGCCCTTAGGGATTACACATCCCTGCATGAAGCCGTCAACTTTCTCTACTCTGAGCATGGGATAACATCTCTTCTGATAGAGGGAGGACCGACTGTCCTTCAGGCATTTCTGGATGAGGGGCTATATGACCGGATAAGGATAGAACGGTCAGAGATAGAGACCCATGGGCGTGTAAAAGCCCCAAGCCTCCCTAAAGACATTAGAATTGAGAACATCGAAGAGTTGGACAATCATAAAATCATAAACCTGACATGAATATAAGACCTGCAACCGAGGCTGACGCGCGTTTCATTGCGCAAGGCATTGTCGCAGCCGTGGGTGATGAGATCACAAACTCCCTCGCGGCTCCCACACATACCCGTGAGGATGTGATTGAATTGTTCGCAACATTGGCCAGAATGGACAACACTCAGTACAGTTATCTCAACTCTCTCATAGTAGAGGATGACGCTGGAGAACCTGCAGGGGTTGCTGTGGCCTATGACGGCGCCAGGCTCCATGAACTGAGGCCACAGTTCTTCACTGCCCTCAAAGAGCAGATAGGTCACGACTACACAGCCATGGAAGATGAATGCACACCGGATGAATTCTATCTCGACACCCTGGCTGTCATCCCATCAAGGAGAGGCAGGGGATATGCACAGGCTCTTATTGAGGCCACTGCCGTCAGAGCGCGTGAGGCTGGCAAACCCTTAGGGCTACTTGTTGAGAAGGAGAATCACAAGGCCCAAAGGCTTTATGAGAAGTGTGGTTTCCGTTTTTTTGAAGAGCGTCCATTTGCCTTCATCCTCATGGACCATCTAAGAATGAAATAATCAGGGCCTCCCCAAATATGGAAAGACCCTCATTCAATTTAAATGAATAAAACAATATAACCCTTATAATCTAATTCAATAATCTAATTTGCCGGTGAAGACTCCGTTCTTATCAAAATGGAGTTCAAGTCCGTTTGTGAGTTCAATCTCATAACCGTTTGCATATCTGGTTATCTCATTGATGAGATAAGCCGGGAAATTGGTTGAGACATAGGTTCGGATAGGCTCCGGAACGATTGCTGAGGGAACAGCCTGCTGGTTGGGTGCATCGACGTCTATCCACAAACCTGCGGCATCAAACTCGATTTCGTGTCCGCTGGCAAGAACCACCTCATACGATGAGCCTGAGTGGTCACCCTCGCGCTCAATCTTGATGGTGCGATCACCGGGATAGTAAGTAGCGATAAATTCCTTGGCCTGAGCTGGGAGCATCTCATAAGACACGGGAACGTCCTTGTCGTCGTCATCCGAGCAGCTCCATGTAAGGACTGCCATAATGCCCAGAATGATAAACATGAATGTCTTTTTCATAATCGTCAAATTATTTTTTCTTACTTAATAACATTTTTGACTCACATCCGGTTCATTGGTTTAATCAAAAAAACGGCGATTTTTCTACATATTTCCGCTATACACCTGACTGTCAACAAAAACACATGTGGAGACTTCTAATAATAATTTGTCTCCACATGTGGTTTATAAATTATGGCACTGCACTATTTATAACGTGTCCATTTGATGATTTCCTTCACAGAAGGTTTCTTGCCATACATGAAGATGCCGACACGATATATCTTTCCAGCCATCCAAACGAAAAACAGGAAACTGATGACAAGAAGCACTATTGAGAGCACAATCTCCCAGGAGGGTATTCCGAACGGTATGCGCGCTACCATCACCATCGGGGCAGTGAGCGGGAAGAGAGATGACCAGAATGCAATCGGGCCTGAGGGATCGGCAGCCGCCGTCATCGAGAAAATGAGGCCAAACACAATGGGGAAAACTGCAAACGATGAGAGTTGTGAGGCATCCTGGATATTGTCGACAGCCGAGCCGATTGCCACAAATATGGATGAGTAGACCAGGAATCCCAGTATTAGGAAGACTGTCATCAGCGCGACCAGCGAGATGACATCGCCCACCTGTGTGAGCGAGGCCAACGCTTGGGTCATCTCGAGTGACTCCTGATTGCTCACGCTTGCCATATTGCCTGACTGAATCGCAGTTATATCGGCCATGGTCTCCGTCGGAAGAAGGGCGGGCAGGATGAATCCTGACATGACGGAAAGCAGAATTCCCCAAAGAAGAATCTGAGTCAGCGCCACGAGAGCCACTCCAATTATCTTACCCAGCATCAACTGCATGGGTTTGACAGAGGTCACTACCACTTCGAGAACACGATTCCCCTTCTCCTCTATGATTGAGGTCATCACCATCTGTCCGTAAATAAGGATGAACATGTATAGTATGAACGACATCCCAATGCCAATCCCATAACTAAGGCCCGAGGAGAGCGCCTCCTCGCTGTCTTTGTCAGTGCGGATTGTGCTGATGGAGACATTGCTCTCCACCTCATCAAGTATCTTGTCGAGGTTTTCGATTTCATAGTGTGACAGCCGCTCCTTCTCAACGATTTCATTGATCTGCCGTGTGATGGTCCCCTCTGTTATCATGGAGGCCGGCCCGTCGCTGAACACCTTGAGCGAGGAGTGCTTTGAGTCGATGATGTTTGACGGGATGACCAATACGGCATCATGCCCATCGGCCATCAATGCTGAATCCTGTGTGACATCAGGTGTGGCCACCTTGAACTTCACCTCATCTGTGTCAGTCAGTTTTGTAGCCACAACACCGCTGTTGTCGACAACCAGCACACGGGTCTCCGAACCGTCAATAAATGTCATCATGAGTGCCGGCAAAGCCATCAGTGCCAGCATCAGCAATGGCATCAGTATTGTGGTGAATATGAAACTTTTTTTACGAACGCGCTCCATATACTCGCGTTCGATGACTATTCCAATCTTTGACATTTCGGGATGTGATTATTCAGTTTATTTGAGAGATTCATCTTCGCGGACAGCGCGGATAAATATGTCGTTCATAGAAGCAATGCTCTCCTGAAATGAGGCAATCTCCACCTCATCGTTGGCAATGCTGAGGACGTCGCGCAGCGTGAAGCCATCGTTGACATGAAGCGACATGCGGCTGCGCCCTCTGCTGTCATTTTCCTTGACCGAGAACTCACCAGCCACCGGCAGGAGTTTCTCCATGAGCGCCGTGCCATCACCCGTGTAGGTGACATCATAGCGGTTGGCGAAATACCGCCGTCTCAACTCATCGACATTTCCACTGAGGATGTTGCGGCTCTTGTTTATGAGGGTTATATTGTCACATATCTCCTCTACTGACGACATATTATGGGTCGAGAATATCACAGTGGCTCCCTCGTCCTTGAGTTTCAATATCTCGTCCTTGAGCAGATTGGCATTGATGGGATCGAAGCCTGAGAACGGCTCATCGAAGATGAGAAGCTTGGGCCGATGAAGAACGGTGACGATAAACTGCACTTTCTGTGCCATTCCCTTTGAGAGTTCCTCTACCTTCTTGTCCCACCATGAGAGGATGTCGAATTTCTCAAACCACTGTCGCAGCGTCCTGACTGCATCGTTACAGGAAAGCCCCTTGAGACGGGCAAAGAAGACCGCCTGCTCGCCCACCTTCATCTTTTTATAAAGTCCACGCTCCTCAGGCAGATAGCCTATGTTCTCAACATCATTCTGAGTGAGTGGATGGCCATCGAAAGTGACAAGCCCTGAGTCGGGAGCCGTGATGTGGTTTATGATTCGGATCAGGGTTGTCTTTCCCGCTCCGTTAGGGCCAAGAAGGCCATATACTTTGCCCTCAGGCACTGAAATGCTGACATCATCGAGAGCCTTATGTGTGGCAAACGACTTTTCGACATGCTCAACTTGGAGAATATCCATAGATAATTGATTGTTTCAGACATTAGACGCAGCAATACAAAGAAAGTTTCATCGTCAATGTAACTTTTATCAATTTTCAGCGTCTAATCCTTTACAAACATACGAGTCCACACAATTCTCATCACCCATGCCACAGGCAACTGAAAAGGAGCGGCGATTCCTGGGCATAATCGAATCCCACAGGTCACTCCTATATAAGATATGCTACATGTATGCCAGGGACGGAGAGCATTTCAACGACCTGTATCAGGAAGTGCTCGCCAATGCCTGGCAGGGACTCGACACATTCCGAGGAGAGGCTTCTCTCTCGACATGGCTCTACAGAACAGCAATCAATACATGTGTCACCTACTTCCGCAAGAACTCCCGACACACCGAAGGAAAAGTGTCTCTCGACAGCATTGTCCATATAGCCGGAGACGCCGGAGACAACTCCAGGATTGAGCAACTGAAACAGATGTATCATCTCATCTCCGGGCTCTCAGCCTTAGACAAGGCACTGATACTCATGTGGCTCGATGAAAAGAGCTATGAAGAGATTGCCGACCTGTCAGGACTGACACGCAACAATGTGGCAACAAGACTAAGACGCATCAAACAGAAACTCATTGAAAAGAACAACAACCAATGAATATAGATGAACTGAAATCAAACTGGCAATCCATTGACTTCACAACCCCTCAGCAGGAACAGGCGCGGGAGACAGAGCGACGTGTGGCCGAGAACGGAGTGAAGTCTCTGTGTGGACGCTATCATGCCATATGCCTGCGCATGACGGTCCTCAGCGCGGTGGGGATTCTCACGTTCATCCCCTTTGCCAAGTCAGCCCCCATACTTGTATGTGCCGCTGTCGCTTTTTTCATCATCATGGCCATACTCCATATGTGGCAGGCTATCTATGTGAACAAAATCAATCTAGGGAGCATGACGATGATGCAGGCCATCGACGCCGTGTGCAAACTGGAGAGAATGCGCATCGTTAAACGCAGCATAGGCATCTGTCTGGCCGTGCCTCTCCTCTGCTACGGCTTTTTTGTCCTTTCTGACGCCTACGGCCCCGTCATGTTGGCAGGGTGTCTGAGTGGGGCGCTGATTGGCTTGATACTCGGTCTGCTCATTAACAGAAGGATATCATCCATCCTGAGCCAGATGAAAGAAAGGCTGGGCGTTTGATCCGGATTTTGAAATGACGTGGAGATTGATTAAATTTGCATTCCAAAAACTTGAAAAAAATGAACAGCGAAACAATCAAAAATCATATCGACGCATATCGCGCGGAGATGGCAGCGGCCGGCATCGACGCCACCATCCTCCCGAGGACAGACGACCATCTCAGTGAATACATCACGTCACACTGGCGCATCGTCTGGTTCCTGAGTGGATTCACAGGCTCGGCTGCAACGATGGTGATAACCGCCGATAAGGCGCTCCTGTGGACCGACTCACGCTACTTCCTTCAGGCTGCCGAGCAGCTCAACGGCACAGGCATCATCCTGATGAAGGATGGACTCCCCGAGACCCCCGACATCCCTACATGGCTTCACCTTGAGATGAATCCGGATGCGACCGTTGGCATCAACGGCATGCTCATCTCCATCGATGATGCAGCAACTCTCCGCTCGCGCCTGAGCGCTGCCGGGCTTAAACTCGTCACAGACTTCAACCCCATCGACAAGGTTTGGACCGACCGCCCTGCCCTCCCCTCCGGCAAGTCTTTTGTCCATGAGACAAAATACACCGGCGAGACTGCTGCCGAGCGCATGGGCCGCACATTTGAGAAGGTGAAGGCGCTTGGAGGCGACAGTTTCTTCGTGGCCGGGCTCGATGAAGTGGCATGGCTCCTGAACCTTCGTTCAGATGATGTGCCTCACAATCTGCCCGTGGCCACATCCTATCTTTATCTCTCGCCCCGTGGCTCAGTGCTTTTCATCGACCGGATGAAACTGACTCCCGAGGTTGAGAGCCATCTCACCAAAGCCGGGGTGAAAGTTGAGCCATACAACAACGTGATTCCCTTTCTGGCCTCTCTTCCGGATGATGAGAAGATACTCCTAAGCGGCAACAGGACTCCGGTAGGGATAGCCAATGTCGTCGAGGGCCATTATGTAAAGGATGACTCCCCAGTCCAGCTCCTCAAGGCTGTGAAGAATGATGTCCAGATAGCCGGTGAGAGAGCCGCCCATATCCGAGACGGTGTGGCAATGGTGCGCTCGCTCAAAGAAATCAAGGAGATAACAGATGCCGGGAAACCACTCACCGAAATCGAGGCTGCTGACATCCTTGAGCGCAACCGCAAGGCTATGCCCCTGTTCTTCGACCTGAGTTTCGACACAATAAGCGGTTTCGGGCCCAACGGAGCAATTGTCCACTATTCGCCCAACTCTAGGAGCAACGCATCCATCATGAAGGGGGGCCTCCTGCTGCTTGACTCCGGCGCCAACTATCTCGACGGTACAACCGACATCACCAGGACAATAGCCATCGGAGAGCCTACGGCTGAGATGCGCCACGACTTCACCCTCGTGATGAAAGGCCACATAGCCATAGCAACCGCAATCTTCCCTGAAGGGACACGCGGACATCAACTCGACGCCATGGCCCGCATGCCGCTCTGGAAAGAGGGGAAAAGCTACCTGCACGGGACAGGCCATGGAGTGGGACATTTCCTGTCAGTTCATGAGGGCCCTCAGAGCATCAGACTCAACGACACAATGGCTCCCCTCATCCCAGGTATGCTCACATCAAACGAGCCGGGCATCTACCTGGCCGGAAGATATGGAATCCGCTGCGAGAACCTCATACTCACTATCCCCTATGAGGAGACCGAGTTTGGGAAATTCTACGCTTTCGAAACCATCACCCTTTGCCCGTTCGACCGTTCACTGTTTGAGACCTCGATAATGTCTGAAGAGGAAATCAAGTGGGTCGACGATTATCACCGCCATGTCTACGAGACCCTCGCTCCTGAACTCACAGAAGATGAGCGCACATGGCTCGCAACCGCAACATCACCACTCAAATAAGCCAACAACGAATGGAAATCATAAAGGATTGTCCCAAGCCGCTCATAATTCCCGTGAGAGGTTTCATGCCTGAGATTGGCGAGGGAACATTTGTAGCCCCCAATGCCACTGTCGTGGGCGATGTAAAGGTGGGAAAAGACTGCTCATTGTGGTTCAATGCTGTGCTGAGAGGAGACGTCAACTCAATCCGCATAGGCGACCGTGTCAATATCCAGGACGGATCAGTGCTCCACACACTCTATCAGAAGTCCACAATCGAGATAGCCGACGATGTCTCCATAGGCCACAACGTCACAATCCACGGAGCCAAGATCCATTCCTTCGCACTGATAGGCATGGGCGCCGTAGTGATGGATGATGCCGAGGTCGGTGAGGGTGCAATCGTCGCAGCAGGCGCCGTTGTGCTGTCTAGGACCAAGATTGGCCCCAACGAACTATGGGGCGGAGCCCCGGCCAAATTCATCAAGATGGTCGACCCCACAACATCTCGCGAACTGAACACCAAGATTGCCCGCAATTATCTGATGTATTCGCGGTGGTACATAGATAAAGAATACGAAATTTGAAATAATCAGCCCAAATCTTGGCTGAACCGATAAAAAGAATTAACTTTGTGGCCTGAAAAGGGGCAAACGACTCTTTCAGGCCTCATAAATCGCCCGGATGGCGGAATCGGTAGACGCGACGGTCTCAAACACCGTTGGAGTAATCCATCTCGGTTCGAGCCCGAGTCCGGGTACTGAAAAGGAGATTCTCAAACAGAGAGTCTCCTTTTTGCTTTATCTTGTGCCAATTTACAGCCCAGGCGCTTAAGAAAATATGAATTTTTAACTTTGTGGTGGAATCCTCTGATTTTTGTCAATTGTTTATATCTATGACAAACAACATATAAACAACAACAAAATTGACACTATGGATATTCAGAACATCCTCTCTGAATTGACCTCAAAATTTGGCGGTCAGTTTGACGTCTCAGCGGTGACCGAACATCTGAAAGGAATCGACACCAGCAAGTTCTCTATCACTGAGATTATAGAGAAAGTTAAGGACTCCGGCCTGATTGGCGATCTCGACGGTGACGGCGTGAAGGAAAGCGCCTTCGAGGAAATCAAAGGCAAAATCAGCGACCTCTTCGGCAAGTAAGCAGAAAAAGCCCCACAGACTCAGAAATCAAGAGTCTGTGGGGCATAACTTTTATAGTGTCTGATTACTCAGGACGCTTTGTCTTCTTGCCATAGCCGTAAGCAGCAGCATCACCGAGTTCCTCCTGAATGCGGAGAAGCTGGTTGTACTTAGCCATACGGTCTGAACGGCTTGCTGAACCGGTCTTGATCTGTCCGGCGTTTGTGGCTACAGCGATGTCAGCGATTGTGGCATCCTCTGTCTCGCCTGAACGGTGAGAGATGACTGCGGTGTAGCCGTTGCGCTGTGCGAGCTCTACGGCGCGGAGGGTCTCTGTGAGCGAGCCAATCTGGTTAACCTTCACAAGGATAGAGTTGGCGCAACCCTCATTGATGCCGCGCTGGAGATACTTGACGTTGGTCACAAAGAGGTCATCACCAACGAGCTGGCAGCGGTCGCCGATGAGGTCGGTGAGCACCTTCCAGCCTGCCCAGTCGTTCTCGCCCATGCCGTCCTCGATTGAGTCGATGGGATATTTCTCAACAAGATCCTTGAGGAACTTGGCCTGCTCTGCGCTGTTGAGTTTGGGAGCGTCAGCGCCCTGCTTCCATGTGTAGTCGTAGATGAACGACCCGTCGGGCTGCTCTTTTGCAAACTCTGAGGCTGCACAGTCGAGGCCGATGGTGACATCCTTGCCGGGAACGTAGCCTGCGAGCTCGATAGCCTTGATGATTACCTGAAGAGCATCCTCAGTTCCATCAAGTTTAGGAGCGAAGCCACCCTCATCGCCAACGGCTGTTGAGAGACCGCGGTCGTGAAGGACTTTCTTGAGGTTGTGGAACACCTCAGTACCCATGCGGATACCCTCCTTGAAGCAGCATGCGCCGATGGGACGGATCATGAACTCCTGGAAGCAGATGGGAGCATCAGAGTGAGCACCGCCGTTGATGATATTCATCATGGGAACGGGAAGCACGTAGCTGTTGCAGCCACCGATATATTTATAGAGGGGAAGGTCGAGATAGTTGGCGGCAGCCTTGGCTACTGCGAGCGACACACCTAGGATGGCGTTGGCACCAAGATTACTCTTAGTGTCTGTACCGTCGAGAGCTATCATGGCCTCGTCGATCTTGATCTGGTCAAGAGCGCTCATGCCCTTGAGAGCCTCAGCGATAGGGCCATTGACATTAGCCACAGCCTTGAGGACACCCTTGCCCATGTAGCGGTTCTTGTCACCGTCGCGGAGCTCCAGAGCCTCATTGACACCGGTAGAAGCGCCTGAGGGAACAGAGGCACGTCCAAATGCGCCTGATTCGAGAATGACATCTACCTCGACTGTGGGGTTGCCGCGTGAGTCAAGGACCTCACGACCGATAATTTTTTCAATCTTCATAGTTGTTTTGAATATAATTGATTGTGTTGCAGTTGAGTCGATTTTCTACTATTTCAGAATGCAAATTTACAAAATATCCATTGTTCAGACAATATTTCACGACGTTATATTTCTATATTTTTCGACAAGAATGGTTAATTTCGATGGTTGACATTTTTTTCAGTCTGAAGTTTGGTCAATCGAACTAAAAGTCCTAACTTTGCGTTGTGAAAATACAACCACATCAGAGACGATTGGGAAACTCTTCAATTTTATCTGAAATACCGAGACAAGTTCAGTCGGCCGATGGCGGGCCTCAAATCTCTCATGAGATGGCTTCACGCCCGGAGGATTACAAAGGCTGGCGGACACTCAAATCCTGTCATTCGGAGTTTCATCATCCTGCTCTGATGTGGCTTTTCCCCAAGCGCATGTGGCGTAATTGGTAGCCGCGTTAGACTTAGGATCTAATGACTCAGGTCGTGGGGGTTCGAGTCCCTTCATGCGCACAA
>JAMPAK010000003.1 GCA_023667285.1 Muribaculaceae bacterium
GACTTAGGATCTAATGACTCAGGTCGTGGGGGTTCGAGTCCCTTCATGCGCACAAGCATCAAGCCCTTGGCTCAGTGAGAGCCAGGGGCTTGATGCTTGCTGTATCTTAGATTAACGCGACGCGAGGTCGTCTAGCCACTCTTGATTCTCGAGATACCAACGCACGGTCTTCTCGATCCCTTCCTCAAACTGAAGTGATGGCTCCCACCCCAGCTCGTGCTGAAGTTTGCGTGAGTCTATGGCATAGCGCAGGTCATGTCCCGCACGGTCTGTGACATAAGTGATCAGCGATTCGCTGAATCCCTCAGGATTCCCAAGCAGTCGGTCTACGGTCTTGACAATCACCTTGACAAGATCTATGTTGCGCCATTCGTTGAAGCCACCGATATTATAGGTCTCCGCAGTCTTGCCTTCATGAAATATGAGGTCGATGGCACGCGCATGATCCTCAACATAAAGCCAGTCCCTCACATTCTCACCTTTTCCATAGACTGGCAGCGGCTTGCAGGCACGGATATTATTTATGAAAAGAGGAATGAGTTTCTCAGGAAACTGATATGGGCCATAGTTGTTCGAGCAGTTAGTGACAATTGTAGGCATCCCGTAGGTGTCATGATAGGCTCTGACAAAATGGTCTGAGGCTGCCTTGGAGGCTGAATAAGGCGAATGTGGCGAATAGCGGGTCTCCTCAGTGAAGAACACCTCGCCATATGCCTCATGATGTGTGCCGGACGATGCCTTGGTCGAGAACGGAGCCTCCACTCCTGAAGGGTGAGTGATTTCAAGCGCGCCATACACCTCATCTGTCGAGATGTGATAGAAGCGTTTACCCTCATAGACTTCCGGAAGCGACTCCCAATACTCCTTGGCGGCCTGAAGTAGCGAGAGCGTCCCCATCACATTTGTGCGAGCGAATGTGAACGGATCCTTAATCGAGCGGTCCACATGACTCTCTGCCGCCAGATGAATAATACCGTCTATATGATTTTCGCGGACGATTCGGCGCACATTATCCAGGTCAGCGATATCGGCCCGAACAAAAGAGTAGTTTGGACGCTCCTCTACATCCTTGAGGTTAGCGAGATTGCCGGCATAAGTGAGTTTGTCAAGATTGACAATATGATAGTCCGGATATCGGTTGACAAACAGCCTTACGACATGACTCCCTATAAAGCCTGCTCCACCGGTGATGAGTATATTACGCTTCATAAGCCTTGATATTTCTGATACACTTCCTCAGAGACTCAGTCCAATATGGGATACTCCGGCCGAAAGCCTCCTTGAATTTAGTTTTGTCGAGCACTGAGTATGACGGCCTTATCACTTTGGATGGAAATTCATTGCTGTGACACGGCAGGATGTCACACTCATTATTCCCTGCACATTCGGCTATTGACTTAGTGAAGTCATACCATGAGCACACCCCCTCGTTAGAAAAATGATAGCACCCCTCTCTCCCATCAAACTTACGGTTATCCACTATATCATATATGGCCTCCGCGAGATCCAGGGCATAAGTCGGAGTGCCCACCTGATCGAACACCACCTTAAGTTGTGGTTTCGAGGATGTCAGATTGAGCATTGTCCTGACGAAATTTTTCCCGAACTCAGAATAAAGCCACGCCGTACGGATTATGACATAGCGGCATCCGCTCGCCTCGATGGCCTGTTCGCCGTGCAGTTTCGTCAGACCATACACTCCCGTTGGGTTGACAGGTTCAGTCTCTGTGCGTGGAGTATTGCCCTGCGAGCCGCCAAACACATAGTCAGTAGATATATGTATCAGTACTCCATCCTGCTTCTTGATGGAGTGTGCAAGATTGCCTACGGCAGTGGCATTCAGCAGTTCAGCAGTAGCCTCATCATCCTCAGCCTTATCGACATTGGTATATGCTGCACAATTGACAATGACGCGGATATCATTGTCGCAGACCATACTGTCCACACCTTTGGCATCCGTTATGTCGAGTTCTGCGACATCAGTGAATATGTAATTATCTTCAGACCGGGCTGCTACAATCCGCATTTCATTGCCCAGCTGGCCGTTGGCTCCTGTGACAAGTATATTCATAGCGTGAAGGGTGATTCAAAATCCTTAAGCAAGGGATGTCGGGTGTCTTTCTCGCTCATTATGGCGTCTTCATTCGTGAAGCGCCAGTCTATACCTATAGTATCATCGAACAAAGAGATGCCCCCCTCTGACTCCGGATGATAGAATTCATCGCATTTATACTGGAAAACAGCAACATCTGACAGCACGGCGAATCCATGGGCAAACCCCTTGGGGATAAAAAAGCCCAAATGATTGTCGGCGCTCAGTTCTATGGCACAATATTTCCCATAGGTCGGCGATCCCTTGCGTAAATCGACCGCAACGTCCAGGACTGCCCCAACGACACATCTAACCAGTTTAGCCTGAGAAAAGGGCGGCCTCTGGAAATGCAGTCCTCTGACCACACCACGGGTCGACATCGATTCATTGTCCTGCACGAAGCGGACCGGATATATCTTATCATCGAACTCCCGCTGAGAGAAACTCTCAAAAAAATAGCCTCTGGAATCCTTGAAAACCCTCGGTTCTATGACATACAGACCTTCTATATCTGCCTTCCTTACATCCATCAATCCAAATTCTTGTAGTGTGTGCGGTCTATCTCATCAACAACCTTCAGAAGATAGCGGCCATATTGATTATTCTTCATCGCCGAGGCCATCTCCATCATCTTCTCACGGCTGATCCATTCCCGTCTGTATGCAATCCCCTCAAGACACCCGATTTTCAGCCCTTGACGCTTCTCGAGCACCTCCACATAGATTGATGCCTCGGCCAGAGAGTCGTGTGTCCCGGTGTCAAGCCATGCAAAGCCGTGCGGCAGCGTCTGCACCTTGAGCTTACCATCACTCAGATATGTCTGGTTGACTGTTGTTATCTCAAGCTCACCGCGGGCTGATGGTTTGATTTGTGCTGCGATGTCTACCACATTGTTGGGATAGAAATAAAGCCCCACAACTGCATAATTTGACTTCGGGCACTCAGGTTTCTCCTCAATTGAGAGACAGTTCCCATCCTTGTCAAACTCAGCCACGCCATAGCGCTCAGGGTCATTTACCCAGTAGCCAAACACAGTGGCCTTACCATCACACTCCGCCGAACGGACAGCCTCCTTAAGCATAGCAGAGAAACCTGCCCCGTGAAAAATATTATCGCCTAAGACAAGGCAGACAGCATCATCCCCTATGAACTCGCGGCCTATTATGAAAGCCTGTGCCAAGCCGTCCGGCGAAGGTTGTTCTGCATATTCAAACCTCACCCCGAAGTCACTGCCATCACCCAGCAGCCGTTTGAAGCCGGGGAGGTCATAGGGAGTGGAGATGATCAATATCTCCCGGATTCCGGCATTCATCAACACAGAGATGGGATAATAGATCATCGGTTTGTCATAGATGGGCAGCAATTGCTTGGACACCCCCTTTGTGATGGGATAAAGCCGTGTGCCAGACCCTCCTGCAAGAACAATTCCTTTCATATCGGCTGAGTTAATATTCGAGAAATCAATTATTTCTCACTGTCATATTTTTCATAAATGGAATTTTTGCTCTTAAACTCAGGGACAATTCGCTTCATCAGTCGCACCATGTCGTTGACTTCGACATCCGTAGCAAATTTTGTCAGATCCTCCACAGCCATCTTGGCATCTTCGTGAGGATATTCACGCGCCTTGGCAATGAAAATGCGCTCATGAGTGGTCGGAATGGTATTCTCCTTGGTTGCCAAAACCTCCTCATAGAGTTTCTCCCCGGGGCGCAGTCCGGTAAACTCTATCTTTATGTCGCGGTCCACCTCAAGTCCGGCAAGATGAATCATGCGCTCAGCAAGGGTGACAATCTTAACGGACTGTCCCATGTCAAAGACAAATATCTGTGTCCCTGTTGAGAAGGTCGCGGCCTCCATCACCAGGCGGCATGCCTCCGGTATGGTCATGAAGAACCGATTGATCTCCGGGTGAGTAACCGTTATGGGGCCTCCGTGCTCAAGTTGCTCCCTGAAGCGAGGGATGACCGAACCGTTCGACCCGAGCACATTGCCGAATCGGGTTGTGACAAAGGTTGTGTTGCCCTTCACAAACCCTTTCTCGATTGCCAGACCCAGCGATTGCACATATATTTCGGCCAGGCGCTTTGTGCATCCCATGATGTTGGTGGGATTCACCGCCTTGTCAGTCGAAATCATCACCATCTTCTCGACTCCATATTCCACACACATGTCGGCCACTTGACGCGAGCCGGTGACATTCACTCTCACAGCCTCACATGGATTCTCCTCCATAAGAGGGACATGCTTGTAGGCTGCCGCATGGAAGACAATCTGAGGATGATACTCCTTGAAGACATAGTCAAGCCTGCTGCGCGACCTTACATCGCCAATCACAGGGACAAAATCCAGTTCGGGAAACTTGTCATCGAGCTCCAGCCTGATGTTGTGCAGTGGCGTCTCTGCATTATCAAAGAGGATGAGCTGTTTTATTCCAAACGTAGCCAGCTGTCGGCACAGTTCCGAGCCGATAGATCCGGCTGCGCCTGTCACCATCACCACCTTGTCCTTGAAATTGGCAATAATCTCCTCCATGGAGATCTTAATCTCCGGACGGCCGAGAAGATCCTCAATCTTAATCTTGCGAATATAGTTGTTGACAGCCTTTCCCTCAGTCATCTCATCAATGCCGGGCATGATATAGGTCTTCAGTGAGGCTTTATGACAGAAATTTATGAGTCTGTCCTGTTCCGCTCTGGCATCTGCCACATAGGGGAAGAGTATGCCGTCAATCATTAGTTTTGCAGCGAGATTCTTGATGTCCTCAGAATCCCTGAAATAATACACTCGCATCCCCGCAAGCTGATGTCCCACCAACTGTTTGCCGAAGGCGATAAATCCCACGATTTGATAGTGGGGCGAGTTTCTAAGGCGCGCCACTGTCGAGGCGGCCTTATCGCTGATGCCATAGATCAACACCTTCTTCAATTCGCATGAAGCCTTATAGTTGCTCTTCACCCTGTCATAGAGCGCTACCATGAATACCCTTATCAGCATCAAGGCTCCCAGCGAGATGAAGAAGTCTATGAACAGCATCCCATAGAGGAGTCCGCTCGACACACTGAATGTCGTGAATGCAAGCATCGTGACATAGAGAATAATCTCCTTGCCCAAAAGCACAACACTGAAACGTCCTATCTCACGAAGTGTCGAATAGCGGATAATGGCTCTATAGACCCTGCCAGCCCTGAAGGCGATGGCCGATGACAGGAAAGACAGCCCCAGCCAAAGGAGCATATTAAGTGAGCCGAAGTCAAACGTCGGGATAAGGAGATAGAGAAGCATCAACACTGACATTGATGCGACCACTGAACCAATCACATCAAGCAGAAACACGGCCCCCGTGTTGAGGAACCTCTTATGATAATATTCTTTAATGTTAAACACAGTTGCGAAATTTTTAGATTTACAGTTAGGTGACTAAGAAAAGTAAGTGATGAGACAAGTATATGTATAAGGAGTCTCTCGATGGTGATGAACAGAGATTTGACAGAATATCTATAGTCATGGAGGACATTGTCTGCAATGTCCTCCATGACTATGGATTTCAGTCTTTCTTCTTATGTTTCTTACCCTTGTGGCCTTCATAGTTATAGCCATATCCGTAGCCATAGCCATAACCATATCGATAGCCGTGAGAGTAACCATAACGAGAGCGCGAGAGCGGGGTGCCATTGAGGATAAGAGCCATTGAGCGATATTTCTTATCCTGATACATCCTCTCGAGTTCGCTGAGCATGGCGCGTTCAAGCACACCTGCGCGGATCACAAAGATTGTCCGGTCCACATGGGCATCAATGATCTGTGCATCGGCCACAACCTCGACGGGAGGACAGTCGATGAAGACATAATCGTAAAGAGGACGGACTGTCTCAATGAGTTCGGCCAGGCGCGGCGACTCAAGAAGTTCTGTGGGGTTGGGTGGAACAGGTCCCACCGGAAGGATGTTGAGATTGGGATTTTCAGAATCGTTTACAATCAGGGCTGGGAGCTCCACGCTCGGATCGGCCAGATAGTTGGCGAGACCATGGTCAGGTGAACCTACATAGGCCGAAGTTGAGCCGTGGCGCATATCGCCGTCTATCACAAGCACTTTCTTTCCCTTTAGAGCCATCGTCATGCCGAGGTTGACGGTGATGAACGACTTACCTGAGCCGGGATTGAACGAGGTCAAGCCTATTATATTGGCTCCGTTGCCAGAATGTCTCATGAAGTCGACATTTGTGCGCAGCACACGGAATGCCTCGTTGATGATGTCGCGCTTGCCCTCCTTGACCACGAGTGAGTTGACCTCCCCGTCATCCTTGCGGGCTTTCTGGCGAGAGATATTTATATCCTGAGGAATCTCCCCGAGGAACGGAAGCGACAGGTGCTCGATGTCCTTACGTCCTCTCACCTTGGTGTTGCTCGCCTCAATAAGATATATGATTCCAAACGGAAGGAGAAGACCGATGAGAGCCGCAATCAGCAGAATTTTGGAGCGGGCAGGGGTCGGAGGAACTCCAGCAGGGCCGGGATTGTTGACAACTCGTGTATTGTATGCAGTGAAAGCCTGAGTAAGCTCGTTCTCCTCACGCTTCTGCAGGAGGAACAGATAGAGCGACTCCTTCACCTTCTGCTGACGCTCCACAGTGAGCAGATACTTGGCCTGGGTGGGAGAAGAGGCTAGTTTTGATGTGGTCACCGCCTGACTTGACTGAAGTGAGCGCAGCTCAGTGTTGAGAGCAGCTATCTGATTGTCGACAGTGGCAATCATCGCATTTCGCAGCGCGGCGAGTTGCTGGTCAAGCGAGATGACAAGGGGGTTAGTGTCTGATGACTTCTCCACCAGATTGTTGCGCTGAAGAAGCATGTCATTGTACTCAGCCACCTGGCGTGCGATATCCCCGACAAGGCCTGAGTTTGCAGGGAGAAGTTGGTTGCGCGAAGATTCGTTGGTGAGATAAGACCTCACGAACTTAGCCATCTGAAGTTTGTTGTTGATCTCCATGATATTACCTGAGATCTGTTGGCTCTGGCTCATATACATGGATGATGCGGCTCCGACATCCGGGATCAAGTGCTCCGACTTATAGGAAGAGATATCATTATCAACATTTCCAAGTTCTCGCTCAATGACACCGAGACGCTCGTTGATGAACTCTGAGGTCGAGACTGCAATCTCATTCATATCCCTTATCCATGAGTCCTTGTAGACACCTATAAGGGTTGACAACACATCGTCGGCTCTCTGGATTGAGTAGTCAGACATTGTGAGTCGGATCACATTTTTATTGTCCTTGGTCTGAGAGACTGTCAATCTCGATGAATAGATGGCCAGCGCAGTGGCTTCAGGGAGTTTATCGGCCTTGAGCGACACCGTATGACCCTTCACATATGCTGCCGTAGGCGAGATGACGATGGTGCCGATGGGCGTTGAGATTGAGTCCTTTAGGACACCGCTGAAAGAGCCATCAAACTTCCGGCTTCCACTCTTTATATCTGAGATGCTGACCTTTCCAGCCTTGTCAACATCAATTTCCATCGATGCCGATGCGTCTGTGGGAAAGTTGACAATTTCAAGTCTGACTGGCAGCGACGTCCCATAGGCAACCTCATCGTGGAATCTTCCGGGAGAATAATACTCTACATCAAGCCCAAGACGCTTGATGACATCAGCCATCAAGTCGCCGGAACGAAGATTCGTGATCTCGTTGTCGACGTTGGTATGACTGTTTACCAGTCCCAGGTCCGTAAAATCCACCGTTCCGGCGGTCTGCCCTTTGGATGAATCCTTAATCATAAGCTCAGCCGCACGGGTATAGAGGCTAGGGGTCCGCAACACATATATAAAGGCCAGACCGACACACACAACAAGCGACAGCAGTATCCAGGGCCACTTCCTCAGTGTGAGAAAGACGACATCCAGGATGGGAAGAGTGCCGTTGTCAGCGTCCTGAGTCCTCTTCCATGAATTTTCCTGAGAATTGTGTTCAGACATATTACTTAGTAAGGCTTATGATGAGTGTTGCGATCGTGAGACCAAACGAGCCGATAGACATCCAGAATGCCGGGGTAAAAGGAGACTCTCCCGTGGCTGTTGTCTGACGCTTGATCTTATTGTTGGGCTCTACATAGATCACATCATTCTGCTGCATGTAGTAGACCGGTGAGGCTGCCAAAGCGTCGATGTCAAGGAGGTTGACCCTATAGGCTTTCTGAGAGCCGTCTCCCTGTTCGCGAAGCACAAGGATATCCTCGCGCTTGCCGTTCACATTCAGGTCGCCGGCCATCGCTATAGCGTCTACGATGGTGATATGGTCCTTATTGAACTCGATTCTGCCGGGCGAACTGACCTCTCCGAGAACGGTGATACCCGTATTGGCAAACTCTACTGTCACGATGGGATCCTTGACCAGGTCGCGCTCAATGAGTTCACGCTCAATGTAAAGTCCTACCTCATAGCGAGTCATGCCTGCTATGTGGAGTTTGCCAAGGATGGGGAAGTTGATGTTGCCTTCGGGGTCGACAGTGTAGAGCGACACATTGCCGTTACTGGTGTTTGTCGTCCCTATACCCCTGGTGCCGCTCGTCGAGTTGCCCAGCCTGTTCTGAACCTGCAGTAGGTTGAACAATGTCGAGAGTGCCGGGTCAGGTGTGTTAACCATTATGGAGAGTTTATCCTCCGGCTTCACTTTCATCTCAAGTGGAAGAAGCGGATTGACTACATCACCTTCCAGCGCATCCTGGAAATAGGTGATGTTCTTTGGTGTGCTGCAAGATGTCACCAGGAGCATTGCTACCGCCGCGGCCGCGGCCAAAACTTTGAATTTCATCAGTAATAGCAGATGATTGTGTTAGTATGTATGAATGAAAGTGACTGAGCCACGCCCTGTCGGGACACCGAAACAACAATTCCGGGCGAATCTGTCTAATCCGTCCCTCTCATAGCGTGTATCACGAACCGATTGCATATCTATTTTCTTCCTTAGGCTCCATAGATGGAGGTTAGAACTATCACAACACAGCCAACATCTACAGCCCTCTGCCGGACAAACGGTTTGCACAACCACTCCCTGGCACAGCAACCTGATGCAAAGGTCATTCCGGACAACCGAAGGCGAATCCACACCACCGGCAATCCGGGAAGTCGGCTCTATTGCGTCCGCAAAGTTACAAAAATTTAAACAAACAGCAACATCTGTTATGTTAAATTTAGTCCATATCCTTGAGCGCCTGATAGAGACGGTGGACAGGGAGACCCATGACATTATAGAAACTTCCGCGTATCGAACTGATGGCCGCAGCCCCTATCCATTCCTGGATTCCATATGCTCCGGCCTTGTCAAGGGGGGTATATGTCTCAACATAATAGGCAATCTCATCAGGTGTCAAGGGAGCGAAATCCACCTCTGTCTCAACGCTCCATGTCTGGCGCGAGGTGGCCGTGCGGACAGTGACACCCGTTATCACAGCCTGGGTCTTTCCCTGGAGCATCGCCAGCATATCCGTGGCCTCCATCAGCGAGGCGGGCTTCCCAAGAACCACGCCGTCGAGTATGACGACAGTGTCTGCTGCGATGACAAGTCGTCTGTCATCAAGTTCAAGGGGATAAGCGTCAGCTTTCAGTTGAGACAGATAAGCCGGTATATCCTCAGGTGTCATGCCGGAGGGAACGGTCTCATCCACCGGGTGGGAAGTGTCGACTGTGAAGTCTATATCGAGCATTTTGAGCAACTCACGGCGGCGGGGCGAGCCACTCGCCAGGACAACATCATACTTGTCCAAGTTTGGAAGCGGATGGAACATATTCTAAAACAGTTGAACGGAACAGATGAAAGAAACAAACTGAGATCACCCCAATATCTCAAACCAGTCTACGTATATCTCAGTGACCGTGCGCGATATAGCATTGTGGTCCTGCCATACGCGATGCCGGAGTTTACCCTCGAGATACAGCCGAGTGCCCTTGCGGATATATCTCTCGGCTGTGGTGGCATCCTTATCCCACATTACTATATTATGCCATTCGGTGCGAGGCGGAGCCTGCTGGCCGTCAGACGAAGCAGGTGCGCGATCATTCGTAGCCAGCGAGAAGGTGGCTATCGGACGGGTCTGTATGTAGCGTATCTCCGGATCTTTCCCTACATGACCGAGGAGTATAACTTTGTTCACACTCATTCTGTCTGCAAAATTAAGCAATTTTTACGTTAGATGAAACTATTGCACCTGATTATTCGTTGTAGATATATCGTAAAGACAATTATAAACTATCCACAATAATGAAACTTACAAAGATTCTATGCGGTGCTGTGATTCTGACAGGCTTCACTGCGATGATGAGTTCGTGTGAGAGCGAGGAAAAACGACTGGCGCGGGAGGTGACCGGTGTCTGGTCCGGCACCCCTGAGGAGGTGACTGACAACGCTGCCGTCACAGCAACCATATCAGAGACATATTACTTTGCCCCTGACTCAGCTTTCATCTCAAACGGCAAATTTCCTATAGGGCCTCTCACCATCGAGTCTATGATGTCGATGTCCACACAGGTCGTCGCTGAGGGTGACGGCGTGATGCCTATCGGGCTGACAGCATCAGCGATAGCCTCTGCCCGAGGAACCTGGACAGTTGTCGACGATGAGGAAATCTCAATTTCAATCGACCCCTCGACCATAAGCGTCAGCGTCGACCCCTCGACCATGACCACCTCCCCTGATGGGAATGCATCGGCTGCTCCGGCCACTATGCCCGACGAGATGAAGACAAGGCTCGAGCAATCGCTCACCCGCGCGCTCGCCACACGCTATGGAGGCATGAAACTCCTGGAGGATGTCAAGGTGAAAGGCACACTCATGAAATATGAGATAGGGCACATGGACTATGTTCTAACGCGCCGCTCAGAAAAGTTGGGCAACTGAGAAACTTTCATTACCTTTGTGCCATTAAATTCCATTCATCCCCCTCACAAACCAAATGTATAGAAAAGGGAAACTCTACTTCCGATATGGCACAATGGGTTCGGCCAAGACCGCACTCCTGCTCACAACAGCCTACAATTTCGAAGAGCGAGGCATGCGGTATGTCTGCCTGAAACCTGTCATCGACACACGCGAGACCAAGAATGTCATCAAGTCACGCATAGGCATCGAGCGCGAATGTCGGTGGATATATCACGAGAGCAACCTCTATGAGATGGCCCGCGAGATGTTTGCACAGCAGGATGCCGTGATTGACTGGATTCTCGTCGACGAAGCTCAGTTCCTCACCGCCGAGCAGGTGGACCAGCTCTCAAGGGTCGTTGACGACTTCGGAAGCAACGTGATCTGCTACGGGCTCCGCACCGACTTCCAGAGCCACCTCTTCGAAGGCTCGCGCAGGCTCTTTGAGATTGCCGACACAATCGACGAGATCAAATCGACCTGCACATGTGGCCGCAAAACCATCATCAATGCCCGCATCGACCACAACGGAGACTTTGTCGAGGAGGGTGAGCAGGTGGAGATTGGCGGCGACGACAGATACATAGCCGTATGCCGCAAATGCTGGCGCAACAAACGGATCGAGCAGGCCGCCCGCTCGGCCCTCCCCTTCGAGGATCTCAACACCGGAGAATAAGAGGGCTGCAAGCATGGCAACTATGCCATAAACCTCAATTCCAACTATTTATGAAACGTACAATTCCTCTCATCATTCTCACTGTGCTGCTCGGTTGGAGCGTCGGAAAGGCCCAAACGCCTCCGCAACCCCTCCAGGACGAGACTCTGACCTATGATGTGATCTATAAATGGGGCCTGATAAACAAGGTAGCCGGATATGCCACCATGAGCCTCCGCACTGACGGCGACTTCTACAAGGCAAGCCTTTATGCCGAGAATGCGCCGTGGGCCAATCGCCTTTACATGCTCCGCGACACCCTCTACACCACCATGACCCGCGATGGCCTCTACCCCACTCAATACACCCTCATCGCCCATGAGAACGGGAAATACAAGAAGGATATCCTCACGTTCAAACACGAGGGAGACATATTCACGGCTAAGGTTGTGAAATACCGTAAAGCGGCTAAGTCTGACAAAATCGAGGAGTCGACCAACGAACTCGAAGGCCACGGAATGACAGTCGACATGCTGAGCGCCTTCTTCTATCTACGCACTCTGAACTTCGACGGCATGACAAGCGGCGAAGGGAAGACCGTCAACATATTCTCCGGCTCCAAGAAAGAGACCCTGAAACTGGTTTATAAAGGACATCAGACCCTCAATGTGAACGGAAAGAAGATACCGACATATCTCATCAACTTCACATTCACCAGCAACGGCAAGCAGAGCTCAGCACCGATCTCCGCATGGATCACAACCGATGCGCGACGCATACCTCTGAAGGTGGAGGGCAAACTCTCAATAGGACGAGTAAGGGCCATATACACCGGGCCGAATCCCTGATGGAGACAGTCAGCATCATCGCCACAACAGACCTCCACGGCCTTTACTTCAAGGGACAGCAGACCCCTCGGCCTGATTTGGGTTCTCTGGCCAGGCTCAGGATGTATCTTAAGAGCATCTTAAAGCCCGACATCCTGCTTGACGCCGGCGACTTCATGGGAGGAGGGCTTCCCGCCTACGCCTCTAACCACATCTTTATCAACGAACCCCACATCCCGGCGCTGGAGGCAAACAACGTCGGCTATGACGCCTTCGCCCCCGGCAATCACGACCTCGATGCCGGCCCGGATGCTTTCATGAGATACTCTTCAACGTTGACAGCCCCCTTACTGGCAGCAAACATCAGTGGGGTCGAGAATGTAAGACCATGGACGGTCATTGAAAGGGTCGGACGGAAAATAGCCATAATCGGGCTTGTGACAACCGAGTCGCCCCTTTTCGGATGGAGCAGCGCGCATTTACACCCCCTCATCGAGAGTGCATCCAAAGCCATGGAGGAGATCAAGTCGTTCCATTCCCCTGACCTGATTATCGGTCTTTTCCATGAAGGGCCGGAGGAGAGCCTGAAGATTGACAGCGTGGTTGACGGGTTTGACCTCATCATCAGCGGACATGTCCATAGCGCCAAAGGAATCACCCAAGGAAGAAGGGCCATCATAGTCAATCCCGGCGCTTACGGTCGAGCCATCGCAAAGGTCACGGCTACCTTTTCCCCCTCCGGGAAGCCACTGATCGAAGCCTCCATCGAGGAACTTCCTCTTGTTGAGCCCCCACAGATGCCCACTCACATTGAGCGGCTTGGACAGACCGTTATCTCTGAAAATGAGATATGGTCTCACGAACTCATCCGCCAGGCATATCTACGCGTCTTCCACGGCTCAAAGCCCCTAATTGCCTCCAAAGACAGGCTTTTACCAGAACAACTGACCCTGGCCGACACATTCCGCTATCTCCCTTACGACGACTATATCCTGCTTCTCCCCGACGGCACTTCGGTAACTCCTCACGACCTTCAAACCCTCTTCCCCACCCTTCCCACTGTCAATCCTCAAGTCTCCCCTCATCCGTTGCGTTCTTATTTGCAAATATCGTAATTATTGACTAAATTTGTGGCCGGATTTGGGGAACCCCCTTTCATCCTCTCTGAAGTGAGTCTGTTCACTTCCTCGCTCCATCTGAGCCACAAAAACGGAGACAGACAGAGGGATGCGCAGGCAGCCGACCTGGGTCAGGCGGCGCTGCGTGACTCGAGACTTAACTGACAACACATCGAGCCATCCCGGTGCCACCGGCTTCATCCATGAGGCAGGAATGGAAGATTTTGCCTGAATCAATCGAAGTGTTGACCAATCCGCGCAGTCGCAATGTCGTAAGAAACATATTCGCCTCCTCAATCTTCAGAGGAGGAGCGGCTCTCATATCCTTCATCGTAGTCCCTATAACCCTGGACTATCTCAACGACTATGAGTATGGCGTGTGGCTAACCATCAGCACCACCGTGAGCTGGATTTTCCTCCTTGACATCGGCCTGGGCAATGGCCTCCGAAACAAGTTGACAGAGGCGCTTGCCATCGGCGACCGCGAGACCGGCCAGATTTACGTCAGCACTACCTTCTTCGTGCTGACAGTCATCATCGGAGCATTCTTCCTGATATACCTCCTCTTCTCCCATTGGTTAGACTGGTATTCCATCCTGAATGTGGAGCCTCAAAAGGTCGACGGCCTGGGGTCAGTCATCCTTGTGGTTTTCGGGCTAAGTTGTGTGACATTCATCGTGCGTCTCATCGGGACAGTCTACACCGCCTTGCAGCGTCCTGCCATGAACGACATCATATATTTCATCGGCAGCCTCATCTCACTCATTATTATATGGATGCTGACCAAGACCACCTCAGGCTCACTCCGCGCCGTTGCAATAGTGTTCACAGCAGTCCCGGCAATCATCTATGCCGCGATGTTTCCCATACTCTTCTCCTCCCACCCATATCTCAAGCCTTCTCTTCACAAGATCCGCCTCAGCCTGTTTGGTGAACTCGCCTCACTGAGCGCGCGGTTCTTTGTCATCCAGATTACCACGGTGGTCATCTTCCTCTCCTCCAATATCATCATCTCACGACTGCTCGGCCCTGCGGAGGTGACACCTTACAACATCGCTTACAAATACTTCTCCATTCTTCTCCTGGCATCAAACATCATGTTGACCCCCATCTGGTCAGCAGTCACACAGGCATACACGAAGGGAGACACCCCATGGATGCAGTCTACCCTCCGAAGGCTCCTGCTCATGTGGGGGCTGATGTGTGTAGCCGCTGTGGTGATGACACTGCTTTCAGGCACCATCTACACATTCTGGATAGGCGATGAAGTCACCATCCCATTCCACCTGACATTCTGGTGTGCAGCCTACGTCGTGCTGCTTATCCCGGGCAACATCTTTGTCAACTTCATAAACGGCACCGGCAAGCTCCACATCCAGTTCTTTGCCGAAATTGTCCAGACCATCATCTTTATCCCACTGTCTATTTATCTATGCCAGCGCTCCGGCATCATAGGAATCCCCGTGGCCCTTACAGTCATCAGTCTCATCAGACTAGCGTGGAGTTCACGTCAGTGCATGGCAATAATCCGCGGGACAGCCGCAGGTTCCTGGAATAGATAACTGAACCACCAAATGTCAGCCATAGGACGTCTCATAAGGCATCTCGACAACAAAGACAAACTCATTTTTGTCGTAGGGCTCCTGTCCTATATCAAATTCCGAGTCCTTGGCACTTTTGCCTGTGCGGAAATCCTGATATTCCTCTCCACACCGTTCATCCCCTTCAAGGCATTCACCCGCAACAAAGAGGTCAGGACATTCTTCCTCCTTGCCGGCCTATGGCTTCTCGGAGTGCTTCTGGCCGACATATACAACGACTCCCCCTTGACAGAGCGCCTGAAAGGCACTTTCAATGTTATGTTCTTGATGATGCTCATCCCGTTCGCATACTGGATTCTCTACGACAAACCTCAAAGGATGCTTTTCTATGTTTTGGGGGCAGGCATTTCCGGAGTATTATCCTTTCATTTCCAAGGCACAGCTTATGAGGCCGACAATGAAATAGCCAATATCATGTGGGGATATTATGCTATGCAATATCTCACTGTAGCCATAGCCGCATGGCTCTATTATGCAGGACACCGCAAAGCCGGATGCATCGTGATTATGGCGTTCGGAATCCTCGGCCTCTTCAACCTCTCACGCAATGTCTTCCTGCTCTATACTATCGACACCATCATAATATTGGTGATAGGCAAAGTTGTTGAGTCAAACAAGTGGCGCAGCAAACTGAAAATGGCCAAAAGATTTATTCCACTACTCCTGCTCCTTGTTATTGCTTTTATGGGTGTAAAAGCGGTATACTCGGATCTTGCCGCCTCCGGAACACTTGGTGAGAGAGCCAAGGAAAAATATGAGGACCAGGCAGGAAGAAAACTTGGATTGGTCTCAGCCAGATCAGACTTCTTTGTGGCACTCTATTCCATCACCGAGTCACCGATTTTCGGCTATGGAAGCTATGCCAAAGATACCGGCCACTTCAACCAGCGCTTCTACAACATGATAGGCCAGGACCTCCACATGAACAGAGTACCTGATACAACTGAAAAACTCATGCAGGGACACTCATACATACTCGGAGCATGGGTCTACAGCGGAATCCTCGGATGCATCTTTTGGGTATGGGTTCTGTTCATGCTGCTGAAATTCATTCATAAGGCACTGTTCCTATACCCTAATTTGTTGTTGCTCAACATCACACTCCTCTCAATGTTGCTGTGGGACATCTTCTTCTCACCGTTCAAGGACCGAATGGTGGTACTCATGGATCTGACGTTCATTTTGATACAACTCTATGCTTACAGAAAATATACAAGGCAAGACAAACTTAATCTCAATAATAATACCCTCGTTCAATCAGGGCGAGTTTATTGAGCAGACCTTGGAGTCTGTTTTCAGTCAGGGAGATGCCGACATAGAGGTCATCGTGATGGACGGAGGCTCAACGGACGGGACTGTGGACATTCTGAAACGCTATGACAAGCAGATTTCATACTGGCAGAGTTGTAAAGACCGCGGTCAGAGCGACGCCATCAACCAGGGAGTCAGAAAAGCAAAAGGAGAGTTTGTGACTTGGCTCAACTCAGATGATGTCCTTATGCCGGGAGCTCTTGAAACTGTCAGCAAGACAATTTGTCGTTATCCCACTTACGATTTTTTTCTCGGAAATGTATTGTGGATAGACAAATCAGGAATGGTTATTCGTGCAGCCAAAGTTGAGTCCGAAAGCCTATTCTGGAACAAACATCATATATTCTCAAATGGTGGTCCTTCTGCTTTCATGCGTAGGAAAATTTTTCTTGATCTTGGGGGAGTCAGAGAAGATTTCGACTACATGATGGACACCGAACTCTGGCATAGGTTTGTAGCAGGAGGACATCCATTCAAACGCATCAATGAATATGTATGGGGACTACGTTTGCATGAGAATGCCAAGATGTCCGGACAGAATTTCGCAGACTCTCCGTTCGCTGACAAATCACATCCATCTCATCAACAGAAAATTAAAGAGAACGATATTATAACCTCTCACTACCCTCATAACCGATTCCTTATCTCTACATGGCGATTACTGAAGATTTTTGATATACCTCTGGTGTTTTCAAGATTTAAGGGCCTTAAATTGAGGGGAAAACATTATTCTGAAATCACTACTTATGATTAAGCATAAACCCAATTATGTATTTTGGTGGAACATTCCATGCAAGGGCATGATTCACCTACTCAAAGAGGTATGTAGTGAAATATTACCTGGTTCGATTACAGTCACCGGCCCCGTAGACTCCCAACGCAAATCAATGGGATGGGATGAAGTAAAACCACTTTTCCCATCCCATTTCATACTTAAGCCGGAAAAGTGGATTGAAGAGACCACGGAATTTTTTGATAATCATCGGGATTATATTCATGTCTTCAACGGCATAACCACTAAATATTTCTACCATCTAAGCAAACGAGCAAAACACGAAGGGATACCTTATATTTACATGACTGAGGCCTATTCCAACCTGGCAAGCGGCTGGCGTCGTCAACTTAAAGATATATACATAAAAAAACTTCTGCCATTCCGCACTGCATCTCTGGCAAAAAATGCCATGGGAGTAATAAATCTCAGTGGCAAACGTGAATTTGAGTTACGTCAGTTTGAGAGATTAGGATTTCAGAAAAATAGAATAATCCCATTCGGTTATTGGACCGACAGTGAGCCAATTCGTCATTCACCCCGCAATGACAAACGATTATCGCTATTATGTCCCGGAATTCTTGAATGGTACAAAGGCGTTGATATCCTTATCAAAGCCATCGCACTGTGCATAAGCAATGGAACAGATAAAATTATATGCCATATCACCGGTAGGGGCTCACGTGAAAATGAACTCAAGCAATTGGTAAAAAGTTTACATGTTGATGAATACGTCCGCTTCCATAGTGCACTTTCAGAAACTGAATATTCAAATCTTCTGAAAGAAATAGACGTTCTAGTTGCCCCCGGACGCTTTGAACCCTGGGGTATCAGAATTAACGAAGCTATTCAATGGGGCATAGTTACTGTTGTCAGCGACGGTCTCGGGGCATCTCACTTAGTTGAAGAGTCTGGCGCCGGAATTGTCTTTCCTTCAGGCGATTATCAAAACTTATCCCGGAGCATATGTAAGCTGGCCAACATGACTGGCTCAGAACTCCATTCAATAAAACAGAAAAGTATCGACTATTCAGGAAAGATATCTTGCCGAACTAAAGCTATTGAACTTGTAAGACATCTTGATTATCTAAACTCTCTGAATGATTAGAGTCCTAAACACCATACATAGTTTTGCGCCGAGTGGCGGCGGAATGCCAACTTGCATGTACCCATTGCTTAAAGCATTAAACAGCGCCACTAATGGCGTGAGTGTAGATCTGCTCACCTTGCGCGACCCTGAGGGGAGAATCTATGGCAACTGTGAAAACTGGATTCATGGGATGGATTATGACAGCAAGACGCCGCTCGAATACTCACGAAACACCCGAAGGTATCTTCGCGAGACAGACTACGACCTATATCACCTCAACGGCCTATGGCTCCACACCAATCACTCCACCTGCAGCACCGCCCGTAAAAAAGGAAAACCATATATCATAACCCCCCACGGGATGCTGTATCCACAGACACTCAGGGCAGGGTATTGGAAAAAATGGATAGTCTCGAAACTATGGTTCGACAAAGATATCCACGAAGCCACATGCATCCACGCCACATGCCGCGAGGAAATGGAACATATCCGGTACCTCACCGGATATAGAGGCCCTATAGCCATAATACCCAACACAATAGAAATTCCCGACTATACAATAGAGATATTCTTGGCCCGAGCCTCCCGTCTACAGCCCCGCTCCACCATCAGGATAGGATTCCTGGGGCGCATCCATCCGCGCAAACATGTTGAGGCCATCCTCCACGCTGTCTCCATGCGCCCCGGACTTGACATCGAGGTAGAGATAATCGGCGACGGACTCCCCGACTATATGAGATATCTCAAAGAGACCGTCCGGAAATTGAGGCTCGAGGATAAGGTCGAATTCACTGGTTTTGTGTCCGGACGTGAGAAATATGATCGTATCGCCCATCTCACTGCACTTTTTGTCCCCAGTGACATGGAGAATTTCGGCATGATTGTCCCGGAGGCCCTCCTCGTCGGGACACCTGTCATGGCTTCGCTGGGAACACCCTGGCAATCGCTCGAGAAGAACAAATGCGGATGGTGGCGCGACAACTCTCCCGAGAGTCTCGCCTCCGTCATCGATGAGATAGCCAGCCTATCCGGCAGCGAACTGCTCGAGATGGGTCGTCGGGGACATGATTATGTCATCTCAACCCTAAGCCCCGAGATGGTTGCCTCCAAGATGATCAACCTTTATAAAAAGATAGTCTCCGGTACAAAACTCCCTGAACTCATCGAATGATGGACAGACCATATGTCAACACCCTCTCACGTCAACACCAGTTGGTGAGACTGGCTTGGACAACCGTCTGGGCCATCGGAGCCTCATGGCTTCCTCGGTCTTTAGGCTGCGGTTGGAAGCGGCTGCTGCTCAGGCTATTTGGGGCAAGGATTCACTCAACAGCCGTGGTCTATTCCTCAACTAAAATATACTATCCGGCCAATCTTGAGATGCATGCCCATTCGTGTCTCTCATCGGGGGTCGACTGCTATAATGTCGACAGAGTGACCATCGGAGAATATGCGACAGTGTCGCAGAACTCCACCCTCTGCACAGCCTCTCACGACATCTCGGACCCCGCTCACCGTCTCACCACGGCTCCCATAGTAATCGAGCGCGAGGCATGGGTGGCTGCCGAGGCTTTCATAGGCCCAGGAGTCAAAGTTGGAGAGAAAGCCGTAGTGGGAGCAAGAGGAGCCGTGTTCAAGGACGTTGAGCCGATGACAGTCATCGGCGGTAACCCTGCGAGGTTCATAAAGAGACGGGAGATAAAAGATGCTTGACCTGACAGTCATCATATTGACATTCAACGAGGAAATCCACATTAGCCGCTGTCTCGACCGATTGAAAGATGTGGCTCGTGAGGTCATTGTGGTCGACTCCTATTCCACTGACAGGACATGTGAGATAGCCGCCTCGAAGGGCGCCAGAATTGTCAAACAAGAATGGCCCGGATGTCAGGCTGAACAGTTCAACCGAGCCATCGACAATCTCGCCATCTCCACTGAGTGGATATTGCGCCTGGACGCTGATGAGTATCTTAGCCCCGAACTAATCCAGGAACTCAACACTACACTCCACTCCACTCCGGAAGATATCTCAGCTTTTGTAATCCCCCTGGGCCGCGTCTTCATGGGCCGCAGACTCCGCCACGGGATTGTTAACGGCGTGAGCATCATACGCCTGTTTCGAACAGGTAAGGCCCGCTATGAGAAGAGGCTCATGGATGAGCATCTGAGTGTCAATGGAAAGATTGGGCGACTTAAAAACCCATTCATCGACGACAGTCTACTCCCCTTAGACAAATTCGTTGAGAAGCATAACGGCTATGCCATCCGAGAGGCGGCCACATTGCTGACTGAATCGGATGACAACTCTAAGGATGGACTGTCTGATGAGGTCGCCGCTAAAAGGAAAAAGAAACAGAGATACGCCAGGATGCCCCTGTTATGGAGAGCATTCGGCTATTTTCTCTACAGATACATCTTCAAATTAGGATTTCTCGATGGCCGCGAGGGATTCCTGTGGGACTTCATGCAAGGATGGTGGTATCGCACGCTCGTCGATGCAAAAGTGCTTGAGATACGTCGCAAGGCTCAGGGAGATCCGAAGCGCATCAGAGAGATACTAGCCCGGGAGTATGGGGTGAGAATTTGACATGAAACTCACGAGGAAAAAGATATTAATCATTTCAGCGATCATCCTGATGGTTATTCTGATTGCTGCTGAGATCTTCCTCCGGGTTAAATTTGGATTCTGCGACGCACCCCTCCTTGTCGCAAGCGATGAATATGAGTATTCATTCGCCCCATCTCAGGATCGCATCAGACTTGGCAACCGTATCATATACAACAGTTCATCTCAGCGCAGCGACGAGCCTGACAGCAACCGCGTGATTGTCCTCGGACTCGGCGACAGCGTTATAAACGGTGGAGTGATGACTGACCAGTCCGAACTGGCCACAACCCTCGCCTCCGACTCAGTCATCCAGATTCTCAACATATCGGCCGGATCATGGGGCCCTGACAATTGCGCCGCTTACCTGAGGCGACACGGCACATTCGGCGCCCGAGAGATGCTCCTGGTGGTAAGCAGCCACGACGCACACGACATTATGGACTTCAGTCCGGTGGTAGGTGTGCACAAATCATACCCCGAAAAGCAATATCCTCTCGCCCTTCTCGAGCTCATCGACCGTTATATCATCCCACATTTCAGGCCTAAGACCGATGACCCTGACGCCAAAGTGATAAACGGCATAGGCAAACATATCGATCTCCCCTTCAACCCCGGATTCGATGAACTCAAGCATATTTCTGACAGTCTGGACATTCCTATGAAAATATACCTGCATCCTGAAATTAGCGAAATCTCTGAAGGTCGCTTCAACAGCCAGGGAGAAGAGATAATCCGCTGGGCCACACTCAACGGCATACCACTCTCCACAGGCTTTGAATATGGCGAGGACGAGACAACGCTCAGAGACCAAATACATCTAAACCCGTCAGGCCAAAAAGCGCTGGCAGAATGGATGAGGGACGCAGTAAACAATATCTGACATTAGATGAAGATTTCAATAATCACCGTCGCAGTTAACAGCAGCTCGACCATTGCAGACACAATGCAGAGCGTGCTGGCTCAGGACTACGGTGACTACGAACACATTATTGTCGACGGAGGCTCTACGGACGGCACCATCGACATTATAAAGCGGTTGGAGCCGCTCTACCAGGGAAAACTCCGATGGGTCAGCGAGCCTGACGGTGGCCTCTATGAGGCCATGAACAAGGGCATCGCCATGGCTGCCGGCGATATAATCGGCACTCTCAACTCAGACGACTTCTTCACGTCGTGCCATGTTCTCTCAATGGTGTCCGAAGGGATAGATGGCGTCGATGCAATATATGGTGACATACATTACGTCCATCCATCAAACCTCTCAAAATGTGTCAGATACTACTCTTCGGCCTATTTCCGCCCATGGATGATGAGAATGGGGTTCATGCCCGCTCACCCCTCATTCTACTGCCGCAGAGAGGTCTATGAGCGCCATGGGATGTTTGACCCCGATTTTCATGTGGCTGCCGACTTTGAGTTGATGCTCCGGTTGATTTTCCTCAACCACATCAGCTACCGCTATCTGCCATTCGACATGGTCACGATGCGCACCGGAGGTCTCTCTAACTCTGGTTTCAGAAGTCACCGCCGCATCCTCAGCGACCATTTCAACGCTTATCGCAAAAACAATGTCCACTCAAACTTCCTGTTTGAGTCCGTCAGATATGTCTCACGACTCTTTGAAGTAGCTGTTTCAAGGCTATTCCACAGGAAAAGCACTGACAATCAGTCCACTTACAAACCTATTAACGATACACTCACATAGAATGAAAAAAGCATTGATAACAGGAATTACCGGACAGGACGGAAGTTTCCTGGCCGAGTTTCTGCTGGAGAAAGGATATGAGGTCCACGGCACTATACGCCGTTCAAGCGTGGACTTCAGAGAGCGTATAGCACACCTCGAGGGGCGTCCCGGTTTCCATCTCCACTATGCCGACCTGGGTGACTCGATGTCGATAATGCAGGTTGTCTCCACCGTCAGACCGGATGAGATATACAATCTGGCAGCACAGAGCCATGTGCAGGTCTCGTTTGACTCCCCAGAGTTCACCGCCGATGTCGACGCTGTCGGTGTGCTTCGCATTCTTGAGGCCGTGAGGCTATGCGGCCTCGCCAATACATGCCGCATTTACCAGGCATCCACCTCCGAGCTCTATGGTAAGGTTGAGGAGGTGCCACAGAATGAAAAGACTCCGTTCCACCCCTATTCCCCTTATGCAGTGGCCAAACTATATGGGTTTTGGATAGTGAAGGAATATCGGGAGGCCTACGGGATGTTCTGCTGCTCAGGCATCCTGTTCAACCATGAGTCAGAGCGTCGCGGCGAGACCTTCGTGACACGCAAGATCACACTCGCCGCCGCACGCATCGCACAGGGAAAGCAGGAAAAACTCTATCTCGGCAACCTCTCAAGCCTTAGAGACTGGGGCTATGCCAAAGACTATGTGGAGTGCATGTGGTTGATTCTACAGCAGCCCGTGCCAGATGACTATGTTATAGCTACCGGTGAGCAACACTCTGTGCGCGAGTTCTGCCTCCTGGCCTTCCGCCGCGCAGGCATCGAACTGCGGTTTGAGGGAGAGGGTGCCGACGAAAAGGGCATAGACGTCAAGACAGGCAAGGTAATGGTCGAAGTCTCGCCTGACTTTTACCGTCCCACAGACGTCGTGAATCTGTGGGGCGACCCCTCCAAGGCACGCAACGAACTGGGCTGGAATCCATCAGAGAAAACCTCGTTTGAACAACTTGTCAATCTGATGGTCGATGCCGACATGGCCAAGGTGGCTGTGGAGAGAGCCGGCGACCAGGTGCGCACCAACCTCGCCGAATACCTCGAGAAAGGCATCGTGAAATAATCGCTCCGCAATAGCATGACAGAGATCAGCCGGGTCACTTGACTCGGCTGATCTCTGTTTAGTGTCTACTTGTTTGATTGACTGTTCAGTGTATCTGTAATCTTATTCACACGCTTGCGCTCAGCGCGACGCTCGTACGACCTCCCCATAAGCATCAGCAACGCTCCGATGAGGATAACCGCACAGATAGACAGCGTAGTAGTTGTGGTGGCATAGGCAATCGACCCTATCATCATGATGATGAGATAAGCGAAAACCACACCCAGCAGGACTATGAATCCCAGCCAAAACAGACCTTTTCCGAGAGTATCCATACTTATATAGTTTTAACGTTTATATAGATAATGAATTGACCCCCTGAAAAGTTCACAATGAAAGGTCTCCGCCGCCATTCCTGAGGATGGGGCAGAGACCGGAAACTGAGCTTGAGCTCCGTGGATGTAATTTCTTACTTGGGAAGATTGAATGCCTTGGTCATCTCAGCCATCTGCTCATCGCTCATACCGTCAGGCTCAAAGCCCATATTCTTGGCGGCGATATAGATGAGAGCCGATTTGTTGAGGACATCAATCTGGTCGAAGGCTGCCATCACATCCTTCTCAACGGCAAAGACTCCATGCTTCTCCCAGAGAGTCACATCATAGTCACCAAGTTCCTTGATGGTAGCCTCCGCAAGTGCGTTTGAGCTGGGAAGCTCATAAGGGATTATGCCGAGACCACGCGGACAGAATGCCTTAGTCTCAGGAATCATACTCCAGAGCAGACGTGTGGCCACATCCTTGTCCAGATACTTCTTGCAGTGGCTCATGGCTACAAGTTCAATGGGATGGGTGTGGACAGAAGCCTTGTAGTCTGAGCCTTTCCCTATGAGATAGTTGTGGACTGCCAGGTGAGAAGGAAGTTCAGAGGTGGGTGCTACAGGCTTGTCAGCTATGATCTCATAGTGAGCGCAGTCATCGAGTATGCGGATGAACGAGCCATTGTCCATGGGCCAACGCGCCAGGTCGCGCATGCGACGGTTGGTGCCCTTGCAGAAGAAATAACACCCTTTCAGGTTGGGGAGCGTCAGACCTATAGCCTTAGGCTCACTTATAGCGGGCATATTGCGGATAGCGTCATCGACATGTTCGGTCACATTGACTGTGATATTGCCGCCATTGCGCTCGGCCCATCCCTTCTGCCAGAGATAGCCTGCCACTTCAGCCACCTGCTCTACCTCATAGGCCAGGGCAGGTCTATTGTCAAGGATTGACATGATTGTATATCTATTTTAAATGTTAAATTAATTGAGGGAGGAAACACGACACGATTAGCACCACTATACCTATGACGAGCACTGTGATTGTCTTGGGTGAACACCCCTTCCATTCCTTCAGGATGATACCCCATACGTTAGAGAACACAACGTTGAGCGCCATCAATATGCAGAACGAGAGGGTCATCAATGTCGGAGAATCCGTCAGGAACCCCTTGCCAAGCGCAAGTCCGAAGAACTGGCTATACCAGAGAGCGCCTGCAAGAAAACAGAAGAAGATATTGTTGGCTAGCACCCCGCCCTTGGCATAGTCACCCCAGGTGTGGTTCTTCTGATTCTGACAGAAACAGTAGATGGCGTTTGTGACAAAGCCGCCCAGAGTCACAAGGAAAGTGGCCGGAAGAGTCTTGTAGATATCAGGAGTGAGATCTCCGAAATTGATTCCGCTTCCAAACTCTAGGCCGACATTGAAACAGCCGCTCATGAAGCCGGCCAAAAGGGCGATGGTGATACCCTTGGGGAAATTGAAATCCTTCACAGCGGCCTTCTTCTCCTCCTCGCTCAGAGAAGATGCTTTCATCGAACCGGCTATGCCGATGATGGCTATGCCGATGAGAGTGACGACAACACCTAAGATGACAGCAAAGGTGAGTTGTGAGAGGGGATTGTTTTCTGGGAAGAAAATGTTGAGAAGCACCGGACCCATAATGGTTCCGAGGCCGGCACATGTCCCAAGTGCTATCGACTGTCCCAGGGCCACACCTAAGTAGCGCATGGAGAGTCCGAATGTCAGACCTCCCACGCCCCACAGTACTCCGAAGAGGATGGTCATCCATATGTTGAACGACTGGTCGGCCGTGAAGAGCTCGCAAAGCGAGTGGCCGGCAGGAACAGCAAGAAGTGCACCCAGCAAGGGGAGTATGAGCCATGCAAACACGCCCTGCACAATCCAGTAGCTCTCCCAACTCCATGATTTGATCTTGTTGATGGGGACATAGCAACTCGACTGACAAAAAGCACCGATGGCTATGATGAGAAGACCTATGATAATTTCCATAAACGTGATAACAAAGTTTAGGTCTAGAGTTTAGGGTTTAAATATAGCCACATTGGCCATATAACCTTAAACCCTAAACCATAAACTTCCCTCTGATAAAATGGGATTAGCGCTTTGAGGTCACTTCAACCTCATATTTCTCGATCTCCTTGATGAAGTCGGCACCGGCGGCCACATTGTTGCGCAGGCAGAACATGTTCCAGACATCACCGAAGGGCATAGCCTTAGCCTCCTCCATGAGCGCGAGCTTCTGGAAGTTGCGGTCTGTGAGCTCATACTCACTGAGAGTGGCCACAGGCTCCAGAAGGCCGCGGAGCACAGACTTCTGTGTGGCACGTGCACCTACGACATACGCACCGATGCGGTTGATTGAACCGTCGAAGTAGTCGAGGCCGATGTGCACACGGTCGAGCGCGTTGCAGCGTGTGATCTCCATGCACAGCTCGAGTGTTGCCTCGTCCATGATTGTAACGTGGTCTGAGTCCCAACGCATGGGTCGTGAGACATGAAGCATGATCTCCGGGCAGAAGAGCAGGATTGACGACACCTTGTCGCCAACAACTTCTGTCGGGTGGAAGTGGCCAGTATCAAGCGTGACAATCTTGTTGTTCTGAGCACAGTATGCTGTGTAGAAGTCGCTCGAGCCTACGGTCATAGCCTCCAGGCCGATGCCGAACACCTTTGACTCAAGGCAGTCCTTCATGTGGTCATACTTGGTGGCAAAAATCTCATCGAGTGAGTTCTTCAGGATTGAGCGATAGAGCATGCGGTTGACGGTCATCTCCTTCTGTCCGTCGTGAACCCAAAGGTTCATGATGCACTGGTCGTCGAGCTGACGGCCCATCTCATTGGCGATGGCGCGGCAGCGCTTTGTGTGCTCAATCCAGAAGTCGCGGATTGACTTGTCAGGGTTCGAGAGAGAGAGAGAGCCGCTCTTGGGGTGTGAGAACGATGTCGAGTTGAAGTCGAGTTTCAGATTGTTTGCCTTAGCCCAGTCAATCCAACCCTGGAAATGCTCGATGGTCACCTCATCGCGGTCAACTTTCTTGCCGTTGAACTCACCATAGATCTCGTGGAGGTTGAGACGGTGTGATCCGCCGATCATTGTGAGAGCCTTGAGGATATCTGCACGGAGTTCCTCGATATTGCGTGCCTTGCCGGGATAGTTGCCGGTGGCCTGAATGCCTCCTGTGAGCTCACCTGCATTCTCAAAGCCCGCCACATCATCTGCCTGCCAGCAATGCAGTGAGATCTGTACCTTTTGCAGTGTGTCGAGAGCCTTCTCTGTGTCGATGCCAAGTTCGGCATAGCGCTCGCGGGCTATATCATAAGCCTGCTTGATTGTTGATTCTTTCATGGAATTGAAAAAATGAGGTTATTTGTTGTGTTAATAATATTGTTATTTCGGTTGATAAGTCTTTGTCTCTGTCGATGCTGCCGAGACCTCGCGCATGGCCTTCAGCCCGTCGAGTTCTCCGCAGGCGCGCAGCTGCACCAGCACATTTCCCATCGCCGTACACTCAGCCGGGCCTGCCACCACAGGAATGCCCAGAGTGTCTGCGGTCATCTGCATCAGATGGCCGTTGAGCGAGCCGCCGCCAATCACATGCAGCCTCTTCACCTCAGGTGAGGGATGAAGTTCACGAAGCCACCCCAGCACCTCCTTGTAGCGGGCTGCCAGACTGCGGAAGATAACGCGGATATAGTCGGCCGGGGTCTCAGGCACACGCTGTCCGGTCTTCTCACAATAGTCGCGGATAGCCTTTGTCATAGACACGGGATGATCAAACGACGGATCATCAGGAGCTATGATTGACTCGCAGTCTGAGGCATTGCAGAGAGCTGTCAGGGCCACAACATCATTCACCGGTGCATCTGCCTCTGTCCACTCCGCACGACAGCGCTCAAAGAGCCACATTCCACAGATATTCTTCAGGAAACGTGTCGTCCCGTCAATACCACCCTCGTTGGTGAAGTTATAGCCGCGCGACTCATTATTTATAATAGGTGTATTGCTTTCAATGCCGAGCAGCGACCATGTGCCGCAGCTCAGATAAGCATACTCATCATCTGGCGTCGGGACACCGATGACCGCCGAGGCTGTGTCGTGACCGGCCACTGCAATCACAGGCACCGCTCCAAGCCCGGTGAACTCCTGGACCTGAGGTGTCAATGTGCCAATGACATGACCTGGATTAACTACAGGGCCAAACTTTGCGGGATCGACCCCTGCCTCACGTAGAAGCACCTCATCCAGTTCTCCGGTATTTGGATTGAGAATCTGCGATGTCGATGCGACTGTATATTCTGTGACAGCATTGCCGGTGAGCATATAGGAAAGCGCATCAGGCATGAACAGAATCTTGTCTGCCTTGCGGAGAGAGTCTGCCCCGTTGCGGTTCATAGTGTCCAGCTGGAAGAGCGTATTGAAGTCCATGAACTGGATCCCTGTGAGGGCATAGGTCTGCTCACGTGTCAGATTGCGGTGGAACTTGTCCACTGCCCCTTCCGTGTGTGCGTCGCGATAACAGTGTGGAAGCCCGGCCAGCGAACCGTCTGCATTGAAGAATGCCACGTCACATCCCCATGTGTCTATGCCGATTGATGATAGTTCAGCCCCCTTCTCGTCAAGAATTACCTTGGCCTTCTTAAGCCCGAGGAGCACTTCATGATAAAGGCCGGGGAGATTCCAGTAGATATGGCCGGCTATGGGGAGCATGGGGTGCTTGAACCTGGACACCTCCTGCATCTCAACCTTCTTGCCGTCAAACGTGGCAAGAATTGTGCGACCGCTCGTTGCACCGAGGTCGACTGCGAAATGATATGTCATTTTTGAAAAGATAAATTGAGAATAGGATTATTTCTTGTTGGAGATCAGTCCATGTGCCACACTTCTGTGAGAGGGATAGTGACGGGCGAATTGTCAGGATTGACATCCATGATGTCGGCCATGTAGTCCCACCAGCGGTGCGTAATCTCATCAGCCGCCTCTGCATCTTGCGAGTTAGTGTCACCGACAACTTCCTGATATCCAAACAGAATATTGGTCTCCTTATCCCAGAATATCGAATAGTTACGGACGCCTGAGGCTGTGATCTGAGCCTTGAGCTCCGGCCATATAGCGGCATGGCGGCGCTCATATTCCTGCTCTAAGCCCGGCTTGAGTTTCATCTTGAATGCGAAACGTTTCATGGTCTGATTTAGGTGTTGAAAATAAACGTAAGGAGAGTCTTGACTCTTGATAAGGCAAAGGTACAAATAAATTTCCGAAATCCCACTCGTGAATGTCGAAAAAAATATCTCCGGTCTCCAAAGCACCCCTTTACGCTCCCTTGAATACAATAACCCCCTCAATCCTCCCGGCCATAATCCTCAGCCGGTTCCGCTGCAATCAGCACATCATCATCCTCACCATCATATGTCACGGCTCTGCCACCCTCTGAGACAATATCGACATACAGCCTCTCCAGCGTTCTCTCCCTGCGCTCTTTTGTCTTTATATCACACTCCCACACACGAATCACGCGCCATCCGGCCAGCCGCAGGTCTACACCATTGGCATAGTCGCGGGCGATATTGAGTGTAATCTTGTGGCGCCAGTAATCAGCATTGCTCTTTGGCTGACGATAATACCTACAACCCTCATGTCCATGCCAGAAACAACCGTCCACAAACACCACTGTATTATACTTCCTCAAGACAATATCAGGCGAGCCCGGCAGCCGACGGTTGTTCACACGATATCGCAGACCTTTAGAGAACAGGTAACGCCTCACCATCATCTCCGGCTTGGTGTCCCTGCCCTTTATAGCCGCCATGCATCGGCGCCGCTGCTCAGGTGTCATAGAGTCTGCCATACGAACTTATATGACAGAGACCCGACTTGAAGTCGGGTCTCTGTTGAGGTTCCTAGCAGAATCGAACTGCTGTAAACGGTTTTGCAGACCGGTGCCTAACCACTCGGCCAAGGAACCATGTCTTGTGGTTTGCGGTGCAAAGGTAGAGAGTTTTTTTGGATTGTGCAAGAGCAAGAGAAGATTTTTTGAAATTTTCTCCCCGCAACTTAGAAATTGAGCCTCATCTTTGGCTGGTTGAGATTTTTTGGGTACCTTTGCACAACAAATATCCTTAAATCTCACCTTCACAATCCATTTATGTCACCGAAGACACTCTTATTATGGTCGGCTGTCTGCATGGCTTCTATCTCCATCGAGAGTTGCACCAATGCGCAGGCCATTGATCGCAAAGCTCTTGTAGAGCGCAACAATCCTCACATCACACAACTCGACACCCTCGCATCCCTCACTGTCGGCAACGGCGAGTTCGCCTTCACCGTCGACGTCACAGGCCTGCAAAGCTTCCCCGAACTATACAAGAACGGAGTGCCCCTGGGGACACAAAGCCAGTGGGGCTGGCATTCTTTCCCAAACACAGAGAATCTCACACGTCAGGAGACACTCAAGGACTACGACTTCGGCCGTGGCCGCCAAGAGCCTTACGCTGTGCAGTTCAATGATGCCGGACGTCAGAAAGACGCTGCTAACTACTATCGTGTGAACCCCCACCGCCTCCACCTTGGAGCCATCGGGTTTGAAGGCCTCACCCCTGACAACGTTGAGTCCATAGATCAAAAACTCGACATGTGGAACGGCCTAATCACATCAAACTTCACCATAGACGGCTCAGCCGTCAAGGTCGAGACCACCGTCGACCCCAACCTCGACATGGTGGCAGCCTCTATCAACTCCACTAAGCGTCTGCCTGTAAGCCTCCGCTTCCCCTATCCCACAGGCGGACACGCCGATGACGCCTGCGACTGGAGCAAAGACTCACTCCACACCACTGAGATTGTGAAGATTGAGGGCAATAAGGCCATCCTCTCTCACATGCTCGACTCAACGACATACTATGTCACCGTGACATGGCAGGGCGCCGAGGCTCCCGTCATGGACGGACGCAACAAAGTCCTCCTCACCCCCAACGAGGATGCCTGGAGCTTCACAGCTCGTTTCACCCCCGCAGAGCCTGACCTAGCAACTGCAGGCGAGACATATGCAGAGGCTTCAAAAGCCGCCTCTGACTATTGGCAGGGATTCTGGAAAAACGGCGGTGTCGTAGACTTCAGCAACTGCACCGACCCGCGCGCAGCCGAACTCGAGCGCCGCGTGGTTCTCTCACAGTATCTTCTAGCCACACAGTGTGCAGGCTCGACACCACCTCAGGAGACCGGACTGACATACAACTCATGGTTCGGCAAGTTCCACATGGAGATGATATGGTGGCACCAGGCACAATTCGCCCTGTATGGCCACGAGGACCTTCTGGGCCGCACTCTCCCCTGGTATGACTCAGTTCAGGACATCGCCCGCGATATAGCATCCCGCCAAGGCTTCGAGGGGCTCCGCTGGATGAAGATGACAGACCCCTCAGGCACCGAGGCTCCCTCAAAGGTAGGCTCATTCCTCATCTGGCAGCAGCCTCACCTCATCTACCTCTCAGAACTCCTCTACAGGGCAAACCCCTCTGACTCTATCCTTAATCAATATTATGACCTCGTTCAGGAGACAGCCAAATTCATGGCATCATTTGCTGAATATGACGGCCTTGGCAACCGCTACATCCTCCGTGGCGCCATCCCCGCCCAGGAGACCCTCCGTGCAGCCGAGACTGTCAATCCCCCCTTCGAACTCTCTTATTGGCACTACGCACTCAACACCGCTCAGAAGTGGCGCGAGCGCAAAGGAGAGCGTCGCAACATGGACTGGGATGAGATCATCGACAAACTCTCGCCCCTTGCTGCCCAGGACTCTCTCTATCTGGCCGCTGAGACAGCTCTCGACACTTACAAGGACATCCGGTTCACATCTGACCATATGGCCGTCCTGGCCGCACTCGGCGTGCTTCCGGCATCTCCCCTTGTGCGCGAAGACCTTATGAACAACACATTTGACTGGATTTACGACAACTGGAACTGGGGACGCACCTGGGGTTGGGACTATCCCACAACAGCCATGTGTGCCGTCCGCCTCGGTCAGCCTGAAAAGGCCATCAATGCTCTCCTCATGGACAAGCGCACCAACACCTACCTCCCCAACGGACACAACTATCAGGACAAGCGTCTGCGCTGCTACCTCCCCGGCAACGGTGGCCTCCTCACAGCAGTGGCCCTAATGACAGCCGGATGGGACGGATGTGAGACTGAAAACCCCGGCTTCCCTAAGGATGGCACTTGGGATGTAAGATGGGAAGGCATCAAACCCCTCCCCTAACACATTTAGGATCATATGATATTCAAACAAATTCTTTGCCTGACCGCGGCTCTCTCAATAGCCGCGGCCGGGCTTTGTGACTCAAATACAGGCCGTCCACTCCACTACCGTCCACTCCCCGATGGCTCAGGTGCCACCACCGTCGACGGCAACCGTAAGTACATCCGCGGTCTGTATGGAGCCCACACAGGCTTCCGTATGGATTGCAGCGACACACCGGAGTTTGGCATCTATCTGCCCCGCATGGGTGGCAACCTGCTCCTGACCCTCCCCAAGGGTTCATGCACTGCCACATACATCCCCGGCCGCATGGACTATGAGCAGGGAGGTGTGACCGTCGAGGCCCAAGTGCTCCGCACCTCTGATGCCGCCCTGTGGAAAATTACAAATACTAACAAGCAGAAAGTTTCTGTCGGAGTCCGTTTCGGTGGCGTGGCTGATAAGAAATTCTCGCGTGAGGGAGACCTCGGTGTCGACGCGGCAGACTGCTTTGACTTAAAACCGGCTTATTGCACAGGCAATATATATCAGGTGGAGAAAAACGGGCTTGTCACCATTGAGTATGGGGCCAAGGAACGCAAGAATATCTCTCTCATCATCCCCGCAAACACTCACACCATCACAGACCTCCCTTCTTATGAAGGCACCATCACACTCAAGCCCGGCCAGACACGCTACATAGCCCTCTTCCCGGCCGGTATTGAGCCTGTCAAGGAAAACAAACTGGCCTCGCTCTTCAATCAGGCAGAGCAGGAGCGATGCGAACTCGCATCTTCGCTGTCCATAACTACTCCCGACCCATGGATTAACCCCATCGGCAGCGCACTCTCAATCGCTGCAGACGGCATCTGGAGCGGCGAGGCTTGGCTGCATGGCTCTATCGGATGGAGAACACCCCATCTCGGCTGGCGAGGCGCATATGCCGGCGATGCAGTAGGCCGACATGACCGTGCGTTGACCCACTTCAAGACATATGCTGCTAATCAAGTGACAGACGTGCCTCCCACCATACAGCATCCCGCCATGGACTCCACCCTTAACCTCGCAAGGGCTGAGAAGCGATGGGGCACACCCATGTATAGCAACGGCTACATCTGTCGCCGTCCAGGACACAAGAACGAGATGTCTCACTACGACATGAACCTTGTGTATATCGATGCGATGCTCCGACACTTCCGCCACACGGCCGACACCGCCGCCATGCGCGAGCTCTTCCCCGTCATCAAACTGCACCTAGACTGGGAGAAGCGCAACTTCGACCCTGACGGTGACCATCTCTACGACGCATATTGCTGCATCTGGGCAAGCGACGCACTCTACTATAGCGGCGGCTCTGTCACCCATTCATCGGCCTACAACATGTTTGCAAACAGAGTGGCCGCAGATGTGGCCGCTGCGATTGGAGAGAATCCTCGTCCTTATCTCGATGAGGCCGAGGCAATAGGACGTGCCATAGAGAAAACCCTGTGGATGAAAGACCGCGGACACTGGGCCGAGTTCAAGGACTATGGCCCCGACGGACGTCTACATCCATCAGCAGCCCTGTGGACCATCTATCATGCCATCGACTCTGAAGTGGCCGACCCCTTCCGCAATTACGCCGCCACCGTTTATGTCGACAATGCTATTCCTCATATTCCGGTCAAGGCAGATGGTGTCGAGGATGGCCTCTACACCTTATCGACCACAAACTGGAAGCCTTATTCTTGGAGCATCAACAATGTGGCCATCGCTGAGGTGATGCACACCGCCCTCGCATATTGGCAGGCAGGCCGCCGTGATGAAGCCTTCAAGATAATGAAAGGGACTGTCATCGACAACATGTATCAGGGTGCATCACCCCTCAACTTCGGACAGATAAGCCAGTATGATGCCGCCCGCGGCGAGTGCTACCGCGACTTCGCTGACCCCATTGGCGTATGGAGCCGAGCTCTAACCGAGGGTCTCTACGGAATCCGTCCCAAACGAATCGGCCCTAATCCTGGCGTGGAGATCATCCCGGGCTTCCCCTCCGAGTGGGACCACGCTGAGATCAATCTCCCCGACATAGCCTATAGTTTCAAACGCGAAGGCGACACTGACACTTATGTCATTGAGAACAAATATCCCGCAGGCACAAAGATTAGTCTCACGGCTCCTGCCTCAGGCATGGTAGACATCCTTGTGGACGGTGAGTCATCCACAGCCCGTGTGCCTGTATCTATCGGAGAGCCCCGCATCACAGTGAATCTCTACGAGCCTGGCACTCATACCGTGCAGATTGTGCGCGGTGGCGAGAACAAAGCGAGACCCACAAGAGAGGTGCGCACTGAAGGAAACGTCATCTTCACAAAGATGACCGACGGACTCCTCTCATGGTGGGAACCTGAGATAAAGGAGGTCGAGCCCATTGTGGCTCAACTCCCCGAGGACTTCACGGCCATCTTTGCAGAGAAATGTGAGCCCGTGATGATTGACAGTGCTTACAACGCCAAGGTGACAGACATATTCACAAACCGTTATATGTCTCCCCGTCCAGCGGTCACCACCCTCCAGCTCCCCACACAAGGCTCCGGCGAATGGTGTCACCCCAAACTTACTCCTGAGATTGACGACTCTGGCTTGCGCAAACTCCTCGCCTCTCAAGGCGACACTCTCAAGACAAGTCTCGGGATTCCCTTCAGACTCCCCTCTGAAGGCCGGAACATCCTCTTCACAACTCTTTGGGATAACTATCCTGACTCTGCCACACTACCCCTTGACGGCAATGCATCACACGTCTACCTGCTGATGGCCGGAAGCGTCAACCATATGCAGTGGGGCATGGAGAGCGGCGTCATACGTGTCGACTACACCGACGGCACCTCTACTGAACTTCCTCTCATCAGTCCTCTCAATCTTGCCCCCATTGAGCAAGATTTCTACACTGACGGCCTGGCGTTCGCACAACCCGGAGGAGCCAAGACCCCTTATCGGTTGAGTCTCACTGACGGTCGTGTGAGCCGCAATCTGCTCGATGAGATTGCAGGCCGCAAGGTGGCCATCGACCCTGGCATGGAACTCGGCAACATCTCAGGCCGCACACTCCCCGGCGGTGCAGGCACACTTGTCGACATCCCCGTTGACCCCACTAAAGAATTAGCCTCACTGAGCCTCGTCACACTGTCACGCGACAATGTTACCGGCATCATGGCTGTAACACTTCAGAGACCATGAGAACATTGAATAAAGCCTTATTTTTCTCTTTGCTGCCACTATCGCTAGCGGCCTCCTCTCCCACAGATTGGTATGAGCCAACAGTTGAGAACCGCCCATTTGTGCGTTGGTGGTGGCTCGGGAGTGCGGTCGACCCCGAAGGTCTGACCTACAACCTCTCAGAGTTTGCCCGTCAGGGCCTCGGAGGTGTTGAGATTACACCCATCTACGGAGTGAAGGGCAATGAGAGCAACGACATCCCTTATCTCTCTGACAAGTGGATGGACATGCTCCGCCACACCACCGCGGAGTCAAAACGTTTGGGTCTCCAGGTCGACATGAACAATGGCACAGGGTGGCCATTTGGAGGCCCTGAGGTCACCACGGAAGAGAGCGCCCGTAAACAGATTATCGAGAAATGGACTCTCCCCGGAGGCCATCGCCACGACATCGCCATAGCCCCCTCCGACGCCAAGCAACAGCCAGTGGCAAATCTCCAGAAAGTGATTGCCGTGCGTGGCGACAAGCGCTTAGACATAACCGACAGTGTCAAAGATGGCCGATTGGACTGGAAGGCTCCTGCCGGTGATGACTGGACAATCTATGCCCTCTTCAACGGACGCACATTCCAGAAAGTGAAACGCGCCGCGCCCGGCGGTGAGGGATATGTGGTGAATCACTATGACAGCCTGGCTGTCAAAAAGTATCTCGACCGTTTCGACCGAGCCTTCAAGGGCCGGGAAGACATTATCCCTAACACATTCTTCAACGACTCTTATGAAGTCTACGGCTCCGACTGGACAGAAGGCCTTCTGGATCAGTTTGAGGCTGAGAATGGCTATAGACTCGAGAAATACCTCCCAGAGTTCGCCGACTACGACAACGACAGCGAGCTCCGCGCCCGTGTTGTCAGCGACTATCGCCGCACACTCGGCAACATGCTCAAGACTCACTTCACCGATGTATGGACCGAATGGGCCCATAGTCACGGCGCCAGGATACGCAACCAGTCACATGGCTCCCCGGCAAACATCATCGACCTCTACGCTGAGGTTGACATACCGGAGTGTGAGTCGTTCGGCACACCTGACTTCGACATCCCCGGACTGCACCGCAGCGGCCCCACCCGTCCTAACGATGCTGAGCCCATAGTGTTGAAACTCGCTTCTTCCGCCGCTCATCTTGCCGGGAAACCCCTCACATCTGCCGAGGCGCTCACATGGTACACTGAGCACTTCCACACCTCGCTATCATGGGCCAAGCCCATGATAGACATGATGATAGCCGCCGGTGTGAACCACATCTATTTCCATGGCGCCCCCTATTCACCCAAGGGTGTCGAGTTCCCTGGATGGATGTTCTATGCCTCTGTCAACATGTCCCCCACCAACTCATTTTGGGACAATGCCTCAGGCTTCTTCAATTATATCAGCAAGGCTCAGGCGTTTGCTACTGCCGGAAGTCCCGACGCTGATTTCCTGCTCTATTTCCCATATGACGACATCATCCACCGTCAGAGCGGACGTCCCTACATGATGTTTGCCATCCACAACATGCACAAGTCTATGCCCGATGTCAAAGATGCCGGAAATGCTGTGGTCGACGCCGGATATGACATGGATTTTGTCTCAGACTCACTCCTGTCAGTGCTCAGTGTACGCCCCGACGGCACAATCAGCTCCAAGGGTGACACACACCACAAAGCAATAATCGTCCCCGGAGTGAAAATGATGCAGCCTCAGACCATGCGCAGGCTGCTCTCCCTTGCCAAGGATGGCGCCACCGTGATCTTCACCGGCAATATCCCCTCAGATGTCCCCGGCCTGGGTCACCTCGATGAGCGACGCAAAGCACTCAAGGACGCCTCATCATCCCTCAAGCCGTGGGCCGATGGCCTCTCATATTCCTTGGGCAAAGGCAAGATTATCTATGCCCCCACAGTCAGGGATGCACTTGCTCTCTCAGGCGTCAAGCCGGAACCGGCTCGTGCAGGAGGTCTCTCCATGATGCGTCGCCGCAATGACGAGGGTGGCTACAACTACTTCATGACACTGCTCACGAACAATCCCATCGACGGCCCTGTCCAACTCGCCACTCCCGCTAAGAGCGCCATCATCTACAACCCGCTCACCGGAGTCAGAGGCATGGCCGAGGTCGGTGTCGGAACGGAAGGAAACGCCACTGTCCGTCTGCAGATGCGCCCCGGAGAGACTCTTATGGTCAAGACCCTGCCTGACGTTGTCGAGGGAGAGACGTGGCAATATATCAGCCATCGCGGTGAGCCTATTGACATCAACAGTGGATGGCTCCTCTCCTTCCCAAAGAGCGATCCTGAGGTTGCAGACACTTTTGCCATCGATACCGTCATACCATGGACCTCACTGCCAGACCCACGCATGCAGGTCAACTCTGCCACTGGCCGATATGAGGTGGAGTTCACCTTGCCCGACATCCCTGAGGCAGCCAACTGGGAACTCTCGTTGGCCGACCTTCGGGAATCAGCCCGTATCATGGTCAACGGCAACGACGCCGGAACCATCTGGGCAGTCCCCTTCACGCTCAACATAGGCAAATATCTCAAGCCGGGTGTCAACCGTCTCACCATCGACGTCACCAACCTGCAGGCCAACCGTATCCGCGACTATGAGAAGCGCGGTGTTGAGTGGCGCAAGTTCAAGGACGCAAACATCGCCAGTGTCACAAACGCCAAGACATTCTCATTTGGCGATTGGGATGTGACTCCATCCGGACTTAACTCTCACGTAACTATTACCCCTATCTATTATTAATCCCATGAAAAGATTATTCAGTGCCCTGCTCTGCGCCCTCATGTTGGTGCCGGTAGTAAACGCCGCCGAGAATTCAACCAAACTCCCGCCGCGTGCAGAGACCCTCAAGACCCTCATCAAGGTCAACGACCACTATCTCAAGAAACACCCCGATCCCCTTCAGGGAATCCCCTACTACTCGCGCAAGAAGGTCTACGAGGCCAACATCTGGACCCGTGGAGTCTACTTCGAAGGCCTGATGGCTCTCTATTCCATCTACCCTGACAACCGTTATCTCGACTATGCCACAGAATGGGCCGATGGCTTCAACTGGGGCTTCCGCCGCGATGACACAGCCACCCGTAACGCCGACAACTATTGCTGCGCGCAGACCTATATAGACCTCTACCGTCTCACCCCTGAGCCTAAGATGCTCACCAAGACACGCGCCAACACCAATATGCTCATCAACACTCCACAAAATGATGACTGGACATGGATTGACGCAATCCAGATGGGTATGCCCGTCCTCGCCAAAATGGGTCATGACACCGGCGACCGCCGCTACTACGACAAGGCATACAACATGTATAAATGGAGCCGCGACACTCTCGCAGGTGGTCTTTTCAACGAGAAAGACGGCCTGTGGTGGCGAGACAAAGACTTTGTACCACCCTACAAGACACCTAACGGCAAGCAGTGCTACTGGAGCCGCGGCAACGGCTGGGTAGTCGCCGCACTCGTGAAAGTGCTTGAGGAGATTCCCGCCGATGACCCCTATCGACCCCTCTATGAGGCCGACCTGAAGGCCATGATTGAGGCTGCCGCCAAATGCCAGCGTGAAGATGGATTCTGGAATGTCTCACTCGCTGACCCGGACGATTTCGGAGGCAAGGAGCTCACCGGCACCGCCCTCTTCGTCTATGGCACCGCCTATGGTATACGCAAAGGCCTGGTAGATGCCAAGAAATATATGCCCGTTGTGGCCAAAGGCTGGAACGCCATGGTCAATGAGGCTGTGCACCCCGACGGCTATCTGGGCTATGTCCAGGGCACCGGCAAGGAACCAAAGGATGGGCAGCCCGTGGCTTACGACTCTAAGCCCGACTTTGACGATTATGGCACAGGATGCTTCCTGCTCGCCGGCTCGGAGGTCTACAAGCTCTGACCCATCTATATCCCCCACTCATAAATCCGCAATACTCCTCAAATCGGGGGTATTGCGGATTTGTCTTGAGAAAAATATCCTCATTTCACTAAATTTCAGACCAAAAACAGTTGGTTGGCATTGATTTTTTCGCTAACTTTGCACCGCCATTACGAATCGAGGCGTCTTACCAACGCCAAGTTCAAACAACAAGAAACTCTCAACCATCTATTCATTAGATAAAATGAAAGCAGACATCCATCCCTCCAATTACCGCGAAGTGGTGTTCAAAGACATGTCAAACGATGAGATCTTCATCACTCGCTCCACTGTCGCCTCAAAGGAGACCATCGAAGTTGACGGCGTGACATATCCCCTCGTGAAACTCGAAATCACCTCTTCGTCACACCCCTTCTTCACCGGCAAACAGAAACTCGTCGACACCGCTGGTCGTGTTGACAAGTTCATGAGCCGCTACGGCAACCGTCGCAAGAAATAATCCATATCCCCTGTATGGAATCAAATCAGGCAACCACCCTTCCGGGCGATTGCCTGATTCTTTCTATATATGTCAGATTCATGGATTAGCATGTCTTGAAGGCATTAAGCCCAAGTTTGAGGGCTATATCCCTCAGGGCCATCGCAGCCTTGGCTGGAATCTTGCCACCTATCAGTTCCGGTGAGAACGCTGCTATCGAGCCGAACCCCGGCAGGACTGCCATGAAACCGCCGCCATAGCCCATGATGGCGGGGAGACCGGTGATGAGCATCCACATCTTGTGAGTATGGTGCGTCCCGGTTACCGCTATCATCGACACCAAGGGTGCAGCGAGTCCTCCATCAAAAACCGGTGTCTTCGTGACGGGATTGACACCGTCAGCCGCAATTGTGGCTCCCATCTCAGCCAGCTGCCCAGTAGTGACAAGCATCGACTCGAGCTTGGTATAGAGGTCTACTGCGATATTAGTGTCGTCATAGAGTTCATAGCCCGCTGCTGCCAGCGTATTGGCCACATTCTTCTCTCGGGCAAGGTTGACATTTGCCTCATAGAGTTTATCATCAAGCACAGGCGATGTCCCCATCAGATTTATCATCGTGTCAGAAAGAATCTTCATCTTACCGTCGGCGTCGCCCACAGGCTCCACCAGGCTGAGCAGCCTCAGGCTCTTGGCATGCACCCCGTTGGGACGTATGGAAGACGGCTTGTCGTCAGCCGAACACTTGCACGGACACTTGTCATATCTCAATTTCTTTACCAGGTCAGTCACCGGCATCTGGGTCAATGCCTGCAGATATGTCGGGACACGAAGGATGGCGCCCATGGCAAACTGGGCGTCAGTGTCGCCCACATCAATCTTTGTTCCGTCCACCAGACGAGCCGAGATTCCAAACCGGCCTGCATTCATATCGGCCACACGGGGAGATGGTGCCATCCCGTCTATCTGAAGTGTCTTGTACTGTTCGTAAGCCTCTGAGATTGCTGCCTTCACGTCGGCAGACTTGATGTTTCTTTCCATTATTATTCTGGTTTTGATTTCATGTTTTGTACTTTCAACAAGCCGGCTACCCATAGGTTGACTCTCAGAGCCAGGATTTTCAACTTTTTAACCCCCACAGATGTTTATTAAGAAACATTCAGCCCTTCACGTCATGATTTCACGTTTTATAAACACCATCATTCTGTTGGCTCTCACAGCCATTCTTCCCTCATGCTCATCTTCAGAGGCTTGGGATTCTCTCCCATCGGCCATCACCGACTTCATTTCACAGTATTATCCCGGAAGCAATGTCTCAGACTACACCACATTCTCCGACGGCTCCATCAGCGTGAAGATCACCAACGGCGCCTCCATGAGGTTCAACTCGGACTATCAGTGGACTGAGATTGACGGCAACGGAGTGACTCTCCCCGAAGTCCTCGCATACGACCAATTCCCCCCGGAACTGTTCGCCTACCTGCAATCCACATCACAGCAGAGGCAGGTCTATGAGGTGAAACGTGACCGCAAATACTATAAACTGACCATGCTCGACACCGTCTTAACCTACGAGATACAGACCGGCCGCATAACATATCCCGGCGAAAACCCCGCCTCCTGATAAAATGGCTCGGACAATGAACATTATTTAGCATAAAATTTCAATATACAATTAATTTCCCTAACTTTGCACACACGAACAACTATCCTTAAATCTCATGAAAACCATCTCGTCACAACTCTTGAACGCATTGTGCCTGATTGTCTCCTTGACACTCTCTGCACAGCAGAAAACTCACATCCAGAATGACACCTTCTGGTACACCACCGACAACCAACCCATTTTCACTCCCGGTGGTGGCATCTTCACATTCACTGACACCGAGACCGGCAAGGAGCAATACTATTGGTATGGCGTGAAATACCAGGAATTTGTCGACTATGTCCCCGATGCGCTTGTGGCCAGCAACAGTAACATCACCAATTTCGTGTCAGTGACATGCTACAAGTCGGACGACCTCCTCAACTGGACATTTGTCAACGACATCGTCACAAAGGAAACTCTCCCAGACTTCGGATGGTGGATGGGTCGCTGCGGAGTGGCATACGTCAAAGAACAGAAAAAATATGCCCTCTTCATCCAGTATAACGACCTGGTGGGAGTCTTCACATGCGACACCCCGGGTGGCAACTATTCCTTCCACCAGACTATCGACATGAAGGCCAAAATCAGCACCACCAACACTGGAGACCAGACAGTTTTCACCGACGAAGACGGTCAGTCATATCTCTGCTACTCAAAGGCAAGCGGCCGCAACAGAATGTACATATCTAAAATTGGTGTGACTGAGGAAGGCAAAATCGGCCTGTTAGACTGCAACAAAATCTACGATGGCTCCGGACGTGAAGGCAACTGCATGTTCAAATACAAAAACAAATACTATGTCTGCGCATCAGACCTCTATGGATGGAATGCCTCAAACCTCTACTACCTTGAGGCCGAGAACATATACGGCCCATACACCCCCACCAACAGCATGAAGAAAATGCCCGGAGCCGAGAACGACTATGGTCACGTCACCCAGACAGGATTCTTCTTCACCGTTAGAGGCTCTGAGGAAGAGACTGTCATAGCATGCGGCGACCGCTGGGCCGGTTTTGCAGGAAACGGCAATGGTTTCACCCAGTGGTGTCCCATCTCCTTCGACAATGGCACCCCCTACTTCAACTCACTCAGTCAATGGACCATCGACCACAAGACAGGCCGCTGGAGCGTAGGCCCTCTCAACAACTACGCCGTCAACTGGAGCTTTGAGGCTGACCGTGTCTCAATCCCCAGCAGCAGCAAGCCCTCTCAGTCATTCCTCAGAGGCTGGACCACCGAGGTCATTTCCGGCAACAAGGTGGCCATCGGTGGCGCCAACACCCCTACCCTCAACACCAAAAACTCCTCAACAGACCGCAAGACCGTGATGGGCAACTTCTCAATGAACATCTCAGACAAAACCGATTTTAAGCGCAAGGTCTATCAAACTATCAAATCCACAGACCGCGTCAAAATCAACGATGGTGTCTACGCCCTCAAAGCCAAGGTCAAATGCGGCAGCAACTTCAACGAGATGGTCATGTATGCCGTCAGCCCAAACAAGACAAACCTCAGTTACCAGACCGACATCCCCAACACCAACGGTGAATGGTCTACCATCGAGATTCCTGAAATCAAGGTGATGGGCGGCTCTGTGGAAATCGGATTCACAGCCGATGGCAAACCCAACGCACAGTGCAAGATTGACGACGTGGAGCTCACATGGGTCCGCAACATGACCGACGAGGAAATATCATCATCATTATTCATCCCCAAGACAAACGGCGCAATAACCACCGAATACTACAGCCTCGAGGGACGCCGCCACAACAAACCTCAACCAGGATTCAACATCAAAGTGACCACTCAGGGCGACACCAGATCAGTCTCTAAAATCTATCACCGCGAATAAACTCCATTCAACGCTCCGAACAACTCACATTCACCACACTCATCCACACGACACATCGGCTCAGGCCGTTGAGTCGTGTTTTTATTATTCTGAAAATTCCATGCCTTAAAGCACATAAATTCCCAGAATTTTCATAACTTTGCAATATTATTGCCATCGAAAACTTACCTTATTTTTTACAATAACCCCATCTACATGAAACAGACAGCATTAGCAACTATCTTTCTGCTGCTCGGTCTCCTCTTCATGGCTCCCGATGCCAGCGCACAGCGCGAAGCGTTTCCAGGAGCGGAGGGATATGGCCGTATGACTACGGGTGGACGAGGCGGCACAGTCTACCACGTCACAACGCTTGAGGACAACGATAGCCCGGGCTCTTTCCGTTACGCCTGCAACAGGAGCGGCAAACGCACAATTGTCTTTGACGTCTCCGGCACAATCCACCTCAAGAGCGAACTAAAGCTCAAGAACGGCAACGTCACCATTGCCGGCCAGACAGCCCCCGGTGGCGGCATATGTATCGCCAACTATCCGTTTGTCCTTTCTGCGCCTAATGTCATCATTCGTTTCGTCCGCTTCCGTCTAGGAAACGAAGCACTGAAGACCAATAACAAAGCCCATGAAGGAGACGGCCTTGGTGGCATGGACTCACAAAATATCATCATTGACCACTGCTCAGTGTCGTGGAGCATCGATGAGTGTCTCTCCGTCTATGGCTCAACAGACATCACCGTCCAGTGGTGCATAGCAAGCCACTCTCTCCAGAACGCCGGACACTCAAAAGGCGCCCACGGCTATGGAGGCAACTGGGGTGGACGCAGAGCAAGTTATCACCACAACCTAGTGGCCAACCACAGTTCACGCACCCCTCGCCTCGGCCCGCGTCCCGGCACACAGACCGAAGAGCAGATGGACTTCCGAAACAACGTCATCTACAACTACGGCTCCAACGGCTGCTATGGAGGTGAGGGCATGAACGTCAATATGGTCAACAACTACTACAAGCCAGGCAAAACCTCAAACAGCCGGAAAAGCCGAATCACCGGCCTTGGAATCCGCACACTCGACTACTGCTTCGACAAGGATAACACTGCAAAGAATATAAACAAAGAACTCGGCACCTCCTACACTGCCTCCAACCTCACAGTGCAGCGCATCAACGGTGCCACCGAGACAGGCTACAACGCACTCCTCATCGGCACAAAAATCTACCGCATGAACATGGAGAGCAACACCGTCGAAATCGATGGAAAGACCATCGCCCTTGCATGGAACAGCTGGTACCCAATGCTTCACAAATGGGGCACCCTCTATGTCGACGGCAACGTCAACCCCTCTGACGCCGCAGTGACCGCCGACAACTGGACCACAGGCATATACTCCCAGATCGACCCGTCGAAAAACGACAACATGTGGAACGACCAGATCAAGGCTGAAATGAAACTCACCACACCCCTTGAATATGTCTATACCACCACCCATACCGCCGATGATGCCTTCGACAAGGTGCTGACCTATGCGGGAGCCTCTCTCATGCGCGATGAGTATGACGCAATTGTCACTGATGACGCCCGTAAAGGCAACGCATCATTTACATCGACAGGCATCATCGACTCGCAGGACCAGGTTAAATATGCCGATGGCTCAACAGGCTGGCCCAATCTCGAGGAAGGCACTCCCCGCGTCGACACCGACAACGACGGCATGCCCGACGACTGGGAAGTCGCTAACGGTCTTGACCCCAACCTCGCCAACGGCTCTGTAGTTGCTTCAAACGGCTATACCAACCTTGAGAACTACCTCAACTCACTCGTGGCTCACATCATCACTGCACAGAACGAAGGTGGCAAGATGCTCACCGGAACCCTTCTGTCATCCGATCCTGCTGTCGAACTCCCTGACCCCTACGACCCCGCAGGCATCGACGTCGTGGGAGCCGACATCGAGCGTCCCGCTGACAACCGTATCTTCAACCTCATGGGTGTAGAAGTGAAGCGTCCCCTCGCTCCCGGCATCTACATCCAGAACGGCAAGAAGTTCATCGTTAGATAAGAGTTTCCTTCCATAATATAGCGAAAGGATTTAAAAATCCGGTCAACCCGGGTTTTTAAATCCTTTCACTTTTCATCTTTAAACCCTTGCTGACCCACAGATGTTGTTATTGTGTAACAAAACATTTACATCTATGGACTCACGCTTCTCTTCTCGACCCTATATTGTCAGCACACTCCCATCACCAATGGCTTTACACTTCAAACCGCTGACCACCACAGACATCCCCACCATCCTCCCCTATCTGCTGAGAACTGCGTCGCGCACATGCGACTTCACTATCGGCGGACTTTTGATGTGGACTGGCTATTTCGATTACTCATATGCCATTGTCGGCGACACTCTTTTCATAAAAGGTGTGACAGAGGACGACGTCACACGCCCCGCCTTCTCGCTCCCCGTAGGAGATATGGAACTCGAGGATGCCGTAGAGCTGCTGCGCGACTACTGCCGTCTCCACGACGCTATGCCACTCACCTTCTCCGCCGTCCCTGAGCAATTCACAGTATCCCTTAGTGACCTCGGTGCCACAGAGATAACACTGCTGACAGACTGGAGTGACTATCTCTATGACGCACAGGCTCTCTCCACACTCTCAGGCAAGAAACTCTCTAAAAAGCGCAATCACGTCAACCGCTTCATGGCCGACAACCCCGGGTTCAAATTTGAGCCAATCACAGACCAAAACATTGAGGCTGCAAGAAGATTCTATCACGACACCCGGCTCCCGCTCTCCAAACCGGCCCTCGCCGACGTCGAACGCGAACAAGTGATAAACGTCCTCAACAACATCCAGGTCTACCCCTTCGAGGGAGCCATCCTTTCCACTCCGGCTCACGGCGTAGTGGCTTTCACGCTCGGTGAGACCATCGGAGACACCCTCTATGTCCACATCGAGAAGATGGATCACGAAATCCCGGGAGCAGGCGAGACAATCAACAAACTCTTTGCCGAGATGATGACCGCCCGCCATCCTGAGATAAGATTCATAAACCGCGAGGAGGACACCGGAGACCCCGGACTCAGATATGCCAAGGAGTCATATCATCCCCTCGAGATGCTGCGCAAGTTCAACGTGACTATGATTTGAACTCACGTTCACGCTGCTCACGAAACTGCTCAAGGTCTGCCGCCGGAATGGCCCACTTCGACTTCCCCTGGCGCTCATAAGCAACTCCATCCACCAGCGCAATCTCCGGCGACGGGTCTACGTCGACACGATAGATCCACTTGTCACCCACAAGTTCAAAGTCCGTAGAAATCTTGCTGTTGGCCACACGTCCCAGACGGTTGTGGACAGCATCGCGCACCATACGGTCAAACTTGTCCTTAATGGTGGGAAGGTCATAGTTCTCGTGGCGGTTGTTCAGATATGTGAAGTCATTATGCAGTCCGGTGGCATATCCCGTATCCCCCACCCCGACATACAGGCGACCGCCTCGTGTGTTGAGGAAACTTGAGATGACACGCAGAATCTCAGTGATCTGCTCACGCTCGTTTGGGAACATCTGATTTCCCGCAGGATAGATTATAGAGGTCTTCAGTTCCGTGAACTGATCCTCCTCAGCCACAAGCATCGACTCAGGCAGTTGTGCCTTCAGTTCCATCAACTGATAGATCTTGCGGTGAAGTGTGCGACGAACCTCATAGACATTCGAATGCTCCAGCATATTATAGCTCAACACGAGACGTGCCAGTTGCGACGTGGTCTCATCGGGATGGTCGCGCGCTATCTCCCAGAGCCAGTCAGCCTTATAGGTCTTGTCGAGCTCATTTATGATGCGCAGATGTGTCAGACGGGTCTCAATGTCAGGATAAGAGGCCACAAAATCCTTGTTGTCATTGAGCAGTTTCGACAGACGCTCCTCATCAATCTTGCCGCTGTCGCCAAAGAGACGTATGGTCTCCACAAGCTCCATGCGGTTAGAAAAATAGGTGATGAGTTGTGTATCGCCCATCAGCCGAGCCATTATTCGGGCAACGGCAAGATAGTTGTAGGTCTGTATATGATCCTTGTGAAGCATCCCCTCGCGGTCTATCAGGTGGATAAGCTCACGCATCTGGTCCGGCTCAATGAAATTGTTGGCCGTGCGAGCGCCGTCGATATCCTCCTCATTATCCTCGACCTCCACATCCTCATCCGCCGACTCCTCAAGGACATTTCCGTCACAATAGTTCTCCAGAAGGCACTTGAACGCTACAGTCTGCTGGAATGTCTCATCAGAGTGTTCCACATATCGCCCCTTGATTGCCGGATACGGGAATATGGCCTCTATGCGCGCTATCACGAAGTCACCCTGCTTGAGGTCTACATCCCGGCGGTCTATATAGAGCGAGAATCCACCTTCGCTGATGCATAGATAGCGGTCAGGGTCGACACGGCTCACCTGCACAAGCCACTCATCCTCAATGGTCAGAGCCTCCTTGAGATAGTTGTGGATAAGGTCGCGCATATTGAAGAGTATCTGCCCCGTGGCCACATCGCGCTCGGCCACCTCAGCCTCATAGATGCACAGACATCCCGTCTCAGGATCGGTAAACGAGTCAGACGTCGGGATGATCGGGTAAGACACAATCTGCTTCGGCGTAATGATACCCTCTCCCATATAAGTCTCGTCCACAATACGCACCTTCAGGTCGTAGCGATGTCCCGGCACCGCTCCAAGGATGACGACCTTGACCCTGTCACCTATGTCAGGCGTGATCCCCTCCATAGCCGGCCGCGTGTTCTGACGAGGTGAGAACAGCGACTCCTCAACCTCTCGCCACAGACGGTGAAACTGCATGATGTCCTGGCGCGACGCCTTGAGCTTCTCCTGTACACGATCATTGAGCAGCACACGGATGCGGCGGTCACCAAAGAGATTCGTCGGCACCCCGTGTTTCATGCTGCTCCCTCGCTCCACAGGGCTGAATGTGAACGATTCTCCGGACAGCGACATCAGCGCATTGTTCCCCTCAAAAAGCATAGTCTCCTGAGAGAGGGCAGCCGCCTTCGAGACCGCTATCTTTGAGCATAGCAGATTGATGTCGCTGAGATCATTCCATGTAAACTCCAGAGGGGCCGAGATATTGAAGAGAGTCGACAGTGCTTTCCTCGCCAGTTGGTCTGCATTTACCGTTGCGAGCAATGTCACATAGCGATAGAGTTTGGAGCGATACAGCGCCCTCTGTGAGTCAGTCTCCTCACCCGGCAGCAGCAGGCGCAGAGACAGCGCCTTGACCATCTGTTGGATTGCTGTGCGCTCCGTCGGCCCCGTCAAAAGGTCGATATGGCGGCTCTCGCTGGCTATATACATGTCAAGCATCTCAACAAAAGCCTTCGAGAAGAGATGCATGAAGCGCTGATTAGAGTGTGAGAGACGGATGATGTCAAAGATATCGTCTATATACTGCGACACAGACTTTTTTCTCAGCGAGAATATGGCCATTGCCACACGCATCCTCTCCTCCGGCTTATAAAGATAGCCCGAGAGTTTCAGTCGCTCCAGAGTCTCGTCGATATACCTCTGATCCTGGCGGCTGATGATTTTCTCCACGGCTGAGACATAGTCTGAGGTATGGGTGATAATCTTGTTGAGACGGTCCTGATATTCCACCCTCTCGTGTGGAGTACAGTCGCGCAGATAGCTCGAGTTCTCAAGAAGGTTGGTGCAGATTGAGTTGAACGACCTCAGCAGCGGAGCCTTGCGGTCGGGACGCTTGCGGCCGTCTGGCCGTTGGCCATCCGTTGGCGTAGCGTTGAGCCACTCAGTCAGGTGGCGAGACACCGCGTCTGCCACTGTAATCACCCAGAGCGGATTTCCTGCCTCAAGCTGTTCGCGTGCCTCATCTAGTTCAGGAATCACACGGAAAAGCCGCTTGAGATATCTCTCCATCCCCTGCCCCGTGGTGTCCAAATCAAGAAACTGCTCGAGAGTATAGAGGGGGATACCACGCTCATTATCGTTGACCAGTTCCAGGTCCATGCGGACAAGGTTTATATCCTTCACCCGACATTTCACCACCTGGTTAATGTGAAGTTTATAATGGCGGCGGTTCGGATAGAGCCTGAACATAAGTCCGTTCCAGTCAGCCACCTCATAGTAGCCCGCCGAGTTAAGATCTGTCTTGACCCTGAATTCATAAGTGTTCCCTACGGTGTAGATCTGAGGAATAATGGCGGCGATATCCTGCATGAAAATAGGATTGCCTGTCTGGTCAAACCCCTTTACAATACATTGCAATCGCTGTGGCCGGTTCTGTCGTTGAAACTCAAAGGCCTTGATGTCAATCTCATGCCCGCGGCTCGAAATTTGAAAATAAAGATTACCTCCCGCTATCTTACTTCCCTTTACCGGAAATGTAATCTTGTCTCCTTGTTCCATAAATGTTATAAATAGTTGGTTGATATAAGTCCGGCAGTCTCTCACCGCCGGTGTTGTTTTCTATTGCAGATTTTTTCTCACCACATTCCCCGGCCGATTATTTAGCGTGAGCGATGCAAACAGTCCCGATTCACTCGGCGTAGTGTCTGTGATATACGAAATGAAATAATGTTCCCTTCCCATGAAGTCCAGAACGAATGAGGCAGTGTCCACAAGACTCCATGGCTCCCGCCCGGCTACCACGCGCTCTCTCACTGTGATGTCAAAACCCTTCACATCGACAGCGACACTCACGGCTCCGTCCTCACGGACACCGCGCAGTCCCCTCCGCCGAAGCACAACAGTCCCGTCATCCACACATACGAACTCGATGGATGCCTTCGCCTCATCATCATCCTCCATTGAAATAACTCCCGGAATCAGATACTGTCTCACCGGTCCTCCCGAGGGCTTGCGCCCGAGGATTGCCACTATGGCTGCGGCCACAACGACCGAAATGACATAGAACTCAACACTCTGGAATATGAATAAAGAGAGCATGTCTACAAAATTACTCAATTTCTGTGGAAAATCTACATGTCATGCTCCTAAAAAAAAACAGTCGTTGAGGAAATTTCCTGTGAAATCTCCTCAACGCACATCATATCTCCATCAACTGCCATATCAACCCTGAGTCGACTGTGTGGCCTGAGATGGTGGAGTTTGGGTTTTAAGACCTGGGATATTGACTGTGAGAGCATCCATGCCTGAGGTCTCGTTGTAGACACGTAGCCCGAAGTCGGCCGACGTGGTTATGATATGCTCAAACACGTCGCTTTGTATAGCCTCATAGGCTGTCCACGCGTTTATCGCCGTGAAACACCAAATCTGTAGAGGCACACCATACTCCGTCGGGGCCATGAGACGCACGAGTATCTGATTATCCTTTGAAATGCCCGGATTATCTATCAACCACTGGCACATATAGGCTCTGAAGAGACCCATGTTTGTGGTAATAGAACCGTTCACCGTGGCGAGTCCAGGGTCAGCGATAAGATGGCCTGCCGCCATAACCTTATCGACATACGGCTTCACGATAGGATATTTCTCCACAAGCCTGTCGAGGTCAGCCTTAGCGAGAGGAGTGATGCTGTAGGCATCAAAAAGTATCTCACGGGCTATCTGCCTGACACCGCTGTCCGACATACCCCTCCAGTTCTGGAACGAGCCGGAGACCAGCGTATATGGCGGGATTGTCACAATGGTATTGTCCCAGTTCTGCACCTTGATTGTTGTGAGCGACGCATCGATCACAATACCGTTGGCCGGAGTGGAGGGGACAACAATCCAGTCTCCCACATGCAGCATATCGTTCTGCGACAACTGAAGGCCTCCCACAAGCCCCAGAATACTGTCCTTGAACACAAGCATCAGCACAGCCGCAAATGCACCGAGGCCACCGAGTAGCACCGCAGGCGACTTATCCACAAGGATTGCCACACAGATAATCAACGTAATCACCCAAATGATGCCGATTATCGTATCAAGTATGCCGCGCAGAGGGAGATTTCGTGTGTTGCGTTTCTCCTCAAACCTTGTCCAGGTGAACGTCACGACTGAGCAGAGAGCCACACATATCACAATGGTCGTATAAATGAACGTGGCTCTATATATGACCGTGTTGAGCGTCGACTGGCCGGTCAGCGCGAACGGCAGAAGAGCCAATACAAATAAGGGCGGGATGATATGGCTGCATCGCGACAGAACGTGGCGTCTCACCAATTCTTCCCCCACACCAGGGTTCCTTACCATGATGACCTTGCGGATCGCCACCCTTATAAGATTGCTCAGAATCCAGCCGATGAGGATAGCTACAAGAATGATGACCGCCACATAGACTATCTCGACAAGGGTCTTGTTATGGTCAAGCCCTACAAAATCAAGAATCTTGTGGATATGTCCGAGTAGCCAACGGGCCACTGTGTGAGAGGGGATAATGTCTGTGAGAAGCATAAGCGAGTGTTGATTTACGTGATTTCATCAATATAACACCCGCCGTGCCCCTAAAGTTCGTTAGATATTGTGGAGTGAATGGCCCATGCGCTCCTGCTTCGTGAGCATATAGCGGCGGTTGAAGCGGTTAGGAGCTATCTCTATGGGGACATTCTCCACCACCTCAAGGCCAAACCCTTCAAGCCCCTTGCGCTTCACGGGATTATTAGTCATCAGGCGCATTTTGTTCACACCTATAAGATGCAAAATCTGGGCACCTACTCCATAGTCGCGCTCATCGGCTTTGTGCCCCAGGTGAAGATTGGCGTCTACTGTGTCAAGCCCCTCCTCCTGCAGTTTATATGCCTTGATTTTGTCCATGAGTCCGATGCCGCGCCCCTCCTGATTGAGATACAGCACCACACCTTTACCCTCTTTCTCTATCATCTGCATAGCCTTGTGCAACTGCTCGCCACAGTCGCAACGCATGGAACCGAAGATGTCACCGGTCGCACACGATGAGTGTACCCTCACAAGCACCGGCTCATCAGCCTTTATCTCACCCTTGATGAGGGCAATATGCTCGAGGCCGTTGCTTTTCTGACGGAACGGAATCAGACGGAAATGCCCATAGGCTGTGGGCATATCTACCTCGACACCCTCCTCCACGAGGCTTTCTGTCGACAGTCTGTAGGCTATCAGGTCACGGATGCTGATGAGCTTCAGCCCCCACTCATCGGCCTTTTTCCTCAGTTGTGGCAGTCGTGCCATGGTGCCGTCAGCATTGAGAATCTCTATCAGCGCTCCCGCCGGATTGAGTCCGGCAAGACGTGCCAGGTCTATGGCTGCCTCCGTGTGGCCTGCCCTTTTAAGCACCCCTGCATCCTGGGCATAGAGAGGATGAACATGGCCGGGACGGCCGAAGTCAGAGGGAGAAATAGCCGGGTCTGCGAGCGCACGGATGGTGGCCGCGCGGTCGTGGGCAGAGACACCGGTTGTACATCCTGGCAGAAGGTCGACAGTTATTGTGAACGGTGTCCCTAGCATGGAGGTGTTCTCATCCACCTGGTGAGGAAGACCGAGTTGCTCACAGCGGCTGATGGTCAGCGGTGCACACAGTTCGCCGCGGGCATTGGTTATCATGAAATTGACATGAGCCGGAGTGACCTTCTCTGCTGCTATGATGAGGTCTCCCTCGTTCTCGCGGTCTTCATCATCGACTACAATCACGAATTTTCCATTGCGGAAGTCTTCGATGGCCTCTACGATAGAGTCAAGTCTTATATTTTCCATATCTGAATGTCAAGTAATTTTTAATCGTCACTTAATTTTCTGAATTGATAAGTGGGATGAGACGCTCTGCCACACGGTCCACAGTCTCAAGCTCGCCGCGCAGGCGATTCTGTGTAAACCGTCCATACAGCCAGATGGGCACTCCTATGGGGAAAAGAGCAATCATGATACGCGACAGCACCTTAGAGTCGCTTGGAGCGATAAACCACAGCGAACGCAACACAGGGAAGTCCATCAGCGTGTTTATCACCATCTTTGAGCGTGAGTTTGACAACCGGTCTATGAGCTGCTCCATGTCGTCGCGCAGGGCATGGAGTCCGGCCCGGTCATATCCACGCAGCCAATAGTCAGCATATCGTTGGTTTTGAGGATTGGAGGCGAGGAAATCCTTCACCTCTTCCTGCAGGTGACGTAGTCGCTCCACTGCTATCTCCGGACGGACATCCTCAATTATAACCTCCTTCATCACCACATTTCTCACCTCGCTGACTCCGAAGAACCGACGGAAGAAATTGACATAGGCATCCTTGTTGAACACCGCCGAGTCATTGACAGCCTTGTAGGTGAAGAATATACCCAAAGGCAGGAGCACTGCGGCCGATAGCCACATCCCCTCCCACACCGGGAGTTTTCCGTCGCGGGCCATCTTGTAGCCCATATTGTCTATGATATAGTAAAATATGAACAGGAAGACCGAGATCACAAGTGGCGTCCCTAGTCCACCCTTTCGGATGATGGCTCCCAGCGGTGCGCCGATGAAGAAAAAGATGATGCAGGCGAAGGAGAGAGTGAATTTCTTCTGCAACTCGATGGCATGACGGCGAATTGTCTTGAGGTCCTCTGCCATCTGCAGCGCGCGGAATTCATACTCCTGCTTACCTCGTTGCGCCCTAGCCAGCGCATTGTTCAGGTTGGCAAGTTCCGTCCCTGACGATGCACCGCGCATCAGGGAGTCCACATTCATCGGACGCGACATAGCCACATCCCGTTTCAGCCGCTCCTCTGAGTGTGTGCTCCCCTCAGGTCTATACCTTTCATAGGGATCCGACCCCAGCAGACGCTGTGTGCGAAGTTGTGTGCCATAGAAATTAGCCACTGAGTCAGTGTATTCACCCACAGAGTCTATCGTAGCTTGAAGCTCGGACATGTTTTTCCCGACATACTGGTTTCTCATTCCCTGCTCATCCATGCGATTGAAGTTGGCGTCAAATTTCACCAGTATCTCCTTGTCTGAGAACGACTCCCGTCGATAAGGCACATTCTTCATCGATGAAGCCGCATCCTTCAGGTTCTCAAACGACTCTCCTGACCACAACTGCAGATATAGTTTAGTCTTATCGGGTGTAAACGACATCTTGCCTGAATCTGCAAGGATGATTGAGGAGTTCTCAAATCCGCGCGACACATCATAGATCATCATGTCATACAGTACTCCAGTCTCGCGGTTTTTCGACTCGACAAAAAGATTGTAGCCTGGTATCTGGTCATAGAAGACACCCTCCGGAATCTCGACCTCGGGAGATTTCTGCCTCACGGAGTATAGCAGAGTCCACATCTTGGTCTGAGCGATAGGGAGCAGATTGTTCTGGAAGAAGAATGCCCCCACCGCTATCATCACCATCAGGATGATGAGGGGGGTCATCGTGCGCAACAGGGAGATGCCTGACGCCTTCATAGCCGTGAGCTCAAAGTTCTCGCCAAGATTGCCGAACATCATCAACGACGCCAGAAGTATGGCAAGCGGGAGTGCCATGGGCACCATCGTCATTGCGGCATAGAAGAAAAGTTCACCCAGGACATCCATCCCGAGGCCCTTTCCAACCATGTCGTCGATATACTTCCATAGAAACTGCATCAGCACAATGAACAGGCATATACAGAACGTCATCACAAACAGAGGGATGAAACTCTGCAGGATGAATATGTCCATACGTTTTACCCGAAACATTGTGCCTATGGTTTCTTGTATTATCTCTTGATATTACCTAAGGCGCTCAGCCGTTGGACTGAACGCCTTCTGTATGGTATCTGAGGCAGGTTGCACCCGGATCAATTGATGCCGAGACGTGCCTTTACAGTGTCTGTGATATCGGTCACATCAACGCCTGTATAGATGGGTATGGCGCTCTCAAACACGAAAGTGTATCCGCCCTCGGCACCAACGGCCTGAATAGCCTTCATCACCTTCTCCTGGATAGGAGCGAGAAGTTGCTGCTGCTGACGCTGAAGGTCCTGAGTGGCGGTCTGCTGGAACTGCTGGATCTTCTGGTCAAGTTCCTGCATCTCCTGCATTCTGCGATCCTTGATGGTCTGGGGTGTATTAGCATCGAGAGCCTGGAACTCTTCATATTTCTTGCCGAATTCTTCCTGAAGTTTTGCAAACTCATCCTGATACTTCTTTGAGGCTGCTTCCATCTGCTCGTTCACACTCTTGATCTCAGGCATCGATTCTGTGAGTGTATTGGTGTTGATGACAGCAAACTTCTGAGCAAATACGCTCAACGGAAGTGCAATCAGGACTGCGAGTAAAAGTCTTTTGAACATTTTATTTGAGTTTAATTAAAATTCTTATTATCTGCCAGGAGTGAGCCGACCGCAGTGGGACGTCTCACCTCGAAAGCGGTGCAAATTTAACAATTTTATTTTGAATAACCTAACTTTTCAAGCACCTCGTTGGAGAAATCCAGACGGGGAGATGCGAAAATGATATCGGCCGACGAGGCCCGATCGAAGATGCATTGGAACCCCTTCTCCTCAGCCACCTTCTTAACGGCATTATACACCTCATCCTGAATAGGCTTCATCAGGGTCTGGCGTTTCTTGTAGAGCTCACCCTCAGGGCCGAAGTATTTCTGACGGAGTTCAGCTGCGCTCTTTTCCTTAGCCACAATCTCCTCCTCCTTCTTTTTCTTCTGTTCATCCGTCAGGAACACCATCTCATTCTGATAGTTCTTATAGAGGGTCTCAGCCTCCTTGGCCACACTCTCCACCTCTTTCTGCCAGCGCAGCGATAACTGGTTGAGCTGCTCGTTTGCCATTTCATATGACGGGATGGACGACAGGATATAATCCATGTCCACAAACGCGAATTTCTGGGCTGATGCCCCCAGCCATGCTCCTGCCATCAGGACGAGTGTGATGAGAATACGTATCATAGTTCTTCTTATGTATGTGAGTTGAGAAATAAAGGAGTCTCTTAAGCCTAAACGCTTCCGGAAGCCTGAGTGTTTACGATATACTGTCAAAAATCATCTCATCAGAATTCCTGTCCGAGGATGAAGTGGAAGTGTGAGCCACCTTTCTGCCCGTAGACACGGTCGAAGCCATATGCCCAGTCTATACCCATCATGCCCACCATGGGGAGGAAGATTCGGGCACCGACACCGGCCGAACGCTTGATGTCAAACGGTGAGAAGTCCTTGATGTCATGCCATGCGTTACCTCCCTCAACAAACGTCAGGCCATAAATTGTTGTGGTGGGCTGAAGAAGGAAGGGGAAGTGGAGTTCAAGGCCAAACCTAGTGTAGGCACGTCCACCGCCATACTGATAAGGCGTGAACTGACCGTTGTCATATCCGCGGAGCGCTATGGTCTCCTGAGCATAAGTGTATGAGCCTGACATACCGTCGCCTCCCACATAGAAGGTCTCATAGGGCGACTTGAGATATCGGTTGTATGAGCCGAGGAGTCCAAAGTCCGCACGAGTCATCAGCACTAGCGTATACTTTGAGTCTATGCTGTTGAGCGGCGTATAGGTGCGCGAGAGGAACTTGAGTTTCCAGTACTCCACCCAGTGATAGAGCTGACGGTGAGCCTCATCTGTATTCTCCTCCGAGAGCTTCTTCCAGTTCTTTTTGCCGAAGAGCGATGCCGGCGGTGTGAGCTGCAGGCTCAGCGAGAACGATGAGCCCTCACGGGTATACTGTGGATTGTCAATTGAGTTGCGCGCCAGTGTCAGGCCGAGCACAAGCGAGTTTGACGTTCCGTTCTGCATGTTGAGCAGGTAAGCCCAGTTTTTCACATGATACCAGTTGTAGCCCAGGTCAGCGTTAAATGTGAAGTAGTCATCCGGCCAGTTCAGACGCTTGCCAAACCCGACGTTCACACCCAGCATCTGCAGATATTTATTGGGATCATATGAGTCCTCGTATGCGCTACCATACCCATATCCATTGTTGTAGTAGTCATTATAGCCATAACCGCCTAGTCCGTAGCCATAACCATAGTTATAGTAATTGGACATATAACGATTATTGTAATATGAGGAGTTCACACCCGTCTGACGGCTGTAGTATGCCGACACTGAGAGTGCATTCGGGCGCTTGCCGCCAAACCACGGGTCGAGGAACGAAATCGAATATGCCTGATAGTAACGGGCATTGGTCTGGGCCGAGATGGTGAACTGCTGACCCTCACCCTGGGGAATAAGTCCTTTGTAGGAGTTGGGATAGAAGAGGTTCTTGATGGAGAAGTTGGTAAACTTAATGGCTACCTTGCCGATGACACCTGTCTGTCCCCAACCCATCGAGAACTCAAACTGGTCATTAGACTTCGACGTAAGGTCGAAAATAATGTCCACCGTGCCATTCTCCTCATCAGGCTCCGGACGCACATCCATCGTCTCTGGGTCAAAGTGGCCTGTCGTGGCAATCTCACGAGCCGAGCGCATGAGGTCTGTCTTCGAGAAAAGTTCACCGGGCTTCACATGAAGCTCGCGGCGGATCACCTTTTCATAAAGACGGTCGTTACCATTGATAATCACGTTGTTGATGCGAGCCTGAGGTCCTTCAATTATCCTCATCTCAAGGTCAATCGAATCACCCCTCACATTCTTCTCGATGGGAACCAACTGGAAGAAGAGGTAGCCGCGGTCCATATAGTAATTGGCTATCGCATCATCATCCTCAGTTGTTCTCTTTTCGAGAAGTTTCTGATTGTAGACATCACCCTTTGTGATACCCAGCACCTCCGAGAGTGCATCAGTTGTATAGATGGTGTTGCCCACCCACGAGATATCGTTGATGTAATACTTCTTGCCCTCCTCGAGCGAGATGTAGACATCTACAGTCTTTTCATCAAATGGAACCACAGAGTCGCTCAGAATCACAGCGTCGCGATAGCCCTTCTCATTATATTTCTGAATGATGCGCTGAAGGTCATCCTCATAGTCGCTCTCCACAAACTTCTTCTGACGGAAGAGATTGATGAGCTTACCCTTCTCATTGGTCTTCTTCATGGTGCGCTGAATCTGATTGTCTGACAGCACCTCATTTCCGTCGATATAAATCTTGTGCACCTTCACCTTGTCATTCTTATTGACATCGATGTTGACTATCACCTCATTAGGAGCCGAGAGCGACTCAGCAAGATTTATCTTGACCTGAGCCTTTCCGAAGCCTTTGCCCTGATAATATTTCTTGATGATGGCCTCCGCACGGTTCACGATGTTCTGAGTGATCTGGCTGCCTCTCTGGAGCTGCAGAGCCTCATTGAGGTCCTTCTGCTCACCCTTCTTCACCCCGCTGAAACGCACTTCCTCGATTCGCGGTTGCTGACGTAGGTTCAGGCAGAGCCAAGCCTTGTTGCCGGCCGTCTTGTCCACTGTAATCTGGATGTTCGAGAACAACCCCTGCCTCCACAGGCGCTTTGCAGCGTCTGTAATGTCCTGGCCGGGAATCTGTATGCGGTCCCCAACCTTGAGGCCGGCATATGAGAGGATATTTTTCTCCTCATAGTTGTCAGCACCCACAATCCGTATCCCGGCTATCTCATAAGTCTTGGGCATCCCTGAAAAGAGAATTGTGGGATTGACTATGGTATCGGTCGGCGTCTGGCCGACAGCACGGCTCCCCTGGGCGATGAGAGCCACGACAATGACTACGGGTGTGAGGAAATGTGACAGAATGGATGTATAACGCATCATTTTATTTGGTCGGAAGTGAGGCCGAAACGGCGCTCTCGATTCTGAAAGTTGGCTATGGCACTGTAAAACTCATCCTTTGAGAAATCAGGCCAGAAAGTATCTGTGACAAAAATCTCGGCATAGGCTATCTGCCAGAGAAGATAGTTGCTGACACGGTGATCACCGCCGGTACGTATCAGAAGGTCAGGATCAGGCATCCCCGCCGTGGCGAGATATCGATTGAACATCTCATCATTGTCCATCTCGGAGGGCTGACAGACTCCGTCGGCAACATCCTGCGCAAAGAGTCTCACAGCACGCAGTATCTCCCATCGCGACGAGTAGCTGAGAGCCAGCGTCAGCGTGAGCCCTGTGCAGTGCGACGTGTCATCGATACACTTTTCCAGACGCTTGCGAGCCTCTTCCGGCAAACGTGAGATATCGCCTATCATGGTGAGACGCACATTGTTCTTTATCAAGTCAGGAGTCTCCCGCTCGATAGCCATCACTATGAGATGCATCAGAGCCTCGACCTCCTCAGCAGGACGGTTCCAGTTCTCTGTCGAGAATGTGTAGAGCGTCAGATACTCCACACCTATCTCTGAAGCGGCCTCTGTAATCCGCCGAACCGTGTTGACCCCCTCGGCATGCCCGACACTGCGCGAGAATCCGCGCGCACGTGCCCAGCGTCCGTTACCATCCATGATCACGGCCACATGTCGGGGGAGGCGGTTGAGGTCTATGTCTGATTTCATCATACAGAAATGAAATTTCGTGTTATTTTTCAATCCTGCCTGTTGCAGGCCACGCAACGGCGGCCAAACTCATAACTGATTGACAGGACTATCGTCGAACACCAATCTGTGTTCTTGAGGAATGAGCTTTTAATGAGATACGGATCCGCCAGCTGAGGTGAGTCGACCTTGTCTCCAAAGATTTTGTTCATGGTGAACTCCAATCCCAGATTCAGACGCGGGCGAAGCTTATATTTCACACCTGCCGACATGGGCAGGCAGAGCGCCACAAACGAGCCGTCGCCCGTCGAGGCCATGCTCACACCAAGCCCCAATGCGATATAAGGAGTGATTCGAGTCAGTCTCTTATATGTTTCCCCTATCCCATAGTTGAAGAAGTTGAACTCTCCCCGCACCGACAGATCGTAGAGTGTGGTTTTGAAATCATAGACAGCACCTCCCGGCATCACATTCTCCATGTCCGCAGTGGACCCGCTAAGACTTTCAACTGAGAAAAGCCCTCTGATGGCCAGACGTGTGTTGGCCAGATAGCGGAACGACCCGTTGAAGGCCACTCCAGGATGGCTGAAAATTGAGCTCTCGTTCGCGTCTCCAAGATAACCGGCCATCCCTAACCCGCACCCGATGTCAAACTTATACTCTTCAGCCGGAGCGACAGCCTGCGAGACCACTCTCTGCGGGCAGAGAGCAGCCACGAGCATCATGACAGATATGAGTAGACAGCGCGTTTTCAATTCCAATCAATATATAGGCTTGAATGTGAAGCGGTTGATGACTCCTCGACGCACTGTAGGCACCAGTGTGCCATCCTTGTCGACTCCGCCAAACACATATATATATGGGCATTCCCACTCCTCTACAGGAGCAATGACCCTTGACGATGACTGGGCATGTATCAGATGATCAACAACAAAGACATCCGCCCCTGACACTCTCGGGAAGTAGCCGGGCAACTGGAGTGTCTCCTCACCCTTCTTCCATGAAATTCCGAAATCGATCGAAACGTATACCGAGTCATTTGGAGCACCATTCCCAATCATACCTCCCATTGCGATGAGAGCCGACTGCTCAGACACTCTCCATGTATTGGTGTTGACCTTTGGTGTATTGTAAGGGAAGATTATGGCGCCCGTCACAGCCACCGGCGCAGCAGTGTTGCTCAGGCGCGACCAAGCATCCCCGTCATATATCCATGAGTAGGCAGAATACTCACCCGAAGCATCCACACCGCCAAATATTACGGCTGAGGGATTGATATTCCACTTGCTTGTGAATTCCACTGTCCCTGAGTTACCCTTCACAGGACACCCCTGAGGCAGCAGAGCGGTTGTAGTGGCAGGATATGTCACCTGCTTCCAGCCATCAGTCTCCTCGATTGCACCAAGGAGCCTCTCGCCATAGCCGCCATAGATGTGAGACATCACAGTCTCCGTGTCTGTCCAAGTCTGCCCGTTGCTTGAGGCATAGAGCCTTCCGGCTCCGTCTAGGCAATAGAGAGCCTCTGTGGTCGAGGCTATCGAGCCTATTTCTACTCCGGCAGGGAGAGCCACAGACATCGAGTTGCCCTCAAGTGTGAAGGGATCTGATATTTTTGAGAGGCTATATGAGCTGCCGTCCGTTGTGAAGCAATATATCTCGTCCTTGAACATCACGCTCTTCTGAGCCTTAACTGATGAAAGAGTCGTAGGCAAAGGGCGGATGGCCTTCTGGTCCCACCACAGTGTGTCAGGAGCAACCTGATGCACATTGACCCTGACATTATATGTGCGTCTTGCCTGACCGCTATACGAGACGATCTCAAGTTTCACAGGTCCGTCAGAGAAGTTAATCGAATCGTTGGGCGAATCGATGATATTCACCGTTGTGTCGCGGTCGGTTCCCGGGATGTGATAGGTGATGTTGCATGCGGATGCCGACTCTGTCCCCACCTTCACCTGGAGCCTGGAGGTGTTTGTCCCTACTGGGAGCGAGTCCGCGTTATAAATCTCCGCCTTCACCAGGTCGATGGCAAAATATACGGAGTCCAGACGGGTCAGGATGTCGTTATTGGCCTGCAGTTGAAACGAAGAGACCTCACAATTGGAATAGGATGTGGAAGTATCTGCTATACCCGAGTCATCGTTACACGAGGCCGCAGCCCACGCAAACAACAGGGCCACAATGATATATATGGATGAACGTCTTGTCATAATGCGGTTTGGAGATGAGAGGCCACGCCTCTCTGCAAGTTTTCAAGTTGCAAAGTTAACAAGTATTTTGTTAAGTCAAGACGCCGAAAGGTGAAAAAAACCTAAGAACAGCACTAATTATATATAAAACCTCATCTCAATATTCCACAAACTCTTTCACCTCACCATCTTCCCACTTCATGTCGACCCTTCGGCCCCCGCGGGTCCTCAGACCTTTCACCTCGCCGCTCTTCCATGCATCAGGGAGGGCAGGGAGGGTCTTGACATCCCCATCCTCAGATGATTGCATAAGCATCTCCATGATTCCCGCAGTTCCACCGAAGTTCCCGTCAATCTGAAACGGCGAGTGAGCGTCAAGGAGATTGGGATATGTCCCTCCTCCTGTCCTGCGTCCAGGTCCTCTATAGCCATCAGGCGAGACATATCTGAGCAGACGGCGCAACATTGAGTAGGCTCTCTCACCCTCACCTAGCCGAGCGAGCAGATTGACTCTCCATCCGGTGCTCCACCCAGTGGTCTTATCGCCCTTGATATCAAGTGTCCTCAAGGCTGCCTGACAAAGTTCAGGTGTTTCCTCAAGGGTTATATGATGGCCGGGATAAAGCCCGAAGAGATGCGATTGATGGCGGTGAGTATGCTCCTTGTCTTTCCAGTCGTGATGCCACTCCATGAGATTGCCCTCACGTCCTATGCTGTATGGACGCAGCCGCGGCATGACACTGTCTATCTCCTCGACAAGAGCGCTGTCTATTCCGAGATGCAGGGCGTCAGAGCGCACTGACGTGAGAAGTTCTCGAATCATTGCCAGGTCCGCGGTGGCGCCATAGAGTGTCGCTCCGGCATAGCCATCGTCAGTGACATATATATTCTCAGGAGAGGTGGATGGGGCTGTCAGCAACCATCCGTCCTTTTCAACAAGAAGCCCAAGGGCAAACTCTGCCGCCCCACGCATCACCGGATAATATCGTCTCAGAAAATCCGGGTCCCTGCTGAATAGCCAATGCTCATGTATGTGAGTGGCGAGCCACACGCCGCCCATGTTCCAACATGCCCACGATGGGTCGCCGCTTCCCTCTCCCACCGGACATGTCATGGCCCAGATGTCAGAGTTGTGTCCGACACACCATCCTCTCTCCACACCGTAATAGCCACGGGCGGTCTGTGCTCCTGTCTCTGACAAGTTTCTTATCCATGTCAGCAGTGTCGACTCATGCAGGTCGCCAAGTCCAGTGACCTCTGCGAGCCAATAGTTCTCCTCCACATTTATATTGGTGGTGTAGTTTGAGTTCCATGGTGGAAGAAGCCTCTCGTTCCACAGTCCCTGGAGATTGGCGGGAACACCCGGGGTGCGCGAGGACGAAATGAGTAGATATCGTCCGAAATTGAAGTAAAGTTCCTCGAGGTCAGGATTATATTCATTCAGGTCAGTGTATCGGCGCAGTTGCACATCTGTCGGAAGCGATGAGATTGAGTCGGGAGTGCTCCCCAGGTCGATGCTGACGCGCGAGAAAAGAGCATCATAGTCCTCCAGGTGCGCCCTCCTCACCTCATCAAACCCCTTGGCCACAGCCTTCCGAATCAGCCTTTCGGCTCCGGCGGCTGTTTCGGCCGGAGATGACGGCATAAGATTGAACGCACGGAAGCCCGTCGCATTCGTTATCCAGATTATCGCATCGCGGCAATCCTCCACACGCAGAGCCCCATTGTCTTGCGGTTTGACCATCCCTCCGGCCGTGAGCTCTACTCTCAGCACTGTGCAGAAGGGTGTCCCGCGGTCAGAGTCATAAAGAAGCCTCTCCCCAGCGTCATCGACATATCCCGGGAGAGAATGATAGGCTGCGCGGCCGGTCTGCCTGATTGTGCCTGTTGAATCAGACGACACGATGTGAGGAATCTTCGAGTCCAGAGCCAGAGTGGCCGAGAATGGGGTCTCTGAGGTCACTCTCACCACAATGACCGAATCGGGCGATGAGGCGAAATACGTCGTAGTCCGTCCGCCACAGGCTGTCTCTGCCTCTGCCGTCAGGAGGTCAAGCCGTCGGCTGTATTCATGCTCAGATGGCACAGAATGGTCATAGGAGATGGTAAGTGAGCCAAGCGGTTGATAATTCTCACTGTAATGGCCCTGAACTCCTCTCTGCAGGGAGTCTGCTTGCCGATAGTTCTCGGCGAAAAGAGCCTCGCGGGCATCTTTGAAAGCCTTGACGGCCCCCTCTGGTGCTTCAGACGTGTCAGGCTCTCCCGTCCATAGTGTGATGTCGTTTAGGGAGATTGTGTCAGTCCTCACTCCACCATAGATGGCTGCTCCAAGACGCCCGTTGCCTATCACGACCGTCTCCTCAAAGAACGAGGCCGGACGATTGAAGACCATTGTGGTAGAGGGAGCGGCGGCATTGATGATCAAGGCCTTGCATACAAAAAGAAGGATTGAGGAGAGGTGTCTTTTCATCAGACAGGATTTCAGACATTGAAGAGGAAGTGCATAATGTCGCCATCCTGAGTGACATAATTCTTGCCTTCAATGGCCATCTTGCCGGCTTCGCGGACTGCGCTCTCGCTCCCAAGCGAGACATAGTCCTCATATTTTATGACCTCAGCGCGGATGAATCCCTTCTCAAAATCAGTGTGGATGATTCCTGCACACTGAGGAGCCTTGCTGCCTCTCATGAATGTCCAGGCCCTAACCTCATCGGCTCCAGCTGTGAAAAATGTCTGGAGATTCAGAAGGGCATATGCAGCGCGGATCAGTCGTGCAACGCCTGATTCCGTCAGGCCTATCTCTGCAAGAAACTCCTGACGTTCCTCCCATGTGTCCAGTTCGGCAATCTCGCTCTCAGTCTGCGCGGCCACGATGAGCAACTGGGCATTCTCGTCCTTTATTGCCTCACGGACTGCCTCGACATACTTATTCCCCTCGGCAGCCGAGGCATCGTCTACATTGCAGACATACAGCACGGGCTTGGATGTGAGCAGGAAGAGCTCACGTGCAAACTTCTGCTCATCCGGAGTCTCGAGTTCCACGGTTCTGGCCGGCTTTCCAGCCACGAGGGCATCATAATATTTCTTCAGCACCTCATACTGCATCTTAGCCACCTTGTCGCCACCCGTCTGGGCCTGCTTCTGAGTCTTGGCCATGCGGCTCTCCACGGTTTCGAGATCCTTGATCTGAAGTTCGTAGTCGATTATCTCCTTGTCGCGGACGGGGTCGACTGTGTCGTGGACATGGGTGACGTTGTCGTCATCAAAGCAGCGGAGCACGTGGATAATGGCGTCTGTCTCACGGATGTTGGCCAGAAACTTGTTGCCCAGGCCCTCACCCTTGCTTGCGCCCTTGACGAGTCCGGCAATGTCCACAATCTCCACTGTGGCCGGGACCACGGAGCGGGGATTGCACATCTCCACCAGTTTGTTGAGTCTCTCATCGGGCACGGTGATGACACCGACGTTTGGCTCGATGGTGCAGAAAGGGAAATTGGCCGACTGGGCCTTAGCGTTTGAGAGACAGTTGAAAAGGGTCGACTTGCCCACGTTGGGAAGTCCTACTATGCCGCATTGGAGTGCCATATATTCGGTATTGAATTTTGGTTTTGGAGTGCAAAGTTAACCATTTTTCGCGTCACTGCGAAGCAGATGCTCAAATTTATTGAGCATGAAAGCATTGTCGGGATGGAGCAGGAACAGGATTCCCCGTGCCACATTCCGCGGTGCCACCCCATCTGGAAAAACAATCTGATAGGTTGGGGTTGTGTCTGATTTGAATGAGCCGCCTAATGTCAGCACCACATCCACTCCGCCCCATCTCTCAGTCAAGTCATTGATAATAGTTTCCGGAGGGATTGTGGACGGATAGTGTCGTGACCCTGTATCTTGTGACAGTCGCTGCCCGGATGTGGGATTGTCTGCCGTGAAGGCCACCTGTAGTCCTACGCTCCTCAACTCCTTGATGAGAGCCACAAGACGCTCATCCGGCTCCTGCTCATCCATTACAAGTACCCGCATGTGTGGATAGCGGAGCGTCAGGGTGTCCTGAGCTTTCCCTCCGCCTGAGTGGGTGCGTTTCGATTTCTGAGCCAGACGCCCGGAGCGATAGTCCTCCATGCGACGCTCAAGATAATTGTCTGCCATGATTGTTGATTTTTACGACAAAATTAGTGAATTTTCAGTACTTTTGCAGTCGCGATTTGAAAAAACGACATGAAAGTTCCATCGACATTCCTTCAGCGGCTGAAACCCTGGATGTTGCCAATAGCGATGCTTGGGGGGATACTTTTCCACAATTTCATCGACGCCATAGCGTTCATAGCCCCATACCTTATTTTCATCATGCTCCTAATCACCTTCTGCAAGGTGAATCCACGCGAGTTTCGTCTCACACGGCTAAGTGGAGGGCTTATTGCAGTCCAGATGATTGGGAGCATCGCCATATATCTGGCGCTGCGTCCTGTCAGTGAGCAGCTTGCCCAAGGCACCTTCATCTGCATCTTCTGCCCCACGGCCACTGCGGCTCCAGTGATCACGGGGATGCTTGGGGGCAGTGTGGCTCGTCTGGCCACATTCTCCATTGTCTCCAATGTCTGTGTGGCGGTGTCGGCTCCCATTCTTTTCACACTGATGGGAAGTGAGTCCGGGCTGACATTTGTCCAGTCGCTCACCCTCATTGCTGTGAAGGTAGTCCCCATGATTATTTTGCCGCTGGTCACAGCCATGGCCATGAGGAAACTCACCCCTAAGGCCCACCATGTACTTGCCACCCGCCAGGGCGTCTCGTTCTACATATGGGCCGTATCACTTTTCATTGTGGTGGGGCGAGCCGTGAGTTTCGTCATGAACGAGCCACCTGAGGCCATCCCGGAGATGGTGTGCCTCGCTCTGATGTCCGCCATCGCCTGCTGCGGCCAGTTCTATATAGGTCGGAGGATTGGAGCAAGGTGTGGAGACAAGATTGCGGGCGCTCAGGGACTTGGACAGAAGAACACTGTGCTTGCCATTTGGATGGCGTTGACCTATCTCAGCCCCATCTCCTCAGTAGCCCCCGCGGCCTATGTGGCATGGCAGAACACCATCAACTCTGCACAATTATATTACAAGACTCAAAAGGAAAGTCGCGAAAACAAAAACAGACACAGGAACGTTGAAAGATAAATAGCCTCATTTAAGGTTATTTTAGTTAATTTACTCCGTCATGGCAATAGACAGCATGTATGAAAACCTGATGACGCTCCCCCTCTTCAAGGGAGTCAGCCACAGCCGTATTTCTCAGATTGTAGGGAAAACCCCACTGGCATTTCTGAAGTACCTTGATGGAGAGACTCTTCTTCGTGCCGGTGAGCCATGCATCGGGTTAAAGTTTGTTATTGATGGCAAGGTGCGTCTCACCATACGCAACCACACTGACCGTTTTCGCATCTCACAGACTCTCATATCCCCGGCTGTCATCTCGCCCGATTTTCTCTTTGGGCGTGACACTCTCTATCCGGCAGACTGCATCTCAATCGGCACTGTGTCCCTGATGCAGATTGCCAAACACGATTTCATCAACCTGCTTCAGGAAGATGAGATCATACTGTTCAACTATCTCAACCTTCTCTCCACCAATGCCCAGAAAGCCATCGACGGTGTGATAGCACTTACCACCGGCTCGCTCGAGGAGAGAATAGCCTTCTGGATCATTGCCTTGACACAGATGGGCTCGACCGACATCCTGCTTCAGGCGCGTCAGCGAGACCTCTATGCACTGTTTGGAGTCCAGCGCACATCATTCGTGGCCGCCCTCGACAAACTTCGCGACAAAGGGATAATCAACTACACCTCCACTGAGATTTCCGTCATCTCACGCCGGAGCCTCCGCTCCGTCCTCCTCAAAACCCCGGAATAAACCACCTTGCCATCAAAAGGCAGTACACTGATTCATAAAGCCGGAGGTGTGTTTTTCAAAATGTCAAAGTGCGCTTGCCGTGCGGTTTGACTTTGGGTCGCGGAGCACGGCGTACCGCTAGAGTGGATGTGGAGGGGTGGTGTAGGTTGTGGAGGTTGACGGGGGTGATGGGGGTGATAAGGGTGTCAACCTGACGGGGAGGGTGATGACGATGGTGGGTGGCG
>JAMPAK010000004.1 GCA_023667285.1 Muribaculaceae bacterium
ACTGCGAAAGTGGGAAAGTAGATAACCGCCCCTTCACCAAGAGCCGATGCCCAAAAGCACCGGCTCTTTTTTTGTGTGTATATCACCAAAGATGGCGGGTTAAACTTGTCTCGGTTCAAAATTCATATGATTTTTGAAAATTTTCTAAGATTTTTTTGGAAGTATGGGGAGAAAAGGCGTAACTTTGTGCTGATTTTTTTCAGGTCAAAAGGTAAAAAGAATGCCAAAATGGCTAATAACAATCCTTTAAATAACCGCGAGGTGATTCGCTTCACCAAGATGCATGGTATTGGCAATGACTACATATATATAGACTGTATGGAGTCAGAGCCGGATCGGCTTCCTGACCTTGCCCGAGAGATGAGCGACCGACATTTTGGAGTGGGTGGTGATGGAATAGTGCTGATTTGCCCACCGACTTCTCCTGATGCTCACTTCAGAATGAGGATGTTTAACTCAGACGGCTCTGAAGGCCGAATGTGTGGCAACGCCTCCCGATGCATAGCCTCTTGGCTCTACTCTCACCGCATGACAGATAAGAACCCTATAAACCTTGAAACCCTCTCGGGTATCAAGGTTTTAACACTTAATAAGGAGGGTGGTGAACTAGAGTCAGTGACAGTCGACATGGGCAAACCGGAAATTGGTGAGACTATGAAGCCTGTGATTGCTGGAGATGAGACTCTCATTGTTTCGGCCATCTCTATGGGGAATCCTCACGGCGTGATTTTTGTGGAATCACTTGAGTCGATAGACTTTGACCGCCTTGGTCCGCTCATGGAGAGACACCCGATGTGGCTCGACAGGGCTAACATTGAGTTTGCTGAGGTTGTGGACAGGAATCTGATCAGGGTGCGTGTATGGGAACGTGGAGCAGGGGAGACTCTTTCCTGTGGGACAGGTGCGTGTGCCACCGCAGTGGCTGCACATATTGCAGGGCTTGTGGATGACGATGTCACCATCAGGCTCAGAGGGGGCGATCTGAGAATTGTGTGGGACGGGGAGTCCGGCTCGCATGTGATGATGACCGGAGGAGCCACTGAGGTATTTTCCGGAGAATATATACGCCAGAATTGAGTATGTTTTCCATTAACGATAACTACACACTCCTGCCTGGGTCATATCTCTTCAGTGAGATCGCACGCAGGGTCAGGGAATATGCCGAGGAGGACCCGACGGCAGAGATAATACGTCTAGGAATCGGTGATGTCACCCGTCCACTCTGTCAGGCTGTTGTCGACGCGCTCCACAAGGCTGTCGACGACGAAGGGACAGCAGAGCGCTTCCATGGGTATGGCCCTGAGAATGGCTATGATTTTCTGACCTCACTGATTGTCACCCACGACTACAGAGCCCATGGGATAGAGATGGAGGAGGATGAGATTTTTGTGAGTGACGGAGCCAAGAGCGATACCGGGAACATCGGGGATATCCTCTCGATTGTAAACCGTGTTGCCGTCACTGATCCGGTCTATCCTGTATATGTGGACTCGAATGTGATGGCCGGGAGAGCCGGACATCAGCTCCTGTCAGGAGAGTGGAGCAACATTGAGTATCTCCCCTGCACGAAGGGGAACGGATTTGTCCCGGACCTTCCCAAGGGGGCACCGGATGTGATATATCTGTGTTATCCCAACAATCCCACCGGGACTTCTCTCACGCGGGATGAACTCAAGGTGTGGGTGGACTACTGCCGGAGGAATGGGGTGCTTCTGCTCTTTGACGCTGCCTATGAGGCATATATCACCAGAAAAGAGGTGCCTCACTCGATTTATGAGATTGAGGGGGCGCGAGAGGTGGCCATCGAATTCCGCAGTTACTCAAAGACTGCAGGGTTCACGGGGATACGTCTGGGCTATACAGTGGTTCCCAAGGAGTTGAGAGGGCGAGGCCCGAGGGGTGAGATGAAGCCCCTCAACCCTCTGTGGCGACGCCGACAGACCACTAAGTTTAACGGCGCAAGCTATCTCAGCCAGCGAGGAGCCGCTGCCCTCTATACCCCAGAGGGAAGAGCGCAGATGCGGGAGAGCATAGACTATTATCTTGGCAACGCCCGTGTGATACTCGAGGGCCTTAGCCGTGAAGGCTATGAATGTGTCGGCGGGATAGACTCTCCGTATGTCTGGGTCAAGACCCCTGAGGGGATAGGGTCGTGGGAATTCTTCGACCATCTGCTCAGGCAGTGTCGCATCGTGGGGACACCTGGAAGCGGTTTCGGTCCCTCTGGCGAAGGATATATACGGCTCACAGCCTTCAACACACGAGAGAATACGTTGAAGGCAGTGGAGCGATTCAAAAGTCTGAAATAACCATCACATAATATATCACTAAAATTTTATGTCAAGTTACCGATTCAAAGTTGTTGAGGAAGCCTCAAACCGAAAACCAGTAGCCGTGGAGATTCCTAAGGAGCGTCCCACCGTCTACTATGCAAGCAAGGTTTTCAACCGAGCCAAGATGTTTGAATATCTTCCTCTCAGCGCCTACAAGGCACTCATCAACGCCATCGACAACAAGGAACCCCTCTCGCGCTCAGTGGCTGACGCTGTGGCAGAAGGAATGAAGCAGTGGGCCATCGACAACGGCGCCCGTCACTACACCCACTGGTTCCAGCCTCTCACAGAGACCACGGCCGAGAAGCACGACGGTTTTGTCGAGCATGACGGCAAGGGTGGAATGGTGGAGGAATTCAATGGCAAGCTCCTTGTCCAGCAGGAGCCTGATGCCTCGAGTTTCCCTAATGGCGGCATCCGCAACACCTTTGAGGCCCGCGGTTACTCGGCATGGGACATCTCCTCGCCCGCATTCATCATCGACAACACCCTGTGTATCCCCACCATCTTCATCTCATATACCGGAGAGTCACTCGACTATAAGACTCCGCTTCTCCGTGCCCTTACGGCTGTCGACAAGGCCGGAACCGCGGTGGCTCGCTTCTTTGACCCAGAGGTGAAGCATGTCATCAGCAATCTGGGCTGGGAGCAGGAATACTTCCTGGTGGATGAGGCTCTCTATGCAGCCCGTCCGGACCTCGCGCTGACCGGACGCACCCTGATGGGCCATGAGTCAGCCAAAAACCAGCAGCTCGAGGACCATTATTTCGGCGCAATCCCCAAGCGAGTCGAAGCCTTAATGCTCGACCTTGAGATAGAGGCCCACAAACTCGGCATCCCCTGCAAGACACGCCACAATGAGGTGGCTCCCAATCAGTTTGAGCTCGCGCCCATCTATGAGGAGACTAACCTTGCCAATGACCACAATATGCTCATCATGTCGGTGATGAACGAGGTGGCCCGCCGCCACAACTTCCGTGTGCTTCTCCATGAGAAGCCCTTTGCCGGAATCAACGGTTCGGGCAAGCACTGCAACTGGAGCCTCGGCACTGACACCGGCACACTCCTCTTTGCTCCCGGAAAGACCCCGAAGGAGAATCTTCAGTTCATCACCTTTGTGGCCAATGTCATGGCCGCTGTGCATCGCCACAATGCCCTTCTGAAGGCATCAATCATGTCAGCCACCAACTGCCACCGGCTCGGTGCCAACGAGGCACCTCCCGCTATCATCTCCATCTTTGCCGGAAGCCAGTTGAGCGAGATACTCAACAAGATCAAGAACTCAGACAAGGATGAACTGATAGCGCTTTCAGGCAAGGAGCAGCTCCATCTTGGAGTGGCTCAGATTCCTGACCTGATGATTGACTCGACAGACCGCAACCGCACATCGCCCTTCGCCTTCACCGGCAATCGCTTCGAGTTTCGCGCTGTAGGCTCGAGTGCCAACTGTGCCTCGGCCATGATAGCCCTCAATGCCGCTGTGGCAGAGCAGCTTGCCGACTTCAAGGGTAAGATAGACTCGCGTCTGCAGGCCGGCGAGAGCCTGGACCATGCTCTTCTGGCCGAGATCAAGGCTCTTCTGCTCTATTCGGAACCTATCCACTTTGACGGGAACGGATATTCAGAAGAGTGGAAAGAGGAGGCAGCCCGCCGAGGACTCGACTGTGAGACCAACCCGGCGCTCATCTTCGATGCCTACCTCCGCCCGTCGTCAATCGAGATGTTCCGCAAGACGGGTGTGATGAATCACGTTGAGCTCGAGGCACGCAATGAGGTGAAATGGGAGATGTACACAAAGAAGATCCAGATAGAGGCCCGTGTGCTGGGGGATCTGGCCATCAACCACATCATCCCCGTGGCCACACGCTACCTCTCAATCCTCCTCGACAACATGGTGAAACTGCGTCAGCTCTTCCCAGGCGAGAAGGGTGAGAAACTCTCTGAGCAGGACACCATCACCGTGGAGAAAATCATGGACCACTGCTCGTCCATCAAGACAGAGGTGGCCCGCATGGTCAATGCCCGCAAGGAGGCTAACAAGATTGAGAACGAGCGTGACAAGGCCATAGCCTATTCAAAGAATGTGGCTCCCTGTCTCAACTCCGTCCGCTATCACATAGACAAGCTCGAGCTCCTTGTCGACAATGAGATGTGGCCGCTCCCCAAATATCGTGAGCTGCTCTTCATCAGGTAATACATAAACATATCAACGAAAGTCGTTTGGCGGTTAAAATCAGTTTTTAACCGCCAAACGTTATCTTCTGCATACACATTTTTCATGTCTGAAAGACTTTGGAATTCCAACTATTGCCGGGCGATGGCCGGCAATTTCATGCTCTTCTTCTCCTTCTATCTTCTCACACCTCTTCTCCCTATCTATCTGGATGCTCAGTTTCATGCGGACAAGGACATGATTGGGCTTGTTCTTTCCGGCTATGTCGTGGCCGCGCTGATAGTGCGTCCTTTCAGTGGGTTTATTGTTGACTCGTTTGACCGACGCAAGGTGTTGATGCTCTGCTTCTTTGCCTTCTTCATCTGCTTCACAGGCTATATTGGCGCCGGGACGCTCCTGATGTTTGCCATAGTCCGCACGGTCCACGGATTGCCGTTTGGAGCCACAACGGTGGCCAACTCCACTGTGGCCATCGATGTCCTCCCCTCGTCGAGGCGCAACGAGGGGATAGGGTTCTACGGTCTCTCCAACAATCTGGCCATGGCCATTGCTCCTTCAGCCGGCATATGGATATATGGCACAACGGGAAATTTCACACTGCTTTTCTGGATCTCGCTCATTGTGGCCTTCGTGGGGTTCTGGTGTGCCACATCCATCAAACTTCCGCAACGGGCCAAGGTATCCGGGCGGCCCCCGATGAGCCTTGACCATTTCTTTCTGACCCGAGCATGGCTCTTGGCGGTCAATATCCTGCTCTTCGGACTTTGTTGGGGGGTGATGAGCAACTATGTGGCTATTTATGGTAAGGAATGTCTCGGCATAACCGACGGCACGGGGCTGTTCTTTGCGATGCTCTCCATCGGTCTCTTCGTGTCCAGGCTTTATGGCGCTAAATCTCTGAGAGCCGGGCGGCTCACTGAGAATGCCCTTGAGGGTGCGATGATCAGCGCGGTGGGATTCACGCTCTTTGCGCTTGTCCATCAGCCGTGGGCTTTCTATCTCTCGGCTCCTCTGATAGGACTCGGGAACGGTCGCATGTATCCGGCATTTCTCAACATGTTTATCTCAGTGGCGCGACATGACCAGCGCGGGACGGCCAACTCATCGATACTCACTTCCTGGGACCTAGGCATGGGTCTGGGAATCCTTCTTGGCGGAGTCCTGGTGGAGTATGCCGGATATTCGGCCGCATTCTGGTTCACGGCCGGGTCTCAGATATGCGGCACGGTCCTTCTTCTTGTCTTCACGCGGAGATTCTTTCATGAAAGGAGACTGGAGTGAGGCTGAGCTTATTGTATCTCATCGGGGCGTCCTCAGGTGCATTAAGGAAATTTTTCATTATTTATAATTTTGTTGTTTAGGGGATTATTGCGAACTTTGCAGAAACTTTAAGGGGGAGTGTCGTGTGTCGACACATCCGCCTCTGCCATGAAGACAAATCATTAATCACTTCAACTAAATGATAACTGCAATCGTAATTTTTTTCTGCCTGGGTTATCTGTGCATAGCGCTTGAGGCTGTGTTCAAAATCAACAAGGCGGTGCCCGCACTTCTGATGTGTGTGGGGTGTTGGACTCTTTATGCTGTGGGTTATGCCCCTCAGATGGGTATTGGAAATCTTGAGGTGTCAGAGCAACTGCTTGAGCATCTTGGCGACACCTGTGAGATCCTGTTCTTCCTTATGGGCGCAATGACAATCGTAGAGATTGTTGATGCCAACGGTGGATTTTTCTTCGTAAAGGATGCTTTGGCTACAACGAGCAAGCGTAAGCTTCTGTGGCGCATCACATTCATGGCCTTTGTTCTCTCTGCTATCCTCGACAACCTCACCACATCGATTGTGATGGTGATGGTGCTCCGCAAGCTTGTGGCTGACAACAACGACCGAATGATATATGGCGGCATGATTGTGATAGCCGCTAATGCGGGTGGCGCTTTCTCGCCCATAGGCGATGTCACCACCATCATGCTGTGGATCCGCGGTATGATCTCGACCGGAGGAGTCATCAGCCAGCTTATAGTCCCCTCGATTGTCTCAGTGGTTGTCGCAGCCCTCTGCGCCCAGCTCTACCTTAAGGGGAACCTCCGTATGCCTGAGAATGTGGCTGAGGCTCCCGGTGCTGTCCATAACTCAGACCGGATGCTCATCCTCTGTCTGGGTGTCGGCGGTCTTATCTTCGTGCCCATCTTCCGTATGCTCACCGGACTTGCACCCTTCATGGGAATCCTTCTTGCACTCGGTGTGCTGTGGCTTGTCAGCGAGTATCGCTGCAACCGCCATGCGCTTCTCAAACTTGACACTTCCAATCTCAAGGTCACTGCACTCCTCTCCAGGATAGACATGGCAACCATCCTTTTCTTCCTCGGCATTCTTATGGCCGTGGCCACTCTGCAGCTCACAGGCGTGCTGACAGCCTTCGGCCAGTGGCTCAACGAGGTTTCACATGAGAACCACTATCTTGTCACAGGTGTGATCGGTGTCGTATCATCGATTGTCGACAATGTTCCCCTGGTGGCAGGCTGTATGGATATGTATCCCATCGCAGCTGCAGGCGACTATGCATGCGACGGTCTCTTCTGGCAGCTCCTCGCATACTGCGCTGGTGTCGGTGGCTCAATGCTGATTATTGGGTCTGCAGCAGGTGTGGTTGTGATGGGTCTCGAGAAGATCAGCTTTGGCTGGTATCTCCGCCGTTTCACATGGATTGCCTTCGTGGGCTATGTGGCCGGTATCGCTACATATGCGCTTGAGACACTCTTCTTCTTTTAAGGTGTAAGATAAATCAACCCAATGAAATATCCCGGCTTTCTCCCCATCGTGGCCGCCTCGTTGCTGGCGGCATCATGTTCAGGCTCCGGAATCATCGGAGCGGATACTGACGACAGGGGGGAGGAGGCCGGGATATTTGAGACTACCGATCTCAGTCTCCTCGAGTTGCGCCATCGGGTGAAACGTGTCGTCAAGACCACATACTGGAAGGCCACTCCTGGTGTTGACTCGGTTGTGGTCGACACGACGGCGGCCAATGTCACGGTCACTGTGTGCTACTTCGATTCGCTTGGCAATTATGTGGCCAGACGCGATGAGCGCATTCGCCGTGATGAGTATGGGCGCATCATCCGTTGGGAGGACCGTCGGCCCAACCTCAACCGTCAGCATGGAGGCTTTCTTAAGGATACGCTCTCTTATGAGCATTTATCGCCCAATGTGGTGCGCACAAACGGCATGGGAGACTTTGCCGTGACGGTCTATGACGATGAACGCCGAATAGTGGGGCAATATACAGACCCTGTGATAGACGGCGAGCATACGGCGGTCTTCAATATCTATAGGGATGAGGATTCGCGTGGCAACTGGACTGAGCGTCTCAGTGTCTGGACTACGCAGCAGCCTGATGTCCGACCGCACATCAGTTATACTCTTGAGAAGCGTGAGATAGTCTATTATTGACATTGACCATTCCATCAACGACAGCGGCGGCTCCCCGAAACCATAGGGAGCCGCCGCTGTCGTTCTCAGGGGATTAACCCGGAGACTGTGTGGGGGGATTATTTCTTTTTGCTTTTGCTCTTGCTTTTGGTGGAGCGCTTCTTGGTTGAAGCATATCTCTTGGTGGATTTCTTCTTGGGAGCGTAGTTTTGCGGCTTGGCGTTGGTGCGCTTGTCAAACGAGAAGATATCTTTGTGGGGGACGCCGTTTTCAAAATCGAAGATAGCGGCCGGATTGATGGGGATGCCGAGATAGCGGGCCTCAAAGTGGAGGTGGGGGCCTGTAGAGCGGCCAGTGTTGCCACCAAGGGCGATTGGCTCACCGGCTTTCACGGTCTGGTTGGGCTTCACGAGGAAACGGCTGAGGTGGCCGTAGACAGTTTCCATTCCGTTGGGGTGGCGAATCACTACATAGTAGCCGTAGCCTTTACGCTCATATTTGGTGAGGCGGACCTTGCCGGAGAATGCAGCCCTGACGGTGTCGCCGATGTTGAGCTTGAGGTCAGTCCCATAGTGGTTGCGGCGGAAACGGGCGCGATAGCCATAGTTTGAGGTGACTTGTCCACGAACCGGGGCTATATACTCGCTTACGTCTATGTCGTGGCGGTCAGGGATGGTGACCGAGTTGCCATAAGGGTTGACGCTCTGAGAGTCCCAGTGAGCGGTGAATATATCATCATCGAAGGAGAGTTCCTCGCGCTCCTTGATTTGATTGAAGAGGATGGAGTTGTTTTCTATCTTGAAGGGATTTACAGCCGGGCTCTGGTTGGCGATGAGGGAGTTGTGCTGCTGAGAGTGTTCGGCGGGAAGGCGGCGCTGGGCTTGTCCGGCGAGGCCTGAGATGGTTATAATAGCGGCTGTAAGGAGTATCTGGATTTTGTTGGACATTTCGGTATTATTTCGGCAAGAGGAGCGATGATTTTGTTGATGATTGGCGGCGGGAGAGGCAAAAATTACTTATTCGAGAGGGCCGTTGACAAATTTTGCCGTGGCGGGAGAGTAGTCAAAGATTTCGTTGGGGAGGAAGAACCGCTTGATTTCCACCTCAGCATCCTCAGGGGATGAGGAGGCGTGGATGATGTTCTCCTGGTTGGACATTGCATAGTCCCCGCGGATGGTTCCGGGGGCGGCCTGACGGCCATTTGTTGCGCCGGTCATGAGACGGACAACATTGATTGCTTCCACGCCACTGAGCACCATTACGATGACGGGTGAGGCCATCATTGAAGCGGCGAGGGTGGGGAAGAAAGGCTTATCTACAAGGTGAGCATAGTGCTCGCGCAACAGCTCTTCGGAGAGTTGCATCATTTTCATCCCGACTATCCGGAGGCCTTTCTGCTCAAAGCGGTTGAGCACCGCTCCGACCAGCGCCCTGTTGACGGCTGAGGGTTTGAATATGACAAGAGTCTGTTCCATATCTTGGTTTTAACTTTTGTTTAGAATTAAAATTTCTATGTCTCAAATTTAATCATTCTGAGACTTTTACACAAACCTTTCAGACTACTCCTTATTATATAAGAGCGAAATTTCAAGTTTATTACAATGTAACTATTTATAATGTAATGAATTACAATCCAATGTAAAATAAATCTAAAAAACCAAAACGCAATTTCACACTTTATTTGGAGTGTAAAAATATGTAAAATATTGTAATCTAGCGGTGCTGTGTTTTAACAAATGAAGCCTATGTATGGATATGATCTCCAGATATGACACACCCCGGCGTCCATGGACGCCGGGGTAGGAGATATGTTCTTTGAGTAGGGGTGTGTTATTTGAGTTTGTTCTTCACCTTCTCGAGCTGCTTCTCAAGGGCCTCGATGCAGAGGTCGATTGCTTCCTCGAAGGTGTCAGCGGTCTTATCGGCCACGAGTTCCTCGCGCTCGGGGACATCGAGCAGGATCATTGCCTGCTTGTTGAGTGAGGTCTCGGGTTTGACCACCTTGAGGGAGACGTCGACAGCCGTGATGGCCGGGAAGCGGCGGACGAGTTTGTCTACCTTCTTGTTGATGAAGGCGGTGAGTTTCTCTGTGATGTCGAAATGGACAGCCTTGATGTTAATTTCCATAGTGTCTTCCTTTCTTTTGTGCACGTGGGTGTGCAAGTTGATAGTTGTTTTTAAGATCTTTGTAGGTCACATGCGTATAGACCTGTGTTGACGTGAGCGATGCGTGTCCCAGAAGTTGCTGCACTGATGCCAGCGGGGCTCCTGCATTGAGAAGGTCTGTTGCACACGAGTGGCGGAGCACATGAGGACTCAGCCTCTCGGCGTGGGCTCCCCCCTCGGCGAGATGGGAGTGGACCACATTATAGACCATCTTCCTGTAGAGCGGCTCTCCGTCGTGCTTCACCAAGAGGGGAGCTGAACGGTCGGCCGTGCTGAGGGCTGTCTGGGGGTTTGAGTCGCGCAGACGGCGGTAGGCATCGATGGAGTCTGAGAGTTCGGGGCCAAATGGTATCACTCTCTCTTTATTACGTTTTCCGATTACTTTTAGTTCACCCTTCGAGGTGTCCACGTCGGCATCGCGGAGAGACATCAGTTCGCTGCAGCGGATGCCTGTGGTGTAGAATATGTCGAGAATCAGCCTGTCTCTCACAGCGTTGAAATCATCAGGAGCCACGGGGGCGTCGAGGATGGCCGCTGTCTCTGACGGGCGGACATAGACAGGAATATTTTTCGGTACCTTCGGCAACACAAGCGCGGCGGCCGGCGACTTGGCAAGCCCGTGGCGTTTCATCAGATAGCGGTAGAGAGCGCGTAGGGTGGAAATCTTGCGTCTGATTGTCCTTGGGGAGACACCCCGGCGAGCCGTGTCGCCCACCCAGAGCCTGAGGTCAGAGGGGGTGACGCTCATCACATCGAGCTCTCCGGGATGGCCACCGGTGGCGAAGTCTGCCCACTGGCTGATGTCTGATTCATAAGCCTCGATTGTCCGTGGGGAGTAGCCGAGCTCGTGTTTTATGTATGCCAGAAACATCTGAATATATGTCATAGGCGTAGTGGTCCGGGAGAGTTTTCGTTGAGGGTTCGTTTGCGAAGTTAACCCTTGACATCGAGAAATGCAAGTTATCACCATATGTTTAAAAACACATATAAGTAATAGGCGTCGGAGAATTTGATGGGGCATGTCATGTATGCAGTGAGAAGGAAAAATATCTCATTAAACTTTTTTTGCACCGCGGTGTTCTATAAATAAAGACAATAGAAACAATCACTACGTCTGCTCTTCTCTTTGACAGTGAGCCGGCATAAAAACATTCACGACTATGAACACTGCTCCTCTACAGGGAATCAAAATCATCGACTTCACAGAAGTCCAGTCCGGACCCTCATGTACCCAGCTCTTGGCTTGGCTGGGCGCCGATGTCATCAAAATCGAACGTCCCGGTGTCGGCGATGCCACACGTAAGGAACTCCAGTTTGACCCTGACCTGCCTAGTTACTACTATCTCCAGCTCAACTCAAACAAGAAGTCACTCACCCTTGATGCCAAGACTCCTGACGGCAAGGCCATCCTGACAAAGCTGATTCAGACAGCCGATATCTTCATTGAGAACCTCCACCCGGGTGCAATGGATAAACTGGGCTTCAGCTGGGACGTTGTCCACAAGTTGAACCCCAAGTGTATCTATGGCACAATCAAGGGTTTCCCCGTATCATCGAAGTATGCTGACCTGAAGGCATATGAGCCTGTGGCACAGGTGACAGCCGCTGCCGCCTCAACCACCGGATGGTATGACGGCGACTACAATATCCCGACACAGAGTGGTGCAGCCCTTGGTGACTCCAACACAGGTATGCACCTTGCCATCGGCGTCCTCGCCGCCCTCGTGCAGCGTGAGAAGACCGGTGAGGGCTGCTACGTTTATCAGTCTATGCACAACGCATGTCTCAATCTCTGCCGTATCAAGACACGTGATCAGCTCACACTCGACAAGATCGGTTACCTAACCCAGTTCCCGCAGTACCCCAATCAGAAGTTTGGCGACTGTGTGCCTCGTTCAGGTAACACCGAAGGTGGCGGCGTGCTCGGTTGGACTTACAAGTGTAAGCCTGCGGGCGGATATGACTCTGAGATTGATGCCAACAACTACGTCTACGTCATCCTGCAGCGTGGCGCTAAGGACTTCGAACTTTTCTGCAACGCCGTTGGTTTCCAGGATTGGCTCACCAACCCCGACTTCAACACCGCAGACGCCCGCGACAAGAACAAGCAGGCCATCTATAAGAGAATCGGAGAATGGACCGCTGACAAGACCAAATATGAGGTCACGGATATTCTCAGCAAGGCCGGTGTGCCTGTAGGCCCTGTCCTCTCAACCAAGGAGATCATGACCGATGAGAGCCTCTATGACGGCAATACACTTGTCCGCATCAATCAGGGCGGCAAGATTGGTGAGTTTGTCACCGTAGGTGTCCCCTTCACCATGTCGAACTATCAGCCAGTCTATGGCCCGGCTCCCGAACTTGGCGCTGACACAGCCAGTGTCCTCAAGGCTTACGGCTATACCGACGAGCAGATAGCATCATTTGCCGCCAACGGCACTACCGAACCCCTTCCCAAGAAGTAATGACAGTGTGGGGAATAACCCCCGCTGAGCATTGATCGAAAAACGAGAGGGGACAATTTCCCAATTGTCTTTGCACCCAAAGATATGATTGGAGATTGTCCCCTTTCCCACTAAGCAATCATACTTTCACTCACTATCAACTCTTTTCAATCAACTTTTTCACACTATGGCAACAACAACCACAACAACACCCGCCACCACACCTGCGGCTCCTCACTATCCAGAGCAGGTGACCGGTATGGATATACTTGCCCGCGCACTCAAAAATGTGGGCATCAAGAACGTATATGGACTTGTCGGAATCCCTATCACTGAGGCTGCCTACCTCATACAGGGACAGGGCATCAAATTTGTAGGCTTCCGCCATGAGCAGCAGGCCGGTATGGCTGCCGCCACTGAGGGTTACCTCACCAGGAAGCCCGGTGTGCTGATGACTGTGTCGTCGCTCGGATTCATGAACGGTCTGACTGCAACAACCAATGCTACGGTAAACTGCTACCCGATGATTCAGATCTCAGGTGCGTCTGACCCCACAATGGTCGACATGAACGTGGGAACCTACGAGCAGCTTGACCAGTTCAACACAGCCAAGCCTCTTGTCAAGGCCGTGTTCCGTTGCTCATATGCCAAGGATATCCCCTCGGCAGTAAACAGAGCCTATCGTGCAGCCGTCTCAGGGCGTCCCGGCGGTGTCTATATCGACATGACCACTCCGGCTCTTGGCGAGATTATGGATGCGGCTGAGGCAGACAAACTATTCTATGAGCCTGTTGATCTCTATACACCCGTACTTCCGGCCCCAGATGCAGTGAAGCGCGCGGTTGACATTCTCACATCTGCCAAACGTCCCGCCATCCTTCTTGGCAAAGGTGCGGCGTATGCCCAGGTTGAGGACAGAATCAAGAAACTTGTGGAGACCTACAAGATTCCATATCTTCCCATGTCAATGGCCAAGGGTGTGATGCCCGATGCCGGTCCTTACAGTGCCCTCTCATGCCGCTCAACCATAATGGAGCAGGCTGATGTGGTCTTAGTTGTAGGTGCCCGTCTTAACTGGATGCTTTCGTTTGGCAAAGGCAAGTGGAACAAGGATCTCAAGTTTATCCAGGTCGATGTCGAGCCACAGGAAATCGATGTCAACCGTCCTATTGCGGCCCCTGTAGTAGGCGATATGGGTTATTCACTTGACGCCATCCTCGCTGCCCTTGAGGGTAAGACAATGTCGACAGATCCCCAGTGGATTCCGTCACTGCAGGCTGAGACAAAGCAGAAGGATGCCAAGTTTGCTGCCCGTCTTGAGGCAGCCAAACCGGCCATGCCTATGACCCACTGGACCGCTCTGGGTGTCATCAAGCCTATCCTTGAGAGCAATCCTGATGTCATCCTTGTCAACGAGGGAGCCAATACGCTCGACGACACGCGCGACGCCATCAACATGTCGCTTCCGCGCCATCGTGTAGACTGTGCCACATGGGCCATCATGGGTATGGGCATCGGTTCAATGATTGGTGCAGCCGTGGCCACAGGCAAGAGTGTTGTGGCCATCGAGGGTGACTCTGCCTTCGGCTTCTCAGGCATGGACTTTGAGACCGCATGCCGTTTCAACCTTCCTGTCACGGTTGTTATCTTCAACAACGGCGGTATCTATAACGGCATCGGCGTCCCGATGGACAAGACCACAGACCCTGCCCCGACCACTCTCGACATCCGTGCCCGCTATGACAGGCTCGGGGATGCCTTCGGAGCCACCACATACTACGTGCAGACACCTGATGAACTTCAGAAAGCGCTCACTGAGAGTATCGCCTCAAAGAAGCCCTGCCTGATAGACATACAGCTTGCCGCTGACTCCGGCAAGGAGTCAGGCCACATCGGCTATCTCAATCCCGCTCCGCTGGAGCAGATAACTGTCTAAAGCATGAATTTTGAAGCCCGGTGAGCCGGACATTTCCTCTCACCGGGCTTTTACCGTTTAATAATCCCTCAATTTTCAACTCTATGACTCACATCATCCTATTTGCGATAGTCCCGATTATCGTGGTCATGTTAGCCGGATTTATCTCCGGGAAATGTGGCGTTTTCTCGGGAGATGATGCGAAGAAGTTCAACAAGGTCGTGCTTGATTATGCCCTCCCTGCAGCTCTCTTTGTCTCAATCGTCCAGTCCACACGCGAGATGCTTGCCAACGATATCAAGCTCTCCATCATATCCTTGGTTGGCATAATGTTCTGCTTCATGGTGGTCTACTATGTATTCCGCATGTTCAAGGGGAACACCGGAGCCGATGCGGCTATCTCGGCCCTTATCAGCGGCTCTCCCACCATCGGCTTTCTTGGCTTTGCAGTCCTGGAGCCTATCTTCGGAACGACGCCAGCAGTAGCGCTTGTCGTAGCCATCGTCAGTATCGTAGTCAATGCCGTCGGCATCCCCGTGGGGCTCTCGCTCCTGGATGCCTCCCTTGAGAAGCAGCAGCCCGGTTCGGGCAAAGGTGGGGGCGGTCTCAAGGCCGTGATAAGCGCCTTGGAGCAGCCTGTGGCCTGGGCTCCTATACTCGCTGTTATCTGGGTTCTTGTCGGTATACCTTGGCCAGACTGGGCAAGCCCTTCGTTTAATCTTATAAAGGGTGCCAACGCATCTTTGGCCGTCTTCTCGGCAGGCATCACCCTCTCGGCTGTCAAAGTCACCATCAACTGGCAGGCTATCCTGGGCTCATTGCTCAAGATGGTCTTCATGCCGGCGGTTGTCCTCATCCTCGGTCTTGTCTTCAAGATGGATCCCCTCAACCTCAAGATGCTTGTAGTGGCATGTGCACTTCCCCCTGCTTTCTCTGGTATCATCATTGCCGACGAATATAACACTTATGTAGCAACCGGCACATCCTCGCTCACTTTGTCTATAATTCTTTTCATAGGGTTCTGCCCGCTGTGGATATGGATAACCGACTTGTGCCTGAAAGCATTCTGAAACATGAACTGATATGAAAAAAGCGATTCTCGACGGATGCACGGCCGCGGCTCACGTGGCTTATTCACTCAGCGATGTCGCCACCATCTATCCTATCACCCCCGTGGCCTCCATGGGCCAGACGGCTCAGAAGTGGAGCCTCGGGGGACGTCTTAATCTTATGGGACGTCCCCTCGAGGTCAGGGAGATGGAGAGCGAGCTCGGTGCGGCGGGGGCTGTCCACGGCGCCGCCGCGGCCGGAGCGCTCGCCACAACGTTCACGGCATCGCAGGGTCTCATGCTCATGATTCCCAACATGTATAAGATTGCGGGCGAGCAGCTCCCGGCGGTGTTTCACGTCGGGTGTCGCTCGCTTGCCACTCATGCGCTCTCCATCTTTGGCGACCATCAGGATGTGATGGCATGCAGGGCTACAGGCTTCACAATGCTTGCCTCCTCGTCGGTCCAGGAGACGATGGACCTTGCACTTGTGGCTCATCTAGCTTCGATAGAGGGGAGTCTGCCGGTGCTTCACTTCTTTGACGGATGGCGCACATCGAGCGAGTTGGACACCATCGACGTGATAGAGTATGAGGAGATGCGTCCTCTGGTGGACTGGGAGAAGGTGAACAATATCCGCAGGCGGGGCATGAATCCGGAGCACCCCGACCTGCGTGGCTCCGCTCAGAACGGAGATGTCTATTTCCAGAATGCCGAGGCTGTGAATACACTCTATGATGCCTTCCCGACCATAGTCCAGGCAGCCATGGACAAGGTGGCAGGGATTACCGGGCGACAGTATCACACTGTCGACTATATCGGTGCTTCTGACGCTGACCGCGTCATTGTCATCATGGCCTCAGGAGCCGATGTGGCTGCTGAGACTACGGAGTATCTCAACGCTCAGGGCTACAAGACAGGAGTAATAAAGATAAGACTCTACAGACCGTTTCCTGTAGACGATTTTCTCAAATCTGTCCCTGAGACGGTGAAGACCATCGCTGTTCTGGATCGCACCAAGGAGCCGGGCGCCCAGCATGAGCCTCTGTGTCTCGATGTGATCTCAGCCCTCCGGGGGCGTCGTGACGATATCCGCGTTATAGGTGGAAGATATGGCCTTTCGAGCAAGGAATTCAATCCGTCGATGGTCAAGGGTGTGTTCGACTATATGGCCACTGCTGACTGCCGCGACACATTCACAGTCGGCATAAACGATGATGTGACGCATCTCTCTATCCCCGTAGAGTCTCAGATTGACTCAGCACTCCACGAGGATGTCCATCAGGCCATATTCTATGGCATCGGCAACGACGGCACTGTGGGCGCCACACGCCAGGTAGCCTCGGTTATCGGCGATGCTGAGGGACTGTATGCCCAGGCATATTTCAGTTACTCAGCCAAGAAGTCGGGGGGTTACACCATCTCGCAGCTGAGAGTGTCTCCGCGCCCCATCACTTCGGCCTATAGAATCTCGGGCGCTGATTATGTAGGGTGTCATAAAGCCGGATATGTGAGACGTTTCCGTATGCTCGACGCAATCCGCGAGGGTGGAACATTCGTGATAAACTGTCCGTGGGACGGCGGCGCTCTTCTGCGCAATATCCCTCTCGAGATGCGCCTTGCCATAACTGCAAAGAAACTCCGTCTCTTCACCATCGATGCAGACGCCATCGCCGCCAAGGTGGGGCTGGCACCGAGAATCAATATGCCCATGGAGACGGTCTATCTCTACCTGAGTGGACTCATTCCGTTCAAGGAGGGGTATGAGGCTCTCTCTGAGCAGATCAGGCTCACTTATGCACATGAAGGGAATGAGGTCGTTGAGCGAAATCTCGAGGCAATCTCCATGGCCGTTCCTGCCCTGAAGGAGGTGGACTATACGAAGATTGACGGATGGGATACAGTTGAGGCGGTGGAAGTAAAATATCAGACCATCTACCGTACAGCCGCACAGAAGAAATTTGTTGAGACAATCCATACACCGTGCATCAAGGGTGATGGTGATTCCATCCCTGTCTCGGCCTTCACACCTGACGGCACGATGCCCATGGGCACAACAGCATTCGAGCACCGCTGCATAGCCACGAGGATTCCCGTATGGGATGTCGACAAGTGTGTTGAGTGTACGGCATGCTCGCTTGTGTGTCCTCACGCTGCCATCAGACCCTATCTCCTTGACGCCGCGGAGGCGGCCAAGGCACCTGAGGGTTTCGTGAGCAAGGATGCAACGAATCTTCCCGTTGTGAGCTTAAAATATAGGATTCAGGTATTTCCTACTGACTGTCTGGGGTGCTCGTCATGCTCGCTGATCTGTCCCGGACATGCCCTGACAATGACACCGATAGATGAGGTGATGGATATGGAACTGCCTCTCGCAGAGTGGGCGCGCGCCAATGTCACCCCCAAGGAGTCGGTACTCCCGGTCTCGACGGTCAAGGGCTCGCAGTTCCGGACACCTATGCTCGAGTTCTCGGGCGCATGTGCAGGATGTGGCGAGACCCCATATGCCAAATTGCTCACACAGTTGTTCGGGCATCGGCTCATCATCGCCAATGCCACCGGGTGCAGCTCAATCTGGGGTGCTGACTATCCTTCCAATCCTTATTGTACTGACACTGACGGACGCGGTCCCGCCTGGGGCAACTCACTCTTTGAGGATAATGCCGAGTATGGCTATGGAATCCTCACCGCCGTCAATACCTTGAGGGCCGGAATAGCCGATACTGTCAGAGAGCTCATATCAGACTCAAAGACGCTCCCGTTCCTCAAGGCTCCTCTGGAGGCATGGCTCGCGTCAAAGGACTCTCCGGAGCTTTCTGCTCAGACCGCTGCCCAGCTCATATGCACTCTCGCTCCGGTGAAGGGCGCTGATCCTCGCTACACGCATATCTTCGAGAATGCCGATATGCTTTCCTCTAAATCTGTATGGGCCATCGGAGGTGACGGATGGGCCTACGACATAGGCTTCGCAGGTCTTGATCATGTCCTAGCGTCTGGCGAGAATATCAAGATTCTGGTGATGGATACGGAGTGCTATTCAAACACCGGGGGGCAGACCTCAAAGGCAACTCCGCGCAGTTGTGTGGCTAAATACTCTCCTGACGGAAAGTCTACACCTAAGAAGGACCTCGGACGCATGATGATGACGTATGGCAATGTCTATGTGGCGTCTATTGCTCTCGGAGCCAACTATCAGCAGGCCATTGATGCACTCATGGAGGCTGAGCGATATGACGGCCCGGCCATAGTGATAGCCTACTGTCCGTGCATTAACCACGGCATCCGTCCAGGCCTTGGACACTCCATAGTTGAGGAGAGGCGCGCTGTCGAGGCTGGATATTGGCCTCTCTACCGCTTCAATCCTGAGGCTTATGCCCGAGGGGAGCAGGCCCTGACCATTGACTCTGTGATTCCCGGTCCTGACCACAGCGGAGCGAACGGCTCTACGCCTGAGGTTACTTCTCCGCGCTATCGCCACGCCGAGCCGTTGACCGATGTGGCGGAATATACCTCGGGAGACGACCGCTATGCCGACCTCCGCATGGTCTCGCCCGCTAGAGCGGCAATCCTTGGTCCCATGCTGCAGACCGACTGCGACCGAACTAACCAGATACTCAAGAAAGAATCAGAATAATCGAATTATTGTTCCCCGACAGAGAAACTGTTTGAATCACGACAAATTCCCCAAAATACGGCGCTGATAACAATAGTTTTGACGTTGATTTTGAAGAAGGGAGGTGTGGTAGCCGTAAACCATACCTCCCTTTGTTTCTTTGATTCTTTGTTAATCACTTGAGCCTGAAGAGGTAGGCTGCTGTGATTTCGACTGATGTGCCGCGTGAGGCTGAGAAATAGTCGCGCTTCGAGGCGTGAAATATGTTGCCAAGCCCGAAGTAATATCTTCCCTCCAGAAGTATGGAGTTGCGTTTATTGATAAAAATCTCTATGCCCGCGCCTCCGGCTATGCCATAGTCAAACTTGACCTCCACGGGCATGTTGAGCTGACGGTTGGTTCTGTAGCCCTGGGGGAACCCTTCGAGTGAGCCATAGTCGTGATAGTCGAAGTTGGCCGAGATCTTGTCGCCGATGAGATAGCCGAACTCCGGTCCGAGATTGATGAAAAACTTCACTCTTTCCGGCCCGAAGTAGATATGGGTCATCAGAGGGACCTGGATGTATGTGAGATTACGCGAATACTCATATTGAGGAGCCTCATCACGCAGGAAATCCTCTTTCCATCCGCGCTGGGTGATGTTGACCTCCCCTATGAGACCGAAGAGTTTCTCCTCATGATAGCGAGCCATGATGCCCATAGTGATGCCCTGTACCATGTTTTGATGTACCTCAGGCGTGAAGGACATCCTCGACAGAGTGGCGCCCCCCTTGACTCCGATGGAGAAGTTGGGCTCATACTCTCTCTGTGCCATCACAGAGGGGACAAACAGGAGGGCGATGATGAAGATGAGGGCTGCTGAGAGTCGATTCATGGGTGGATGAGGGTAGGGGTGACGCAGTGAGTGTCAGAGAGGTGTCTTGTCCACCTTTTCGCCTGGACGGAAGGTGATGAAATAGAGCATGTCGTTGTAGAATCCGCCCCCATCTGCCGCAGGCACGATGCGATAGCCATTCTGGATACCGTCATAGCGGAGTGTGCCGTCGGTGACATATGGGATGAGAAACATTCCGGCATCGAATCCCATCAGACCTTGGCGCGGGACGGCGCTCTCCATACCGGTTCCATACCAGAATTTGAACTTATTCTCAAGTGCGTCTGAGCGGGTGTCGTCATAGTCGGCGAAGAAGCGGGAGTAGACTGTGGTGTTGAGGTTGTGCATGTTTGAGAGGGTCTCGCCTCTGAACATGGTCCACTCCGGATAGCCGAAGAGTCTCACCAATGGTGTCACCTCCTTGTCGCGCCATTCAATGAGTCCGGGCATGAGTTTGTTCAGGTCAGCCTGGCGGCTGCTGGTGGGAATGAAGGTGTAGTTGCCGTCAGGTTGGAGCGATGCGAGGTCTGTGGGCGTGAGCGCGCTTTCGGTCTCAATCTCTGTGTAGGCTATCCCCTCGGCTGTGAGAGCCTCCTTGAGTTCAGTGACGAACTCTTTTTTGTCTGACGTCACATCCTTCACAGAGTAGAACACGGGAGTAGAGTGGCGTAGGCGCTCCACCAGTGCGCTGACAGCCTTCTTATACATCAGAGCGCTGGGAAGGTTTCCCTGAATCATGGCCGGGTTGGTGAGATACGACTCGTCGCGTATCACAAATGAGTTCAGCACCTTGACATTGTTGTTCTTGCCATACTCAGCCAGGATGGCAAGCTGGGCGGCATTGTCGGGCGCTATGATGGCATTGTGTCTCTTGAAATCAGGGTTCTCGATAATCTCACGCATCTTGACCACCGAACCCTCGGAGTCAAAAGTCGAGACATGTATGGGAGCCTTGGTGGTTCTCAGCGAGTCGACAGCAAGGAGGAGGCCTTTGTAGAACTCAGTGTATCGCTGGGCGCTCTTGGAGGGTGTCTCCTCCTCGAGCATGAACGGCAGAATCACTGCTATCGAAACCTCGCTCACCTCAGCCCGGGTGCTGTCGGCGGTGAGTTCTGTTGTGGCTGTGGAGGCAGACTGTTGAGGTTCTGTAGTTTCACCAATGGGCTTGGGGTTGTCGGCCTCGCTCTTGGGCTTGCGCACAGGGATGCTCAGCACCTGGCCTGCCTGCAGAGAGACGAGTCCGGGGTTTGCAGCCTCAAGTTCTGCGACGGTGATGCCGTGGGCCACCGCGATGGAATAGAGCGTCTCTTTCTTCTTGACGATATAGCCCACCATCTCGATGTCATCATCAAGCACCTGTGGTGCCGGGGGAGTATTTGTTACAGGGGGTGTGGGCTCGGCTGCCTTCTTGATTACAAGAGTCTGCCCGGCCTTCAGACCGTTTTTCAGAAACGGATTCTGCTCCATGAGTTGCTGCTCGCTTATGCCATATTTGTGAGATATGCCAAAGATTGTCTCACCTTTCTCCACATGGTGTGTTACGCCCTCTTCGGCAGACTTGCGGTCAGGGTCGCCCTCGTAGGGGAAGTATATGGTCATGCCCACCTTCAGCCCGTCCTCCACGGCCGGGTTGTAGCGTATGAGTTCCTCCTTGGTGACACCGAGTTTGTAGCAGACGGAATAGACCGTCTCCTTGCCGGGCACTTTGTAGTAGTGATACATATGGCCGTTGACAGTCTTGACCGGGAGGTCCTTGACGGCAGCGTCAATGGAGTTGATGGGAGAAGCGGCCAGGATGAGGCCGACGGCAATGCGGAGCAGTTTGTTCATTTCTTAATCTATTATACAAGCGACGCTATCAGGGTCTCGCGGTCGCCAGGCAGGAGATCTATTACGGGAATCTCTACCATCGTGTAGGCTCCGGGGGCGAGGCGCATCGAAGCCCTGGCCACCCCGACGAGCAACTGGGCTGTGAGAGCCGGATTGTTGATCGACATGTTGAACTCAAATCTCTGGTTCTGCGTCTCCCCGGACACTCCCTTGCGAATCATGTGGACGCCATGTCCCATGTCTTTCACTTTGTCGACACTGTCGACCTCCATGACATGTGTCTCGTCTGACGCGAAGTAGGGGTCCTCCTTCACGGCGCGGGCCACATCCTCGAGTTTGGCACCCGGCTCAAGTTCGACATAAACCATGCGGCGGTGCATTCCGTCACCCTTGGGCATTGTCATCGAGAGTGCGTTTCTCACGCCCGGTTTTGACTTGACACATACGGTGTGACCCATGCTCATGCCGGGGCCGAAGTTTGTGTAGGTGAGTCCCTTGGGGGCTGCGGCCTGCATGAGAGTGCGGACTATTGAGTCGCTTCCCGGGTCCCATCCGGCTGAGATGACTGCCACACGCCCGGCAGCCTTGGCTGCTTTGTCGAGCGAGCGGCGCAGGTCGACAATCGAGGTGTGGATGTCAAAACTGTCGACGGTGTTTATTCCCATGGCGAGGTACTCGAGGGCATACTTCTCAACCTCGCGTGTGGGGGTGCAAAGGATTGCCACGTCGACATGACCCAGGTCGCGGATGTCTGTCACTACCTTATAAGGGGCGAGTTCCTGTGGCTTCTCGCCCGCATTGCGACGCACCACGCCGGCTATCTCAAAGTCTTCAGATGCTCTAAGAGCCTGGACGGTGAAGTGTCCGATATTACCGTAGCCAACTACGGCCGCACGAATTTTTGTCATAGGTGAGCAGGTTTGTTTGCTTTATAGAGAGTTGGGCGACGGGGGCAGAGAGATTCCCGGCCCCCGTCGGTCAACTTATTTTACGATAGACTCGGTGTCGCGGGCAATCATCATCTCCTCGTCGGTCGGGATGACGACTACAGTCACCTTTGATGAGGGCTTGGAGATGACTACCTCCTTGCCACGAGACACAGAGTTAATCTCTGAGTCAATCTCTACGCCCATGAAGGCCAGAGGCTTGCAGACGTTCTCGCGGAGAGTCACCTGGTTCTCGCCCACACCGCCTGTGAAGACGATGATGTCCACGCCGCCCATCTCGGCTGCATATGCGCCGATATACTTCAGGATGCGCTGCTCATACATGTCTTGAGCCATCTTGGCGCGCTCGTTGCCAGCCTTGATGGCTGCCTCGACCTCGCGCATGTCGCTTGAGATATCGGTCACGCCGAGCATGCCGCTCTTCTTGTTGATGATGGTCTGGATGTCAGCTGCGCTGAGGTTGTGCTTGAGCATCAGGTAGGTGAGCGCACCCGGATCGACATCGCCCACGCGAGTGCCCATCACGAGGCCCTCCACGGGGGTGAGTCCCATTGAGGTGTCGACGCTCTTGCCGCCGTCGACAGCGGTGATTGAGCCACCGTTGCCCACATGGCAGGTGATGATCTTCTTCTCCTTGATGTCAACGCCGAGGAACTCAGCCGCGCGCTGTGATACGTAGCGGTGTGAGGTGCCGTGGAAGCCATAGCGACGCACACCATCCTCCTTATAATATTTGTAGGGGAGGGCATACATATATGACTTGGCGGGCATCGTCTGGTGGAAGGCAGTGTCAAACACGGCCACCTGCGGAACGCTGGGCATGAGGGCTGTGATGGCATCGATGCCTGTCATGTTGGCGGGGTTGTGGAGGGGTGCCAGGTCATAGCACTGCTTGATCATGTCCTTCACCTCGTCTGTGATGAGGACGCTCTCGGCAAACTTCTCGCCGCCATGGACCACGCGGTGACCTACGGCGTCGATTTCGTCGAAACTCTTGATGCAGCCCTCTTTCGGGTCGGTCAGGAGGCTGAGGATTGCCTTGACTGCTGCGAGATGGTCAATCTGGCCAAGGTCCATAATTTCCTTTGAGCCGTCGGCTTTCTTGTATTTCAGGAATCCATCGGGGAGACCTATTTTCTCAACGCCACCCTCTGCGAGGACTTCCTCAGAGGTTGTGTCGATGAGTTTGTATTTAACGCTGCTGCTGCCGCAGTTGAGCACGAGAATCTTCATGTCTTCTTCTTTTTTTATGTGGGTTACTTCTTAAGACCGATGGCCTGGTTGCAGGTGATAATGATGGTCTTGTAGATATCCTCGGGGAAGCATCCGCGTGAGAGGTCGTTGACGGGAGCGGCGAGACCCTGAAGCACGGGCCCCACAGCCTCGACGCCGCCGAGACGCTGAACGAGTTTGTAGGCGATGTTGCCAACCTCAAGGTTGGGGAACACAATCACGTTGGCGCGGCCTGAGAGAGGGCTGTTGGGAGCCTTGCTGCTGGCTACGCTTGGCACGAGGGCTGCGTCTGCCTGGAGCTCGCCGTCGAGCAGGAGGTCAGGTTCCATCTTCTGTGCAATCTTTGTGGCTTCGATGACCTTGTCGACCTTCTCATGCTTGGCGCTGCCCTTGGTAGAGAAGCTGAGAATGGCCACGCGGGGCTCCATGCCGGCGATGTCGCGCGCGGTTTGGGCGGCTGACACTGCAATCTGTGCTAGCTCAGGAGCAGTGGGGTCGGGAATCACAGCACAGTCTGCAAAGATGAGCAGACCGTTGGTGCCGAAGGGTGAGTTCTCGGGGAGCACCATCACGAATGCGCCTGACACGACGTTGATGCCCGGTTTGGTCTTGATGACCTGGAAGGCTGCGCGGAGCACATTGCCTGTGGTGTTCTGTGCGCCAGCCACCTGGCCGTCAGCGTCGCCTGACTTGATCATGAGGCAGCCCAGATATAGGGGGTTGGCGGTTGTGGCGCGGGCTTCCTCCATGGAGATGCCCTTCTTCTTGCGGAGCTCGAAGAAGAGGGGTGCATATTTGTCAATCACCTTCTCGTCAGCGGGGTTGACGATAGTGGCTTTTTTGATGTTCTCGAGTTTGAGAGAGTCGGCCATGGCGCCGATCTCTGCGGGGTCCCCGATGAGGATGATGTCAGCGATGCCTTCAGCGATGATGCGGTCAGCAGCGGTGAGTGTACGGGGTTCGGTGCCTTCGGGAAGCACGATGCGCTGGCGCTGTTCCTTGGCCTTCGCAGTTAGTTTTTCAAAAAGTCCCATTTGAGCGTTTTCGGTATTATATAGTTAAAGTTGATTATGAAAGCAAAGTTACAAACATTTCAAACAAATCCCAAAAAAAAGTCTCATCCATAGATTCCACTAACATGATTCCATCCGTCTGGCAACCCTTCATTGAATCGGTCTACAATGGATTCTAAATATGCTTAATTGTAACAATTTTGTCCTTGTAACATTCTTGTAACAAATTTATGAGTTATTTAAACAATTGAAAATAAATAAATTAACATAAAATCTAAAAATTTTGAAATAAATTTTGTCATAAATTATTGACAAGTGTTTTTCGCTCCCGATGAAAATGTCTAACTTTGAGATGTCGGAAGGATGAAGGACACCTCACCACCCGCATCCCACTCCCCGACAGACACCGTTAATTGATCACCTATTAAGACATAAAGACATGGCAACGAAAGAATTCCAAACCAAGCTGATGAGCCTGCAGGCTAATCTCCTGAATTTTGCCTACATGCTCACCTCAAACCGAGATAACGCCTACGATCTCCTACAGGACACCACACTCAAGGCACTCGACAATGAGAGCAAATATGTCGACAACACCAACTTCAAGGGTTGGGTCTTCACAATCATGCGCAACATCTTCATCAACAACTATCGCCGCGTGGCCCGCAGCGCTACAGTTGTCGACCAGACTGAAGATCTCTATCATCTCAACCTCTCACAGGACTCCGGCCTGGAGACTCCCGAGGGTTCATACAGCGTATCTGAGATTACAGCTGCCATCAACTCCTTCTCAGACGACTACCGCATCCCGTTTTCAATGCATGTGGCCGGCTATAAGTATGCCGAGATTGCAGAGCATATGCATCTTCCACTCGGGACGGTGAAGAGCCGCATCTTCTTTGCACGCAAGAAACTACAGGACCAATTTGCTGACTATAGATAATGACTCCATACTATCAGTCCCGCTCCTCAGCGAAGGCCGAATCTCCGGGAAAAGCATAAGGCCGGTCGAATTTTCGACCGGCCTTAACAATGCCTTATTGTGTAAAGGGAACTGACGTTACTTGCTCTCGTCCGACTTCTTGTAGGCGGCGTTGAGACCCTCGGTCACCTCCTTGGTGATGTCGAGCGCGGGGTTGAAGTAGATGCCGGCGTTCTTGAAGAGGATGGCGTCATATCCACGGGTGGAGTTATACTCCTTGATGAATTTCTCGATAGTGTCGTTGAGGGCGGTCTGACGCTGTGCAAGTTCGACTTCAGTCTTGCGGCTGAGGTTTGCAAGATAATTCTGTGCATCCTGCTGCATCTTCTGGAGTTTCTGCATGTCGGCGTTGTAGCTCTCCTCGGTGAGATAGCCGTTGTTGCGGCCCTTCTGCTCTATTTGAGCAGCGAAGCGCTGTATCTCGGCGGCTTTGGCCTGCTGGGCGTTGTCGAGCATCTGCATGGCCTTCATATGCTCTGATGCATAGTCGATTGACCCCTGGTAGTGGGCTGAGATGGAGTCGCCGTCAATGTAGCGGATGTTGAGAGAGGTGGAGGTGGCTGCTGAGTCGGCTGAGGCTGCAGCGGGTGCAGCGGCCTGCTTGTTGTCGTTGTTGCAGCCTGTGAGACCGGCGCAGAGGGCGCAGACGAGCACGGCTGAGACTGACAATGCTTTTATTTTCATGTGTGATGTTAAAGGGTAGTTTTAACGGTTTGGTTTATCAGAGACTGTTGGGGTCGTGGTGACACCCTATTCCCTTGCGGCGCAGCTCCGGAATGTCGTGGGCATGGCCTGAGGGGAAATGTCCTCCTTTCACGAATAGAACTTTCACGCCCAGAAGCACCACGGCGACTCCTATGAGAGCCACACTGAGCAGGATTGGAATGATGAAATGAGTCATGTCCGGAGGTTTTATTGTGCAAAAGTAGCAATTTTAGGATAAATATGATGCGTATGTGGAGGATATTTTGTAATTTAGTGGTGCAATTATGAATTTTTTGCAATTAGATTCATGATTCCGTAATATTTCTAAAAATCACTTCAACTGTTCAATATGGAAATCAAAGACCTCCAGCCCAAGGCTGTATTCGCCATTTTCGACGAAATCACAAAGATTCCCCGTCCCTCAAAGCACGAGGAGAAGATCCGTGCCTTTATCCTCGATTTCGCTAAGAAGCACGGCATTGCTGCCAAGACCGACAAGATTGGCAACGTAGTCCTCAGCGTTCCCGCTACTCCCGGCCATGAGAATGCCCCCACAGTGATTCTCCAGGGCCACATGGACATGGTATGCGAGAGCAACGACAAGTCATTCGACTTCAAGACGCAGCCCATCCCCGCATATGTGGACGGCGATTGGGTGAAGACCCGCGGGACAACCCTCGGCGCTGACAATGGCATAGGCGTGGCAGCCTCTCTTGCCATCCTCACCGACAAGACTTTTGAGCATGGCCCCATCGAGGCTCTCTTCACAATGGATGAGGAGACCGGCATGACCGGCGCCAACAACCTGGGCGAGGGTATGATTAACGGCACAATGCTCCTCAACCTTGACTCTGAGGACGATGCAGAAATCTTTGTGGGTTGTGCAGGTGGTGTCGACACCCAGGCCTTCTTCACATACAACCGCTCATTCGCACCCAAGGATTTTCTCTATTTCCGCATCAAGATCGAGGGTCTGAAGGGCGGACACTCTGGGGGCGACATCCATCTTGGGAGAGCAAATGCCAACAAGCTCCTGGCCCGTTTCCTCTTTGACCTCATGGAGAAGCATGAGGTTGTCATCTCTGACATCGACGGCGGAAATCTCCGCAACGCCATCCCACGTGCATCTCACGCAGTGATAGGTGTCCACACATCTAAGAAGGAGACTGTCCGCGCAGCCCTCAATGTCTATATAGCCGAACTCGAGAATGAGTATGCCGGACTGGAGCCTGACCTCAAGATAACGATGGAGAGCGTGGACACACCTGACTTCACCATCGATGAGACTACCGGTGTCAACCTTGTCCGTGCCCTCTACTGCGCTCCTCACGGGGTCATCTCTATGAGCCGCGACCTCGAGGGGCTCGTTGAGACATCGACAAATCTCGCGTCTGTGAAGATGGCTGAGAACAACACCATCGTAGTCACAACAAGCCAGCGCAGCTCAGTGGAGTCGCGCAAGTGGGATATAGCCCGTCAGGTAGAGGCAGTCTTCCTCCTGGCCGGAGCTAAGGTGGTCCACGGCGACGGCTATCCCGGATGGCAGCCCAACCTCGAGAGTCCCATCATGAAGCTCTCGCGCGACGCCTACAAGGAACTCTATGGTGTAGAGCCTGCCATCAAGGCCATCCACGCCGGTCTGGAGTGCGGACTCTTCCTCACCAAATATCCCCACCTCGACATGGTATCGTTCGGGCCAACACTCCGCGATGTCCACTCGCCCTCTGAGAGGATGTATATTCCTGCCGTAGAGCGCTTCTACGGTCAGATCAAGCGCACCCTCGAGAAGGTTGCCGAGATGAAAGCCTGAGCATCCGTTATGAGACATTCTTAAACTTTTTTGTGAGTTAAGTGTCTTAACTGAAAGAGATAATTTCAAATCGTGGCGGCAGAAGTCCGTCTGCCGCCACGACTTTTTGCTAACCAAAAAATATTTTATGCGTCAACGTGCAGCCCTGCTCACCGGGGTGGCATTGATGGGCGCGGCTCTCTTCTCACTTTCCTTCGACGCACCCAAGGCCGCCGAGGCCGAGAAGCCGTATGAACCCACGCCGCCCGCGGAGGCACAGAAACACACCGAACAAAACGATACGATAATCCGACTGACTGAACAGGACTTCGCCGAGGTGGCAGACAGCCTCGGGGTGGAAGTCGCCGCCATAAAGGCCGTGGTCGACATTGAGGCCGGCCGCACTCACGAGGGGTTCTCAGCGCCTGGCAAGCCCCTTATAAATTTTGACCTTACAATGTTTCGCCGTTTCGCCTCGCGCAGAGGGGTGAATCTGGCTAAGTACAGCAAGTCGCACCCTGTGGTGTTCAGCTCACACAAGGGGTCGCAGACACGTGCCCAGCGTCGCCTCGAGGCCGCCCGAAGCATCAATCCCCAAGCAGCGGTCGAGGGAACATTCTGGGGAATGTTTCAGATAGGGGGCTTCAACTGGAAGAAATGTGGAGCCTCGAGTCTTGAGGATTTCGAGATGAGAATGAGCCGCTCCGAGCGCGACCAGCTCGACATGTTTGCATCCTTCATCAAGAATGCAGGTCTTCTCCCGGCTCTCCGCTCCAAGAATTGGGCCAAGTTTGCCCGTGGCTACAATGGACCCTCCTATGCAAAGCGCGGCTATCACACACGCATGGCCGCCGCCTATGCGCGCCACAATAAAGAAAGGAAAAACTGACGGACGTTTCCCCGTGCTGCTTATCTATTCACGTTGGGGTTGACATACTGTCCTTTCCCTTTTGTGAATCTGCCATATGAGATGGCTCGGGTTGGACACACATGATAGCAAGCCAGACACCCTGTGCAGCCATCGTCCCATCTGGGGTGTCCACCCGGACGAGAGATGTTGCCCACGGGGCAGATGCGCTCGCATCGGCCGCACTCCACGCATGAGTCTGCAACCTTGAATTTCCCGGCATTGACCGCATGGCGCATGAACCATGGGTATATCAGTCCGGTTTTCAATCGTGGTAGCCCGCCTCTCACCACAGACGTGGCCTCGCCACCCTCTTGATCAATACAGGGGAGTGCCTCCGCAATCCTGCTCAGAGTGGCTTCTGAATCGGCGAGTTTCTTCCGGGCCAGCGGGGCGGGGTCAATGTCAAATCCCGGCATGGCCACATATGTGTTGGGCATCATCACCGTGAAGGCTCCACCTGTGCGGTGGCCTGCGCGTTTCATGTCGCGCCGCCACATGCGGTCTGTCATCCCGGCGTCATCGCCACATGTGGCCACCATATGGTGAACCACTTCAGGCCCCTGGAATCTCAGCGTCTCAATGCGTTGCCTCACATAGGGAGGAACGCCCCATGAATGGACCGGGAAAACCCACACCACTCTCTTCTCATCGGGTGTGATGGTCACGTCCGTGAGACCTGGAGTGAGAGGGCGCGTGCTGTCGCCTGTCATCCAGGCAAGCCGCTGCGCTATGTCAGCCGAGTTGCCCGTGCCTGAGAAATAGAGTATCATATGGTCACCTGTGTAGCGCCAAATCCATACTCACGGAAGGATGCGTCCTGGACCGGATGCCCCTTATAACGGTGATTGAGTTCCTTCATCAGTGCATTGCGCAGCACACCCTCACCCTTGCCATGGATGAAGACAATCTTCTGCCCTTTGTTGCGCAGATTGGCGTCCATCACCTTGCGGAACTCATCGATCTGGAGATTCAGGATGTCAGCGGGCGAGAGTCCGGCAGTGGTGTCGAGAAGTTCTCCCACATGCAAATCCACCTCTATCACCTCACCCTTGCGCTGCTCGCGCTTGTGCTTCACCACCGGGCGTTTTGCCTGGCGGTCTATGGCCTTCTTGGCCTTGATTCCCTCCTCGATGCGGCTTGAGTCCATCACCGACCGCTGTCTCACGATGTCGTCTCTCACAATCTCGAGGGCAATGACATCCTTGTCAAAATATGGGGACTGGCGGAAGCAGTGGAGTTTGAAAAACTTCGTGGTGTCGAGGGGCATCTCGACGGCCACCGGCGACTTGAGCTTGAACTCCCTCTCCATTTTGAAGGCCACGGCCTGGATGGCCACACGGTCCATCGACGGGAGGTCTGTGCCCTCGATTTCCTCGAGAAACACCTGGATGTTCGGCTCGACAACCCCGGCATAGCGCGTGATCCATCCGGTGTCCGTGTCGCTGCGTGTCATGTAGGTGAAATAAAGGTAGTAGTTCGAGTCGTTGACCAGATAAGTGTCGAATGTAGTTGAGTTGAGCCTCCTGGAGTCAGCCGGTTCGAAGGCAAGCACAATGTTGAGTTTCTCACCCTCCGGGGTCTCCTCGGGGAGCGGCGCGGACTGTGGTTGAGAGGCCGGTGTATGCTCAGGTGTGCTGACACTCTCAAGTGTAGCAGCCACCTTGTGGGCAGTATCCTCAGCCGGGGCCACCACCACACACTCCTTGAGAAGGGTAGGGGTCTCAAACCCATCATCGTCGACATAGGCTATGTTTCCTTCGATTCTCTTTATAATGCCGCCCCCAACACTGTTGAGAAAGCGGACTCTGTCACCTATTTTTGCCATAATTCCAGATTTTTGTTGTTTTTTCAGTTCTCAGCCTTCAGTTCCTTCCTGAGATACTTGCCGGTATATGATTCAGCGCATGCGGCCACCTCCTCGGGTGTACCGGCACACACCACGGTGCCTCCGGCATCTCCACCCTCAGGGCCGATGTCGATGACATGGTCGGCACATTTGATTACATCCATGTTGTGCTCGATTATAAGCACGGAGTGTCCCATAGAGATGAGGCGGTCAAACGAGCGGAGCAATGTGGCTATATCGTTGAAATGCAGTCCGGTAGTAGGCTCGTCAAAGATATACATCTGAGGTTCCTTGCTCTCATCGGCAAAGAAGGATGCGAGTTTCACACGCTGGTTCTCACCCCCTGAGAGGGTCGAGGAGTTCTGGCCGATCTTGATATAGCCGAGGCCCACATCCTGGAGTGGCTGCAGGCGCTTCACTATCCGCTTGGTCTGGACGTCTTTATCCTCGCTGAAGAACTCTATTGCCTCATCGACAGTCATCTCGAGGATATCATAGATATTCTTGCCGCGATACTCGACATCGAGAATCTCCTTTTGGTATCTTTTCCCGTGACACTCCTCGCAGGGGATGGTGATATCTGCCATGAACTGCATCTCGATGGTGATTGAGCCTTCCCCCTTGCAAGCCTCACAGCGTCCGCCCTCAGAGTTGAACGAGAAGTGGGCGGCCGTGAATCCCATCTGTTTAGCGGCCTGGGTGGACGCAAAGAGTTTGCGTATCTCATCTAGAGCCTTGAGATATGTGGCGGGATTGGAGCGGGTTGACTTGCCTATGGGATTCTGATCCACAAACTGGATTCCCTTGAGCCGCTTTATGTCACCCGAGATGTCGCGGTGGAATGCCGGCGCCTCACCGGGATTGCCGAGCAGGCGGTTGACGGCACGATAGAAGATGTCTCTCACAAGTGTCGACTTGCCCGAGCCGCTCACGCCGGTCACCACGGTCATGACTCCAAGAGGGAAGGTCACGTCGATATCCTTCAAGTTGTGCTCACGGGCGCCGGTGATGGTGATTGAGTCGCGCCACTTGCGTCTATGGCTTGGCACAGGGATGGTCAATGCGCCTGATAGATAGCGCGCAGTGTAACTTTTCTTGGCTCCGGGGGCTGAGGAGAGGGCTGTGATGTCGTTGGGGTCTCCCTGAAATATAATCTCGCCCCCCAGTCGTCCGGCATCGGGACCTACGTCAATCAGATAGTCGGCAGCGCGCATTATCTCCTCGTCGTGCTCAACGACTACGACCGTGTTGCCCAGGTCTCTAAGTTTTTTCAGGACGGCTATAAGTCTCTCCGTGTCGCGCGAGTGAAGCCCTATGGAGGGTTCGTCGAGAATGTAGAGCGACCCCACAAGGCTGCTGCCCAGCGATGTGGCGAGGTTGATGCGTTGGCTCTCACCGCCTGAGAGGCTGTTGCTGAGACGGTCGAGAGTGAGATAGCCAAGTCCGACCTCCACGAGATAGCCCAGTCTGTTGCGTATCTCGGGGAGAAGCCTGCGGGCTATCTCTGCATCTCTTTCGGGCAGGACAAGTGTGTTGAAAAACTCGGCAAGGTCGCTCACGGGCATCCTCACGAGTTCGCCGATGGAGCGTCCTCCCACCTTGACATAGCCGGCCTCAGGCTTGAGCCTTGAACCGCCGCAGAGCGAGCAGGTGGTCTTGCCCTGATATCGCGCGCGCATCACACGATACTGTATCTTGTATAGATTCTCGTCCACCATGCGGAAGAAATTGTCGATGGATGGGAACTCGCCATAGGTGGTGCGCCCCGGCTTTTTGGGACCATGCCACAGCAGGTCGCGCTCGGCCTGCGAGAGGTCTGCGTAGGGTTTGTGGATAGGAAATCCATATTGCTGCGAGTCATGGATGAAGACTCTCTTCCACTCGCTCATCTTCTCGCCGCGCCAGCAGGCTACGGCATCGTCGTAGATGGAGACGGAGGTGTCAGGCACCACCAGCCGCTCGTCTATCCCCAGCACTCGCCCGAAGCCTTCGCAGCGAGGACAAGCACCCACGGGGTTGTTGAAGTTGAACATCATGTCGGAAGGTTCCTGAAACTTCATGCCGTCAGCCTCAAATATCTTGGAGAATTCGAGTGTCTCAACATTGCCATCGGGGTTCCAGAACACTAGCCGCAGTCTGTCGCGCCCCTCAAAAAATGCGGTCTCGGCAGAGTCTGCCAGTCGGCTCAGCTCATCACCCTCATGTGCCACAGACAGACGGTCCACCACCAGGTGATAGTCTGTGGCATTGAATGTCGAGGGGCTTTTCTTGACCTCCGGGATGAGGTCTTCGATGGCCAGGAAGTTGTTGCCGCTGTCCATCACGCGGGCATAGCCGGCCTTAAGATAGACATCGAGCTGTGTCTCGAACGAGCGTCCCTCTGGGAGAATGATGGGCGAGGTGACGGCCATGCGTGTCCCTTCAGGACGGCGTCGGGCAGCCGCTATTATGTCCTCGACAGTGTGTTTCCTGACTTCATCGCCTGAGATGGGTGAGTATGTGTGGCCCACACGTCCGTAAAGCAGGCGGAGATAATCGTAAATCTCAGTGGATGTCCCTACGGTGCTTCGGGGGTTGCGAGTGTTGACCTTCTGCTCTATGGCAATGGCCGGTGGAAGGCCGAGAATGGCGTCACATTCAGGCTTGGGCATCTTGCCCATGAACTGGCGCGCATAACTGCTTAGACTCTCCACATATCTACGTTGTCCCTCAGCATAGAGGGTGTCGAAGGCTAGCGATGACTTGCCCGAACCGCTCACTCCCGTGACCACTACGAGCTTTCCGCGGGGAATCTCTACGTCAATCCCCTTCAGATTGTTGACCTTGGCGCCTTTGACTATTATGTTCTGTTCGTAATTCTGTTCTTCTTTTCTGTTTCCTTGCATAAGATACAAAGTTACAAAAAAAATATGAGATATGCAAGTGTCACTCCACCTGCTCGGCGAATATGTGGCGGAAGGTGGCAGCGAGATCTGAGGACAGGCCGGGGTGGACCGGCGATGTGCGGATGCAGGCGCTTTTAGCGGCCGTGAGCCAGCGGAAACGCTCCTCCACGGGACACTGGGCAATGAGTCCGGCTTCAGGGAGTCCGGCAGCGATATCCTCGAAGGCTTTCAACTGATGCCTGATACACTCGATGGAGATGGTCGACCCTAATGCGCTGATGCGTCTCTCGTCAATCTTGACCTCCAGCCGGAGCCATTTCTGGCGCTTGCACATCATGGCGAGCCCGATGTTGACAAACTCCCCGCGCTCTGCTCTCGGGACATAGCGCAGCACGGCATATTCATATAAGTGTTCGGCGTTCATCGATGGCTTTGCGTAAGAAGATTTCAGAATTTTCAAGACGGTCTGTGAGGAATCTGCGATATGCCTCTCGGAGTTCATCGGGAGTCCCAGGTGCGCCGGGCCATTCGAGCCATGTATCTGGAATCATGGCTGTCACCTGCGCGATGAACTCCGGCGTTATGGCCTGGTGGGCTCTGTGGTCGGCACCCTCTAGGTCGTCTGCTTTGCGGAGCAGTGCGTGATCCTTTATGTATGGAAAGGGTGAGAGAGCGGCTTTTGCGGGGTCTGACCAGGAGTGATGGAAGTATAGCGATGCACCATGGTCTATGAGCCATGTCTCCGTGCCGTGCCACACGAGCATGTTGGTGTTTCGCAGTGTTCGGTCGACGTTTGTGAGGTAGGCATCGAGCCATACGATGTCTGAGGCCATGCGCCCGTCCACGGGATTGACATAGGGATCGAGCGTCAATGCTCCGGCCAGATAGTGCAGCCCCATGTTCAGGCCACGGCTCCCTTTGAGGAGGTCCTGTATCTCCTCGTCAGGCTCAGTGATTCCAAAGCGCTCGTCTACATCGAGAAATACCGGCTCAGGAACCGGAAGCCCCATGCGCCTTGCCACCATGGCGCCGATGAACTCGGCTATGAGGGTCTTGGTCCCATGGCCGGCGCCACGGAATTTCACCACATATTTGAACCCGTCGTCGGCCTCGGCAAGCGCGGGCAATGAGCCACCCTCGCGCAGGGGAGCAATGTAGCGGACCACGGTTTGATGTCTTGGTTCGTCCATATGGAAATAACAAAACTACTGTGCCAACAGTTCTGCAACGGTCACTGCTGCGTGCCTGGGAGTGTGAAGCCGTTCTCTGATCAGTCTGTAGCCGCTCAGCTGTGCTTGTCGCTCAGGGGTGTCTGAAAGCAATGGCGTGAGTTGGCGGTCGACGGCATCGGGGGTGCAGTTGTGGACGAGCATCTCCGGGACCACACAGCCTCTCACTCCTGTCTTGGCGGCCTCACGGTTGACCTTTGTGCGCGTCAGACGGTCGATGGGACCGGCAATGAGATTGGGAAGGGATACATATGGGATTTTTAGAATGTGGGTGAAAAGATTGGCTGCCCATTTCCACCCCACGGCTCTGTAGCAGACCACCTGTGGAGTCCCGGCCAGAGCGCTCTCAAGCGAGGCTGTCCCTGAGGTGACGAGAGCGGCCTTGGACCGAGCCATGAGCTGGAGCGTAGTCGCCTCAGCAACGGGAAAATCAGAGAATCCACGGTAGAACTCCTCTTCAATGGAGGGCGCGCCGGCTATCACGGCTTGAAAATCGGGATGTCTGCGAGCCACGGCGTCCATCACCGGGAGGTTTGACTTGATCTCACCCCTGCGGCTTCCGGGGACGAGGGCCAGGATAGGTCTGGAGTCAAGGCCGAGCCGCCTGCGGAATTCTTCGGCGCTTTCCATCCCTTCGAGAGCCTTCTCGACCTCCTCGACCGACGGATTGCCTACATACTCCACCTTCAGTCCCCGTTCGGCGAACCAGGCAGGCTCGAAGGGGAGAATAGAGAATACACGGTCTGTCACCCTCTTGAGTTTCTTAAGCCGATATTCCTTCCAAGCCCAAAGTTTTGGCGCTATATAATAATCGACGGGAATGCCGAGTGAATGAGCATAGTCGGCCAGTTTGAGGTTGAAGCCTGGATAGTCTACAAGCACTACGCGGTCAGGACGCCAGGATTTTATGACCTCTTTGGCCTTCCTGAGATTGTCAAGGACCTCCGGGAGATGGCTGACCACGCTGATGAAACCCATGTAGGCCATCCTGCGGTAGTGGACGATAGGCTCAGACCCGGCTGCCCAAGCCATCTCGTCCCCCCCGAGAAACCTAATCTCTGCATGGGGGTCAAAGAGCCGGAGCTCTTTTATCACCTGCGCGGCGTGTATGTCGCCGGAAGCCTCCCCGGCTACGAAGAAATATTTCATGCTGGCATAACTTTACGTCCGCAAAATTAATCATTTAAGCGATTGTTTACAAATCAATGTTTATAGAGATCACGCCAGACATGAATCCAATAGCCTTTACAGGTATACCTTGAAACTTTTGGTATTTTGCCAGAATCTTTACGAGTATATATTGAAACTTTTTGTATTTTTGCATTGTTTTACCAGATATAAAAGAGATGACACGTTTAACGTTTATAATTGTGGCTATCATTTTCTATATGGGGACATTGTCCGCCAGAACTATACAGGGAGAAGTCCGTTCAGATAATGACTCTATCGCTATCGTTGGAGCATCTTGCCGATTGATGTCGGGAAGCCAATTCATTACCGGTGTGACAACAAATGAAGATGGCTCTTTTGAAATCTCAACAAATGTAAAATCTGACGTGAATCTCGAAATATCAATGACAGGATTTTCGCCGGCTGAGATTCTGATAGTGCCTGGCAACAAGAACGTAAATGTTGGCACGATATATCTGACGGAGGGAGTTGCACTGGGCGAGGTTGAGGTTACTGCCAACTCGATGATTGATGTAAAAGGCAGAACCGTGATTTTTCCGTCGGGGGCAGATGTAAATGCTTCTTCCACCTCCATCAGCCTGTTTCAAAAGTTGCCATTGGCCGGATTGGAGGCAAACCCAATAAATCGGTCTTTGAGTGTTGATGGAGGAACACCAGTGATTCTAATCAATGGCATTCCGTCAACAATAGAGGATTTTAATGCCTTGCAGCCAAAAGATATTGCAAAAATCGAGTTTTCAAGAATAACGCCTGCCAGATATGCAGACCAAGGGAATAAAGGGTTTCTCAACATAACGCTTAAGAAACGATCAGACGGCGGTCAGGTTTATATTTGGGGACGAAGTGCTGTCAACACAGCATTTGTTGACGGCAGCGTCCGAGCATCCTATCACCAGGGACCCTCACAGTTCTCACTCAGTTATAACCCATCGTGGCGCAATTACCAGGATGTATTCGACAATATTTCAGAGAGCTATATCGGGAATGATTTTCGTGTGGACCTTGAGCAACACGACCGAAATCCATTCAATTATCACTATCACAATATTGGGCTTAAGTATGACTACAGCCCAAATATCAATACAGTATTCTCTGCGATGTTTCGTGTGACTCCGAGCTTCAATAAAAGACGTTCTCTGGCAAACACGATCGACTCATATCTTGGTGAATACAAGAATCAAAACTTGATAAAATCAAAGGACCTCGCACCCTCTCTCGACCTGTTCTTCAAACGAGATTTCAATGAGAAAAACTCAATGGAGATACAGGTGGTCGGGACTTTAAGTTCAGGTGATTACAGACGACATAATGGCTATACTTTTAGCGATGGCTCTACATCTGACTACATAATGGACGTCGACAGCCGTCGCAGGTCGCTTATCAGTGAGATAAGTTACACTCATCAATTCAGTGACAAGACATCGCTGTCGGGAGGATACCAGAACACCGTCTCGCACAGCACGAACACCTACCTTTCGTCTGATTATAAGCCCATTCTTACTGAAAACAATAATTATGTCTATGTGCATCTCGGGCAGCAGGTCGGGAAGGTTTATTTTTCCGTCTCTACCGGAGCCAAGATGTATTGGATAAAGAACGACCTCAACAAGCGTCACTTTATACGCAATATCTCAACTGTTCAGGCGTCATGGAATATGACACAGAAATGGAGCCTTGCAGCAGCATTCCAGTACTCTCCGAGCATCCCTTCGCTGTCGGCTTTGACGGATTATCCCCAGCAGCAATCTCCATATCTCATATCAAACGGAAACCCCGGCCTCAAGGTGTCTCAGAATTTCCTGTATCAACTGATGCCCTCCTTCAAATATAAGAAGTTCAGCGCCTCTCTGCTGATGAACTATCGAAATATAATCGACTTTGTGATGGACGATATGTTCTATATTGGAGACAAATTGTTCCTCTCGCAGTCGATTAACGCGCGGCGCAGTTGGTATGCCGGAGGAAATTTGAATATAAAGATCAGCGATATAGCCGGATTCGGAGCCAATGTAAACATAGGGCTGGATCATTATGAGACAATGGGCGATAGTTGGTGTCACCATCTGACATCATGTGAGGGAAACTTTACAGTCTGGTGGAACAAGGGCCCATACACGATTTTATATTGGAGAAAAATCCCAGGGAAATATCTAAGCGGCAATTATGTGGCCAAGGATGAAAACGGAGATGCGCTCAGCCTTGAGTTTAAGCCGGACAAACATTGGACGTTCGAGGCAAGTTGGATGTATATGTTTGATAAAAAAGGCACTAAATATCCGGCATGGGGATATTCGAGCGTAAATCCCTATTATCGCGAACGCTATATTAAGAATAATGGCAACATGATTGTCTTGTCGGTCAGCTATTCAGCTGACTTCGGCTCGATTTTCCGTTCGGCTCGCCGTTCTCTGAATAACTCTGACAACGGCTCGTCCTTGCTGAAAATGTAAATCAAAAACGGTTTCAGACGGGTCGTTCAAGCGATTTTCAACTATCACCAGTCCAATCCTGTCAGTCCGCATAAAGCATTTGAATCATATCCTCAGGATACATTATTGCTATGTCTTCCGACAGATTCTTTGGCTTTTTTTCAAGAAGAGCACGGGTATTATCTTCTTTCCTCTTGCCATGGGCAGTCGGTCGGCTTTATCTATAAGTTTGCCGTATAACACGGATGCTATTTCCGGATTGGTCCATTTACAAAAGTCACCAACACCGGCAAAAGGGCAGGTAAAGATGCCTTGTTTCGATATGCATCGGCATCCGAGACTCCGGTGGCAAGAATCATACTTTGTCACTATAGTGGTAATCATCACGATGACAAAGTCTATACTTTATTACTGTATTCGCAGTAAAAAGTGTTTACTGATTGTACTTTCTATGTAGCAGATAAAGCATAAAGGCACCAACCATAGCAAGAGGCGCACCGACCAATGCCGGCGATGCAATACCAAATCCCATATTGATAGCCATGCCACCCAACATTGCCGCACACGCATTCGAAACATTGAAGGCGATTTGAATGCCCGCGCCTCCAAGCATCTCTCCTCCTTTGGCAAATCTGACTATCGCATACTGAAGAGGACCTCCTATCGCAAACAGCATTGCAGGTGCCATAAAGGCCCAAACCACTGCAAGCAATCTGCTTGACGCTGTGAAGTATATGGCAATCATTATGACCATTACCGACAGGGCAGCCGTGCCACAGACTTTCGACACCTTGTCGGAATAGCGGTCAACTATCCGCTGCATCTGTGGCTCCCACTTGATATTCAACTGTTGTCCGGTCTTTTGTCGGCGGTAAGAGAGTATGCCGTTCTTCAGATTGCTCTTCCGCAGATAAGCCATGTCTATAATCGCCATACCCCGGGTGTAAAAACTAAACATAAACAGGTCTCTTGCCAATTCTGCCAACTTGTCTCCGCGTAAATCCATCGCCTTTAACGCCTTGACAATATCAATCTTTACGGCACGTTTTACGGTCTTGGCTATGCCGGTGTAGACATGTCTGAAAGGATTGACTGATTCCGTAATCCCGGCTTCGACAGCCTTGTTATAGATAGCACGAAGGTTACGCATATAATAGGATATGCTGTTCATGCAAATCTTGTTCTCCTTCAGATGACACTCAAACTGCTCCATAAGGCTTGAATTGAAATCGGCAAACAACACCTCACCCTCGCCGTTAAAGCGAATGAAACGGTTGATTGCCGTTGTGTAATGATCTGCCATCCTTACTTTGCCAATCTTCTTCAAATCGGCTATAAGTTTGCGGGCGTATGAGATATAACCTACCACCGTATCAGGAATAAGATACTTGCCAATCACATCGTCCACAGTGTACTCGCCGGACGTTTTGTCAAGACTTGCAATGATTTGACGGAATCGTGCAATGCTTTCTTTGATACTGCATTGAACGGAATGGAGGTATTCTGTCCTTGATGAATCAGCATTAATTACCAACTCACCCGTATCATCATCCCATTCGCTGCGACCAATGCGATGCCCGGAATGAATCTGCCGCATCTTCCGCTTGTGAATGATGCGATAGAAAAGAGTTCCTTCTGCCGATTCGGATGAAGAAGCTCTGAATATCACTTTTATTGTCGCCATATTGTTAGTTCTGTGGTTCTATTATTATATGTGTAAAAAAGGGATGTACCCCATACATCGGTTCGACATCATCACGATGGGGAGCATAGTAGAGCTTCAAATCCACGTATACCTTTACAGGCTTCTCGCCGAGGGCATCCAAAAATGCCGTAATCGACATTTTCGGAATATCATTCTTCGTGTATCTCATAGGCTAAAATGAGTATTTGGCATGGAGGCCGTAGGAGAATCTGAAGTGTGAAGTGTCATTGCCGAATATAAATCGTTCTTTGATGTTGACACCGAGAGCGAAATTGTCTGACAGATAGAAATCTGCCGAAACATTTATCGCTCCACCGTAGATAAAAGCATCCCCGGCTTGTAGTGTCGCTCCATCTTTCAGCACAGACCTTCCCCAGTTTACCGTCTCATATCCGCATAGAGCCGATAATCCTGCATAGAGGTGAATCGTCTGCGAATAGTCACTGATTAGATGCAGATTATATCCGCCTTCAGCATAGAAATCTGCAATAGGAATACGACCCTTTTCTCCGTAAGGCTTGTAGGTCTGGAGATACTCGCCGCCGAATACCCATTCATGGGCGTTGTTGCCTTTGAAAACAGAGTAATAGACACCGAAAGAATAACCACAGTTGCGAGAATTGCCTGTATAAAAACCGTCAACCATACTCGCCTTTACCTCCACCGACTTCATGCCGGGGAGTGTTCGCTGGGCCATTGCCTGCCCTGAGAACA
>JAMPAK010000005.1 GCA_023667285.1 Muribaculaceae bacterium
CAACGACCCCGAGATTACAAATCACGTGCTCTGGCCAACTGAGCTAAAGAGGCATGCTCCTTATAGTGCGTCCGCCGCCATGGGCGTTCCGCCTTAAAAGCGATGCAAAATTACTCACTTTACATGAATCCACCAAATGTTTTCACATTTTTTTTGAATAAATATGCTCCAATGAATCTAAAATCGGTGAATTAGGACAATTATTGACACTTTTAAGCCATCAACCATCCCCCAGAGCCACCCCTCGCTCAAACCCAGGTGAGAGACAGCAGCGAGTCGATGTCTGTGCGCGTCGGAGCAGACCGAGGCGCCTTGTCGCTCGCATGTACCCACAGGGCTATGGCGCGCGTCATGAGCAGGTCGTCATGACACCCCTGCGCGGCGGCATAACCTCCTCCAGGCTGCTGCTCATACTGCAACAGCTCATTGCACGCCTCAGAGTCGCGCTCAGTGTAAAGCCTGTCGCGCACGGCCTCGACAAGATTGGCTATTATGGCCGCTTTTGTCGAGCGGTTTGTGTGAAACCCCACTCGCCAAGCGCCGCTTCCATCTCCCGATGGCCTGTGATAGAGGTTACGATACGAGTCAGAGAGCCGCTCCAGGATAAACTGGCCCTCCCCGGCCATATCGCTCTCAAGCGTATTGCTCTCCACCACCAGCAGCGCATTGTTATACCATCCGGCCATTCTCTCTGCCTTTCGTGCCAGCAGGTCGTGGTCTATATGACCTCTCCATCGGGCCACGACCTCCGGCAGTCCCTCCTCGCCACACCTGTCCACCACGGTTATGACGCTCCAGTCTGCCCCCACCGAGCGGCCACCCACATCGACAGCCGCCACATATGATGCCCCCGGACGGGGAGGCACCCACACAAGCGTGCGCCCCTCCGGACACTCCGCAAACCCGGGGCCATCCTGACGAACCTCGCCCCTCATATCCGGCTCCCGGCACCCTTCCCTGAGCCTCTCCACGGCCTGAGGAGAGAAGACGTTGACATCGGTGGCTGTGAACGCCTCGTCGGGGCGAGACGGAAACTCTGCCATCATGCTGCGATGCTCCTCATGCTCGCGACGGCGCGTCTTGTACCACGACAGCCCCTCGAGAGTCACACCCTCAAACTCCTCCCACAGACCGCGCTCATACTCATCTAGGCTCTCCCAGAGCGCCATGACGTCAGCCACCGGCTCTGAGTAGAGGTCTATCTCAAACCACGGCACAAAGAACGACACCTTGTCCGAGCTCCCGTCCTTATGTGCCCTGATCCACTCCCGATGGAAGAAGTTGCCCGTCCCGTTGGCCGTACTCTCCAGCACCACACACGACAGGGGCTTGCGCATTATCCCCGAGGTGACTGAGCGAATCAGGTTGGAGGGCTTATGCTGGACAGTATCGCGCCAGAATGCCACCTCGCTGAGGTGGGCAAGGGCCACGTCCATCCCGCGCGTGGAGTCGTCGTTCTCGCTAGAGCATACCGTCACCCTGCAGTCGCGTCCCGGAATAACGCGGATATTCGTCGAGCGCTCAAAGGGCCGAAACTCCGGGCGCGTCTCCTCCTCCCAGTACTCCTCAGGATATGCCGCCAACAGACGCGAGTACATCCCGCGGATATTCGCCGCCGAGTCCTTGAGATGGGCACAGATTAGCGAGTTCCATCCACGGCGATGGACTATCTGGATCCACGCGAAATAAATCTGGACAAAGGTCGAGCCGCCCCATTGGCGTGCCTTGAGCATGATGAGGCGTATGGGCTGCTCTCTCCGTCTCATATCCTCAAACACTCTGAGCAGCCGCCGTTGGGGAGCGTTGAGCATGAACGGGATCTCAAGCATAGTGTCCTTGTCTATGATGCGGACACACTTATAGGCCCAATACTCAAAATCGTGGCGGAAACGCAGCATATCCATCTCATGCCCCCTCAACGAGGGTGAGTAGGCCGGATCCATGACCATCGACAGCGGCAGCCACCGCCCGCACTCCCTCACCCTGCCCGAGCCGTTAGGCTCCCCCTCCACGGGAGAGTATTCCATGGCCTTGCGCAGCGCCATGCGGCGGTCATTTTCTTTGATGAGTTCTTCAAGGGTCATAGCGGAAATATTTTGGATATGGCGTTGTGATCTTGACCTCCACCCTCACCCCGTGGCAGTGAGGGAGCAGAACATGTGAGACCACCGGATGGTCGATATCACCCCTCAGCGTCAGCGTAGTCGCAGGGAGCCATGGCGTGGGGGTAGAATTGATTGGATTGATTGGATTGGTGAAGACCGGGGTTATCCTTACCGTCCCGTAGAGGGAGCGTCCTGAGATGGGAAGACGCAGCATTCCCCGTGTCCATCCGCTAGCATCTATCCTCGCTACAGCCGTTATCTCGATGGTCTGGTCACCATCAACCTCGACGGAAAGGTCATAGAACCGTCCGCTCCCCTCGTCTACACCTATCAGACGGTCGGAGAGCGCTATCAGTGCCGACACTCCGGGGCTGATGGTGTTGAGAGGGGTGGTGAGCAGGTTGAGAGCCGACCCTTCTGCTGACCCATACAGCAAGCCCTGATGTGTGGTTGAGTAGCCCACCATATCCGCATCACAGGGAGACAGCAGAGTCTTCACCCGGCTCCCGGTTAACTGCAGCAGCTCACCTCCGGCCACTGCAGCCACTCCGCCCACTGTCTGAGCCACACATCTTCCGGCCTTTACCCCACGCTTATCTATAATCGATGTATGAACCGAAGTCAGTGCCGATGACGGTTGCACACCGGCAATCCCCTGCACTCCCATGGCATAGAACCCTGCACGGGCGAAATCCCACGACATCCCTGAGCGCGGGGCGGCCGCAAGGGCCGTCACCCGTCCCACACCTGCGTGTGTGACCGTCAAGAGCCTCAATGGATCATCGGCTGAGGCCACCGCCAAGGCGTCTGGATATTCCTGATCCGAAGGCGAGGCCGAGGGGAGTATGAACCCGCTCCCACCCTCCGGAGGAGAAAGGGGGACACATCCCGGATTGACCCAGTAAGACCATCTGCCGCAGGGCGATGGTGTAAGCGGACATTCCATGCGCCCTTCATCGGTGATGATGAGCATTGAGCGGGCCTCCGGCGAGGGATAGAGCAGCAAGGGGGACAATGCCGACATGGTGCGACCTGAGGTCACAGCGCGAACCACAGTCGACCCGTCGGCCATAGTCACCCTCACCGCCGTGGGGATGCCCCACTCCGTAGCCTCTGAGACTATCGCCATCTCCGGGAGCGCATAGCCGCTGAACGGAGCAAACGTCAATCCCCCATAAAGTACGGAGGAGCCGTTTCGCGCCGAGCACCGAGCCTTGAATGCCGAGGGGATAAAAGGAGCCGCTGAGCCCCCTATTTGGAGTGACGACAGTGTCTTGAGGTCATCCTTAAGCGTGGGAACCACCGTCGCATCCGGCCGAAACGATTTCTCGACATTTGCCAGCACACTGAGCATCCGCGCCTTCACTGGAGATGACTGCTCCGTATATCCTGGAATATTCACCTCATATCTAACCACACCTCCATCCGCGCCCTTATAACTGCAGTTTGCAGGCACCCCGTCGATATAAGGGTGCAGCTGAGGGGACACCATGAGTTCCACACGCCCCACATACGTGTCCCTCAGAGGGTCAGCTACAACCGAGGGAACAAGTTCTAGCCTGAATGCACGGGCAGTCAACCGCATCCCTGACACCGTGCTTTCCCCTGCACTCACCAAGGCTTCACCGCTGACGGCCTGGACTCCGTCGGCAGGGGCCACCATCACCGGAGCCGACGTGTATAGCACTCTCCCATCGAGGCCATAGAGGCGATAGCGGGCCAGGACGGGCTGCACCATGCACCCTGCTCCTGCTGCCCCATCCACCAGGTGCCTATAGGCCTCCGAGAGCGCAGTCCCCAGTTTGTCGGCGTCCTCAGACGTGAGCTGATGGTTGCGCTGGTCATAAGTCCCGGCCAGTTTCACATCTGCCACCTCCGCCGTCTCTACCGACATGTCGCGCCGCTCTATTATATAAGGAGTGATGTCAAGAGAGATTTCCCGCTCCTCCCATCTCCCCGTCTTGTCGCAGACAAATCGGCGCGGCGAGCCATCCTCACCAAAGACAATGACACCGTCGCCGTCCGTGATGCCGTGGCAGACATCCCCAATCACAGCGGCCAATTCCTGCTCCCTCCCCGCAGTGTTGTAGGCCATCAGTTTCCCGGGCACCGAATAGAAAAAGGTCTCTGTTCCGTCTCCGTGGGCATAGCAGAGGCCGTCGACGACACGCACTCTGCTGTTTTTCAACATTATTCGGCGTGGCGACCCCACCCCCACATATCCCGTATCGATATCCGGGCGCAGATTGTGATGACTATAGTCCACAAGCGCGAGTGTCTCACACTTGTGCTGTTGTTGTGACGTTCTCTTTTGCATGGCTGAATCTCTTTTTCCGCAAAATTACATCCTGCCATGCCCCCAAACCGTGCCATAATGCCGACTAACAACTCCACACCCTTTCATACTACAAAAACGGCCACCCCGGAGACTTTCTCCAGGGCAGCCTATTCGCTTATTGATACCTAATTTAACGGAGAGCCACCTTATATGTGTGACCGGCAACAGCCGTCTCTGAGGGCCAGCCCACCCTCACCCTCACTTATCCCCGATTATGACTATGCGCGAGCCTGCCCTCTGTGGGGGGTACCGGTGAACATTAGGCACGGCCGTCTACCGTTGCTTCATTTCTGACATAGACATGACCTGCCTTAGGGAAGTTGCGAAGTTCCGAGACGTCAGAAAGAAACGTTAAGTAAACGCCTTTTCAATATGTCGTCAAAACCCGGTTGGCGGATTTTGAAGATCGGGAGGACTATGCCATGCGGCAGGTCTCTCGACATCGCAAATATAAGCACATTTTTTTGATTGACAAAATAAATGGGGCTAATTTGCACAACAAGGCCTCTGCGTTGTTTCAATTGCAAAGTTCAGATTATTTCCCGACATTGGCAAGAAGGACTGCCGTTCAAAGCGTTCATAAGACAAACAGCGCCCCGCATCACTATGTGAATGTGTGTGCGGGGCGCTATTTGCTATGAATTATATAGGCTATGCAAGGTTCGGGACGGGACCATACTGGTTGGGCTGCGGATCGCTGTCGCGCACAAACCAGATGATGAGAAGTATAGCCCCGACAAGGGGAATGAAACTGATGAGAAGCCACCAGCCCGTGCGGCCTATGTCGTGGAGACGGCGCACACCTACACCAATGCTCGGCAGGAGCAGAGCGAGCCAGACAACGCTCGTGACGATGGTCTCGAGCGTCTCGCTGAACGAGAAGATGACACTTACGACCGCTCCGAGGATGAAGGTGAAGAGGCAGAACCACCAGTATTCCGAGCGCGATGAGCGCCCCTCAAAATTGCAATAGTTCACGGTGAGGGCGCGCACCACGGCGTCCTTGAACGATACTTGTTGCTGATACATAGAAAAACTTGTTATTTTGTTGTTTGTTGAGTTGCTTGACTTATTTCGACTGGAATGTGGATTTCCCACACATATCAAACGCAAAGATAGGGGCTTTCGGCAGAAACTTCAAAAAAATTAACGAAAAATTATGACCGATTGGTGGATTTTTCTTACTTTCGCTTGTTGAATCAGTATGGAAACAATCAAGGTAAAAATCATCAATAAGTCGGGCAATGGACTGCCCACATATGAGACCCCCTCAGCCGCAGGCATGGACGTCCGCGCAAATATCGATGCCCCCATCACCCTGGGGCCGCTGGAACGCCGCCTCATCCCCACGGGGCTGCGCATGCAGCTCCCCCGCGGTTACGAGTGTCAGGTGAGACCCCGCTCTGGCCTTGCCCTCAAGCATGGCATATCGCTCGTCAACACCCCCGGCACCATCGATGCTGACTATCGCGGCGAAATCGGCATTATAGTCATCAATCTCTCTAACGAGCCTTACACCATATCCCCCGGCGAGCGCATTGCTCAGCTCGTGGTGAAGGAATATGTCAAAGTGGAGTGGGAGCCTGTCGACCGCATCGACGAGACCGTCCGCGGCGATGGCGCCTTCGGCCACACAGGCACCGACTGACATTTACACTATGAGAAGACTCCCCATAATCCTGTGCCTGCTCCTCATCATGGGCGGCTTGATGGCTGCCCCCAAGAAGGGGAGCCTACCCTCGCGTGAGGATGTCGACAAGGCAGACTACCTGTATCTTGAGGCTCTGAGAGCCCGCTCCCAGGACCGCCACGACGCCTCATTCGAGCTCCTTGAGCGCGCCCACGCTCTCAATCCCGCCGACCGCGAGACGGGGCTTGAACTGGCGCGTTATCTCATCATGCTCCCATCAACCGACTCGCTCAACCGCGCCCTGACCCTCATGGGAGACTATTATGAGGCCAATCCGGCCGACTTCCAGTCCGGAGCGCGCTACGGCATGCTGCTCGACCGCATGGGGCGCCACGAGCAGGCTCTCGATGTCTGGAAGACTCTTCACCTTCATCACCCTGAACGGCCTGAGGTGACCGGCGTGCTGGCCGATGCTCTGGCGCGCACAGGGCTACCTGAGAATGCCACCCGTGCCATAGCCCTCTACGACTCGATGGAAGTGACAGAGGGTCCGAGCGTCGGACTCTCGTCGAGCAAGATCCAGGTGTTCTTCAACCAGAACGACACTGTCTCCATCCTCGCCGAGGCTGACAGACTGAGAAACAAATATCCCAACAGTTCGGAATTCAGCGTGTTCTCCGGCGATATCTACACCATGTTCGGCGACAAGGCAAAGGCTCTGGAGTTCTATGAACGGGCCTGCGAGCTCGACCCCACGAGTGGCTATGCCCGCTACTCCAAAGCCCAGTATTTCAAGGCTCTCGGAGACTCTGCCGGATATGACCGCGAGGTGTTTGTGGCTCTTGGTCAGGACAATCTCGACGTGAACACCAAACTGGCCATCCTCCGCTCATACATCTCCGAGATTTATGCCGACTCACTGCAGCAGCCCCGCATCGTGCAACTGTTTGATACCCTGGTGCTTCAGCACCCTCTCGAGCATGACATACATGCCCTGTATGCCGCCTATCTGGTGCAGACCGGGAAATATGCGCACGCCGCTGAGCAGCAGGAGCAGACACTGGGGCTCGACCCGGCCGACCCTGAGGGATGGGACCTCCTCTCAAGCCTATACATCCAGGAGGAGGCCTATGACAAGGCAGAGGATGCCATCAGCCGCGCCCTCCATTACTACCCCGACAACTCAATGCTCCACTTCAAACTGGGGTCTGTCTATGCCATCAACAATGAGACCGCCAAGGCGGCCACACAGTATCAGCGAGCACTCGAGACGGCCGACTCCACAGACGTAGTGGCACTCTCTAACCTCTACACGGCCATCGGCGACAATCTCTACAAAGAGAACATGGCCGACAGCGCGTTCACCATGTATGAGCTCGCCATCAGATACAATCCCGAGAACCTCCTGGCCCTCAACAACTGCGCCTACTTCATGGCCTGCAGCGGGGGTGACCTCGATGTGGCCCTCGCCATGATAGAGAAGGTGGTCGGCGAGACCCCCGAGAGCGCCACAAACATCGACACCTATGCATGGGTGCTGTTCAAGCGCAAGGAGTATGCCAAGGCGCGCGAGCAGATAGACCGCGCTCTCTCCCTAGCCACTAACGATGATCTGGGGGCCGAGATCTACGAACATGCCGGCGACATATATTTCATGGACGGCGAGCCGGCTGCCGCACTTGAGTTCTGGAAAAAAGCCCTGGCCCTCGACCCAGGCAATGAGCTCCTGTCCCGCAAAGTGAAGAACAAGACATTTTACTACGAATGACCCCCCGACACCTCCACTCACGCTTCATACTGTTCATCACCATTACACTGACTCTGCTGGCATCCTCATGTGCCTCGCACAAGGGTGTGTCAGGGAGGCAGAACACGCCCGCCGTCACCGGCACACCTGAGCAGATGGCCCGCGCCCTCGCTGAGGAGGCCGTCGCGTGGCAAACCATGAGTGTCCCCGTGAGTGTGCGCATCAACGACTCCGGACTCCCTAAACTGAGCGGCACACTGACCATGTCTAGAGGAAAAGATATGCGCCTCTCGCTCCGCTTTCTGGGGATGGAGATGGGCGCCATGTATATTACGCAGGACTCCATCTTCGGCTACGCCAAACCCAACCGGATGTATATGGCCGAGAGCATCCCCAGGCTCCTCGACGGCTTTCCGGCTAACGTCGGCAACCTGCAGGCTCTCATGCTTGGACAGTTCTTCACGCTTGGCGACTCCGTGCCTAACCTAAAGGGAGCCGAGATTCTCCCGGTCGGCCCGGATGCCTACACCATCAACCCGGCCGGAGGGATAGATTATGGTTTCGGCGTCTCTCTCCCTGACAATCGCATCGCCGCCGTGGCCTTCACCTCAGGTCAACGTACAGCCGTCGTCTCCTATCCTACCCCCGGAGAGGTGACCGTCAGCGTAGTGACCCCCGGGAAGGAACTGGAGGCTGAGATATCGCTCAACCTCGATCGCGCGGAGAGGGATGTCCCCCTCACAACACGCCCCTTCGCCATACCGTCAGGCTATAAACTCATCCGCGCCTCATCACTGCTTAAAGCCCTTTCCAAGCAATGACAAAAAGTCTGAGAATTCTCCGCATCATTGCCGTGGCCCTGCTCCTCGCCCTGGGGGGACAGGCTCTTGTCGATGCTGCCCCACGCCAGAAACGCAAGCAGAAGAAGCCGGCAAGGACGGTGGAGAATGTGCGCCGCGAACAGGACACCGCCCACAAGCGCATCTCTGAGACCTCAGACAAGATAAATGTGAACGACGCTGAGCTCAAGCGCCGCATGGGCCAACTGAACTCACTCAATGCCGACATCAAGACCCAGACCATCGAGGTGAGCCGACTGAGAAGCCATGTAGACTCGATTAAGGGGGAGATACAGCTCACCTCAGACTCCATCGCAGTGATGGAGCATGAGCTCGAAGGCCTCCGCCAATCCTATGCCCAGGCAATGTCCAAGATTCAGCCATCGGCAGGAAACCTGAACGTCATCAACTTCATCTTTGCCTCAAAGTCGTTCTCTGAGGCATGGAGCAGGCTGCGCTATCTGAGACGCTTTGCAGAGTGGCGCAAGGGGAAGGCAGAGGAGATTGAGGCGGCCATCGACCGCATTGCCTCTCACCGCCGCCAACTGACAGGACTGAGACACTCTCACGATGTGGCGCGCCGCAACGCAGAGCAACAGCAACACTCCCTCGAGGCCAAGCAGGCAGAGTCGAAGAAACTCGTGGCCTCCCTGCGCAAGGAGGATGCACGTCTGCGCCGCGAACTCAAGGAACAGCAGCAACGGTCGGCCGCCCTCGACCGCGAGCTGGACCGCCTCATAGCCGAGGAGCAGGCCCGCATGGAGCGCGAGGAGAAGGAACGACGCCAGCGGGAACTGGCTCAAGCCAAGGCCAAGAATCAGGGCGCGAAGGCAAAGCCTCAGGCAGGAAAGGCTCATGGCACCGCATCTAAGGCTGAGGGACCATCGTCGGCCGAGGTGGCCTCTGCCCGAGCAGCCACAAAGAAGGCCGCCGAGACATCGCCCGCCGCACTCACCGGCTCGTTCCGCAACAACAAGGGCAAACTTCTTTTTCCCGTCAGCGGTTCTTATAAGATAGTGAGAGGTTTCGGGCGCCAGCCTCATCCCACACTCAAGCATGTGATGGTTGACAACTCCGGCATCGACATCGAGACTCGCCGCGGATCATCTGCCCGGGCCATCTTCGCAGGGACAGTCTCAGCTATTATACAGCAGCCGGGCTATGGATGGATTGTAATGCTGCGCCACGGCTCATATCTGTCGGTGTACGCCGGCCTGACAGCCGCCAACGTGAAGAAGGGACAGCAGGTGAAGGCCGGACAGACTCTGGGGGTTATCGCTCCTGACCCCCTCAGAGATGTGGCAATGCTCCATTTCGAGGTCAGGAACGAGCGTACGAAACTCAACCCCACTGTGTGGGTTAAGTAATTGATAGAAACAAAAAACACTAAGACATATGACATTTGAAGAACTTGGAGTGAACGAGCCTCTGAGACGTGCAGTCGAGGAGATGGGGTTTGAGAAACCGATGCCTATTCAGGAGCGTGTCATCCCACGACTCCTAGGCGACGCCACTGACATAGTGGCCCTCGCACAGACCGGAACAGGAAAGACAGCCGCATTCGGACTCCCCGTGTTGCAGCGCATCGACCCTAATATCAAGGCCACCCAGGCACTGATACTCTCGCCCACACGCGAGCTCTGCCTCCAGATAGCAGGCGATCTTGCCGACTTCTCGCGCTTCATCCCGGGAATCAAGGTGATTCCGGTCTATGGCGGCTCGAGCATCGAGAGCCAGATAAGGGCGCTCCGTGCAGGCGCACAGGTCATCGTGGCGACCCCCGGGCGCCTCATCGACCTCATCAACCGCGGTGTGGTCCATCTTGACAATGTCACAACCGTTGTGCTCGACGAGGCAGACGAGATGCTGAACATGGGATTTCTCGAGTCGCTCGAGGAGATTCTCAAGCATGTCCCCGAGCAACGCAAGATGCTCCTCTTCTCTGCCACCATGCCAAAGGACATCCTGAAGATAGCCAAGAACTATATGAAAGACTATGAGGAGATTGTGGTGGGCTCGCGCAATGAGGGCGCCGAAAATGTGCGCCACATCTACTATATGGTGAAGGCTCACGACAAATATCTGGCCCTGAAACGTGTTGTCGACAACTCTCCCGGCATCTATGCCATCATCTTCTGCCGCACACGCCGTGACACACAGGAGATTGCCGACTCACTGATCCGCGACGGATATAATGCAGAGGCTCTCCACGGCGACCTCTCGCAGCAGCAGCGCGACATCGTGATGAAGAAATTCCGCGACCGCGTCGTCCCGATACTCGTGGCCACCGATGTGGCGGCCCGCGGCCTCGACGTGAGCGACCTCACACATGTCATCAACTATGGCCTGCCCGACGATGTGGCCGTCTACACACACCGCTCAGGCCGAACTGGGCGTGCCGGAAAGTCAGGTGTCTCAGTGGCCATAATACACTCACGCGAGCAGGGGCGCCTCCGCGAGATAGAGCGCACCATAGGGAAGACTTTCGAGCGACTGAAGGTGCCCACCCCTGAGCATATCATCGAGAAACAGCTCTACAATCTGGCTGACCGCCTTGAGCGTGTCAAGGTCAACGAGGAAGAGATAGCGCGCTATCTGCCCGGAATCTCACGCAAACTCGAATGGCTCTCTGAAGAGGACCTCATCAAGCGTGTCATATCCCTGGAATTCAACCGCCTGCTCGACTACTACAAGGGTGTGCCGGAGATTGACGACATCGATGTCAACCCCAAGGAGAAGAAGGCGCGCCGCGAGAAGAAAGGAATGGATATATCACGCCCGTCATCGGAAGCCGACAAGGACCGTCGCACTGCGGCCAGAGGCATGGAGCGTGTCTACATCAACCTGGGCAAACGCGACGGATTCTTTGCCGGAAACCTCATCGACATGCTCAACAAACTTGTGCAGGGGAAACGTGTGGACGTGGGGCGAATCGACCTCCTCCCGGCCTACTCGCTCTTTGATGTCCGCAAGGCCGATGCTCGAAAGGTGGTAGGAGCCCTGACCGGAGCAGAGTTCTATGGGAAGAGAATCCACAGCGAGATAGCCGTCCCTGACCGCGACTACTCCAAACTGGCCGATAAGAAAAAGAGAAAAGACAAGCATCTGAAAGCATAATGAAAAAACTTTTATTATCCCTGCTCACACTGGTGTGTGCGATGACAGCGGCAGCCGAGACCCCCAAAGCGGCCGACCTCTTTGCCAACGCGCCGGCCTCGGTATATCCCCTCCTGGACCGCAACACACGCCTCGACATGATTGACTATGTCACAAACAATATGTCGACACCCTCCTCCAACCTCCTGGAGGGACAATCAGTCATCACCGAGCTGACCCCTGAGACTGTCAAGATTAAGATGACAGACTCCTCCACCTCCCAGCTCGCAGTTCTCCCCACAAAGGGTGGAGACGTCATCGTGGCCGTCATATCGACGGTAGCCACGCCGGGGCTCGACTCTACCATCAGTTTCTACTCCCCCTCATGGAGCCAACTGCAGACAGCCGCCATCTTCACCAAGCCGGGGTGGAAGGACTGGATAGTGCAGGGAGGCGACATGGCCACTGTCATGTCCATGACCCCATTCATGCTGGCGTCCTATGTCTACGACCCCGCCACACGCACACTGACCCTCACCAACAATCTGTCGAGTTTCCTCGATGAGGATGTCTACGAGACCATCTCCTCATCGCTCCATCCTGAGATCACCTACACCTGGGACGGGAAGAAATTCAACAAGAACAAGTGAGCTCTAAAAATTTTTGTTATCTTTGCAGCATGAATCCTAATACCGACAAATGGACAGAGATTGAGCACCTCCCGGAGTGGGATGAGGAGTTCTATCATGTCTACACAGCGAAAAAGCATGGCAAATGGCTGATGCTTAAGACCCTGCGCCCCGAACTCAAGGGATTGCCCGAGTATGAGGATATGATCAGGAAGGAGTTTGAGGTGCGCTACAACCTGGCTCACCCACACATCATTATGATCAATGACCTCGAGGAGGTTCCCGGGTTGGGGCTGTGCATCATCACTGACGATGTCTATGGCGACTCGCTTGCAAAGCTCATCAAGGACGGGAAGGTGACCGGCGAGCATATCTTCAAGCTTCATCACCAACTGCTCGACGCACTGGACTATATCCAGGAAAACCATCTTGCCCACAAGCCGCTCAACTCATCGAGGGTCATCTTCACTGAGAATATCGGCAATCTCAAGCTCATCGACGTGGGGTTTGAGCAGAAAAAAGTGTTGACAACGGTAGACACCGCTGACGACATCTACAACTATGGTGTGCTGCTCAAGGAAGCACTCGACGCTGTCCCTGACGCCGACCCCAGGCTGCGCCGCGTAGCCGCACGGTGCACAGACCCAAACCCAGCGCGCCGATACAAGTCGCTGAACGCCCTGCGCCTGGCCCTTGAGACTCGACGCACCAGCCTCATCTACATCACCATCATCATCTTCCTGCTCGCCATGATAGCCATATTGCTGTGGCTCGTGTCAGTGGGTAGATAATACATTATCGCAATTCAGTAACAACGTGTCTGTAACAGTCAAACCCATTCGGCCGGTCAAGAGTGAACTTGGGCGCTATGTCAAGTTCCAGCTCGACCTCTATCGTGACAACGCATGCTTTGTCCCACCGTTGATCTTTGACGATGTCAACACTCTCCTCCCTTCAAAGAATCCAGCCTTCGACTTCTGTGAGGCACAATCGTTCATGGCCTACCGCGACGGCAAGCCCGCCGGGCGCATCACCGCCATAATCAACAGACTTCTCAACGAGAAGAGCGGCAAGAAGGAGGCCCGTTTCGGCTTCGTGGATTTCATGGACGACAAGGAGATTGTCGACCTTCTCTTCAAGGCGGCCGAGGACTGGGCGAGGTCAAAGGGGATGACAGAGATAGTGGGACCCATGGGATTCTCTGACATGGACCATGAGGGGATGCTCATCGAGGGCTTTGACGAGATGGGGACAATGGCCACCATCTACAACTATCCATATTATCCGGCCCACATGGACCGCATGGGCTATCTCAAGGACACCGACTGGGTTGAGTTCCGCATAAAGGTGCCTGACAAAGTACCCGACAAGATGGCCCGCATCGCTGAGATTGTGCTGAAGAAGTTCAATCTACGCATCATCAAATACTCATCCCCCTCAAAGATAAAGGCCGAATATGGCGAGGCGCTCTTCGAGCTCATCAACGAGGCATATGCAAACCTCTATGGCTACTCGCGCCTCACTAAACGGCAGATAGAGTATTACATCGACATGTATCTGAGTCTCATCAGGCTCGACTATGTCAGCCTCGTTGTCGACGCCGAGGGAAAACTCATCGGGGTGGGCGTGACAGTCCCGTCGCTCTCAGCAGCCCTGCGCAAGGCCGGTGGCAAACTGTTCCCCCTGGGCTGGTGGCACCTGTGGCGCGCCCTCAAGGGACACAATGAGGTGGTAGACCTCATGCTCATTGCCGTGAAGCCTGAATATCAGTCGAAAGGCATCAACTCACTCTTCTTCTACGACCTTCTCAACCTCTACATCCGCGACGGTGTGAAGTTTGCCGAGACAAACCTTGAGCTCGAGGAGAATCTCAACGTGCAGTCGCAATGGGAATATTTTGAGAAGCGTCTCCATCGCCGCCGCCGCGCTTACCGCAAGCATCTGTGACCCTCGATGTCCTCATAGCCACCCACACTCCGGCCGGCATTGACCGCGTGGAGCGGATGAATCTGCCTCGCCTCGACGGGGTGAGATACATCGTGTCGTGGCAGTCTCACGGGGATGCACCCATCCCCACAGGCCTGGCCGGGAGAAACGATGTGGAGATCCACCGCTTTGGCGGCACAGGGCTGAGCCGGAACCGTAACAATGCCATCGACTTCTCAAAGGGAGACCTGATGCTGATGGCCGACGATGATGTTGTCTATACCCCTGAGGGTCTCTTGAGTGTCATCTCAGCCTTTGAGGAGCGCCCCGGGATGGAGATGGCCTCATTCATGTATGAGGGAGCCGACAGAAAGCAGTATCCACCGGCTGAGTGTGACCTCGCCAGACTTCCAAAGGGATATTATCAGTCGGCCATCGAGATTGCCGTGAGCCACCGCGGGAGAGCCGGGCAGATCAGGTTCATCCCTGAGTTTGGACTTGGCTCAGGGCGGTGGACTGTCGGAGATGACGCCATGTTTCTCCTGACAGCCCGAAGGATGGGAATCATCCCGCGGTTCATACCTCGGGTGATTTGCCGCCATGAGGGGCTATCTACCGGAAGCCGTCCACACACAGATTCAAAGGCACTCCGCGGCCAGGGCGCCTGCATAGCCCTTGAATATCCCGTCACCTCCCTGCTGCGCATCCCGCTGAAAGCGTGGCGGGAATGGAGAGCAGGACGCACACCACTGCTGTCGGGCCTGGCCGGGATGCTCGCAGGAGCCTTCGACGCCACATTCCATTTCACACCGCCATGGAAAGACTGAGACTCCCTCACACATCGCCGCTGACACGCACAGTGATCAAGGCAATGAGCATATTCGGGTCGTTGCAGATGCTCACCATCCTGTGTGGAGTGGTGAGAGTGAAGTGTGTGGCCCTCTGGATAGGGGCCACAGGTCTCGGTTACTTCACCATCTTCAATTCGGCCCTCACACTCATATCGACCTTCACCCAACTCAATCTGCGCACAAGCTCGGTTCGCGAAATAGCCTCATCCGATAGCACAGGGAGACGCCATGTCACAGGAATGGTCGTGAGACGCTTGAGTTGGATCCTGGGCCTCATCGGGGGACTTGTGATGGTAGTGACGGCCCCGATGTTCAGCCTCAACACATTTTCCGACTATTCCTATTCACTCCCCTTTGCCCTTCTTGCTGTCGGTGTGCTTTTCATGTCGACATCAATGGGAGAGCAGGCCCTGATGCAAGGCTATGGACACATGCGCGCTCTTGCCCACTCATCCCTCTGGGCCAATGTCGGCGGCCTCGCCCTCTGCCTCCCGCTCGTGTGGTTCTTCGGAGAGGCAGGAGTGCTCCCATCCATCCTGGCCTATTGTGTGGCAGGATATCTCTTCTGCCTTCCCTTCAGGGTCAGGCTTGAGCCAACCTCACCCCTGAGACACGAGGAGACATGGCGCGTGGGCAAGCCTATGCTCAGGCTTGGAGTCTATATGACCGTTGCGGCAGCCTTCTCCGAACTCATGGCCTACATATTGATAGCCTGGATCAACACCCGCGGCGACACGGCTGAAGTGGGTATATTTCAGGCCGGATACACCATAGTGAACCGCTATGTCATGATGATCTTCACAGCCGTGGGGATGGAGTTCTTCCCGCGCCTGGCCTCCGCGAGCCACTCACCTCACAGACAAGGGGTGTTTGTGAGCCATGAGGTCAAGCTGCTGCTCATGAGCCTTGTGCCGATGCTCATGGTGTTCGTGCCGCTTGTCAAGCCAGTTGTCAGGCTGCTCTACTCTGCGGAGTTTGACGCCTCCGTCCCATACATCCTCCTGGCACTCCCGGGAATGGTGTTGAGAGTGCTTCAATGGTGTCAGTCATATCTCATCACAGCGCGAGGCGACGGGCGTGTGTTCATCTTCACCGAAGGAGCCTCAGACTTGCTCATGCTCCTGCTCTGTCTCCCGGCCTTTGTCAAGTGGGGCATTCCGGGCCTCGGAGCCGCCTTCACACTTGCCACCATGGGCTCGACACTGCTCATAGCGGCCGTCTACAGATACCGCTACGGCCTGAGAGTGGCCCCCGGTGTGATGATGCTGCTGCTTGCATCGCTGCTGCTGGTGAGCGCCGCCGTGGGGGTAATGATGATTATGTGAGAGAGCCGAACATGGCCTCGCGAAGCCCTGATGCCCTCTTTAGAAAAATTAAGGAAATTTTTCTTTAATATTGCGGATTTCATCAAAAAAGTCAGTATCTTTGCACTCGGTAAACAAGGTCACGGCGTTAACTGTTATACGCTTGGCTGATGCAAGGTAAAAAAGCGACTAAACAAAACTCAATTCTAATATATCCGCACAATGAGTACTATTGATTTGACCCAGTATGGCATCAAGGATGTCAAGGAGGTTGTCTATAATCCCTCCTATGAGGAACTCTTCAAGGCAGAGACCGACCCCTCTCTCACAGGCTTCGAGAAGGGCACAGTGACCGAACTCGGCGCTGTGAACGTGATGACAGGTGTTTACACCGGCCGCTCGCCCAAGGACAAATTCATTGTCCTCGATGTCAACTCCAAGGATAAAGTATGGTGGACCACCGAGGAATATAAGAACGACAACAAGCCCGTCACCGAGAAGACCTGGGAGGCTGTCAAGGATATCGCCATCAAGGAGCTCTCCGGCAAGAAACTCTATGTCGTTGACCGCTTCTGCGGAGCCAACAAGGACACCCGCATGGCTGTCCGCTTCATCATGGAGGTGGCATGGCAGGCTCACTTCGTCACAAACATGTTCATCGCCGCTACCCCCGAGGAACTCAAGGACTTCAAGCCCGACTTCGTTGTCTACAATGCCTCTAAGGCCAAGGTTGAGAACTACAAGGAACTCGGCCTCAACTCAGAGACCGCCGTTGTCTTCAACACCACCTCACGCGAGCAGGTTATCATCAACACCTGGTATGGCGGCGAGATGAAGAAGGGCATGTTCTCAATGATGAACTACTACCTCCCCCAGAAGGGCATCGCCTCTATGCACTGCTCGGCCAACACCGACAAGGAGGGAAAGAACACCGCCATCTTCTTCGGACTCTCAGGCACAGGCAAGACCACACTGTCAACAGACCCCAAGCGTCTCCTCATCGGCGACGACGAGCACGGCTGGGACGACAATGGCGTCTTCAACTTCGAGGGCGGCTGCTATGCAAAGGTCATCAACCTTGACAAGGACTCTGAGCCCGACATCTACAACGCAATCCGCCGCGACGCCCTCCTCGAGAACGTCACCGTCGACAAGGACGGCAAGATTGACTTCGCCGACAAGAGCGTGACAGAGAACACTCGCGTCTCATATCCCATCGACCACATCGAGAGCATCGTAAAGCCCGTGTCCGCAGGCCCCGCCGCCAAGAATGTCATCTTCCTGTCAGCCGATGCCTTCGGCGTGCTTCCTCCCGTGTCTATCCTCTCACCTGAGCAGACAAAATACTATTTCCTCTCAGGCTTCACCAGCAAGCTCGCCGGTACAGAGCGCGGCATCACCGAGCCCACCCCGACTTTCTCCGCTTGCTTCGGCCAGGCATTCCTTGAGCTCCACCCCACAAAGTATGCTGAGGAACTCGTGAAGAAGATGGACGCCAACGGCGCTAAGGCTTACCTCGTGAATACCGGCTGGAACGGCACTGGCAAGCGCATCTCTATCCGCGACACCCGTGGCATCATCGACGCCATCCTCGACGGCTCAATCCTCAAGGCTCCCACAAAGACCCTCCCCATCTTCGACTTCGTCGTCCCGACAGAGCTCCCCGGCGTTGACCCGAAGATTCTCGACCCGCGCGACACCTACACCGATCCCACAGAGTGGACCAAGAAGGCCGACAAGCTCGCCGAGATGTTCATCAACAACTTCAAGAAATTTGAGCACAACGAGGCCGGCAAGGCTCTCGTAGCCGCAGGTCCTCACCTCGACTGATAAGACCAGATCGAACCATATAATCTTTCGCCCCGGCATCCGTGGATGTCGGGGCGAAATTTTTATTATGCCAACACTTGCTGCTATATCCTTATGCAGGCCAGTGATATAAGCATGAACGAGAGCTCTGACATCAAGGCAGTGGCGCCACAGCAATCTCCGGTATAGCCACTGATGGAGCGGCGCATTATGCGGATAGCGATGGCCGTCACTGCGATGGGGCCAAGCAAGGAGACCCAGAGAGCAATGGGGATGAACACACAGCCTGCCACGCCGAGAAGAAGGTTGACTAACCGCGCCGGGATAGACATGGTAGTGTAGACGGTCTGGTTCTTGGCCGTTTGCTCGTTGCGCGCATAAGGGAGACGGTTGACAATCTGCGAGGCGCAACATTTGCTCCACACGTCGGCCCCAATGACCACCCCGCATGCCGTCCCAACAGGGATAGAGGAGAGGACACTGACGGCAAGAAGATAGTAAAACAGGAGCGCGATGACGCCATACGTGCCTATATGTGAGTCTTTCATTATGGCGAGGATACGCTCCCGGCCCCCTCCACACCCCATGGCATCCCACCAGTCAGCCAAGCCATCCTCATGGAGCGCCCCGGTCAGAAGTGTCCTCCCTATCAGAGCCGTCACCACAGCGACAACCGGGGGAAACAGCATCGAGGAGAGCCACAGAATCCCGGCCGTAACTCCACCCGTCACCCATCCGGCCAGGGGCCAGAGCTCAACCACACGCTTGTAGCAATCAGCAGGGGGCGAGACCACACGCCACAGAGGAAGGCGCGTAAAGAAAATTATAGCGGCGCAGACACGCGAGAACATCAGAAATATTTTGTGACAGACACCTTGCGGAAGGAATCCATATTATTTATCATTCTGACAGCCGACTCAAGGATGGGATAAGCACACACCGCCCCTGATCCCTCGCCTAGCCGCAGACCCAGACTGAGCAACGGACGCGCCCCGATGGCATCGAGCATCAGCCGGTGGCCCGATTCGTCGCCACAATGGCCATAGACGGCATAATCCTCCACAGCGGGATAGAAAGCCCGTGCGGCGGCCATGCAGGCTGTCATTATGAAGCCGTCGACAAGGATGACCATCCCCCGCTCAGCAGCACGGAGCATGCCCCCCACTGCCATCATCATCTCCAGGCCGCCAAACCAACACAGACGGCTCCAAAGAGAGCCGTCACCATGATAAGCATCCCTGGCGCGGGTCAACACTTCGAGTTTATGGCTCACACCGGCGCTGTCGAGTCCAGCCCCCGCCCCTATGCAACGGCTCAGGGGAATCCCGGTGAGAATATGCATCCACATCGAGGCAGCCGAGGTGTTGCCACTGCCCATCTCGCCGAAACTGATCACATTACACCCCAGCGTCTCAACCGCGCGGTCCACCATCATGGCTCCGCGCTCCAGACAGAGGTCTGCCTCCTCAGAGGTCATCGCCGCCTCGCGGATGAAATTACCTGACGAGCGTCTCACCTTCATGTCGATGACTCCTGACTCAGGGGGAAAATCATAGTCGACCCCAGCGTCGACAACCATGAGGTGAAACCCATGCTGCTCGCATAGGAAATTGATGCCAGCCCCTCCACGGGTGAAATGCTCCACCTGCTGCCACGTCACCTCCTTGGGCGACACGCTCACACCCTCCTCAATGATGCCGTGGTCTGCGGCAAAAAGTATGTTGCATGGATTGGAGAGCCTCGGAGAGAGGCTCTGTTGGATAAGCCCAATCCTGAGAGCCAGTTCCTCAAGACGCCCCAGTGCACCCTTGGGCTTGGTAAGGTTATCTATTTTCTCGCTCAAGGCATCCCCGATGGCGCTGTCGGGGCGATGAATGTCGAAGTGTCTCATTTTATCTTCAGAGGTATTCCTGAAATCATGAAAATGACCTCGTCGGCCATCTCTGCCACATGGCGGTTGATGAGCCCCTGGAGGTCGGCAAAACGACGCTGCATGGCGTTGGCACTGATTCCTCCAAGTCCAATCTCGTTTGTGACGATGATAAGATTTCGAGTGCAGCGTGCCAGGACTTCCATGTCGCAGACGAGCGACTTATATGCCGCCTCCACACACTCCTTGCAGTCGAAGAAGTGGTTTGTGGCCAGAAGAGTCAGACAGTCAAGCAGAACAGTGCGTCCCTCAAGGTTGGCAGCCTGACGCGACATGCAGCAAGGCTCCTCTACTGTGGTCCAAGCCTCACCCCTCCGCGCCTGATGAGCCCTCACACGGTCAGCCCAGTCGGCGTCTCCTTCCGGGATGGTGGATGTGGCGAGATATACGGGATGTGGGTCTGACTCGAGCGCAAGCCGCTCGGCCATCTCACTTTTCCCTGACCGCTGCCCGCCGGTGATGAGTGTGATCATGATTTTCAGATTTTCTGCAAAATTACACAAAAGATGCGATTTTTTGCTTAACTTTGACACCCAAATGCCAAGAAACTAACCATGAAAAGAATAGTAGCCCGAGCCATACTGTCGATGGCTCTTATAGCAGGCACATGTACGGGTGCAGCAGCTCGAGACTCCATCCATGTCTCAACCTCAGGAAACGACTCAGCCTCAGGCACAGCCGACGCCCCATTTGCCACCATCGAGAAGGCTCTCGAGACCGTAGAACCTGGTGGGACCATCTATGTCCATGAGGGCACGTACTACCCCGTGTCGCGCATCGTCATCCCTGAGAAAGCCACAAGCGCCGATGCCCGCATCAGCCTCATGGCATATGGGGCAGACAACGTGGTGATTGACGGCTCGAAGATGGCTCCCAAGACACAGATGGAGTTCAAGATGTCCAGGTGCATGTATTTCCCTTATTGGGCCAACTATTGGTATATCAAAGGGATAACTTTCTGCAATGCGAAGGATAACGGAGTGAAGGTGGAGGGGAGTTACAACATCTTTGAGAACTGCGTCTTCCACGACAACAACGACACTGGCCTGCAGATAGGCATGTTCAAGGACTGGAGCATCGAGGAGACAAAGAGCTTCCCCATCAAGGGAACCCCTGAATACAACCCCGGCTACACATATTGCCGGGGAAACAAAGTGATAAACTGCGACTCATACAACAACTATGACGCCGTGAGTTTCAACGGCAAAGACGACGGCGGCGACGCCGACGGATTTGCCTGCAAACTTTTTCCGGGGCCCGGAACGGAGTTCTATGGCTGCCGTGCATGGAACAACTCTGACGACAATTGGGACCTCTATATGGTTTATCATCCTGTCGTCATAGACAACTGCTGGGCCTGGAACGCAGCCCTCGATGCCGACGGAAAGAAGACCCCCGGCAACGGCAACGGATTCAAACTGGGTGGCGGAGGCTCGTCGGGCGGTGCGGCCTTCGCGCAGTCCACGGGCGCACACGTGGTGAGGAACTGCGTGGCCTTCTCAAACACCGTCAAGGGATTTGACCAGAATAACGCCTATGAGGGGATGTATCTCTTCAACAACGTGGCCTGGGACAATGAGTACAACTACCGCTTCCCCACAGCCTTCAAGTTTGGAGGAATGAGAATTCGCAACTGCGTGGGCTTCAAACCTCGCAAGTTAAACCATGAGTTCCTCTCGGCCAACAAAGAGGGCTATCAGACCCCTGACACCGACTTCAATTCATGGACTCTCATCGACGGGACCGACCCGGTGAAGGACGGCAACAAGGTGGACGGCAAGAAGATCTCTGTGGCCGACCACTCCATGCAGTTCATCTCGCTCAGCGAGGCCGACGCCAAGGCTCCGCGCAATCCTGACGGCTCGCTCCCCGACAATGGGTTCTGCCGTCTGGTGGAGGGGAGCATATTCATTGACAAGGGCGAGGTCACAGAAGGGTTTGTCCCGGTCCGCTTCATGACTGAGGCTGAGGCCGCTCAATATGGGCTGGAACTCATCACGGCTGCCCCTGTCACCATAGAGCACAACGGCGAGGCTCCTGACCTCGGCGCCTATGAGAGTGGCGTGCCCACCACGGGTAGGCTCTATGTAGTCTCCGGTGCGACTGAACAGACAGTCTATGCCGGGACTGAGATTGAGCCGATTGTCCTCGAATGGGGCGGCGCGGCCACGGATGTCAGCGTCTCCGGCGAGGGTTCTCTGAGCCTCACACGCGACATGGATGCATCCAGAATCACCATCAGTGGTGTGCCGTCAGCCTCAACTACAGTCAATGTCACCACTGTCGGGGGAGACACTCAGGCCACTGTGGCAATCGAGATAACCGTCTCAGAAATCGCTCCGGCTACCCTTGTCTGCACCACAGGCAATGCATCGCAGTCCCTGTTCTACAATATGCCCATTGAACCTATCGTGTTCACATACGGTGGCGGCGCCACCGGCATTGAGGTGACATCACTCCCCGCAGGCCTCTCCTATACAATCGAGGGAAATACACTTACCATCTCAGGTATCCCCACGGAAGAGGGTAGATATACCGTCACCGCCACAGGCGGCATGGAACCCGTAAGTCTCAGCGGCTCAATCTCACTCGAGACCGCCTACAAGATTCTCACCGGAGACTGGTATAATATCCAGGATCCCATCGACGCTCTTCCTGACGACCTCCGCGGCGTGGTGAGCATCGAGTCATCAGCCTCATACACCACCGTGTGGAACCCGGAGTACACCGAGAGCGATGGCTCCGTGCCCGGGGGCTGCACAAAGGGGGCTGTGAATGTTGAGCGCGGAGGAGCCATTGTATGGAGACTACCCTCGCTGCTAGAGCTCAAGGCCAATGTCCACTTCACCGGCGGACGCTATCTTGAGGTGCGCTGGCAATATGACGGCGAGGCAGAGAAGAGCTGGACATCAGACAAACTCAGCAAGACCACCCTATGTGGCTGGGACCTTATGAGCGCAGCCGGAATCAGTGAGACAGACAAGCCCGTGACGGTCAAGTTTGTTAACCCAACATCAAACAACGGCGGCATCCGTGTCTACGACTTCTTTGCAAAGGTTCATGCCGACAGCGAGACCTCTATCCACTCAATCGAGACAGCCGGAGCCGATGCGCTCAAATATTTCATCACGGCCTCAGCCGTTGTGATTGAGAATCCTGCCGAGATTGCCGGAGCGGCGCTCTTCGCCCTCGATGGCCGGATGCTGTCCTCAACCACATCGAGCGCCATCCTTCCCCGTCCCTCCGGACGCCCCGGGGTCTACATCCTCCAGGTTGTCACCTGTGATGGCAAGTCACTTGTAAGAAAGGCTGTACTGAAATAAAATGGAAAAAAGCCATCCTCGCCATAGTTCTTCTCTCTGTCCTGTCCACCTCCGGACTTGCGGAGACCACCGAGCTCACTATGGACAACCATATCAGCCTCTGCAAGGAGAATATCTATAAGGACTATAAGCAGATGTTTCGCGACCCGGCGGGGGGCGCGCTCATCTATCCCTATCGAAGGACGCACCCCAACCTGGGAATTCTGAATACAAGCCCCGGAGGTCACAAAGCCCCGGGGCTTTTTCTGTCCGGATAGTCAGCCGCCGTGAGGACGTGATTTTGTTATTTTTAACACAATGCAGAGTGAGTGAGGTTTGATTTATCTGTATATTTGTGGGTTATTGTTTCAACTTCATTTATGGCGTCTGATTTTCTTCCTAATTTGAAACGACGGCTTGTCAATACCCCGACAGACTCAAAGAGCCTGGGGGAAGCCGGTGGTAACTTCCTTTTTCAAATACTTACCGCTGCCGACGGGGCTGCGACACTTGACACCGTGGACAAAAAAGGTCGCAAGGTGACCCCCGACCCTCGATTTTACAGGGGTGAGCAGTCAGCCCTGCTCCGCGCCATGGACTCAATCAGGCGTGAAAACCGCTTCACCATCAACTGGGATGCCTCAGGCAAAGGTGACAGCATAAACCTCTCGCTCTATCCCTATCTGCTCTTCCAACTGACGCGATGCGACAACATCGTAGACGCCAATCTCAAGCCCATCCACCCCACGGACACACGCGCCACCCTGGCTCTCCACATCGACCAGCAGCACGATGGCCTTCTTAACCCCACATGGGTGCTTGAACTCCCTCAGGAGGATGGCAGCACGCTCCGCTCAACCGAGTTCACACCGCTCACAGAGTCATATCTGCTTGTGGGAGACACACTGTGCCCGGTCGATGAGATGGGCGAATATTTCCAGAATCTAAGTTTCTTTGCCTCCAGAATCGCCCCGGACATGATCGAGCAGTATCTCTCAGTAGTCTACAGCTACGTCGACCATTTCCGCCTGGAGTATGGGACGGCCAAGGTCGAGATGAGCCACGAGGAGGTGAGCGGAAAGCCAACCCTCGTGTTTGAGAAAGTCGACCCCGACATGGCGCTCCACCTGAGAGTGACAAACTCTCTGAGAGGCGTCGACGAGGAGTTCCTGCGCCGCTTCGACCTGACCCGAATAGCCTCAGTGGGCATGGAGGGAAATGTCACCGTGAGGCAGATAAGCCCCCACAGGCTTGAAGACGACATCGACTCCGTGATGAAACTGATACAGCGCCACGCCCCCTCGCGCAAGGAGGCAAAGGAGGTATATCTGGACGGCGACACATTCATCATTCCTCAGAACGTTGCCGGGCCCTTCCTGCTCAAGGCTCTCCCGGTGCTTCTGAGCGACTTCACGCTGCTGGGCACCGACAGGCTCCGCGAGTACAAGGTAGCGCCCATAAAGCCGAAACTGTCAATGAAATTCACCTCCGGAATCGACTTCCTTGAAGGCGACGCCACAATACAGGTAGGCGACGAGGAACTGACACTCGGCAAACTCTTCGAGCAGTATCGCCGCGACCGCTATATCACCCTCAAGGACGGGACACGCGCCGTGCTCGACGACTCCTACATGCGCCGCCTCGAGCGCATATTCGGCGACAAGCGCAACGCCGGCAAGGACATCCGCATCAGCTACTTCGACCTCCCCGACATCGAAGACCTCCTCAACCGCAAGCTAGACCCCAAGGTGTTCGAGCGCCAGCGCAAGGTCTACGAAGGGTTCAACAAACTATCCAAACAACACATCAGCCTGCCCCACCTCAACGCCACCCTGCGCCCCTATCAGGCCGAGGGCGTGAAATGGATAAAATATCTCTACGACAACAATCTGGGAGGGTGCCTGGCCGATGACATGGGTCTGGGCAAGACCATCCAGACCATAGCCATCCTCTCGATGATCTATCCCGGATGTGAGGAACCCTCGCTCATCGTGATGCCACGCAGCCTCCTCTTCAACTGGCAGAATGAGATAGGGCGATTCAACCCCGGCCTCACCACATACATGTACTACCAGCAGGACCGCGACATGGACGAGGCCCGAAAGCACAACATCATCCTCACAACCTATGCGATGGTGCGCAACGACATCGAGAAATTCAGCAAGGAGAAGTTCCACTATGTCATCCTCGATGAGAGCCAGAACATCAAGAACATCGGCGCACAGACCACCCGCGCCATCTGGCTCCTCGAGACAGAACACCGGCTGGCACTGAGCGGCACCCCGGTCGAGAACAACCTCTCAGAACTCTTCTCGCTCTTCAGATTCCTGAACCCCGGCATGCTCGGCGACCTCGACGAGTTCAACCGCCGCTACGCCGGCCCCATCATGAAGGAAGACGACAAAGACGCCATGGCCTCCCTGCGCCGCCGCATCTTCCCATTCATGCTCCGACGCCTCAAGAAGGATGTGCTCAAAGACCTCCCAGACCGTGTCGAGCAGACCCTCTTTGTGGAAATGGAGAAGGACCAGGCCGAGTTCTACGAGCAGCGCCGCCGGTTCTATCAGGAGAAGGTCCACAACACCATCGCCACCGAGGGGATAAAGAAATCCCAGTTCGTCATGTTCCAGGCCCTCACAGAGCTCAGGCGCATCGCCTCCGTCCCGGAGAGCCTCACCGACGGACGTGTCCATTCCCCCAAGCTGGAGGAACTCGTGGAGCATGTATCAGACGCCGTGGCCAACGGACACAAGTGTGTGGTGTTCTTCAACTACATAGCCGGCCTCGAGCTGACTGGCGAGCACCTCTCACGCCTCAGCATCGACTTCGAGACCATGACAGGCGCCACCACAAACCGCCGCAAGGTCGTGGAGCGGTTCAACTCTGACCCTAACTGCATGGTCTTCCTCATGACACTCAAGACCGGTGGCGTGGGCCTCAACCTCACAGTAGCCGACACGGTGTTCATCTTTGAGCCATGGTGGAACAAGGCCGCCGAGGAGCAGGCCATAAACCGCCTCCACCGCATAGGCCAGAAAGCCAAGGTCCACTCCTACTCCCTCATCACACGTGACACTATCGAAGAGAAGATACGCCAGCTGCAGGAACAGAAATCTCAGCTTTTCGACGACCTAATCAGTTCAGACTCCTCCACCTCAAAGCAGCTCTCTGAGGAGGACATCAACTTCATTCTCTCCAAATAGCCATGACAATCGACACCGACCGCAAACTCATCGTCTTCGACACCTGCCACGACAAGGCCGCCCTCAAGAAGTGGGCCGACGCGCTCGACACATACACCAAGGACTCCCTCTGCACCATCCTCCAGAAAATCACCACCCGCTTCCCCGACTTCTTCATGAGGATGTCCAACGAGTCTTGGATGCTCAAGCTCCCTGACATCATCAAGCGCGCCCCTCAGACCAAGAAGGCCGTCCTGGTCGAGACAGTCGCCAAGATCCTTGCCTCAAAGGAGAATCGTGCGGTCATCGTGCAGAGCATGTCTAAAGAGGAGATACTAGTGTGGAGATACCTCATGCTCAATCTCTACATTGCCGAGAACAAAGTGGCCGCAATCATCGGAGACGCACCCATAACCGTTGTGAAGACCGGATATTACTCCACCTCTCAGACTCTCCACAGAGATGTCTGCTGGTTCTCCAACCTCACCATGGGGAGCTGGTACAGGCCCGTGCGCTACTTCTTTATCCCCGCCTTCATCCGCGCCGCCTTCGCCGGAGTGCTTGGCTTCAACAACATCGTTGAGAAGGAAGACACCTCCGAGGAGCAGGCCACGCCACCTAACGTGAGTCAGTTCGAGACCGAGACCCTAGCCCTCCTCCCCGTGGTAAAAAATCTGTGGGCCAACGGCCAGCTTGAGCTCGGCCGCTTCAGGATAGGCCAGGCCACCATAAACCGCGCCGTGAAGCTGACAAGAATCGCACCCTTCATCATCGGCCCCGACGACAAAAACGCCCGCAACCTCAGAGCATCCTATCTCCTCAACGCCTACGCCCTCTACACCGATGCTGTCCAAAAGCGCGGCGACAAAGCAAACCCCGAGCCCCAGGACCTCATCAAAAAGATGATGAAATGGTTTGAGAGCAACACTGGTGCCCTCATAGGCACCCTCCTCCCTTTCATCGACAAGAGCACCTCAAAGCTCTATGAGGGAAACACACTCTGGGCGCTCTGGCTCAACGTCACCGGCCTCCTCACCTCGCGCCCGGCCGGGACATGGTTCTTGAAGGTCGAGGTGCTCGACAACATGTATCGCATCGCCGACATCAACAACACCCTCCGCATCATCTCCTTCAGGGCTATCGACGACTCCATGGTGTGCAATCTCCGCACCGGCGAGTCGCTCAATCCCTCAAACATAGTCCAGCTCGTGGCCATCCCCGCCCTCTACTCCATCCTGGGCTTCTTCACAGCCCTGGGACTGCTCGAGATGGAATATGATACCGCCGACCCGGACACACCCTCCCCATTTCAGGGCTTAAGGCGAGTGCGCCTCACAAGCCTCGGAGCCTACGCGCTTGGACTCAGCAAGACCTACGCCTACTGCCCGCCCCCTGAGGCCGTCTACTTCGAGCTGGAGTCTGACCGCCTGCTCATCCGCGCCATCGGCGACAGCAACCCCTATGAAGGGATGCTCACCCAGTTTGCCGTCCCGGTGGGAGGGCGCCGCTATGCAGTCACCCCCGAGAGCTTCCTCTCCGACTGCCACGGCAAGACCGACATCAAGCGCAAGGTCAAGACCTTCAAGCAAGTGGTATCCAAGGATCCCGGCTCAATCTGGGAGGAGTTCTTCAAGCGCCTCGAGACAAACTGCGACGCCTTCGACGACACCACCGGCGATTACAAGATCTATGAGGTCAGCCCCATTGACCACGACCTCCACGAGCTCCTCGCCACAAACCCTGAGATACGCCAATACGTGTTTCGCGTGGAAGACTACAAAATCCTCATCCCCAAAGACCGCGAGACCACCGTCCGCAACCTGCTCCGCAAAGCCGGATACATCCTCTGACCCCCCAGCCCCACTCTGAAACTCTACAGCCCCTTGAGGCGTTCTAAAAGAGTAAACCCACCTACTCTCATAAACAAAACTCACATCAACTCTGACCATGCTCATCGCCATCATCTGTATTCTGCTCATCGTCGCCGGAGTGGCGCTCTCCTTTGTCTCATCGCTCTATGGGACGGTGTTCTCATTCCTAGGGCTCTGCGCCACCGGGCTGCTCCGCTATGTCGACTACCCCTTCTCCACCTATCTCTTCTGGGGCACAGCCGTGGCGATAGTGGTGGTGCTGTGGTTCATGCTTCCGCGCGGAGTGGCCACATCGCGCCGCGGTCTCCCCTATATGGCCGGAGCCTCCCTCGCCGGCGCAGCCATAGGGATGGCCATAGGTGGACATGCAGCCATCATCCTCGGAGCCGTCGTGGGAGCCCTGATGGGGGGAGTGGCCTACGGACGCACACCTGCCGGGCGTGTCCTTGAGTTCCCCTCATCGAGATTCTTCAACTACCTTTGTGCCAAAGGCCTCCCTGCAGCCATAGCCATGAGCATGGCAGCCCTCTCAGCCACCATCCTCATAGCCACATTGTAAACCCGAAACCCGACTACTACACATCATCATGTCACGACTCCACACCATCTGCATAGCCATCCTCGCGGCCATCTTCATAGCCATACCCCTCCGGGGCGTCTCCCAGACCCTCCCGCAGCTCAAGCGCGAGAAACCAGACCTCGATCAGATCCGCCGCGAGACCATGGACCGCACATCCCCCTACTACTATCCGCGCCTCATGCAGGAGTTCCAGCGCAACGACACCCTCATGAAGATCGACAAATATCGCCGCCTCTATCTGGGCTACATGTTTTGTGAGGACTACAACCCATATCGCTCAGGCGAGCGGTCCATCACGTATGACGCCACCCTCAACCGATCCAAGAAACTCACACGCCAGGAGTGCGACTCCGTGATAGCCTATGCCGAGCAGGCCCTGGCCGACAACCCCTTCAACCTCGGCGAGATGGTGATGCTCATCAATGCCCTCCGCGGCAAAGGGAAGACAAACCTGGCCAACATATGGCAATACAAACTCAACTACCTCCTCATGGCCATCGTCTCCACCGGCACCGGCCTCGACGAGGAGAACGCCTGGGTGGTGACAGACCCTCAGCATGAATACGTGCTGCTCAACATGATGGACTACACCGTCTCTGACCATGTCTTCTACGACCCGGCCTACGAGTATGTCACCGTCGTCGACTCAAAAGGAAAGGATGCCGGAGGATTCTACTTCAACATCGGCCCAATGCTCGAGGAGTATTACCGCAAGCACCCTGACGAAAATTGAGAGCAATGTTAGACCTCACACCGCTCGCCCGCCCCTGGTTCAGCCGGCTCACACACCGCTCCGACTCCTGGACCGGACACATCCGGGAGACACAGCTCCGGGTGCTCTCCCATATCCTGAGGCGCGGAGCCGCCACCAAATGGGGCGCGGCCCATGGACTCGACGGCTCCACTGACTACGACACACTGCGCCGCGCCTTTCCCTCACCTGTCCCCTACTCCACCCTGCGCCCTTGGGTCATGAGGATGGTCTCAGGCGAGGCCGATGTCCTGTGGCCGGGCGTGACGCGGCGATTCGCACAGTCCTCAGGGACATCAGACGGCAAAAGCAAATATATCCCCATCACCCCCGAGGGCCTCTCCCTCTCACACTATGCCGGCGGAGCACACGCCGTAGCCTCATATCTAAATCTCTACCCGGACAGCCGCCTCTTCAGCGGTCGGAGCTTCATTCTGGGGGGCAGTTTCGCCAACGAGCTCACCCTCCCCCCCGGCGTCAAGGTGGGCGACCTCTCTGCTACCCTCATCGACTGTATAAACCCCCTGGCTGAGCTTGTGAGGGTACCGGGAAAGAAGATAGCCCTTATGGAAGACTGGGCCCGCAAGCTCCCTGCCCTTGTAGAGGCATCCATCAGCCATAACGTCACCAATATCTCCGGTGTCCCGTCGTGGTTTCTCACCGTCCTGCGCCGCGTGCTGGAACATACCGGAGCGCCCACGCTCAGAGATGTGTGGCCCGGCTTGGAGGTATTCTTCCACGGGGGCATCTCGATGGCCCCTTACCGCAGCCAGTATGCGGCCATAGCCCCCGGCATGAGATATCTGGAGTGCTACAATGCCTCCGAGGGGTTCTTTGCCGTGCAGGACACTATTGACAACCCTGCCATGCGCCTGCTGCTCGACTGCGGGACATTCCTTGAGTTCATTCCCCAACACGATGTCCTCTCAGACACCCCTGAGATCCTGCCCGCATGGTGTCTGGAAGAGGGAAGGGTCTACGGGCTGCTCCTCACGTCGGTCAACGGTCTGTGGCGCTTCCCGGTCGGCGACACTGTCCGCATAGAGAGCCTTGAGCCCCTCAGGGTGACCATAGCGGGGCGCACGCGCAGTTTCATCAATGCCTTTGGCGAGGAACTCATGGTGGAGAATGCCGAGGCCGCCCTGGCCCGCGTATGCACGGAGACGGGTGCCACGATTGCCAACTATACGGCCGCTCCCGTCTATGCCTCAGACGGCAAGCGCGGGCGCCACGAATGGCTCATCGAGTTCTCACGCCGCCCGGAGTCGCTGCCCGACTTTGCCTCGCGGCTCGACTCAGCCCTGCGCTCCCTCAACTCCGACTACGACGCCAAGCGCACCGGCGACATCTTTCTCGACCCGCTCACCATTGTCGTGGGACGCCGCGGAGTGTTCGACGCATGGCTCTCATCGACAGGCAAACTGGGAGGCCAGCGCAAGATACCCCGCCTCTCAAACACCCGCCACCCCATGGACGAAATCCTGGCATTGAACAAGTCGGGACAATGAGCGACTCTCATAAAACGAAAATGAAGGCAAGCAGACTATTCATACTTCTCATCATATTATTGACCGTCACCGGAGGATGCATCCGTCGGTCGGCCATCAACGACACTCTCGACCGAGTAGACTCGCTGACTGCATATAACCCGGACTCAGCACTGACCATAATTGAGGACATCGACACCGCAGAACTCTTGACCGGCAGTGAGCGAGCCAGATATGCACTTCTCCTTACCCAGGCCAGATATAAGTCCTTCATCGATGAGACAGACGACTCTCTCATCCGCTCAGCCCTCAACTATTATGAACATTCGTCAGACCGCCGATCACTGATGCTTTCACGCTTCTATGCTGGTTTTATCAACCTCAATGCCGGAAAGTATGACGAGGGGTTAAAACAATTCCTTGAGGCTGAAATTATCGCAAAAGAAATTGAGGACAGTTTTCATTTAGGCATGATATATAACAATCTTAGTAGAATATATGCTGATAATCATGGTGCCAAAGAAGAGTTTAAATATGCGAATGAGGTTTATAAATTATACAAACAAAGAGGGAATGACCCGTATTTTCGAGAAGCCACTTATAATCTAGCCTTATCCTTTGTCAACAACTACAATATGTCTGAAGCTGTAGCGATTGCTGACGAAGCTATTGATTCAGCCACCAAAGTTAATGACGAATATATCCTTGGCCGAGTTCTCAAAGTCAAAGCCATTGCAACGATGAACATGGGTAACTATCCTGAAGGACTACAACTTTTTCTATCCTTACCTCAGGATGTAAAGGACAATTTCTCTGAAAATGACGTTTTTCTAATAACACAATGTGCTATTAAAGCCGGTGACATTCATTCCGCAGACTCCATTGTTTTGGATTACATGCGTAAAGGATACTCTAAAAATGATTTTCCCGCTGAATATTGGGCTGATAACAACGATTATTTTAGCGCATACCAGGTAATGAAAAAGTATGCTCGAGATTGTGACAGCCTTTTGATGATTCTGAGAAGTCAGAAAATTTCAGCCGTTGCAACGGAATGGCATATGAATAGGGAGGACATCATCATTCAACAGAAAAAAAATGTAATATTTGGCTCCGTCATCTCTATATCATTTCTTTTCTTGATAGCAATAATTTTGCTTCTATATATCCGGAATAAAAGAAACCGAGAAGAGAAACTAATCGCAGACATTGATGAGTTGTATCGTTCAAGAGCAGAAATTACCAAAGTTATATTGGGGAAATATTTCAATAATACATTGAGTCTATTCCACCAATACGATATATCTCCTAATAAAACAAGTACAGAGGAAATAAGAAAACAGTTAAAGTCAGAGGTCTTGAAATTCATGAATGACCCTGAAACCGATAGAGAACTAGCCGGCATAGCAAATTCAATACATTTCTCTATAGTTGAAAAGTTCGATTCAGATTTTCCCGATGTCCCGAAGCCGACAAGGAAACTTTTCATTTTATATTGTTGTGGGTTTTCTGCATCTGCAATAAGTTTGTTTCTCAAATGTTCTGTATCTTCGGTACACACCCGAAAATCGAGATTGAAGTCACTTATAATATCCTCCGATTCCTCCTCTAAGGATGAATTCCTTGAGGTTTTCAATATATAATTACTTACATTTACCTTATGGTGACCTCCATAAGGCCCTGATTTACACACTCCTATCAAAATTCTGCAATTCGCAAGCCTTACAATTTTTAATCTGGTTATAATCAAGGTGTTACATTCCTTATTGTAAGGTCTTTTTAGCCCGAAAAATTTGATTTCAGGCCAAAACAATGGTATTTTTGTGGGGTATTTTCAAAATCTCACACCATGAAACGAATTTACAGTATTTTTGCAGTGACCTTCTTACTGATCATACCAGGAATGAAGGCAAATGATGATCAGACCCCAAATCAAGGTCCAATGTATCACAAGGTGATCCTTAAAAAAGAATCCTCTCATCATCGTGTTCCCTCATCTTCATCTATCGGATTCAAGATTGAGAATGGTTTCATTTTTTTCTCTCAGAACGATCTCTTCATGGCACTGGAGGTCACAGTTACCAATGATGCGACCGGAGAGACTTGGACCGGGTGCGTCTCTCCTGATATTCCATACATGGATGGACCGGATGAACCCGGCTCATACTCCATCACATGCCTCAATCCTGAAGGTCAATCCTATATCGGATTCTTTGAACTTTAACCTTATCACCATATAATTAATTTTCACCTATGAAGAAAGAATTTTTCTTTTCCCTCGCCATGAGTCTTCTCATGGTGGGGTGCTCATCAAATGATGAGCCTCAGCCTACAGTGCTTGACCTCGACTCAGCGGTCTCATCCTCAATCCTCACTCCCTCAGAGGCCTGCTCTCGAGCAGCCGAGGCTTATGCACAGTTCCATGGTCAGGAGACCCAAAACTCTCGCAGCGCAAAGACTGCAACCGCCACCCCCTACAAGTCCGGCCTCTCAAGAGGAGAAGACCCTGCTCTCTACGTTGTAGAGTTTGAGGAAGGGGGATTCGCTGTGGTCAACGCCTACAGAAACGCCCTGACCAAACTCTATGCTGTTGTCGAAGAAGGAAACTTTGACGACACCAACAACTCAGGACTCCGCTACTACATGGAGTATGCCACAGAACGCGCTCAAGCCGAGAACTCGGCAATCGAAGCCGGGTCTTCAAGAGCCGTTGGGGTGACGCCAAATCCAATTACCCCGGTTTATCCTCCTATTACCATTGAGAGTGATAGACTTATTGGGTCTGACAGCTTAAAAATTCACTCACGAATCTGTTGGAGCAGGAACACACCATTTAATATAGCCCCGGGCCAGTCCTCCCCATACAATTTGGGTTCATTGGCTACTGCCATGGCATCCTTAGCCGCTTATTATATGGATTTAAAGACTGATTTAGGAGTCGAAACGCTGAGATATGGCGGAACTAGATATGTGTTTGATTGGTTCGAGATGCTAAAATACACTTCATATAGCAGTCTGAGCACAAGTGGGAAAAGTGGAGTCAGAGAATTCTTGCATTATATGCAGACCTACATTGACAATGAATTTCCTGAATACATGGAAGATGGTCAATTCTTAAGTCACCAGATTGTTCCCGAAGCCTTGTCTGCCATAATGAATGAAACGATATGGTTTAATGGATGTACTAAATACTCTAGAGCCTCTATAAGTGAAATCCGTAAGAATCTTAATGACCATGGTCCACAGATGATGTATGGTGAGACAGTAGAAAAAACCATTGGTGATGTTTGGCTCATAAGGGGTGTCAAAATCAATGAATATGAAAAAGAGATCCGAAATTACCAGGATCCTATTACCGGTGAATATACAGGTGTCATTTACCAACAGTATGAAATGACCTATGTATACTTTGATTGGTGCCTAGAAGGACGATCTAATGGTTGGTTCAGTTATGATGGCAGAATGGATTTCTGTAACAATCTCAGTGGACTACCTGGGTATGATCCCTCAGTCAATGCAGACAACTATGACAGAAACATTATCTGCTTGTTAGATATATCCTCAAAAAAGAATTAGTGAACTGTTTTGTGGATTCCCGGCTTCTGTCTTGATGCCGGGAATCCACTAAATCTCACTTCTTAGACATTTTTTTGCAATAAAATTTGGAAGTTTAGTAAATATTATATACTTTTGCAGAAAAGATTCTAAACATTCTAAAGAATAGCGAATAAAACATAGCCTGCGTTGAGTGCAATTCAACATGAACGGTTTCGTCGTTGAAGTGGATTAACTCAGCCTCCTATTGACCCGATAACTGAATTCCCATTTTTTGACCTATAAAAAATTAACAGTAACTTTTTAACCATTTCATCATGAAGAAGTATCTACTTATCTTAGTCGGGCTGCTGAGCCTGCTGTGTGGGGTGGCTTCCTGCTCAGACCACGATGATGACCAGGTGCGTCCGGCGATTCCCGGAGAAGTTGCCGACCCCAAATTCCCCTCCGTCGAGAAAGATGTGTTGGCCGATGTGCTGTCGGGCAAGATGAATGTGATCCTCAAAGACAAAGAGGTGTACCGCCGCATCAAGAGCTTTGACTACACTGAAAAGAACCCGTCATACTACTGGGTGATTACATATTATAATCGTCACTCTGATCCTTATTGTATCTACGACGGAAAACTTTGCGTTGACTTCTATAGTTATACCAACGATTTGATGAACACGAAGATTGTTCACACCGATAGAGCAAAGTGGATTGCTTGGAGTGACCTGTATCAAACATGGAGATATCACTGGTTTCGTGGCTTAATGAGGCCGGATGACGATGATCTACCCGACCTCTACTGTGGCACGGACTATGACTTCACCTCGCCCAATGGCGTATTATGGGGAAGTGAAATGCCCCTCTACGGGCTCTCAAGGTCAGAGATTGTGTTTGACGTGACCGGCCGAGACGGCGAGGATCTATACATCCGCTATCTGCTGGCCCCCTACAACGAGGCAACCAATGCCAAGGCCTTCGCAACAATGGAGGATGGCATGAGATATATGGTCGATATGCTCCGCAGCAAATTTGGCAACGAGGTTAGCGCATGGGGAACCGACGTAATGCTGAACCTCGACGAGATCAGCAAGGACCTCGGGATTTAATCCCAATCCCCATACGGAAATAAATTTCGGCGGCCGGCAGACGCACCCCCAAAGCGTCTGCCAGGCCGCTGATTTTTTTGTCTGATGATAAGGCGTCTGTGTCGCGTTGGGAGCCTTCGGGATAGTATTTCGGCGGCCCCATATCTGCATTATCGCACTATTGTAACCTCTTATCATTCTTACCTTTGCAACCTAACATTCCTTTTCTTGAAGCCACCCAATGAAAAAACTCATCACCACCTCCCGCAAACAAACCTACTCCCCCATCCTCGGGATACGTGGCTTCGAGACATACCTCAACCGACGCCTCACGAAAAACGAGCGCAAAGTCATATCCTACCTCGAGCGCATGAAACGCGCACGCCCCGTCCTCGTCATCGACCCGCCGGGCCGAAACTCCGCGCCAATCCTCCAGGAATACCTCAATTACCGCCTCGCCAAAGGCCCATCGCAAGCCCTCGGCGCCATCTACACACCCACACGGCTCAAAGGCAAAGAACGGCGCATAAAATACCTCTCATACCGCCGCCCCGACAGCATCCGCGGACACACACTCGCCTACATCCTTCTGCTCAACACCCAGGACGCCAAAACCTTCTCACCCCTGCAGGCCCGGCCCGACGGCTTCCTCCGCCTCTGGAACGCCCTCCTCCCCGCCCTCTCCGGCTGCGGATTCTTCATCGTCCACATTACCGCGCCGCGCACCCGCGGCCACGCCGACAAACTCGCCCGGCTCTTCGGACGGC
>JAMPAK010000006.1 GCA_023667285.1 Muribaculaceae bacterium
GGCATCTGCGGCATGTGCTCGCTCTACATCAACGGCCATCCCCACGGCCCCGTGCAGGGCATCACAACATGCCAGCTCCACATGCGCAAATTCAAGAACGAGGACACCATCACAATCGAGCCTTGGCGCTCTGCCGCATTCCCCGTCATCCGCGACCTAATGGTCAACCGCAACGCTTTCGACCAGATCCAGCAGGCCGGCGGCTACGTCTCCATCAACTGCGGCGGCGCTCAGGATGCCAACAGCCTCCCCATCTCTAAGGAGGTGGCAGACATGGCCATGGACTCCGCCACATGCATCGGCTGCGGCGCGTGCGTAGCAGCCTGCAAGAACGGCTCTGCCATGCTCTTCGTGTCAGCCAAGGTTAGCCAGTTTGCACTCCTTCCCCAGGGCCAGGTAGAGCGCGCACGCCGCGCCCGCGCAATGGTCAGGAAGATGGACGAACTCGGATTCGGCAACTGCACCAACACCGGAGCCTGCCAGGCCGAATGTCCCAAGAACATCTCCATCAGCAACATAGCCCGTCTCAACCGCGAGTTCATCAAGGCAAAACTTGCTGATTAATCCCACAACTCTGCTGTTCACAGACCGTCTCCCCCATCATGGTGGAGACGGTCTTTTCTGTTTCAGCAAAGTTTTGTAACTTTGCACATATGATTTTTCCTGACAAGACAGAAATTAAGATAGGATTCGACAGCGTACGTTCACAGATTTCACGTCGCTGCCGTTGTGAAGGCTCAAGGAAACTATGTGAGGAAATGTCCTTCCTCACAGACTTCAAGGCCGTGCGATCAAGCCTAGAGGCCGTAGCCGAGATGGTGGCGGCCAACGCGAGCGAGGAGTCAATCCCTCTCTCAGGCATCAACGACATCGACGGGCCTCTCTCACTCATCCGTGTCCCCGGCACATTCATCGAAATCAAAGACCTCATCAAGGTGCGCCGCATGCTCCGATGCTTCTCAGAGGTCTCATCATTCTTCAGCCGCCAGAGTTCCGAACCAGGCCACACCCCTTACCCAAGGCTCAAGGCCATTGCCGAGCCCCTCGAGGCTGTTTCCCCTGCCCTTGCCTCATCCATCGACAGAGCCATCGACGAAGGCACAGGCATCGTCAAGGACAACGCCTCCCCCACCCTGGCCGACATCCGCTCACGCCTTCGCAGCATGTCAGGCAGAGTCAACTCCATCCTGCGCCACGTCCTCTCCTCAGCCATCAGCCAGGGCCTGCTCGAGCCTGACACCGTCCCCTCAATGCGCGACGGCCGACTTGTCATCCCCGTCCCCCCGATGCACAAAAGGAAAATCCAGGGCATCGTCCACGACGAGTCATCATCCGGCAAGACTGTCTTCATTGAGCCTGCCGAGGTCGTCGAGGCAAACAACCTGACACGCGAACTGCAGATGGAAGAACACCGCGAGATAATACGCATCCTCATCTCCATCGCCGACACCCTTCGCCCGGCCGTCCCCGAGCTCCTTGACGCCTCAGCCATCATATACAGCCTCGACTTCATCAACGCCAAGGCCAACTATGCCGGCGCCGTCGGAGGCGTCATGCCACACCTTCACGACCGCGAGGAACTCGAGTGGTACCACGCTTGTCATCCGGCACTCCGCCTCGCCCTCAAGAAACAAGGACGCGAGATTGTCCCCATCGACATAACCCTCACCCCAGAAAAGCGCATCCTTGTCATCTCCGGCCCCAACGCCGGTGGCAAATCTGTCTGCCTCAAGACCGTCGGCACTCTGCAATACATGGCACAGTGCGGCGTCCTGCCCCCCGTCTATGAGAACTCTCACTTCGGCATCTTCAAAGACCTCTTTGTCGACATAGGCGACGACCAGTCCATCGAGGACGACCTCTCCACCTACAGCTCACACCTCCGCAGCATGAAGTTCATGCTCCTCCGCGGGCGCAAGGGCACACTGTTCCTCATTGATGAGATGGGCTCAGGCACTGAGCCCCAGATAGGCGGCGCCCTGGCTCAGGCCATCCTCTCGCAGATGAACCGCGAAGGGATGTGGGGCATCGTCACCACTCACTATCAGAACCTCAAGCATTTCGCCGAGGACACCCCCGGGCTGGTCAATGGCTCAATGCTCTACGACCGACATCTCATGCAGCCCATGTTCCGCCTCTCAATCGGCAATCCCGGCAGTTCGTTTGCCGTAGAGATAGCCCGCAAGATAGGCCTCCCCAAGGAGATCATCGACAGCGCCGAGCAGATTGTGGGAAGCGACTACATCAACCTCGACAAATACCTGCTCGACATCACACGCGACAAGCGCTACTGGGAGAACAAGCGCATCGAAATCCGCCGCAAGGAGAAACAGATGGAAGAGAAGCTCGCACAGTACACCGAGGATGCCGAGACTCTCCGTCAGAAACGGCGTGAGATTCTGGAGGAGGCCAAGACCGAGGCCCGCAAGATTCTCGATGGCTCAAACGCCGCTATCGAGCGCACCATCGCTGAGATCAAAAGCGCCAATGCCGAGCGCGAGCGCACTCTCGAGGCCCGGCGCCGTCTGCGCGAGGAGCGTGTCGAGCTGGAGCATACCACCAAGAAGAGCGGAAGCGAGATTCTCGACAAGGCTCCCAAAAAGAAAAAAACGACCCGTAAGGACACTAACCCCGGCACCATACCATCAAACATCGAGCCGGGCATAAGAGTCAGGCTCGATGGTGCTGGCACCGTCGGCACTGTCCTTGAGGTCTCAGGCAAGAACGCAATCGTGGCCTTCGGCAATCTCAAGACCACAGTCAAGACAGACCGTCTTAAACCCACCAATGCCCTTCCACCTGAATCCAAGAAATCATCTATAAGCATGGCCACAATCGACTCCGGCTACGACCGCCGCCTCAACTTCAAGCAGGAGATTGACCTGCGAGGCATGAGAGCCGACGAGGCCATCCAGGCCGTCACATACTTCATCGACGACGCCATCCGCTTCAGCGCAAACCGTGTGCGCATCCTCCACGGCACAGGCACCGGGGCGCTCCGTCAGGCCATACGCCAGTATCTATCGACTGTCCCCGGCGTCGCCTCATATCACGATGAGGATGTCCGCTTCGGAGGCGCCGGAATCACTGTGGTCAACCTCTCCTGAGCAGCCCCGGCGCTCAGAGTGCGCCCGCCTGCTCCCTGAACTGGCTGTCAGCCTCCCTGCGCAATATCTTGCGTATCTTACGCCACTTGGGGAATATCGCCGACGGACGCACCTGGCTGTAGCTCACCGCGATTATCAGCAATGATGTCAAGCCCGCAATGAGAAGCCACCCGTATATCTCCTTCATTGACACCACAAGAGCCTGCTGCTGGACCATCCCATAGAGCGAACCTCTGAGGATATGCACAGCATCTTGGTTGACATCGGTCATCGCCGAGCTCAGCAGTGCGTAGTTTTTGGCCATCACATGCTGAAGAAACTCCCCGATGATGGCCGGACCCAGTGTCGCGCTCATCACCGCGCCTGTGAAACCATTGAGGGTCAGAGCCTGAGGGAAGACGAAGAAATGCAGTTTGCTCTCCCCCGGTGTCATCGATGTCAGAAAGACAATCGATATAATCACCGATGCAAACCCTCTCGAGAAAAGCGGGATGAAGAGCATCTCCTTCTCCACCCCATAGTCGATGGTGAAATAGAAATATGCCAGATAGACCACCGCCAGGGCAAACGCCACAGCGGTCATGGTCTTATACCTCCAGTGACTTCTGGCAAAGGTGAAATATGTAAACGTACACCCCGCCACAATCCCTATGAAGACATACCAGTTCAAGTCTATGAGATTGGTTTCATCAAAGCCCAGTATCGTAGCAGCATATGTGTGTTCAAACACATGCTCCGTGGCCATGAGTGTGAAGAAGACAAGATATATGAGAGTGGCACGTCTCACATTCCGGTTCGTCATTGCCTGAAACGAGATATAGGGATGATGCAGGAATGAGGCTCTCCAAAGGTTAATGGCCACACAGGCCACACCAAGGATTGTAGCCCATACTATCTCATCAGCCTCCCACCAGTCATGATAGTCGCCATACACACAGACATATGTAAAGCAGAGCATGAACGCTCCCCAGAGAGCCGCCCCAATCCAGTCTATACCCAGCAGCGGTATCTGCATCGGCCCCTTCACCGGCTTGATAAACACAAGCACAAGTATGATCATCACAATCAGCAGCCCTGTCATCACCCACTGCATAAACTCCCATTGATACAGGAACGATGCATAGATGGAGGCGATGCCGGTCAGTTGGATCACACTGTCGACAATGATGTAGACGTAGCAGAAAAACACCGCCATGTCCCGCTTAGGCGTAATCCACAGCTGGATGGTAGAGTTGCAGGCAAACGTGGCCCACATCCTGAACCATCCCGCCGCGAAACAGGCACCCACAAGCACCGCCACGCTATCCGTGTTGGTGCATATCACATTGGCAGCAATCAGGGCTATAGCACACACCAGCAGGCTGATGCGGTTGGAATATCTGAATTTCAGCCTGAACATCACACAGAAATTCAGCGACATGCCTATCAGTGAGGCATATCCGGCCATGAGGATATCCTGCTGCATCAACGCAGTGGTGCCAACCATATCGGAGGCAGCAGCCAGATATACTCCCCCCGAGAACTGCACTATCAGCACAATGGCCACAAACAGCCACGGCTTCAACCGACGCGGCACATAGTTAGGCACGTCGGGAATATCGAACGGGCCTTGGGGCCCTCCCCAACCCGCCATCAGTATTTCACTTTACATTCCACATTCATTCCCGCCTTCAGACGCTCTGAGCCGACAGTGTCAGTCAGTTCGATTCTCACGGGGATTCTCTGGCGGACCTTCACAAAATTGCCTGCTGAGTTGTCCTGCGGGAGCAGCGACAGCGACGAGCCTGTAGCTGTGGAGATGGATACTACCTTGCCGCTATAGACTCGGTCAGGTATGGCATCGACCTCAATCTCCACATCGCTTCCGGGATGTATATGCTTCAGCTGGGTCTCCTTATAGTTGGCGGTCACCCAGACGTCAGAGCCATCGACAATGTCGAGAAGCGTCTGCCCGGGCTGCACAAGCTGGCCCACCTGTATCTCCTTGCGCGATGTGAAGCCGTCACACGGTGCTGTAATCACCGTGTAGGAAAGATTCAGTTCTGCAGTCTCGAGCATGGCCTTGGCCAGTTCGATTCCGGCATCGGTCTGGGCTATGCGCTCTCTGGTCTCTGTCACGACCGAGGTTGTGGCCGAGCGCTGTTTGGCGAGCATCTCATAGCGGGCCTTCTTGGCCTTATAGTCAGTCTCCGCTCCGTCATACTGCTGACGGGTCACAGCATCCTTCTCCAAGAGTTTCTTGTAGCGTTCCAGGTCAACAGCAGCATTCTCCATCAGCACTTTGGTTTCAGCTATCGAGGCCTCGCTGACGGCCACATTTGCTGAGGCTACGTTGACCGAATGGTCAGCCACATTGCGTCCGGCCATGGCATTCTGATAGTCAGCGCGGGCTTGCGACACACGCAGGCGCATATCAGCATCATCAATTATCACAAGTGTGTCACCCTTCTTCACCTGCTCATATTCCTTGAATCTTATCTCCTTGATATATCCCTGCACACGGCTGTTGACCGGGACAATCTGACGCTGCACCTGGGCATTGTCGGTGAACTCCACCTTGCCGAGGTGGACAAACTTTGAAGCCACCCATGCTCCGGCGGCGATGACAACGGCTATAGTGATGACATAGGAGATGATTTTCTTTGTACGGTGTCTCATATTTTTCCTGAAGTGAAGAGAAGTTTATAGTAAGAATAGATGATGTTTATGCGGGCATTCACAAGTCTCTGCTCCGCGTCGAGCTTGGAGTTGGCAGCATCGAGCATATCGGTGATCAGCGCCATCCCGGCCGAGTAGCGTGTGAAGACGGTCGAGTAGTTTCTCTCCGCGAGTTCAACGCTCTTCTCCTGGGTGTTGAGTTCTTCATATGCCTCCATGTAGCGGATATAGTCTGAGCGGACAGCCAGACGTGTATCCTCCTCCGTGGCGGCAAACTCATCGGTGGCATGTGCAGTCGCGGCGCGGCTGCGGGCCATCGCCTTGTTGGTCTTGAACAGTGAGGAGAGGTTATAGGTCACCCCCACGCCGACATACCAGTAGCTGAGATTGCGATTGATGGGAGGCACCTCCACCAGTATGGGGCCATCAATGGTCCATCCCGCCTGTAGCCCCACATGAGGCAGACGATCCGCACGTGTCAGCGACTCAGCCTTGCGCGATATGTCAACCTTTGTCCTTGCGAGCCTGAGGAGCGGGGCATTGTCGCTCGCCTCAGTCTGCCATGCGGACTCACCCTGCATCGGCAGCGAGCGGTCGAGTATTGTGGTGTCTAGCTCTATCACAGTCTGCTCCGGCAGACCCGCCAGAGCCACTAGATTGCTGTTGAGGATGTCGAGCGTATTATTGATCTTAATCAACTGCAGCCCCAGGTCAGACACAAGAAGTTCATAGCGTGTGATGTCGTTCAGCAGCGCCACCCCCTGCTCATGCCTGGCTCTCATCTCATCAAGCACCAGGCGGGCTTGAGCCATGTTATTCTCCACAACCCTGCGCAGGTTCTTGAATTTATAAATGTCAAGATAGAACCCCGTGAGACGCAGACGCACATTGTCGCGCTGCAGGTCTGTGGCCAGACGGGCTGCTGTCAGTTTGAGCTCAGCCAACTCAATCCCGGAGGTTATTGCCCCCCCGGCATAGACAGGCTGGTTCACATTTATCCCCAGACCCGTGCCAAGATGTGGGATTGGCGCCCTCTGATAATCGGAGAAATCTCGCTTGGTTGTGAAACCGTCACCTATATAACTAAGCGATAGAGTAGCGTTGATATCCGGAAGACGTCCGGCACGTGCTGTTGTCACTTCTTTCTGAGCCTCATCCTCTGCTGAGCGCGACGGGCGCAACTGCAGACTGTTTCCCTCAGCCGTCTCAAAGAGCTGCTCGAGCGACATCACCGTCCCCGGCTCTCCCGCATCCTGAGCACTGACCCCTGAGCACATCAGAGCGGCCACAAACCACCCTGTGAGCAATCTTGGATTGTTCATGTATAAATATGTATGTATAAAAAACCTTATGTGTGAATGAATTGAAGGGACATCCCTCTAATCGGAGTCGCCAACCATCCCGGTGGCTGCAGTAGACAATGCCTCAGACTCCGGCAATCTGCCCGACCATTCCGGCCGTGCTTTTCCAGTTTTCCTTGCAGGCATAGTTCTGGATAATGCCTGCCATTGATTTATTATTCGTGTCAGTTATCTTCATTTGCACACCGCTCTTTGTGAACGGCGCTGCAAAATTACAGAAAAAAATCCAATCCGCCAAACACCCCCAAAGTCCCTCTTCGGCATTATCACACCCTTTCCCGATTATGCCTAGATTACCTTTGCAACCTGACTACACTCGAAGCCCAACCATGAAAAAACTCATCACCACCTCCCCTAAACAAACCTACTCCCCCATCCTGGGGATTCGTGGCTTCGAGACATACCTCAACCGGCGCCTAACCAAAAACGAGCGCAAAGTCATCTCATACCTCGAGCGCCAGAAACGCGCCCGCCCCGTCCTCGTCATCGACCCGCCCGGCCGGAACTCCGCGCCAATCCTTCAGGAATACCTCAACTACCGCCTCGCCAAAGGCCCATCGCAAGCCCTCGGCGCCATCTACACACCCACACGGCTCAAAGGCAAAGAACGGCGCATAAAATACCTCTCCTATCGCCGCCCCGACAGCATCCGCGGACACACACTCGCCTACATACTCCTCCTCAACACCCAGGACGCCAAAACCTTCTCACCCCTGCAGGCCCGGCCCGACGGCTTCCTCAGGCTCTGGAACGCCCTGCTCCCCGCCCTCTCCGGCTGCGGATTCTTCATCGTCCACATCACCGCGCCGCGCACCCGCGGCCACGCCGACAAACTCGCCCGGCTCTTCGGACGGCGCATGCACCGCATTCTCATACCCGACACGAACAAAGCACTCGACGAACCACTAGAAACCATCGTAATCACCCTCCCCGTCAAACTTCCACCCTTACCACCCCCAACGTCACCCTCTTCCTCCCCACCCACAACCACCCCTCCCCACCCACTCTAGCGGTACGCCGTGCTCCGCGACCCAAAGTCAAACCGCACGGCAAGCGCTCTTTGACATTTTGGGAAAACCCTTCGGTGGCTCCTCGCACACATGTGGAAATTATTTTCATGCAATTTTGCGGCAATATTTCGCGTTGTTGGATATTATTTGTAATTTTGCACTCTGAAACTCCAATAGCAACAATCACATAATGTCTGATATCAAACCAATCAAACGAGCCCTGGTGTCCGTGTTTCACAAGGAAGGGCTCGACGAAATACTGGCGTTGCTCAACGCCGATGGTGTGAAGTTCCTCTCGACGGGAGGGACCCGTTCCTTTATCGAGAGCCTCGGCTATGAGTGCGAGGCCGTAGAGGAACTGACCGGCTATCCCTCAATACTCGGCGGAAGGGTTAAGACCCTTCACCCCAAAGTGTTCGGGGGCATACTCTCACGCCGCGACAACGAAGGTGACCGTGAGCAGACCGCCAAGTATGAGATCCCGGACATCGACCTTGTGATTGTGGATCTCTATCCTTTCAGCCAGACAGTGAAATCAGGTGCACCTGAGGCTGACATCATTGAGAAGATAGATATAGGCGGCATCTCGCTCATCCGCGCCGCCGCCAAGAACTATAAGGATGTCATCATCGTGGCGTCAAAGACCCAGTATCAGCCTCTCGTCGAGATGCTGAAGCGTCATGGCGCAGGCTCGACACTCGACGAGCGCCGCTGGTTTGCCGCGCAGGCCTTCGCAGTGTCCTCAGGCTATGACACTGACATCTTCAACTATTTCGCATCGACCGGCATTGAGCCCGCTCCCCTCTCGACAGAGAACGGAGGTGAGCTCCGCATCGCTGTGGATGGTGCCAAGCAGATGCGCTATGGTGAGAACCCCCATCAGAAGGGCACTTTCTATGGCCATCTGTCCGACATGTTCACCCAGCTGCACGGCAAGGAGATAAGCTATAACAATCTCCTTGACATCGATGCCGCCGTATGTCTCATCTCAGAGTTCAGCACACCGACATTCGCCGTGCTCAAGCACAACAATGCCTGCGGCCTTGCCTCGCGCGCCACAATAGCAGAAGCCTGGAAGGATGCCCTTGCCGGCGACCCGGTGAGCGCATTTGGCGGTGTGCTTATCACCAACGGAACTGTTGACAAGGAGACCGCCGAGGATATCAACAAGATTTTCTTTGAGGTCATCATAGCGCCTGAATACAGCGAGGAGGCTCTCGAGGTGCTCAAGCAAAAAAAGAACCGCATCATTCTGGTGCAGAAGCAGCCGCTGGAGACAAAACGCCAATACAGGTCAGTGCTCAACGGCGCCCTTGTGCAGGAGCGCGACCTGAAGATCGAGACCGTAGACGATCTCAAGCAGGTGACCGAGAAGGCTGTGACACCCTCACAGGCTCAGGACCTTCTCTTCGCCAACAAGATTGTGAAGAATTCCAAGAGCAACGCCATCGTGCTCGCCAAGGACGGGATGCTCCTAGCAAGCGGTGTCGGACAGACCTCGCGTGTGGACGCCCTCAAGCAGGCCATCGAGAAGGCCCGCTCGTTCGGCCATTCGCTCGAGGGAGCCGTGATGGCCTCAGATGCGTTCTTCCCCTTCCCTGACTGTGTGGAGATAGCCCACGAGGCCGGAGTGACCGCAGTAATCCATCCCGGAGGCTCCATCCGCGACAATGAGAGCGTGGACTATTGCAACGCACACGACATGGCCATGGTGACCACCGGATTCCGCCACTTCAAACACTAACAGAACAGAACCTCTCAACTCTCATCTTTAATTAATTTCCCATGGGACTTTTTTCTTTCACGAAAGAAATTGCTATTGACCTTGGCACGGCCAATACGATTATCATACACAACGATAAGATTGTAATAGACGAGCCATCGATCGTTGCTCTCGAAAAACGCACCGGCAAGCTGATAGCCGTGGGCCGCGAGGCCAAACTGATGCAGGGCAAGGAAAACGACGGCATCGAGACAATCCGCCCGCTCCGCAAGGGGGTGATCGCCAACTTCAACGCCGCAGAGATGATGATCCGCGGCCTCATCAAGAAGGCCAGTTCAAAGAGCAACTGGTTCTCACCGTCGATGAAGATGGTTGTGGGCATCCCCTCGGGCTCGACCGAGGTGGAGGTGCGCGCCGTCCGCGACTCATCGGAGCATGCCGGGGGCCGCGATGTCTACATGATCTACGAGCCCATGGCTGCAGCACTGGGCATCGGCATCGATGTGCTTGCACCCCAGGGCAACATGATTGTTGACATAGGCGGCGGAACGACCGAGATCGCCGTGATCTCACTTGGAGGCATTGTGTCGAACAAGAGCATACAGGTGGCCGGCGATGACCTGACGGAAGACATCATGGAACACATGAGCCGTGTGCATAACGTCAAGGTGGGCGAACGCACAGCCGAGCAGATAAAGATTCATGTAGGTTCGGCCCTGACGGAGCTCGAGAATCCCCCGGAGGACTTCATTGTTCATGGCCCCAACAAGATGACAGCGCTCCCCATGGAGGTGCCTGTGAGCTATCAGGAAATCTCGCACTGCATCGAGAAGTCAATCTCGCGCATCGAGGCTGCCGTACTTCAGGCTCTCGACGAGACACCCCCTGAGCTCTACTCAGACATCGTGATGAACGGCATCTTCCTGGCCGGCGGCGGCGCTATGCTCCGCGGCCTCGACAAGCGCCTGACAGACAAGATCGGCATCCAGTTCCACATAGCCGAGGATCCGCTGCTCTCTGTGGCTAAGGGTACAGGCGTGGCTCTGAAGAACATCGAGACATTCTCATTCCTGATCCGTTGACGGAGACCGGGAGAAGTCACAATCTGCTAAAATCAGCTCCTCACCTTGTCTGATTTACTAAAGTTTCTGGTAAAGTACAGTTCGTGGTTCCTGTGTGCGCTCTACCTGCTTATCTCGGCGGTATTGCTGCTCACGGGCAACCCTTACCAGCACCATGTCTATCTGACGTCGGCCAACACGGTCTCATCCGGGCTCTACCGGACCACCAACGGTGTGACCTCCTATTTCTCGCTGCGCGAGATCAACGATGACCTTCAGAGGCGCAACTCTGACCTTGAGCTCGAGGTGTACAGGCTGAAGGATGTCATCAAGGGTTATCGCCAGCAGGTCTATGCAGACACGATGACGGTTGACTCTGCCCTGACACGCTATCACTTCATCATAGCCGATGTGATAAACAATTCTATCAACCATGCCCACAACTATATCACTATAGAGAAGGGACGGCTTGACGGGATTGAGCCTGAGATGGGAGTGATGGACCAGAACGGCATCGTGGGGATTGTCAACGTGGTGGGCGACCACACGGCGCGCCTTATATCGGTGTTGAACCCTTACCTGCGCCTGTCGTGTAAGGTGAAGGGCCAGGCACAGGTAGGGTCGCTCGTATGGGACGGGCGCGACCCCGGAGAGGCCATACTCGAGGAGCTTCCGAAACACTCGAAGTTTGTCAAGGGGGACACGATTGTAACCTCAGGCTACTCGTCAGTGTTTCCTGAGGGTGTCCCGGTGGGGACGATTCTCTCGGGCACGCGCGACCGCGAAGACAACTTCTACACACTGCGTGTGAAACTCTTCACAGACTTCTCGACTCTGAGCACGGTCCGAGTGATCCGCGACAAGATGAAGGATGAGATAGCCAATGTGGAGAAGGAACTCGAGATTAAAAATGTCCAATAACCACACCACACCGTGAGCAAGACCGCACTACAGTTCATACTGCTGACCCTTATACTGGTGACCGCGCAAGTTGTTGTGTTCAATCACATCAGCCTGTTCAATGTGGCGGTGCCCATGGTGTTCATATATGTCATCATCCGCCTGCCCATCACATTGTCGCTCAATTGGATGGCCACAATCGGATTTTTCCTGGGGCTGACGGTGGACATCTTCACTGACACCTATGGGATGAACGCGATGGCATGCACATTGCTGGCAATGCTGAGGCGGCCGATCCTGCGTCTGTATGTGCCCAGAGAGGAGGATATCACGAAGCCGGAGCCCACGATGATGTCGCTGGGGACGCCGGTGTTCCTGAAGTATCTTCTGACCACTACCCTGCTTTACTGCACACTAATTTTTTTAATCGAGGCGTTTACATTCTTCAACCCTCTCCGACTGCTGCTCCGTATAGTCTTCAGCACGATGCTGTCGATGATAATCATGCTGGGCATAGACAGTATAATGACACCCCGAAGTGAGAAAAGATTATAATCTTGCCAAACGGCAATATGTGATAGGCGGCTTCATAGTCGTCATTGCCATAATATATTTAATCCGCCTCTTCAGTCTGCAAGTGGCGGATTCAAAGTACAAGGAATATGCCGATTCCAACGCCTTTCTGAGGAAGACGGTCTATCCCTCGCGCGGCATCATCTATGACCGCGACGGGCGGCTCGTAGTGTTCAATCAGCCGGCCTATGATGTGATGGTCATCCCACGCGACATTGGCAAAGAGGGATTTGACACGCTTGACTTCTGCCGCTCCGTGGGGCTTACACGCGAGGAACTGCGGAAGAAATTTGCTGACATGCGCGATCCGCGACGCAATCCGGGCTACTCAAGTTACTCACCTCAGAAACTTTTGACCCATCTGACGGCTGAGGAGTATGGACGTCTCCAGGAGAAACTCTATCGTTTCCCGGGGTTCTATGTCCAGAAACGCATCCTGAGGGAGTATAACTACAAGGCTGCGGCTAATGTCCTGGGCAATATCCGTGAGGTTTCGCCCAAGGATATAGAGAGAGACGACTATTATTTCCGGGGGGACTATATAGGGGACATCGGTGTGGAGAACACCTATGAGGAGTTTCTGCGTGGCACGAAGGGGGCTGAGGTACTGATGCGCGACGCTCTGGGACGCATCCGCGGCCGATATGAGGAGGGGGCGCTCGACCGCGACGCAGTGGCCGGGAAAAACATCAAGCTCTCGCTCAACATTGAGCTCCAGCAGTATGCCGAGTCGCTTATGATGAACAAAAAGGGGGCTGTCGTGGCCATTGAGCCATCGACCGGCGAGGTGCTGTGTCTGGTGTCTGCGCCAAGCTATGACCCCTCATCGCTTGTGGGGCGAGAGCGCGGAGTGAACTACAGCAAGATGATGAAGGACCTTGACAAGCCTCTGCTCAACCGCGCCATTCAGGGTGGCTATCCTCCCGGCTCGACATTCAAGCCGACGCAGGGTCTGATATTTCTTCAGGAGGGAATCATCAACCCGTCTACCCCCTTCCCGTGTTATCACGGCTACATCTCAGGAGGATTGAGAGTGGGTTGTCATGGACATGGCTCTCCGCTTCAGCTGAAGCCTGCTCTCCAGACGTCGTGCAACGCATATTTCTGCTGGGGCTTCAAGTCGATGATTGACAAGACGGGCAAGTATGGCACCCACGCCAAGGCTTTTGATGTGTGGAAACACCATATGATCTCGCAGGGGTATGGCTATAAACTGGGAATAGACCTTCCGGGTGAGAACCGTGGGTTCATACCGAATGTGGACTATTACAACAAGTGGTATGGCGATGGTCACTGGAGCGCAAACACCATCATATCGCTTGCCATCGGGCAAGGTGAGATCCTGGCGACACCACTCCAGATTGCCAATCTCGCCTCGACGATAGCCAACAGGGGACACTATGTGACTCCTCATGTCGTCAAAGAGATTCAGGATACCGTCATCCCGGCCCAGTATCTTGAGCGGCACACGCCCACGATTGATTCTCACTGGTATGACGAGATTGCTGAGGGGATGAGGATGGCTGTGACGGGTGGCACATGTCGAGTGGCCAACCTGGCGGACATCGAGGTTTGTGGCAAGACCGGAACGGCTCAGAACCCTCACGGACGAGACCACTCGGCCTTCATGGGCTTCGCGCCATATCATAATCCGAAGATAGCAGTGGCGGTCTATGTGGAGAACGCCGGATTTGGAGCCACATTCGGTGTGCCTATTGGCGCGCTGGTGATGGAGCGCTATCTGCGCGGCTATATTCCGCAGGACCGCAAGTATCTTGAAGAGCGCATGTTGCAGAGCAACACCATCCAATTTGCAGGAACCAAAAAACATTGATCTATGTCAGCGCTGAGAACAGACACATCTTCGACTTTCAGATATGTAGACTGGTTTACAGTGATACTCTATCTCATCCTTGTCTCGGCAGGGATGGTGAGCATCTATGCCGCGAGCTATGACTTCGACCATGCCAATATGCTTAGTTTCGCGGAGTTCTCGGGTAAGCAGTTCAGATGGATAGGTCTTTCGCTTGGCCTTGGACTCATATTGCTGCTCATCGACGTGCGTGTCTATGAGAACTATGCCTATGTCTTCTATGGGGCTGTGCTTCTGCTGTTGCTTGTCACAATCTTTGTGGCCAAGGAGATAAACGGGTCGCGCTCATGGATTGTGCTGGGGCCTATGAGCATACAGCCTGCGGAGTTCGGCAAGTGTGCGACGGCTCTTTGTCTGGCCAAACTCTTCTCGAGTTATAATTTCGTGCTGAATGCATCGAAGGCAAACTATTATAAGGCTCTGGCCATAATTTTCCTGCCGGTGATACTCATTCTGGGACAGAACGAGACGGGGTCGGCGTTGGTTTATATGTCGCTCTTCTTTGTGCTGTATCGCGAGGGGATGAGCGGGCTTGTGCTGCTGGCGGCGCTGTGTGCGGTGATATTTTTTGTGGTGGAACTGAAGTTCACAGATACTCTGCTGCTTGGAATTCCGACAGGACAGGCGGCGGTGTTCATAATGATAATGGTGCTGATAGTGATGATGCTGGCTTTCTACTGCAAGGAGCGTGAGGCCGCCAGAAATGCATTTCTGTGGTTTGTGGGGAGCGGGGCACTGTGCGCAGGGCTTGTGATGGCCGGGCTGGAGGTGCCTGGGCTTGTCTTCTTCCTCAGTGTGATCGGTGTGGCCCTGGGGTACTGCCTGGTGTTGATGTTCAAGACCAAGGCTAAGAATCTGATCATCACAGTGGGGGCGGCTATCGTCTCGATCGCCTTCCTATTTTCGGTTAACTTTGCGCTTGACAAGCTGCAGCCCCATCAGCAGCTGCGCATCAAGGTGGCGCTCGGGGTGGTTGAGGACAATAAGAGTGCGGGCTACAATGTGAACCAATCGAAGATTGCTATAGGCTCAGGGGGAATCTGGGGCAAAGGGTTTCTTAACGGAACTCAGACGAAGCTGAAATATGTCCCTGAGCAGCACACAGACTTCATCTATTGCACCATCGGTGAGGAGGAAGGTTTTGTAGGGTCGGCCTCGGTGCTTCTGCTATTCCTTGTGCTCATCCTGAGGGTGCTTGCTATCGGTGAGCGGCAGCCGACGGTGTTCGGTCGAGTTTATGCCTACTGCGTGGCAAGTTATTTCATATTCCATATAGTCATAAATATCGGCATGGTGATAGGGTTGTGTCCGGTCATAGGCATCCCCCTGCCCTTCTTCAGTTATGGAGGCTCGTCGCTGTGGGGATTCACCCTGCTGCTGTTCATATTGCTGCGCATCGACGCCTCACGCCGCGAACGTTCACTATAAACACTATCTGATACCCACACATACAAATGGCCAAGCAAGTTGTAGAGACCCCTTTGATGAAACAATATCTCGCCATGAAGCAGAAACACCCTGACGCGGTGCTACTCTTCAGGGTTGGAGACTTCTATGAGACATTCTCAGAGGATGCCATCACTGCCTCAGAGATACTGGGCATCACGCTGACGCGGCGCGCCAACGGGTCGGCCCAGTTCGTGGAACTTGCAGGGTTTCCTCACCATGCTCTGGACACCTATCTCCCCAAACTGGTCAGAGCCGGGAAGCGTGTGGCCATCTGTGAGCAATTGGAGGATCCAAAGACCACCAAGAAATTGGTGAAGCGAGGAATTACAGAACTCATCACGCCGGGAGTCGCCATCGGGGACAATGTGTTGAACCACCGCGAGAACAACTTTCTGGCAGCAGTCCACTTCGGGAAACAGATATCAGGGGTGGCCTTTCTGGATATCTCGACTGGAGAATTTCTGACAGCGGAGGGGACGGACGACTATGTGGCCAAACTGATGACCAACTTCGCGCCAAAGGAGGTTCTGGTGGAACGTGGGAAGAAGAAACTTGTGGAGGAGACTTTCGCAGAACATTACTATACCTTCGAGCTGGACGACTGGATATTCACAGAGACGGCCGCTATGGACCGCCTGCTGAAGCAATTTGAGACATCGTCGCTAAAAGGATTTGGAGTCCACGCGATGCACGCGGCCATCATAGCCTCAGGGGCTGTGTTGCACTATCTCGACATCACGCAGCACACACACATCTCACACATCACATCGCTCAGCCGAGTGGAGGAGGAGGCTTATGTGAGGCTTGACCGATTCACTATCCGCAACCTTGAGATAGTCCGTCCGATGAACGAGGATGGCAAGAGTCTTCTGGACATACTTGACCGGACTGTCAGCCCAATGGGGGCACGTTTGCTGCACAGATGGCTGCTGTTTCCGCTCAAGGACGCTAAGGAGATAAACCGCCGCCTGGACATCGTTGAGTATCTGTTCAGACATCCGGATGACCGCGAGTCGCTCCATGAGTCGCTCGGGCAGGTGGGAGACCTTGAGCGGCTCATAGGCAAGGTGGCGGCTGGACGTATAAACCCGCGAGAGATAGTGCAGCTGCGAAACGCGCTGAGGATGATACAGCCTATACGTGAGCTCTGCCTGGAGTCAGGGGAGGATGCGCTGATGTCGATAGGTGAGCAGTTGAATCCATGCACGGGGATAGCGGAGAGGATCACGGCTGAGATTGTGGATGATGCTCCGACAGCATTGGGGAAGGCACCGCTGGTGCGCCACGGCGTGAACCAGGAACTCGATGAACTCCGGGAGATTGCCGCCCATGGGCGCGACTATCTGGCAGACCTTCAGCAGCGCGAGAGCAAACGGACGGGAATTCCCTCACTCAAGGTGGCCTACAACAATGTGTTCGGCTACTATCTGGAGGTGACAAACACGCACCGCGACAAGGTGCCTTCTGACTGGATCAGAAAGCAAACACTCGTCAATGCCGAACGCTATATCACGCCGGAACTTAAGGAGTATGAGGTAAAGATTCTGGGCGCGCAGGACCGCATAGCCATCCTTGAGCAGCAGATATTCTCTGATCTTGTGGGCGCTCTGGCTGAATATATCCCGGCCATACTTCTGGACGCGCAGATGGTGGCGAGGCTTGACGTGTTTGGTTCTTTTACACGGGTGGCTCTTGAGAATAGATATAACCGCCCGGTTGTCGATGACTCGCTCGAGATCACAATCACCGAGGGCCGTCATCCGGTGATAGAGCGTCAACTGCCGCCGGGAGAGCCCTATATCACCAATACGGTGACACTGTCCAATTCCGGAACACAGATAATGATGATTACCGGTCCCAATATGTCGGGCAAGTCGGCGCTTCTGCGCCAGACGGCACTGAATGTGCTGATGGCACAGACTGGCTCGTTTGTGGCGGCTGAGAGCGCGCATATCGGCATCGTGGACAAGATTTTCACACGTGTGGGAGCCTCTGACAATATCTCGCTTGGTGAATCGACATTCATGGTGGAGATGAACGAGGCTGCCTCGATTCTGAACAATATGTCGGAGCGCTCACTGATTCTGTTTGATGAACTTGGGCGCGGGACATCTACTTATGACGGTATCTCGCTTGCATGGGCCATCGTGGAGTATATACATGAGAATGGGGGCATACACCCCAAGACCCTCTTTGCCACCCACTATCATGAGCTGAACGAGATGGAGACCTCGTTTCCCAGAGTGATCAATTTCAATGTGTCGGTCAAGGAAATCAACGGCAAGGTGGTGTTCCTGCGCAAACTTGCCCGCGGAGGGAGCGAGCACAGTTTCGGCATCCATGTGGCACGGCTGGCAGGAATGCCACAATCGATTGTGAGGAGGGCTGATGAGGTACTGAAGCGGCTTGAGAAGGCCAACCGCCAGTCTGACAAGGAGGCGGTCTCGAGCATTTCCAACAACACAGCGGCCGAGGAGGGTGTCCAACTCTCGTTCTTCCAACTCGATGACCCTGTTCTGACGCAGCTGCGCGATGAGATAATCGGACTTGACATCGACCATCTCACCCCCATGGCGGCTCTCAACAAACTCAATGACATACGCACCATACTCACAGGCAAATAGACTATAAAAATGAGCGACAACAACTACAGGAAACTCGGCGTGGCGCCGCGGTTTCATGAAGTACTCTCGACGGGGCTATACACCGGTCTGATTCCCGGGGCACCGGGGACATATGCTGCCTTCATGGCTCTCATCATCTGGTATTTACTATATATATGGCTCTCGCCTATGGCACTTACCATCGTGACAGCGGCATTGACGGTTGCGGTCACCATCGTGGGAGCATGGACTTCGGAGGTGATGGAGAAATATTGGGGGCCTGACCCAAGGGCTGTGGTGATTGATGAGTATGTGGGGACGTGGATTCCCTGTCTCATAGCCCCCTGCGCCGCTCCCAACGAGGAGTGGACGTGGCTGATGGCCTTTCTGGGGTTTGCCTTCTTCCGCATCATTGATATCACCAAGCCTCTGGGATGCCGGAAAGTGGAGCAGAAGTTTCCGGGGGGCTGGGGAGTGATGCTCGATGATGTCCTGGCTGGCATCTACTCGCTCATACTTGTAGCGGTTATTAAACTTATCTTCGGCCTCTGACCACGATTTTGTCCTATACTATAAGGTATTTGCGAATTATTGTTATAAAACATAATAAAAAGTGTGTGAGAAGAGGGATTTTTTATTAATTTTGCAGTCAGAAAATGGCGTCGGCGGCACGGAGATGTAACTGAAGCCACTAAGAACAACAACCGTTTTAACTTTGAATCAATACTTTCAATGGCACGACAGCATTATGACGCACTCGACCTGAAGATTCTCGAGATGCTCTCAAACAACGCACGCAAGCCCTTTCTTGAGATAGCTCGCGAGACAGGGATCTCAGGAGCCGCTATCCATCAGCGCATACAGAAACTCACAGCCTCCGGCATCATCCAGGGATTCAAGACTGAGATAGACCCTGCAGCCGTAGGTTATCAGACTTGTGCCTATATCGGCTTCATCCTCAACGACTCAACCAAGTTTGATGAGGTTGTGAACCGTCTGAAGGAGATTCCTGAGGTGGTGGATTGTCACTACACAAGCGGCACATATGACATCCTTGCAAAGATATATGCCCGCAACAATGCACATCTTCTCCAGATAATCCACAAGAAACTCAGCCTGGGCCTGGGCCGCACTGAGACACTCATCTCCTTCCAGGAAGTGTTCAAGCGCCCTATCCCCATCCAGAACGAAATCGACTGAGCGAAACCATCTTGATAGACAAGAGCACATTTGGCAGCAGGACTGCCTTATTTCACACCTTCGGGTGCAAGCTCAATTTCGCCGAGACATCGACGGTGGCGCGACTCTTTGCTGAAGAGGGCATAGAGCGCGTCCATCCCGGCGATGAGCCTGACTATATAGTGGTAAACACTTGCTCCGTGACAGAGATAGCAGACAAGAAATGCCGTCAGGCCATACGGTCGTTTGCGCGACGTTATCCGAGGGCACGCATCATCGTGACGGGATGTTATGCGCAACTTAAACCTGATGAGGTGGCTTCGCTTCCCGGTGTGACTATCGTTGCGGGGACCGACCGCAAACTCCAACTCATCGAATATCTCAGGGGAGAGGGTGACGCTCGAGTGTTCCACACCCCTACCCTATCCATAAATACGTTCTCGCCTTCTTGCTCAAGGGGTGACCGAACACGCTATTTCCTTAAGGTGCAGGACGGCTGTGACTATTACTGCTCATACTGCACCATCCCCATGGCTCGCGGACGCAGCCGTTCAGGGAGAATTGAAGAGATTGTGGCTCAGGCCCGCGGAGTTGCGGCTGAAGGGGGCAAGGAGATTGTCATAACGGGTGTCAATATAGGTGATTTCGGCAAGCATTCGAGTGAGAATTTCCTGGATCTGTGCCGTGCGCTTGATGAGGTGGAAGGAATTGAGAGATATCGCATATCCTCCATTGAGCCAAATCTGCTTACGGATGAGACCATAGACTTTGTAGCTTCATCGAAGCGTTTCATGCCTCATTTCCATATCCCCCTGCAGAACGGGTCAGACAGTGTGCTCAAACTCATGAGGCGCAGGTATGACTCGGCATTGTTCAGGGGAAAAATCGAGAAGATCCGCTCCACGATGCCTGATGCCTTTATCGGGGTTGACCTCATAGTAGGGGCCAGAGGGGAGACAGATGAACTTTTCAATGAATCGAGGGGGTTTGTGGAGAGTCTTGACATATCGCGGCTGCACGTCTTCACATACAGTGAGCGTCCCGGCACTAAGGCGCTTGAGATCGAGCCTGTGGTGAGCCAAGAGGAGAAGCACAGACGAACACGCATCATGCTCGGCGTGAGCGAGCGCAAGCTTGATGGCTTCACCAATAGATTCATGGGTTCGGTGCGTCCTGTGCTTCTTGAGCATCCGCGCCCTGACGGGTCGATGGCCGGATTTACTGACAATTATCTGCGTGTGATACTTGATAAACCTATACCGGAACTGGCCAATACGGTTGTCCCCGTGAGGATTCTGGAGGCTATTGCCGGCGAGGAAGAGAATCGGGGGGAGGTGGCGCTATGACACGCAAGCCTGTAGCCGTCATAATACTTAACTGGAACGGAGAGAAACTATTGAAAAGGTTTCTTCCGTCAGTCGTGGAGCACACTCCGGAGCGGTTGTCGGATGTGATAGTCGCCGACAATGGGTCGACAGATGGGTCTGTGGGGCTATTAGAACAGGAGTTTCCTTCTGTGAAACTATTGCGCTTTGAGGAGAATCTGGGGTTTGCAGAAGGTTATAACCGGGCTATCCGCGAGACAGAGTTGGATTATGACTATACAGTTCTCCTCAACTCAGATGTGATGGTGGACGACGACTGGCTGACACCTCTTTATGACTTCATGAACACACATCGTGAGGTGGGCGCGGTTCAGCCAAAGCTCCTCTCGGTCGATAATCCGAAGCAGTTTGAGTATGCCGGAGCGTCAGGGGGATTCCTTGATCGCCATGGGTTCCCATATTGCCGCGGGCGCATATTTGACACCGTGGAGAGCGACCACGGGCAATATGACACCCCAATGGAGGTGCACTGGGCCAGCGGGGCTTGCCTGATGGTGGACAATTCGGTGTATCTGAAGGCCGGTGGGCTGGACTCTAAATTTTTTGCGCACATGGAGGAGATAGATCTTTGCTGGCGAATCCGTCTCATGGGGAAACAGATTTGGGCTGTGCCTTACGCACATATATATCACCTGGGTGGAGGAAGTCTCCCGGCATCAAATCCGCGCAAGACCTATCTGAATTTCCGCAACAATCTGCTCATGCTCCATAAGAATCTGCCGGACTCTGTGAGAGCGGGGCTGCTGTTGAGACGACGCCTGCTGGACACTGTGGCTTGGGCCAAGTTCATGGCGACGGGCGATTTTGCTAACGCCGGAGCCATACTGAAGGCTCACAGGGATTTCTCGAGGATGAGAAAAGAATATAATGACCACCCCAAGATGAATCTTCTCAACGTGGGGGTCAACATAATCTTTGACTACTATGTGCGCTCACGCAAGACGTGGAATGCACTTGAGAATTAACCGGGAGTCCCCACGATAAGCGACCTCTAAATCTGCACTCAGGATGGATTTGCGGAGGCATGTCATATTGATTAATGGCGTAGATAGGACCTATGAAGTGGAGTCCATCAGGCTTGACCGATACCTGTATGTCGTTAAATTCCGAAATTCTGACACGACGTACTCATATCAGACACATAAAGTGACGTGGCTTACAAATCCGCTGACAGTTGATTTAAGTAATTGCCATGTGTTTGTGGGCGGCAGGTTAAGGAGGAATATAAGAGATGTTGTGATGTTCCTCTCGGATTATTCTAAATTCTTCGCCATCACTTATGAAAATGGGGTTACAAAACATCACACGGAGAGTGAGGTGGATATCCGCAGTTCGTGTCTGAGCGGGGAGTCGGGAGACATTTTTGATTATCTCAAACAAAGCGCCGGGATTAACACGCTCGGCATAAGTGATGGGGTGTCTGCCTATGAGGGAATGCTCGCATCAATATATTCAGACAGAGCAGTTTGACAGAGATAGGATGAAAGGCCACATACTTGAATTGTTTGGGTTTCCGATGCTCAGACTATCGACCGTCGGGCCAAATAAGTGACGATAAAAAAGGTCCAATGGCTTTGCGAGTGCCTTGGCATTGGCGTAGGCCAGAAGGGCGCTGCCATACTTGAGTAGATTTTAAAATGAACTTTGTGAACTTTATTGGATTTTTATTTGTTCTTAAAATTAAAAAATCGTAACTTTGCACCAGACTAACGGGCAACATGTGATTTCATTGGAAATATTTTGGAACCACATGCAGCGATTCTCCTCATAGCCCCGTAAGTTCATGTCAGAGCATCACGTTTTTTATCAAAGCAACCCTTTAAAAAGTTTTTGATTTGGCAATCGCATGAATGGTCATAATTTCTGATTTTTAAGGATTTGACACTTCCTGCCTTGGATTCTGAAATTACGCTATCTGCCATTTCCATTCTCACTGCCCGCAAACCCGCTGAAACTCAATGTGAAGCCATAAGGCTTTCTCGACTATTATATTAAATTTAAATTATCCCACCCCAAACCGGATTAGGATTATACATAAATATGTTTAATTTAGATGAACTCTTTTCAATGGATGACGCCGCCCTCAAGAGCGCGGCAGAGTCTGTAGGAATCGATCGTGTTGACACAGGCGATCGAGAATCACTTGTGTATGCGATCTTGGACAAACAAGCACGCGACCATGCCTCCGCTGCTGCCACGAACGCAACTGAGAAGCCGCGTCGTGACCGAAAGAAGGCTACCGAACGCAAGAATAACCGTCAGAAATCACAGCCCGAGCAGACGGCTGAGACACAGGGTGCAGAATCAGAGACAAACCCTGCACCTGAGACCGCCGATCAGGCTCCTCAGCCCAAGAAGCGAGGCCGTAAGCCCAAAAATCAGACCCAGCAGGCTGAGACGGCTGCTCCTCAGACTCCTGAGGCTGAAGCCAAACCTCGGGAGGAGAAACCCACTACACCAGACGCAGAGGTGAAGGGCGAGCAGCCTCAGAAGAAACGCCGCGGACGTCCGCCTAAAAATAGGCAGCCGCAGTTGCCTGAGATGCAGGATGGCACAGCAAATGTCACCACTGAAGAAGAGGCTACACCAGCCGCAGCACTTCCGCCTCATGAGCCGTCAAATGATGAGCCACAGGCCGAGAAGGATGAGACCAAGCCTCAGCGCGGTGTCTTCATCCGTCCCGGATCAGAGCCTGAGAGCGCTCAAGAGACTGCAGCTGAGGGTGAGAGCACATCCACTGAGCCTCGGCGCGACTTCCGTCCATCAAAGGACTCAGACTTCGGTCAATTTTTCCCCAGAGCAGGTGGCCGCACATTTGCCCCTCGCTCCGAGCGCGAGAAGGAGCAGGCCCGCTTCCAGCAGAATCAGCAGCCCCCTATGCCCATAACCATCGCCGAGCCGGGTATGCCACAGCCTCAGGGCCAGGGAAAGAAAAATAAAAAGAACAAGAAGAACAATCAGGATTGGGAACAGCAGCACAGAGGATATGATTTCGATAATATAATCACTACCTCAGGTGTGCTTGAGATTGAGCCTCAGGGTCATGGATTCCTCCGCTCAAGCGACTACAATTACATGCCGTCGCCCGATGATGTCCTGGTGACTCAGCAGCAGATAAAGCAGAATGGTCTGCGTCCAGGAGACGTGGTTGAGGCTCATGTGCGTCCCCCCAGGGCTGATGAGAAATATTTTCCTCTCACTTCTGTGATTTCAGTGAATGGGCGTAAGCCGGAGTTTATACGCGACCGTGTGGCATTCGAACATCTCACACCTCTCTTCCCTGATGAGAAATTTGACCTTACCTCAGGCCGCTCAGCCAACATCTCGACCCGTATAGTCGACATGTTCTCACCCATAGGCAAGGGGCAGCGCGGGCTCATCGTGGCACCACCCAAGACGGGTAAGACAATTCTGCTCAAGGATATAGCCAACGCTATAGCCGAGAACCATCCAGAAACCTACATCATGATTCTCCTCATCGACGAGCGCCCCGAGGAGGTGACTGATATGAGCCGCAGTGTGAACGCCGAGGTCATAGCCTCGACTTTCGACGAGCCGGCGGACCGCCATGTCCGCATCGCATCCATTGTGCTCGAGAAGGCTAAGAGGATGGTGGAGTGTGGACACGATGTTGTGATTCTGCTTGACTCCATCACCCGTCTTGCCAGAGCATACAACACCTGCGCCCCCGCCTCAGGCAAGATTCTCTCAGGAGGTGTGGATGCAAATGCCCTCCAGAAGCCCAAGCGTTTCTTCGGCGCTGCCCGAAACATTGAGGGAGGCGGTTCTCTTACCATAATCGCCACAGCCCTCACTGAGACATCTTCAAAGATGGATGAGGTTATCTTTGAGGAATTCAAGGGCACAGGCAATATGGAGCTCCAGCTTGACCGCAAACTCTCTAACAAGCGCATATTCCCGGCTGTCGACATCATGGCGTCCAGCACACGAAGGGATGACCTCCTATTGCGCAACGAGACTCTCAACCGCATGTGGATTCTGCGCCGGTTCCTGGCCGACAGAAACCCCATCGAGGCCATGGAATTTATCAAGGAGAGGATGGAGCGCACGGCCGACAACGACGAGCTGCTCCGCACAATGGGCGACTGACCAATGTCATTCCGTCGGGACATAGAGGAGATTTTATGAGAGACATACTCTTAAACTTTCCTCCCTGTCCCGATGTTACAATTATAATCATCAAAAATACAATATGGGACAACTTATCGCAATCGTAGGACGCCCCAATGTGGGAAAGTCAACGCTTTTCAACCGTCTCACCCAGACCCGGACCGCCATCACCAACGATGAGGCCGGCACTACGCGCGACCGCCAGTATGGTAAAGTGGATTGGAACGGCAAGGAATTTTCCATTGTCGACACCGGAGGATGGGTAGTGGGCAGCGAGGATGTCTTTGAGTCAGAGATAAACAAGCAGGTTCATCTGGCCATAGAGCAGGCTGACGAGATTCTGTTTGTGGTCGATGCCACAAACGGAGTCACAGACCTCGACGACCAAGTGGCAGAGATTCTGCGCCGCTCCACCAAGCCCGTCATCCTTGTGGCTAATAAGGTTGACGTCGGTGACTCACGCTACAACATGGCTGAGTTCTATTCTCTCGGGCTGGGCGACCCCGTGGGAGTGTCGGCAGTCAGCGGATATGGCACCGGCGACCTTCTGGACGAGGTGGTTGAGAAAATGCCTGTCAAGGAAGACGATGGTGAGGATGAACTCGAGAATATCCCCAAGATCTGTATAGTGGGGCGCCCCAATGCGGGCAAGTCATCGCTCGTAAACGCATTCATGGAGCAGGACCGCCATATCGTCACAGACATCGCCGGAACCACACGCGACTCAATCTATACCCGCTACAATAAATTCGGCTTCGATTTCTATCTTGTGGACACTGCCGGTATCCGCAAGAAAAACAAGGTGACGGAGGACATAGAGTATTACTCCGTCATCCGCTCAATCCGCGCCATCGAGGCATCAGATGTATGCATACTGATGATCGATGCCACCCGAGGCATTGAGGCGCAGGATGTGTCGATTTTCTCGCTCATTCAGCGCAACAAGAAGGGCCTGGTGGTTGTAGTGAACAAATGGGATCTCGTGGAAGACAAAAGCAAGGAGGCCATCCGTCACTATGAGGAGGCCATCCGCTCACGGTTTGCCCCCTTTACAGACTTCCCCATCATCTTCGCGTCTGCCCTCACCAAGCAGAGGATTTTCCGTGTGCTTGAAACTGCCCTGGACGTGTGTGAGAACCGTAAGCGCATCATCCCCACATCACAACTCAACAATGTGATGCTCGAGGCCATCGGTGCCTATCCCCCACCAGCCAACAAGGGCAAGTTCGTCAAGATTAAATATGTGACCATGCTGAAGGGATCTCCTATACCCACATTCATCTTTTTCTGCAATCTCCCTCAATGGGTCAAGGAGCCATATAGACGCTATCTGGAGAACAAGATAAGGGAGAACTGGGATTTCCACGGGACACCCATCAACATCTTCATGCGCGAGAAATAAAGGGTCAGTCCTCCCCTCCATCATAGACAATCTTCACCGTCCGATAAAACATTTCGGACGGTGAAGATGTTTTTTTGTCAAAAGCCTCACGTTATGACATCAAATGCCGTCCACCCGAAGACAACCTCACGTGTCATCTTGAATACGATGAACCTGATTGTTCTGATTCTGTCAGTGCTTCTCATTGTGTGGATCTCAATCGACACCTTCCGCAATGTTGATTTCCTCAACAACCGCCCATACATGACATTTCAGTTGTGGGTGTGTATTTTTTTTGTCCTCGACTTCTTTGTCGGTATGGTCCTTGCTGATGACAAATGGCGGTTCTTCCGACACAGAATAGTGTTTCTGCTGCTCTCTATACCATATCTGAACATAGTCTCGACAATGGGGATACATCTGAGCCACGATGCCATCTATTTTGTGAGATTCATACCCCTGGCCCGCGGCGCGCTGGCCATGTCGATTGTGATAGGCTATCTGTCGTCCAACGCGGTGACGTCCCTCTTCATGTCATATCTCTCCATTATGCTGCTCGTCACATATTTTTGCTCGCTCATCTTCTTCCAGAGGGAACATGGGGTCAATCCTGATGTCACCAGTTACTGGATAGCACTCTGGTGGAGTGCCATGAATATGTCGACAGTAGGGTGCTATATCAATCCTGTCACTATCGCCGGAAAGATTGTGGCCGTCATTCTCCCTGTCTCAGGCATGATAATATTTCCGTTGTTCACAGTATATCTCACCAACTATGTGACAGGCGCCATGAACAAGGCTAAGAAGAGTGACGAATACGGAGCCTGAGCAGGGGTCAGAAATAATATGACGCTGTCAGGTATGCCCCCTGCATAAATGACTTCCGGGGATAATATTTGCTGAAATGAATGCCTTTATATGCCAGGTGACGGTATTGGCTATAGACGTCGAGATTTGACATTACATAGCCGGCGCTGAAGCCGAGCGGGCCGAAATTCACATAGACACCCAGACGCACATCGACGGCAAGCCATTGTCCTCTGGATGTGCTGATGTGCTTGAGGTCGTAGTCAGGCCAATTGGTATACTGGCGGATGTATGCTCCGGCATACGGGACATTGAGCATCACTCCCGGCTCGGCATAAAAGCCAAGGTCGACACCCTTCACTCTCAGAGCCGGAGTCTTCAGGACAATCGAGGGGCGGAGATAGAGATTGAAAGGCTTATTGTCGTCGCTCTCAATCTCCCAGTCTCTCTCTGAGGCCCATCCATCCTCATACCATACTTTCCAGTAGCCAAAGTCGCCTCCAAGACCTATGTTGCGGTTTAACATATAGTGATAAGATGCTTCTAACTGATATGAGTCTGATGAGGTGACGAGACCACTGAGGGAGAATCTATTGCTCGAGAAGTCGAAGACTTCATCTTTTTTATCTCCGGCCAGCAGGGATAGAGCCGAGAGAATCGCGATTATCAGTATGTTTGCTTTTTTCATGCAGCAAAAGTAACAAAAAAATTGTGATTCCCGGCAAAAACAGGTGCCGACAACAGGGCAACCGCATCAAAATTTAGCGGACAGTAGCATTTGTATAAGGTAATCCTGGGATAGAGCGGCTTGAGAGAGCCTTTTCTTATACTTCGCTTGTCCGTATGACCCTTTACAATTTGCATTGCCATTTTGCGCAGAGTTGACAGATTCTGTGCTGAATATCCTTTGCGCGAACGACATGCATATTCTTTGAAAGTAACATCTAGATTCCTGTGCAATTGGTTTTCAATTGACCAATGTCCACGAGCCAGCATATTGAAGTATGCCGCCTTGGTACTGAGGAAGTGTGGCATATCATGCGGAGACCGAGGTCCATGCGTACACTCCCT
>JAMPAK010000007.1 GCA_023667285.1 Muribaculaceae bacterium
GGTTCCCGGATTGTCGACAGTGTCCCGGCTTAAGAAATTCATCTTTACCTTCCTCACCGTACCTGCCAAGTGGATCAGAAGCGGACGCAGGCACATCCTGAACATCCACACCAACCGCACATTCTATCCCGCGGCCTTCGCCACATAACAATCCCGGCATCGCGGTCTCCCACATACTTCCCCATTGGCTTGGGTGGGGGAACTTATAACCGTTCACCAGCCTTGGCATCCCGATTCGCCCTTCCCGGCATTTTGACACTCTCCAAACTCCCCTCAAGCCGAATGTGACACTGCCAAATTTTTAGGCTGCGGATTTGAGGCTATCGGTAACACTACACGGCTTTTTTAGCCGAATAGTTCTCAATCTATAAGGAGTCCATAACTGGTGGTTTCGTCTGCCACAAAGTTGTGGACTCCCTTTGCTGTGTCAAAATGTACTGAGTCTCATAATTTATCAGGTACGAATTCTCATCTATCCAATTAATTTCTCAGAAAGTTTTCTTAAATTTGCTGAAAAATCCATCTGTCCGATATAAAAGAGTCCTTCAGATTTGTTTTTATTTAATAAAACCAGGAGGACATGTCGATATGAAACGCTCATTTCTGTTTATAATCATCATGCTTCTTGTGTGCAGTCTCTCATCTGATGGGGCTACACGCCGCAAGAAGACATCTGCCAAAAAGACTGCCAAGACCACCAAAGTGGTGAAGGCCACGCCGCGCACTAAAGGCCCTTTCATTGTGCGTAGAGATGCCCCTGAGGCTCCCGACGGGCTTCAAGGCGACGTTATAGCTCTATGGCAGAGCCATGGCCGCTACTGGGACGCAAAGGAAGGTCGATGGACCTGGCAGCGTTCCCGCCTGATGGGCACTGTCGAGGATCTATTCCCACAGGCTTTCGTCATCCCTTATCTCATCCCGATGCTTGAGGACGCCGGAGCATACGTCATCACTCCGCGCGAGCGAGACCTGACAGATGTCGAGGTGATTGTGGACGCCGACGGCATGCTGGCCCAGAAAGGCTACACCGAGAAAGATGGTAAACAAAAATGGCAGACGCCACAAGGTGTGAGCGGTTTCGCATATAAGAACAAGATTCTCACCGGCACGGAAAATCCATTCAAGGCAGGCTCAATCCGTGAGGCGAGCACTGTGACAAACCCGTCAGACGCATCCTCGGCAACATGGAACGCTAATATCCCAAAGGCAGGTGAATATGCCCTCTACGTCTCGTACGCCTCTCTTCCAAATAGCGCCCCTGATGCCCGATATCTTGTGACATCACTCCGAGGCGAGGAGGAGATCCAGGTCAACCAGACCATGGGAGGAGGCACATGGATATACCTTGGGACATTCCCGTTTGCCAAGGGCCAGCAACCGGTGGTAAAACTCACCAACCTCAGCACACATGAGGGAAAGGTGGTGACAGCCGATGCTGTGCGCATCGGCGGCGGCATGGGAAATGTTAGCCGTGGCGGCACACTCAGCGGGTTTCCCCGCTGGGGCGAAGGTGCGCGCTACTGGATGCAGTGGGCCGGTGTCCCCTCCTCGGTCTACTCCGTGTCAGACGGCACAAACGACTATGAAGACGACTTCAAAGGGCGCGGAGCATGGGTCAACTATATGGCCGGAGGCTCAGAGAACCTCCCGGGCGTGAGCGGCCTGGGAATCCCTGTGGACCTCTCGTTTGCATTCCACACCGACGCCGGGACGACATCTGACCCCTACACCACCATAGGGACACTCCCGATTGTCTCAACCTCAGGTCAGCCATTCACAAACGGGCGTTCCCGCCAGACCTCCAAGCGATATGCCGAGATTGTGACGGACCAGGTTGTGGCCGATATCCAGGCACTCCATGATCCCGGTTGGAATCAGCGCAAACTCCGCGACAAGGCATATCACGAAGCCCGTGAGCCTCGTGTACCTGCCATGCTCATCGAACTCATGAGCCACCAGAACTTCGCCGATATGCGCATGGGTCTCGACCCTCAGTTCCGCTTCGACGTCAGCAGAGCCATCTACAAAGGGATGCTCAAGTACCTGCATGAGATACAGGGAACACCTTATGTTGTGACCCCTCTCCCGGTCAAGGACCTCGCAATATCAGGCAAGAATGGCGTCTATACCCTCACATGGCACCCCACCCCCGACCCTCTCGAGAAGACAGCGGTGGCAAAATACTACATCGTCTATGAGCGTGTCGACTCAGGTGTATTCACCGAACTGGCCGTCACGGATGACCCGCGCATCTCTGTGCGCCCCGCTGACGACCGCATCTACTCCTACAAGGTTGTCGCCGCAAACAATGGAGGCATATCGTTCCCCTCTGAGACACTTGCTCTATGCAACATGGGTGACGACAGCAATAATGTCACCATTGTCAATGGCTTCACCCGCATCTCGGGACCCACACAAGTGTGGCGCGACGGCGAGGCCGGATTTGACTATGCCGACGATCACGGAGTCCCCTATATCCGCGACATACACTTCACGGGTGAACAGACGGAGTTCCGCACGTCACAGAAATGGATAAGCAACGATGCTCCTGGCCACGGCTCGAGCCGTGCCACTCATGAGACCGAGATAATAGCCGGAAACACCTTCGATTTTGTATACACTCACGGAGTGGCCATCCGCGCAGCTGGCCACGGATTTGTCTCCTCAAGCCTGGGGGCATTCCTTGAGTCCGTACCCTCAACTAAAGTTATCGACCTTATTCTGGGCAAACAGAAGGAGATCACCGTAGGCACCACCTCCCAGACACGTTTCAAACCGTTCACACCCGAGCTCAAACAGCGGCTCACGGAATTCTGCGATGCCGGTGGCTCACTCCTTGTAAGCGGAAGCTACATCGGGCAGGATCTGTTCGACAATCCTCTCAGCACACCCACGGTGGCTCAGGACGACAGACGTTTCGCCCACAACATACTGGGGATGGAGTGGCGACAGGCCAAGGCCACCGCTACAGGTGGAGTGGTCGAGGTGGGAGGTGCGTTCAAGGAGTTCACACCGGGTCTCAAACTCTCCTTCCGTCAGCAGCCCAATGCCGAGTGCTATGCCGTGGAGTCACCTGAGTCATTTGTGGCCTCATCCTCATCGGAGGGTATGCCTATCCTTCGCTATACAGAGAACGACTTTGTGGCAGGAACAGCTTCGGCTCTAACCACACACCGCGTAGTGGTGATGGGCTTCCCATTCGAGACAATTGCCGGGGCTAATGCCAGAGACAGACTGATGTCAGACATCCTCTCATTTCTCACGGCCTCACCATCGCTCCACCTTCGCTCGAGAGTGACAGTCTATCCTGAGACTATCCTTGGGACGAACGACGACGACACCCTCACCGCCACAAACTGGGACGGCGATACATGGGGTGCAGTCCCGCGCGACCAGGCCACCATGACTGAAGAGCCAAAACCAAGACGCAAAAAAGAACACGAATCATGAATACGCTCCATCTTCAATCAATAGCCCGGGCTGCCACCGGCGAGTATACAATCATCCCTCTGAGCCATCGTAGAGTCGACTTCTCGCCTGGTGGCCTCGACCGCCTGCGCCAAGTCGCAGCCATGACCGGAGCCGCCGTCGTCTACTCTGATTATCTGGACGGCACTAACCCTCATCCGCTCATTGACTATCAGATAGGGTCTGTTCGCGATGATTTCGATTTCGGACATCTCGTGCTTGTCCCCACCGGCTTGCTCAAGGAGACGGTGAGCGAGATGACGGCCGACTATTCAGCCGCCGGATGGTATGACCTCAGGTTGCGGCTGTCACGCAAAGGCTCGATATGCCATCTTGCCGAACCGCTTTACAGTGTCATCGATGAGCCTGCGGCACAATCAGGGGAGGCCCAGTTCAGTTATGTGGACCCACGCAACAGAGCATTCCAGATAGAGATGGAGAATGCTTTCACCGACCACCTCAAGGCCATCGGAGCATATATCCCGGCAGAGAGCGCCAAGGATATCGACCTCGACAAAGACCACTTCCCGGTAGAGGCATCTGTCATAATCCCCGTGCGCAACCGTGTGCTCACCATCCGCGACGCCGTCTCCTCAGCTCTCACGCAGAAGACGGATTTCCCTTTCAATGTCATTGTGGTCGACAACCGCAGCGACGACGGCACCTCAGAGATTCTCACCTCCATGTCAGAGGATGACCCACACCTGCGGGTAATCTCAACCCGTTATCTCCCCTACTCTTCTTTCGGGATAGGCGGATGCTGGAATCTTGCCCTCGAGTCGAATGACTGCGGCCGCTTCGCCATCCAACTCGACAGCGATGACCTCTATTCATCAGAAGATGTCGTCTCACGCATCGTCTCCAAGTTTCGCGAAGAGAAGTGCGCGATGGTGATTGGATCCTATACGCTCACCGACTTCGACGGCAATGTGCTCCCTCCTGGCCTCATCGACCATGCCGAATGGACCGACGGGAACGGCCGCAACAATGCGCTCCGCATCAACGGTCTGGGAGCCCCCAGAGCCTTCTTTACCCCTGTGGCGCGAGCCATCCGGTTTCCCGACACATGCTATGGCGAGGATTATGCCATGGGGCTTGCCATCTCACGTTCTTACCGTATAGGGCGCATATATGAGTCGCTCTACCTATGTAGGCGCTGGGAGGACAACACCGACCATGGCCTCTCGCTCGAGCGCATCAACCGGAACAATCTCTACAAGGACTCGCTACGTTCATTTGAAATATTAAAACGCATCAGCATATATGGACAATAACACCAAGCCTGATAAATTCTATCTTGATGACTTGATAGAAACTATCACATTCCAGAATCGTAAATGGAACCTGTATGATAAAAATTTCAAAGCCCTTGTAACGTCATTTGATGATGCTAGGTCATTTATCCTAGAGCCATACAGTTGGAAAATAGATTATTTCAATGTATCTTACCGCAAAGGGTCGGCGAGCGCTGATGTTGACAAAGCGATTTCCGGAGAAAGGCCATGTTTCCTATGCGACGACAATAGGCCAAAGGAACAATTATCCTTCGATTGGGGTGAGTATGAGTTATTGCTAAATCCTTATCCGGTCTCATTGCCTCATCTCACCATTCCATCGAGGAGTCACAAGCCACAATTGATGACCCCTGAAACAATCCGCGACATGGCGCGCCTTACCCGTATCCTGCCGGACTGTGCGATTTTCTACAATGGCCCCCGCTGTGGAGCATCTGCCCCTGACCATTTCCACTTTCAGGCCGTAGAGAAGAAAATCGCCGGCAACATGTCTGTAAGGAGCGAGATAAAAGTCCCTATTCCTCTCGCTCGAGAGGGCAAAAGCACTCTATGCATCTCACATAAAAATCTCTCTCCCTTCACATATCTACACATCATATCGAAGAAAGACGCTGAACTTATCCCACTCTTCAAGAAGGCATGGGCAGCACTCCCCCCGGCTGATCCGGAGCCGATGGTCAACATCATCGCCTGGAAAAGCAAGTTGGGAACAGAGGTGGTCATCATACCCAGGCGCGCCCACAGACCTGAATGTTACGGCGAGGAAGAGAGTCAGATGCTCATCAGCCCGGCATGTGTAGAACTCATGGGTTGGTTTCCCATATCGCGCGTGGAGGATTTCAATGCTCTCACCGAAGAGAAAGTCGAAAAAATCTATGATGATGTCTGTCTGACTATGGAACAGACCGAGGAAATAATTCAAAAAATCAATCCATGCCTTGTCCTAGAGTAGCTGTCGGGATTCTCTCAGCGACTGAGATACATTTCACTCTCTCGGGGATCTACTCGTCTCCTGAGGAGAAAATTGTGACCGGCGAGCAGTCTGTGCGAGTGTCTTCCTCCGGGATAGCTTTCGACTGGAACGGCAGGATAGTCACGGAGATTGAACTTACTCCCACGTCGGCAGATGGAGACAGTTTTGAAATCGAGGGGGTCACCATTGGCGTAAACTTCCACTGGGAGCGGCGGGAGACCCAGCGTTTCCGCGGAGGGCTGCTCATAAAGTGTCATGAGGGACGGCTGTGGGCCATCAACTTAATCCCTGTAGAGGATTATCTTGTCTCTGTAATCTCCTCAGAAATGAGCGCAGCCTCATCGGCCGCTCTGCTTCGCGCTCACGCAGTCATCTCACGGTCGTGGGTCATCTCTATGCTCGACAAAAAGTCCATGCCCTCCCGACCTGACAACAAGGTGGATGATAACCAGATCATCAAGTGGTGGGACCGAGAGGATCATGACATCTTCGATGTCTGCGCTGATGACCATTGTCAGCGTTATCAAGGCACCGGACGCACCACCCCTGCAGCCCTCGACGCAGTCTCAGACACCAAAGGTATAGTCCTCACCGATGAGAATGGAGGTATCTGCGACACACGTTTCTCAAAATGTTGTGGCGGGGTGTTCGAGCGCTTCGAATCATGTTGGGCTGATGATCCACACTCATATCTCGTTCCGCGGCGTGACTGGACCGACACCATGGATTTCCCAGACCTCTCAATCGAGGAAAATGCCGTGAAGTGGATAGAGTCATCCCCCGATGCCTTCTGCAACACGACCTCCGGTCGCATCCTCTCACAGGTGCTGAACTCATATGACCGCGAGTCGCTCGATTTCTATCGCTGGACAGTGTCATACTCCAAGGAGGAACTGTCGGCCCTCGTGGCCAAGAGACTAGGGCGCAATCTGGGAGAGATCTCAGAACTGATTCCTGAGAAAAGAGGCACGTCAGGGCGCATAGTGCGCCTCAGAATCGTGGGTACCCATGGCGAGACCACCATAGGGAAGGAACTTATGATAAGGCGCACCCTCTCAAAGACACACCTGCGCAGCTCGGCCTTCACCGTCAGCAAGACTGCAGAGGGCTTCACACTCCATGGCGCAGGATGGGGCCACGGAGTGGGACTCTGCCAGATTGGCGCCGCCGTCATGGGTGAGCGTGGATTCGACTGGCAGGCCATATTATCGAGATATTATCCCGGATCACACCTCACAAAATTATATTGATGCAGACATCTGAATCCCACTTACACCGACGGTCGCCATGGGCATGGATACCAACCCTATATTTTGCCCAAGGCCTCCCATATATCGCCGTGATGACACTCTCCGTCATCATGTATAAGCGTTTCGGCATATCTAACACCGACATAGCCCTCTATACTGGTTGGCTCTATCTGCCATGGGTCATCAAGCCCTTCTGGAGTCCGTTTGTCGACATCATCTCAACGAAGCGCAGATGGATCCTGGTGATGCAATGGCTTGTGGCAATAGCCTTCGCAGGAATAGCGCTCACAGTTCCCGCGCCAATGTTCTTCAGGGCATCGCTGGCGGTTTTCTGGCTTGTGGCCTTTGTCTCAGCCACTCACGACATTGCAGCCGACGGTTTCTATATGCTTGCACTCAATGAGCATGAACAATCATTTTATGTTGGAATCCGCTCGACATTCTACCGCATAGCGTCCGTGGCCGGACAGGGGGCGCTTGTGGTGGTTGCCGGACTCATCGAAGTCAAGTCGGGGTCACTCGTGCTGGCATGGCAGTCGGTGTTCCACATCCTCTCGGCGCTCTTCCTCATCTTCGCTTTGTATCATTCCCTTGCCCTACCCCACATTGAGAGGCCTGCCACTGACAAGGAGAAGAAGACCACATACTCAATCCTGAGGGAGTTCGGACGAGTTTTCTCATCTTTCTTCCGTAAGCCGCAGATATTGCCCGCACTCATATTCATGCTTCTGTATCGACTTCCGGAGGCTCAGTTGGTCAAACTCATCAACCCTTTCCTTCTAGACCCGGCCTCAGAGGGTGGACTCGGTCTCACAACGGCTGAGGTGGGAATTGTATATGGCACCGTTGGCATAATCGGTCTCACGCTCGGAGGCATCATAGGGGGCATACTTGCGGCTCGCCGCGGTCTGGCCTACTGGCTGCGCCCGATGGCATGGAGCATGTCGCTCACTTGCCTGACATTCGTCTATCTGAGCTATGCAGCCGAACCATCGTTTACAATCGTCAACATCTGTGTGTTCATCGAGCAGTTTGGCTATGGATTCGGCTTCACGGCCTATATGCTCTACCTCATCTATTTTGCTGAGGGTGAGTTTGCCACCGCCCACTATTCAATCTGCACCGGATTCATGGCCCTTGGTATGATGCTCCCGGGGATGGCGGCCGGATGGATCCAGGAACAACTGGGCTATCAGCACTTCTTCATCTGGACCATGGTATGCTGTGCGGCCACTATCGGTGTCACCTATCTCCTAAAAATTAATCCCAATTTTGGCAAAAAGGGAAGTTGAAATGTTATAACTTCATGAAAGCAATGACAATATCCCTCTCAATTCTTGCAGGCGCTCTCCTGGCCGCTTGCTCAGGCTCAACTCAGTCTTCAGAAGAATCGACAGCCCGGGAGCAGAGTGTATCACCCTCACAGTCCTATGTGCAGTCTGAACAGATTGTGCGTCCGGGGATTGAGGTGCTGGCCTCACAAGACTTCGCGCCCCTGAAGGGGAAACGCGTTGGACTGATCACCAATCCGACAGGGGTCGACAACTCCCTGCGTTCCACCATCGATATTCTAAACGAGGCTCCCGATGTCCGATTGACCGCCTTATTTGCGCCCGAGCATGGGGTGAGAGGTGACTATGTAGCGGGGGCTGCCGTGGCCAACGGCGTCGACCCGAAGACCGGCGTCAAGATACATTCGCTGCACGGGGCAACCAAAAAGCCTTCGGCTGAGATGCTTGCCAATGTCGATGTGCTTGTCTATGACATTCAGGATATCGGCTGCCGCAGTTACACCTTCATCTCCACCATGGGGCTGGCAATGGAGGCTGCCGCGCGCGACGGAAAGGAGTTCATAGTGCTTGACCGGCCCAATCCGCTTGGCGGACTGAAGGTTGAGGGTCCGACAGTCGAAAAGGGATTCACGAGTTTCGTGAGCCAATATCCCATACCCTACATCTACGGCCTCACGCCCGGCGAACTGGCTCGTCTGCTCAACGATGAGGGACTGCTGCGCGGCGGCGTGAAGGTGAATCTGACAGTCATCCCGATGGAGGGGTGGACACGGTCGATGACATTCGGCGAGACTGGCATGCCCTGGGTGCTCCCCTCCCCCCATATACCCTCGCCTGAGACAGCGCTCCTCTATCCTGCAACAGGAATAATGGGTGAGCTGGATTATGTCTCCATCGGAGTGGGCTACACACTTCCGTTCGCACTCACGGCCTCTCCATGGATTGACGCCCAGGCTCTGACAGATGCTCTGACCGCTGACAAAATCCCTGGCGTAGAGTTCCGTCCCATCCACTACAAGCCGTTCTATGCCAAGTTCAAGGGTGAGAATCTCTCAGGCGTCCAGGTGTATGTCAGAGACTACTATGAGGCTCCGCTGTCACTCATACAATTTTACATCATGCAGGAACTCGCACGGTTATATCCCGGGCATAAACCGTTTGCTGCCGCGTCTAAATCAAGGCTCGACATGTTTGACAAGGTTTGTGGCTCCAATCAGGTGCGCACACTCTTCACTAAGGCATATAAAGTCTCTGACATGCAAGACTTCTGGATGAAGGATGCCGAATCGTTCAAGTCATTATCACAAAAATATTATCTCTATAAATGATTCTTATTGCTGACAGCGGTGGCACATCGACCTCCTGGGCTCTTATAGACTCTGAGGAGGTGAGCCTTGTGGACACCTGTGGTTTCAATGCGCTCCATTCGCCCAAAGGATTGCTCAGGGATTCACTCCTCGCCACCCCTCTACCCTCGGTATCACCTTCAGGAATTTGGTTTTATGGGGCCGGTTGTGCGACCCCGGCGGCCATAAAACGTGTCTACCGTGAGCTCGAGGACTGCTTCCCTGACTCTGAGATTCATGTGGAGTCTGATATGCTTGGAGCCGCCCATGCTCTCTGCGGAAGTGACCCGGGGATAGCCTGCATCCTTGGCACCGGCTCGAATTCCTGCCTCTATGACGGGGAGAAAATTGTGGCCAACACTCCCCCGCTGGGATTCATAATTGGCGATGAAGGGAGCGGCGCCGCCCTCGGCAAGAGGTTTCTCGGTCTGCTACTTAAGGGACATATGCCCCCAGAGATTTCTGAGGCCTTCCACCAGCGCTATCCGCGGATGGACACTGCTGAGATTATCGGACGTGTTTATAGCAGCGCGGCGCCAAACGCCTTTCTGGCCTCAATGTGCCTCTTCATAGGCTCGTGCATCAGTCACCCGGCCATGTCAGACCTCGTAGTCGAAGAATTCCGGCGATTCTTCAGGCTGAATGTGTCGCCCTATGATGGCTGCCGTACACTTCCGGTGCATTTTGTAGGCTCGATAGCCTCACATTTTCAGGAACTTCTCTCACGCGCGGCACTTGAGGAGGGATATACTCTAGGTAGGATTCTCACCTCTCCCCTCTCAGCGCTGATAGATTATCACGACAGAAAGGGATAGTATTTCCCAAAATTTCCCTACCTTTGCAAAAACTATCCACACCATGTTAATCATAGGCATCGCCGGAGGAACCGGCTCGGGAAAGACCACTGTGGTCAACAAGATTATCAACTCGCTCCCTCCGGGCGAGGTTGCGGTGCTACCCCAGGACTCATACTACAAGGATTCAAGCCATATACCCGTCGAGGAGCGCAGCCACATCAACTTCGATGAGCCTGCGGCCATCGAGTGGCCTCTGCTTGTCAAGCACATAATGGAACTCAAGGAGGGAAAGACCATACAGATGCCCACCTACTCTTATCTGACCTGTACACGACAGCCTGAGACAATCACCGTGCAGCCGCGCGATGTCGTGATTGTGGAGGGGATTCTTGTGCTGACCGACCCCTCGCTGCGAGAGATGCTGGACGTCAAGGTCTTCGTGGACGCCGAGGCTGATGAGCGTCTGATCCGCGTGATAGCGCGCGACTGTGTGGAGAGAGGACGTACACCCCAGATGGTGCTCAACCGCTATCAGGAAGTCCTCAAGCCGATGCATGAGATGTATATCGAGCCATCCAAGAAGACTGCCGACCTCATAGTCCCCCAGGGGGGCAGCAACGTTGTTGCCATACAGCTTCTCACAGACTATATCGAATCCCGACTCCGAAAACACTGACCCATGGCTGAAGAAGGAATCATCGAAGAAACCATGGACACCGTGGAAAGTAAGGACGCCGAGGACAATAAGGAGACAGCCTCAGACTCCTCAGTGCTCCGCACGGACAATCTTGTCAAGAAGTATGGCAAGCGCACTGTGGCCAACCATGTGAGCATCAATGTTCATCAAGGTGAGATCGTGGGACTTCTGGGGCCGAATGGCGCCGGGAAGACCACCACGTTCTATATGACCGTAGGACTGATTACCCCAAACGAGGGACGCATCTTTCTCGGCGACATGGACATCACAAAATTCCCGGTGTACAAGCGCGCCCAGGAGGGGATTGGATATCTGGCACAGGAGCCGAGTGTGTTCCGCAAACTCTCTGTCGAGGACAACATCAAGGCTGTCCTCCAGATGACCCAACTCACCCCCTCGGAGCAGAAGGTGAAACTGGAAAGCCTGATTGAGGAGTTCCGCCTGGGCCATGTGAGAAAGAACCTCGGAGACCAACTCTCAGGCGGCGAGCGCAGACGCACGGAGATAGCGCGTTGTCTTGCCATAAATCCCCGGTTCATCATGCTCGACGAACCGTTTGCGGGCGTGGACCCCATTGCCGTCGAAGATATCCAGTCGATAGTCTATCGCTTGAAAGAAAAGAACATAGGCATCCTCATCACAGACCACAACGCACAGGAGACACTCCGCATCACAGACCGCGCCTATCTGCTGTTTGAGGGCAAGATACTATTCCAGGGAACTTCTGAGGAACTTGCAGAGAATCCCATAGTGCGCGAGAAATATCTCGGCCGCGACTTCATGTTCTACCGCAAAAAATTTGACTATCCCACAAAATAGCGAGGATTCGAAAATCCATTGGGATAAACTCATCGGGTAACTTCTTGGTCAGTTAGTTTTTTTTCACTAACTTTGCGGCTGACAAAGGGGTGCGGCTCTCCGGCCGCTGAGATAATACCCTCGGAACCTGACGCGGTTAGTACCGCCGCAGGGATTGTCCGTGAAGGCTTCACAGCCCACAGCCGGGTTCACTCATTTCCCCCCTTTGTGACAAAGGACTTATGAGAAAATATTTTCCCGTGCTTTCAATAGCCGGCTCTGACTCATCGGGGGGCGCCGGCATTCAGGCCGACATCAAGACCATCTCAGCCCTGGGCTGTTATGCAATGACAGCCATCACCGGGCTCACCGCACAGAACACTACCGGTGTCACGGCGATAGAGCCGACGTCGCCATCGATGGTGGCGGCTCAGATTGACGCTGTCTATGCCGACATTCCTCCCATGGCCGTCAAGACCGGGATGCTGACAAACCTTGAGGCAACGAGCGCCGTGGCTGACCGTCTAAGCCACTATAATCCCAAGAATCTGGTTGTCGACCCCGTGATGGTCTCTACCTCCGGTTCGCTCCTGCTCGAGGAGGCAGCCATAGATGTGTTAAAGGCTCAGATTTTCCCTCTGGCACTGCTCATAACCCCTAATCGCATGGAGGCCAAGGCACTCACGGGCTCAGACGATCCTGACAGACAGGCTGAGATTCTCCTGGCCACAGGCACAAAGGCCGTCCTTATAAAGGGAGGGGACTCATCTGACACTGACTTCAAGACCGACTTTCTCTACATGGCAGGACGAGAGCCAATGTCCCTCCGCGCGGATGCTGTCAAGACACGCAACACTCATGGCACGGGATGCACACTCTCCTCCGCCATAGCCTCATATCTCGCTCTGGGATATTCGCTTGAAGATGCAGTCTCTTCAGCAAAACTCTATATATCCCGTGCACTCGAGGCCGGATCGTTCATCGCCACAGGGCGCGGGCACGGACCTGTGAACCATTTTTTCGCTCCACGCCGACTCAAAAACTTCAATCCTTCCAGAAATGAAAATAACCGTTAACGACGTCCCTGTCGAGCTTCCTGACGGGGCCACCCTCGCAGATGCCCTCGCCTCGCGTGAACTTCCCCCCACCGGGACGGCCACCGCTGTGAACGGCTCAGTGGTTCCCGCTGTTCTCCGCGCCACCCGAGTACTCGCTGAAGGGGACAAAGTCGTAATCATAAAGGCATTCTATGGAGGCTGATGGGGAATTCACGCTCATAGCCATCACCCCGCCAGTGCCTCTTCCCAATGAAGGGGCGCGGATAACCAACCTTCTCCTACATGGATTCGACCGCGTCCATCTCCGCCATCCGGATGAATCAGAGGGGACTATCGAGGAGATAATCCTGGGGATACCCACCTGTCTTCGTGACCGCATCTCTATCCACGACCGGTTTGAACTGGCTCAGAGATATGGTCTTGGGGGTGTTCACCTGAATCACAGGAACCCCCTCCCTCCCGAAGGCTGGAAAGGAACCATCAGCCATTCTTGCCACTCTATAGAAGAGGTGGTCGATTCTCTCGGACTTGACTATGTGACCCTCAGCCCTGTCTTCGACAGCATATCCAAACCCGGTTATAAAGCCGTCTCTTTCGGGCCGCTCCCCACGGGGATTCCGGTGATAGCCCTCGGGGGTGTCACCCCTGACAAAATTCCGGTCTTGAAGCAACTCGGCTATTCAGGAGCGGCTATGCTCTCCGCTGCCTGGTAAACAATAAAAACACTTTCTATCATCACCGTTATGTTAATGTTCATAACTCACCCATCCTCACGCTACACCATCACCGAAGAGGTCCAGATGGCGATTGAGGGTGGCTGCCGCTGGATTCAGCTCCGCCTCAAGGATGCGTCTGACGAGGAGTTTCGCCAGACAGCGCTTGAGGTAATCCCACTGTGTCAGGAGAATGACACGTTCCTTGTTTTCGATGACCGCGTTGAGCTCGCCATTGAGATGGGGGTGCACGGTGTCCATCTAGGCAAGGATGACATGAATCCACTTGAGGCGCGCGAATTAATGGGTCCTGAAGCCATCATTGGGGTCACGGCCAATACTGCAGACGACATCCTGCGCTGGCAGGGCCGCGACATAGACTATATCGGCCTGGGTCCGTTCCGCACGACAACCACCAAGGCAAAGCTCTCACCCATACTGGGCCTTGAGGGTTATGCCGAGATTGTCAAGAAAGTCCGTGAGGCCGGAATGGAGACACCCATAGCGGCCATCGGGGGGATAACCATTGATGACATTCCATCAATCCTGGCCACCGGCGTCAACGGAATCGCCATGAGCGGCGCCATCATCAACGCCCCTGACCCGGTCGAATACACTACTGAAACACTAAACTTGCTAAATAAACAATGAAGTCCGATACACTCACCATCGGTGGCCGAGCGTTCAACTCCCGACTCTTTGTCGGCACCGGCAAATTCTCATCAAACCAACTCATGCTCGACTCCATCATTGCCTCAGGCTCTGAGATGATCACAGTGGCCATGAAGCGCATTGACATGGAGCACGAAGAGGAGGACGACATGCTCGCCCACATCAACCGCGACCATGTCCAGTTTCTCCCCAACACCTCAGGTGTCAGGAATGCCAAGGAGGCTGTCCTCGCCGCCAATCTGGCACGCGACTGCTTCGGGACGAACTTCATCAAACTCGAGATACACCCTGACCCTAAGTATCTTCTCCCCGATCCCATAGAGACTCTGAAAGCCACAGAAGAACTGGCGCGCCAGGGATTTGTTGTGCTTCCCTACATCCAGGCTGACCCAGTGCTGTGCAAACGGCTGGAGGAGGCAGGGACGGCCGCCGTGATGCCTCTCGGGGCGCCCATCGGCACCAATAAGGGTCTGAAGACCCGCGACCTCCTTGAGATCATCATAGCAGAGAGCCGTGTCCCTGTGGTCATCGATGCAGGGCTTGGAGCGCCCTCACATGCTTCTGAAGCCATGGAGATGGGGGCAGACGCCGTGCTTGTCAACACGGCTATCGCAGTGGCCGGCGACCCCGTGGAGATGGCAGTGGCATTCCGTCTGGCCGTTGAGGCCGGCCGCAAGGCTTATCTCGCCGGTCTTGGCTCTGTCTCATCTTCAGCCTCAGCCACCAGTCCTCTCACCGCTTTTCTCGACTTATAACCAACATAAACACCCCTCCCCTAATGAAAATCCAGAACATCGACCTCAACTCCTATCCCGGGTCGGAAAAAGTCTATATCGACGGAACCATACACCCTATCCGTGTGGGGATGCGCCGCATCAACCTCACACCCACCGTCACAGTAAACGGCGATGTGACCACAACCCGTGTCAATGATCCCGTCTATGTCTATGACACATCAGGTGTCTACACAGATCCAGATGTGAAGATAGACATCAATAAGGGAATTCCCAGGCTACGCGAGAGTTGGACAGCAGCACGTACTGACCTTGAGCAGCTTCCGGGCATCACATCAGAGTATGGACGCCGGCGTGAGAACGACCCCACCCTAGACTCAATCCGCTTCTCGCAGCGCTATGCTCCGCGCCGTGCAGCCAAAGGGGCTGAGATTACGCAGATGGCGCTTGCCAAACGAGGCATCATAACCCCTGAGATGGAGTATGCAGCCATCCGTGAGAACTGCAATGCAGAGGCTCTCGGCATAAAGACCCACATCACTCCTGAGTTTGTGCGCGATGAGATTGCAGCCGGGCGTGCAGTGCTTCCTGCTAATCCAAACCATCCGGAGGCTGAGCCAATGGTGATAGGGCGCAACTTCCTTGTGAAACTCAACACTAACATTGGCAACTCCGCTCTGTCGTCAGGCATTGAGGAGGAGGTGAGCAAGGCCGTGTGGAGCTGCTACTGGGGTGGCGACACACTTATGGATCTCTCAACTGGCGACAATATCCATGAGACACGCGAGTGGATAATCCGCAACTGCCCTGTCCCCGTTGGCACTGTGCCTGTCTATCAGGCTCTCGAGAAGGTAAACGGCAAGGTTGAGGACCTGACTTGGGAAATCTATCGTGACACCCTTATCGAACAAGCCGAGCAGGGTGTGGACTATTTCACTATCCATGCAGGCGCCCTGAGGGTGCATGCCGATCTTGTCAAGGAGCGCCTGACGGGGATTGTGTCGCGCGGCGGCTCAATCATGACCAGCTGGGCTGTGATGCACAACGAGGAGAATTTCCTCTACACACATTTCGAGGAGATATGTGAGATTCTGGCAGCCTATGATGTGGCTGTCTCGCTGGGCGATGGACTTCGTCCCGGCTCAATCCACGATGCCAACGACCGCTCACAGTTTCTTGAGCTCGATGTGTTGGGAGAGTTGACAGAGATAGCATGGCGCCACAATGTTCAGGTGTTGATCGAGGGTCCAGGCCACGTGCCCATGCACAAGATCCGCGAGAACATGGACCGCCAGCTCGAGAAGTGTCATGAGGCTCCGTTCTATACCCTCGGCCCGCTTACCACTGACATAGCACCGGGCTATGACCATATCACATCGGCCATCGGGGCAGCCCAGATAGCATGGATGGGGACTGCGATGATCTGCTATGTGACTCCTAAGGAACACCTGGCGCTTCCTAACCTTGAGGATGTGCGAAACGGTGTCATCACCTATAAGATTGCCGCCCATGCCGCAGACCTTGCGAAGGGGCATCCCGGCGCACAAGTGCGCGATGACGCCATGAGCCGCGCGCGCTTTGAGTTCCGCTGGAAGGACCAGTTCAACCTGTCGCTCGACCCTGCGCGCGCGCGCCAATATTATGTAGAGAGCCACAAGGGTGACGACCACTTCTGCACCATGTGTGGCCCCAACTTCTGCGCTATGCGCATTTCCAAGAAAATGGTGGACGACTGCGCGAAATAATACTCACTCTAAAATGTTTTCAGAAGAATTAGAGAAATATTCATGGGAGGGGACGACGGAGTTCATAGCCTCCCGCACAGCCCGCGACGTAGAGGTGGCGCTCCGTAAGGAGCATCTCACGCCTGAGGACTTCATGGCCCTCATCTCACCGGCCGCAGAGCCTTATCTGGAGCAGATGGCCCAACTGAGCCACCGCTACACACTGGAGCGCTTCGGCAAGACAATCTCGATGTACATTCCGATGTATGTGTCGAATGCCTGCACCAACTTCTGTGTGTATTGTGGGTTTAACCACAACAATCCGTTGGAGCGTGTCACTCTCACCATGGATCAGGTCAAGGCAGAGTGTGAGGCGATCCGGCGCCTAGGGCCGTTTGAGAATCTGCTCATTGTCTCAGGCGAGTGGCCCTCTCTGAATGGCGTTGACTATCTGGAGCAGGTGTTGAAAGTGGCGCGACCATATTTCAATAACCTCACCATCGAGGTTATGCCGATGAAGCAGGCTTCCTATGAGCGGCTTGTGGAGTCGGGTCTGAACGGAGTGGTGTGCTTCCAGGAGACATACAACAAGGAGAACTACAAGAAGTATCATCCACGTGGGATGAAATCCATCTTCGACTGGCGAGTCAATGGGTTTGACCGTATGGGGCGCGCCGGTGTCCACAAGATTGGAATGGGTGTGCTGATAGGGCTTGAGGACTGGCGCACAGACCTCACAATGATGGCGAGACATCTCCAGTATCTGCGCCGCAATTATTGGAAGACGCGCTATTCCATCAACTTTCCGCGCATGTGTCCTGCCGAGGGTGGCTATCAACCAAAGGTGATCATGTCTGACCGCGAGCTTGCCCAGGCCACATTTGCATTCCGCATCTTTGACCATGATGTGGACATATCCTATTCGACACGCGAGAATCCCACATTCCGCGCCAATATGATGAAACTCGGTGTCACCTCTATGAGTGCCGGAAGCAAAACAGAACCGGGTGGCTATGTCTCCACGCCTGAGGCGCTTGAGCAGTTTGAGGTCTCAGATCCGCGCTCACCTAAGGCTGTCGTTGAGGATATCCGCCGTCTGGGCTATGAGGCGGTCTGGAAAGACTGGGACAAAATTTTCGACTGATCTGACTTCTGTGACACGATAGGATTATATCATTGGTTTCCAATGGTATAATCCTATCGTGTTGTTGGGATACTGAACAAAATGTCAATGAGCGCTTGCCGTGCGGTTTGACTTTGGGTCGCGGAGCACGGCGTACCGCTAGAGTGGATGTGGAGGGGAGGTGTAGGTTGTGGATGTTGACGGGGGTGATGGGGGTGATAAGGGGGTCAACCTGACGGGGAGGGTGATGACGATGGTGGGTGGCGGTTCGTCGGGCGTCTTGTTAGTGTCGGGTATGAGGATGCGGTGCATCCGCCGTCCGAAGAGCCGGGCGAGTTTGTCGGCGTGGCCGCGGGTGCGCGGCGCGGTGATGTGGACGATGAAGAATCCGCAGCCGGAGAGGGCGGGAAGGAGGGCGTTCCAGAGGCGGAGGAAGCCGTCGGGCCGGGCCTGCAGGGGCGAGAAGG
>JAMPAK010000008.1 GCA_023667285.1 Muribaculaceae bacterium
TTGACATGACCAAGCCTGAGAAGCATTTTGTTTCTCAGGCTTTTAAATTTTCTCCAAATTTTTAGCCTGCGGAATTAAGGCTTTCAAGTCGCTCTATCCCAGGATTATCTTAGACAAATGCTTCTGTCTGATAAATTTTGATGCGGTTGCCCTGGTGCCGACAAGGGTTTTCTCCTTGTCAGCACCTGGGCAAATGTTTCCGGACAGTTATGCTATCCAATTAGCGTTGCTATGTCGTCTTCGACGGTCGAAATTGTGGCTATGTGGAATTTCTCCTGTAGCACTTTTAGAACATCGGGCGTGAAGAACGCCGGCAGTGTGGGGCCTGTGTGGATGTTCATGACACCGAGCGAGAGAAGAGCAAGCAGCACGATTACAGCCTTTTGCTCATACCAGGCGATGTTGTAGACGATGGGCAGGTCATTGACCGACGGGAGATTGAGCGCGTCCTTGAGCGCAAGTGCTATGCGCACGAGCGAGTAGGAGTCGTTGCATTGACCGGCGTCGAGCACACGGGGAACACCCTCGATGTCGCCCAAGGGGAGTTTATTGTAGCGATATTTGGCGCATCCGGCTGTAAGGATCACACAGTCGTCAGGCAGAGCCTCGGCAAACTTGGTGTAGTAGTCGCGGCTAGGCATGCGGCCGTCACAACCAGCCATGACAACAAACTTGCGGATCTTGCCACGCTTGATCAGGTCGATGATCTTTGGGGCAAGTTCCACCACCTGATGATGTGCGAAACCGCCTATGATCTCACCATGTTCTATCTCTGTGGGAGGCGGACATTTCTGCGCATGGGCTATCAGTTCTGAGAAATCCTTTGGATGTCCATCGGGAATATGATGTGTTCCAGGCATCCCCACAACTCCTGTGGTGTAGACACGGTCCATGTATGTGCAGTTGGGACGAGCAGGCACGATGCAGTTGGAGGTGAAGAGGAAGACGCCGTTGAATTTCTCAAACTCGGTGGTCTGCTTCCACCAGGCATTGCCATAGTTTCCGGCAAAGTGGGGATATTTCTTAAAGAATGGATAATATTGACCGGGGAGCATCTCTGAGTGTGTATAGACATCCACGCCTTTATCCTTGGTCTGCTCCAGGAGTTCCTCAAGGTCCTTAAGGTCGTGGCCGCTTATGAGGATGCCCGGGCGGTTGCGGACACCGATGTCTACCTTTGTAATCTCTGGGTTGCCATAGGTGCCGGTGTTGGCACGGTCCAGAAGGTCCATCACTTTCACACCGCCTTCTCCAACCTGGAGAACGAGCGAGAATAGTTCGTCGACACCAACATCGGGACGCGCAGTCTCTGCCATGGCATTCTCGATGATGGCATAGACATCCTCTTCCTCATAGCCCAGATTTGCCGCATGACGGGCATAGGCTGCCATGCCCTTGCATCCATATATGGCAAGTTGCTTGAGTCCACGGATGTCTGCGTTTGGCTCGGCGAGAACTCCGGTGAACTCCTCGCATTTCTCAGCCTCCTCAGGCTCGGCATGGAATTCCACCTGAGGGAGGTCCGGAAGTTCTATGCCCTGCTTCTTGGCCTTCCCGGCAAGGATATTTTTCAACTCAAATGCCCGGCGGATATAACCATCGAGCGACTCGTTGTCGAAATTGGCATTAGTGATTGTAGTGAAGAGCGCATCGATCACAAAATGGCTCGCCTCACGGTTAGGCTCACCTCTCTGTCTCAATTCGCGGTTGATCAGAGATATGCCTCGCACGGCATAGAGCAGCAGATCCATGCGCGCTGATGTGTCGGCATGCTTCCCACACACTCCTTGAATCTCACAACCTTTGCCACGCGCTGTCTCCTGACATTGGTAGCAGAACATGCTGGGTCTGTTATCCATCTTGGTGTAGAACTTAGGGTTTAACTTTGACTAACATCACTTTTGAGTCGGCAATGGCGGTGACATTGTGGACGACGTCAGCGCCCATCAGAAGGAATTCTCCAGATGTGATGGTATGTTTGCGGTCAATCATGGTGAATACGATCTCACCCTCAAGCACATAGACCATCACTTCTGATGTGGCTATATGGTCATCGAGTTTCTGTCCGGCTTTGAATGCGAGCAGTGATACGCCGCCGTTAGCATTTTCAAAGATTCTTTTGAAGTGAACAAGGTCATCGCCTCGCTCAACCTGTCCGGCAAGATTGTAGACCTCGCCAAATTTGTATTCAGTTTCGAGCATAATATGTTATTGTTTTTAGGTTGGATTTCTAAAATCACAAACAACCTGGGTTGCCCGAAAGTTTATTCTACACCGGTGTGTACGGAGAAAACCTATGTCAAAAATCAACCGCTGTATCGTAAGTCTAGGCTTACGACACAGCGGTTGATTTTTTGGTATGAGTGTATGTGTCGGGGATTATTTCACCTCAACGGTTGCGGTGGCCGGTTTGACGCCGGGTGCTGTTACGGTGAACTTCAGTGTGCCTGGAGTCTTCGCGCTACGGGCTATCGCAGTGGCTGCACCACTGAAGAGGTCCATCTCAGGCTTCTGGAAGGAGCGCAGCGAGGTGGGATCGCCATTTGCTGTAGCCTCGAAAGTTCCCGCTCCCTCAACTTTAAATTTCACTGTGCGACTGTCAGTCGGGACGATGTTTCCATCCTTGTCGGCAACCTGTATGGTGAAATACACAAGATCATCGCCATTTGCATCGAGTGTCCGGCGGTTCTGGCTCACAACGAGGTGGTGAGGCTTGCCGGCGGTGCGGACAATCTTGGTCTCGGCCGGAGTGCCGTCAGGGTTGTAAGCAACTACCTTAAGCTCGCCCGGCTCATAGACAGTCTCATTCCACATGAGGCGATAGCGGTTGTAGACGGTAGAGTCGTTCTTCTCGCGCATGCCCTGTGAGCGCCCGTTTATGAAGAGCTCGGCCTTGGGATAGGATGTGTAGACAAACACGGGTGTGACTTCTCCCTCACGGCCTTTCCAGTTCCAGTGAGGCAGCACATGTAGAGTTGTGGAGTCGGTGTTCCATTTTGAACGATAGAAATAATAGCGGTCCTTGGGAATCGAGGCAAGATCTATGATGCCGAACACTGAACTATGGCTGGGCCATGCATCGGTGTCGTAGGGGGACGGCTCTCCGAGATAGTCGAAGCCTGTCCAGACAAACTGTCCAATCACCCAAGGATTGTCATCATCGCGGGCGAAGTCAAGGTCAGGAGTGTTGCTCCATGAGCAAGACTCGTTGTCATATGAGTTGCTCTGATTGTCGGGATGCATCACTACATGATGGTCGCCGAACTCCACGGGGAAGTAATACTTGCCGCGTGAGCTGACGGTCGATGCTGTCTCAGAACCTAAGATGAGTTTCTGAGGCAGTTTGGCATACGCCTCATCATAGCGCTGAGGCTTATAGTTGAAGCCGGGGATATCTGTAGCAGCGGCAAAACCATTGTCGAGCACGGAGTTTATCTGGTCCATGCCGTTTGTGACGGGACGGGTGGGATCAAGTGAGTGAATGAGATCCTGTAGCATCGTGAGCTCCTCGATGCCCACACCTCCCCACTGTGATGGAACCTCGTTGCCCGAACTCCACATCACTACTGCAGGTGAGTTACGGAAGTGCTCAACCATATTTGTTATATCCTTCTGAGCCCAGTCCTTGAAGACGGAGCCATAGCCGTTGGGCGATTTAGGACGGAATCCCCAGTCATCAAACGGCTCGATCATCAGCATCATTCCCATCTCATCGCAGAGTTCCACGAGTTCGGGGGCTGGCATGTTGTGGGAGGTGCGGATAGCGTTGACACCCATGTCCTTGAGCAGTTCAATCTGATGGCGCAGGGCGGAGCGGTTGACGGCTGCACCAAGCGGCCCGAGGTCATGATGGTTGCAGACACCCTGAAATTTTGTCACCTCTCCGTTGAGATAGAAACCCTTCTCAGGGATATATTCGATGGAGCGGATGCCGAAACGAGTGTCATAAGAGTCAACCTCCTTACCGTCGACGCTGAGCACAGTGCGGGCTGTATAGAGAGCAGGGTTCTTGGGGCTCCAGAGGTCGGGCTTGTCAACAAGGAAATTCTGCACAAATTTTTGGCCTCGGGCGGTGTAGACCGATGTGTCGGAGGCAACAGCATTTCCCTGAGGGTCGAGAATCCGTGTGGACACGGTTACTTTCTGCTTGTTGGCTGCTCCGTCAATCTTCATCTCGAGCTTGACGGAGGCGAAGTCCTTGCCCACATGGGGTGTGGTGACAAATGTCCCCCACACGGGGATGTGTATTTTGGATGTGTTGACCACATGGACGTTTCTGTAAAGGCCGGCGCCGGGATACCATCTTGACGCCTGCTCATAGTTCTCCAGATCTACCTCAAGGAGGTTGTCTCCGGGCTTCACGGCATCATCGACATTGACATAGAAGGTGTTGTAGCCATAGGGCCAGAAAGCCACTTCCTTTCCGTTGACTTTGACATGGGCGTTGCTCATAGCGCCGTCAAAGATGAGTGTGATGGAGCGTCCTGTGGTGTCGGGGACCTCGAAGGTCGTCTTATAAGACCCCTTGCCGATGAAGGGGAGACCACCGGTGCGTCCTGTCTTCTCGGTCTTCTCGGTCTCACCGTTCTGCTCCACGGCCACTACCTGAAGATCATTGGCGCGGTCAAACGGGCCATATATTGCCCAGTCATGAGGCACTCTCACGGACTCCCACTTGGTGTCGGCCGTGGGTACACCCTTGGTAAACTGCCACCCTTCATTTAGAGTGGTGACGTCGCGCTGTGCAGAGGCTGAGGCTGCCGATGTAAGCGCGATGGCCATCGCAAGCCATGGAAATTTATTCATAGTCAGTAATTAGAGAAATTTCAAATCAGAGAGGTTTTACTTAAAAGAGTTGAGGGCATTTGTGGGACGGCCGTTGATGAAGCACCCCTTGTCATAGCCACCGTTCATTCCTGCAGGCGCCTCGGGCTCCCAGTAGAAGATGCCTTCCACATATCCGAGGTTCTCAGTGCTGCTTTTGAGGCGTGAGATCATGCTGTCGGCCGTGTCGCCCAGGTCATATCTCATCCCTATCTCACATATCATGACCGGCTTGCCATAGCGGGCATTTACGGTCTTGATATTCTCAATCATGGCATCGGTATCTTTCTGCCAGTCGGCGGGCTCAGGATAGAGTGACATCCCAATCATGTCATATTTTCCGCCATTCTCGCTCAGGATTCCGAAGATATGGTCATATCTCCATAGATCATTTCCCTTGTCAAGATGCACGATCACTTTTGAATCCGGAAACACGCTCTTGACGGCGTCATATCCGGCATTGACAAGCGCTGTGAAGTCTGCGGGGCGGTCATCCTTGCCAGTGGGCCAGAGCATTCCCTGGGTTGTCTCGTTGCCCACCTGTACCCACTCAGGAGTAATGCCCTCCTTTTTCAGCGAGGTGAGCATCTGATTGACATGCTCTGCCATTGCATTTTTAAGGCCATCGAGGTCCAGCTCCTTCCAGGCCTCAGGCGTGGGCTGATGGCCGGGGTCAGCCCATGTGTCGGCAAAGTGGAAATCTATCATGAGGCGGAGCCCAAGATTGTTGGCTCTGCGTGCCTTCACCATCACATCCTCAACGTTGTTCCATCCATCCTTCGGGTTTACCCATACGCGCAGACGGATGGCATCGACTCCACATTCATCCTTTAGGAGGCTCATCAGCTCTGCCTCACGGCCATTCTTGTCATAGAATTTGAAGCCCTCGGCCTCAAGCTGGGTGAGCCAACTGACATCCGCACCTCTTGCATAGGTTGACTGCACCGAAGGCACATCAGTCCCGTCGCCGGGCTTAGGCACAGTGGGCTGTGAGTCGCTGTCGGAGCAGCCGGCCATCAGTATGGCCGAAAATATGAAAAGGAGTATAAGAGAGAGTGTAATTCTTTTCATGAATTGTCTTAGAATGATGATTAAAAATTACTATAATTTATGGTAGGTTCTGTAATTACAAAGTTACGAAAATTTCTCCCTTTCCACAATATCTCTCTTGTAAAAAAAACATAAATATCAACCTTTTGGGCTTTTCAAATGTCTTATATAAACAAACATAACATAAAACTCCTATTATGAACCTAAAGAAAACCTCACTCCAGGCACTCCTATCGTTATCTCTGATATGCGGATTGCCAATCCTGGCCTCCTCATGTGCCAACAATTCAAAGAATGTTGACAATCAGGCTCAGACAGACGGACAGCCCGACGGCGAGGGTCCTCGCGGTGGTGGCCCTCAACTGGGCAGCGTCCCCAAAGGTGGACCGATCATTGACAAAAGTGCCGACTCAACCCTCCAGGCGATGATAAAGACCATCGTCCCTGAATTCAAACAGTTCGACTACACTGATGCTCAGACCGGCAAGACAATGAAATACAATCTTTTCGCACCGAAAAACCTTGACGTGACAAAGAAATATCCTCTTGTCCTCTTCATCGCCGATGCAAGCACCCCGGGGGAGGATGCGACGCGCCCCCTCACTCAGGGCTATGGCGCTCTCGTCTGGGCCACGTCTCAGTCTCAGGCCAAGAATCCATGCTATGTGCTTGTGCCTCAATTCTCAGGTGTGGCCGTCAACGACAACTACGAGCATACCGATGAGGTCGACATGGTGATCCGTCTGCTCGCTGATGTCACCGATAACAACCCTATCGACAAAAATCGTCTTTACACCACGGGGCAGTCGATGGGCGGTATGATTTCGATGTACTACAACGTTAAATATCCCGACCTCTTCGCAGCGTCAATCTTTGTTGACTGCCACTGGGACAACGGCACTTTCGACTCGCTTGTGAAACACAAGTTTGTCTACTTCATAGCCGGAAACGAGGGTAAGGCATACAAATGCTTGGAACCCATCGAGGAGGCTGCCCGCAGGGAGGGTGTCCAGTATACCTATGCTGCATGGAGCGCCAAACTCCCTGAGGCCCGTCAGAGCGAACTTGCCGCCACCATGCTAGAAAAGGGAGCTCCTGTAAACCTCTTTGAGTTTGAGTCTAAGACCGTCCTTCCCGACGATGGTAAGGGGAGCGAGCATATGTATTCATTCGACTACGCATACCGCATTTCCTCTGTCCGCGATTGGCTGTTCCGACAGTCCAAATAAAACTGAATAATACACAATTGGCGGAGCGGCCACGTCAAGGCCGCTCCCGCCGTTGCTCACTCCGAACCCGAATATGCTTCTTTCTGACACAAAGAGGGTAGCATCCCTGTGATGGACTACAGCACCTGCGTCTCGCCCGTTGATTCAAGACGGTCATTGCCCACGATGGAGACCGCATAGGGAAGAATCGCCTGCCTTACGGGAGTGTTAGGGCCTGTCACAACCATCTCATGCTGTTGCAAAATGGAGTCGGCAATCTCCGATGGGTTAATGCACACCGCAGAGACTGCCGACATTAAGGCCATAAATGCCGCTTTTGAAGTCATCCGGCCTTATTTATCGAGATCAATAATCTCATATTCAAGAGTCCCCAGTCCGATTGCGGCTGCATGATCAATAGTGTGAATCCCATGGCGGCTGCTGATGCGCTCCTTCAATGGAGAGTTGTCACTGTCGGCGGTGGGTGTCATGTTGAAGACGATATCTACACATGCCTTGTCGAGAGCAACGGGATCTGTGGAGGCGAGGATTCCATAGTCGGCCACCTTGACGTCCTGCGGATGAGCCACGCAGTCGCAGTCTACCGACATATTGTTCATCACGTTGATGTAAACTATGTTGTCACCGAAATAATCAGCCACGCCCTGTGCAGCAGCAGCCATTGACTCAAGGAAGATATCCTGCTCGGCCGTGTTTTGCCAAATTCCCTCCACCTTGTCATGCTTGCCACCCGAGTGGATATAGGCTTTTCCGTCGGCCGAAGCCACACCTATACTGGCATTTTTCAGTACGCCACCATATCCGCCCATCGGATGGCCCTTAAAATGAGCGAGATTCACCATGTAGTCATATCGGAGCAGATGATTGCCGACAATGTCATATTTGATATGACGGCGGTCTCTAACCGGAATCTTCATCTGCCCTTCCTCATCCATGAGGTCGACCGGCGCTATCGAGTCAAAGCCATGGTCCTTCACGGTCTGCCAGTGAGCCTCAAAGGTGTTGCGCTTGCCGCCATAAGCGGTGTTGCACTCCACTATAGTGCCATGCACTGTATCGACTAATGCCTGGATGAGGTTTGGCTTCAGATAGTTGGGGTTCCCGGCCTCGCCGGTGCTGACCTTGACTGCCACCCTGTGTCCGTCAGCCGGACGACCCAGAGCCTTATAGACCTTAACAAGGGCCTCAGGGGTTATCTCACGGGTCATATAGACCTTTGATTGGGCCGGGGCTGCGATTGCTGCCAATGCCACAATCATAGAAAAAAGAATTGCCTTTATATTCATTGCCTTTTCAGATTGGTTATGTGAGTTTTCATCTCAGAAGTTTCTCTATCTTGGATCTTTCAACGCCGGGAAGCGTGACGGAAAGATGGTTGACAAGTCTGCCCCAGGACTCCTCGGGAGTCCGATCCGTCTTCAATATGCCGTTTCCAAACCAAAGTTCGGGAGTGGTGTAAAGTGCCACACCCCATCCATAGCGTTCACCTTGCCGGGTGTGCTTGTACTCAAAGTCGGCAATCAGCAGCCGGCCACTCATCTGAAGTTTCTGCAATGGACCTTCCAGAGCCTGCCGTCTTGGCCTGACATACTCTGAAGCATCAACCAAATCACCGGCTATACGCCTGCTGTTAGGCTTCCCGAACACCATGGCGCGCAATTGTGCAGATGTGGCCGATTCATTTGCCATAATAATGTCGAGGATGGTGGCTTCGGTTGAATCAACTTCAATAGGGTAAGCCACACGGCGATAGTTGATGAAATCAGGATATAGATCCAATGACACGAAACCCGCCTTACGTCTGAAGAACTTCCCATAGGCGGTGGTCTGTTCCTGAATCACAGGTCCTTTCCATTCCCAACAACCCTCACTCTCACCGTCAAAACCTCCGAACAGCTTGCCGGGCGCAGCCATCTCCTCAACTGAAAATCCGTGTATGTTGTTTGAGAAAAATGGCAGCAGCCCGTAGTGAAGGGCAGTCCGTTCTAGGTCGTGGATTGTGGAAATCATAGCGTCATGAAGTTATTCAATGCAAAGTTAGCGAAATATCTCCAATTCAAGGAGCGCACTGTCCCTATTTCTACGGACAAAAAAGGCAATTTCAGACTTGCTGCCTGAAATTGCCTTTAACTCTATAGATATAACAAATCTACAATTGTGTGAGAAGCCAGTTTGTCTCACCGAGTTTCTTGATGAGGTCGAGAGCAGTCTCGTCGTCATAGAGATCCTGTTCCTCGTCCTTGAAGTAGTCTTTGAGAATGTCGTATGTTGTCACATCCTCTTTGACCTCCTCCATGCATTTTGAGAGAATCTCAAGCCCCTTGCACTGACGGTCCAGTTCAGCGTTCATATACTGAACCGGCTCAGTCACGATGGGAGCGGCATCACGGGCCTCAAGTTTGACCTCGCCTCCCAAATCGAGGATGCGGTCGATGAATTTCTCGACCCATTCATCCTCCTCTTTGGCATGATTGCCAAACTTGGCGGCTAGTTTCTCATAGCCTTGTGACTTGAAAACACGGCTCTGCAACACATGCTGGAAGGCTCCATTTGAAAGCCCTGTGACAAAGAACTGAAGTGTCGATATACTTTTCTGCTTATCCATAATGTAATATTTATTTTACGAATAGATAACATATGGCGCCGCAGTTTTGTTCATATGCGCCTTCATTTTTAATCGTCACTTTGCAGAATGTCGACTTCAATAATGCACCCGTTCCAAATTACTGGGCCATTAATATGCAATGTGATCCATGGCCGACTCCCGAGCGCAACAGAGAGGTCGTGCTGTATGGAATGGACTCTTATCGTTTCCGGCCAAGGAGAAATAACGCTAGAAAGTCAGACTTCTTTATCAGATGTACGATCCACAGACATACAATCAGAACTGCCAATGAGATTCCCGGCGCTATGACGAAGTTGAAGAAATAGAAATCATAGCCGTCAAAATTAAACATCTTATGCAGCAGTATCTCGAGCATGAATGTCTGGAGGATATAGACCCCGAGAGTATCTCCTCCAAACTTTGGGATGATTCTGAATTTGTCCGGGAACGTCATTCTTCCTGCTGCGAATTCAAATAACGACACAAAAAACAATGTCCCGACAAGCCCCAACACAATGCGAAACGCATTCTTAGTCAGATATATGCTGAGTTCTGCCTGAGTTGGCATATTTTCCATCAGTTCATCCGGTTTTGGCACCTGCCAGAATGACGCATCCCATATAGTCAGAGACATGATGAAAACCACGCCGCTCCATAGGGCAATTTGCCCGGAATATCTTTTTATGAGATTTATGTTCTCATGTATAAACAATCCAAACAAGAAGCATGGATACATCAGATAGACCTGAAACATTGAAATCAGTTGGCTCACCATCAGGGAGACAACTATAGCCCATGGGTTTCGTCTGAATATCCTGTTGGCTATGAAATAAAGAAAGCAACACACAAAGGCACTCTTTAGAAACCAGAAGCACTGAAACCACATGTCGAGTCCCGCAGTCACACCTCCGCTCCTCACACCGATTGCCAGAAATATCACTCCAAAACATATTGCCGGGAGTATCAATTGCCGGCCACGTTTCATAATCAATTCTTTCAGCGACAGCCTCATCAACGAGTCTGAGAAATATCCAGTCAGCGCCATAAAAAGCGGCATGTGAAAGGAATATATCACACGATATACCGGCTCATCCCAGTAGTCGGATGAGAGAAGGTATTGTATGGTATGACCATACAGAACCATGAAGATTGCGAATAGTTTCAACGCATCCAGCGTGAGGTCCCTCTGTGTAGTCTGCATTTTCAATCCGTTGTCATGAAGTTATAGACTTGGGGCGCAACCGTTGTGCCATCCATTACTTTGTTGTGAATATGTAGACGGCAAAGGTCTCAGGGCTCAGTTCAGTGGTGAAGGTGTGTCCGGCCGCCGTGGCAGAGGTCTCTGAGGGCCTGACGGTGTCAGGAGCATCGAGGGTATTCTCGTCATGAGGAGCTGCATGGAGTGTTATCACACGGACATCAGCCAGTTGGCTGTTTTTCTTCATTCCCTCAAAGTTCAGAGTAATCTCCCGTGGCTCGTCTGAGGTGTTGGCAATCTTGATGATATATTGGCCGGTCGGTTCATCAACCGTGGCCGAGGCATATAGCCCCTTCTGGCCTTCTGCCCCCGAGACCGCCCTGCCATCCATGGTGAGGGGGAGTACCCGCGATCCCTTGTGGGTGGCATAGAGTTGCTGGACAAAGTAGCTGGCCGTCGGCACAGACCGTAGATTGTCAAACCATATCATATCCGGACGCCATTGCCACCCGTCAACATGGGCGAAGAGAGGGGCATAAGTGGCCATGCGCACCACATCGGCATTGCGCTCAAGTCCTGTCATGAACGCTGCTTCGCAGAGAGCAGCATTAAAGTTGTTGCGTTTGTACCCTTTGCTGTGACACGCATACTCTCCGGCAAACACCTTCGGGCCACGCCGGTCATAGTTGTCATATCGTGAGGCATTGCTCAAAAACCAATCCTCCGGACAATAATAATGTTCATCGACCAGGTCAACGCCAAGGCGCTTCATTTCCGGCCATAGATAGTCATACTCACTCCCCGAGGGTTTCGGCCCTGCTGAGCCTACAATCTTTATCTCAGGGTGAGACTCACGAAGCACATCAACAAACTTCGACAGACGCTCCACATATAGGCTGTCCCACTGCTCGTTCCCGATGGCTAGATATTTCAGGCCAAACGGAGCCGGATGACCCATCTCGCTGCGTAGGGCACCCCAGGTGCTTGTGGTTTCTCCGTTGGCAAACTCAATCAAGTCCAGCGCATCCTGAATGTAAGGCTGCAGGCTATCGACAGGCACGTGGGCTTCCAAGCCGTGGTTCTGGTATTGACATGCCAGCCCTACGTTGAGAACGGGCAGCGGCGAAGCGCCTATCTCCTCTGCAAGCAAGAAGTATTCATAGAACCCCAGACCATAACTTTGGTAATAGTCCGGGAAGAAGCGGTGTGCGAATGTATACTCCCATCGGTTCTGATTGAGAGGACGGTTCTCAACCGGACCGACAGAGTTTTTCCATTGATAGCGGGTTTCGATGTCGGTGCCTTCCACGATGCACCCGCCGGGAAAACGAAACACTCCGGGCTTGGCATCGGCGAGAAGTTGCGCAAGGTCATGCCGCAGTCCATTCTCATGACCGTGCCAGGTATGGGCGGGGAAGAGCGAGACATGCTCCAGGTCTACCCCCTCGTGCGAGTCGAGGAATATGCGAAGCCTCCCGTCTCTCACCGTCTCCCCGGGCTTCAAACGGCATGTATATTTCTCCCAGTCTTGTGAAGTAATGTCTAACTGCTGTGAGGCACACACTTGAGTCTCGTTGTCAGAACTTGGGTCAATGAGCTCGACACGTATTTTTGATGGCTTGGCGCCTGCTTGGCGCGCCCATACGGAAAACCGATATGTCGAGTCGCGCTCAAAGGCCACGCCGAAAAATCCCTCATTGTCAACTCCGGTCCATTTATCCTTATGGCCACTCCAGAGGAGCCGCAGGTAGTGAGGGTTGCGTTCAAAAGGGCCGTCATCCATTACGGCGACATTGCCAAAAGAACGCCACCCCATGAGATGGTCAGGGAACTCGAAAGAACGGTTTTTTATCATCTCGGCATACAGGCCGCCGTCTGCACCGAAGTTGATATCCTCAAAGAAAAGGCCATACATTGTCGGCGCAATGTCGGCTCCCGGCTTGTCGGCACGGATATTAAACTGATAGTCAGACATGCCGGCCGCAGCCAGGGTCAGGCTAGAGGCTGCCAATAGCAGCGTGGGGATAAATTGCTTAAGCATAGTTGCTGAGAGTGTTTCCACAAAGGTACGAATAAAGACGGACTATACCAACATCCTGTCATATTTTTCGGGAAACATATGAAAACTACTTGCTCCCCGGTCAAGATGAGATGATGAAAATTTGGTGCTGTTCAAGATATTGCCTAACTTTGCGATGTCATCATCCGTCAATAACCGTTAAATCTAAATTATACATGAAACGTTTTATACTGAGCCTCTCTGCCGTGTTGGCCATAGGGACTTCCTTGAATGCCGCTGATTTTGAGAATGCACAGTCCGCGGTCAACAATTTCCGCATCGGCTGGAATCTCGGCAACACGCTCGACAGCAACAGCGGCGATCCCCAGAACATGTGGATTGAGGCATGGACAGATGCCACACCGACCGATTTCGAGACTGCCTGGGGACAGCCGGTGGCTACACGCGAACTCATCCATATGTTCAAAATGGCCGGATTCAACGCAATCCGCGTCCCTGTCACCTGGTATCCTCATATGGGCAACACCGTGGCGCTGTGTAAGGTGACCCCTCCCACATGGGATGTCTCCAAATGGGAAGGATATGAGGTCGACCCGGCCTGGATGGCGCGTGTGCGCGAAGTGGTCAACTATGTTATTGATGAGGACATGTACTGTATTCTCAATGTCCATCATGACACAGGCGCAGAGAATGCCGCATGGCTCATCGCCGACCCCGAAGTGTATGAGAAGCAGAAGGCAAGGTTTGAGAGCCTCTGGACACAGATTGCCACTGAGTTTCGCGACTATGACCAGCGCCTGGTCTTCCAAGGCTACAACGAGATGCTCGATAAGTATGACTCATGGTGTTTCGCCACATACAACACATCATCAAAATATATCAAGGCCGATGCCGAGGCTGCATATGACGCCATCAACAAATTTGCCCAAAGTTTTGTGAATGCAGTGCGCGCCACAGGAGGCAACAATGCACAGCGCAACCTCATAGTAAACACCTATGGCTCATGCAATGGTTCCGGCACATGGAATCAGCATCTCGATGAGCCGCTCATCAATCTTAAGCGTCCGACTGATACGGCAACAGACCATATCATCTTCGATGTACACTCATATTTTGATGTGGCAAACCTCAACAGTGCAAAGAAAGATGTCGACGCCGTGATCAGCGATGTCAACAAGTATCTCAAACCCAAGGGAGCGCCTGTGATTTTCAGCGAGTGGGGGACAACAAGCGACATCGACAAATATCGCACCAATCTGTGTGAGTATGCCCATTATTACACACAGAAATCCAAAGCATCTGACATCACCATGTTCTACTGGATGGTGCTCTCAGATGCCGCTGACAGGAGTGTACCGAAATGGTCGACACCCGATGTGGTTGATGCGATTGTCAAGGGATATTATGGCGACGGAGGCTATAACGCCATCGAGAATGTCATCTGCGACCCTGCCTCAGATGAGTCGTCGCCGGTCTACAACCTTCAGGGCATCAAGGTTGAAGGCAACCTCGCTCCCGGTGTCTATATCCGTGGCGGGAAGAAATTCCTCGTGAGATAGGCTTGAAGTTTCTCATCTGATGAGATGGAAAATCATGCAAATTTCACTACCTTTGCAGCAGGAATATCACAATCTACACAATATATGCAGGAAAAGATAATTATTCTCGACTTCGGGTCGCAGACCACACAGCTCATCGGACGCCGTGTGCGCGAGTTGGGCGAGTATTGCGAAATTGTCCCCTACAATAAGTTTCCCTATGGAGACGAATCAGTGATTGGAGTGATTCTTTCCGGATCCCCATTCTCAGTCTATGACGAGAAGGCATTCCGGACCGATCTCTCTAAACTGAGAGGCCACATGCCGGTCTTGGGAATATGCTATGGCGCACAGTTCATTGCATACACCTCAGGAGGCACAGTGGAGCCGGCTCCCTCGAGAGAATATGGCCGAGCCCATCTCACTTCCATTGATCAGCAGGATCCGTTGATGGCAGGGATTGAACCCGGAGCGCAGGTGTGGATGAGCCACGGCGACACCATCACGTCCGTCCCCGCCACATTCACCACTATCGCATCAACGGACAAAGTCAAAATTGCCGCTTACAAGGTTGAGGGGGAGAGAACCTGGGGAGTGCAGTTCCACCCGGAGGTCTATCACTCAGAGTGTGGGACACAGATACTCCGCAACTTTGTCAAGGATATCTGTGGAGGAAAGCTCGACTGGAGCGCTGAATCGTTCATTGACTTGACTGTCAGAGAACTTCGTGAGCAGTTGGGCGACGACAAGGTTGTCCTCGGACTCAGCGGCGGTGTCGACTCCTCTGTGGCAGCTGTGCTGCTCAACCGTGCCATCGGGAAGAATCTCACCTGTATATTCGTCGACCACGGCATGCTGCGCAAAAATGAATTCCGCGACGTGCTTCACGACTATGAATGTCTCGGCCTTAACGTGGTGGGAGTGGATGCGTCTGCAAAGTTCTTCAGCGAGCTCGCGGGTGTCACCGATCCTGAGAAGAAGCGCAAGATTATTGGCAAAGGTTTCATCGACGTCTTCGATGAGGAGGCTCATAAAATCAAGGATGTCAAATGGCTTGCACAAGGCACAATCTATCCAGACTGCATCGAGAGCCTTTCCATCACCGGCACTACTATAAAGAGTCACCACAATGTGGGTGGTCTTCCTGAGAAGATGAACCTGAAACTCTGCGAGCCACTGCGTCTCCTCTTCAAAGATGAGGTCAGGGCAGTAGGGCGTCAGTTGGGTATGCCTGAGCATCTCATCAAGCGCCACCCGTTTCCCGGACCAGGTCTCGCTGTGAGAATTCTTGGCGATATAACCCCCGAGAAGGTAGCAATCCTCCAGGAGGCTGACCATATCTTTATTCAGGGCCTGAGAGACAGCGGTCTCTACGACCAAGTGTGGCAGGCCGGCGCTATTCTCCTCCCGGTGCAGAGTGTGGGTGTGATGGGCGATGAGCGCACCTATGAGCGTGCTGTGGCTCTCAGGGCCGTTACCTCGACAGACGCCATGACGGCTGACTGGGCACACCTCCCATATGAGTTCCTCGCTAAAGTGAGCAACGACATAATCAACAAAGTGCGCGGAGTGAACCGCGTTTGCTATGACATCTCCTCTAAACCACCGGCAACAATCGAGTGGGAATAAAGAAAATAGAATGGCCGTTGCGACAGCAGCGGCTTTTCTTTTTCCGTGGCGGGAACTGTTAGTGAAGCATAGCCACCGAGAAAAGCGACGCAGCCAAGAGGAGTGTCAATCCCACTCTCTCACCAATGGGCATGCGGTATATGCCACGTTCGTGGCGGGCACGGAAGTGAAACCATAGCCCGGCCATGTAGAAAACGGAGGTCTCCAGAAAGAGGTCGAGTCCACCTGCATATATCATCCAGAGGCAGAACAGAGAGCATCCGCCACCGATGATTGCATCAGTGTGGGAGTGGTTTGCAATCGAGGCCTTAAGCAGATACATCCCACTGACAAGATAGGCCGGCAATACCATCATGCCGGTGATGTCGATGGCAGCGCGATAGACATCATCGGCCACCACTACAAGGATAAGGAAAATCTGCATTGTCACACTCGACACGAACAGTCCGAAGGCCGGCATCCCCCGGGTGTTAAGCCTGAGAAAACGGCGTGGAAAGATGCCGACTCTCGCGGCACTATAAGGGACTTCGGCGCAAATTAGTGTCCATGCAATCCAACTTCCACCGATTGCAATAATAATGGTGGCCACTACAAGCCAGTAAGCCCATGAGCCGCAGACCTCCTGCATCACATAGGCCACCGAAGGGTCTTCAAGCCCGGCAAGCCTGGCACGTGTCATGACACCGAAGCAGAACACCGAGACCAGCACATAGAGAATCCAGGCCGAGAAAAACCCAACGACTCCTGCAAGGCCGATGTCGCGGCTTCGGCGCGCACGTCCTGACATGATAACAGCGCCCTCAATCCCCAGGAAACACCAGAGTGTCACTAGCATTGTGCTTCTGACCTGATCGACAATCGAGCCTGCCACTGCATCATCTCCAGTGAGCGCGAGCCTAAAGAAGCCCAACTTGACATTTATGGCGAGAAGCACAATAATGAGCACGATGGTGATGACCTTGAGCAGCGACAGCAGGGTGGTGAGCAGTTTGGCTGTCCTCATCCCTGCTATGACAATAAAGAAGATGGACCATATCAGGAAGCCTCCGAAGAGCACTGTGGGCCACCCGTGGTCGAGCAGTCGAGGGAAGAAGGCACCACAGGTGTCGTTGAGCATGACGGCATAGGCCACATTGGCGAACGCTGTGCAGAGCCAGTAGCCCCATGCCGTGAGAAAGCCTGCGAAGGAACCGTAACCCTCACGCGCATATTGATATATGCCTGCATCGAGTTCAGGGTGCTTGTCGGCCAGCCGCTTGAACGTGAACACAAGCAGCAACATTCCTGCCGCCGTTATCACCCACGAGAGAATCACAGCCTTCAGGCCGGCACCAGCAGCCATATTCTGGGGTATGTTGAAGATGCCGGCTCCGACAACCATGCCGAAAACAAGCGCTGAGAGACCGGCGAACCCCAGTCTCTGATCAGAGGTATTAGTAGTATGTGTCATTTTTGCGACTGCAAAAGTAGCAAAATTTATACAATGTTACCTCAAATCCGCAGCCTAAAAATTTGACAGTGTCACATTCGGTTTGAGGGGAGTTTGGAGAGTGTCAAAATACCGGGAAGGGCGAATCGGGATGCCAAAGTTGATGAACGGTTACAAGTTCCCCCGCTCAAACCTATGGGGAATTATGTGGGAGACCGCTATGTCGGGATTGTTATGTGGCGAAGGCCGCGGGATAGAATGTGCGGTCGGTGTAGATATTCAGGATATGTCGGCGGCCGCTTCTGATCCACTTGGCAGGTACGGCGAGGAAGGTAAAGATGAATTTCTTAAGCCGGGACACTGTCGACAATCCGGGAACCACGTCGGAGAGTTTGCCGAGAATGAAGTGATAGAAGTTCTTAACCATGGCCATAAACAATAGAAAGACAGCGTTCTGATTCATGAGTGAGAATGGCAGGAGAGACCATCCGAAGTCGTTGTTAAGGGCATCAAAGTTGCGCTCTGAGCCGCCTCGTGCGTTGTAGCATCATGCTTGCCACCCTCAATAAACTGGTGGTCGAAGTCAACATCCACCTGCT
>JAMPAK010000009.1 GCA_023667285.1 Muribaculaceae bacterium
AAATGTCCAAGGGTCGCCACGCATATCAGTCGGAATCAATATCCCCTTATCCGGTGGCAAAGGTGACCGGTCTTTACCTTTGCCTTGATTCGGAATTTCGCCGACATCGTGCGTTTTGACGGTGCAAAGAAAACACATGATTTGTGATTCTCCAAATTTATAACACTGATAGACAGTACGTTAAGTTCGCATTGATTCGTAACGAAGTAAAACGAAGAATTTTTCTTTTCAGAGACCTCGAATTCTGCCAAATTTAGGGGTGGATATAGAAAACGGAAGCCGCCCGACATTGCTGTCAGACGGCTCCCGTCAAAAATATTTTTATGTGTCAGTTGGAGTATGCGTAGTCCTGTATTCCCAATTTATCTTTGAGGTCATTGAAGTCCCTGATATGTTCAGGGCGTTCATATGTCTGGCATACGACCCTTTCACCTTTCTTTGTCATGTGATTCTCCGATAGAAACATTTTAAGATTCTCTTGGATTCCTCGATGCCCCGGAATTGAGATGTTTTCTTTGCCAGCGTATCTTTGTTCAAGCGCTGCGTGAAACTCCACCACAGATGTGCTGACCAATGTCCTGTTTTTATCAAGTACGAGATAGAGCAGGGCTATGTCTCGCCCGCTTTGCTTGATATTTATATGCTCGTCTATGGATTCCAAAAGATATTCATCGCAGTTGGGCAATAGTTGCTCAAGGCTGCGACGCTTTTTCGCTTTTCCCGGAATGACTTTTTTCTCGGACACTGTTTTCATTGTTGCTGTGGTTTCATCAGACACCGATTTGAATTTAGAAACAATACCGGCAGTGACAATAGGCGTTATGCCGATTGATTCAAGTTCATCGACAAACTTCACCCAATCTTCTTCCTTGCGTGCTCCGATGGCAATGCTTCGGCTGATGACGGTCTTTATATTGAACGGTGCGAGTCGGCGCAGAAGGAAATTGAGGTTGCCGTTTTGAATCAGCTCCTCTCCAAATTCTACCATACACTCGAAACTGCGTCCGAAAAACAGCCAACTCAACATTGCCGGGACAATGCAATCCGGCATCTGAGCCTTGAAGTGTAGGGAGAGCTGGTCTTTGAGTCCTCCATCGGTAAGAATCCTTTCCAGATCTTCGATGCCTTCTGAATGATCATTCTTCAAATAGAGCAATAGTGCCTTCTCATATTTCGGCACAAGCGTAATGGCAGTATTGAAAACTTGTTCAAAGCCGATACCTCTGCGGTCGTGCATAAGGTCGGTGAAGTTGCAGTAATCCTCCTGATGATTCTCATACCAGTGTCGGAGGACATCACGGGTAAGTTTGTTCTTCTCCTCTTTAGTCATATAGTGGGCTTGGGTGAGTGAATGAGCCAAAATAAGTGTCAGACTTTAAAACACCCACAATGCCGTTATTGTTCGTCACTAATCAAATTCCATCCATTTTTGATACGGCATCAATAATATTTTAGTAATTTTAAGGAAAATTTTTGTCCACGCCAATCATAAAATTCAATTTGGTGGACAATTCGTGGACAAACTTAAAATAGTAAAATCTCCAATCATTTGAATTACAAATGATTGGAGATTTCAATCGGTGGTCCCACTAGGGCTTGAACCTAGGACCCACAGATTATGAGTCTGTTGCTCTAACCAACTGAGCTATAGGACCTTCGTGATAGGCGGCTATTAATTGCCTATGCCCGTTCGCGAATTGCTCTGCAAAGTTAGTGCGTTTTGGTGAGATTTCCAAACGTTTGGATTACTATTTTCGCATTTTCTCGTCCCACTTTCGGATTATTGTTATGGTTATGGGGAGAGAAGGGTAGGGGAGTGGACCAGAAGATGAAAAAATTCCGTCCCTCATGAACGGGGGGACGGAATTTCTTACAGTACCATATTGAGGTGTGTCTCGATTAGAGCATTACCTTGACGGCTTTGATGCCATTGATGCTTACGATATAGAGACCATGGTTGAGCGAGAAAGTAGTCTCTCCCTTAGCGGCAGCTACAGGGCGACCGGCGAGGTCATAGACAGTGACAAGTGTATTGTCATCAATGCCTGTGACGCTCACATTGCCGTCATGTGCATATACCTTAGCATTGTCAGCCTTGAGCTCGAGGCTCTCCAGACCGGTGTTGGAGACATATGCCTCGACAAGGAAGTCATTGATGTTCACCTTAGTGGCATTGGCGTCAAATTTGAATTTGACGGGGCCAGCAACGTCATAAGTATAGGTAAACTTGAATACTCTCTTCTTGTTTGTGAGCGACAGGTCAAGCACCTTGGTCTCCTTGCCGTCTACGACGGTGTAGAGTCTCGGAGTCTTAGCCTTTGTCTCTGGATTGCCGATATAGAGGGTGACGACACAGGGCCCCTCGACTGTCGGGGTTGTGACATAGCCACCGGCTGATGTTGTCACGAACTGAACGCAGCGGTCAGATGCACCTGCATCTGCTGCTGTGGCAGGGCCGTAGTCGCTTGAACTGCTTGCTGAATTGTTGGCACCCTTCATAGCTACGACACGGATTTTGTTGGCTCCTGAGCCAATGACCATACCGTCATACTCCTTTGTTGTGTTAGCGGCGTTGAAGACATCCGTGTTGTCACCGATATTTCCGAATGCTGCAAACCATGACTCGGGGTGCTGATAATAGTCAGCATAGAAGAGGACACCTCCGGCTGTGGTCTGGAAACTCCAGATGGTGCCCGTGGTAGTGCCAAGGTCATTCTTGGCATCGACACGCCAATAGTAAGTCTTGTCAGCCTCAAGGGTTCCGGCCTCACACTCTTTTGCGGTGATATCCTGAGCGATGGGGGCAAGATTGTTCTGGTCAGTGCCAATATATACGGTGTATTTCACAGTCCCATAGTAGTCTTTGGTCTGGTTCTCCCATTTGAGGGTCACGCCGCCTGCCACTGCAATCTTTGCGCCCTCAGCCGGCTCCGGGTTCACCGATGCACTGGGTGCAGCAGGGTCGCCGGTGGTCTCAGTTGTGACAACGTTTGAGTAGTCTGAATAGAGACCCTTCCCATCGGTGGCGCGGAGACGCACCTGATAGGAAGTATTCGATGTAAGGTTCCCCAGGGTATACTTATCAGTCCCGGCAGCAACAGTAGCCGCTACAGTCCAGTTTGTCCCATTGTCAGTCGAGGTCTCGATTTCAAAACCATTGGTAGTGTTCTTGTTCACATTCCATGTGAGGTCAAGCGAGGTCTTGTCCTGCTTGGCTACAGAGAGAGTCGTGGGCTTCTTAATGTAGGGATGTGCGGTCGATATCTGGTTGACGTAGTTCTCGATGTTTGTATAGCCATTGGCTGCAATCTTCACGGCGTCAGACGCATCGTTGGGGTTAAGGCCATTGGCTGTCTCATACTCATCAGGAATACCGTCGTTGTCAGTGTCAAGAGGCTTCACGCCGCCAGAAAGTGTGCCCGTACCCTTGTGTGGGAGCTGTGCCTCAGATGATATGCCGTTCTTTGTACCGCCGGTGCCATAGGTGAGGAGCTCATCAATGAGATATTGGTCAACCTCATCGCGGACGGGGAGAGACGGACCCACACTATCGATGACCCATTTGAGGGCATTTGCGGCTGTCATCTTGTTTGAGATTTCAGGAATTTGCTGGATGGCGGGGAAATTGGCGGCAATCTCAGCGTTGAGTTTCGCGAGTGACTCAAACCATGTGCTGTAAGGTTCAATACCGTCGCTTGACTCACCCTTCATCTCTTCGACTGTCATCTCATGGCCATTTACAGTACCGTCCTTGTCATCGTCATAGTAGTTGCCTGCTCCATAGTAGCGGAACGAGGGCGTGCCTCGAGTGAAAGGTTTCTTCGCGCCTGACCATTGGCCGCGCATGAAGTAGTTGTTCTCGATGTCGGCCCATGAGTCTCCCTCAGAGCCGCTCATGATGTAGCAGCCACCGTCACCCCAGTTGTAGACAACATTGTTGACATACTGGTTGAGACCTTTCACCTTAGGATTACGGGTCTTGTTCTCAATATAGAGGTTGCGATAGAGAGTCACACCATTATCGGTCTGGATGAGTCCGCCACATGAGTGCGACTGCAGTCCCTGGCCGATGATGGAGTTCTGTATTGTGATGTTCTGAGGGCCACCTGACTTATCATTGCTGGAGATTGAGAAGTTCTCATCTCTTCCCCAGAGGACTGAGAGGTGGTCGAAAATCATGTCGTGGCCTGATGCAGCGCCGGCAGCATCCTTGCCGCTCGGGCCATTTACGCCCATACGGATGCGGAGGTGACGGACAATGAGGTTATTGGCGTTAGAGAATGAGACACGGTTGCCATAGAGCTGGATGCCCTCTCCTGGAGCGGTCTGTCCGAGCACGGTAGTGTTGCTCTTGAAGATCAGAACATCCTTGAGGTTGATGACACCTGAGACATCAAACACGATAATGCGTCCCTCTTTGCTGAGGGCGTCACGGAGCGAGCCAGCGCCAGAGTCGTTGAGGTTGGTGACGTGATACACCTGAGGGTTTGCAACAGCACGTGCACCCTTCGTGTATCGGCCAAAGCCTTCAGCACCGGGAAACGCTAGCAAATCCTGGGCAGATGCACTGCCTGAAAAGGCCATCATGCCGGCAAGAAAAAGCGCGGATAAGGTTTTTTTCATCGGGTAAAGGTTAACTTTTAAAATCCAAACACTCCCCGCGGGCCTGCGGGGCTTCACGGGGAGCGCGAATCAGTTGAAGTTGAAATTCTGTGGGAGCGGATTACTTCTGGATATACTTCACGCCATTCTTGATCACGAGACCCTTGTAGTTCTCATTGACACGCTGGCCAAGCACATTGTAGACGGGTGCATTCTCATCAGCCTCAGCAGTGGCGATTACGTCAGCGATGCCTGTTGCGTCTGTAGAGATGGTTGCGTGGACCAGCACGAGCTGAGCGCCATTAGCACAGATGCGAAGAGCTGCAGGCTCTGAGCCAGAATACTCATATGACTTCTTGATGAAGCGCTTGTCAGGAACGTTGCCGTAGGGCTCTTCTGTAATCTGAGCAGCCTCCTCGTTGACTACATCGTTGACAACGGGAACTACCTTACACTTGAGAGCCTGCTCCTTGTTGCGGTTTGAGTCAGAGGTGGCGCAGATGTAGTAGGTCATGGTGTAGGGACCGGCAAAAGCGGGGAACTGGATGTATGTGTGTGAGCGCGATGCCGAGTGGTCATTGCGGCTGAACTGGATACCGTGACGGCTCTTAATCCAGTTGTCGGCATTGATAGCACTATAGTTGTCGTCAATCCATTCCTCAGTCTTGTTGATGCCATAGAGCCAAACTACGCGAGTGGGGCCGCCATCCTCCCATGCGATGAAGGGCTGGGTGTAGTCGGGTTCCTCACCCTCATACTTATATTTGCCGTCCTCGCCGAGGGTATAGCAGCAGCCGTCAGCAAGAGAGATACGGAAGCGGACGTTGCTGGTGACGAACTCGCCTGCCTCATTCTTGTCCATGAGTTTGTCTTCAGTAGGGCAGCCGTCGAGCACACATGAGCCATCCTTTTTGATGAAGTCAAAGTTGGTCTGTACGCCCATGCCGAGTTCCTCGATGGGAGCCTGGAGATAGGGGAAGAATTCAGGAGCGGTGTCGAAGTCATATTCAAATGTTTCGGCATTCACTCCCATGGTTGCGCAGAGCGCGAGAGAAAGTACGAGTGACTTTTTCATGAGTAGAGTTGTTTGATGGTGAATTTTGATTTGGTTAGAAATTGCTATTTTTCAAATATTGATGGGCAGGGACAGGAGTGGGGATTGTCCCCGCCCATCATGTGCCTAGTTAGAATTCGGTCTTTGCACCGGGATAGCCGGGGAGCTGGGTGAGGCGGGGGTTATCCACGAGTGGATGGCCTGTCTTGTCGCCGGCAAAGGGTGAGAGCTCGCTCTTATTCTTCTGATAACCGAAGAAGAGGCCATTCTCGCCGTCAATCCACTCAGGATACTTGCCGCCATTCTCTTCAGTGCCTGTGGCCTTCTGAGTGATGGTAGAGCCGAGACCCCATGTGCTGACTACAATTGTGCCGCATATCTGGCGTGAACGGTTGTTGTAGTCAGAGGTGATTGCCTCAAACATCTTCACGGGATACCAGTCGTTGTTATACTTGTATCCGCGGCTCTCTACAATCTTCTGGACTGCCTCGCGGATTGACTTCACTTTGGCAGCCTGATTGGCGCGTGGCATTGTCTCGATAGTGGCAATCTCAGCTGGGTCAGTGACATCGATATAGTTAACCATCAGGAACTGATCGCCATAGACACCCTCGTTGACTGAGCGGGCATAGATGCGATACTGGGGAATGTCTGCATATTTGCCTTTCTTGTCTGCGAGGTCGCGCAGGTCCTGCTTGGCCTCTGTGATGAACTTGTCAAGGAGGTTTGTGCGGACAAGGTCTGTGCGGAGCACAAACTCATCAGCGAGCTCCCACTGACGCTCATGCATCACGGCCTCAAGGAATTCATCCTCTGTAGTGGGGATAGGCAGGTCGCCGACACCGGCGCGGTCGCGCACCTGCTTGAGGGCATTCTTGGCAGCCTCAGTGGGACCTCCGTTAAGGAAGTTCTGAGTCTCGGCATACATCAGCAAGATGTCTGAGTAGCGGAGCATTGCCATGTCGATATTGCGGTTCGATCCGTTATAGGGAGCTTGAGCCCACTGCACACGATACTTACCGCCCATCACTGAAGAGTAGGTTGTGCCGCAGTGGATATCCTCGTCTCCAGAGTGGCCGATGGTATACATGGGGGCAGATACATCACGACGCTTGTCGCGGGGGTCGAATGAGAGATAGTATGTGGGTAGTTTGACCTGAAGTGCCTTCATGGCAGCGAAGAAACTGCCGGAGCCTGCACCGGTCACACCAATGTAGTTGCCGAGACGGCCGTTGGTCTTCTCACCCTGCTGTGCAATCATCCACATCATCTCAGGTGCTGTGGGCCCGTAGTTGCCCTGAGTGAAATTGCGGAAAAGGTTCATGAATCCGCTCTCCTCTGCTGTGTCGAGGATAAGGTAGTTCTCACCCTTGCCGATCACATCGGCGAGAGACTTGTCGGCAATCTCATAGATCTCACGGACACGGGCAGCGTCATCGCGTCGACCCATGTGGAGAGTGGACGCATCATTTGTCACGAGATCCCAGCGCAGGGAGTAGCCGGCAGCATGAAGACAGATACGGGCCATAATGCCCAGACCTGCGTTGCGTGTGAGGCGCTCGTTGGTTACATAGGGATTCTCGCTCTGCCAGGGCAGATCGTTGACATGATCCACCATGTCGGTGATAATCTGGTCATATATGCCGTCGCGAGGCTGACGGGTGGGGTAGAGGACATCGGTCGACTTGATGTCGCAGTCCTCCATGGCTACCCACTGTGTGGGAACATCTCCGAGGAAGCGGATCAGGTTGTGGTAGGCATAGGCACGGAGCACATAGAGCTCAGCTAGGAGAGCGTTGCGCTCAGGCGACTCATCGAGCATTCCTATTCGCTTGATGCCGAGGTTGCAGCTCTCAATGGCGTTGTAGCTCTGACGATAGACATCGCCAAATACCCAAGGACGATATGGGTCGTAGTTATAGCTGGCACGCTGCATGTTCGCTTGCGTGAAGTTGTCCTCGTTTGCAGTGGTGACGCAGTCGCCTGTGTTGCCCGCACGATACAGTTCCTCAAGGGCGAAGTAGCGGTAGACACCCTTGACGTAAATGTCTGATTTCTGAACGTCAGAGAAGACGTAGTCAACATCGTCGGCGGTAAACGAGGGCTTTTCCAGTGTGTCCTCGCATGAGGTCAGAGTCATCGACGCGCCGCCACTCACGGCGAGGGCTACGAGGATGCTCTTGACAGCCTTTGAAATATATGATTTATTCATGGGTTGATTTCTGAGGTTAGAATGTGAGGTTCAGGCCGACAACATAACTGCGTGACAGGGGATATGCCGATGAGTCGTAACCGGGAGTACAGATGACATCGTCGTTCTTTGATGATGCGTCAGGATCGTAGCCTGAGTATCCGGTGATGGTGCAGAGGTTGTTGGCGGTGAAGTAAACACGAAGATTCTCGATGAGTGCCTTGCGGGTCCAAGCCTTCGGGAGTGTGTAGCCGAGGGTGACCTGAGCGAGACGGAGATATGAGCCATCCTCAACGAAGTATGATGAGGGATAGGTGATGTAGCTCGAGTTGTTCTCTGTGAGGCTCCATGTGCGGGCTGACTCGTCGGGGTTGAGTGTGCGGAGACGCTCGAGGCTTGTGGCCTTGAGACCGGTGGCGGGGTCAACGAGACGATAGTAGTTCTGAGAGAACTCCTTGGGTGCATTCTCAAACGCTGCGTAGGGGCTCATGGAGTGCTTGGTGGCGTTGTAGACATCGTTGCCGACTGAGAACTTCATGAAGACGTTGAGGTCAATTCCCTTGTAGGTAAACTGGTTTGAGAAGCCGCCAAAGAAGTCGGGGGTACCGTTACCGATCTTGACGGCCTGCTTGGTGAACTGAGTGCCGTCCTCGTTGTCAGCGGCAAACTTGATATCGCCGGGCTGAGCTGTGCGGCCATCCTCAGGCTTAACCACACCCTCTTTGAGCTGCCATGTCCCGTCGGGGAGCTCATCGAAGTCGTCTGTGGTGTAGATGCCATCATATTTGTAGCCATACATGTCGCCGAGACCGTGGCCAACTACAGCATAGTAGTTTACAGAGCCTGAGCGGTTGTCGCCGGCTGAGAAAGTCTTCTGTTTCACCTCACCCTCGAGTGCGATGACCTTCGACTTGTTGAATGACATGTTGAGAGTTGAGGTCCACTGGAAGCCGTGTGTGGCGATGTTCACGGTGTTGAGGGTGAACTCCCAGCCACGGTTGCGCATCTTACCGATGTTCTGATACTGCTTTGTATAGCCTGTCGATGAGGGGATGGTGCAGAGCATAAGCATATCTGAAATCTGGTTGTTATACCACTCTACGCTCAGGTTGATGCGGTTGTTGAACATGCCCAGGTCCAGACCGACGTTGGTGGCGTGGAGGGTCTCCCACTTTAGGTCAGGGTTGCCGAGGGTCTCAGTCGTTGTGAACGCGGGATCAAATTCCTGATTGTTCATCGGGTAGGTGGTCATCGAGAGTGTTGTGGCATACATGTTTGATGCGATGTCACAGTTACCGGTCACACCATAGCCCACACGGAACTTAAGGTTGTTGAACCACTCTGCCACTGAGTTCTCTGTCCAGAACTTCTCCTGGCTGACACGCCAAGCACCTGATGCTGAGGGGAAGTAGCCCCACTTGTTGCCTTTGGCGAACTTTGAGCTGCCGTCCGCACGGAATGTTGCTGTCAGCAGGTAGCGGTCGTCATATGAGTAATTGACACGTCCGAAGAATGAGAGCATATTGCCATTGCTGTGAGATGTGCTCTTTGAAGCAACCTCAGCCTTCGAGATATCATCGAGTTCGTGGTTAGGAACGGGGAACTTGCGGAGTGAGATAGAGCTGCCTTCGCTCTCTGAGTAGGAGTATTCCTGACCAACCATCACTGTGAGGTCGTGAACCTTGTTGAGTGTCTTTGTCCAGGTAAGGGTATTGTTGATATGCCATGCATACTTCTCAGAGTTGCCGATGGAACCGGTCATACCCTCGGTGTCTTCATAAAGAAGATAGTTGAGAGAGTTCTCATTCTGGAAACTTGTGGATTTGTCCCAGCCGGTGACGTAGTTGACACCTGTGCGCCAGTGGAAGTCCTTGAGGAAGTCAACGGTGATGCCTCCGTTGAGGTCGAGTTTGCGTGAGCGCTTCTCAGAGAGAATTGCACCGTTCTGGACGAGGGGGTTAGAGACACTATATGTATTGTCATATCCACGATATGTGGGCTGTGTCTGGGTCTCGATCAGTTCGTCGCGAGTGTAGAGGGTACCACCGTTGATGGGCTGGAGCAGCACACTTTTCATGCCTGAGTATGAGCCGCCGCCATGGGTGTTGTTGTGATAGAAGAACATTCCGAAGTCAAGTTTCACACCTTTCCAGAGCTCGGTGTTGACCTTTGCACGGATGGAGTTGCGCTTGAAATCGTGGTTGGCGAGAAGGCCGTCCTGGTCGTTGTGGTTGTATGAGAGAAGGAACTGGGTTTTCTCACCGCCTGTAGACACAGACACGTTGTGGTTCTGAGTGAAGGCATGTCCGCCGAAGGTCAGATCCTGCCAGTCAACGGCATAGTCGTTGGCATAGCGCTCTGCCAGACGGTTGTAGGCGTTTGAGTGATAGTCTGCCTCTGAGGTCCCATAGCCGCCGTCATAGACGTTGCTGAACTGGAACTGCTTTCCCTGAAGCTCGGCAAACTCATACTGATACCATGCGTAGTCAAGAGCATTATCATTGATGTCGAGTTTCTTGGCGAGCTTGTCCCAGGAGAAGTATGCGTTGTAGTCAACCTTGGTCTTCCCCTTCTGGCCAGACTTGGTGGTGATGACGATGATACCGTTCGAACCGCGCGCACCATAGATGGCGGTTGCTGAGGCGTCCTTGAGGACGTCAATGGTCTCAATGTCGTTGATGTCGATGTTTGAGAGCGCATTGTCCATGGCGAAGCCGTCCACGATGTAGAGAGGCTCGGTGCCCTGTGTGAGAGATGCACCACCGCGGACGGTGACGTTCATCGAAGCGCCGGGCGCGCCGTTCTGTGAGACAATGTTAAGGCCGGCTGCCTTGCCCTGAAGGGCTGCTGCCGCCGTCGCTACAGGAACTTTCACAAGTTCTGAGCCTGCCACTGACGAGACTGCACCTGTGAGGTCTTTCTTCTTGACTGTGCCGTAACCGATGGCCACAACCTCGTCAAGCATCTCTGTATTGGTCTCGAGGACCACATTGATAGTGGTCTGTCCGTTGATGGCCACTTCCTTTGTCTTGCAGCCGATGTAGGAGAAGACCAGGGTGCCTTTGGCGGGGGTGGAGATTGAATACTCTCCATCGAGATTAGAGGCTACACCTTTCTGTGTCCCTTTTAGAAGCACAGTGGCTCCCATCAGAGGCTCGCCGGTGTCATCGCTCACCACACCCGAGACTGTGATGTCCTGGGCTGAAAGTGAGAGAGAGAATGTCGTGGCCAGCAGCACAGCAAGCCACAGACGGATTTTCTGACTTAAATTCATACAGACATGGTTTTAGATTAAATCCGAATATTATTTAAGGTTATTAGTAATTACAATTTGCCGGATATACGAGATATCCACCCGCTAACAAAGTTAACAGGACACAAAGATAAGGAGAATCCCTCAACAGATATTAACAGAGTCTCCCGTTTTAACAAGAATTAACTTGAAAAGTGAAAAGAATGAGCCACGAATGTGAAATTAAAGTTAAATTCGTTAAACGCTCACGGAGAGACTATATAAATAATGTGTGAGATTGCCACCGTCAGGGGTGCAGACGGGCAGTTGCGTTGAGATACTGTGAAATCGATAACTGGAATTCACCATAGGCCGCGATATAGTTGTTCTGCGACTCGACATGGAGGGTCTGAGCATCCAGAAGGTCTGTGATTGTGTTCATGCCGGCCTCATAGTACGCACGGGTGATTCTTAGGTTCTCCTTGCTCTGCTCGATGTCCTGACTAGAGAGTTGCATCTTGCGCCACGCACCGGTGAGATTGTCCCATTTGTCTGCAATCTCAATCTGGAGTTTCTGGGTCAGGTTGTCGAGTTCTGTCTTGGCATTTTCGAGTTCGAGGTTCTTCTTGCGTATGGCATGAGAGCCTCCCCACCATCCTGAGAGCGGCACGGCGACAGTTACCATTATGGCTCCGAAGTTGTGGTTCTGATTCAGCACATCATGGTAGAACCAGCCTGCTCCGACCCCGACCTTCGGTAGGTAATTGCCGAGTTCCATCCTCTTTTCAAGCGTTTTAGCCTCGACATTCTTGACGAGGAGCCTGTGGTCAGCGGTTTGGCTCACAGCTGCAGCCTCCTCGACATACATCTCCATTGGCATGTCGGGGACATCGCCAGGTATCTCCTCAATAATATCGATGCCGGATGTTGCGCCGAGTCCCATCTGTTGAGCGAGGAGCATTTTCATGAGGCTGATGCCGTTGTCGAGGTCCACGAGATTGTTGCGATACTCGTTGCGCTTGAGATTCACTTTCATGAGGTCATTCTGCACAACCATCCCTGCATCGACCGCGGCACCAACGGACGCGGCCAGGCTGTCGAGCATCACAATCGCACTCTCCACGGTGTTTTTCGTTGCCTTCAGCGAAGTGAGGTTCCAGTAAAGATTGTCGGTGGTCAGCACCACATTGTCGGCCGTCTGCTCCTTTCGGATTTTGGCCACCTCCTCGCCCACACTTGCGAGTTTGTTGCCATTCACTATCTGTCCTCCCATGAAGACAGGCTGGACAGCCCACACACCGGCAGTCTTCCCTTTTTTTATAAGCCCCAGGGTTATGAGGTCGAGGACATCATACTGGAGCATGTCGTGGTTTGCACGGAATGCTGAGGCTCCTGCTGATATCTCGGGGAAATATTTTGTGAAAGCTTCGCGTCTGGTCTCACGAGCGGCCTTGAGATCGTTCTCGGAAGAGGTCATTGCGGCGTTGTTTCTCAATGCGAGCTCTCGGCAAGCCTGAAGTGTGAAGACAGAGTCAGGTGTCTGGGCATACATGGCAGTGATTGAAGTGAGTGCCATGACAGCCGATATGAGCGAGATATATATTTTCCGTTTCATAACTGAGATCTAATTAGAGCATATGTGTTTCAAGAGGCTCGGGGAGGGGCTTGTCTGCATCCTTTGATTTACCCTTCATGAGGGCATAGGCCACGGGGATGACCGTGAGGATGAAAATCATGGTGACCGGAGTGCCCCAGAAGATTACGGCTCCCATGGGTTGCCAGAGGGCACTGTCGCCCATCACCATTGGAAGGACACCCATGGTGGCGGCTGCGGAGGTGAGGAAGATGGGGCGCATCCTGCGTTTTGAGGCGTTCAGGACAGAGTCATGCACATTCTGGCCCTGGTTGCGCAGTTCCTCAGCGTAGTCGAGCAATACAATCGCGTTTCTCACAAGGATGCCCATCAGGGAGACAATACCAAGCACGCAGGTGAGGGAGAGGGATATGTTCTGGATAATCAGGCCCAGAGCGGCTCCGGGAATGCACAGGAGAAGGGAGAGGACGAGGAGAACAGAGGTATCAGCCTGGGCGTAATGCAGCAGCAGTATGAAGAAAATCACGGCTACGGCTAAGATAAGTCCCATGACAATCTGAGGTAGGGTGTCCATCTCATTTTCCCAGTCTCCACCGCGCGTGATTGTCACGTCTGATGGCAGATTGACTTTCGAAATGCTATCCATGAGTGCTTCCGTGCGGTCGATTACGTTTATGTTTCGCTGGACTTCTGAAATCACTGAGACAGTGGGTACACCGTTATAGTGGATCAGCATGCCCGGATGCCATTCAGGCTTAACATCGGCAATCTGCGAGAGGGGTACAGTCCCAAGTCCAAGCACGGGTAGGGGTTCCTGTTGCAGTTGGTCTATGTCCCCGCGGTTGGAGGTGTTTGTCTTGAGAGTGACGGGAATCCCATAATCACCCTCCCAGACTGTTGCGACAGGGAGTCCGGAGGAGTAGCGCATGGCAAGTGTTGTCTCAAGGAGTGTGGAGTTAAGCCCCATTCTCTGAGCCCTCGTCTCATCGGGGAGAACGACTGCGGAGGCGAGCGGATTGTCGAGCGAGAGGCGGACATTGCGTAGGCCGGGCACTCTCCGTGCGATTGAGGCGATTGTGTCCGCGAGGTTGTGGAGGGTGGCCTGGGATGAGCCGGACAATCTGATTTCAATCGGATTTTCAGCCATCGAGTAACTGAGTTGCTTGAATTTTATGAATGCGTCGGGGAAATATGATTCGTATTTTCCTGTGTATTCATTCAGGACATCGACGGTGGCCTGGTTGCTTTTGGTGTTTACGATGAACTGAGCATAGTTCGGACCAGCAATCTGCGGCGCGTATGTGGTCTGGAATCTCGGGGATGAGCAGCCGTGAAATGAAGCGATCGACACTACTCTGGGATCCTTTGACAGGATTGACTCGAGGGAGTCGGCCACCTCTGTGGTCCGTTCAACCGATGTCCCGGTGGGGAGGGTGATTTCTACGGCAAACTGATTGCGCTCGGCTATAGGCATGAGCTGCATGGGGCGTGTCACAAACAACCATCCACCCACAATAATGCATATGATGCCGACGGCGATTGTGGTCTTCGGGAATTTGAAGCAAGCGTCGATGAGTTTGTTGTAGCCGTTCTGCATGGATATGAAGAAACTGAATTTCTTCTTTCCGGATGCATATGCCTCCTGCTGCAGTTTATAGATCGGTTTCTTAATGAGCTTGAACTGGAGATAAGGCACAAGGAGCTCGGCAAGGATCAATGACACAATCAGGATTATCGTCATGCCCCAGGGGAAGTCTGTGAGGAAGTCGCGGAACATCCCAGTGACTGTGACGAGAAATGGGAAGAATGTGACAGAGATGGCGAGTGTGGCTGAGAATATGGCCTTGAAAAACTCGGTTCCGGCTCGCAGGGTGGCTGAATAGTGGTCCATCCCTTCGGAGATGAGCTCGACATAGTCGTCGATGATCACCACAGAGTTGTCTACAATCATGCCGAGAGTCACTATCAGGCAGGCTAGTGTGACGGTGTTGAGTTCGATTCCCAGGATGTAAAAGAGACCGAGTGAGATGAAGATGGCAATGGGAATGGTGGAGGCTGCTATGAGTGCCACTTTCAGCGGGAGGAGGAGCATGATTACCACCACGACAGCTATGATGGCAACAAGCAGCTCGACAAGAAAGTAATTGACAGAACTGTTGACTACCACCGGTTGGTCTGTAATTTTGAAGAGTGTGACACCGTCGGGGAGATCTTTTTGGAACTCCTCTATCTGATGATCGACCTCTGTGCCCATCTCCACGATGTTATACCCCTCTTTCATTTGGACTGAGAGGAGGATGCATTTCTGGAAATTGTTGGTGATGTAGCTGTCCGGGTCGGGATATTCACGCCTGATTTCAGCGACATCGCCGAGATGAACCGTATTGCCATCGGGTGTTGAGAACACGATCATGTCGGCTATGTCTGCGATAGAGTTCACCGACCGTTTCACAATGATTGGATTTGAGAAATTGTCAGACTTGAGCGAGCCACCTGTGGTCTGGAATCCCTGGGCGAGAAGAGTGGCTCCTACTGTGGCTTCTGAAAGGGTGTAGTGTTTCAGTTTCTCGGGGTTGAGATAGACTGCGAACTCTTCCTTTTGAACACCAGTCACATCCATAGTGCCGACACTCTCGACGGTGCGCAGGCGGTCTTTGAGATTGTCCATGTAATCCTTAAGCTCGCGGTAAGTCTTATCGTCGCTCTGCATTGTGATGAGCAGGGCAGATGTGTCGCCGAAGTTGCTCATGGTCTCCACCCCCAGCACTCCGGCAGGAAGTGTCATCTTGACCTGGTCCATCCCTATCTTGAATTCATTCCAGAAGGGCTTGGTGTCAGTGACATTATCGTCGAGTTCAACGAAAATTATCACCATCCCGGAGGTGATTCTCGAGTGAGTCTTTTTCTTGTCGACCTCCTTGTAAGAGAAAATGTAGTCCTCAAGGGGTTTCAGCACCTCTTGCTCAATCTGTTCCACGGTTGCGCCGGGGTAGACGGCTGCCACAACGCCTTCTCGGATGGTGAAGGATGGGAATTCATTCTTGTCCATCTCCTTGAGGGCATAGATGCCGAATGCGATGAATATACACACAAGGAGAATGACTTCCTTGCTATATTTCATCCCTGCCACTACAATGGGATTGGGATGGGCCAGGGGCTTAGGAGTATTGTCTGTAGCCATGACCTCTCAGAGTTTAGAGTTAACACTCACAGGAGAATTCATGCTGACTTTCTGCATGCCGGCCACAATCAATGAATCGCCTGGCAGAAGTCCGCTCTTGACGATCACACCGTCCTTGCTAAGTTCATCGGCTTCCACAAATCTGCGCTGGGCTTTCCCGCCATCCACAACCCATACGAATTGACGGTTGTCGGAGGCAAGGAGGACAGATTTTGATGGAACAACAAAGTCATGTCCCTTAGCCGTCCCGGCCACGGAGTCAAGTCCTGAGACTGAGACATTTCCAATCATGCCTGGAAGGATGCGGCCATCCCCTGAGGGGAGACGGAATTTGACTTTATAAGACCTGGTGAAGGGATCGGCCACTACATCTCTCGATGCCATTGGCGCGGAGAGTGTAAGGTCATCAAGGGCATCGAAGGTGACAGAAGCCATCGCGTTTTTCCCGAAGCGAGAAATCTCTTCTTCGGGAACTGGAATTGAAATCTGTAGGTCACCGATATCGGTGATTTTTAAGATAGGCTGAGCCGGAATAATGCTCTGTCCCACATCGGCGAGTTTCTCTGTGACATATCCGGATATGGGGGAAGAGATGGTGGCGTCATCCACTGCACGGTCAGCGAGAGCCACAGCGCCCTGAGCTTGTTTCAGTTTGGCCTGGACTTCTACCCATTTCACATCGGGGAGGGCATTTTGGTCGTGGAGTTTCTTAAGGCGGTTGTAGAGGTCCTGCACCTGTTCAAGTTCAGCCACGGCTATCTCGCGTTCATTGCCGAGACTTTCGCTTTTGACCCGTGCAAGCACTTGGCCTTTTGCAACTTTCTGTCCTTGTTTTACATAGATATCAGTGATTGTGCCGGGAACAGAGAAACTTACCACAGACTCTTCGTCAGATGAGACTGTGCCTGAATATTGAGATGAAGAGTTTCCTTGTTCAGAGGTGGCTCCGATAATTATAATGTCAACTTTTGCCTGAGAGGCTGTTGTAGGAGCAGCATGGCGTTTGCATCCATACAAAACTACGAGGGAGAGAGCCAGTAATGATAAGATGGCGAGATTCTTGTGATGAAACATGAGCGCTGAGAATTTGAATTGGATAACATTTAGTTACATATATAACAACACTATCCATGGATGGTTCATCCAACAAGTGCCGCCTCACATTACCGAGGGGAGATTTATCAAAATGTCAAAGAGCGCTTGCCGTGCGGTTTGACTTTGGGTCGCGGAGCACGGCGTACCGCTAGAGTGGGTGTGGAGGGGAGATGTAGGTTGACGAGGTTGAGGGGGTAGGAGGGGGTGATAAGGGTGTCAACCTGACGGGGAGGGTGATGACGATGGTGGGTGGCGGTTCGTCGGACGTCTTGTTAGTGTCGGGTATGAGGATGCGGTGCATCCGCCGTCCGAAGAGCCGGGCGAGTTTGTCGGCGTGGCCGCGGGTGCGCGGCGCGGTGATGTGGACGATGAAGAATCCGCAGCCAGAGAGGGCGGGAAGGAGTGCATTCCAGAGGCGGAGGAAGCCGTCGGGCCGGGCCTGCAGTGGGGAGAAGGTTTTGGCGTCCT